>NZ_JAIY01000013.1:120857-136134 GCF_000710405.2 Kitasatospora sp. MBT66 | reverse complement strand
TTCGCGTGCCTCAAGTGCCTCGTACCGGTCAGACCGCCAGCTCGGCCACGTCCTCCTTGGCCGCGCCGGGAGCTTCGGAAGCCTCCGCGGGGGCGCCCGGCTTGCGGTTCCGCAGCACCAGCGCCGCCACCAGGGCCGCCGCCAGCACACCCGCCGCGCTCACCATGAGCGTGGTCGACATCGCCGAGGTGAACGCCTCCCGGGCGGCGTGCACCGCGGCGGGGTCGCCCTTGGCCTCGGCCAGCGCGCCGACGATCGACTGCTTGGCCTGCTCGGAGGAGCCGGCCGGCATCTTGTCGGCGTAGCCGCTGGCCAGCAGGGAGCCGAGGATCGCGATGCCGAGCGCGGTGCCCGCCTGCTGGATGGTGTCGTTGAGCGCGGAGCCGACGCCCGCCTTCTCGGCCGGGATCTCACTCATCAGCGCGCCGACCGCGGCCGGCATCGCGAGGCCGGCGCCCAGGCCGAGCAGGCCCAGTGCCACCGCCGGGATCGTGAAGCCGGTGTCCGCGTCGACCGTGCTCAGCAGGACGAACGAGCCCGCCATCAGGGCCATGCCGACCAGGACCAGCGGCCGGTGGCCGGTCTTCGCGCTCAGCCCGGCGCCGGCGCCGTTGCCGATCAGCGCGGCGACCGCCATCGGCACGAAGGCCGTGCCCGCCTTGACCGGCGAGTAGTCCAGGACGAACTGCAGGTACTGGGTGAGGACCAGCAGCAGGCCGCCGTTGCCGATCTGCACCAGGGTCAGCGAGAGCGAACCGCCGCTGAAGTTGCGCTTCTTGAAGAGCGCCAGCGGCACCATCGGCTCGGCGACCTTGTTCTCCCAGACCACGAAGCCGCCGAGGGCCCCGACCGCGACCAGCAGGGAGACCAGCGAGGCGCCGCCGAACGCGCCGTGCTTCGGGATCTCGATGATCCACCAGATCAGCGCCGTCATACCGACCGCCGAGAGGACCGCGCCCAGCGGGTCCGGCTTCTGCCAGGGCCCCTTGGACTCGGGCATCAGGAGCAGCGCGGCCGCGATCGCCACGACCACCACCGGCACGTTGATGAAGAAGATCGAGTGCCAGGAGAAGTGGTCGATCAGCACACCGCCCAGCACCGGGCTGCCGACCAGGCCGAGCATCGAGACCGAGCCCCAGGCCGCCATGGCCTTGCCCCGCTCGTCCTCGTCGAAGACGGTGATGAGGATCGACAGCGTCGAGGGCATGATCAGCGCGCCGCCCACGCCCATCGCCACCCGGCTCGCGATGACCTCACCGGGGTTGGTGCAGAGCGTCGCCGCCAGCGAGGCCGCGCCGAAGAGCAGCAGACCGGCGATCATCACCTTGCGGCGGCCGAACCGGTCGCCGAGGCTTCCCGAGGTCAGCAGCAGGCCGGCGAAGACCAGGATGTACGAGTCGAGGATCCACTGCGTGTCCTGCGCGGTGGCCTTGAGGTCCTCGGTCATCGACGGCACCGCCACGGTGAGCGCCATGCTGTCGACCACCAGGACGAGCGTGCTGAGGCACAGCACGAGCAGGATCCACCAGCGCCGCGGGTTACGGCCTTCCATGTTTTTTCCCCTCCGAAGTACGCCCGATGCGTACGATGTACCGTCGATGCGAACACTGTACGCACAGCGGAACAGTGTGCGCAACCCTAATTCCTGTACGCTGATGCGAACGGTGTACGCAGGGATTTCCGTTACCGACTCCAAGGAGGACCAGCGGTGGCCGCCAAGGCGACGAACCCGATCCCGTCCGTGTGGGCCCGGCAGCAGCGGGAGCCCGAACAGCCCGCGCTCAGCCGGGACGCGATCGTCCGCGAGGCGATCGCGATGCTCGACGCCGACGGCGTCGAGGCGCTCTCCATGCGCAAGCTCGGCGCCCGGCTCAACGCCGGCGCGACCTCGCTCTACCGGCACGTCGCCACCAAGGACGAGCTGATCGAGCTCGCGCTGGACGAGGTGTTCGGCGAGATCCCCGTCCCGGACCCGAGCGCCGCCGACTGGCGCGCCGATGTCACGCTGACCTGCGAGTCCTTCCGGGCCACCACGCTGCGCCACCGCTGGCTGGGCTCGGTCATCGGGCAGGCCGGCCTGGTCCACCTGGGCCCCAACCTGCTGACGGTGTCCGAGCGGATGGCCGCGCTCTTCTCGGCCGCCGGCTACCCCGAGCCGTCACGGGCCATCGACACCGTGCTCTCCTACGTCCTCGGGATGAGCACCACCGAGGCGGCCTTCCTCACCACGGTGGCCAGGAGCGGCGACACCGAGGGCGAGTTCATCGCCCGGCTGATGCCCGCCGTCGCGGAGACGGTGGCCGGGCACGACTTCCTCGCCGACGCCTTCGCCGAGGCCGCGGCCGACGCCGTGGCGAACCCGGCGGCCCTGCGCGACCAGAAGTTCAACTACGGCTTGGAGGTCGTGCTCGACGGCCTGGCGCTCCGCCTGCCGCGCTGATCCCCCGCCGACGCCACTGACACCGACCGGCGCCGGGGCGACCGCTCCCCGGGGCCCGCGGCCGTCCCCCGTCCGGACGGCCGCGGGCG
The DNA here is from genome assembly GCF_000710405.2 of Kitasatospora sp. MBT66. NCBI lineage: Bacteria > Bacillati > Actinomycetota > Actinomycetes > Kitasatosporales > Streptomycetaceae > Kitasatospora > Kitasatospora sp. MBT66. The sequence goes on along the minus strand of NZ_JAIY01000013.1, from coordinate 133,605 downwards.
GTCTGGAAGGCGAGCCCTAGGCGCGCCGGATCACGATGTCGCCGACCTGGGTGCGGGCCGTGAGCCGGACGGTCTCCCCGGTCCCGGCGGGCGCCTCCGAGGCGTCCAGTGCGTTCCGGACCGAGCCGACCTGGGTGTGCACGTCGAGCCAGGCGGCGGTGCCCTCGGCTATGCCCACCTCGACGGTGCCGATGGCGGTCTCCAGCGCGGCGCGGCCCCGGACGAGCTCGCCGATCCGCAGGCTGCCGTTGGCGGACCGGAGGTCGACCCCGGCCAGCGCGGTGCCGACGGTGACGCCGCCGTTGGCCGCCTCGCCCCGCAGATCACCGGTGACCTCCCCGACGACGGTCTCGCCGTTGAGGTTCTTGACCTTCAGCGTGCCCCCGACGGTGCCGATCTCCGTCCGGCCGGAGGACTCCACCTCGGCGTCCCCGTCGGCCCGCCCCAGCCGGACCTCCCCGAGCTCGTTCCTCAGGTCGACGGCCGCCGCCTCGTCGATCCGGATCCGGCCGACCGCCGTCCTGATCCGGCAGTCGCCGAAGACGCCCTCCAGCAGGAAGTCGCCCATCGGCGCGTCGGCGTCCACCGAGGACCCGACCGGGACCTCGACGGTGATGTCGACCGATCCGGTCTTCCCGAAGATCCCGCGCTTCTTCGGGACCTTGACGACCAGGGCGCCGTCGGCGCAAGAGACCGCGGCCTGCTCGGCGAGCCGGACGTCCAGCGCGGCGCCGGGGTCCGTCGGGCGGACCTCGACCAGGGTGTCGGTGCGCTTGGCGGCCGCGATCCGGACCGAGCCGATGTCGAACCGCAGGGTGGCGCGGATCGGGCCCGGAGTGTCGAAAGAAGGCATGGCTGTTCCGTCCTAGTGGCTCTGTGCTGCGTTTCCGCAGTTGAAAGGGGTGACTGACGGATGATCGAGGGGCGGGGGCCGGAGGCTAGCGGACCCAGCCCGTGAAGCCCTGACCGACCCCGCGGCCGGTCCTCGGCCCGGGCCTGGCGGGTGCGGCCGGCTCCAGCGCGGCGGCGACGGCCCGGACCAGCCAGGCGTTGACGGAGAGGCCCTCCTGCCCGGCGGCCTCCTCGACCCGGGCCTTGAGGTGGCCGGGGAGCCGGAAGTTGATCCGGGCGGTGGTGCCGTCCTCGGCCTCCCCGGCCGCACCGGACGGCGCCACCGGTGGCGCCATCGACGGCGCCACCGGGCCGGGCCCGGTCGGCCCCGCCTCGTGGAACGGCCCCGGCCCGTGGAACGAGTCGGCGCCCGGCGCCACGGTGACCACGAACTCCGGGTCGAGCCCGCGCAGCCGGACGTCCACCGATCCGGGGGCCAGCTCCCTGGTCACCTCCCCCATCGCGGCGGAGAGTGCGTTCAGCAGCGTGAGCCGGGCGGCCGACTCCAGCGGCAGGGTCAGGCGCTCGGCCAGAGCGCGCGCTTCGTCCCCGCCCGCACCCGCGGCCACCGCGAGCTCGTGCCGGAGATTGTCGACGTACGGCGTGAGGTCCATGTCCAGAAGAATGGCACACCCGTGGCGCCATGTCGAGCGATTTGGCGCCATCATCTGGCGCCACTCGAACGAGTGAATGGCACCATCCCCGGCGAACGGCCCCACCGGGAACGCCGGCCAGGCCGGCCCGGACCGGCCGGGAAACGTCGAGGGCCCCGCCGGCAACCGCCGACGGGGCCCCGGAGCTGCGGGAGGCCGCCGCTCAGGCCTGGCGCCACCGGGTCAGGTGGGCGTCGATCTCCCCGGCCAGCCGGGCCTTGCCGGTGGCATCGAGGAAGGACGCCTCCACCGCGTTCTTAGCCAGCGCGGCCACCCCGGCCTCGTCCAGGCCGAGCAGTCGCGCCGCCACCGCGTACTCGGTGTTGAGGTCGGTGCCGAACATCGGCGGGTCGTCGCTGTTGACGGTCACCAGCAGCCCGGCGTCGACCATCCGCTTGATCGGGTGGTCCTCGATCCGCTCCACCGCCCGGGTGGCGATGTTGGAGGTCGGGCAGACCTCCAGCGGGATCCGGTGCTCGCCCAGGTGGTCGATCAGCGCCCGGTCCTTGACCGCCTGGGTGCCGTGGCCGATCCGCTCGGCACCGAGCACCCGCAGCGCGTCCCAGACCGTCTCCGGCCCGGTGGTCTCCCCGGCGTGCGGGACGCTGCGCAGGCCGGCCGCCCGCGCCCGGTCGAAGTAGGGCTTGAACTGCGGGCGCGGGACGCCGATCTCCGGGCCGCCGAGGCCGAAGCTGACCAGGCCCTCGGGCGCCAGGTCGACGGCGAGCCGGGCGGTCTCCTCCGCGGCCGCGAGACCGGCCTCGCCGGGGATGTCGAAGCACCAGCGGAGCACCACCCCGAGCTCCTTCTCGGCACGGTGGCGGGCGTCCTCGATGGCCTCCATGAAGGCGACGTCGGGGATGCCCCGGCTGACCGAGGAGTACGGGGTGACGGTCAGCTCGGCGTAGCGGATGTTCTGCCGGGCCATGTCCTCGGCCACGCCGTAGGTGAGGGCGCGGACGTCCTCGGCGTCCCGGACCAGGTCCACGACGCTCAGGTAGACCTCGATGAAGTGCGCGAAGTCGGTGAAGGTGAAGTACTCGGCGAGGGCCGCCGGATCGAGGGGCACCTTGGTCCGGCCCTCGTGCCGGGCCGCCAGTTCGGCGACCACCCGGGGCGAGGCCGATCCGACGTGGTGGACGTGCAGTTCCGCCTTCGGCATCGCGGCGATGAACGCCTCGATGGAGCGGTCCGCGGACTCCGCGGGGGTGCTGCTGGGGGTTCCGATCCGACTTCCGTCCGGCTGGACCACGGTGGTGCCCTTTCTTCCTCTGCCTCGACGAGCCGCCGCGCCGCGCGCACTTCTACGCGCGTACGAGGTGGTGCTGGCAAGGATAGAGGCGGGCGGAGCGGTGGGGACGGCGGGCACACCCCCGTGCCGCCCGCTGTCCCCGCCGTCCCGCCCGCCACCGCGTCGTCGATCTGCGGGCGGATCTGCGGCCCGGTCGATCACCGTGCCGCGGAACCTGCTGGGACCACTGTGGCGCACGCCGCCGGGGCCGACGGACCGTTTTCGGCCGTCCCACCGCTCCCCCGACCCCCGCCGAAGGCATTTCCGCAGGTCAGAGCCCTGGTACGGGTGGTGTCTCAAGCTTCGTTTGGAGACACCGGCGCTGTCTCAGCCGCCGAACGCGACCGCCACCGAGTGGATCAGCAGCCCGGCCAGCGCGCCGACCACCGTGCCGTTGATCCGGATGAACTGGAGGTCCCGGCCGACGTTGGCCTCGATCTTGCGCGAGGCGTCGTCGGCGTCCCAGCCCGCCACCGTCTCGGAGATCAGCGAGGTGATCTCGGCGCGGTAGGTGTCGACCAGGTACTGGGCGGCGTCCTGCAGCCAGCCGTCCGCCTTGGCCTGGAGCTTGGGGTCGGTGGCCAGGCGGGTGCCGAAGGTCCGCACGCCCTCGCGGATGCGCCGGCGCAGCTCGCTGTCCTCGTCCTCGGCGGCGTTCAGCACCAGCGAGCGCACGGCCGCCCAGGTGGAGGCGATGAGCTCCTGCACCTCGGGCCTGACGAGCAGCTCGCCCTTGGCCCGCTCGACCCGGGCGATGGTCTCCGGGTCGGTCTGCAGCTCGGTGGCGAAGTCGGCGAGGAAGTTGTCGATCGCGCCGCGCGCCGGGTGCTCCTGGTCGTCCCTGATGTCGGTGACGAACCGCATCAGCTCCTTGTAGACCCGTTCGCCGACCTGGTGGTCGAGGAACTTCGGGGTCCAGCCGGGGGTCTTCTGGGTGACCCGCTGGACCACCTCGGCGTGGTTCTCGGCCAGCCAGTCGTGCGCCCGCACGGCGACCAGGTCGACCACCCCGTGGTGGCCGCCGTCCGCGACCACCTTGCCGAGCATCCGGCCGGCCGGTTCGGCGACCGAGGTGGCGGCGGCCCGCCGGGTCACCGCCTCGGCGACGACCGCCTGCACGTCGTCGTCGCGGAGCACCGCCAGCACGCCGCGCAGCGCCGCCGAGGCCTCCTTGGTGACCCGTTCGGCGCTGCCGGGCGCGGCCAGCCACTCGCCCAGCCGGCGGGCGATGCCGAGCGCGGCGAGCCGCTCGCGCACCACCTGGCCGGAGAGGAAGTTCTCCCCGACGAAGTCGCCCAGCGACCGGCCGAAGGAGTCCTTCTTGGTCGGGATGATCGCGGTGTGCGGGATGGGCAGGCCGAAGGGGCGCCGGAACAGCGCGGTCACCGCGAACCAGTCGGCCAGCGCGCCGACCATGCCGGCCTCGGCGGCGGCCGCCAGATAGCCGGCCCAGGCGCCGGCACCGGCCGCCTTCGCCCAGGTGGCCAGGGCGAAGACCAGGGTCGCGAAGGCCAGCAGGCCGGTCGCGATGGTCTTCATCCGGCGGACGCCGCGTCTCTTCTCCTCGTCGGCCGCGGTGAACCGCATCCCGGGGCCGGTCCCGCTCAAGGCTTCGTCGCTCACCCCGCCAGTCTGCCCGTTGCCCGGCGCGAACGGACGGCGCGTCCGGTGGCCGCGCGCCGGTCGACCACCGCGCCCGCCCCGCGCCCGCCCCGCACGGCGGGCGGTCACCCGGCCTCAGGCGCCCCCGAGCACGATCCGGCGCACCCCCGGCACGCCCGCCCACCGGTCGGGATCGGTGCACCGCCGGCCGTCCAGCAGCACCCTGACGCCCGGCAGGTCGGCCGGGGCCAGCTCCCGGTACTCCGGGTGGTCCGCCTGCAGCACCGCCGCCGCCACCGGCTCGCCCCCGTACGCGGGCAGGCCCAGCGCCGTCAGTTCCGCCGCCGGGTACAGCGGGTCGGCCACGTACGGCCGGGCGCCCGCCGCCCGCACCGCCTCCACCAGCGGGAACACCCCCGAGTAGGCGGTCTCCTTGACCCCGCCCCGGTACGCGGCGCCGAGCACCAGCACGCCCTGCCCGGCGATGCCGCCCTCCAGCGCGCCGTCCAGCACCCCGACCGCGTAGCCCGGCATCTCCAGGTTGGCCGCCCGGGCCGCCCGGACCACCGTCGCCGAGGGGTCGTTCCACAGGTAGAGCCGCGGGTAGACCGGGATGCAGTGCCCGCCGACCGCGACGCCCGGCCGGTGCAGATGGCTGAACGGCTGCGAGTTGCAGGCGTCGGCGACGGCGGCGAAGTCCACCCCGATCCGGTCCGCGTACCGGGCGAACTGGTTGGCCAGGGCGATGTTGACGTCCCGGTAGGTGGTCTCGGCGAGCTTGGCGAACTCCGCCGCCTCGGCGGACTCCAGCTCCCACACCCCGTTCGGCCGGCCCTGCGCCGCCAGGTCGGGGCGCGGGTCGAAGTCCAGTACCGCCCGGTAGAACTCGGCGCCGCGCCGGGTGGCGGCCGGGTCGGTCCCGCCCACCAGCTTGGGGTAGCGGCGCAGGTCGGCGAAGACCCGGCCGGTGCGGACCCGCTCCGGGCTGAAGACCAGTGCGAAGTCCCGGCCCGGGGTCAGCCCGGAGCCGGCCGCCAGGCGCGGCGCCCACCGTCCCCGGGTGACGCCCACCGGCAGGGTGGTCTCGTAGCTGACCAGCGTGCCCCGGCGCAGCCCGGCCGCGACCGCGTCGGTGGCGGCGTCGAGCAGGGTGAAGTCGGGCGTGCCGTCGGCGGCGGTGACCAGCGGGACGACCAGGACGACCGCCTCGGCCCCGGCGGCGGCGGCCGAGGTGTCGGTGGTGGCGCGCAGCCGGCCCTCGGCGACCACCCGTTTGAGCGCCTCGTCCAGTCCGGCCTCCCGGGGGAACGGCGGCCGGCCCTGGTTGACCGCCTCGACCACCGGCGGGGCGACGTCGGCGCCGGTCACCCGGTGGCCCTTGGCGGCGAACTGGACGGCGAGCGGCAGGCCCAGCTTGCCCAGGCCCACCACGCAGATGTCGAGCGGGCCCATCGCCGTCCCCCGTTCCGACCGGCTCATCGCCGCTCCCCCTTCCGGCCGCGTCATCGCCGTCCCTCTTTCCGGCCGCGTCATCGCCGTCCTCCGTTCCGGCCGTCGGCGGCCACGGCGTCGGCGAGCCGGCGCCAGGCCGGGTAGCCGCGCAGCCGGCGGCGCACCTGGGCGGGCACCGCGCCGCGCCAGAGCTGCTGCACCAGCGTGGGCGGCGGCCCGCCCCTCCCGCCCGCCTCCGGGTCCACCGGCGCCTCCGCCCGCTCCTCCCCGAGCAGGAACAGCTCGTCCGGCAGCCCCGCCGCGCCGTCCCGGAACACCGGGTAGGCCGCGTACCGCCGCCGGACCCCGTCCGCCCCGGTCTCCGACACCTCCGGCGGCGCGCCGTGCTCCGCCTCGTGGGCGATCAGCTCGCGCAGTTCCGCGTACCGCCCGGTGGCGGCCAGCTCCAGCCGGACCCGGTCGGGCACCGCGAGCCGGTGGTACACCTCGCGGGCGCCGAACTGCCGGACGAGTTCGCCGACGCCTTCGCAGACCTGGTCCCGCAGCCCGGTGTCGAGGGCGAGCAGGCCCTCCTGGAGCAGCTGCGGCACCTCCCAGCCGAAGTGCCGCGCCCTGATGGCGTCCAGCTGCGCGCCGGGAGCGGCCAGTTCGGCGGCCACCCACTGCACGGCCGCGACCCCGCGGATCCGGTCCAGCGCGCCGGCCCGCTGGGTGACGTTGCCCCGGTCCTCGCGCAGCACCAGGAAGTAGTGGTCGTAGTCGGCGAGGACGGAGATCCGGCGGGCCCGCAGGCAGGCGGCGAGGGTGAAGGGCTGGTCGGAGTAGACCTTCAGCTCCTCCTTGCGCGCCAGGTTGTGCCGCCGGACCAGGTCGAGCCGGAACAGCTTGGTGTCGGCGAGCGCCCAGGCCAGCGCGGAGTCCTCGAAGCCGACGGAGGCGGCGGTGGTGTCGAAGATGCCCTGCGGCACCAGCCGGCCGTTCACCCCGACCTGCTTGGGGATCAGGACGTCCGACCCCCAGTCGTCGGCGGAACCGACCATCCGCGCCAGGGCTTCGTCACCGAGCCAGTCGTCGGCACCGAGGAAGAGCACGTAGCGGCCGCGGGCGAGCGCCAGCCCCCGGTTGGTCGGCGCGGCCGGGCCGCCGGAGTTGGCCTGGTGGACGACCTGGAACAGCCCGGGGTGCCGGGCCGCGTAGGTGTCGAGCAGTTCGCCGCCGCCGTCCGTGGAGCCGTCGTCGACCGCGACCACCTCCATGCGCGCGTGCCCGATGGTCTGCCGGACCAGCGAGTCCAGACAGGCGGTCAGGTACGGCATGGTGTTGTAGACCGCGATCACCACGGTCACGTCGGGTACGGTCATCGGGCGCTGCCCTCCGGTGCGCGGGTCGCCGAGCGGTCGCCGCCCGGCGACGCGCCGTCCGCGGAACGGGGCGGGCGGCGCGTCGCCGGGCGATGCAAGGTCAACTCGGCGGCACGCCGTGGGGTCACGTCCACCACCCGCACGAGCGAGGCGGGCCGAACGCCCGGCCGAGCACCGAACGCCCGGTCCCTCCAGGACTGCGGCCCCGACCGCTCAGCTCGCCCCGCCGATCGCCCGGCCCACGGCTCAGCCGATCGCGACCTCCGCGTACATCCGGGCGATCACGTCCTCGATCGCCGGCTCCCGCACCGACAGGTCCACCAGCGGGTAGCGGGCGGCGACGGCCGCCACCACCGGGGCCGCGCTCTCCTGCGACGGGAAGGCCAGCCACTGGCGCGGGCCCTCCACCCGGACCACCCGGGCACCGGGCACCTCGATCGGCGGATGGCTCCCGGCCAGGTCGACGACCAGGGTCCGCTCGCTGTCGCCGGCCGCGTGCAGGGCCTCCAGCCCGCCGTCGTGGACCACCCGGCCGTGGTCGATCACCATGACCCGGTCGCACAGCTGCTCGATGTCGGTGAGGTCGTGGGTGGTGAGCAGCACCGTGGTGCCGAGGTCGCGGTTGACCTCGCGCAGGAAGTCCCGCACCTTGGCCTTGCTGACCACGTCCAGGCCGATGGTCGGCTCGTCCAGGTACAGCACCCGCGGGTCGTGCAGCAGGGCGGCGGCGAGGTCGCCGCGCATCCGCTGGCCGAGCGAGAGCTGGCGGACGGGGGTGTCGAGCAGCGCGCCGAGGTCGAGCAGTTCGACGCAGCGGTCCAGGTTGGCGCGATATCGGTGGTCGGGGATCCGGTAGAGCCGGCGGGCGAGTTCGTAGGAGTCGCGCAGCGGGAGGTCCCACCAGAGCGTGGTGCGCTGTCCGAAGACGACGCCGATCCGGCGGGCCAGGGCGACCCGTTCGCGGGCCGGGTCGACGCCGGCGACGCGCAGCCGTCCGGCGGTGGGGACGAGGATGCCGGTCAGCATCTTGATGGTGGTGGACTTGCCGGCGCCGTTCGGGCCGATGTAGCCGACGCACTCGCCGGCCTCGACGGTGAAGGTCAGCCCGTCGACGGCGCGCACCTCGCGCTTCTCCCGCCGCAGCCGCCCGGCCTTGGCGCGGACGGTGAAGGTGCGGCGGACGTCGTCGAGTTCGATCAGAGCCATGGTGCTTCCTCAGGTGTCGGGGAGGGGGGTCAGCCGCCGGCGCCGCGGTAGGCGCGCAGCCCGGCGCGCCAGGCCAGGCCGGCGACGGCCAGGGCGAGCGCGGCCGCGAGCGGCGAGGCGTACTGGAAGGCGGTGGGCAGGCCCAGCGGATCGGGCCGGTCGAGGATCCGCAGCGCCGGCAGCCAGTTGACGAAGGCCAGCGGGATGCCGAACACGGTGCCGGCGACGAGCTCCTTGGCGAAGACGGTCGGCGGGTACTGCAGCACCGTGGCGCCGCCGTAGGTGAAGGAGTTCTGGATCTCCTTGGCCTCGCCCCACCAGAACTGGAGGCTGGCGAAGCCGATGAAGACCGCGGCGAAGATCAGCGTGCCGCAGACCACCAGGACGGGCAGCAGCAGTACCCGGTCCCAGGTCCAGTGGACGTCCAGCGCCGTCAGCGACCAGAGCAGCACGGCCGCCGCCTGGGCGGGCCGGCCGAGCCGGCGCAGCGAGAACCGCTCGGCGCACAGCTGGGCGAGCGCGGGCGCGGGCCGGACCAGCATGATGTCCAGCGTGCCGGTGCGGATCCGCTCGCCCAGGGCGTCGACGGAGCCGACGAAGAGGTTCGCCAGCCCGAGGGCCAGCGCCGAGGTCCCGTAGAGGAAGCCGAGTTCGGGCAGGGTCCAGCCGCCGAGGGTGTCGGTGTGGCGGAACATCAGGATCACCACGACGAAGTCGAGGAAGGTCACCACGACGTTGGCGCAGAGCATCATCACGAACGACGCCCGGTAGGACATGATCGCCCTGGTCCACATGGCGGCGGCGAGCCACCAGGAGCGCACCGCCCAGGCCACCCTGGCGGCCGGGGACTCGCGGGTGACGGCGGGCAGGGGCGCCCGGGTCACGACGGCCTGGTCAGCCACCCTGGACCACCACCTTGCGGGTCGCCAGCAGCTGGACCAGCCGGCCGGCCGCGAGCAGGACGACGGCCCAGCCGAGCTGGAAGCCGAGCGCGCCGAGCAGGCCGGGGCCGGTGACGCGCTCCAGGAAGACGTCGGTGGGCACCTTCACCAGCGCCGCCCAGGGCAGCAGTGGCGCGAGGTCGCCGAGCAGGCCGGGGAAGAGCGCGAGCGGCAGCAGCATCCCGGAGAAGAACATCGACACCACCAGGGTCACCGAGCGCACGCCCTCGGAGTCCTGCAGCCAGAAGCCGGTGAGCGAGACGAGGAAGCGCACGCCGAAGCTGACCACCACCGCGAGCAGGGTGGCGAGCAGGAAGTACACCCAGGTCAGCGGGTGTTCGGGCAGTCGGACCCGGAACACCAGGGAGCCGACCAGCATCGGCGGCACGCCCCGGGCGAGCAGGTGGAAGGCGGCCCGGCCGAGGTCGGTGGCCAGCCACCAGCCCTGGAAGTCCACCGGCCGGTAGAGGTCGATGGCGATGTCGCCGCTGCGGAAGCGCTCCTGGACGTCGTCCTGGAAGCCGCCGCCCATGACGGCGACGGTGACCAGCAGCCCCTGGCTGACCCAGATGTAGGTGACCGCGGTGACCTCGTCGTAGCCGCCGAGGCCGGGGCGGGCGTGCCAGAGGGCGAGGAAGGTGGAGGCGAGGATGAAACCGAAGACGGTGTTGGTGAAGGCCCCGGCGAGGCTGGCAGCCCGGTAGGTGGCGAAGCGCCGGAACGCGCCCCGGGCGACGGCCGCGTAGAGCCGCAGGGCCGCGAGGAGGTCCGGTACGAAGCGCCCCGGTGCGGCGTCCGGCCGCCGCGGGCGCGGGGGTGCGGGGGTGTCGCCGACGGGATCAGGAGGATGGAGTCCAGCGTTCTGCATATTGTCTCCTTGTCGACAAAGAGCGGCGCAGGGAGACCCCTGGCCGCGGGAGCGCATGCCGGACCGGCCCCGACCACCGCACCCGGGGGGTACCGGGCCCGACGGGCGGAGCTGTCGCGGGCCGGAGCCCGAAGTGGCCGCGCTATGTCGTTAGCACCTTTCACCGTAGCGCCGGACAACCCGCCGCGCACCCGGTTTTCCCCCGACCGCCCGGCCCCGCCCCGCCGCCTGATGCACGGTCAAATAGCACATAATCTCGGCATGACCTTGAGCACCCGCCGCAGTGCCAGACGGGCCGCCCGCCGCGAGGCACGCCGCGCCCTGCCGCTCCTGCGGCGGCTGCTGCCCACCTGGCGGATGTGCCTCGGCGCCCTCCTCGGCGCCCTGCTGATCGCCGTCGGCGCCTTCGCCGTGCTCTACGTCATCGTCCCGCTGCCCGACCCCAACGCCCAGGCCGTCGCCCAGAGCAACGTCTACCTCTACGCCGACGGCGTCACCGAGATCGCCCGCACCGGGACCGTCAACCGCACCGACGTCGGCATCGAGCGGATCCCCGTCAGCACCCGGCAGGCCGTCGTCTCCGCCGAGGACCGCACCTTCTACCAGAACCGCGGCATCGACCTGAAGGGCATGGTCCGGGCCGGCTGGAACACCGTCACCGGCCAGGGCATGCAGGGCGGCTCCACCATCACCCAGCAGTACGTCAAGAACTACTACCTCACCCAGAGCCGGACCATCGAACGCAAGGGCCGCGAACTCCTGATCGCCCTCAAGGTCGACCAGCAGCGCGACAAGAACGAGATCCTCGCCGGCTACCTCAACACCAGCTACTTCGGCCGCGGCGCCTACGGCATCCAGAGCGCCGCCCGCGCCTACTACGGCGTCGACGTCTCCGAACTCACCCTCCCGCAGAGCGCCTACCTCGCCGCCCTGCTCCAGGCCCCCAGCGCCTACGACGTCAGGACCGCCACCCCCGCCAACCGCGAACGCGCCCTGGCCCGCTGGCAGTACACCCTCGACGGCATGGTCCAGCTCGGCTTCATCAGCGCCACCGAACGCGCCGACGCCGCCTTCCCCGACCCGATCGACCCGCAGCCCGCCACCGGCCTCGCCGGCCAGGCCGGCTACCTGGTCGGCGTCGCCGACGACTACCTGGTCACCAACCGCATCCTCGACTCCGCCACCCTCAAGGCCGGCGGCTGGCGCATCACCACCACCTTCGACCAGGACAAGCAGGACGCCTTCGCGCGCGCCGTCCACGAGGAACTCACCGACGAACTCGACCCCGCCGCCCGGCCCGCCACCGACACCGACGTCCGGGTCGCCGGCGCCTCCGTCGAACCCGCCACCGGCCGCGTCGTCGCCGTCTACGGCGGCCCCGACTACGCCAAACAGCCCTACAACGACGCACTGCGCCAGGACAACCAGATCGGCTCCACCTTCAAACCGATCGACCTCGCCGCCGGGATCAGCTCCCACCGCGGCAGCAGCTCCGACGGCCTCCCGATCAGCACCGAGACCCGCTACGACGGCACCAGCGAACGCCCCGTCACCGACGGCCCCACCCCGTACGCGCCGCCCAACGAGGACGACCTCGACTACGGCTCCATCACGCTGCGCCAGGCCATGGTCAAGTCCGTCAACTCGGTGTACGCGCAGGAGGGGGTGGACGCCGGCCTCGCCCACGTCCGGGAGACCGCCGTCCGGCTCGGCATCCCCGCCGACGTGCCCGGCATGGACCCGGCCAACACCTCGATGACCCTCGGCACCGCCACCCCCAGCGCCCTCGACCTGGCCGGCGTCTACGCCGCCCTCGCCAACCACGGCGAGGCGCACCGCCCCTGGTCGGTCGCCAAACTGGAACGGGTCAACCCCGGCCCCGGGCAGCTCGACGTACCGGACCTGCCCGACCAGCCCGCCACCACCGCCCTCGACCGCGGCACCGCCGACGCCGTCACCGACGTCCTGCGCGACGTCGTCGGCCCGCACGGCACCGGCGCCGCCGCCCTCGACCTCGGCCGCCCCGCCGCCGGCAAGACCGGCACCACCGACGCCAACCTCTCCGCCTGGTTCGCCGGCTACACCCCCGAACTCGCCACCACCGTCGGACTCTTCCGGGAGAACCCGAAGACCCACGCCAAGGAACCGCTGGCCGGCACCGCCGGCTACGCCCGGATCAACGGCGGCGCCTTCCCCACCCGGATCTGGACCAGCTACATGGGCGACGTCCTGGACGGCACCGTCGTCCGCTCCTTCGACCTCCAGCCCACCGAGGCCACCAAGTGGCCCGTCGTCGCCGGCCCGAGCACCACCCCGAGCACCACCGCACCGGCCTCGGCCTCCCCGTCCGCCACCCTCGCCCCGTCACCCCCGACCGGAGGCACCGGCGGCACCGGAGGCACGGGCAGTACCGGCGGCGCGCCGGTCCCCGCCGCCCCGGCCCCGACCGCCCCCCGCCGACCCACCGCCAGCACCGGCCCCGG
>NZ_JAIY01000013.1:120105-120410 GCF_000710405.2 Kitasatospora sp. MBT66 | reverse complement strand
GCCCACCAACCGCTCCGCCTCCGCCCCCACGGCCGCCACCGCCTCCGCCCCCACGTCCTCGAACAACCGCCACACCACCTCGCCGTCCGCCCGCTGCGCCCAGCCGCCCACCACCCGGCCGCACCACCACACCGTCGGCCCCGCGTTCCCCGCCCGGTCGAACAGGGCCGGCACATCCTCCGGCCGCAGGTACCAGTCCCGCCCCCGCCAACCCATCACCGCCGGATCCAGCCCCGGCAGCAGCGCCGCCCACGGCTCCGGCTCCGCCACCGGCGCCTCGTCCCCCGGCAGCACCGACCCGGCCA
>NZ_JAIY01000013.1:38926-119572 GCF_000710405.2 Kitasatospora sp. MBT66 | reverse complement strand
GCCGCCGCCGCGCTCACGTACGGCGCGAACTCCTCCGTCACCGCGAACAGCGTCCGCCGCATCGACAGCAGCTTCACCAGCGAGACGTCCTCGTACAGCGCCCGCTCCACCTCCCCCGCCGACGGCTCCCGCAGCCGCGCGCACGCCGACAGGTACACCGTCGCCGGATCGGAGGCGTGCAGCCCGACCACCGCGTCCGCGGTCTCCTCCACCCGCGCCACCCGCGCGGCCGGCGCCAGCAGCTGCCGCAGACCCAACCTCGCCCGCCGCTGCCCGTCACCGACCGGAACCGCCCCAGTGCTCACCATGCGCGGATCCTACGACCCGTCACCGACAACTACCGGAAAGGACTTTCGACCGGCGCGGACACCGGTCTTGACCGGACCCGGCGCGCCCGGGCGACACTGGGAGCGCCCTGAGCGTCCGCCGTCGCCACGGCCGCCAGGCCACCACCGAGGAGTTCCCATGAACCGTTCCTCCGCGCTGCGACTGCGCGCCGCCGCGGCCCTCACCCTCCCCGCCCTCCTGCTCGGCGGAGCCGGCACGGCCCTGGCCGCCCCGGCCACCCCCACCCGGGCCACCCCCGCCCGGACCGCCGCCTGGACCGCCGCCTGGACCGAGACGGCGGTCTTCGTCGGCACCGCCCACGGGCACACCCCGAACTCGGCGATCGTCGCCGCCGGCGAGGTGGCCTACACCAAGGCCGTCTCGGCGTTCTGGCTGCGCAGCCAGTGCAACATCGGCCTCACCAAGGCGACCCCGGACGGGATCGGCTGGTACCTGGGCGAGGCCCGTCTGTACTGCCGACGCTGACCGGCCTCCGGGGCGCACCGGACACCCCGGTGCGCCCCGGGGGGCTCAGCTGTCGGGCGAGAGGATGAACAGCGGCAGCACCCGGCGCTCCGGAACCCCGCCGGTCTCCGCCATCGCCGCCCGGATCTCCCGCAGATGGTCGACCGTCAACTGCAGCGGCACCTCGTACGGCTGGTAGGTGTACCGGATCGGGTAGTCCACCCCCGGCTTCACGCTCATCTCGATGTGGCAGCCCAGCACATGGCCGACCGCCCGACCCTCGCAGAACTCCACCAGCCGCCCGATCGAACGCCCGAACGCCGCCCAGTCCTGGATGTACAGCCGCCCGGGGTAGACCGTGTCACCGGTGAGCAGGAACCCGGTCCACGGGTCGAAGAACGTCACCGCCGCCTCGTGGTGCCCCGGCGTCGCCAGGCACTCCAGCACCCGGCCCCCGAGGTCGACCCGCGCCACCGCGTCCGGGTCCGCGTCGAAGCCGAGGAACGCCCACGCGGTCGCCTTGTCCGCCCGCACCAGCCGGGTGTCCGGCCGCCCCTCGAACTGCCCGTCCCCCGCGACATGGTCCCCGTGCGCGTGGGTGTGCAGCACCAGCAGCTCGTACCCGTCCCGCGGGTTGCGCTCCAGCCACTCGCCGAGGAGCCCGTCGACGGTCTCCCGCAGCGGGAAGAACTCCGCCGACGCGGTGGCCCCGGTGTCGATCAGCACCGCCCGCTCATTGCCGAACAGCAGGAACAGGAACGGCGCCTCGTAGTTGACCGCCATGTTCTGCCGCAGGATCACGGTGTGCTCGTCGTAGCGGTGGACCTGGATGTCCGGATCGGTGTTGTGCTTCGCCGACTCCGAGCCGTGGATCCACCGCACCCCCTCCAGCCCTCGCACCTCCGCGGCGGTCCCGCCGAAGTCGATCGAAGAGCCGTTCCCGCCCATACCCGTCCCCCTTGCTCCGTGTACGCCGCCACCTGGAACCCGCCCCCTCGGCGACGCTACCACCGCGCCGCACCGCCCCCCGGGGTCCCGGGGAACGACGGCGGGCCGCCGCGCCCACGGCACGGCGGCCCGCCGGAAGCACGCGCTCAGCGGCTCACAGGTACAGCCCGGTCGACCCCTCGGTGTCGCCGAAGCGCATCGCGGCCACGGCGTGCAGATCGCGCTCGCGCAGCAGCACATAGGTGGCGCCGCGGACCTCGACCTCCAGCTTGTCCTCGGGGTCGTAGAGCACCCGGTCGCCGGGCTCCACGGAGCGCACGCTCTGGCCGACGGCGACCGCCTCGGCCCAGGCGCAGCGCTTGGAGATCTCGGCCGTGGCCGGGATGAGGATGCCGCCGGTGGAACGGCGCTCGCCCTCCCCGGCCTCGGTCCGCACCAGCACGCGGTCGTGCAGCATCTTGATCGGCAGCTTCTCGCCCAACCGGTCGTGGCGCCGCTCGTCGGCCTCGGCGGGGAGGGACTGCTGGGTGGGTTCGTCGTTCGTGCTCACGACCCCGAAGGTACCGCCCCCGGGCGCGCCGCGTGACGCCAGCCCGGCCCCGCCATCACGGGCGAGGCCGGGACGCGCCCGCCCCGTCCCGGCCCCGCCCCGGACGACGTCGGGCCGGGCACCAGGTGCCCGGCCCAGGACGTACCGCCGCGGATCAGCCCTTGCGGCGCTTGCGCGCGGAGGCGAGCAGCAGCACCAGGCCGACCCCGACCAGCGCCGCCGGGACGATCCGCTCCTTGCGCGGCTGCCCCTTCTCGTCCACGAACTGCGCCCGGGCCTGCTCGACCAGCCCGCTCGCGGCCACGTACGCCCGGCCCGCCTTCTCCTCGACCGTGGCCACGGCCTTCGCCTTGACCTGGGCGGAGATGGTGGTCGGATGCACCCGCACGGCGAGCTCGTCCAGGGTCGCCGCCAGCTGGGTGCGGGTACGGGTGATGTCCGCCTCGATCTGGGCGGTCGTCCGCGCCGACTTGTCCGTAGTGCTCGCCTCGCCCACTCGGGCCACCCCATTCACTGATGTTGTCCTGTGCGACTGACCCAGTGTGTCAGCTGCCACCCGGGCCCGCGCGGCCCCACCCACCATCAGGGGTAAGTTGGCCGTGGTACGACTGCCCGCCCAGCACCAGGAGAAACCCCGTGAGTGAGCGTCTCCAGCCCGGTGACACCGCGCCCGCCTTCACCCTGCCCGACGCCGACGGCAACGACGTGTCCCTGGCCGGACACCTCGGCCGCAAGGTGATCGTCTACTTCTACCCGGCCGCGCTCACCCCCGGCTGCACCAAGCAGGCCTGCGACTTCACCGACAACCTCGAGGTCTTCGCCGGCGCCGGCTACGACGTCATCGGCATCTCGCCGGACAAGCCGGAGAAGCTCGGCAAGTTCCGCGAGGCCGAGGACCTCAAGGTCACCCTGCTCTCCGACCCGGAGAAGAAGGTGCTGGAGGCCTACGGCGCGTTCGGCGAGAAGAAGCTCTACGGCAAGACCGTCACCGGCGTGATCCGGTCGACCGTGATCGTGGACGAGCAGGGCAAGGTCGAGCACGCGCTGTACAACGTGAAGGCGACCGGCCACGTGGCCAAGCTGCTGCGCGACCTCAAGGTCGAGGCGGCCTGACCCGAGGCCCGACCCAGGGCCTTCCCCGGGGCCTTTCCCGGAGCCCTTCCCGGGGCCTCCTCCGGAGGACGAGAGCCCGGACGACGCAGCGGTGGCGGCGCACCCCCCGACCGGGTGCACCGCCACCGCCGTCTCTCACCTCAGGCGACCGCTGTCATCAGCAGGCGCCGAGGTCGCTCCAGACACCCCAGGCGCCGCTGGCGCTCGGGTCGTCGCCCTTGGTCCACCACTTGTTCTGGTAGTAGTGGCCCTTCCAGGAGACCTTGGTCGTGGTGGCGTAGGTGGTACCCGCGTCCCAGCTCGGCGCACCCGCGCAGCCGGCCGGCGGAGTCGTCGGCGGCGTGGTCGGCGGGGTGGTGGGCGGAGTGGTCGGCGGGGTCGTCGGAGGCGTGGTGGGCGGGGTGGTCGGCGGCGTCGTGGGAGGCGTCGTCGGCGGGGTGGTGGGCGGAGTCGTCGGCGGCGTGGTCGGCGGGGTCGTACCGCCGTCCACCGCGCCGCGGGTCAGGTCGCCCTTGAGCCCGTACAGCGTGCCCGCCACGTTGACCGTCCAGTTGGACGGCGTGGACACCGGCAGGTAGTAGACGAAGTCCAGGTCGACCGAGGCCCCCGGGGCGAGCGACTGCCAGCCCGGCAGCTTGACCGACACCCGGTTGTAGTTGCCCTTCAGGCCGCCCACGTTCGGACCGGTGTGGTCCTGCTTGATCACCGTCAGACCGAAGCCCGACTGGTCCTTGGCGTTGCCCGGGGCCGAGTTGCCGTAGTCGAACTGGAACTCGGTGCCGCCCGGCAGGGTCAGCGTCGAGTTGTTGACGATGTGGATCTTCGGGTTGATCGGGTAGTTCGAGTCACCCAGCGCGAAGTTGGTGAACGACACGTCGACCGGCAGCGTCTGCTGCGGCAGCGCCGTCGTCGAACGGATCGCCCCGTACGGCGAGGCCGCCTTGAACTTGTCGTACATCAGCGAGGTCAGCGTGCTGCCGGGCACGTACTGGCCCTTGCCGCCGTTCGCGGCCGCGTCCCACTTGTAGTCGCCCGCGAGCTCCCAGATCATCGCGCCGCCGGCGCCCTGGTTGACGATGTAGTCGGCCTTGGCACCGACCGACTGCTCGTCCTCGGTCGACAGGAAGACCTTCTTGGTGTCGTTCCACAGCCACGGCGCGACCAGCGAGGAGCTGTAGTTGCGCACGTAGCTGCCCTGCAGCGCGGTGTCCTTGACCCCGTACTTGGACAGGTAGTCGGGCAGGATGCCCTTCTCCAGGTTCTTCGCGTGCCACATCGGGTTCGACCCGGCCGGGGACTCCTTGCCCGCGTCGTCCTTGTCGTTCCAGATGTTGTCGATACCGACCGCGCCGTCACCGCAGGAGGTCAGGCCGGCGCCGACCGGGCAGGTCGTCGCCGCTGCGGTGCCCCAGAGGCCGTTGGTGCCGCCCTGGACGTTCTTGAAGCCGCGGGTGTAGTACGGCAGGCCGACATTGACCCGGCCGCCCGGCATCGAACCGCGGAAGTAGTGGTACGACCAGTCCGCGTTGAGGTACCCGATCCCGCCGTACTGGCCGGTGCCGTAGACGTTGGCCGCCGCCAGCTCGCCGTCCTTGCCGTCGTCGAACAGCGAGGCGTTCGGGCCGACGTACTTGTTCCAGGCGCCGTGCAGGTCGTACGACATGATGTTGACGTAGTCCAGGTACTGCGCCACCTGGAAGGTCTCCATGCCGCGCAGCAGGTAGCCGGACGACGGGGCCGCGACCGAGAGCAGGTAGTGCTTGCCGTCGGCGGCACCCGCCCGGTCCAGCTTCTCCCGCAGGGTCTTCATCAGGGCGGCGTAACCCTTGGCCAGCGAGCCACGCTTGCTGTTGGCGAGCTGCCAGTCCAGCGGGTTGCCCGCGTCCTTCATCGAGGTCGGGTACTCGTAGTCGATGTCGACGCCGTTGAAGCCGTACTTCTTGATGAAGTCGACCGACGAGGCGGCGAAGGTGTCGATGCCCGCCTGGTTGACGCTGCCGTCCGGGTTGACGGTCATCGAGTAGAAGCCACCGGTGTTGACGCGCTTGCCGTCGTCACCGAAGTAGCCGCCCGTCTCCGTCCAACCGCCCACCGAGATGAGGGTCTTGACGTTCGGGTACTGCTTCTTGTACTTGGTCAGCAGGTTGAAGTGCCCCTTGTAGGGCAGCGACGGGTCGAGCTCCGCACCGGGCACGCCGGGGAACGAGATGCCGGTGGCCTCGTTCTTGTCGTTGTCGGTGCCGACGGACAGCTTGTTGTCCGAACCGACGTGGCCGAAGGCGTAGTTGAGGTGGGTGACCTTGTCCCACGGGATGTCGCTGACCAGGTACGGCGGCGTGCCGTCCTTGCCGGTGCGCCAGCCGGTGAAGTAACCGATGATGCGGCGCTGGTGGTCCGCGCCCATCTTCTCGCGGCCGTTGGTGTCGTAGACGCTGCAGTACGGGACGTCGACGCCGGGCGTGGCGTAGAGGCCGTCGGGACGACAGGCGGCATTGTCGACGGTGGCGGACGCCTGGGAGGGCGCCGCGCCCAGCGTGGCCATCAGCAGGCCGGCCATGGTGGCCGCAGCCAGCGAGGCCAGGCCGGCGCGGGCCGCCGGGCTCTTGGACCGACGGGCAGCGGTGGGACGCCGCTCCGCCGTGGATCGGATCAACACTCGGTCCTCCGGGCAGAGTGTCGGCGCGTGCCTGTGGGGGAGCACGCACGTGGGGGAAAGCAGATTGGCGCTGAAGCTATGTGGTCTGAACCACATAGGTCAATAGGTCTGTACCAATTGGTAATCAATTCCCCAACCCCGCCGGTCCGGCAACCCCCCTCCACCCGTCACCCGAACCCCACCAACCCCACCCGCCCCACCACATACCGACCGGATCACCCCTCGGGGGCAACCCCCGTAACCGATCACCCCCGCACTCGTTCGCACACACGGGGGACGGGCACACACGAGCCCGAAGGGGGACAACGATGGCGGTCAAGTACACCCGCGAGCTGCTGACGGCGCTCGCCGCCGAGTCGACCAGCATCAACGACATGATGAGGCGACTCGGCGTGCCGATGGCCGGCGGCACACACAGCTACCTGGGCAAACGGCTCAAGCACTACGGAATCGACACCTCGCACTTCAACGACGGCCGACCCGACTACGGGCGCCGCCGGTACTCCCGGGAGGCCCTGGCCGAGGCCGCCGCGAACAGCGACAGCATCAACGCGGTGATGGCCCACCTCGGCGTCACGCCCTACGACAGCCTCTACGCGTACCTGAAGCGGCGCCTCGCCGAATTCGACATCGACACCTCCCACTTCACCTTCAGGGGCGACGGCCGCAACAAGGTCGCGGCCGTCCCCGCGGCAGCGCTGGCACAGGCGGTGGCGGCCAACCGAAGCTTCCGCGGCGTGATACTCGCGCTCGGCATGGTCGACTGCGGGAGCACTCGAACCCTGGTGAGGGAGAGCATCGCCTTCCACCGGCTCGACACCGGCCACTTCACGGGCCGGGCGCACAACAAGGGGCGGAAGACCGGACCCCGACGGAAGGCCGAGGACCTGCTCGTCCAACGTCCTCCGGGAAGCCATCGCATCCCCGGCGACCGGCTGCGCGCCATGCTGCTGCACATCGGGCACCCCGACGTCTGCGAGATGTGCGGCACCCCTCCGCTCTGGCTCGGACACGCCATGACCCTTGAGGTCGACCACATCAACGGCGACTGGCTCGACAACAGGAGGGAGAACCTCCGACTGCTCTGCCCGAACTGCCACTCCGTCACGCCGACCTACTGCGGCCGGAACGTGGACCGGGACGCCCGGAGGGCGGACACCGCCGCGTAGCGCGGCCCTCCCCGCGGAAAGGGTGCGGCCCGCCGGGCGACAAGCCGGTAGGCTTGTCCCGGCGTGCGCCCGTACCCCAGCTGGCTAGAGGGCTGCGACTTAGGATCGCAGGGTCGTGGGTTCGAATCCCACCGGGCGTACCAAGCAGATTGGCCCGCTTGCCTTCGATTCGAAGGCAAGCGGGCCAATCTCATAGTGCGCCCGGATCAGCCGATCAGGTCCTTCACGACCGGGGCGAGGGCGCGGAAGGCCTGGCCGCGGTGGCTGATGGCGTTCTTCTCGGCGGGGGTGAGTTCGGCGCAGGTGCGGGTGTCGCCGAGGGGCTGGAGGATCGGGTCGTAGCCGAAGCCGCCGTCGCCCGCCGGGGTGGTGCGCAGGGTGCCGAGCAGGCGGCCCTCGACGACGCGCTCGGTGCCGTCCGGCAGGGCGAGGGCGGCGGCGCAGAAGAAGTGGGCGCCGCGGTGCTCGGGGGCGATGTCGGAGAGCTGGGCGAGCAGCAGGTCGAGGTTGGCGCGGTCGTCGCCGTGCTTGCCGGACCAGCGGGCGGAGAGGATGCCGGGGGCGCCGCCCAGGACGTCGACGCAGAGGCCGGAGTCGTCGGCGACGGCGGGCAGTCCGGTGGCGCGGGCCAGGGCGTGTGCCTTGAGCAGGGCGTTCTCGGCGAAGGTGATGCCGGTCTCGGGGACGTCGGGGATCTCCGGGTAGGCGTCGGCGCCGACCAGTTCGACGTCCAGGCCGGCGTCGCCGAGGATGTCGCGGAGTTCGGCGACCTTGTGCTGGTTGCGGGTGGCGAGGATGAGTCGGGTGGTCATGGATCCACCCTAAACGGACAGGGCCCGTGAGTCCTCGTCAGTCGGCGCGGAGCCGGTCAGCGCGGAGCCGGTCGGCGCGGAGTCAGCCGGTGCAGACCTTGGTGAGGTTGGAGGCGGCGTTGCCGAGCGGCTTGAAGTCCGGGACCTGCTTGTTGTTGACGGCCTGCTGGACCTTGTCGACCTGGGTGTTGAGGTCGTTGATGGCCTGGACGACGTCGGTGTCCTTGGAGTTCTTGCCGAGCTGGTCGAGGTCGTTCTTGAGCTTCTGCAGTGCCTGCCCAGCGGCGGCCGAGTCGTTGCTCGCGTTGCTGTAGGCGTTGCTGACCTCGTTGATGTCCCCGGTGATCTTGACGGCGGTGTTGCCGCAGTCGAGTGCCTTCTGGGCCGCGGAGCAACTGACCGCGCTGAGGGGGAGGATGGCGATCAGGCCGGCCACGGCGAGCATGGTGGGGCGGGCAATGCTCTGGGGCATCCGGTCCTCCTGGGTGCGCGGGTCTCCGGAAGGGAAGGACGCGCGCTGAGGGGTGCGCGGTTCCCGGAACGGGGTGCTGCGGGAACCGTACGGGCTCCGGACCCGGCGTGTACAGCGGCCTGGTCCGGAGCCCGGGGTATTTCGCGGAACCGAAACGGAACCGGTATACGGACGTGCCGGCGTCAGCTCTCCAGCTCGCCGAGGACCTTGCGCTGGACCTCGTCGAGCTCGGCGCAGCCGAGGGTGCCGAGGTCGAGCAGCTGGTCGAGCAGGGCGCGGTCGAAGGGGGCGCCCTCGGCGGTGCCCTGGACCTCGACGAAGCGGCCGTCGGAGGTGCAGACGATGTTCATGTCGGTCTCGGCGCGGACGTCCTCCTCGTAGCGGAGGTCGAGCATGGGGGTGCCGTCGATGATGCCGACACTGACGGCGCTGACCCCGCCGGTGATCGGCTTGCCCTTGGCGCGGAGGAGCTTGCGCTCGCGGGCCCAGCCGACGGCGTCGACGAGGGCGACGTAGGCGCCGGTGATGGCGGCGGTGCGGGTGCCGCCGTCGGCCTGGAGGACGTCGCAGTCGAGGACGATGGTGTTCTCGGCGAGGGCGCGGTGGTCGACGACGGCGCGCAGCGAGCGGCCGATGAGGCGGCTGATCTCGTGGGTGCGGCCGCCGAGGCGGCCCTTGACGGATTCGCGGTCGCCGCGGGTGTTGGTGGCGCGGGGGAGCATGGAGTACTCGGCGGTGACCCAGCCTTCGCCGCTGCCCTTGCGCCAGCGGGGGACGCCCTCGGTGACGCTGGCGGTGCACAGCACCTTGGTGTCGCCGTAGGAGATGAGGACGGAGCCTTCGGCGTGCTTGCTCCAGCCCCGTTCGATGGTGACGGGGCGGAGCTGGTCGGGGGTGCGGCCGTCGATGCGTGACATAGGCACCGAGCGTAGTCGGTCGTCGGGGGCGTCCCGGCGTGCCGCGGCCCGCCGACCGGAGGGGTCGGCGGGCCGGGGTGGCGCGGGCGCGGAGGCCGGGGCCGGGGTGGCGCGGGCGCCGGGTGGAGCGAGCCGGTGGGCTCAGCTCACATCATGTCCTCGATGTCGGCGGCGATCGGGTCGGCGTCGGTGCCGATGACGACCTGGATCGCGGTGCCCATCTTGACGACGCCGTGGGCGCCGGCGGCCTTCAGCGCGGCCTCGTCGACGAGGGAGGCGTCCTTGACCTCGGTGCGAAGGCGGGTGATGCAGCCCTCGACCTCTTCGATGTTGTCGATGCCGCCGAGACCGGCGACGATCTTCTCAGCCTTGCTGGCCATTGCTTTCTCCCTCTGTCTCGGCTCGTCGGCTGCTCTGCCGGGTGCCGTCCTGCGCGGTGACCTCGGTCGCGGATGACGCGTGGTCAGTGGTCGGTCGTGCCGTGGCGTGCTGTCGGAGCAGCGCGACCAGCATGACGCGATCCGGACCGATATGTCACGTTAGTCCACTTTTGGCCCACTCCAACGCGCATACCCCTGGTCGGCACCCGAGGATGACGAGCAGCGGGGCCGGTCTCCCGGTGCGCGGACTGCGTCCCAAAGTGGTCTACACCAATATATGTGTACTCCAATGAACGCAGGAAGGGCCCCGGGTGTTCCCGGTCCCCGCCCGAGGTCCCGCCGGGGACCACCGGACGGCAACCGCACTCGGAGGGCGAAGGATGAGTTCGGCAAGCGCCGCGGCGTCACAGAGCACGTGGTGGCACACCTTCTACGGCGGACTCCAGAAGATGGGCCGCTCGCTCCAGCTGCCGGTGGCGGTGCTCCCGGCCGCCGGCATCCTCAACCGGCTCGGGCAGCCCGACGTCTTCGGCAAGGACGGCCTGGGCTGGGACGACGTCGCCAAGGTCTTCGCCGCGGCGGGCGGTGCGCTGCTGGACTCCTCGCTCGGCCTGCCGATGCTGTTCTGCGTCGGCGTCGCGATCGGCATGGCGAAGAAGGCCGACGGCTCCACCGCGCTCGCCGCGGTGGTCGGCTTCCTCGTCTTCTACCGGGTGCTGCACGCCTTCCCCGAGCACTGCCAGCCGCCGACCGTGCTGGTCAGCGACCAGTGCGTGGACTACACCTCGGCGAAGGCCGCCGCCGCGACGTACCAGAACCCCGGGGTGCTGGGCGGCATCCTGATCGGTCTGATGTCGGCCTGGCTCTGGGTGCGCTTCCACCGCACCCGGCTGGTCGACTGGCTGGGCTTCTTCAACGGCCGCCGCCTGGTGCCGATGATCACCGCCCTGGTCGGGATGGTCCTGGCCTGCCTGGCGCTGTGGGTCTGGCCGCCGATCGGGCGGGGCCTGAACGACTTCAGCCAGACCCTGGCCGACCTGGGGTCGGTCGGCGCGGGCATCTTCGGCGTGGCCAACCGGGCCCTGCTGCTGATCGGCATGCACCAGCTGCTGAACACCTTCGTCTGGTTCCAGTTCGGCGAGTTCACCAAGCCGGACGGCACGGTCGTGCACGGCGATATCCCGCGCTTCCTGGGCGGGGACCCGACGGCCGGGCAGTTCCAGTCCGGCTTCTTCCCGATCATGATGTTCGCGCTGCCGGCGTGCGCGCTGGCCATCGCGCACGCGGCCAAGCCGCACCGGCGCAAGGAGATCTACGGCCTGATGGTCTCGCTGGGCCTGACCTCCTTCGTGACCGGTGTCACCGAGCCGATCGAGTACTCCTTCGCGTACATCGCCCCGGCGCTGTACGCGGTGCACGCCCTGCTGACCGGCGCCTCGATGGCGATCACCTGGGCGCTGGGGGTGCACGACGGCTTCAGCTTCTCGGCCGGCCTGATCGACTACGCGATCAACTGGAGCCTGGCCACCAAGCCCTGGCTGATCATCGTCATCGGCCTCTGCTTCGCCGCCGTGTACTACGCGCTCTTCCGCTTCATCATCGTGAAATTCGACCTGAAAACCCCGGGGCGGGAGGACGAGAGCGAGGTCGAGGACGTGACCAAGGCATAAACCGAGCGTCACCGCCGCCAATCCGAAAAGGCCCCCGGACCCATGGTCCGGGGGCCTTCGGCATATCCGGCCCGGGCCGATGGTCCCGGTGCGGAACGCCGGACCGTCACCGGTGACGAGCCATCGGTCACCTGCCGGGGAGTCCCGGGGGCCGTCGGCTTTTTGTTGCGCAATTAGCCAAAATACCAATCACGGCGGGTAATCAAGATCGTTGATCCGCAAGTAGGTTTCGATTTCATAGCGCTTCCCATCAGCACCGCTTTCGAGGGTTCCCCGCCCCCTCCACCCGTGCTACAAAACTGGTCTACACCACGTGTGGTGTAGACCAGTTCGCGGTTCGGCCCCTGTGCCCTCCCCCCGACCGACCCGCCCTTGCCGTAAGGAATCCACCCCCATGAGTCAGTCTGCGCAGGCACCGGCGCCCGCCACGGCTCCGGCCGCACCCAGTCCCGCCAAGAAGTTCGGCCAGAACCTGCTCCAGGGCCTGCAGAAGATCGGCCGCAGCCTCCAGCTGCCCATCGCCGTCCTCCCCGCCGCCGGTCTGCTGATGCGACTGGGCCAGGACGACGTGTTCGGCAAGGACGGCCTCGGCTGGGACAAGGTCGCCGCGGTGTTCGCCGCCGCGGGCAACGGCGTCTTCGACAACCTGCCGCTGCTCTTCGCGGTCGGCATCGCCATCGGCTTCGCCAAGAAGGCCGACGGCTCGACCGCGCTGGCCGCCCTGGTCGGCTTCCTGGTCTACAAGAACGTGCTCACCGCGTTCCCGATCGCCGAGGGCCACATCGCCGACGGCAAGTGGGTCCCCGCCACCTACCAGAACCCCGGCGTGCTCGGCGGTATCGTGATCGGTCTGCTCAGCGCCGTGCTGTGGCAGAAGTACCACCGCACCAAGCTGGTCGACTGGCTCGGCTTCTTCAACGGCCGCCGCCTGGTCCCGATCCTGATGGCCTTCGTCGGCACCGCCGTCGGCGTGTTCTTCGCCCTGACCTGGGGCCCCATCGGCGACGCGATCAAGAGCCTGAACGACACCCTCATCGGTGCGGGCGCCGTCGGCGCCGGCGCGTTCGGCCTGGTCAACCGCGGTCTGCTGCCGGTCGGCATGCACCAGTTCGTCAACTCCTACGCCTGGTTCCAGACCGGTGACTTCACCAAGCCCGACGGCACCGTCGTGCACGGCGACCTGACCCGCTTCTTCGCCGGCGACCCGACCGCCGGACAGTTCATGTCGGGCTTCTTCCCGATCATGATGTTCGCCCTCCCGGCCGCCGCCTTCGCGATCGCCCACACCGCCAAGCCGCACCGCCGCAAGGCCGTCACCGGCATGATGCTGTCGCTGGCCCTGACCTCCTTCGTGACCGGTGTCACCGAGCCGATCGAGTTCTCCTTCGTCTTCATCGCCCCGGTGCTGTACGTCATCCACGCGCTGCTCACCGCCGTCTCGATGGCCGTCACCTGGGCGCTCGGCGTGCACGACGGCTTCACCTTCTCCGGCGGTCTGATCGACTACGCGCTCGCCTGGAGCAAGGCCACCGACCCGTGGCTGATCATCCCGATCGGCCTGGCGTTCGCCGCGCTGTACTACTTCCTCTTCCGCTTCGCGATCGTGAAGTTCGACCTCAAGACCCCCGGCCGCGAGGACGAGGACGAGATCGAGGACGTCACCAAGGCCTGAGGCCCGACGCCCGGAACCACCCGCACGCCGCTCACGGCCCCGCCCCGCCACCCGCTCCCCCGGGTGGCGGGGCGGGGCCGTTCCGCATGCCCGGAGCCGGTTCGCCGAAGTCCCCGGCCCGGCTCCCCGCGTGCCCGCACCGGCCGCGCGGGCGTCCGCCGAGCTGTCCACCGAGGTGGCCACCCGCTGGGACGACGGTTGACGAACCGGCGAGGGCGCTGGTCAACTGGGGCGGTGAACGCCTCCCACCCGCTGGTGACCCGCAGCCACATCGACTTCGGTCGCGTGTGGTCCGCGGCGTGTCGCGGCTGACCCGAGCGCTCCTCCCGCCGCCGCCCGGCTGACGTCCCGCCGCGCCCGGCCGTTCCTCCCCTCCCCCGCGCCCGCCCGTGCCCCGGGCGCGCGGCCCCGTGCCCGTCCGCACCGCCCGTCCCCGTACCCGCAACCGCCCCGGCCGCGCCACCGCGTCCGGGCCGCGGGCTGCGGCGGTCGCGGGCCGGTCCGCGACCGCCGCACGCACCGCTTCCGTACGAGGAAAGTCAAGGCCACCCATGCCCCGCCAACTGCACCTTTCCGCCGCCCTCGACAGCCCCGGCCAGTTCGACGCCGCCCACTTCACCGACCTCGCCCGGCTCGCCGAACGGGCCACCCTCGACTTCGTCACCCTCGACGACTCCTACACCCCCGAGCCCGGCCGGCTCGACGCGCTGGCGACCTTCGCCCGGCTCGCCCCGGTCACCAGCGGCCTCGGACTGGTGCCGACCGTCACCACCACCCACACCGAGCCCTTCCACACCTCGATCGCGGTCAACACCCTGGACTGGGTCAGCGAGGGCCGGGCCGGCTGGCTGGTCGGGGTCTCCGACACCGAGGCCGAGGCCAGGGCCTTCGGCCGCCGGGGCACCGCCCCCGCCGAGGAGCTCTGGGCCGAGGCCGCCGACGCCGCCGACGCCGCCTCCCGGCTCTGGGACAGCTGGGAGGACGACGCGGAGATCCGCGACGCCGCCACCGGCCGCTTCGTCGACCGCGCCAAGCTGCACCACATCGACTTCGAGGGTCCGTACTTCTCGGTCCGGGGGCCGTCCATCACCCCGCGCCCGCCCCAGGGCCGCCCGGTGATCGCGGTCACCGTCGCCGCCGCCGACCTCGCGCCGGACGCCGGACCCGGCGGCCGCGCCCGGGTCGCCACCGCCGTCCGGCACGCGGACGTCGTCCTGCTCGACGCCCCCGACCGGGCCACCCGGCTGACCGCCGCCACCGAGCTGCGGCTGCGCGGCGGCGAGGTGCTGCGGATCCTGGCCCGGATCCCGGTCGCGCTCACCACCGCCGCCGCGACCGCCGACCTGCTCACCGAGGCCACCGAGGGCGGCGGCGGGGTCGACGGCTTCCACCTGGTGCCCGCCGACCCGGCCCGCGACCTCGCGGTGCTCGCCGACCACGTGGTGCCGGCCCTGCGCGAGCGCGGCCTGTTCCGCACCGGCTACACCGGCCGCACCCTGCGCGACCGGCTCGGCCTGGCCCGGCCGGCCAGCCGCTACGCGGCCGCCGCCACCCCTGCCACTGCCACTGCCGCTGCCACCGACACGTCCGCCGCCGGAACGCCCGCCGCCGGTACGCCCACCCGCTCCGCCGCGACCGCCGAGGTGACCCGATGACGGACCGTCCGCTCAAGCAGATCCACCTCGCCGCACACTTCCCCGGCGTCAACAACACCACCGTGTGGACCGATCCGGCCGCCGGCAGCCAGATCGCCTTCGAGTCCTTCCGCCACCTCGCCGCCACCGCCGAGCGCGGCCGGTTCGACTTCCTCTTCCTCGCCGAGGGCCTGCGGCTGCGCGAGGTCAAGGGCCGGATCCACGACCTGGACGTGCTGGGCCGTCCCGAGTCGATCACCGTGCTGAACGCGCTCGCCGCCGTCACCACCCACCTGGGGCTGGCCGCGACCGTCAACGCCACCTTCAACGAACCGTACGAACTGGCCCGCCGCTTCGCCTCCTTGGACCATCTCTCCGGCGGCCGCGCGGCCTGGAACGTGGTCACCTCCTCGGACGCCTTCACCGGTGAGAACTTCCGCCGCGGCGGATACCTCGACCGCGCCGACCGCTACACCCGGGCCGCCGAATTCGTTCAGCTAGCACGGGAGTTCTGGGACGCGGCGGGCACCGGCACAGTTCGCCACCAGGGTCCGCAGTTCGACGTCGAGGGCACCCTCTCCCTCCCCCGGCCGCCGCAGGGCCACCCGGTGGTGATCCAGGCCGGGGACTCCGACGAGGGCCGCGAGTTCGCCGCCGCCACCGCCGACGTGGTCTTCAGCCGGCACTCCACTCTGGCCGCCGGGCAGGCCTTCCACGCCGACGTCAAGCGTCGGTTGGCCGCGTACGGGCGCAAGCCCGACGAGCTGAAGATCATGCCCGGGGTGACCTGGGTGCTGGGCGACACCGAGGAGGAGGCCGTCGAACGGGCCGCCGGGATCCGCCGCGCCCAGGTGAGCCCGGCCACCGCGATCGCCTACCTGGAGCAGGTCTGGGGCGTCGACCTCTCCGGCCACGACGTGGACGGCCCGCTGCCGGAGGTCGACCCGGTGCGCGGGTCCGGACTGGTCCAGGGGCGGACCTCGCTCGGCGATCCGCTGGAGATCGCCGCCGAGTGGCGGGCGGTGGCCGCGGCCAAGGGGCTCAGCAGCCGCGAGCTGGTGATCGAGGTGACCGGTCGGCAGTCCTTCGTCGGCACCCCGCGGAGCGTGGCCGAGCAGATCGACCGCCATGTGCAGAGCGACGCCGCGGACGGCTTCATCCTCGTCCCCCACCTCACTCCGGGCGGGCTGGACGAGTTCGTGGACCGGGTGGTGCCGCTGCTCCAGGAGCGCGGGGTGTTCCGCACCGAGTACACCGGGACGACCCTGCGCGACCACCTCGGCCTGCCGGTCCCCGGCCGCCGCTGAGCCGCTGACCCGCCGTCGGGCTGCTGCCGGGATCGGCCCCGGCGGCGGCCCGGACGGGGGCTCAGATCTCGTAGACCGCGCCGGCCCGGGCGATCTCGACCGGCCCGGGATAGGCCGCGGCCGCGTCCCGCCGGTTGAGCTCGGCGTCCGTCCACGGCGGGATGTGGGTGAGCACGAGCCGGCGGGCGCCGGCCGCGGTGGCGTGCTCGCCCGCCTCGCGGCCGTTGAGGTGGACGGCCCGGTAGGTGTCCCGGCCGTCCAGGTAGGCGGCCTCGCAGAGGAAGAGGTCGGTGTCCCGGGCGAGCTCGACGAGTTCGGCGCTCTCCCCGGTGTCGCCGGAGTAGACCAGGCTGCGGCCGCCGTGCTCGAGCCGGAAGGCGAAGGCGTCGACGGGGTGGTTGACCTGGGCGACGTCGATCCGGAAGGGACCGAGGTCGAAGCGGCCCGGGGTGAGGGTGCGGAACTCGAACACCTCCTTCATCCCCGGGTTCTCCGGCATGTCGTAGGCGCGGGCCATCCGTTCGGCGGTGCCGGCCGGGCCGTAGACGGGCATCGGCGCGGGGCAGCCCTCGGCCCGGTAGTTGCGGGCGACCCAGTAGGCGCACAGGTCGATGCAGTGGTCCGCGTGCAGGTGGCTGAGCAGGATCGCGTCGACCTCGTAGATCGAGGCGTACTTCTGGAGGGCGCCGAGCGCGCCGTTGCCGAGGTCGAGCACGACCCGGTAGCCGTCGGCCTCCACGAGGTAGCTGGAGCACGGCGAGTCGGCCGACGGGAAGCTCCCCGAGCACCCCACCACGGTCAGTTTCATCCGAGCCCCTCCGCCCCGACACGTCCTGGCTGCCGCTGGTCATGACAGCGGGCCGGGAGTACCGGCCGGAGGCGCTGCCCTGCGCGTGTTGTCGAGAGTAAGGGCGGAGCGGCACTTTGCCCCCGTCTCCGTGCCGTGCTGTGGCTGGAATCACCAGAACGCCGGGGGGACGGGGGACGGACGGTGCGCCGGTGGTGCTCCGGCGCCGGCCGGGCCGACCTGCCGGGCCGACCGGCGGTGGGCGGCTCAGCGGTGGCCGGGGCGGTTCCGGGCCCAGGCGCGGACGGTCTCGGGGTACCAGCGCGGGTGGCCGCCGTCGACCACGTCGGGTTCGGGGAGCAGTCCGTGCCGCCGGTAGTTGCGGACGGTCTCCGGCCGGACGTTGATGTGACGGGCGATCTCGGCGTACGACCACAGGTCGGTACTGCGACTCACGGGCCACCTCCGCTGGTGCGTGGGGAGACGTTCGTGAGCAGCCTTTCCGCGCCGGGCGGCGGCCCCGCACCGGAACGGCCACCGTGGTCGTACCGTGACGAACCGGGAGCACGGTACGGACAAATCCCCGATCGTCACGATCGGGCCGGCGGGGGTTTCAGGCCCAGAGCTGGCCCTGCAGCGCCTCGACGGCGGCCTCGGTGGACTCGGCGGTGTAGATGCCGGTGGAGAGGTACTTCCAGCCACCGTCCGCGACCACGAAGACGATGTCGGCGCGCTCGCCGGCCTGGGCGGCCTTGCGGCCGACGCCGATCGCCGCGTGCAGGATCGCGCCGGTGGACACGCCGGCGAAGATGCCCTCCTCCTGGAGGAGTTCGCGGGTGCGGCGGACGGCGTCGGCGGAGCCGACCGAGAAGCGGGTGGTCAGCACCTCGGCGTCGTACAGCTCGGGGACGAAGCCCTCGTCGAGGTTGCGCAGCCCGTAGACCAGGTCGTCGTAGCGCGGTTCGGCGGCGACGATCCGCACGCCGGGGACCTTCTCGCGCAGGAAGCGGCCGACGCCCATGAGGGTGCCGGTGGTGCCGAGTCCGGCCACGAAGTGGGTGACGGTGGGCAGGTCGGCGAGGATCTCGGGGCCGGTGGTGGCGTAGTGGGCGCCGGCGTTGTCGGGGTTGCCGTACTGGTACAGCATGACCCAGTCGGGGTGCTCGGCGGCGATCTCCTTGGCGATCCGGACGGCGGTGTTGGAGCCGCCGGCGGCGGGCGAGGGGATGATCTCGGCGCCCCACATGCGGAGCAGTTCGCGCCGTTCCTCGCTGGTGTTCTCGGGCATGACGCAGACCATCCGGTAGCCCTTGAGCTTGGCCGCCATGGCGAGCGAGATGCCGGTGTTGCCGCTGGTGGGTTCGAGGATCGTGCAGCCGGGGGTGAGCCGGCCGTCGGCCTCGGCGCGCTCGATCATGTGCAGCGCCGGGCGGTCCTTGATGGAGCCGGTGGGGTTGCGGTCCTCCAGCTTCGCCCACAGGGTGACCCGGCCGTCGGTGTTGCCGGGGACCGCGGCGGACAGCCGGGGCAGGCGGACCAGCGGGGTGTTGCCGACGGCTTCGAGCGGGCTGTCGTAACGCAAGGGGTCCTCCGGCGGCGGCGGTTCGGTCGGGTCCGGTCGGGCGGTGCCCGTCCCGGCCCGGGCGGAGCGCCGGGCCGGGACGGGCGGGGTGTCAGCGGGCGCCGCCGGCCACGGCGGGCAGGATGGTGACGCTGTCGCCGTCGGCGAGGGCGGTGGAGATGCCCTCCAGGAAGCGCACGTCCTCGTCGTTCAGGTAGACGTTGACGAAGCGGCGCAGCTCGCCGCCGTCCAGCAGTCGGGCGGCGATGCCCGGGTGGCGGGCGTCGAGGTCCTGGAAGAGTTCCCCGAGGTTGCTGCCGGTGCCCTCGACGGCCTTGGCGCCGTCGGTGTAGGTGCGGAGGATGGTCGGGATGCGGACCTCGATGGCCATGGGTGCGCTCCTGTGCGAGTCGTGAGGTGGGTGGGCCGCAGCGGGCGCGGCAGGGCGTGACGGCCCGGGGCGGAAGGGATCCGCGGCGGGCCGGGACGGGCGGCTCAGCGCGAGCGCGCCGGCGTACCGGGACAGATCGCGCCGGCGTGCCGGCACAGGTCGATGTGCAGGCGCGCCACGAGGCGGGTGCCCGGGGCCTGGTTGCTCACATCGACGGAACGCATGGGCTCATCGTATAGATTCCCGGGCCCGCTCCTCCATGCCCGTCCCGGCATTCGGATGGTTTCGTCCCCCATGTCGAGATACCCCGGGAACAGCAGTGGCCCGCCGACCACTCGCGGAGGTCGGCGGGCCCCGCCCAGGTGGGTGCGGGTCAGGCCTGGTGGGCCTCGACGACCTGGACGTCTTCCTCCGTGATCACACCGTCCACGATGCGGAACGAGCGGAACTCGTACGGGTCTTCGGCGCCGTTCCCCTCGGCGGTGGAGACCAGGACGTAGTGGGCGTTCGGCTCGGAGGCGTAGCTCACGTCGGTGCGCGAGGGGTAGGCCTCGGTGGCGGTGTGGGAGTGGTAGACGATCACGGGCTCCTCGTCCCGGTCGTCCATCTCACGGTAGAGCTTCAGCAGGTCGCCCGAGTCGAACTCGTAGAACGTGGGCGAGCGGGCGGCGTTGAGCATCGGAATGAACCGCTCGGGGCGGCCGCTGCCTTCCGGACCGGCGACCACACCGCAGGCCTCGTCCGGGTGGTCGGCGCGGGCGTGGGCGACGATCGCGTCGCGCAGTTCTCGGGTGATGGTCAGCATGGCGTCAGGATAGCCACGCCCCGGCGGGTCACCGCCGGGGCGTCCACGACGGCCGGGGGTGCCGTCTCAGTGGGTGTCGGCTCCGTCGCCGGACGCGTGCAGGTGGTCGTGCGCGACCGCGTGCACCGCCTCGGGGCGGCGGCGCTTGAGCACCTGGTAGCCGACGACGAGCAGGACCGCCCAGACCGGGAAGACGTACAGCGAGATCCGGTTGTCCTTGTCCAGGGCGATCAGGACGACCACGAACACGAGGAAGGCGAGCGAGGCCCAGCTGCTCCAGACGCCGCCGGGGGCCTTGAAGGTGGGCGGCGGCAGGTGGCCGCCCTGCCAGGCCTTCCGGTAGCGGATCTGGCAGATCAGGATCATCGCCCAGGTCCACAGGCCGCAGACGGTGGCGACCGAGGTGATGTATTCGAACGCGCGGGCCGGGACGAGCGCGTTGAGCACCACTCCGGCGCCCATCAGCAGGCAGGACAGGGTGATCGCGACGGACGGCGAGCGGTGGGAGTTGAGCTTGGTCAGCCGTCCGGGGGCCTGGCCGCGCATCGCGAGGTCGCGCAGCATCCGGCCGGTGGAGTACATGCCGGAGTTGCAGGAGGAGAGCGCGGCGGTGAGCACCACGAAGTTGATGATGCCGGCCGCGGCGGGGATGCCGATCTTGCCGAAGGCGGCGACGAACGGGCTGACGCCGGGCTGGAACTCGGTCCACGGCACCAGCGAGAGGATGATCACCAGGGCGCCGATGTAGAACAGCGCGATGCGCCAGGGCAGGGTGTTGATGGCGCGCGGGAGGGTCTTCTGCGGGTTCTCGCTCTCCCCGGCGGTGACGCCGACGAGTTCGACGCCCAGGTAGGCGAACATGACGATCTGCAGGGTCATCACGGTGGCGCCGATGCCCTTGGGGAAGAAGCCGCCGTTCTCCCACAGGTGGGTGATCGAGGCGGTGTCGCCGGCGTCGCTGAAGCCCAGGGTGAGGACGCCGATGCCGATCAGGATCATGCCGATGATGGCGGTGACCTTGACCATGGAGAACCAGAACTCGATCTCGCCGAAGAGCTTCACCGAGATCAGGTTGGCCCCGTAGAGGATCACCAGGAAGACCAGCGCGCTGAGCCACTGCGGGATGTCGGGGGCCCAGAAGCGGACGTAGACGGCCGCGGCGGTGGTCTCCGCCATGCCGGTGACCACCCAGAACAGCCAGTACGTCCAGCCGGTCACATAGCCGGCGAAGGGGCCGAGGAACTCCCGCGCGTACTCGGCGAAGCTGCCGGAGACCGGGCGGTAGGTGAGGAGTTCGCCCAGCGCCCGCATGATCGCGAAGATCACCACGCCGGCGACCGCGTAGGAGAGGATCAGGCTGGGACCGGACTTGGAGATCGCGGTGCCGGCGCCGAGGAAGAGTCCGGTGCCGATCGCGCCGCCGATCGCGATCATCTGGATCTGGCGGCTGCCGAGCCCCCGCTCGTAGCCCTC
The DNA here is from genome assembly GCF_000710405.2 of Kitasatospora sp. MBT66. Taxonomy (NCBI): domain Bacteria; kingdom Bacillati; phylum Actinomycetota; class Actinomycetes; order Kitasatosporales; family Streptomycetaceae; genus Kitasatospora; species Kitasatospora sp. MBT66. The sequence continues at coordinate 98,463 of NZ_JAIY01000013.1, read as the reverse complement.
CTCGTCCGGTTTCGCGTCGACGACCTCGTCGTAGAGCTGTTCGGCCATGGTGCACCGTCCTGGATGGGATCTCGTGGTGGGACTCGTGGGGGTGGGGAGCAGTCGTACCACGCCCGATCCGGACAGCGGTGTCCATCTGAGCGATATTTGAGCATGTCCCGATAGGGTTTCGCCCGTTTTGACCGGAAAAGCCCCGGCCCCCCGTCCAACATGCGGACGGGCGGCCGGGGCCTGTGCCGAACCGGGGCGGCCGCTCCTGGGGCGCCCCGGCGGCTCAGCCGGCCATCGCCTCCAGCAGCGACTCCTGCAGCGCGCCGAGCCACAGGTAGGCCATCACCAGCGGCTTGCGGTCGTCGCTGTCCGGCAGCTCGTAGAGGCCCCGCTCGTCCTCGTCGGTGACCTCCAGACGCACCCCGAGGGTCAGCCGCAGGTCGTTGAGCGCGCCCAGCCAGTGCCGGCACCCGGTGGCGTCCAGCTCGACCGTCCCGTCCTCGCCGCCCAGGCCGTCCAGGGTGCGCACGGCGTACAGCGCATCCTCGCGCTTGCGGGTGCGCAGATCCGGCTCGGTGTAGCGGCGGAACTCCCCGGCCGCCTCCCGGGACTCCGGGTCGGCCGGTCCGGCGGGATCCCCGTAGGCGTCGGGGAAGAGCCGCGCCAGCGCCGGGTCCGCGGGCGCCTCGGTCGGCCCCTCCGCGAACAGCGCCGCCAGCGGGTCACCGCCGTCCCCGCCGGGGCCCGGCCCGATCAGCTCCAGCATCTGCACTTCCAGCGAGCGCAGGATGGAGGCCTCCAGCTCTTCCAGCGCGAGCACCGCGCCCCCGCCACCGGCACTCTCGAACAACCCAGCCATCGGTATCGGTCAGCCCGTCTTCGTCTTCGTCGCCGTCATCGTCGCCGTACTCGCCACCGCCGCCCCGGCGGGCGCCGCAGCCTCAGTCGTGCTGCAGGGTGGCCCAGAGACCGTAGCCGTGCATCGCCTGCACGTCGCGCTCCATCTCCTCGCGCGAGCCGCTGGACACCACGGACCGGCCCTTGGTGTGCACCTCCATCATGAGCTTCCTGGCCTTGTCCTTCGGATAGCCGAAGTAGGCCTGGAAGACGTACTGGACGTAGCTCATCAGGTTGACCGGGTCGTTGTGCACGATGGTGACCCAGGGGGTGTCCGGTTCCGCCACCGGTACGCCCTCGACCTCCGGGCGCTCGATCTCCACGGGCGCGACACTCACCGCGGGGTCCCTCCTGTCGCCTGGCTCTCCAGGTGGCTCCCACCTGGCCGTCACGTGGTTGCCACGTGCCCCTTCAGCCCCATGCTGCCATCCGGGGGACCTCGGGGCGATTCCGCCCCCGGCCCCGCGGACCGCCCCCGGCCCGCCCCCGACCCCGCCCGCGGAGCGCCCGCCGACCGTCCGCGAGGGGCCCGGGAGGGGCCCGCGACGCGCCCGCCGAGGATCCGCCACGAGAAATCGTCACTTTGACGCTAAGGGGTAGTAGCATCATCCTCATGGACGCCACTTCCGTGACTGCGGCCGGCTCGACCGCGCTGCTCACCGACCGCTACGAGCTCACCATGCTCCAGGCCGCCCTGCGCAGCGGGGCGGCACACCGCCGCTCCGTCTTCGAGGTGTTCACCCGCAGGCTGCCCGCGGGCCGGCGCTACGGCGTGGTCGCCGGCACCGGCCGGGTCCTGGACGCGGTGGAGAGCTTCCGCTTCACCTCCGCCCAGCTCGACTGGCTCTCCGACGAGCGGATCGTCGACGAGGAGACCCTGCGCTTCCTCGCCGACTACCGGTTCACCGGCGACATCCACGGCTACCCCGAGGGCGAGGTCTACTTCCCCGGCTCCCCGCTGCTCACCGTCGAGGGCAGCTTCGCCGAGGGGGTGATCCTGGAGACGGTGATCCTCTCGATCCTCAACCACGATTCGGCGATCGCCGCCGCCGCGTCCCGGATGACCTCCGCGGCCGGCGGACGCCCGGTGATCGAGATGGGCGCCCGGCGCGCGCACGAGCGGGCCGCCGTCACCGCCGCCCGCGCCGCCTACGTGGCCGGCTTCACCGCCACCTCCGACCTGGAGGCCGGCTTCACCTACGGCATCCCGACCACCGGGACCGCGGCGCACGCCTTCACCCTCGTCCACGACAGCGAGCGGGACGCCTTCCGGGCGCAGATCGACTCGATGGGCCGGGGCACCACCCTGCTGGTCGACACCTACGACCTGCGGGAGGCCGTGCGCACCGCCGTCGAGGTGGCCGGCCCGGAGCTGGGCGCCGTGCGGATCGACTCCGGCGACCTCACCCTGCTCGCCCACCGGGTCCGCCGCCAGCTGGACGAGCTCGGCGCCACCGGCACCCGGATCATCGTCACCTCGGACCTGGACGAGTACGCGATCGCCGCGCTCGCCGCCGCCCCGGTGGACGGCTACGGCGTCGGCACCAGCCTGGTCACCGGCAGCGGGCACCCGACCTGCGCGATGGTCTACAAGCTGGTCGCCCGGGCGGCCGGCCCGGACGGGCCGCTGGTGGCGGTCGCCAAGCGCTCGGCCGGCGGCAAGACCAGCGTCGGCGGGCGCAAGTGGGCCGCCCGGCGGCCGGACGCGGACGGCGTCGCCGACGCCGAGGTGGTCGGCACCGGGACGGTCCCGGCCGAACTGGCCCCGCACGTGGTGCAGGTGCCGCTGGTCAAGGCGGGCGAGGTGGTCGGCCGGGAGCCGCTGGAGGCCGCGCGCGAGCGGCACGTCCGGGCCCGGGCGGGGCTGCCGCTGTCGGCGACCCAGCTCTCCAAGGGCGATCCGGTGCTGGCGACCGAGCTGCACGTGTGACACCGGGGCAGACAAGGCGGCGGGGCGGTTCCGGGTGGGACGGTTCCGGACGGGGGGCTCGGTGGCGCGGGTCCGCGCGACGGTTCGTCCACGGGCCGAGGGGCCGGGCCCGCCCCGGGCCTTCCGCCCCCGGATGCCACTGCCTACAGTCGACCGTAGAGTTCCCCTCACACGGGGCCTGAGGTCCCCTCACGCCCCCTTCCCCACGTCCTCCGCAGGACCCCACCGGACCGAGGAATACCAGCCATGCACCGGGCACTGATCGTCGTCGACGTGCAGAACGACTTCTGCGAGGGCGGCAGCCTGGCCGTCGCGGGCGGGGCCGAGGTGGCCGCCGCGATCACCGACCTCATCGCCGAGTCCGCCCCCGGCTACCGGCACATCCTCGCCACCCGGGACAACCACATCGACCCGGGCGACCACTTCTCCGACGACCCCGACTACGTGCACAGCTGGCCGGTGCACTGCGTCGCGGGTACCGAAGGGGTCGGCTTCCACCCGAACTTCGCGCCCTCCGTCACCTCCGGCGCGATCGAGGCGGTCTTCGACAAGGGCGCCTACGCCGCGGCCTACAGCGGCTTCGAGGGCGTGGACGAGAACAACCGGGGGCCCGCCGAGTGGCTGCGCGAGCGGCAGGTCACCGAGGTGGACGTGGTCGGCATCGCCACCGACCACTGCGTCAAGGCCACCGCGCTGGACGCGGCGCGGGCCGGGTTCACCACCCGGGTGCTGCTCGACCTCACCGCCGGGGTGGCCGCGCCGACGACCGCCGCCGCGCTGGACGAGCTGCGGGCGGCCGGGGTGGAGCTGGTCGGCACCCCGATGGTCGGGGGCTGAGCCGGGCCCCGTCCCGTTCGCGGGAGCGGCCCCCGGGACCGCTCCGGCGTTTCGGACCCTCCGGCGGCGGCAGTGGCGGCTCCGGACTCCCGGGCGCTCACCGCTCGGTGACCAGCAGTTCCACCACGTCGGTGCCGCCCAGCCGGAAGGCCTCCCGCAGTTCGGCGCCGACCGCGTCCTCGTCCTCGGCCAGCCGCGCGCCGGAGACGTACACCACCCGGACCCCGAGGTACTCCATCCGGTGCTGCCCGCCGCGCACCCAGGCCGCCTCGCCCTCGCTGACGCAGCGCAGCTCCGAGTCGACCTCGACCGCGACACCCGCCTGCGGCCAGTAGAGGTCCGGCACGGCGACGTAGGTGCCGCCGCGCATCCGCAGCTCCGGCGAGGTCAGCGGGACCGGCAGCAGCCACTCGTCCACCAGCTCGCCGACCCGCTCCAGCACCCGGTCCCGCTCGGCGGCCAGCAGGCCGTCCAGCACGGCCCGCACCCGGGGGTCGGCGGTCAGTCCGGACTCGGCCAGCTCGGCGGCCAACTCCCCCACCGAGCAGTGCAGCTCGGGCCGGCGGACGGCCTCGCCGAGCACCTCCCGGACCGGCGCGGGGGCGAACACCCCGGCACCGGCCCCGGCCGTCCACTCGGCGGAGGTCCACTCGCGCAGCGCGTCGGCCACCGCCCTGGCGACCGGCGCACAGGCCAGGCCGTGCACCGAGCGCGCCACCAACTCCCGCTCGGTGCGCCGGATCCGCACCTCCCCGGCGTCCTTCAGCCGACGCTGGCGCGGCACCAGCACGTCCACCCCGGTGACCGCCGGCAGCCGGGGCACCGCGGCGAACCCGTACAGCGCGAGCGCGGCCGGGCCGGTGATCACCGCCCCCTCCCGGCTCCCCTCCTCCCGGCCGTTCTGCGCCGCGTACAGCAGCGCGGCCCACATCCGCTGCTCCGGCGAGGGTTCGCCGGACTGCATCAGATAGACCCGGGGCAGCAGCCGCTGCCAGGGCCCGCCGCGGCGGCAGTGCTCGCTGACGACCCGGGACGGCACGCCCCTGGCGCGCAGCTGACCGGCGGTGAGGACGTTCTGCTGACGGCGCGCCAGCTCCTCCAGGGAGGGCGGCGGCGTGGGAATCCGGTAGTTCATGCCGACACCATCCCCAACGCTCCGGAGCCTTTCCCGGCCGCCTGACGCACTGTTACCCAACCGTCGCGAAACCGGGACCAGCCCGCACTAAAGTCCTCATACCCTCACCCATTCGGAGGAATGGGTGATCATCGTCTTGTCATACTCGATCAGTCTCGATCGACCACCTGGCCGTCTGACCGTGCGTGACCAAGCACATACGGCAAAGTCACCTCCGGGCGTCACTCCAGCCCGCCGGATTGCCTACCCTTAGTACATGTCACGTGACGAGACCGCCGGCCTCCGCGCGGCCCAGCTCCGCCTCGGACGCCTGCCCGGATACGTCCGCCGGCCGGACCCGGCCCGCCGCAGCGGCGCACAGGGCCATACTTACAAGAAGGGTTGGGAGGTCCGCTTCACCGCGCGCAGCGAAGCGGAGATAGCCGAGATCCGCGACCTCGTGGTCGCCGCCGGATTCGCGCCCGCCCGACCCTTCTTCAAGGGCCATCAACTGATTCAGCCCGTCTACGGGATGGCAGCCGTCCAGGCCTATCTGGCGGCTAGACAGGCGGCCGAGGAACAAGCGGCGCGCACCGCCCCCGGACGAGTCCGGGGGACCTCCGCGACGGCCCGCCTGCGCACGGCCACCAGGGCCGCGCACGAGGCCGCCGAAGGCACCGCGCACGAGCTGCGCGAGCTCCACGAGGACCCCGGCCGCGAAGCCGCGGAGCACCCCGACCCGGGGCTCGCCGCCCGGGACGGCGATGCGCCGGGCGCCGATCTGCCGGAGCTCCCGGACCTGCCGGACGGCGGCGCGGCGGGACGCGGGACCGCGGACCACGGCACGGCCGATCTCCGCCCGGAGGAGCTCCGGGGCCGGGAGCACGAACGGCAACGGCTGGCCGTGGCCGAGGAAGTGGCCCGCACCGCAGGGGCCGCGGCTGCGGCGGCCGCGCGGCGCGCCCGCCGCCGGGCCGCGGAGGCCTTCCCCGCCCAACTCGCCCGGGGCACCGCACCGGACGACCTGACCGCTCCGACGAAGACCCGCAACACGACCTGACAGTTCGTCAACTCTTTGCTCGTACACGGCGATCCGCCGACGAAGGGCCGGGCACGCGGGACGCGTGCGACGGGGCCGGCCCACCGCCCCACCCCCTCCGGAAACGCGCCGCCAGGCCGCTGCCCGCGTCATCGCCGCAGCCCGGCCCGGCCGACCCAGCGCGCGAGCGGTGGTGCGCACGGTGGTGCGGGCGCGGCTTCGCGCCGCAGGCGTGGACGGGAACCGCCGAACCGCTTACGGTGGCACATCACACCCCCCGCGGTGGCGCACCGACCGATCCGCCACCACGGCCGTGCCACCCCGCTGACCGGCCACGAAGCACCGCACCCCAGCCTCTGACACCACTGCGCAGCACTCCACGCCCCTCCGCCACCGCCGCACCGCACGCCGGCCCCCACCCGGCCACCGCCGGAACCGGCCGCACGGCGACTCCTTCCGGGCATTCCATCCGATTGGTAACCCAGCGCACCGAGCGCCTACCGTAGAGTGAGCACAGATGATCGACCGTCAGATGCCCATCTCACTTGCCGAGAAGCCGAGATGACCCAACGCCACGACAGCACCGCCGAGCCACCCCCGGGGCCCGGCGAACCTCCCGCCGTACCGCTGGAGTTCGCGGCATTCTGCGAACTGCACCGGCCGCGGTACCTCAGCTACGCCCGGGTCTGGCTGCCGGACCCGGACCGGGCCACCGGCGCCGTCCAGCAGGCCCTCGCCGAAATCGCCGTCGAGTGGCGCGAATTACTGGGGAGCTCGAATCCCACCGCGCACGCCTGGCAGATCCTGCGCACCACCGTCGACGAGCACACCCGGCAGAGCGGCCTGCCCGCGGCCCGCCCCGCCGCCCAGGACCGTCCCGGCCACGCCGCCGACGACGACCTCGCGATCCTGCACTACGTCGTCGGTCTCGCTGCACCCGAGATCGCCGACGTCATCGGCACCGACACCGCCAGCGTGGCCGGCCGGCTCCGCCGCACCATGCTGCGTGAGGCCTCCGGCTGGTGAGCCGCCGCCGGGCCCCGACCCGGCCCGCACCGGCCCGCACCGGCCCGCACCGGCCCGCACCGGCTCTCCCGGGCCCCATCCGGCTCTCCCGGGCCCCATCCGGCCCGCCCGGGCCCGACCCCGGGCTCCCGTGCTCAGACCCGCTCGCCCGTCACGTCGTACAGGTGGTGGACCGGGTCGTGGATCAGGTAGCGGGCGAACGACTCCACCGTGAACCGCGCCCCGTCGGAGCGGTTGCCGGTCCGCTCCCACCGCGCGCCCGCCACCCCCTCGAACGCCGCCGCCAGCGCCTCCGCGGCCTCCGCCAGCTCCACCGCCACCACGGCCGGCCGCTGCTCGCCGTAGCGCTCGGCGACCGCCGTCGCGTCCTGGTCCCAGTTGGCGAACAGCGGGTCGTCCTGGTCCAGCATCAGGTCCAACCGGACCCGGAACAGCCGGAAGACGTCGCGGACGTGGCACGCGTATTCGAGATCCGACCAGATCTCCGGACGCGGACGACGACGCAGCGCCTCCGGGTCGCCGCCCAGCACCGCCGTCCAGCCGGCCGCGTTCGCCCGGACCATCCCGGCCACGTCCTCCCGCACCACGGCGCCCGCGTCCAGCCCGCAGTCGGCGCATGGCTGCTCCAGCACCCAGGTCCAGTCCTTGGTGTCGGGAACGATCGCGTCGGCGGTGACGGCGGGCTCGGGCGAGGTGTGCTCGGAATCGGTCATGCGCCCAGGATGACCGCGCCGCGACCGCCCCCACCAGCGGCTTCAGCGCCAGCGGTCACCGAAATCCTGCCAGCCCTACCGCTCCGCGAGCTCGGAAGCCCGCTCGGAGGCCTCCCGTGCGGCGAGCAGCTCCTCCAGATTCGCCCGGCTCCAGTCGCACAGCGCGTCCATCGGCCCCAGCAGCGTCCGCCCGAGCGGCGTCAACGCGTACTCGACCCGCGGCGGGTTCTCCGCGAACTCCGTCCGCTCCAGCACGCCGTCCTGCTCCATCGACCGCAGCGACTCGGTCAGCACCTTCGCCGTGATCCCCACCAGCGGCACCCGCAGCTCCGAGAACCGGCGCGGGCCGCCCTCCAGGCAGCGCAGGATCCGCCACGCCCACTTCTTCCCGCCCAGCACCGGAACCGTCGGCACGGGGCAGTCCGGGTCGAAGAAGTCCGGCGGCAGCGGCGCGGGCACGGTCCGAGTCATCCCCCGACCGTAACCGAGGAGAGGTCCCCGCCGGTACCGTTGAAGTAACCGGCACCCCCCGGTCTACCGTCACCGCACCAGCGGACGGCCACCCCGGCCCCCGCCCCGAACCACCGACGGAGACCGCCATGAACCGCACCCCCGCCACCACCACCGACCTCGTCGTCTTCGGCGCCGGCGGCCAGGTCGGCCGCGCCGTCGTCGCCGAGGCCCGACGCCGCGGACTGACCGTCACCGCCGCCGTCCGCGCCCCCGAACGGCACCCCGACCTGGCCGGCCCCGGAATCACCCTGGTCCCCTGCGACGTCACCGACCCCGACGCCGTCGCCACCACCGCCCGGGGCCACGCCGCCGCCGTCAGCACCGTCTACACGCCCGAGGTCCCCTCCGGCGAGTTCTACCCCGCCGCCACCCGCGCCCTGATCACCGGCCTCGCCACCGCGGGCGTCCACCGCCTCGTCCACGTCGGCATCGCCACCACCCTGGAGACCGCCCCCGGCGTCGCCGTCCACGACGACCCCGCCTTCCCCGAGGCCCACCGCGCCTTCTCCCTCGGCCACGCCGCCGCCCTCGACCTGCTCCGCGACTCCCCCGCCGCCCTCGACTGGGTCGTCGTCACCCCGCCCCTCGACCTCGACCGCACCGCCCCCGGCACCGGCCACTACCGCGTCGGCGGCCCCCAGGTCCTCGGCGCCCGGATCGCCCAGGCCGACCTCGCCGCCGCCGTCACCGACCAGCTCACCGGCCCGGCAGCCCGCCACCGCGAGCAGATCGCCGTCGCCGAATAGCCCCTCACCCCTGCCGCGGCGGCGGATACCCCTGGTACGCCGCCGCGGCCGCCCGGTCCCGCCGACGCCGCCCCCGCACCACCAGTACCGCCACCACACCCCCCACCAACACCGCACCGGCAACCCCCGCCGCCCCCACCAGCACCCACCGCATCCCGCGGTTCCCCCCGTCCGCCACCGGCACGGCGGCCTCCGGCGACTCCCATGCCTCCTCGGTCGGCTGCGGCACACTCCCCTGCGACTCCGCCCGGCCCAGCAGCGGGTTCTCCCGCGAGCCGCTGTCCACCGCCGGATTCGCCTCCAGCGCCTTGCCGGGCGCCAACACCCCGTAGCCGTAGCGGTTGCTGGGGACGGCCGACCCGTCGGCTGGTGCCGAGGCGGACTTGATCATCCGGTTGATGACCTGCCCGGCGGAGAGCGACGGGTACTTCGCCCGGATCAGGGCGGCGGTGGCGGAGACGTAGGCGGTGGCGTCGGAGGTTCCGTTGGCCATGGCCTGCCCGCTCGTCGACTTGGCGCTCGCCCGGGGGATATCCGCACCGGGCGCCACCAGGGTGGTCTGGGGGCCGACGGTGGACTTGCTCCAGAGCTGCCCGTTCCGGTCGACGGCCCCGACCGCGACGACTCCGGGAAATGCCGCCGGGTACTCCACTGCGTTCGCACCGTTGCCTGTACTTGCCACTAGGACCACGTCCTTGTCGACTGCGTACTTGACCGCCGCGCGTTCCTCAGGATCGGTACCGGAGAGTCCGCCGAGGGACATGTTGATGACACTCGCACCGTGGTCGACGGCGTAACGGATCGCCATAGCAAGCTCCGACTGCGGCGAGATCGACTCTCCCTCCATCGGGATCCGAACCGGAAGAATCCTGGCCTTGGGAGCCAGACCCATGATGCCGGCCCCATCACCGTGACCGTGGCCGGCGATGAGGCTGGCCATGCCGGTTCCGTGGCCGTCAGTATCAACAGTGCCGTCGGTGTTCGCCGCGGTGAAGTCCTTACCTGCCAGTACCTGCCCCGTCAGATCTCGATGGTCCTTCAGCACGCCGCTGTCGATGACTGCGACTGTGACACCGTCACCCTGCGATACCGGCCAGACAGCGGACTCGGCCCGGTAAGTAGCAAGCGGCCACTGAGAATCCCTCACGCTGTCGGCATGGGAGGCCCCAGCACCGATCGCTGCCAGCAACACCCCCGCCAACACGGCTGCCCCGCGACTCAGACGCCAGCCACTCAAGCCCTGCCACCCCACTCAGCGCAGAGGCTGCCCCTGATCCGAACGACCTATGGAGCAACCGATCGATTCGCCCGGGCCCGAAGGCCGACTGTCATTCCACCACGTTCGGATTTGCGGGCTCGTCGGACACCCAGGTCTCCTCGTCCTCGACCAGGTAGTCGGGGCGTCGCCGCTTCTTCTCCTCGTCCTTCCTTCCTCTGTCGGAGCTACCGAAGGGCATCAAAGGCGACTGCGTCGAAGGACTCCTGCCACCGGTCTCCGGCTGGATCCGCCCGCGCGCTCCCAACCCCGAGCCGCCTTCGGTAAAGGCCTGCTTGCCTCCGCCACCCTTCCCGGGCCGGTCACCGACACCGACGACCGTGCCTCCGGCGTGCCCGGCTGCACCTCCGGCAGTACCCCTCCCTCGGGCAGAACCGGCGCCGACGGTCCCACCTCCACTCATGCCGGGCATGCCCGCCGCACCGAAGGCCGCACCACTGCGACCGGCGGCGGTGCGGCCCGGTGCACCTTCCTTGCCGGCCCTCACAGCCTCAGGCCCTGCCGTGTCGCGCCGAGCCCCTGTGCCTGGCCCTTGGTTACCGACAGGAGTGAAGGGCTGCCCCGTCCCGTTCGAATGAGGAGATGCGCCGCCGATTCCCTGTGAGGCGACGGGCTGGGTCGCAGGGTTGTTCGGCAGCCCTTGATTGCCGCCGCTCCCCGGTGTACCGAGCAGAGACGTACTGCTCGGGTCGGGCGACTTTCTACCGGGCGCCTGAGCGGAACCGGGCTCACTGCCGTCCACTACCGTTCCGGAACCGAAGCTCACCGGAGCGGACTTGGGTGGCGGCGTGGCAACCCCACCTTTGACACCGGGGTCGGACGGGGCTGGCGGTGGCTTCGAGAACGACGGACTCGCCGTCTGGGCGGTCGAGCGTCCGGTACTGCCCGTCCGAGGATCCGGCATCCCTGCCTCTCGCGGCCGGGAGACAGACGCTGCTCCCGCCCCGGAGTTGCCTGCGCCGACACCGCCGAGGAAACCACCCACAGCCGCGTATCCACTCGCCCCGGCGTCGCCGCCCTCAGACAGGTCCGTTTTATCGTCCCTCCTGACCGGCTTCGGCGGCTGCCCCGGGGGTGGCGGCGGCTTCAGCATGGGGGCGGCGGTGCGGTAGTGCATGGCGAGGGTCTGGAGGACGGTGGCGGCCTCGGCCTTCTTCTGGTTGGCGAGGTCGGTGCGGGAGTCCTCGTCGTCGGCGCCGAAGAGGGAGGAGAAGGTGTCGCCGACGCCGTCCTTGAACTGGGCCCAGCCGCTGGGTTCCTCGGGCATGTTGCGTTTGGCCTCGGCGATGGCCTCGGAGACCGCCTTGAGGGTGATGGCCGCGTCGTTGGCGTAGGAGGCGGCGGTGTTGATGGTGGTGGCGAGGTGGAGCATGCGGGTGTGGAAGGCGTCGCTGGTGCTGCCTTCCCAGCTGGTGGCGGCCTCGGTGCTGGCGCGGGTGAGGGTCGTGCGGATGGCCTTGAGGGTGTCGGCGGCGCGGCGCCAGGGGTCGGCGGCGGCCATCACCTCGCCGGGGTTGAGGGCCTGGACCATGGCGCGGAGTTCGGCGTGGCTGAACTGCCGGAAGTCGGTGTACTTCATCGGACGCCCTTCCCGTCGTCGTGCTGGGCCGGGGCGGTGGTCCGGGCGTAGGCGGCGGTGCTGGTGGCCGAGGGGTCGGCCACGGACCAGCCGTCGTCGCCGAGCTTCAGCTTGGTCCGGGTGCGGTGTTCCTGTTCCTCGTAGTTGGTGGCGGTGAGTTCGGCCTTCTTCTGGGCCTCGTCGACCGCTTCCTGGAGCTGGTCGAGGACGTCGCGCAGGCCGTCGCGCATGGTCTGGTAGCGGCCGTGCAGGTCGGTGGCCTCGGCGAAGGTGCCGAGGGCCTTGGGGCCGATGCCGCTGCGGCCGTGGGTGGCGGTGCCGTCCGCGTGGTGCTGGAACTCGGCCAGGAGCAGCCGCACTTGGGCGGCGAAGGCGCGCAGTTGTTCGACCTCGACGCGGTAGCCGCGTCCGGACCCGCCGGTCGATCCTGTTCCGTTCCCCGTTCCGCTTCCCGTTGCCACTGCGGCGCCTCCCCCGTGCGTCCGGCCGGTGTGTCGTTCACGGTTCTGCTGATCCGGTCATGTCTAACACACGATCCGCGCCCCTGGCGTGCCGTCAGTTCACGTCCGACGTAACGACGGTGGTGCCGGTGGCTCCGGTTGCGGTGAGCGCGGCGAGGGCGCGGCGGCAGAGCGAGTCGGCGTGCCGGGTGGTTTCGGGGAGGCGGTAGTGGGGGGTGAGGGCGAGGGTGGTCTCGACGGCTTCGGTGAGGCCGATGCGGTGCCCGACGGAGACGAAGACGGGTTTGACGCCGGCCCGGGTGCGGACGGCGCTGCCGACCTCCTCTCCCGTGGCCGGGTCGGTGAGCGGGGTGCGGTCGCCGCGGTCGGGGCCGGGGGGCCGGTGGTCGAAGGTGAACGGGGTCTTGGCGACGCCGAGGGTGCGCAGGCCGGTGAGGACGCCGAGGTGGCTGGCGAGGCCGAGGCGGCGGGGGTGGGCGAGGCCGTAGCCGTCGCAGACGACGGTGCCCGGGCGGTGGGTGAGGGCGTCGAGGGCGTCGAGGACGGCGGGGATCTCGCGGAAGGCGAGCAGGCCGGGGATGTAGGGGAAGGCGATGCGTCCGGTGGCGGTGGCTTCGTCGACGACGGCGAGGGTGGCACGGTCGAGCACCACGGCGGCCGCGACGACGAGGTCCCGTTCGTCGTCGTAGGCGACGTCGACGCCGGCGATCAGCCGGTCGTCACCGGCCGGAACGGAGGAGGCCGCCCCGGTCGGCTCGACCAGCGGGCGCAGGCGTTCCTGTTCGGCGAGCGCCTCGGCCTCGGTGGTGGGCCAGTCGGCGGGGATGGGCACGGCGGTTCCCCCTGGTGCGTGGTGCGGTGCTGCGGTCGGGCCCACGGTACCGAGCGGGACGGACGGGGTCGGGGGCGGTTCCGTGAGCCCGTGCGCCCCCCGTGCCCCGGGCGCGCCGGGCTAGCCTGGACGGAATGCCGCGGACGAACCGCCGGAACGCGCCGAACGCCCTTGCCCCGCACGGTTCCCCGCCGCGGCCCGGGCGGCACCGGGGCGGCCGGTGTCCGACTCCGGCGGCGGCCCGCCCGTTCCCCCCGACGCGCGAAGGACTCCGCCATGTCGCACCGCCCGACCACCGCGCAGTTCGCTCTCGGTGTCTTCACCGTGGTCGCCGCCACGGTCGCCCTGCTGGCCGCCACCGGTGTCTCGGGTGTGCTGGGGGTCGCCGTGGTGGTGCTCTTCGCGCTCGCGCTGGGCACCTTGGTGACGGTGCTCGCGGCGCCGGCCCCGCACGCGGCCGACCGGCGCGCGGAGCACCGCACGCCGGTCGGCGGGCACGAGTAGGAAGCCGCTCGGGCCCCCCGCGCAGGCGCCACCCCACAGGCGCCACCCGCACAGGCGCCGCCCACGCGGGTTCAGGCCGTGGAGACCACCACGGTCTTCGCGGCCTTGTCGTGGATGCACTGCCGGTACGGCTTGTCGAACACGCCGAACACGCCGTCGATCAGCCACCAGAGCACGGCGCAGCAGAGCACGGCGGGCAGGATGAAGACCGCCGCCCTGGTCCAGGCGGCCGACGGGGTCGGGGTGTTGCCGTCGACCAGCATGGCCACCCGGACCTTCATGGCCTTCTTGCCGAGGGTCTGGCCGTCCCGGCTGAGCATCACGCCCTCGTAGACGAGCCAGATCCCGCAGGCGAGCCAGAACGAGCCGGCCGAACCGGAGCGGTCGGTGAGGCTGGCGAAGGGCAGGACCAGGATCAGGGCGACGGCCTGGACCAGCAGGTAGTCGATCAGCCGGGCGAGGATCCGGTTGGGCCAGGTGCCGAGCGGGGGCATCCCGGGGACGGGGCCGCCGCCGGGCGTGCCGTATCCGGCGGGGCCCTGCCCGGGCGGTGGCTGGTCGTAGGGCGACTGGCCGTAGGGGCCCTGGCCGCCGGGGGCTCCGCCGTAGGTGCCGCCGTACGCGCCGGGGCCGCCGGCTCCGGGGCCACCGGCTCCGGGACCACCGGGGGGCGGCGGGGTGCCGTACGGGTCCGACGGCGCACCTTCCGGCGTGCCGCCGCCCTGTTGCGGGGGCTGCTTGCCGAAGGAGGGCTTGCCGCCCCCCTCCGGCTCGGGGCCTGAGGGGTCGTAGGTACTCATTCCCCGAGTAGAACATCACGCATTCTGTGAATTCGGGATATTCAATCCGTTTTGTCCGCCGAGGCCACCGACAGGGCGGCGTTCAGAGCTGGCGTCAGAGCCGGGGTCAGAGCCGGACGACCCGGGTGCGGGCCGCCCGGTCGTGCCAGCCGCGCCGGGCCGGGCGGTCGAACAGCGGCCAGAGCAGTCCGACCACCAGCAGCGCCGACACCTGCCCGACCAGCCAGCGGACCAGGGACCGGCCGAGCCCGGGGCGGTTCCGGGCGGCGGCCTGGCCCGCCCCGGCCGCGGCGACCACCCGGATCCGGGCGAGCCGCTTGCCGAAGGTCTGGCCGGTGCGGGCGGTCGGCAGGGCCTCGTAGAGCAGGCCGACGAAGAGCAGGATGCCGAGCAGCACGGCGACCTTGCCGAGCACCGTGCCGTCCACCAGCCAGACGTCCACCTGACGGCGGGTGAGACTGCTCGCCATCCGGGCCTGGTCGAGCTTGCGCTGGAGGTGGGCCTCCACGGAGCGGCCGAGCGGGACTCCGGCGGCGACGCCGACCACGGCCAGGACGGCGGTGTCGACCAGCCGGGCGACGAGCCGGCGGCCGAGGCCGGCGGGGCGGAGCGCCGGTGCCGCCCCGGTGCGGCGGCGGGAGGCGGGGGACGACGCCCGGGCGGGCGCCTCGGCAGCGGCGGTGGCAGTGGCAGTGGCAGTAGCGGCGGGGGCGGGAACCGGACGGCGGGCGGGAACGGCGGCGGCCGGGGGCGGCTCGACGGCCTCCGCCACGTCCACCACGTCCACCGCCTCCTCCGGTTCCGACTCCGACTTCGGCCGCGCCCGGAGCTCCACGACGGCGGACGGCACCGGGGCCGAGACCCTCGGCCCCGGGACGGCACGCGGCTCGTCCGGACCGGGGGCAACGGGCGAGGCCGCCCCGGAGAACGGCTCGGAGAGCGACGGGGAGAGCGGTGCGGGCACCTCGACCACGGCGGGCACCTCGGCAGGCACCGCACCGGACGCCTCGCCGGACGGCCCCTCCGTCCCGGGAAGCACCCCCCAGGACACCCACCGCGGCGCGCTCCCCGTCTCCATCAGGCCGCGCTGCGCCCGGGGGTCCGCCTGCCAGCCGGCCGGCTCCGGTACCGACCGGTCCGGCGTCTCCGGGACCGGGTCGGGCACCAGTCCCGCCGTCCCGTCGACCACCACCGGCCCTCCGCCGCGGCGGAACACCGGGCCGTTGTCCGGGGCCGCGAAGGTGAACGACGCCCCGCCCGCCGTCCGGTCCAGGTACACCGGCCCGGTGTCCCCGCCGGACGCCGGTTCCGGCACCGGCGGGGACACCTGCACCGGCACCGGCTCGGCGACCACCGGCGGCGGCACGTACCGGGCCCCGGCACCGGCGCCCGCGGCGGCGGCGGGACGGCGGGTCGCGTACCGGGGCGGCTCCAGCACCTCGCCCTCGGCCGGGGCGGCCCTGCTGGTGCCGGGCACCCAGGCCGAGCCGCCCCAGTAGCGGACGAAACCGGGAACGGACGGGTCGGGGTAGTAGCCCGGCGCGGGGCCGACGGCCGTCTCCGTGCTGCCGCCGGCGTGGGGCCGGTCCGTCATGGGGGTCTCTTTCCTGGCAGGGCCGATGCGGCTCGCCCGGCGAGCGGGGTGTGCGCGACGGTGGCACGGGCGACCCGGATGGCTCCGCCGTCGGCGCGCGCGAGGGGGTTACCGCCGAGGAGGCGGACAGTCGCCGGGCAGTCACAAAGCGTAGTACCTCGGCGGGGGCGCGGTGCGAAGTTGCCCATTCGGGGGACAGCCCGGGGCCGCCCACGGTAAGGAATACGGCGCACATGCCCGACCGTGCGCCCGCCCTTGCCCGTTCACCACTCCGTGTACCACCGGCAACGGGCCGGCCGGGGAGTCCCGGGCCGAAGAAATTCCGGAAACCCGTGTAAGAGCGCTCCCGGGCCGCGCTCTCCCAGGTGACAGGGCCCGACACCGGGCACGAACCGCAGGCAGAGAGGAACCCGATCATGGAGCGCCCGACGAGCGTGGTCGAGCACGAGCTGGAGCTCAACCTGGTGCTCTCCCCCGAGCACAGCGTCCCCGTCCCCGCCCGGCTGTCCTACGGCAGCCACGACCCGTACGCCGTGCACATCACCTTCCACCTGGACACCGGCTCGCCGGTCACCTGGGTGTTCGCCCGCGAGCTGCTGGTGGAGGGCACCTTCCGGCCCTGCGGCCAGGGCGACGTGCGGATCTGGCCGACCAGGTCGGGACGGCGCAGCGTGCTCTGCATGGCGCTGAGCTCCCCGGCCGGGGACGCGCTGCTGGAGGCGCCGCTGCCGGTGGTGGCCGCCTGGCTGGAGCGGGCGCACCGGCTGGTGCCGCCGGGCAGCGAGATGGCCGCGCTGGACATGGACGGCTCGCTGGCCGAGCTGCTCGCGTGAGGCGCCGCGTCCCGGCCCCGCGAACGGACCGGACGGCACGAACGGATCGGGCGGACCGACGGGGCCCCACCGGCAGCCGGACGACCGTCCCCGACGCCCGGCCGGCCCTCCCCGCCCCCGCCCCCGGTACCCGGGCCGAGTCAGCGGGCCGCGGGGGCCTGCTGACGCTCGCGCGCGGACTCCGACGAACCGCTGTCGCGCTGACCGGGCAGCGCGGTCGGCGCCGCCCCGGCCGCCAGGCGCCGGGCCCGTACGCGTAGCGCGGCGGCCAGCAGGAAGCAGATCCCGACGAGCGGGTAGACCGAGGTCGGGATCTGGTGGAGCGGCGACAGCTCCAGCACCAGCGCGCCCTTGGGCTTGGCGAGCCACATCGCGAACGACAGGAAGGCGATCAGCGTGGCCCCGAAGGCGAGCCGCCAGCGCAGCTTGCGGACGGCGGCCGGGCGGGCCCGTTCGACCGCCGCCTCGCTCGCGAGCAGCACCAGCAGGGGCACGCACCAGACCCAGTGGTGGGTCCAGCTGATCGGCGAGATCAGGACGGCGGTGACGGCGGCGCAGCAGACGCCCCAGGCCTCGGAGCGCGCCAGCCGGCGCGAGCTGCGGGCGGCCCAGGCGGCGACGCCGAGGCCGGCCACCGCGACGGCGACGGCCGCCAGGGTGCCGGCGAGGCCCGGTGCGGGGGTGTGCAGCAGCCGGGCGACGGCGCCGCTGAGCGCCTGGTTGTCGACGATCTCGGTCTTGCCGACCCGCGAGGAGTCGTAGAGGTACTTGGTCCAGAAGCCCCAGGTGGCGTCGGGCAGGACGAGCGCGCCGAGCAGGAAGGTGCCGAGGAAGGTCGCGCCGGCCACGAACGCGGCCCGGACCCGGCCGGTGAGCAGCAGGTAGACCGCGAACAGGCCGGGGGTGAGCTTGATGCCGGCGGCGATGCCGATCGCGACGCCCTTGCTGCGCTTCCCGTCGGGCCGGGTGAGGTCCCAGAGGATGAGGCAGGCCAGCGCCAGGTTGATCTGGCCGTAGCGCAGCGTGGTGTAGACGGGTTCCAGCCAGACTCCGGCGCCGGTGACCAGGATCACGGCGATCGCGCGGAGGTCCCGGCGCGGCCAGCCGACCAGCTTGAACGACAGGTGGGCGAACAGCGCGAGCAACCCGAGGTTGCAGAGCGTGATCGCGACCCGCAGGAACGGCACCGGGAACCAGGTCGTCGGCACGAACAGCATCGCGGCGAACGGCGGGTAGGTGGCGGGCAGGTTCCACTGGGTGACGCGCAGGCCGTAGAGGTCCCCGCCGTTGACGACGGCGGCGCCCTCGGCCCGGTAGACGATCATGTCGACCATCGAGGTGTGCGCGAAGTGCCGCACCACCGCGTAGCCGAGCAGGGAGACCAGTGCGAGCACGGAGACGATCAGCAGCGGACGGCGCGGGGCCTCGCGCAGGGCGCGGACGGGCGCTCCGAGGGCCGTGCGCAGCCGGTCCGACAGGGGGGCGGGCGTCAGGTCGGGTGGGGTGTCCACCGCGCCGCGCTCGTCTTGCACCGCTGTCACTTCTCGCTCCGTCCGCCGATCGGCCAACCAGCGACGATACCGGATGCCCGGCGGACGGGCCGGTTCGTCTTCGTCACGGAGAGTGATGGTCGGGGAATTGGAGCCGGCCGGCCGTGCCCCGTTGCGGTCGGGGCACGGACGGCCGGAGTCGGTGCGGCGGACGGGTCCGCCGGGTGCCGCGCCAGGTCGGCGGACCCGGCGGGCCGGTCGGCCGGGGGGCCGTCGCGGACAGGCGGGCCGGTCAGCCGGTGTAGGCGCCCAGGGCCCGGGTGAAGTCCAGCGGCTGCTGGACGATCGAGCTGCAGCTCGCGTCCGCGTACGCCTTGGCGCCGCCCTCGCAGGCCTTGTCGCGGGTGCCGGACCACATCGCCAGCCAGGCCAGGTGCTTGCTCCCGGCGAACTCGGCGAGCTGCTTGGCGTCCGCGACGGTGAAGACCTCGCTGGCCACGTCGTTGACGCCGATCATCGGGGTGACCGCGACCCGGCGCCAGGCGGCCGCGTCGTCCAGGCCGAGCACGCTCTTCACCTGTGCCTGGGTGGCGGTGGCCGCGGCGATGGCGTAGGTGCCCATCCGGCCCTGCGGGGAGGGGGCGACCCCGTCGCCGTAGTCCATCGCCATGATGTTGACCGCCCCGATCGCCACACCGTTGTTCTTGGCGTCGGCGACCAGGTCGACGCCCTCCTGGGTCAGTCCGGAGGGCAGCGCGGGGAGGGTGAAGGAGACGTCCAGGGCCTTGCCCTTGGCGGCGGCGTTCTTCTGCAGCTGGGCGACGGCCTGGGCGCGCCGGGTGTTGGCCGCGGTGTTGGAGATCGCGCCGCCCTCGACGTCGAAGTCGAGCCGGGTGAGGCCGAAGGCGTCGACGGTCCGCTGGTAGACGGCGGTCAGCTCGGCGACCGAGGAGCAGGCGAGGGCGAGCTCGCTGCCGTTGGCGCCGCCGAAGGAGACCCGGACGTCGCCGCCGATCGCCCGCAGGGCGCCGATCCGGGCCGCCACCGCGTCGTCGGCGAGCTCGGTGACGCCGCCCCACTTCGGGGTGCAGCCGCCGCCGGAGACGACGAAGGCCAGGGTGAAGTCCTTGACCCCGGTGGCCTTGGCGGTGGCGACCAGGTCGTACGGCGGGTAGAGCGAGGTGTCGACGTAGGGCGCGAAGCGGCCGCCGCCCGCGGGGGCGGGGGTGCCGGTCGCGGTGGCGGTCGGCGCCGGGGTGGTGGGCGCGGCGGTGGCGGTCGTGCTGGCCGACGCGGTCGGAGAGGTCGGGGTGGTCGGGGTGGTCGGCCGGACGGTCGCGGTGCCGGTCGGAGTCGGTGCCCCGGTGGTGGGCCGGGCCGTCCCGGTGGCGGTGGCCGAGGCGGAGGCCGTCGCGGTCGCCGGGACGGAGGCGGACGGCGAGGCGGAGGGCGAGGCCGTCGCGGTACCGGTCGGACGGCCGGAGGGGGTGGGCACGGTGCCGTCCCCGGCCTTGCAGGAGGTCTTGTTGATCAGGCAGTTGCCCGGCTCGGCCTGGGCCGCGCCGGTGCCCTGGGCGACGTAGCCGACCACGACGCTCCGCCCGGGCTCCAGCCGCTTGCTCCACTCCTGGGGCCGGACGGTGATGTGCCCGCCCTCGGCGGTGAAGGTGGCGTTCCAGAGCGAGTCGATCTTCGCGCCGGCGGGCAGGTCGAAGGTGAGCGTCCAGTCCTCGATCGCCCGGTCCGCCGGGTTGGTGACCAGGTACTGGCCGGTGTAGCCGGAGTCCCAGCCGCTGGTGCGGGTGTAGACGGCGCCGAGCGGCGCGGCACTGGCCGAGGAGGCGAGGACGACGACTCCGCCGGCGACCAGGGCGGCGGCGACCGCCGAGGCGCCGAGCACCGTGCCCCTGCGGCTGCGCCGACGGCGGCCGCCGGGGCGGCGGTGGGGCTGCTGGGTCGTCATGGGGCGTACCTCCGGAGCTGGCAGATGCGCGGTCGGGGGGTGACCGGCGCGGCCGACGCTAGCGGGGCCGAACGGCCGGAATCCGACTGCTGAGCCAGGGGTAGACCTCCCTTACGGCGCGCTTAAGAAACGCGCTCAAGAAAGTGGTCCTCCGGCCCGCCACCGGCCCGCCACCGGCCCTGCCCCCGGCCCGGCCCGGCGCCGAAACCTTTCTTCAACCGCTCCACGGCACCCCTGCTCAACGCGCGAACAGCGATCCCCGGCCACGGCGCCGGCCGGTCCGGGGCGGGACGGTGCCGTCCGGCCGGGACCGCAGCCGCAGCCTGATCTCGGCCCCGCCCAGCACCGCCGACCGGCCGAGCGCGAGGTCCCCGCCGGTGGCCTCGGCGAGCTTGCGGACGATGTCCAGCCCGAGCCCGGTCGAGCCCTCGCCGCCGTGGCCCTCGCCCCGCACCATGGCGGCCTCCGGATCGGTGAAGCCCGGACCCGCGTCGCCGACCAGCACGATCACCGAACTCCCGGTGGCCAGCACGTCCACCGAGAAGGCGGTGCCGACCCCCGTGTGCCGGAAGACATTGCCGAGCAGCGCGTCCACGGCGGCGGCCAGGTCACCACGCTGGACCGGGACCGGAGTCTCCCGGTCCGCGCCGGCCAGCTGCCAGCGGCGGCCCTCGTCCTCGGCGAGCGCCGACCAGAAGCCGACCCGCTCACGGATCACCTCGGCCGCGTCGCAGCCGACCGTGACGGCGGGCGCGTCCTCGGGTGCCCGGCGGGCCGAGCGGATGATCTGGTCGACCTCGCGCTCCAGCTGCGCCACCGCGTGCCGGGTGGCGTCGGCCGCGTCGCCCTCGCCCAGCGAGGCCGCGTTGAGCCGCAGCACGGTCAGCGGGGTGCGCAGCCGGTGCGACAGGTCGGCGGCCAACTCCCGCTCGGCGGCCAGCAGCTGGACCACCCGGTCGGCCATGGCGTTGAACGCGTGGGCCGCCTCCCGGAGCTCCTCGGGGCTGCCGGCGGCCTGCTTGCCGTCCACCGGCACCCGGACGGCGAGGTCGCCCGCGCCGAGCGAACGGGCGGCGGCGGCGAGCCGGCGGGCCGAGCCGACGATCCGGGCGCCCATCCGGTCGGCGACCAGCACCGAGACGGCGACCAGGCCGAGCGCGACCCCGGAGAGCACCTGCCAGGCGGTGGCGACGCCCCGGGTGAGGTCGCCGTCGGCCACGAACACCTCGACCACGGCGGTCCGGGCGGTGTCCACCGCGACCGGCTGGAGCAGCGCGTAGCCGCCCGGGACCTCGACGGTGAAGGAGCGGCCCTGGCCCCCGGCGCTGGCCACATCGGCGGCCAGTGCCCGGACTTCGCCGATGGTCGCGCCGGCGGCCGGCCCCGATCCCGCGGCGGCGCCCGCCACCGCGGGGTCCGAGACCTTCCCCGCCGGGGCCGTACCTCCCGGGGCCGTACCTCCCTGGGCCGTCCCGCCGGAGGCCGTCGCACCGGGCGCCGAGGCCACCCCGCCGGCGCCGCCCGGTCCCGACAGCGCCCCCGCGCCGGCCCCGGCCGCCCCGGCCGGCGGCAGGTGCACCGCCATCCGCCCCTGGGTGCCGGCGTCCGTCGAGGCCACCGCCCGGGCGATGGCGTCCTGGTCGGTGGTGATGGCCAGGGCCGGGCCGAGCGCCGCCGCCTGCCGCTCCGCGGCCGTGAACGCCCGGTCCCGGGCGGTCTGCTGGACCATCAGGCCGAGCGGGATGAGGAAGGCCAGCGCGACCATCGTGGTACCGGCCACGGCGGCCTTGATCAGGGCCCAGCGAAGCGAGTGCCGCAACCGCATCATGTCCGGCGCTCCACCGGGACGGGCCCGGCGGGATGCCCGGACGCCTCCAGCCGGACCCCGACCCCGCGCACGGTGTGCAGATAGCGCGGGCTGGACGCCGTCTCCCCGAGCTTGCGGCGCAGCCAGGACAGGTGCACGTCGATCGTCTGGTCACCGCCGTAGGTCTGCCGCCACACCTCCGCCAGGATCTCCTTGCGGGGCACCACCACGCCCGGGCGGGCGGCGAGGAAGGCCAGCAGGTCGAACTCACGCCGGGTCAGGTCCAGCGCCCGCCCGTCCAGGGCGGCCTCCCGGCGCTGGAGGTCGATCGCCAGCCCGCCGACCCTGAGCACCTGGCTGACCGGGGCCGCCCCGCCGCCGAGCCGGCGCAGCACGGCGGCCATCCGGGCGCTGAGGTGCTCCCCGGAGAACGGTTTCACCAGGTAGTCGTCGGCGCCGTCGTTGAGCAGCCGGACGATCTCGGCCTCGTCGTCGCGGGCGGTGGAGATGATGACCGGCACGTTGGTCAGGCCGCGGATCATCTTGAGCGCCTCGCTGCCGTCCAGATCCGGCAGTCCGAGGTCCAGGATCACCAGGTCGCAGCCGACCTGGGCGACCTCGCGCAGCGCCTCGAGTGCCGTGCCCACGCTGCGGACCGCGTGGCCGGTGTCGGACAGGTGGCGGATGAGGGCGGATCGTACGAAGGGGTCGTCCTCGACCACGAGCACTGTTGCCATGGGGCTGCACGGTACGGCATCGGCCCCGAATGGTCTGTACCTCGGGGTCGCCCCGGGCAGCGCTTCGTGAACCTTCGGGACGGGTTCGCCCGGAACGTCGCGGGTTTGTGCAAGTCCCCTGTGGAAGTGCGGGGGTGCCCACCTGCCGGGAGCGGTGATGGGGCAGGATGTGCGCACTATGCGGAACGGACTGGTACAGCTCGGCGCCTGGGCGGCGGCCACCGGGGCGGCGGTGGCGCTGTCCTGGTTCGGCGTGCACACGGTGCTGACCGGGGCCGCGTTCGAACAGCCCACCGCGCTGCCGCTGCCCTCGCCGGCGTCGGCCGGTGGCGCGAGACCCACGCCGACACCGTCGGCGGAACCCACGCAGTCGGCCGGCCGGCCGGATCCGGCCGCGCCGCCGTCCACCGCCCCGGTGTCGGCCACCCCGTCCAAGGCCGCTTCCCCGGCCGCCGCCGCGCCGACCGCGGCCCCGTCGACCGCCGCCGCCGTGTCGCACCGCCCGGCGCCGGCCACGAGCACGACGTCCTCCGTCCGCAGTTATCTCGTCCCGGGCGGCAAGGTCGCCCTGGACCTCGGGCCCGACCGGGCCTCGCTGGTCACGGCCGCCCCGGACCCGGGCTGGCAGATGCAGGTCTGGGACGGCCCGCAGTGGATCCGGGTGGACTTCACCAAGGACAACCAGGCCAACTCGGTGTTCGTCTACTGGAACGGGCATCCGCCGGTGGTCGACACCGTCACCCGCTGAGCGGGTCCGGCCCGCGCCCCCGGCGCTCCGTCACCACCGCTCGAAGGGCACGTAGCCCGGCAGGTAGGGCCCCCGGTAGCGGGACCGGTCGACCAGGGTGTGCCTGGTCCCGCCGGGCACCCCGATCGCGGCGAGCACCACCGTGCCGTACGCGTCCCGCACCTCGTACGGCTCGGCGAGCGAGGCCGCGCCCCGGTCGACGGCGTAGTCGTAGGCGTAACAGACGTCCGGCACGGCCACCGCGAGGTCGATCACGCCGTCGCCGTGCCGGGCCAGGTGGCCGGCCAGCTCCCGGCCGCGCGGGCCGATCACCTGGACCAGCGAGGTCAGCACGAAGCGGGTGCCGGGCCCCTGCAGTACGTAGGAGACGATCTCGGGTTCACCGGTCTCGGGCCCGGCGTACGCCGCGCAGCGCAGGCCGAGCGCGACCGCGTACCGGTGGGCCGCCCGTTCGGCGTCGCCGACCACGAAGACCACCGCGTCGGCGCGGCCCATCGGGAGGAGGCCGGGCTCGTCGGGCCCGGCGGCGGTGAGCAGCACGGGTTCGGCGGCGGTGTCGGTCATGTCAGCCCTCCCGGTGGGGGTACGGGACCACGGTTCCGCTCGCGGACCGGTGGGGGCCGGCGCGCGGGGTTGTGGCTGGAGGGTGGCGCCGGGGCGACATCCGCGCAACTGTTCCGTTTCCTCCTGGTCAAGCTGTGCTCCGGGGCGGGAGAATCGGCCGCGCCGCTGTACACAATGCCCACCCGAGGACGGAGCCCGTGATGCCCCCCGCCCACGCCGCCAGCCCGACGGGCGCGCCCGGATCGCCCAACTCGCCCACCGGGCAAGGGCATTCCGGCACCACCCCGCCCCCTGCCGGAACCGCGGCCGGAGCCGGGACCGGAGCTGCGACCGGAGCCGGGGTCCCGGCCGGGGCGGCCGCGGGGAGCACCAACGACGCCATCGACGCCCTGGACGGCCGGCTGATCCGGCTGCTCGCCGAGGAGCCCCGGATCGGCGTCCTGGAGTGCTCGCGCCGGCTCCAGGTGGCCCGCGGCACGGTGCAGGCCCGGCTGGACCGGCTCCAGGCGCGCGGGGTGATCGGCGGCTTCGGCCCCGAGGTGGACCCGGCGGCGCTCGGCTACCCGGTGACGGCCTTCGCGACCCTGGAGATCTCCCAGGGCCAGGGCGCGGACGTGCGCGCGCACCTGGCGGCGGTGCCGGAGGTGCTGGAGCTCCACACCATCACCGGGCACGGCGACATGATGGTCCGGATCGTGGCCCGGTCGAACGCCGATCTGCAGCGGGTGATCGACCGGGTGGTGGGCTTCGACGGGATCGTCCGCTCCTCCACCGCGATCGCGCTGGAGAACCCGGTGCCCTACCGGATCCTGCCGCTGGTCGACCAAGCCGCCGCGGAGTAGCCCACCGCCCCGGCCACCCGACCGCTCGGCTGCTCGGCCGCTCGGCAGAACCCGGCGACCCGGCGGCTCAGCACCCCGGAACGGCCCCGCCCGACTGCAGCGCCTCCAGCACGGAGACGGACTCCCCGAGCGTGCCGACCGGCACCAGCCGCAGCCCCGCCGGGAGGTTCACCTTGGCGTCCGAGCACTCGTCCTTGGGCACCAGGAAGACGGTCGCGCCGTCCCGCGCCGCCGCCTGGGTCTTGAGCGGCACACCGCCGACCGGGCCGATCACACCCTGGTCGTCGATGGTCCCGGTACCGGCGACGGTCTGCCCGCCGGTGAGGTCGCCGCCCTTGCCGTCCCCGCGGAGCTTGTCGACGATGCCGAGCGCGAGCATCTGCCCGGCGCTGGGGCCGCCGATGTCACCGAGGTCGATCTTGACCTTCACCTGCGCGGGCGACAGCTGGAGGTAACCCAGTGCGGCCGTGGTGGCGGCGTCCTGGGACTCGGTCATCTGCTGGGCGGTGACCTCGTTGGCCTTGGCCGGGTCGCCCTGGGGGTAGACGGTCTCGCTGGGCCGGACGGCCTCGTCCTCGTCGAACCAGGCCTGCAGCGAGCGCCACAGCGTGGTCCGCTCCCCCGGGTTGGTCGCCGAGATGGTCACCATCCGCAGCTGCCCCTGGGTGGCGCGGACCGGGGCGCCGGTGACGGTGAGCACCGGACGGCCCTGGTAGCTGCCGAGGGTGTCCGCGGTCACGCCGGGGAAGGTCAGCGTGTAGGGCAGCGGGACGAAGGCGGCCACCCCGAACAGCGCGGCGACCGTCGCGCCGCAGAGCGCGAGGGCCCGGGTCCGGGGGGAGGTCAGGGCCTTGGGCAGCTTGGTGTCGGACACAGAGGCATCCAAACACACCGGGGCCGTCCGGCGGGCACGCACACGGCCACCCGAACGGCCCACCCGGCGGCTCGGGCGGTCAGCGCAGCGCGTCGGCGACCTCGGTGGCCGCCTCCACCACCCGGGGGCCGACCCGCTCCGGGACCAGCCCGTTCAGCATCACCACGCCTACGCTGCCCTCGATGCCGCTCAGTCCGAGCAGCGCGGCGGCGGCGCCGGACGCGCCGGACTGCTCCTCCGCCCGGGTGATGACGAAGCCCTGCTCCGGCCGACGCTGGCTGGGGAAGGTCCGGGCCTCCAGGATCGCCCGGCCCGCCGCGCTCTCCCCGAGGGGGTGGCGCAGCCCGGTCCGGTAGGCGACGTGGAAGTCGGTCCAGCTGGGTTCGACGACGGCCACCGCGAGCGCCTCGTTGCCGTCCACCAGGGTCAGGTGGGCGGTGGCCCCGAGGTCCTCGGCGAGGCTGCGCAGCGCGGGCAGTGCCGCCTCGCGCAGCAGCGGGTGCACCCGGTGGGCGAGCCGCAGCACGCCCAGGCCCACCCGAGCCCGGCCGCCGATGTCCCGGCGGACCAGCCCGTGCTGTTCCAGGGTCGCCAGCAGCCGGTAGACGACGGTCCGGTTGACGGCGAGGCGGGCCGCCAGTTCGGTCACGGTGAGCCCGCGCTCCGAGTCGGCGAGGAGTTTGAGGACCCGGACTCCCCGGTCCAGGGTCTGGGAGGTCTCTGCAGTCACGACGCGCAATTCCTTTCCGCGGCGGTCGCGGATCGGCTGGCCGGTCCGGGACTCGGTGGTCGCGCGCAGGGGGGTGGCCGCGCCAGGGCCGCGGTGTGTCGTCCTTGACGTCCTGGGGCCCTGCGGCGCCCGTCCGGCGGGGGTTGCCCGGCGGGAGAGCGTGGGGGAAAGGTAGTGAAGGAATTGCGGCGGCGGAAGTGTTTGTCCAAAATTCGGTCAAGATCAATTCTTCCGGGCCGGACAGAAGCGGACGAACCCCCGCATTCCACCCGGCCCAACCGGGCGCAAGTTCGAGCACAGTCCGAAGTCCGGACAGACAGCCGGGACCGGAGGAGTCGGGCGACCGACCCGGAACAGCCCCGGAGCGCCCGGGAACGACCCGGAGCACCCCGGCAGCACCCCCCGAACGCCGACTCGGCCACCCCGCCGGCGAATCCGGCGGAACGGCAGGCCCACAGACCGGCGGACCCACCGGCCCACCGGCCCGCGGCCCCGACGGATCGTTACTTCGCCCACTCCCGGATCTTGGCGATCCGCGCCTTCAGCTGGTTCGCGGTGGCCTGCGCGGTCAGCGGACCGCCGCACTGCCGGCGCAGCTCGTTGTGGACCGTGCCGTGCGGCTGGCTGGTGCGGTGGTGCCAGGCGGCCACCAGCGCGTTCAGCTCCTTGCGCAGCTCCCGCAGCTCCTGATGGGTCACCACCGGCCGCTGCTCGGCCGGCAGCTCCAGCAGGTCGGCCTCCTCGGCCGGCTTGCCCTTGCTCCGCTGGATCTGCCGGTGCTGACGCTTCTGCAGCAGCATCTGCACCTGGTCCGGCTCCAGCAGGCCCGGGATGCCGAGGTAGTCCTCCTCCTCCTCGCTGCCCGGGTGCGCCTGCATCCCGAACTCCATGGCGTTGTAGAGCACCCGGTCGAAGACCGCCTCGGAGCCCAGCGCCTCGTAGGAGAACTCGTCGCCGCCCGCGCCGTCCGGGCCGTCGTTGGCCCGCTCGGCCTCGGCGAGCAGCCGGTCCTCCTCGTCGAAGAGGCCCTCGCCCTCCTTCTTCGGCCGGTCCAGCACATGGTCGCGCTGGAGCTCCATCTCGTTGGCGAAGCCCAGCAGCATCGGGACGGTCGGCAGGAAGACGGAGGCGGTCTCGCCGCGCTTGCGGGCGCGCACGAAGCGGCCGACGGCCTGGGCGAAGAACAGCGGGGTGGAGATCGAGGTGGCGTAGACGCCGACGCACAGCCGGGGCACGTCGACGCCCTCGGACACCATGCGGACCGCGACCATCCAGCGCGAGGTCCCGGCCGCGTAGTCGGAGATCCGCTGCGAGGCCTCGGTCTCGTCGGAGAGCACCAGGGTGACCTTCTCGCCGCTGATCTCGCGCAGCATCTTGGCGTAGGCGCGGGCCACGTTCTGGTCGGTGGCGATCACCAGGCCGCCGGCGTCCGGGATCGCCTTGCGGACCTCGGTGAGCCGGCGGTCGGCGGCCTGCAGCACGGAGGGGATCCACTCGCCCTGCGGGGAGAGCGCGGTGCGCCAGGCCTGGGCGATGAGGTCCTTGGTCATCGGCTCGCCGAGCCGGGCCTCCAGCTCGTCGCCGGACTTGGTGCGCCAGCGCATGTTGCCGCTGTAGGACAGGAAGATCACCGGACGGACGACGTGGTCGGCGAGCGCGTGCCCGTAGCCGTAGGTGTAGTCGGCGACCGACTTGCGGATGCCGTCGCCCCCGGCCTCGTACTGGACGAAGGGGATCGGGTTGGTGTCCGAGCGGAACGGCGTACCGGTCAGCGCGAGGCGCCGGGAGGCCGGCTCGAAGGCCTCGAAGCAGGCCTCGCCCCAGGACTTCGAGTCACCGGCGTGGTGGATCTCGTCCATGATGACCAGCGTCTTGCGGGCCTCGGTGCGGTTGCGGTGCAGCATCGGGTTCACGCCGACGCCCGCGTAGGTGACCACGATGCCGTGGTACTCCCGGGAGAGCGGACCGGAGGAGTAGCCCGGGTCCAGCTTGATGCCTATCCGGGCGGCGGCCTCGGCCCACTGCTTCTTCAGGTGCTCGGTGGGCGCGACCACGGTGATCTGCTGCACCAGGTGGTTGTGGAGCAGGTACGAGGCCAGGGTCAGCGCGAAGGTGGTCTTACCGGCGCCCGGGGTCGCGACCGCGAGGAAGTCGCGCGGCTGGTTCTCGATGTACTTGTCCAGCGCCCCCTGCTGCCACGCCCGGAGCTTGCCCGCCGTACCCCAGGGGGCACGGCCGGGGAAGGCCGGGGACAGCTGGTGCGAGGTGGTCGGCGCGGCATGGCCGACGGCCCGGACGGGCGCGTGCGACTCGTTCGCGTCGGAGAAGAGCGGCATCGGGGCGGCGGCAGTACTCACGGTCTCCGAGGGGGGATCATCGCAGGTCAGAGGCGGTTTCGCGGCCTCGATCCACGGTCGGACGGCGTTCGGACAACCCACCCAGCGTACCGGTCCCGGCGTCGTTCGGGCGGCCACGGCGGCGCCGGGCCGGGCGGGCGTCCGCCCTGCCCGGGGCGGGTGCGGCCGGAAATCGATGTGAGGTGGATCACAGCGGAATTCCGGGAAACCCGGGTAAGCGGAACCCCTCCCACCGCCTCTCTTCGGGGTGAGGCCGCTCCACCCTCCACCGCCCGCCGCGGCCTCACCAGCGAAGGGAAGCGCCGTGCACGCCACCGCCGAAGAGACCGTCCAGGCCCGACTGATCCTGTCCGCGCACCGGTCCGCCCGGCTGCGGGTCACCCTGACCTATCGGACGGACGACCCGCTCGCGGTCCGGATGGCCTTCCCCGGCGAGTTCTCGCTGGACGAGCCCACCGCCGCGGCCGGGCCGGAGGGCGGCGACATCGTCTGGGTCTTCGCCCGCCGGCTGCTCGCGGGCGGCCTGGAGCTGCCCTCCGGCGTCGGCGACGTGCAGGTGCGGCCCGGACCCGGCCGGAGCACCCTGGTCGAGCTGCGCGCGCCCGAGGGCACCGCGCTGGTCCGGTTCGACGCCGCCGACCTGCGGCGCTTCCTGTGGCGCAGCCGCCTGCTGGTGCCCGAGGGCGAGGAGCACCTGTACCTGGACGCCGACCGCGCCCTCGCCGAGCTGCTCGGCTGAGCGGGGCGGCCCGGGTACGGCGGACGCCGGTCGTCCGGGACCGAGGTCCCGGACGACCGGCGTGACGAGGAGCAGGCATCCGGCTAGGACGACAGCTTGCGCATCAGCCGCACGCCCTGCGTCGGCGTGAGGTGCGGCAGGTACGCCTTGCCGATCGCCCGGGTGATGCTGGGCAGCGCCGCCGGGTCGGGGTACGCCATGTACATCGGCCGGTACTCCGGCTGGAACTTCGCCTTGAAGGCGAGCAGCGAGCGGAAGCCGTACACCGGCTCCAGCACCCGGCCCAGCCAGTCCAGGGTCTTCTGCAGCCCGGTGGGCGGCTCCTTCTCCGAGCGGGCCAGCGGCGCGCCGGAGAGCGAGAGGAAGCGCGCGCCCTCCTGCTTGAAGCCGAGCGCGGCCGAGGCGATCAGGAACTCGGTGACGCCCCGGAAGCCGTCCGAGCGCCGCCGCATGAAGTCCAGCGTCCAGCCGACCGGCTCGCCGTTCTCGTAGACCGGCATCCAGCTGGTCAGGCCGTGCACACTGCGGTCCTCGTCGATCGCGAGCAGCAGCCGCACCGCCGGGTCGTCCAGCTCCTCCAGGCCGCCGAGGGTGAACCCCATCTCGGGCAGGCCCTTCTCGGAGACCCACTCCTCGGAGATGGCCCGGATCTGTTCCTTCAGCGCCAGCGGGGCCTCGTGGTAGGACCACCACTCGGCGGTGATGCCCTGCTTGCCGGCCTTGTTGAGCGCGGTCCTGATGTCCTGCCACTTGCGGCCGGTGAAGGCGAGGTCGGGCAGGGCGACGACGGTGTCCTCGGCGACCTGGAGCGAGCGCCAGCCGAGCTCCCCGGCCGCGGCCCGGGTCTGCGGGGTGACGCTGTAGAAGCACGGCGTCCAGCCCTTGGCGTCGCAGTACCGGGCGAAGCCGGCCACCGCGCGGTCCCGGGCCGCCGGGTCGCCGAAGGGGTCGCCGGTGGTCAGCGCCACGGTGTTCAGCACCCGGTAGGCGACGGCGGCCCGGCCCTCCTCGTCGAACCAGTAGTGGTTGCCGTCCCAGGTGGTGAGGAAGGACAGCGTGCCGCCGCCGTGCTCGGTGAGCAGCGCCCGGGCCCGGGCGGCGTCCTCGGCGGCGACCTGGACCACCGGCCGGCGGAAGGTCAGCAGCAGCGCGGCCAGCGCGACCGCCCAGAAGCCGAGCCCGCAGTACGTCTCCAGGGCGCGGGCGAACGGCCCGACCGCGATCGGGTAGTCCGGCAGCAGGTCGTTGTAGGCGGGCGGCAGGAACTGGGCCGGCAGCCCGTGGACCAGCCCGCGGAAGGTCGCGCCCGGCTCGAACTGCCCGGCGGCCAGGACGCCCAGCCCGGTGTAGGCGGCGGAGGCGACGACCAGCGCCCCGCCGACCACCGCGAACAGCCGGCCGAGCACCGCGCCCGGCAGCCGCAGCGTGAAGCGCTTGCGGGTGGCCAGCAGCAGGCCGACGGTGACCATCGGCAGCAGCAGCGCCTCGACGAAGTACTGGACGACGTCGCTCGAACCGGTGCTGGTCTCCGCGAACAGGACGACCAGCATCGCGGTCCAGAGCAGCTCGGTGGCGACGGTGATCCGCCAGGCGAAGCGCAGGCCGCGGCGCAGGCCCTCGGCGAGCACCAGCAGCAGGGCCGGGAAGAGCGTGGCCATCAGCCGGGCCGGGGTGTCGAAGATCCGCTGCACGGCGTGCGCGCGGGCGCAGTCGTGGGCCGAGACCGAGCAGAAGTCGGCCACCTCGTCCGGGGTGAGCCGGTGCGAGAGGTAGATCTCCGAGAAGGTGTTGAACGGGCCGGCCGCGTTGTCGTACAGCGAGGCGATCATCGGGCCGAGCGCGGCGGCGACCAGGCAGAGCGCGACCAGCACCCGGGTCTCGGTGTGGGAGGAGCGGTGCGAGCGCAGGTGCGGGCGGCGGCGGAACAGCAGCGCGCCGGCGGCGAGGCCGACCAGCGCCCCGCTGAAGCGCTGGACGCTCTGCAGGTGCCCCACGTACAGCGCCATCACCAGCGGCATCAGCAGCACCAGCAGGTGCAGCCGCCGGCGCCAGAGCACGGTGAGCCGGTAGCCGAGCACGCCGGCCAGCGCGAACAGGCCGACGCCGGGGCCGACCGCGGTCTGGCCGGCTATGGAGAGGGTCCACTGCTCGCCGAGCTTCGCGCCGACCACGACCACGACGGTCCCGGCCATGACGCCGGCCAGCTGTCCGGCGACCAGCACCGCGACGGTGCGCAGCCGGCCGAGGCGGCGCTCGGCGGCCGGGCCGACCAGGAGCAGCAGCAGGCTGGTGAAGACGTAGGCGCCGATGCCGGAGCACCAGAACAGCGAGGTGAGGGGCGTCCACCAGCGGCCCGCGTGCAGGGTCGGCCGGCCGATGCCGACCTGCTCCAGCAGGGCGTCGGACGGCCCCCGGGTGAGGCTGCCGGTGGCGGCGCCGACGGCCCACAGGCCGACCAGCAGCACCAGGGTCAGCGGCGCCTCGCCGAGCCGGGCGGCCAGCCGGGCGACGAGCCCCGCGGCCGCGCGGACGACCCGCTGCCGGGGCCGCGGCGCGGGCGCGCCGGGGCCCGGGGCGCCGCCGTCGGACCCGCCGGAGTCGGCGGACGCGGCGTCGGCGCGGTTGGAGCCGGCCCCGGTACGGAAGGGCCTGGGCACGAGCAGGCGCGACTGTCCCCCGCCGCGGCTCTGCTCCTGCTCGGCGGCGACTCCCGGGGAGGCGCCGAGCAGGGTCACCGGATCATCCCGGTCTGCTGTGCCAGCCAGGGCAGCTGGTCGGCGATGCCGGGCCGGAAGATGATCCAGCCGTGCCCGCCGGGCATGAGGTCGAACTTGGCCTGCATTCCCGCCTCCACGACCGCGCGGTACACCTTCTCCTGCTGCGGCCGGAACTCGTCGTCGTCACGGCCGACCACGATGGCCCCCGCGGTGTCCGGGAACTTCTTCCGCGCCATCACCTGGAGCGGGTCGACGGCGGCGAACTTCGCCGCGTCGCCGTCGTAGGCCGCCTGGACGGTCTCCTCACGGGTGCCGAGGGTGGGCTCGTCCTGACCGGACATGTCGAGGAACGAGCCGTAGACCTCGGGCGCGTTGACGGCGAGCTGGAGCGCGCAGGTGCCGCCCATCGAGGCACCGGCGATCACCCAGTTCTTGCGGCCCTCGGCCGTCTGGAGGTTGGCGTGCACCCAGGCCGGCACGTCCTCGGCCAGGAAGGTCTGGACATTGGCGATCTTGGAATCGAGGCAGAGCGTGTTGTTCCAGGTCGAGCCCAGCTGGTCGACCATCACCACGATCGGGGCCAGCCCGTGGTGCTCGGCGGCGAAGGCGTCGAGGGAGTCGGCGATCTGGCCGCCGAACACCCAGTCGCCCGGCGTGCCCGGCTGGCCGGCCAGCAGCACGACCACCGGCAGCAGCGGACGGGGAGTGGCCTGGTAGGCCGGCGGCAGGTACACGTACCCGTCGCGGGACTCGAAGCCGGACTTGGTGCCCGGGACGGCGACGGAGGAGACGGTGCCCTTGGCCGGGAGGTCCGCGGGCGGCTGCCAGACCTCCTCCAGCACCTTGCCGGGCGGGCGGCCGATGGTGGCGGCGGCCTTCCCGGTGGTCAGCTCCTGGGTCTTCTCCAGCCACGGCGCCAGCATCACCCGGCCGGTCGGGTACTGGTCGAAGCCCCGGTTCACCTGGGAGGAGGCCATCAGCAGCACCAGGGCCCCGGCGGCGACCGCCAGCAGCCTGCGGCGCAGCGTGCTGCCGCGCATCCGGAAGGCGACCAGGGAGAGCCCGAGCAGACCGACGGCTATCCACCAGGTGACGTAGTGCGGGGTCCCCTCGGGGAAGGGGTGCCACCAGTCGTCGACGGCGGTGTCCAGCAGCAGGCTGAGCGCCGCCGCCGTGACCAGGGCCGCGGGCAGCCGGCGGCGCCACCACCCGCGGGTGCGGGAGTAGCAGGCGAGGAACAGCAGTGAACCCCAGCCGGCCACCAGGACGGCGCGCGGGATCGGGCCGCGGGTCAGCGGCCAGTCGATCGGGTTCCAGCTCAGGGCGAGGGAGACGGTGGTCATACGTTCGTCCCCGAATGCCTGGTGTCGGCCAGGAAGCCGTAGGCGACGACGTTGCCGTCGTAGCCCCGCTCCTCGCTGTAGCCTCCGCCGCAGGTGATCACCCGCAGCTGGGCATCGGCGGCCTGGCGGTACACCCGGTCGTCCGGGAAGTCCTTTCGGTCGTGCACTTCGATGGCGTAGAGCTGGTAGACCGCGGTGCGGCCGTCCTCGCGGAGGATCTCGATCCGGTCCCCGCGGTGCAGCGCGCCCAGGTCGTAGAAGACGGCGGGCCCACTGTGGTTGTCGACATGGCCGGCGATGATCGCCTGGCCGGGGGTGGCACCGTCCCGGTACCAGCCGGCGAGGTTTCGGTCCTCCTCGGGAGGGGTCTGGAGGTGGCCGTCCCGGTCGAGGCCGAGGCCGGTGACCGGGGCGTCGAGCCGCACGGCCGGGATCCGGATCCTGGTCGGCCGGGAGGGGCCGAGCGGTGGCACCACGGAGACCGGTGCGAAGCCGGTGAGGGCCTGCCCGCTGCCGGGGGCCGGGGGGAGTACGGCGTGACCGCCGTCGGTGAGCAGCCATGCTCCCAGCACGAGCGCGGCGCCGACCGCCAGGGTACCCGGCCACGGGCTCCTGCTCTGCTGGGCGCCCACCGGCGCTCCCCTCTGCTGACGTCGGACGGTTGCCGGTTTCTGGGAGATGTCTGAGAACAATGCAACCGGATCGGACCTTATGCCACATCCATACGATGGTCGTACTCACTCCCCCCGATCGGCAGGGTCCGAGGGGCCCGACATGGTCCGCGCGGGTGAGTCGTCACCGTGACGCCACACTCCGGTCACCTGGCGGTTGTCCGGTGAAGGGACAATCTCTTCATCTGACACTCAGGAACGTCATCGCGGTTGCATCCTTCGGGCGATGAGTTCCGACCGTTCGTGGTGGAGCGTTGACCGCTTCCGATCACATGCCATGCTGACCCCGTTCACAGGCCTATCACCGCACTTGTCCCACCGGACCCCCGTCCGGCGGACGGTCGCGCGCGCCTGCCGTGCCCCGCCCCCGCGCACGCCCCACGAACGGAGTGACCATGGACGCCCTCTCCCGCCGCACCCTGCTGGCCGCGGGTGCCGCCGGAGCCGCCAGCCTCGCCGCGGGCTGCGCGAGCCGGACCGGTCCCGACGGCGCGCAGGCGAACACTCCGGCCCCGGTCCCGGCCACCCCGGCCGAGGACCACGCGACGACCCCGACCGAGGCCGCCAAGCCCCCGGTCACCCTGATCGGCGACGGCTCCACCTCGGACACCGGCCCGCAGCCGAACCAGCCCACCCTCGAACCGCTGCGGCCCGGCCAGCGCCCGCCCCAGTTCGTCGTCTTCTCCTGGGACGGCGCCGCCGAGCTCGACAACGGCCTGTTCGCCCGCTTCCGCCGGCTCGCCCGGGAGCACAACGCGTCCATGACCTTCTTCCTCAGCGGCTCCTACCTGCTGCCCGAGGGGAAGAAGGACCTCTACCGCCCGCCGCAGCACAAGGTCGGCGCCTCCGACATCGGCTACCTCAGCGACCAGCACATCCACGACACCCTGGAGAACCTCCACGCCGCCTGGCTGGAGGGGCACGAGATCGGCACCCACTTCAACGGCCACTTCTGCGGCGCCAACGGCGTCGGCCAGTGGTCCCCCGAGGACTGGGACAGCGAGATCGAGCAGGCGATGGGCTTCGTCACGAACTGGCGGACCAACACCGGCTTCACCGACCTGCCGGCACTGCCCTTCGACTACCGCAAGGAGCTGATCGGCAGCCGCACCCCCTGCCTGGAGGGCCAGCGCAACCTGCTGCCCACCGCCGTCCGGCGCGGCTGGCGCTACGACAGCAGCGGCAACGGGACCCAGGTGTGGCCGCAGAAGATCCAGGGCGGCGCGCTCTGGGACCTCCCGCTGCAGTCCATCCCCTTCCCCGGACACACCTTCCAGGTGCTGTCGATGGACTACAACATCATGTTCAACCAGTGCGGCAGCAACACCAAGGCCGACCCGGCGCTCCACCCCGGTTACCAGACCCAGGCCCGGGAGGCCTACCTGCTGGGCTTCGAGCGCGCCTACACCACCAACCGCGCCCCGTTCGTCATCGGCAACCACTTCGAGGAGTGGAACGGCGGCATCTACATGAACGCCGTCGAAGAGGTGATCAAGGCGATCGCCGACCGGCCCGAGGTGCGGATGGTGTCCTTCCGCCAGCTGGTCGACTGGCTGGACGCCCAGGAGCCGGCGCTGCTGCGCAAGCTGCAGAGCCTCGCCCCCGGCCAGGCACCGCCCGGGGGCTGGGAGACCTTCTGATTGTCGCCCGCTCGCCTCCGGGGCAGGGCTCGGGGCGGGTTTCCACCCGTTCGCGCACAGGTGGGGGCCGGGGCGCCCGCTCAGGCGGCCTTGCGGACCCGGCCGGAGACCAGGGCGCCGAGCAGCGCCACCCCGGCCATGACCCCGAAGATCACCGCGAAGGCGCCGGTCGAGCCGGCGCCCGTCGCGCCGTCGTGGACGGCGGCCACCGAGCCGCCGCCCAGCGCCCCGAACAGCACTCCCGCCAGACCCATCAGCAGCACATTGCCCAGCGCGTCGCTCACCTGGAGCGAGGCCGAGTTGGCGCCGGCG
Source organism: Kitasatospora sp. MBT66 (assembly GCF_000710405.2). NCBI lineage: Bacteria > Bacillati > Actinomycetota > Actinomycetes > Kitasatosporales > Streptomycetaceae > Kitasatospora > Kitasatospora sp. MBT66. Next base: position 62,244 of record NZ_JAIY01000013.1, on the reverse strand, counting down.
TCCTCCGGTGTGGACAGCTTCATCATCAGCACGCTGATGCTCGCCACCGCCAGGCCCATGCCGATCCCGCCGACGCCCCAGGCCACCGCCGCCACCCAGGCGGGCACCGCCGGGACCAGCACCAGCGCCGCGCCCGCGATGGCCACCGCGGTCAGCACGAAACCGCCGCGGATCATCAGCGTCCGGTGGCGCTCCGCCCCCGGCCGGCCCTGGATCCAGGAGCCCAGCGCCCAGGACAGGCCGCCGCTGGTGAGGGTGAGGCCGGCCAGCGTCGGCGAGAGCCCGCGCTCGGTCCTCATCATCAGCGGGATGAACGCCTCGGCCGCGAAGAACGCCCCGGCCGCGACCCCGCGCAGCAGGATCACCGTCGGCAGCCCGCGCCCGGCCCGCAGCGTCCCGGCCGGCAGCAGCCCCAGCACCGCCGGGAGCAGCAGCGCCGCCCCCACGGCGGCCGGCAGCAGTCCGGGCAGGTCGAGCCGCTGGCCCGCGTACTGCAGCAGACCGGCGCCGACCGCGGCCATCGCGGCCAGCCCGGTGCGGCGGCGGTCGAACGCGGCGCCCTTGAGCAGCGGCTGCTCACGCTCCGAGCGGCGCAGCGCCGGGCCCATCACCGCGAGCGGCAGCAGGATCAGCGCCGGCACGGCGAGGAAGACCCAGCGCCAGCCGATGTGCTGGGTGACCGCCCCGGAGACCAGCGGGCCGACGATCGAGGGCAGCACCCAGGCCGCCGAGAAGGCCGCGAAGACCGAGGGCCGCAGCCGCTCGGGGTAGGCCCGGCCGACCACCACGTACAGGGCGACGATCACCAGGCCGCCGCCGAGGCCCTGGAGCGCCCGGCCGCCCACGAAGATCCACATCCCGGGTGCCGCCCCCGCCACCAGGAGACCGGCGCCGAACACCGCGATGCCGGTGAAGAGGGGTCGCAGCGGCCCGCTGCGGTCGCACCACTGTCCGGAGACCACCAGGGCGAACAGGGTGGTGGTGAAGTAGCCGGAGAAGGCGAAGGCGTACAGCCCGAACCCGTCGAGCTCGCCGGCGGCGACCGGCATCGCGGTGTTGACGGCCGTCGCCTCGAAGGCGATCACCAGGACCACCGAGACGATGCCCAGGGTCAGCGCCCGGAAGCGGTCGCCCATGACCCCTCCGCCGGGGTCGGTCGATATCGGAACGGAGGCGGTGTCGGCCGACACGGGGGAGGCTGTGGTCATACGTATGATCGTAAGGCGCATCTGGCCCGATGGCCCCTGACCGTGGTCGTAGTCCCACTCCTCCCCCGGTCCTAGGACGGGAGGGTCACGGGAGGGTCAGTGCAGCACCTTCAGGCCCACCACGCCGGAGACGATCAGGAGCAGGCAGCCGATCCGGGCCAGGGTCGCCGCGTCACCGAGCACGGCCATGCCGTAGAGCGCGGTACCCACCGCGCCGATGCCGACCCAGACCGCGTAGCCGGTGCCGATCGGGATCGTGCGCATCGCGTACGCCAGTCCGCCCATCGACAGCGCCAGGGCGATGCCGAACACCACGGTCGGGACCAGCCGGGAGAAGCCCTTGGAGTTCTCCAGGGCCACCGCCCACACCGTCTCCAGGACACCGGAAATGATCAGAACGAGCCAAGCCATGACGGCCGTACCTCCGCAGTCGGCAGCGGCCGGGTTGCCGCTGTCACTGCGCCGTCTTGTCGTGACCGGGTACGACGCGCTCGTCCGGGGCGGCCGCGAGGACCACCTGTTCCCGACCGTAGCACACCCGGTCGGGAATCCCGCCACACAGAATTTACAACAGGATATTGACGCTCCGCCCGGTATTCCGCCAGACTGAATTCATCAACACGGCGAACGACGACAAGGAGTCGGACATGGACAGGAGGACGGCGGCCCTCGCGCCCCGCACCTGCACCACCGCTCCCCGGTGTTGTCGCGCCTGTCGCTGCTGCCGCTGCGCCTGAGCGCACCCGCAGTTCCAGCCCGCACCACCAGCCCCACCCCATGGCCGTGTGCCCGAGTGGTTTAGGGAACCGCCTGCAAAGCGGTGCACACGGGTTCGATTCCCGTCATGGCCTCCAGAAAACGAATTGCCGGTCCGGCGCCGAAATGGCGCCGCCCGGCAATTCGTCGTGCTTTCCGAAACAGAACGCGGGCCCCGGGGGATTCCGCGCTCCTGCGGAATCACCCGGCGGCACCGGCTCAGCCGGTGACGGCGTCCTCCGGGCGGATCGGCAGCCGGCCCACCGGCAGGCCGGTGGCGGCCCGGACCGCCGCGGCCACCGCCGCCGGCGCGGTCACGGCCGGCACCGCGCTGACCGCCTTGGCCCCGAACGGCGCCACCACGTCACGCTCCTCCAGCAGGGCGGCGACCCGGATCTCCGGGGTGTCCAGCGCGGTCGGCAGCCGGTAGCCGGTCAGCGAGGGGTTCGCCAGCACGCCGCCCTCGGTACGGAGGTCCTCCAGCAGCGCCAGGCCGACGCCCTGGGCGACCCCCGCCTCGATCCGATCCTCGATCTGCCGCGGGTTCAGCGCCCGGCCGACCTCCTGGGCCACCGTCACCTCGACCACCCGGACCGCGCCCAGCTCGATGTCCACGTCCACCACCGCGCGCATCGCGCAGAACGCGATGGAGACGAAGGCGTCGCCCTGGCCGGCCTCGTCCAGCGGCTCGGTCGGGTGCGGGCGGCACTGCGCGGTCGCCCACAGCTCCTTGCCCTCCAGCGCCTCGGCCACCGGCATGCCGAGCACCCCGTCGTACGAGGTGATCTTGCCCTCGGCGATCTGCAGCAGCTCCACCGACATCCCGAAGTCGGCGGCGATCGGCTGGAGCAGCTGGTGGCGGACCATCAGCGCGGCCCGCTCGACCGCGCCGCCGGACACCCAGGTGTGCCGGCCCCGGGCCGCCGGCCCGGCCACCGCCTGGTCGCTGTCGGCGGGCGCGATGTACACCTCGCTGACGCCCAGCACGCTCTGCACGATCTGCCGGGCCAGCGTGGCGAAGCCCTGGCCGGCGTCGACCGCGGCGCAGATCACCGTGGCGTGGTCGCCGCTGACCCGCACCGTCGCGGTGGCGACCTCGTCCTCGCCCTCGGCGCCCAGCATGTGCACCATGCCCAGCGCGTAGCCGATCCCGCGCCGCACCGCGGCCGGGTCGCCCGCGCCGCCGGGCCCGCCCGGCAGCAGCCATTCGGCGTCCGGGTCGTCCACCGGCAGCGCCGGCAGCGGCTCCGCGGCCACCGCGTCCAGCAGCGCGGCCACCGGCGCCGGGCAGGTGACGGCCTGTCCGGTGGGCAGCGGGTCGCCGGTCGCCATCACATTGCGCCGGCGGACCTCCACCGGGTCCACGCCGATCCGGGCGGCCAGCTGGTCCAGCTGCGACTCGTAGGCGAAGCACGCCTGCAGCGCGCCCTCGCCGCGCATCCGTCCGGCCGGCGGGTTGTTGGTGCGCACCGCCCAGGCGTCCACGAAGACGTTGGGGCAGTTGTACGGGCCGACCGAGAAGGCGGTGGCGGCGGCCAACGCCTCGGCCGAGACGTCCGCGTAGGCGCCGCCGTCCAGCAGGATCTGCGCCTCGACCTTCACCAGCGTGCCGTCGGCGTCCGCGTGGTGGCGGTAGCGCAGCAGCGCCGGGTGCCGCGAGGTGTGGGTGTGGAAGGACTCCTCGCGGGTGAGCGTCATCTTCACCGGACGGCCGGTGCGCAGCGCCAGCAGCGCCAGGGTGACCTGGAAGGAGAGGTCCTCGCGGTCGGAGGTGGCGCCGGGCACGCCGGTGACCACCAGCCGGACCCGGTCCGGCTCCAGGCCCAGGCAGGTCGCGGTGCGGTCCCGGTCGCCGTGCGGGTCGGTGGAGGACAGGTGCAGCTCGACGCCGCCGTCCGGGCGCGGCACGGCCAGGCCGGCCTCGGCGCCGAGCGGGGCCGGGTCCTGTCGGCCCACCTGGTACAGGCCCTCGACGATGATCTCGCCGGCCGCGTCCGGGTCGCCGGTGCGCAGCGGCAGGTGGCGGAAGAGGTTGCCGTCCGGGTGCAGCGGCGGGGCGGTGAAGGCCTGCTCGGGGTCGGTGACGGCCTCCAGCGGCTCGTACTCGACGACGATCAGGCCGACCGCGAGCCGGGCGGTGTCGGGGTGGTCGGCGGCGACCGCGGCCACCGGCTCGCCGTGGTGGCGGACCACCCCGGCGGCCAGCACCGGGCGGTCGGCGACGATCGGCCCGGAGGGCGCGCCGTCCGGGCTGCCGTCCGGACCGGCCGGCAGGTCGGTGGCCGTGACCACCGCGTGCACACCGGGCAGGGCCAGCGCGGCCGAGGTGTCGATGCCGAGGATCCGGGCGTGCGGGTGCGGCGAGCGCAGCACCGCGCCCCACAGCAGGCCCTCGGCCCACAGGTCGGCGGCGTACGGGTAGATGCCGAGCGCCTTGGGCAGGGCGTCGCTGCGCAGCGGGGAACTGCCCAGCCCGAACGGCTCCGTCGCGCCGCCCGCGTCGCCGTCCTGCTGGGGTGCTGCGCCGATGTCGGTAGGCGACGTCATGATGCGTGGTCGTCCTCGGGGAGCCGGATGCCGTGGGCGGGGGTGGCGCCGTACGGGACGCCGGCCTGGGCGGTGCCCTCGGCCGGGACGCCGTGCGGGGGTGCGGGGACGTACGGCGTGCCGTGCGCGGGGGTGGCGGGGGTCTCGTAGACCGGGCCGTCGTACGCCGAGGCGGTGTCGTAGCCGGGCTGCTGCGGGTAGCCGCCCTGGTCGGGGTAGCCGGTCCCGGGCAGGTAGGTGCCGTGCGCCGGGGTCGCGCCGGGGTACGGCTGCTGCTCGGGGTAGCCCTGGGCGGGGTAGAACCCGGTGGACCCGTCGGCCTGCTGGGGCGGGACGTCCCGGACCGGGGCCAGCACGGTGGTGTCGTACACCCCGCTGTCGTAGCCGCCCTGCCCGTCGTAGCCCCCCCGGCCGTCGGGGGCGCCGTGACCGTCGGGAGCGCTGTGCCGGTCGGGCGTGCCGTGCCCGTCCTGGGTGCCGTAGCCCGTGCCGACTCCGGCGCCGGTGCCGGCCGTGGTGCCGGCCTCCTCCGTGCGCGGCTGCGGAACGTGCTCGATCCAGGTGTTCTCGGTGTAGACGGGCAGGTCTGCGGTCTGCGGTCCGGGGTCCGCGGGGGCGGCCGCGGCGGGTGCGGCGGCCCGGTCCGCCGGGGCGGCCGCGGCCTCCTCGGCGGCCGCCTCCGCGGCGCCGGCCACCGCCGCGCGCGCGTCGGCGACGGTCTGGACGGCGGCCAGCGCGCCCCGGTAGCCCGTGCACCGGCAGAGGTTGCCGCACAGCGCCTGGCGCGCCTCGACCTCGGTGGGCCGGTGGTTGCGCTGGAGCAGGTCGTGCACGGCCATCGCCAGGCCGGGCACGCAGTAGCCGCACTGCACCGCGCCGGACTCGGCCAGCGCCTGCTGGACGTCGCTGGCGCCGCCGCCGGCCGACAGGCCCTCGACGGTGTTGATCTCGCTGTCCTGGGCGAGCGCGGCGGGCACCAGGCAGCCGGCCACCAGCTGGCCGTCGACCTGCACCGAGCAGGCCCCGCACTCGCCCTGCTCGCAGCCGTCCTTGGCGCCGGCCAGGCCCAGCCGCTCGCGCAGCACGTAGAGCAGGCTCTCGCCGATCCAGGCGTCCGTGACGGGCCGTTCGAATCCGTTGACCCGCAGGGTGTACGAGGTGGTCGGCCGCAGCTCCCGGCTGACCTGCGGCGCGTGGTCGTGCGCGTGGTCGAGCAGCCCCGCGTCCAGGGCCTCGATGGGGTGGTCTGTGGTCACTTGAGCGCCCTTCCCAGTGCCCGGCGGGCCAGCACGGCTACGGTACGCCGCAGACGGACGGCGGCCGCGCTCGGCCCCTCGGTGACGGCCTCCCAGGCGCCCTCCGCGCCGTAGCCGTCGGGGACGCAGGCCGCGGCCACGTACTCGCCGAAGGCCGCGGTCGCGGCGGGGTCGATCTCCCGCGAACCGTCCCAGTCGATGCAGCCCGCGACCCAGGCCTCGGCCTCCAGGGGCCGCAGCGGGACCGGGGCGACGGCACCGACGGCGCAGCGCACGGCGCGCCGGGCCGGGTCCAGGACGAGGGCGACGGAGGCGGTGGCGCGGGCCGGGCCGCTGCGGCCGGTGGCCTTGAGGAAGACCTGCGGGGCGTGCAGCAGCGGCACCCGCACCCAGGTGAGCAGTTCGCCGGGCCGCAGCGGGTCGAGACCGGTCAACAGGTGACTGACCGGGACCTCGCGGGTGGCGCCGGCCCGGGCCAGGGTGACGCTGGCCTCCAGCGCCGCGAGCACCGGCAGGGTGTCCCCGGCCGGGGCGGCGGTGGCGATGTTGCCGCCGAGGGTGCCGACGTTGCGGACCTGCGGGGGGCCGGCGGTGCGGGCGGCGTCGGCGAGCGCCGGGATCAGGGCGGCGAAGTCCGGGCGGTCCATCCGGGCGTGGGTCAGCCCGGCGCCGAGGACCGCGGTGCCGCCGTCCTCGTAGCGCCAGCCGCGGAGTTCGGTGATCCGGCCGAGGCCGACCAGCGAGGCGGGGCGGAGGCGTCCGGCGTTGACGGCCTCCATCAGGTCGGTGGCGCCGGCCACCGGCACCGCGGCCGGGTGAGCGGCCAGCGCTTCGACGGCCTCGTCGAGGGAGGCCGGCAGCATGATCGTCCGGTTCACCTGGGTCCCACCGTGCTCCACTTGCTCATCGATCGCCTGCCGCCCGCGGCCCCTGGACCGGGGTGTCCGCTCCGGCAGCCCGGCCTGGCCCGTAGGGTACGGGCGATCGGGCCGGGTTGGGCAACTCTGGCACACAATGCTCGATGATCATTTCGGGACAGGCGAACGGTACTGCCCGATTGGGACCGATACCGGGCGGTATCCGCCCCGGTCCGGTTCGGACCGGGGCGGATGTTCATCTGTTCTTGACGTCCGACGACCGCCCGGAAGTTCCCGCGGGCCGTCCGGTCCGGACCGCCGGCCGTGCGGTTCAGACCGCCGGCGGGGGTCCTTCGATCGGTCGGCCCACCACTCCCGGCCGGGTCTGCCACGGGTGCGGCCCGCCCGCCGGGCGGTACTCGACGCCGAGCGCGTCCAGCACCTCCAGATGGCCGGCCAGCCGCTGTTCGAAGCCGGCGAAGTCGCGCGCGGCCGGGTCCGCGGGCAGCGCGGACCAGGCGACCTCGGCGAAGGCCGCGAGCCGGGGGAAGGCCCGGTAGTCGATGTCCCGGGCGCTGTCCATGAACTCGCTCCACAGGTTCGCCTGGGTGCCGATCACCCGGCGCGCCGCCTCCTCGTCCAGCTGGGCCGGCACCGGTTCGAACCGGTAGACGTCCTCCAGGGTGCGCACGAAGCCGACCGGGATCGGCTCCTGCTCCCCCGCTGCCTGCCGGTGGTCCAGGTAGACGTGCTGCTCGGGGCACATCACCACGTCGTGCCCGGCCTGCGCGGCGGCGATCCCGCCGCCGTAGCCGCGCCAGGACGACACCGCGGCGCCCGGGGCGAGGCCGCCCTCCAGGATCTCGTCCCAGCCGATCAGCCGGCGGCCGCGCTCGGCCAGCCAGCGGTCGAAGTGCCGGATGATGTGGCTCTGCAACTCGTCCTCGTTGCTCAGGCCCAGCTCGCGGATCCGCGCCTGCGCGGCCGCGCTGTCCTTCCACTGCTCCTTCGGGCACTCGTCGCCGCCGAGGTGGACGAACTCGGACGGGAAGATCTCCAGGACCTCCTCCAGTACGCCCTCGAAGAACCGCAGGGTGGCCTCGGAGGGGTTGAGCACGTTGTGGCTGACCCCCCAGTCGGTCCACACCCCGAGCGCCCCGGTGTCCACCACGTCGGTGTTGCCCAGCTCGGGGTAGGCGGCCACGGCGGCCTGGGTGTGGCCCGGCAGGTCGATCTCGGGCACCACCGTGACGGCCCGCTCGGCCGCGTAGGCGACGATCTCGCGCAGGTCGTCCTGGGTGTAGAAGCCGCCGTGCGGGCGGTCGTCGCGGCGCCCGGCGGACCGGTAGCCGACCATCGAGCGCTCGCGCCAGGACGCCCGCTCGGTGAGCCCGGGGTAGCGCTTGATCTCCACCCGCCAGCCCTGGTCGTCGGTCAGGTGCAGGTGCAGCACATTGAGCTTGTGCGCGGACAGCTGGTCGACGAAGCGCAGTACGTCGGACTTGGGCAGGAAGTGCCGGGCGACGTCCAGCAGCGCCCCGCGCCAGCCGAACCGCGGCTCGTCCGCGAGGTCGACGCCGGGCAGCACCCAGCCGGACGGGCGCAGCGGCGCGCGCCGGTAGGCGTCCGGGCCGAGCAGCCGGCGCAGCGTCTGGGCGCCCCAGAGCGCGCCGGCCGGGCCGCCGGCGGTGACCACCGCGTGGCCGGGGCGCACCGAGAGCCGGTACGCCTCACCGGCGAGCGCCGGGTCGAGGAGCAGTTCGACGCCCTCGCCGGGCCGCCCCGGGGCGAGCGGCAGGCCGGTGGCGGCGGTCAGCGAGGAACGCAGCCACCGTTCGGCCCCGGCCAGCTCCGGCGGCGCGGTCAGGGTGGTCGTCCGGTCGAGCGGGAAGTCCTGGTCCGGGAGGCGGACGGAACTCACGGGGGCAGGGATGAGGTCCATTGCGCCATCCTGCCCCGACCCCGACCAGTGGCATAGACCACTCGGGAAACGCGGCACCATGCAAAACGGTGGTGTGCGGAACGGGCGGGACGCGGGCTACTTGCCCTTGTCGCCGTCCCCGTCCTGCGGCTTGCCGATGCCGTCGTAGATCTCCTTGCACATCGGACAGACCGGGTACTTCTTCGGGTCGCGACCGGGCACCCACACCTTGCCGCAGAGCGCCACCACGGGGGACCCGGAGAGCGCGCTCTCCATGATCTTGTCCTTCTGGACGTAGTGCGCGAAGCGCTCGTGGTCGCCGTCCCCGTGGGACACCTGCGGGACGGGCTCGACCAGGGTGCCGGTGCCGAGGCCGCGCTCGGGCTCAAGAGTGCTCATGAGTGCCAAGTCTATGGGCGCCCCGGAGAAGCGGGCCAGTGTCGCGGCGCCGGTGTGACGGCGCACCTTCGATTCCGAGCCGGATTCAGTTCAGGGTCGGATCGTCCGGATAGGTCGCCAGCAGCGCCAGCGGCCCGCGCTGGCGCCGCAGTACCGCCCGCCACAGCCGCTCCGGCTCCGGGCTGGAGATGTCCCCGGGCTCGCAGTCCACCAGGTACCAGGCACCGGTGGAGATCTCCGACTCCAGCTGCCCGGGCGCCCAGCCCGCGTAGCCGGCGAAGATCCGCAGCGCCCCCAGCTCCCCGGCCAGCACCTCGGGCGGCGCCTCCAGGTCCACCAGGCCGATCGCGCCGTGCACCCGGCGCCAGCCGAGCGGCTCCCCGGTGCCCGGCTCCCCCGGCGCCACCGCCAGGCCGAGCGCCGAGTCCAGTGCCACCGGACCGCCCTGGAACACCACCGCGGGCAGGCCGACCAGCACCCCCCAGCCGTCCAGCACGCTGCCGACCTCGACCGGCGTCGGCCGGTTCAGCACGACACCGAGCGCCCCCTCGGCGTCGTGGTCGAGGAGGAGCACCACCGCCCGGGCGAAGTTCGGGTCGGTGAGCACGGGCGTCGCGACGAGCAGTCGGCCGGTGTGGGACCGGCCTCCGTGCGAATGGGCCGCCGTCATGCCTCACATGATCCCGCAGAACCCCCGGCGACGGCACCCGAAACGGCGACCGCACCGGCCACCCGGCCCCGCCCGACCCGCTCGCCACGAACACCCGTACGGACGCACCGGCGCGCGCCCCGGGGCCCGGGGAGAGCACCATCACGGGAGAGGCTCACAGGAACCATCGGCACGACCACTACCATCTACTGATGGTGGACGCCCCTCCACGGTGCCGACTCGGTCACACCGGGGGCCCGACGCGCCCGTGAAACGCTCCACCGACCGGCTCGTCGCCGAGCCCGCCCCACTCCTCTGGCACCCCGGATTGCGAGAACGATGACCGACGACGTCCTGCTGGTCCACGGCGGAAACCCGCTCGAAGGCGAGATCCGCGTCCGCGGTGCGAAGAACCTGGTCCCCAAGGCCATGGTCGCGGCCCTGCTCGGCCAGGGCCCCAGCAGACTGCGCAACGTCCCGGACATCCGCGACGTCAAGGTGGTCCGCGGCCTGCTGCAGCTCCACGGCGTGACCGTGCGCACCGGCGACGAGGACGGCGAGCTGATCCTCGACCCCTCGCACGTGGAGAGCGCCAACGTCGCCGACATCGACGCGCACGCGGGCTCCTCGCGCATCCCGATCCTCTTCTGCGGCCCGCTGCTGCACCGCCTCGGCCACGCCTTCATCCCGGGCCTGGGCGGCTGCGACATCGGCGGCCGTCCGGTCGACTTCCACTTCGAGGTGCTGCGCCAGTTCGGTGCCACCATCGAGAAGCACCCGCAGGGCACCTACCTGGTCGCCCAGCAGCGGCTGCGCGGCACCCGGATCGAGCTGCCCTACCCCTCGGTCGGCGCGACCGAGCAGGTGCTGCTCACCGCCGTCCTCGCCGAGGGCGTCACCGAGCTGCGCAACGCGGCCATCGAGCCGGAGATCGTCGACCTGATCTGCGTGCTGCAGAAGATGGGCGCGATCATCACCCTGGGCACCGACCGCACCATTCTCATCACCGGTGTGGACGAGCTGGGCGGCTACAACCACCGGGCGCTGCCGGACCGGCTGGAGGCCGCCTCCTGGGCCTGCGCGGCGCTGGCCACCAAGGGCGACATCTACGTCCGCGGTGCCCGCCAGCTGGAGATGATGACCTTCCTCAACACCTTCCGGAAGGTCGGCGGCGCCTTCGAGGTGGACGACGAGGGCATCCGCTTCTGGCACTCGGGCGGCGAGCTCAAGGCGATCGCCCTGGAGACCGACGTGCACCCCGGCTTCCAGACCGACTGGCAGCAGCCGCTGGTCGTCGCGCTGACCCAGGCCACCGGCCTGTCCATCGTGCACGAGACGGTGTACGAGTCGCGGCTGGGCTTCACCGGCGCGCTGAACCAGATGGGCGCGCACATCCAGCTCTACAGCGAGTGCCTGGGCGCCACCCCGTGCCGCTTCGGCGCCCGGAACTTCCAGCACTCCGCGGTGGTCTCCGGCCCGTCCAAGCTGATCGGCTCCGAGCTGGTCATCCCGGACCTGCGCGGCGGCTTCTCGTACCTGATCGCTGCGCTGGCGGCCGAGGGCACCTCGACCGTGCACGGCATCGACCTGATCAACCGCGGCTACGAGAACTTCATGGACAAGCTGCGCGACCTCGGCGCCCACGTCGAGCTGCCGAGCGAGCTGCCCGCGGTGGCCGCCGGTGAGCCGAGCGGCGCGCTCGTCGACGCCTGACCGGTGCGTCCGGCGGCCCTCCGGGGCCGCCCGGGCCGCCGAGGCCCCCGGAGAACGAACAGGAGGCCGGGTCCCCACGAGGGGGACCCGGCCTCCCGGGCGTTCAAGGGGTTGTTCAGGCGCCCTTGGCGGCTTCCTTCAGCTTGGAGCCGGCGCTCACCTTGGCGCTGTAGCCCTCGGGGATCTGGATCGGCTCGCCGGTCTGCGGGTTGCGGGCGGTGCGGGCCGCGCGGTGGGTGCGCTCGAAGGTCAGGAAACCGGGGATGGTGACCTTCTCGTCGCCCTTGGCGACGACCTCGCCGACGATCTCGGCGAAGGCGGCCAGAACGGCGTCGGCGTCCTTGCGGGTCACCTCGGCGCGCTCGGACAGCGCGGCCACCAGCTCACTGCGGTTCATGTGTACTCCTGTGGTCTGTTCGCTTGCGGTGTGCCGGGGCCCGTCGGTACTCCCACCGGGAGGCACCCCGATGGGCCGCGGGTCCGCACACTGTGCTCATGCAGGCAATGCGTGGTCGCGGGCCGGGTCCGCACCCAGTGCCGCGCGCCGTGCCTTCGAAGGCCCGCCTGCCTGCCCGGATACGAATCCTGCCCCGACCGGCCCCGAGAAAGCCAATCGGGCCCCGGCGGAACGACCCGAACAGCGCCCGCCCGCCGGAGGTGTGACGCTCCGTCGGCTCCGGCGGACCGGGCGCGGGCGGCGGTCGGGACGACGCGCCGGAAGACCAGGGGGACGTTCCGTACTTGTCGGACACGCCTGCCCCGTGCAGGGCTACCGTACGCCCTAGGTCCGACAAGCCCAAACACGCCCCTCGCCCTTGTGTCGCAAGGGTTCGGGGCGGGAATGGGCGGGTACGACCGTTAATCGGTCATTTGATCGATCCACGTCACCGCGCGGGCACCGCCGCGGAAGCCGGATGGCGGGCCCGGCGCAGGGGCCCGTCGACGGATTCCGGGGTCAGAGCCGCACAGCGGGGAAGGACGCGGTGTCGAGCGTGCCGACGATGCCCGGGGTCGGGCGGGACGGCGCGGGCGCCTCGGAGGTGGCGGCCAGGGCGGCGTCCCGGACGGCGGCGGCCACGGTCTTGGCCACGTCCTTGTGGAACACGCTGGGGATGATGTAGTTCGGGTTGAGCTCGTCGTCGCCGACGGTGGCGGCCAGCGCCCGGGCGGCGGCGATCATCATCTCGGTGTTGACGGTGCGGCTCTGGGCGTCCAGCAGGCCGCGGAAGACACCCGGGAAGACCAGCACGTTGTTGATCTGGTTCGGGAAGTCGCTGCGGCCGGTGGCGACCACCGCGGCGGTCTGCCGGGCCACCGCCGGGTCGACCTCCGGGTCCGGGTTGGCCAGCGCGAAGACGATCGCGTCCGCGGCCATGGTGGCCAGGTCCTCGCCGTCGAGCAGGTTCGGGGCCGAGACGCCGATGAAGACGTCGGCGCCCGCCACGGCCTCCTTGAGGCTGCCGGTGCGGCCCGAGCGGTTGGTGTGGTCGGCGATCCAGCGCAGGTTGTCGTTGAGGTCGTCGCGGCCCTGGTGGACCACGCCCCGCACGTCCGCCACGGTGGCGTGCTCGACGCCCGCCGCCATCAGCAGCTTGAGGATCGCGGTGCCGGCGGCGCCGGCGCCCGACATCACCACCCGGATCTCGGAGATCTCCTTGCCGACCACCTTGAGCGCGTTCATCAGCGCCGCCAGCACCACGATCGCGGTGCCGTGCTGGTCGTCGTGGAAGACCGGGATGTCGAGGGCCTCGCGCAGCCGGGCCTCGATCTCGAAGCAGCGCGGCGCGGAGATGTCCTCCAGGTTGATGCCCGCGAAGCCCGGGGCGATCGCCTTGACGATGGCCACGATCTCGTCGGTGTCCTGGGTGTCCAGGCAGATCGGCCAGGCGTCGATGCCGGCGAAGCGCTTGAAAAGGGCCGCCTTGCCCTCCATGACCGGCAGCGCGGCGGCCGGGCCGATGTTCCCCAGGCCCAGCACCGCGGAGCCGTCGGTGACCACGGCGACGCTGTTGCGCTTGATGGTGAGGCGGCGGGCGTCCTCGGGGTTCTCGGCGATCGCCATGCAGACCCGGGCGACACCCGGGGTGTAGATCATCGAGAGGTCGTCACGGTTGCGGATCGGCAGCTTCGAGGACATCTCGATCTTGCCGCCGAGGTGCATCAGGAAGGTACGGTCCGAGACCTTGCCGATCGTGACACCGTCGATGGTCCGGAGCTTCTCGACGATCTCCTCTCCGTGCGCCACCGAGCTGGCCGCCACGGTCACGTCGATCCGGAGTGCCTCCAGGCCGGAGGCCGTGACGTCGAGGCCGGTCACCGAGCCGCCGGAGGACTCCACGGCCGTGGTGATCGCGCTGACGGCGTTGCCCGTGGCCGGGACCTCCAGCCGTACCGTGATCGAGTTGGAGACACTGGGCACCGTCGCCATCGACGTTCCTTCTTCCGTCTGTCCGTCCGCGAGTTCAACAAATTGTTGAAGTCCCTCGCCTGCGCATGCTAGACCTCGATCGTCGCACCTACCAGGGCACAGTCAGAAATAACGTTCATTGAGTGTGCGGACCCGACAACTTCTTGCCTCCGGCGCCCGATGCGTTACATTGGACGGGACACCGGCTCGATCCAAGCCCCCGGGCCCAACCTTCGTCCCTTCGAGGGACCACTTGCCGCGAGGCGAGCATGGCGGGTCGGTGTCGTAGCTTCTGAAGGCCCCTCACCCACCGGGTGAGGGGCCTTCTTCGTGCTCCCGCAGTGCTCTCGCGGTGCTCCGCGTCAGCACTCCGCCGCCGTGCCCGCGCAGCGGCCCGGCAGCCCGGCGACGGCCGGTCCGGGCGGACCGGCCGTCACACTCCGTCAGGTGCCCGCGCAAGCGGACGGCGGCGCGCTCAGCCGCGCAGCAGCGCGGGCGTCCCGGCCGCATCGGGCAGGTCGTCCGGCCCGGACAGCACGGTCAGCCGCTGGGTCGCCCGGGTGAGCGCCACGTACAGCACCCGCAGGCCCGCCTCGGACTCACCGGCGATCCCGGTCGGATCGGCGACCACGGTCGCGTCGTACTCCAGGCCCTTGGCCTCCAGGCTGCCCAGTGTCACCACCCGCTCGCCCAGTCCCTCGGCCCAACGGGCCGCCTCGGCCCGCCGGTCCATCGGCACCACCAGGGCCACCGTGCCGTCCACCTCGCCCAGCAGCAGCTCCAGTTCGGCCCGGGCGGCCGCGCCGAAGGCCTCCGGCGAGGGGTCGGTGACGGCCGCGAACCTCGGCTCGACGCCCACGTGCCGCACCGCGCTCGGCGACGGGGTGCCCGGCGCGGCCAGCGCCAGCACCTTGGCCGCCACCTCGGCGATCTCGGCCGGGTTCCGGTAGTTCACGGTCAGCGTGTAGCGGCGGCGCGGCTTGCCGGACAGCACCTCGTCCAGCGCGGCCTGGGCCTCCTGCGGGAACGGCCAGGAGGACTGCGCCGGGTCGCCGACGATGGTCCAGGTGGCCATCCGGGCCCGGCGGCCGATCATCCGCCACTGCATCGGGGTGAGGTCCTGCGACTCGTCCACGATCACATGGGCGTACTCGGTGCGCTCGGCCGGCACCCTCTCCCGCTGCCGGGCGTTGCGGTCGGCGAAGGTGGTGACCTCGTCCAGACCGGTCAGCAGGTCCGCCGCGTCGACCTCGCGGAACTTCGGCCTGGCCGGCTCGCCCAGCAGCAGCTGCAGCTCGTCCACCAGCGCCACGTCGTGCGCCGACAGCGCGCCCTCGCCGTGCTCGGACAGGTGCCGCCAGGAGGCGGCCAGCACCTTCGACTCCTCCGGCGTGACCGCGCCGCGGGCGATCCGGTTGGTGTTCCGGGACTGCTTCAGGGTGCCGAGCACCGCGCGCGGGGTGACCGCGGGCCACCAGGCGTCCAGGAAGGCCAGGAACGGCGCCTCGTCCGAGACGTACTCGTCGAAGGCCTCCTTCTCCTCCTGGCGCCGCTCGCGGGCGTAGTGGTCGGCCGGCCTGGGCAGGTCGCGGACGGCCTCCTGCCAGAGCGCGTCCAGCAGCAGCCGGCGGGCTCGCGGGCGGAGCAGGTTGAGCGGGGTGCCGCCGGAGCCGACGACATTGCCGCGCACGGTCCTGAGCCGGCCCGCGTCCAGCCGCAGCACCTCGCCGCGGGCGACCACCTTGAGCTCCTGCGGGGCGCGCAGCTCCAGGGTCGCCCTGGCGGCCCGGCGCAGCAGCTGGACCATCCGGGCCGAGCCCTTGATCCGGGCCGCCCGCGGGGTGTCGTAGGTGCCCGCCTCGATGCCGTCGACCAGCGAGCCGACCGCGCGGATGGCGACCTGGCCCTCCTCGCCGAGCGAGGGCAGCACGCCCTCGGTGTAGGAGACCAGCAGCGGGGTCGGCGAGACCACCAGGATGCCCCCGGCGTACCGGCGGCGGTCCTGGTAGAGGAGGAAGGCGGCACGGTGCAGCGCGACCGCGGTCTTGCCGGTGCCCGGCCCGCCGGTGACCAGGGTGGCCCCGGCCGCGGGGGCGCGGATGACCTCGTCCTGCTCCTTCTGGATGGAGGAGACGATGTCGCGCATCGTGTGGCTGCGGGCGCGTCCGAGCGAGGCCATCAGTGCGCCGTCGCCGACCACCGGCAGTTCCTCGCCGTCCAGGGTGGGGGTGAGGTCGGGGCGGAGCAGGTCGTCCTCGACCCCGATCACCTTGCGGCCCTTGGAGCGGATCACCCGGCGGCGGAGGACCCGGCCGGGCTCCAGCGGGGTGGACCGGTAGAACGGCGCGGCGGCGGGCGCCCGCCAGTCGATCACCAGCGGACCGAACTCGGCGTCCAGCACGCCGAGCCGGCCGATGTGCAGGGTCTCGGCGACGGTCGGGTCGGCCGGGTCGAGCGGGGTGTTCGAGGGGATGCCGTGCTCCTCCGGGGCATCGGCCTGCTGGAGGTCGACCCGGCCGAACAGGAAGTCCTCGAACTCGTTGTTGAGCCGCTGGAGGTGCGCGCCGGCCCGGTACACCTGGGCATCGCGCTCGGCGAGCGCGCCCGGAGTTCCGACGTGCACCCGCTTGGCGGCGTCCTCGAGGATGTACTCGGCCTCGGCGAGCTTCTCCTCCAGACGGTGGTAGACGGTGTCGAGGTGGCGTTGCTCACCGGCGATCTCGCGCGCGCGCACTGTCTCGTGGTCGGTGGCGGTGGTGTCCGTGTTGCTCTGCATGGCCTCGGTGGTTGCGGCGGAATCCCGCTCCGGGATACGAGCGGACGGACGATCCTACGCCCAGGCCGGGGGAAACGTGAAGGCCGCCCTCCGCAACGCGGTGGACGGCCTTCACTGTGAACATGGGGTGGTGGAGATGCCGGGAATCGAACCCGGGTCCAGTGGAGTTAATTCAGGGCTTCTCCGAGCGCAGTCCGCTGTGCTTTTCTCGGCCCTGGCAGTCACACGGACAAGCCGCCAACAGGCCCAGCTGCTGTTTGATTTCCCATCCACCCTCGCAGCCCGGGCGGACGGTTGAGTTCCCTAGATTATGCCAGGGTCCGGGTCGGGAACTCCCCGGTCTGACACCCAAGCGCTATCGGTGCTTATTAGGCAGCGAGAGCGAACTGCTGGGAATCGCGCTTAGAGTTGGCGATTATTTTTTTGCGGCATGTGGTTAACGAGATCATTGCCGCGTTCCTCGGCTCGCTTCCCCTGTTTCAACATCCCCTGTCGAAACCGATCATCCCCATGTTTTTTTGAGAAACAGCGCGGACGGTGACCGTCCTTGTTGCTGGCGCCATCCTACGCGAGGCGACCAGCGGGGGTCCAGCCGATTAACTCTGGCGTCGCCGGGCGGCCGCCACGGCGCGTGCCGTCTCGCGGGTGTCCTGCTTCTCGCGCAGGGTCTGCCGCTTGTCGTAGAGCTTCTTGCCGACCGCGAGGGCCAGTTCGAGCTTCACCCGGCCGTCCTTGAAGTACAGCGAGAGCGGGACGAGGGTGTGGCCGGCGTCGCGGACCTTCGTCTCGATCTTCTGGATCTCCATCCGGTGCAGCAGCAGCTTGCGCTTGCGCCGGGCCGCGTGGTTGGTCCACGTCCCCTGGGTGTACTCGGGGATGAAGACGTTGTCGATCCACGCCTCGTGGTTCTGGATGTAGGCGTAGCCGTCGACCAGGTTCGCCCGCCCCTCCCGCAGTGACTTCACCTCGGTCCCGGTGAGCACGAGGCCGCACTCGTAGGTGTCGAGGATGGTGTACTCGTGTCGCGCCTTCTTGTTCTGCGCGATCAGCTTGTGTCCGGTTTCCTTTGCCATAGCGCCGTCATTCTCGCACCTCCGGCCGTGTTCCAGCAGCCCCTTTACGTGCGGCTGCCGAGACCGGCGAGCACCCGCAGGGCGAGCGCGTCCGCGTCCTCCGCGGCGCCCGCCGGGACGTCCGGGGCCAGCCCGGCGCCCTCCGGGGAGCGGCCGGCCGGGGTGTAGTAGCGGCCGACGGTGAGTTCCAGCACGGCGCCGTCGGCGAGCCGGCTGGGCTGCTGCACGGTGCCCTTGCCGAAGGTCCTGCTGCCGGCCACCACGGCCCGGCTGCGGTCCTGGAGGGCGCCGGTGAGCAGTTCGGCGGCGCTCATGGTGCCGCCGTCCACCAGCACCACCAGCGGGGTGCGCTGGTCGCCGCCGGGCGGGGCGGTGAGCTCGCGGGTGCCGCCGCGGTCCTGGTAGGAGCCGACCGGGCCGCCGTCCAGGAAGGCCCCGGCGGTGCCGACGGCCTCCTCGACCAGCCCGCCGGAGTTGCCGCGAAGATCGAGCACCACCCCGGCGTGCGCGCCGCGCACGGCGGCGCGCACCTGCTCGGCCACGCCGGAGGTGAAGGCCCGGACGGCGATCCGCACCACGCCGCCGGCCAGGTGCTCGACGGTCACCTGCTGGCTGTCCAGCAGCGCCCGGCGCAGCCGGACCTCGCGGACGTCGCCCTCGCCCCGCCGCAGCTCCAGCACCACCTCCGAGCCCGCCTGCCGCTCGGCGCCCTCGCGTCCGCGCAGCCGGGCGACCACCTCGGTGACCGGCAGCCGGTCGGCCTCGTCCTCGCCGATCCTCAGCAGCCGGTCGCCGACCGCGATCCCGGCGGCGGCCGCCGGACCGGCGGGCAGCACCTGGGAGACGGTGGTGACGCCGTCCTCGCCCCGGCCGACCGACAGGCCCACGCCCAGGTAGCGGCCGTCCAGGCCCTGACTGAACTCGGCGTACTCCTGGGCGCTGTAGTACGCGCCCCAGCGGTCCCCGGTGGCGCCGATCAGATGCTCGGCCTGCTGCTCGGAGAGGTTCGCGCCGGCCGGGTCCTGGCCGGCCCCGAGAGGCGCGGCGACGGCCTGGGCGGCGTCCGCCGAGGGCGGGCGCGCCGCCGCGCCCGGCTCGCCCCAGGCGCCGGTGGCGGCCCCGGCCAGCAGGACCACGCCGAACACCAGGCCGAGGGTGGCCGCCTGACGGGTCGCACGGGGAGAGACGGGCATGGCACCGGAGTCTAGGCGCAGGCCGTCACGAGCAGGGCCGCAACGGACGGCGGCGGAACGCGGGCGGCCCCGGACGGCGCAGTGCCGTCCGGGGCCGCCCGGTCGTCCGGAGCGTCGTCCGGTCAGACCTTCAAGTACTTGCGGAGGGTGAAGAAGGCCGCGATGCCGGCCATGCCCATACCCACCACGACCAGCAGCGGTATCACCGCGAGCACCGAGGAGAGGCCGATGAAGTGGATGAACTGCACCCGCTCGGCCAGCCAGTTCTGGACGAAGAAGTGCCCGCCGAGCAGCAGGCCGGAGGCCATCACCGCGCCGAGCAGCGCGGAGAACGCGGCCTCCGCGATGAACGGCATCTGCACGTAGAAGTTGGAGGCGCCGACCAGGCGCATGATGCCGGTCTCGCGCCGCCTGCTGAACGCCGACACCCGGACGGTGTTGACGATCAGCAGCAGGGCGACGAAGAGCATCAGCACCATGATCACGAAGGCCGCCGTCTGGAGGCCGTTCAGCAGGCCGAAGAGGTTCTCCAGGATCTTCCGCTGGTCCTCGACCGACTTCACGCCGGGCTTGCCGGCGAAGGCGCTCTGGATGACGTCGTACTTGGTCGGGTCCTTCAGCTTCACCCGCCAGGACTGCGGGATGGCGTCCGGGCCGAGGACGGAGATGAGCGGGTTGTCCGGGTTCATCTCCTTCCAGTGCTTGTACGCCTCGGTGGAGTTCTCGAAGGTCGAGGTCTGGACCACCGAGTCCATCTTGTCCAGCTGGGTCTTGATGTCGGCGATCTGCTGGTCCGTGGCCGCGCCCTTGTCGCACTGGGGCGAGTTCCGGGCGTCGGCCTTGGTGCAGAAGTAGATGCTCACCTCGACCTTGTCGTACCAGTACCCCTTCATGGAGTTGACCTGGTCGCGGACCAGGAGGGAGGCACCGGCGAGGGCGAGGGAGAGCGCGACACTGACGACGACCGCGATGGTCATCGTCAGGTTGCGGCGGAGACCCACACCGATCTCCGACAGGACGAACTGGGCGCGCATGCGTTCAACAACTCCAGGGTCGGTACTGCTGGTCGGAGGAGGCGGGCGGACGGCCCACGGGTTCAGCGCCGAGCGGTCAGTGCTGGTACCCGTAGACGCCGCGGGCCTGGTCGCGGACCAGCAGCCCCTTGTCGAGCTCGATGACGCGCTTGCGCATCTGGTCGACGATGGCCTGGTCGTGGGTGGCCATCAGCACCGTGGTCCCGGTGCGGTTGATGCGGTCGAGCAGTTTCATGATGCCGACCGAGTTCTGCGGGTCGAGGTTGCCGGTGGGCTCGTCCGCGATCAGCAGCATCGGGCGGTTGACGAAAGCCCGGGCGATCGCGACGCGCTGCTGCTCACCACCGGAGAGCTCGCCGGGCATCCGGTCCTCCTTGCCGCCGAGGCCGACCAGGTCGAGCACCTCGGGCACCACCTTGCCGATGGCGCTCTTCGGCTTCCCGATGACCTCCAGCGCGAACGCGACGTTCTGCGCGACCGTCTTGTTCGGCAGCAGCCGGAAGTCCTGGAACACGGTGCCCAGCTGGCGGCGCATGTGCGGCACCTTCCAGTTGGACAGCTTGCCCAGGTCCTTGCCCAGGACGTGCACCTCGCCGGTGCTGGGCCGCTCCTCGCGCAGGCACAGCCGCAGGAAGGTGGACTTGCCCGAGCCGGACGAGCCGACCAGGAAGACGAACTCACCCTTCTCGATCTCCAGCGAGACGTTGTCCAGGGCGGGACGGTTCTGCTTGGGATAGGTCTTGGAGACGTTGTCGAATCTGATCACGGCTGCATCACGGAGGCCATCCTAGGCGGCGCCAGTCCTCGGTCGATCCGCCCCTCGGCATGCCCGCCCGGGGGCGGGCGAGGGGAGCGGAACGGCCGCTCCCGGCTTGGGACCATACGCGAAGGCCCGCCCGGCCCGCAGGTTCAGGGAGTGACAGCGGCAGAAAACTGGGGGAGAATGCCCGGTTATGCCCTGAAAATTGGGAGCCATCTCACAGCCCGGGGGCCGGAACGGCCGGAACCTGGCAGAGTGGAGGGTGCGGTCGGGCCCGACCGCTCCGCCGCACAGGGCACAACAAGGAACCAAGGCCCGCTCCGGTGCGTTGGCAGTAGCAGCGAGGAGGAGATCGCATGACCTGCGACCATCTGGTGTGCGCCAACTGCAACGGCCGCGTCAGCGACGGCCGCTGCCCCGCCTGCCGGGCCACCCGGGCCAGGCTGCAGGAGCAGCAGGGTCCGTTCGCCGCGCTCTCCCCCGCGATGCTGCTGGCCGTACTGGCCGGGCTGCTCGCGGTGGTGCTGCTCGCGCGGCAGGCACTGGCCTGAGGAAGGTACCGGCGGTACACGTACCCCGCGGTACACGGACGTACGGGAAGGGCCCCGACCGGAACTCCGGTCGGGGCCCTTCCCGTATGTCCACCGCTGTCGACTACTGCGCGGCGGTCTCGCGCTGCTTGCGCCAGCGGATGCCGGCCTCGATGAAGCCGTCGATGTCGCCGTCCAGCACGGCCTGCGGGTTGCCGGCCTCGAACGCGGTCCGGACGTCCTTGACCATCTGGTACGGGTGCAGCACGTAGGAGCGCATCTGGTTGCCCCAGGAGCTGCCGCTGTCCTTGAGCGCGTCCATCGCGGCGCGCTCCTCCTGGCGGCGCCGCTCCAGCAGCTTGGCCTGGAGGACGTTCATCGCGGACGCCTTGTTCTGGATCTGCGAGCGCTCGTTCTGGCAGGAGACCACCACACCGGTCGGGATGTGCGTGATGCGCACCGCCGAGTCGGTGGTGTTGACGCCCTGGCCGCCGGGGCCGGAGGCGCGGTAGACGTCGATGCGCAGCTCCGACTCGTCGATGTCGACGTGGTCGGACTGCTCGACGACCGGGAGCACCTCGACGCCGGCGAACGAGGTCTGCCGGCGGCCCTGGTTGTCGAAGGGCGAGATGCGGACCAAGCGGTGGGTGCCCTGCTCGACCGAGAGGGTGCCGTAGGCGTAGGGCGCCTTCACGGTGAAGGTCGCGGACTTGATGCCGGCCTCCTCCGCGTACGAGGTGTCGTAGACCTCGGTCGGGTACCCGTGCCGCTCGGCCCAGCGCAGGTACATGCGCATCAGCTGCTCGGCGAAGTCGGCGGCGTCCACGCCACCGGCCTCGGCGCGGATGTTGATCAGCGCCTCGCGGGCGTCGTACTCGCCCGACAGGAGGGTGCGGACCTCCAGCTCCTCGACCGACTTGGCGAGGGCCGTCAGCTCGACCTCGGCCTCGGCGCGGGTGTCCGCGTCGTTCTCGGCCTCGGCCAGCTCGAACAGGACGCCCAGGTCGTCCAAGCGGCCGCGGAGGCCCTCGACCCGGCGCAGTTCGCCCTGGAGGAAGGAGAGCCTGCTGGTCACCTTCTGCGCGTTCGCGACGTCGTCCCACAGGCTGGGGGCCGCTGCCTCCTCCTCCAGGACCGCGATGTCGGCCCGGATCTTGTCCAGGTCGAGGACGGCCTCGATCGACCCCAGGGTCGTATCGAGGTTCTTGAGCTCTTCGGAAGGATCGACGGCTGCCACGCCCCCAGGGTAATGGTTCCCGGGGTGCACATGACGACCCCGGGGGCCTCCGGGGCCCGGAGTGCGCCGTCGGGGCGGCCGCCCGGGGCGCGGGCGGCGTCGGTCAGGGAGCCCGCGGAGCCGTCGCGGAGGTGGCCGGGCGCGGGCCGGGACCGGCGTCCGGGACGGTCGCGGCGAAGGCGGTCCAGGCCGCCGCGGCCCCGGCCAGCAGCAGGATCGTGGCCAGCAGCACGGCCAGCATCCGGCGGCGGCGCAGCAGCGCCTGGCGGTCGCGGCGGTGGGCCGTGCCCGGGGCGGTCCGCTGGGCCCGCGACTCGGCCGCGTAGGTGGCCAGCTCGTGCGCGGAGGGGCGGCGCAGGCTGGTGTGGGTGTCCCGGGTGGAGTCCGGGGCGGCGCCCGGCACCAGCGGGACGGCCGGGCCGCGGCGGCGCTTGTGGGTGCCGGGGGCGGCGTCCACCTCGGCGTAGACCGCCTCGCCCGGGGTCAGCTGCTCCTCGGCCGGCGCCCGGCCCTGCTGCGGGACGGCCAGCACCGGCAGTCCGGCCAGGGCGGGCAGCTGCTCGCGCAGCCGGGCCGCCAGCTCGGCGGCGCGCAACCGCGAGGCCGGGGCCTTGGCCAGGCACTCGGCGATGATCCGCCACAGGCCGTCGGGCAGGCCGGGGATCGGCGGCACCTGCTCGGTGACGTGCCGGCGCAGCACCGCCCCGGTGTGGCCGCCGCCGAACGGGGTGAAGCCGGCCAGCAGCTCGTAGAGCACGGTGGCGAGGGCGTAGATGTCGACGGCGGCGCGCGGCTCCAGGCCCTCGATGATCTCGGGGGCGAGGTAGTCGGGGGTGCCGATGATCCTGGTCGCCCGGGTGCGGCGGGGGGCGTCGACCAGCCGGGCCACCCCGAAGTCGGTCAGCTTGGCCCGGGGCGCGCCGCCGGGCCCAGGGGCGGCGGACAGGTCGAGCAGGACGTTCTCCGGCTTGACGTCGCGGTGCACGATTCCGGCCGCGTGGG
>NZ_JAIY01000013.1:38381-38694 GCF_000710405.2 Kitasatospora sp. MBT66 | reverse complement strand
CTGGTCCGCGGCCAGGTCCTCGCGGAGCAGCTTGACCGCGACCGGACCGTCCGGGCCCTCGCCGAGCCAGACCGTCCCGGCCGAGCCGCGGCCGATCACCTGGTGGACGGTGTAGCGGCTGCCGATCTTGCGTGCCAATGCTGCTCCGTGGGCGGCGGGAGCGCCCCGGGAGGGTCCGGTGCGCTCGGTGGGGCGGGACAACAGCGACCAACCTACGCGCCCGGACACCCTCCGCGGGCCGCCTGGGGCCGCTCGGCGGGCGGGAAACGGCAGGAATTCCCGGGAAGTGTCGACAAAACGTCAATTCCACCGA
>NZ_JAIY01000013.1:29166-37779 GCF_000710405.2 Kitasatospora sp. MBT66 | reverse complement strand
GGGTAGCCCTGCGGCTGCTGGCCGGGCTGCGGGTAGCCCTGCTGGTAGCCCTGCGGCGGCCGGTACCCAGGCTGCTGCTGGTGCTGGTAGCCCTGCTGGCCCTGCTGCTGGTGGCCCTGACCGGCCTGGAAGGGCGGCGGGGCGACCGGCGGGGCCTCGAAGTCCTCGGGCTCGAAGTAGCCGATCTCGGTCTGCTGGTTGCGGTCCCGGGCGGCCCGCAGCTGGGACTGCCACGGGTGCGGCGCGTCGGCCTGCGGCGGCCCGGCCGGGGGCGGCGGCACCGCGGCGGGCGGCATCACCCGGGTCGCGGCCGCGGGGTCGTACGGGGGCGGCTGGGTGCCCATGACCCGGGTGGCCGCCGCCGGGTCGTACCCCTGGCCCGGCTGACCGGGGGCGGCCTGGCCGGCCGGGAGCACCTGGGTGCGGTCCTCGGCGCCGAACGGCATGCCGGCCACGCCCGGACCGCCCAGCGGGCCTTGGCCCGCGGCGTCGGCGCTGCCGGGAACCAGGGTCGGCTGCGGATCGGGCACGAGCAGCGCGCCGACGGCCAGCGCCGCGTCCACCGCCGCCGGGGAGGCGTGCACGCCCACCCCCGCCGCGACCACGCGCAGCGCGCGGGAGAGCGAGACCGCGCCGGGCCGCTGCGCCGGGTCCTTGCGCAGACAGCGCTCGATCACCGTCCAGAGCGGCTCGGGCATGGTGGACGGCCGCTGCGGCTCCTGGGCCAGGTGCGCCTGGAGGATCGCCAGCGGGTTGTCGCCCTGGAACGGCTGGCGTCCGGTGACCAGCTCGTACAGCATGATCCCGGCGCCGTAGACGTCCACCGCGGAGGTCTGCGGGCGGCCCTCGGCCGACTCCGGCGCCACATAGGCGGGGGTGCCGACGAACTCGTGGCTGCGGGTGATGCCCGGGGAGTCCGCGAGCCGGGCGATGCCGAAGTCGGTCAGCATCGGGTGCATCTGCTCGGTGCCCTCGACCACGGCGGTGGCGAGCAGCACGTTGGCCGGCTTGAGGTCGCGGTGGACGATGCCGTCGGCGTGGCTGGCGGCCAGCGCGTCGGCGACCTGGGCCATCAGCAGGGCGCCCGCGATCGGGCTGAACGGACCGTTCTGGCGCAGGTAGCGGGACAGGTCGGGGCCGTCGACGAGGTCCATCACCAGGGCCAGCAGCTCGCCCTCGACGACCAGGTCGCGGACCTTGACGATGTTCGGGTGGGTGAGCCGCAGCAGCAGCGAGCGCTCGCGCAGGAACCGCATCACCACATCGGGGTCGGCGGCGAGCTCCTCGCGCAGGATCTTGATCGCCACCTGCTGCCCGGGCGCGGTACCGGGGACTTCCACGTCGGCACGGACCTGGCCGCGCCAGACGGTGCCGGTGGCCCCTCGTCCGAGGGTCTCCTCCAGCAGATACTTGCTCCCGACTGGCCGCACCTGTCGCACTCCTCGCCGTGCCGCCCGCGCGGGCGGCTCCTCCGCCGGTGCGGTGAGCCTGCCGGGCCCGTGTTTCCGGCCACTCTAACGGGGCCCGTTCACGTTTTTGGGTCGACCGGCAGGGCGTTCGCCCGGGTTGGGGGACATCCCCTACGGGAAGACCCGCAGGGCCCGCCGGCGGTTCCACCGGGGCCGCCGGGCCTGCCTTTCCGGGCACCGGTTGACCTGACTCTCCGTCGCCCGCAAACATGGCGATGATCGCAAGATCGTCAAATCCGGTACCGTGCGCGGACTGTCCGTGACGGATGGCAGGATGACACTCGCCACTCTTGTGGCCCAACCGGTGTCGCGGCCACCCCCCGCTCCCCCGCGGCGGCCCCGCGCAGCGGCACAACGGCGTCACACCAGCAGAAGGGACCGCGGGCGAGATGCAGATCCGGCTGACCGTCCTCCGACCGCGCAGCGGACCGGCAGTCGCCGGCACCGCCATCCCCTACGTGGACGTGCTGGTCACCGCACCCGTGGGCACCGCGCTCGGCTCCCTCGCGGGGGCGCTCGCGGGCGCCGTCGGCGTGCGCGGGCCCCGGGCCGCCACCCATGTGCACCTCTACGCCGGGGCGCGCCGGGTGGACGAGCACACCCTGCTCGGCCATCCCCCGCTGCTCGACGGCGCCGTCCTCTCCCTCAACGAGCCGGACCCGACCGCCGACGACCCGGACGACACCCCCGCCGCCGCCGAACTCCGCGTCGTCGGCGGCCCCGACGCCGGCGGCGTGCACCGGCTGCACGGCCGGGAGATCCGGGTCGGCCGCTCCGGCGAGGCCGACGTCCCGGTCGACGACCCCGACGTCTCGCGGCTGCACCTCGCCCTGCACCTCGCCGAGGACGGCACGGTCACCGTCCGCGACCTCGGCTCCACCAACGGCACCACCGTGGACGGGCGGATCGTTCCGCCGGGAGCGCCGGAGGAGGCCGTCCCGCTCGACGGCACCGGCCTGCTGCGGCTCGGCGAGACCACCCTGCGGGTGACCGTCCCCGACACCCGGGACGGCTCCGGGCCGCCCGCCCGCGCCGCGCTCCCCGACGGCCACGGCCACCTCCAGCTCGCCGCCCCCGCCCCGGCCCGGACCGCCCCGCCGGTCACCGAGCCGCCCAGCGCACCCGAACCGCCCACCGGGCGCGGGCGCGGCCTGCTCTCGCTCCGGCTCGGCCGCTCCGCCGCCGAACCGCCCGAGGAGAGTGCCGAGCGGCACCACGCCGCCGTCCGCACCCGGCAGGCCGCCGCCCAGCGCGAGCGCTGGCCCGACCTCGCCACCCTCCTGCTCAACGCGGTCGGCCGCGGGCCCCGGCTCTGGGAGCGCGGCCCCGGCCACCCCGACGCGCTCACCCTGCGGCTCGGCACCGCCGACCGGCCCGGCGGCCCCGGCACCTCGCCCGGCACCGTGCTCCCCGCCGTCCCGGTCACCCTCGACCTGCAGACCGCCGGCAGCCTCGGCCTCAGCGGCCCGCGCGAGCGGCTGGACGCGCTGACCCGCGCCGTCGTCGCCCAGCTCGCCGCCCTGCACCCACCGACGGGGCTGAGCCTGGTGGTGGTCGACGCCGACCCGGCGCGCACCCCGCAGGACCGCGTCGACACCTGGGCCTGGGCGCTGTGGCTGCCCCACCTGCGGCCCGCCGAGGGCCAGGACTGCCGGCTGCTGCTCGGCCTGGACGACGAGCAGGCCGCCGCCCGGCTCACCGAGCTCACCACCCGGCTCAGCGGCCCGGTCGGCCTCGGCGGCCACCCCGCCACCGTGGTCGTGGTCGACGGCCGCCCGGCCACCGAGGCCGCCCGGCAGGCCCTCGACCTGCTGCTGCGCCAGGGTCCGGCGGTCGGCATCTTCCCCGTCTGCCTCGCCGAGCAGCCCGAACTGCTGCCCCGCGGCCTCGGCGCCACCGCGCTGATCACCGGCGAGGTCGGCACCCAGCTGTCGCTCGACCGCCCGGGCCCGGTCGCCCGCGGCCGCGAGACCCTGCACGAGATCTCCCTGGACGCCGTCTCCGACGCCTGGGCCGAGCGCCTCGCCCGGGTCCTCGCGCCGCTGCGCGAGGCCACCCCGGCCAACCGGGGACCGCTGCCGGACGCGCTGCGCCTGCTCGACCTGCTCCAGCTGGACACCGTCACCCCGGCCAAGCTCTCCGCCCGCTGGGACGCCCACGCCGGCGGCATCGGCGCCGCCACCGCCCTGCTCGGCACCACCCGCGACGAGCTGTGCGTGCTCGACCTCGCCGACCCCGAACTCACCCTCCCCTCCCCCGACCCGGGCGGCCCGCACCTGCTGATCGGCGGCGCCCGCGGCTCCGGCAAGACCGAGCTGCTGCGCACCCTGGTCGCCTCGCTCGCCGTCTCCGAGCGGCCCGAACGCCTCGCCGTCACCGTGGTCGAGGGCCGGGCCACCGAGGACGGGCTCGCCGGCTGCACCGAACTCCCGCACGTCACCGGCCTGGTGAACGCCGACGCCGACCCGCGCGGCGCGCTGCTCGCCGCCGAGGCGCTGGAGGACGAGCTCGCGATGCGGGAGCGGCTGTTCGACGGCCTGGACTTCGCCTCCTGGCACGCCGCCCGCATCCTCGACGGGGAGCCCGTCCCGGTCCCCGCCACCGTCGGCGCCCCGGCGCCCACGGCGAGCACCCCGCGCATCATCCAGCCACGCAGCCCCGAGGGCCCGGTCGCCCCGGCGGCGGCGGGGGATTCCGGGCCCTGCCCGCCCCGGCTGGTGGTCGTGGTCGACGACTACGACGCCCTCCTCGCACCGACGTCCCCGGCCGGCCGCCCGCTCGCCCGGGCCCTGGCCGCCGTCGCCCGCCGCGGCGGGCCGCTCGGCATCCACCTCGCGGTGACCACCGGGCACCCGGAGGAGACCACCGGCACCGAGGTCGACGACGCCGCCCTGCTGCGGATCGCCCTGCGGACGGACGACCCGGCCGACTCCGACCTGCTGATCCACCTCGGCGACGCGGCGGCCCTGCCGGACACGACTCCGGGCCGCGGCTACCTGCGCCTGCCGGACGGCGGCGTCACCGCGTTCCAGACCGCCCGCATCAGCGGCCGCATCCCGCGCACCGCCACCCTGCGCCCCACCGTCGTCGCCATAGACCCGCTCCAGCTCGGCGCCCCACCGGCGCGTCGTCCGGTCCGCGAACTGGGCAACGGCCCCACCGACCTCGCCCTCCTCGCCAGCGCCCTCCAGCGCGCCGCGGCGCGCTGAGCTGAAGCGAGTTGTCCGCCCCTGTCGCGATTCGATCGCGACAGGGGCGGACGGCTTTGCAGAACCGACGAGACTGGGGAGACGGTTTCGTCCCGCCCTTCTGTCGGCCTGTCGCCGCTTCGGCACGGCCGAAGCGGCGACACCTGAAAGGTCGCAGGCACGCCCCCGCCCGGTCATCCTTCCCAAAGCCACAAGAGCAGCGGCGGCCCCGGCCTTGGCTGGCCGGGGCCGCCGGCATCACCGAGCAACACGGGGCATGGCCCGAAAGCCCTCGTTCTGCGCAGGAAGTCGACCGAACCGACTTCCTGTGCAGACGGCAGGAAGGCCACAGGGCACGTGCAGTTTTCTGCCCGGCCGCGATCGTGGTCGCGGCCGGGCAGGACAGGGCAGCAAAGGAAGAACATTTCAGACCCCGGTGCCGAACTCCCCCGCGCGCACAGCGGTGACGAACGCTCCCCATGCCTCGATGGTGAAGACGAGAGAAGGCCCCAGCGGATCCTTGGAGTCACGGACAGGAAACACCCCTGGCGCTCCGTCCGTCACCTCTATGCACTCGTTGTCGCCACCGCTGTAGGTGCTCTTCCTCCACGTGGCCGCGGAGTGGTCGAAGGTCTGGGTCATGCGCCGGACTCCTTGATCGAGTTGATCAGTTCCAGGACACGGTGAGAAGGCGGAGAAGTGGAGGCGGGCCCACGTCCGAGGACGCGGGCCCGCTGTCCGGTCCGCCTCAGAAATCGAACTCCCCGGCACAGACCCCGGCGACGAACGCCGACCAGGCGTCAGCGGAGAAAACCAACGAAGGCCCCGACGGATCCTTCGAGTCACGCACGGGCAGAACGCCGGGAACCCCATCAGCGACCTCGACGCAGTCCCCGGTCTCCCCACTGAACGTGCTCTTCCTCCAGTTCACGCGACTGAGATCGGGAACAGACACCTTCAGCACCTCCGCTTGATACCGAGCTACAACTCTCCTCCGACCCGGGCCAGTAGGTCGAGGCTCTCGGAGACGCTCAACGCACTCGACCGCAGCGAGTCGAACGTGAGCGTATAGGCAGACGTCTCCTCCTGCGTCTCCAGATAGAGCATGCCTGCCCGATGCTCCAGACACACGACATCGGAGAAGGCCGAAGTCGGGAAGCTGAAGAGCACGAACGAGCCCATGATTCCCGCATGGGCACCCGCGCTGAACGGAAGCACCTGCAACTCAATGTTCGGGCGATCACTCACCTGCCGCAGGTGCTCCAGCTGTGACCGCATGACCTCCACTCCGCCTACTTGCCCACGAAGTGCGGCCTCTCCCAGGATCACGCTGAGCCTGGGCGACTCAGCGTGATCCAGAAACCTCTGCCGTTGCAGGCGCACAGCCACCAGCTCATCGATCCGCTGCGGCGGGATGTCAAAAGGCGAAGCCTCGTAGATCGCTCTCGCATAGTCCGCCGTCTGCAACAGGCCCGCCACCATCATCGGTTGGAACGAGCGGATGTGGCTGGCGCTCTCCTCGTAGTCGATGTAGTCGACATACGAGGGCGGGGAGATGTCGAACTGCTGCGCCCAACCTCGCTCCGCACTCTTCCGGTTGAGCGCGACGACCTCCTCCACGTACACCGGGTCGTCCACGCCGTAGAACATCAGCAGATCGCGCAACTCGCTGCTCGACACCGTGCCGGGCGGCCAGGACTTCCTGGAGGTCGGCGAGTTGCTCACCTCGGAGCTGGTCGGCAATGCCGTGCTGCACTCGGGGATGCCCGGGCGGCTGATCCAAGTCTTCTTCGACGTCGACGACACCCGTCTCCGCATCGAGGTCCACGACGCGAGCGAGCACCCGCCCGCCCCCCGGCAGCCGGGCGCGACCGACGGGTGCGGGCGCGGCCTGCTGCTCGTCGAGGCCCTCGCCCTCAAGTGGGGGCACTCCGCCCGCACCGAGGGGCCGGGCAAGGTCGTCTGGTGCGAGTGCGGGCCTTACCCGATCGGGGCCGCCACATGACCCCGATACCCGAGGGTGGGGCCGAGGGCGGGCCCTCGGCCCCACCCTTCGCAGTTCGAACGCTTCACACGCTCCGTGGCGAATGTGCTACGTTCCGCATTATCAACAGAACATAGAAGACCCCGGCGGTGGTGGAACACCCCGGGGTCCGGCACCAGGAGCAGCAACTCCAGATGCAGATTCATCGTAGCGCCCACGCGCGCTCATTCACCGTGCTTCCCAACGGCCTGTTGCAGGACCGGCGGCTCAGCTTCACCGCCCGCGGACTCCTCGCCGATCTCCTCTCGCGCCCCGACGGATGGCGCGAGGACGGCAGACACATGGCGGACACCAGCCCCCAGGGGCGCGGCACCGTCCGCCGGGCGCTCAAGGAACTCACCGACGCCGGGTACTACTGGGTCGTCCGCGTCCGACGCCCCGACGGGACGATCCGCTCCGAGGCCCACGTCTTCGACGTCCCGCAGCTCGTGCCACCGGATGTCGCCCGTCCGGTCGCCGGTCGACGGAACACCGGCCGCCCTGACGCCCCTCCCGTAAAGAACCCGGAAGAAGTACCCACCCTCCCGGCCGAGTTGCCCGACGAGCAGACCCGCGAAGCCGTGGCCGCACTCTTCCGCGCCCTCCGACCCGAACCGCGCCTGCGCCTCGGGCTCGCCGAGGCGCAGGCGCTCGCACCGCTCGTCTGCCGCTGGCTCGAACACGGCAGCACCGCCACCGACCTGGCCCACGCCCTGCTGCCCGGCCTGCCCACCCAGCTGCACTCGCCGGTCGCGCTCCTCCGCGACCGGCTCCGGCGCAAACTCCCACCCCCGCGCGCCGGAGCCGCGCCCGCCACGTACTCCGAGTGCCCCCACTGCCACGACCCGGTCCGCCGCCCCGGCCCCTGCCGCCCCTGCACCGAGATCGCCCCGAGCACCCCGGTCACCGCCGCCGTCACCGCCGCCGTCGGCGCCGCCGTCGCCCGCGCCGCCCTCCACCGAGGAGCACATCCGGGGCACGGCACCCCCTTGACGGGCCTTTTGCCCTCGGCAAGAGTGCGAACGGCAGGCAGGGACGACGGAGTCGGACTCCACGACAGCACTGCCCCGAAACGGCTGTGGGGCCCGCTTCCACCGGGCCCCACAGCTTCGCTCAGGACGTGATCAGGCGTTGTTCTGCTTCGGCTCGTCGCCCGGCTTGTCGGTGATCGAGCGGCCCAGCACCGCCGTGTGGCCGACCACCGTGCCCGGCTTGCTGCTCACGAACGCCCGCCGATCGGCCCGTGCCCGGGCTCGCGCCGGCGAGCCGGGCGGGGCCGTCACAGACCTCTGCGTCACTGAATGACGAGCTGGCGGTCGCCGAAATCGGCGACCAGGCGGAGCCTGCCTCCGAGCGCCTCCACGTAAGCGCGAATCGTCGCCAGAGCTGCGCCGTCGAGGTCGCCCTTCTCCAGCCGGGACACATTCGGCTGGGTCACGCCGATGATCTCGGCCACCTCGACCTGCGTCAGCGCCTGCTCCTTGCGGATCTCCGCGAGACGGTAGGCCCGCACTTCGGCGTCGAGCTTGGCGCGGTGCGCCGCGACCCGGGCTTCGTCGGTGACAACCTCGGGCCGGACCTCTTTCCAGGACCTGGCCATCTACTTCTCGCCTTCCTTGAGCGCTCGGAGATGCTCGTCGAACCTGGCATCCGCGACGGGGATGTTCTCGTCGTACCACTGGTTCCAGGCGCCCGTCTTGTCGCCCGCCACCAGGAGGATTGCTTCACGGTCGGGGTCGAACGCGAAGAGGATGCGGATCTCGACCGCACCACCGGCGCGAGGCCGGAGCTCCTTCATGTTGTGGTGCTTCGACTAGCTGAACGAACCAGGCAACGACCTCTTCATGCAACGAGACTTCCGATACCGCGGGGCAAATATGCGCCTCAAGTTATATTCGTTGCAAGTTATATCCTTGCTGTGGCCCCGAAACGG
>NZ_JAIY01000013.1:7708-29107 GCF_000710405.2 Kitasatospora sp. MBT66 | reverse complement strand
ATCAGGCGTTGTTCTGCTTCGGCTCGTCGCCCGGCTTGTCGGTGATCGAGCGGCCCAGCACCGCCGTGTGGCCGACCACCGTACCGGCCTTGCCGAAGTCGCCGTCGGTGACGACGACCTCGCGCTCACCGAGGAACTCGTGGCTCTTCGGGTCGAAGATCCACTCGGTGCGGACACCGCTGTCCTCGTGCGCCACGGCGACACCGTGGCGGCCCGAGGCGTCCGCCGAGTCCGCGACCGCGGTGACGCCGGGGATCTTGGCGGCGGCGCGGTAGAGGGCGGCGCTGACGGCCGGCGGGGCGATCTGCTCGCGCAGCAGGTCCCCGATGGTCCCGAACGCCTGCTGGTCAGGGGTGCGGCCCTGGCCCTTGGTCTCGGCGTAGATCTTCTTCAGCAGCGCGTCCGGGTCGGTCGGCAGACCGGCCAGGTAGTTGTAGGTCGGCGCGCCGATGCTCGGCTTCTTGGTCGGGTCGATCCACAGCCCGCCGTCGGGACGCGGCGCGGGGCGCTTGTCCCCCTCCTTGGCGGCGGCCTCGCCCTTGCCGAACTTGCCCTCCTCCTTCAGGACGCCCCACTGGCTGCCGTCCACCGACAGCCAGATCTGGCGGCGGTGCGGCGCGTCGACCTTCGTCTCGCCGGTGGCCAGGTTGGTGCCCGCGAAGGACACCAGGCTGTCGATGTAGACGAACTGGTTCTTGCCGGGCTTCGGATCCGGCTTGCCGGCCGCGGTGTCGGCGGCCTGGGTCAGCAGCTGGACGGCGGCGACCGGGGCGACGTTCAGCGTGGTGCTGCCGCTCTCGGCCGGCTGCTGCTCGCCCTGGACCTGCTGCCCGCTCTGCTGCTGGGCCAGCGGAGCCTTGGAGGCCACGCCGTCACTGCCGCCCGGCAGGACCATCGCCAGGGCCAGACCGCCCGCCAGGGCCGGAATCGCCACCCAGCCGAACTTGCCCCGCCGGACCAGCGCGGGCTTCGTGTCCCGGATCTCACTCATCAGATGTCCCCTCAACAGCCGGTGGCGGTCTGAGGAGAGTTCGGGCCGCGCCGGCGGCGGCAACAGCCGGGCCAGCTCGGCACGCTCGTGCTCGTTCATCGGTTCGTCTCCCGTGTCGACCGGGCCGCATCGGTGCGGCCAACCCGTACCTGTCCGGGCTCGGGGCGGAGTTCCCGCCCTTTTTGCAGTTCTTCCTCGGCGAGCGCCCGGAGCTTGGTGCGGGCGCGCGAGAGCCGCGAACGCACCGTTCCGACCGGCACCCCGAGCGCCTCGGCGGCACTCGCGTAGTCGAGCCCGGCCCAGACGCAGAGGCCGAACACCTCCCGCTCCGCCTTCCGCAGCCGCTCCAGCGCCCGCCGCGCGGCGGCCAGTTGGGCGCTGTCGTCAAGCCGCCCGACGAGTTCGTCGGCGAAGTCCGGCACCACGTCCCGGGGTGGCAGCCGCTCCATCGCGGCGCGGTGCCGCCGGGCCGCCCGGGTCGTGTTCCGCAGAACGTTGGCGGCGACCCCGAACAGCCAGGGGCGGACCGGCTCGTCGCTCTCGCGCAGTTTGTGGCGCAGCCGCCACGCCTCCAGGAAGGTCAGCTGGACGATGTCCTCCGCGACCGCCCAGTCCCCCGACACCCGCACCGCGTACCGGTACAGGTCGTCTGCCGACTGATCGAAAAGCTCCCCGAACGCCCATTGGTCCCCGTTCCGTATCCGTCCCCGCTGTGACAGCTCCACACCTCCACCTGTCCGCGGCAGCGTCGCGGTTCCGAAGCCGTTCCGAAGCCGTTCCGAGGGCCGTTCCGAGAGCGGTTCCGGGAGCCGACCCGGGAACGGCTCAGGAGCAGTAGGTGTCGCGGTTGGCCAGGGCGAGGCCGGTCACCCGCTCGGCGTCGACGGTGAACTCGTACCGCCACCCCTGCTCGACCTGGCCGATCCCGGCCCACAGGGTGTACTTGCCGTCCTTGCCGAGCTGGAGCCCCTGGACCTCGTAGGCCGCCTTGAGCTCCGCGACCGTGGAGCCCGCCCCGATGCCCTCGGCGGTGCGCGCACCGGCGGGGGCGACCAGTTCGCGCAGGCCCTCCAGGCCGAAGCCGGCCCGGCCGGTGGTGAGGAAGGCGAGGTCCCGGGCCTCACGGGCCGCCTTCAGCTCGTCGAACACCTTCATCAGCTGCTCGTGCGCCTCCTGGCGGGCCTTCGACTTCTCCTGGAAGGCCGCCATCCGGTCGGTGAAGCTCTTGACGTCCTTCGCCGAGTAGCTGGCCGGAGGGGCCGGGAAGACCTCCGTCTCCTTCCTCGCGGCCTCGTTCCGGGCGTTGGCCTGGACGTACTTGGCCTGGAGCGCCTCCTCGGCGGCCATCCGGACCGGGTCCGGGGCAGGGCCGCCCCGGTACGCGAAGTCGGTGCAGCCGTTGAGCAGCGACACGGGGGCGGCCTCCAGGGCGCCGGTGGCCAGCGCGACGTCCTTGGTCATCCCGGGCTTGAGCCCGCGGTAGCCGACGAGAGCAGAGAACGGCTCCGGGGTCGCGGACGGCGTGGGGCTCGCGGTCGCCGGCGCACCGGCCCGGCCCGCGACCGCCCCCGCGCCGTCGGCGCCCGCCCCGTTCGACCCGCAGGCCGCCGCCCCTCCGGCGAGCAGCGCGGCCGCCAGCGCGGCTCCGGTCAGACGCCCGACCCGTCCTGCCCGCCCGGCCTGCCCGGCCTCTCCGCTCCGCCCGGCCCATGACTTCGACACAGTGTTCAATCCCCTCGTTCGGGGGTCACCGTATCGAACGTGTGCGCACACGAAGCGGCGGGCCCGCGTCCACCAGGACGCGGGCCCGCCGTCGAACCGCTACAACCTCGTCAGCGCATCGAACCCGTGCGGAGCAGGGTCCGGATGACACGCATCGCGACCGAGAGGCTGGACAGCTCGTAGTTGTCCGAACCCCTTATGTCGTCGAGGGTGCTCTTGGCCCGGTTCAGCAGCGTCGCGTTGAGCTCCGCCCAGGCGGTGTACCGCTCCTCGGGGGTGGCACCCTCGGGGCCGCAGGCCAGGATGTCGGCGGTCAGCGCCGCGTGGGCCGCGAAGAGGTCCTCGCGGATGGCGGCGCGGGCCATCGACGACCAGCGGTCGATGCGCGGCAGCTCGATGATGCGGTCGAGCAGGTGGGTGATCTGCAGGCGGTCGGCGAGGTCGTAGTAGAGCTCGGCGACCTGGGCGACGTCCTTGCCGGACCGGTCCGCGACCTCGGTGATGTCCAGGGTCGGGAAGGTCGAGGACAGGCCCGCGATCCGGGTGGCGAGCTCCTCCGGCACACCGGCGCCGGCGAGCTCCCCGTAGACGTGCTCGAACCAGGCCAGGTCCTCGCCGCGCAGCGGCTTGGGCAGCGAGCCCCACACCTGGTTGACCCGGTCGTGGAAGAACTCGATGGTGCCGGCGATGTCCAGCGGCTGGCGCCGGTTGTTGAGCATCCACCGGGTGGCGCGCTCGACCAGACGGCGCGAGTGCAGCCGCATCTTGGTCTGCGCCCGGGCCGGGACCCGGTTGTCCAGGCCCTCGATCTCGGACCAGATCTCCTCCAGGCCGAAGACGGCCCGGGCGGCGGTGTGGGTGCGGGCGACCTCTTCGTAGGTCGCGCCGGTCTCCTCCTTCAGGCGGAAGGCGAAGGTGCAGCCACCGCGGTTGATCGTGTCGTTGACGATCAGCGTGGTGATGATCTCGCGGCGCAGCGGGTGCCGGTCGATCTGCTCGGCGAACCGGGCCCGCAGCGCGCTGGGGAAGTACTCGTGCAGCGCGGTGCGGAAGAACGGGTCGTCGGGCAGGTCGGTGGCGAGCAGCTCGTCGGCCAGCGTGATCTTGGTGTAGGCGAGCAGCACCGACATCTCGGGCTGGGACAGGCCCCGGCCGTTCTGCTGGCGCTCGCGGATCTGCCGCTCGGTGGGCAGGTACTCCAGGCCCCGGTCGAGCTGGCCGGCCGACTCCAGCCGGTTGATCATCCGGGAGTGGACGTTGACCATGCTGTGCGCCTGGGCGACCGCGTTGGCCAGCACCACGTTCTGCGCGTAGTTGTTGCGCAGGACGAGGTGGCCGACCTCGTCGGTCATCTCGGCGAGCAGGGTGTTGCGCTGCTTGACCGTCATGTCGCCGTCGGCGACCACCTGGTTGAGCAGGATCTTGATGTTGACCTCGTGGTCCGAGGTGTCCACGCCGGCCGAGTTGTCGATGGCGTCGGTGTTGATCCAGCCGCCGGTGCTCTCCGGGCCGCCGGAGGCCGCGTACTCGATGCGGCCGAGCTGGGTGCAGCCGAGGTTGCCGCCCTCGCCGACGACGCGGGCGCGGACCTGCTCGCCGTTGACGCGGATGGCGTCGTTGGCCTTGTCGCCGACCTCGGCGTTGGTCTCGGTGGAGGCCTTGACGTAGGTGCCGATGCCGCCGTTCCAGAACAGGTCGACGGGCGCCTGCAGGATGGCCTTCATCAGCTCGGCGGGGGTGAGCCGGGTGTCGGAGACGCCCAGGGCGGCCCGGACCTGCGCGGTGAGCTGGATCGACTTGGCGCTGCGCGGGAAGATCCCGCCGCCGGCCGAGATCAGCGACCGGTCGTAGTCGTCCCAGGAGCTGCGGGGCAGCTCGAACAGGCGGCGGCGCTCGGCGTACGAGGAGGCCGCCTCCGGGTTCGGGTCCAGGAAGATGTGGCGGTGGTCGAAGGCGGCGACCAGGCGGATGTGCTCGCTGAGCAGCATGCCGTTGCCGAAGACGTCGCCGGACATGTCGCCGATGCCGATGACGGTGAAGTCCTCGGACTGGGTGTCGACGCCGAGCTCGCGGAAGTTGCGCTTGACGGACTCCCAGGCGCCGCGGGCGGTGATGCCCATGCCCTTGTGGTCGTAGCCGGCCGAACCGCCGGAGGCGAACGCGTCGCCCAGCCAGAAGCCGTAGGACTCGGCGACACCGTTGGCGATGTCGGAGAAGGTCGCGGTGCCCTTGTCGGCGGCGACGACCAGGTAGGTGTCGTCCTCGTCGTGGCGGACCACGTCGGCCGGGTGGACGACCTCGCCGCCGACCAGGTTGTCGGTGATGTCCAGCAGCGCCGAGATGAAGGTCTTGTAGGACGAGATGCCCTCGGCCAGCCAGGCGTCACGGTCCACCGACGGGTCCGGCAGCTGCTTGGCGACGAAGCCGCCCTTGGCGCCGACCGGCACGATGACGGTGTTCTTCACCATCTGCGCCTTGACCAGGCCGAGGATCTCGGTGCGGAAGTCCTCGCGCCGGTCGGACCAGCGCAGACCGCCGCGGGCGACCTTGCCGAAGCGCAGGTGCACACCCTCGACCTGCGGCGAGTAGACCCAGATCTCGAACGCCGGGCGCGGGGCCGGCAGGTCCGGGATGGCCTTCGGGTCGAACTTCATCGACACGTAGGAGTGCCACGCGCCGGTGCCGTCGTGCTGGAAGAAGTTGGTCCGCAGGGTGGCCTTGATGAGGTGCAGGAAGGAGCGCAGGATGCGGTCCTCGTCCAGCGAGACGACCTCGTCCAGCGCGCCGTCCAGCTCCTCCAGGATGCCCTCGGTCAGCTCCAGCGCGCCCTGCTGGTGGCTGGGGCTGAGCCGGGCCTCGAAGAGGTTCACCAGCAGACGGGTGGTGTGGGTGTTGTTGCGGAGCGCGTCCTCCATGTAGTCCTGGGAGAACGTGGAGCCCGCCTGGCGCAGGTACTTGGCGTACGCGCGCAGCATCATCGCCTGGCGCCAGGTCAGCCCGGCGGTCAGGACGAGGTCGTTGAAGCCGTCGTTCTCGGCCAGGCCGGTCCAGGTGGCGGCGAAGGTCTCCTGGAAGCGGTCGCGGGCCTCGTCGGTCAGCTCGACGGCCTCGCGCAGCCGCAGACCGAAGTCGTACACCCAGGCGGTGGTGTGGTCGGAGCGGGTCAGCGCGTACGGGTGCTCGTCGAGCACCTCGACGCCCAGTCGCTGGAGAACCGGCAGCACCTCGGTGAGCGAGATCGGGCCGCCCACCCGGTAGATCTTGAAGCGGCGCTCGTCGTCGCCGGCGCCGACCGGCTGGTAGAGGTTCAGCCGGAAGTCGCCGTCGCCGTGCAGCGACTCGATCTGCTTGAGGTCCGCGACCGCGGTGCGCGCGGTGAAGTCCGCGCGGTAGCCGTCGGGGAAGGCGTTGGCGTACTTGCGGGAGAGCTCGGCGGCCTTCTCCTCGCCCAGCTCGACGTGCAGCTGGTCGTTGAACCCGTCCATCCAGAACCGGGCGGCCTCGGCCAGC
Source organism: Kitasatospora sp. MBT66 (assembly GCF_000710405.2). NCBI lineage: Bacteria > Bacillati > Actinomycetota > Actinomycetes > Kitasatosporales > Streptomycetaceae > Kitasatospora > Kitasatospora sp. MBT66. The sequence goes on along the minus strand of NZ_JAIY01000013.1, from coordinate 22,884 downwards.
TTGGCCTCGATCCGCTCGATCTCGGCGTCCGACAGGTGCGGCAGCTCGCTGCCGGGGGTGACCCGCACGACGAAGTGCAGTCGGGTCAGCACCGACTCCGTCGACCAGACCGTGTAGTCGATCGAGGCGCCGTTGAGCTCCTGCATCAGGATGTCCATGAGGCGCAGCCGGATGCGGGTGGTGTAGCGGTCGCGCGGCAGGTAGACCAGCGCGGAGAAGTAGCGCCCGTACTCGTCCTGGCGCAGGAACAGCCGCAGCCGGCGGCGCTCCTGGAGGTAGAGCACGCTGGTGGCGATCTGCAGCAGCTCGTCGGCCGGGGTCTGGAAGATCTCGTCCCGGGGGAAGGTCTCCAGGATCTGCAGCAGGTCGCGGCCGTCGTGGCTCTCGGTGGAGAAGCCGGAGTCGACGATGACGTCCTGGACCTTGCGGCGGACGACCGGGATGCGGCTGACCGACTCGGTGTAGGCGGCGGCCGAGAACAGGCCGAGGAAGCGACGCTCGCCGATGACCACGCCGTTGGCGTCGAACTTCTTCACGCCGACGTAGTCGAGGTAGGACGGGCGGTGCACGGTCGCCCGGCTGTTGGCCTTGGTGAGGACGAGCAGCTTCTTCTCGTGGGCCTTGGCGCGCACCGGCGCGGACAGCCGGCCGAAGGCCTCGCTGACGGCGTGGTGCTGGTCGTCGTGGCCGATCGGGTCGGAGCGCAGGATGCCGAGGCCGGTCCCGGCGACGGCCTTGAGGACCTCCTCGCCCTCGTGCTCGACCAGGTCGTACTCGCGGTAGCCGAGGAAGGTGAAGTGGTCGTCGGCGAGCCAGCGCATGAGCTCCCAGGCCTCGCCGACCTCCTGCTCGGGCAGGCCGGCCGGGGGCTGCTCGGCGAGCTCGTCGGCCAGACGCAGCGCGGAGTCGCGCATCTTGGTCCAGTCCTCGACGACCTCGCGGACGTCGCCGAGCACCCGGCGCAGGTCGGTCTCGATCTCGCGCAGGTCGTCGCGGTCGGTCTCGCGGTCGACCTCGATGTGCATCCACGACTCGACGGTCGCGTCGGCCGGCCACTCGGTGCCGGAGGCCTGGCTGCGGGCGCAGGCGTCGACGTCGAGGATCTCCAGCAGCTTGCCGGTGATGTCGCGGCGGACGACCAGCTGGGGGTGGATGACGATGTGGATCGCGCGGTCCTGGCGGGACAGCTCGTTGGTCACCGAGTCGACCAGGAACGGCATGTCGTCGGTGACGACCTCGACCACGGTGTGGCCGCAGGACCAGCCGTTCTCCTCGACCGAGGGGGTGTGCACCCGCACCTCGGCGGTGCCCTGGGGGCGCTTGAGGCCCAGGCGGTAGTGCGAGGCGGCCGCGCCGTAGACGTCGACCGGGTCGCGGTCGACCAGGTCCTCGGCCGCCGTGTGGAGGTAGTAGTGGTGCAGGTACGCGGACAGAGCGCCGTTGCTCAGTCCCTCCCCCGGCGCCGCTCCCCCCACCTGGCTGTTCTCAGCGGCTGCTGCTGCCTTCCTGAGCAGTTCGGCCTTGGCTGCGTCCAGCTTGGTCTGCATGACTTCTTGGCTCCTGTCGCGCGCCGTTGCGTGACTCGGTGGTGGTATCGGGATCCACCGCCGGGGTCTTCCGCAATCCTGCCGCACCATCCAGCTGAAAAGGCCCCATGGCGCGCATGGAACACCTCTGCAGTGGGTAGGACGCAACGTTCGGCCTGCGGAGCCACCCGACGACGCCAGCCAGCCTAACGGGATCAATCGAAGGTGTCAGGGGACAAGCAGGCGCAAACCTGCAGGAAGATCGAGCCGTCCTGGACAGCTTGTCCAATCAGCCTGCCGGTTTGCGCCGAAAGCCGGAACTTCGTGCGGAGCCGGTGTGCACACGGTCGGCGTTCAGCCCATGTGCGGGTGAACGTGGGTGGTCGGCGGCACGAACGTCTCCTTGATCGACCTCGCGGAGGTCCAGCGCAGCAGGTTCTGCGGCGCGCCCGCCTTGTCGTTGGTGCCGGACGCCCGGCCGCCGCCGAACGGCTGCTGGCCCACCACGGCGCCGGTCGGCTTGTCGTTGATGTAGAAGTTCCCGGCGGCGAACCGCAGCGCCTCCAGGGCCTGCGCGATCGCGTAGCGGTCCTGGGCGACCACGGCGCCGGTCAGCCCGTACGGGGTGCCCGCGTCGACCCGGTTGAGCACGTCGTCCCAGCGGGAGTCCTCGTAGACGTGGACGGCCAGGATCGGGCCGAAGTACTCGGTGCGGAACATCTCGTTGCGGTGGTCCGAGGAGACCAGCACGGTCGGGCGGACGAACCAGCCGATCGCGTCGTCGTACTGGCCGCCGGCCACCAGCTCCACCGTCGGGTCGGCCTTGGCCCGCTCGATCGCGTCCCGGTTCCGCTCGAACGCGCGCCGGTCGATCAGCGCGCCCATGAAGTTCGACAGGTCGGTGACGTCGCCGACCGCCAGCGCGTCCACCTCGGCGAGCAGGTCGTCCTTGATCCGCTGCCAGAGGCTGCGCGGCAGGTAGGCGCGGGAGAGCGCCGAGCACTTCTGGCCCTGGTACTCGAAGGCGCCCCGGATCAGCGCCGCCTTGAGGATCTCCGGATCGGCCGAGCGGTGCGCGAGCAGGAAGTCCTTGCCGCCGGTCTCGCCGACGATCCGGGGGTAGCTGCGGTAGCCGCCGATGTTGGCGCCGATCGTCTGCCAGAGCGACTGGAAGGTCGCGGTGGAACCCGTGAAGTGCAGCCCGGCCAGCGCCGGGTCCGCCAGCGCCACCGCGGACAGCTGCTGCCCGTCACCGGTGACCAGGTTGATCACCCCGGGCGGCAGCCCGGCCGCCTCCAGCAGCCGCATCAGGTGGTACGCGGCCAGCGTCTGGGTCGGCGCCGGCTTCCACACCACGGTGTTGCCCATCAGCGCCGGCGCGGTCGGCAGGTTCCCGGCGATGGCGGTGAAGTTGAACGGGGTGATCGCGTAGACGAAACCTTCCAGCGGGCGGTGGTCGACGCGGTTCCACACCCCGGGCGAGGAGACCGGCTGCTCGGCCAGGATCCGCCGGGCGAAGTGGACGTTGTAGCGCCAGAAGTCGATCAGCTCGCAGGCCGAGTCGATCTCCGCCTGCTGGGCCGTCTTGGACTGGCCGAGCATGGTCGCCGCGTTGAGCGTCTCCCGCCACGGGCCGGCCAGCAGGTCGGCGGCGCGCAGGAAGACCGCCGCCCGGTCGTCGAAGGACAGTCCGCGCCAGTCCCGCCCGGCGGCCAGCGCCGCGTCCACGGCGGCCCTGGCGTCCTCCCGGGTGGCGTTGCCCAGCACGCCCAGCTTCGCCGCGTGGTGGTGCGGCTGGACGACGTCGATCCGCTCTCCGCCGCCGAACCGCTGCTCGCCGCCGATGGTCATCGGCAGCGGGACCGGCTCGGCCGCCAGCTCGTCCAGCCGGCGCACCAGCCGCTCCCGTTCCGGGCTGCCGGGCGCGTAGCCGAGCACCGGCTCGTTGCCCGGGACCGGGACGTCGGTGACTGCGTCGATGGGCATGGGCGGGCTCCGCTCCTGGTGGGGCGGCCGGCCCGTTCCGACGACGGGCCCGGCACCCGTCCAGCCTGACCAGCCGGGGGGCGCCGCGCCCGCCCGGACACGCCAGCGAGTGGAGTGGCGCGCGCCACTCCACCGCCCGTCTGCCGACCCTCCGCCGACCCTCCGCCGCCCGTCCGGGACCCGTCCGGGGCCGGTTCGCAGCCGGGAGCGTGTCAGCCGGCGATCCGGCCCGCCAGCTCCACCGCTTCCGCCAGGCTGTCCACCACCGGCACGCCGACCGGCTCCAGCTTCTCCCTGGTGTGCGAGCCGCCGGTGTAGAGCACGGCGTGCGCGCCCGCCTCCAGCGCGGCCAGCGCGTCGTCCGCCGCGTCCCCGATCAGCACGGTGCGGGCCGGGTCCACCTGCTCGCCGAGCGCCGCCAGGTGCCGGACCAGGTACTCGGCCTTCTGCCCGCCGGCCGGGCCGCTGCGCCCGTCCACCCGCAGGAACTGGCCGGTCAGGCCGAAGCCCTCGACGACCGGCAGCAGCCGGTCGTGCTGGTACATGGACAGCAGCGACTGGCTCCGCCCGGCCGCGCGCCAGCCGTCCAGCAGCTCACGGGCGCCGTCGGTGAGGCCGCAGGCGGCGCTCAGCTGGTGGTAGCGGTCGTGGAACGCGTCGTCCAGCCGCAGCCACTCGGCCTCGGAGGGCAGCCGGCCGAGCAGCCGCTGGTAGAACCTGGGGATCGGGATCTCGTACTGCTCTCGGTACTCCTGCAGCGTCATCGGCGCCACGCCGATGGTCGCGAAAGCGGCGTTGCTCGCTCCGAGCACCGCTTCCATGTCGTGGAAGAGCGTTCCGTTCCAGTCCCAGACGATATGAGTGCGCACGTCTGAACGGTAGCGCCGCGTCCGGCCGGACCGGTAGGACGGGGCTCACGGCGGCCGGGGCCCCTGGTCCTCGGCGCCCCTGACCCTCGGGGCCTCGGGGCCTCGGAGTGCGGGACCCGGCGCGGGCTCAGGCCAGCAGGCCGGCGATCTCCTGGGTGGCGAACCACAGCAGGTCGTGGTCCTCGGCGCCGTCCACGGTGAACTGGGCGTCCTGGTCGCCCGCGTCCGCGGCCGCCACCGCCCCGACCGCGGCCGCCACATCGGCCACCACGTCGCGGTCCGCGACATCGGCGTGCACGGCCGCCGCCTTGGCCAGCTTCAGCGGCCCGGCCAGCACCACCCGGCCCAGCGAGGCCTGGTCCTGGTACTCGTCGCCGGGGAACGGCGTCACGGCCGAGTCGGCGACGTCGAGCGCGATCACCACCCGGCGGCGCGGGGCGTCCGGCTCGGCGGCCAGCAGACGGAGCGAGGACTGGGCGGCCCGGTTGAGCGCCGCGTACTCCAGCTCCTCCAGGTCGTCGCTGACGTACCACTCGCGCAGCGCGGGCGTCACGGCGTACGCCGCGGACTGCTCCAGCGCGCCGCCCGAGTGCGCCGCCGCCAGGCCGGTCAGGGTGGTGGGCACGTACACGCGCATCGGTGGCACTCTCCGGTTCGTCCAGCGGCACAGCTTCCAGCGTCCCCAAGAATAAGCTCCGGACGCGTCGACGCGATCACCCGTGCACCCGTCGGCCCTCCGCCCGGGCCCCGCGCGCGCCCCGGCGGGCCCGCCGCCGCGCCGTTCCGGGGCCCGTCCCGCCCGCCGTACCGGATCAGCCGGCGGCCTCCAGGACCCGGCGGCAGGTGTCCAGCGCGCTCTCCAGGACCGGGCCCCGGCGGGACGGGTCCATCATGTTCGGCCCCATCACGGCCAGGTCCGCGGGTGCGGGCGCGAGCAGGTGGACCCGGACGCCGCCCGCCCGCAGCAGTCCGGCCTCGCGCAGGAGCTGCCGGGTCACCGCCCTGCGGTAGCGGCCGACCACCTGGGCGAGCACCCCGCGCGGGAGGTCCCGCCCGCGCCGGGCGCGCGCGAAGACGGACGCGCCCGGGACGGACTCCGAGTGCCCCGGTTGCGGATGCCCCGGCGGGTCGCTGCACAGCGCCATGGGCGCCAGGACGTAGACCTCGTCGAGGCCCCGGTCGAGCATGAGATCGGCGTTGGTGGCCGACCAGCAGCCGCCGTCCACGTAGTCGGCCCCGCCCACCCGGACGGGGGCGAACCAGCCCGGGATCGCGCAGGAGGCCATCACCGCCTCGCCGACGCCGGCGGGCGGGGCGTCCGGGTCGCCGAAGACCACCCGGTGGCCGCTGCGGTAGTCCACCGCGACGACCCGCAGCGCCGAGGCGCGCCCGGCCGCCCCGGTCACACCGGCCGCCCCGGTGGCCGTCGCCCCGGCACCGCCGAACAGGCCGCCGACCAGCGCGCCCACCGGCTCCAGCGAGCCCCGGCCGTGCGGGGCCATCGCCGAGACCAGGGTGAGCAGCGGGTACTCGCGCGGGTGCCGCACGGCGTCCCGCAGCAGCCCCGGCGAGCCGATGCCCGCCCGGGGCCGCGGCGGCAGCGCGCCGCCGACCGCCGTGTCGTAGTCGAAGTCGACCCCGGCCAGCGGCCCGGACGTGATCGGCAGTCCCCGCTGGTGGTCCCGGAGCTGTTCGGCGCCGACCCCGGCGGCCAGCAGCGCGCCCAGGATCGCCCCGGCCGAGGTGCCGAGCACCACCTCCGCGTCACCGGCCGGGCGGCCGGTCGCCTCCTCCACCGCGCAGAGCGCGCCGACCGTCCAGGCCGCGCCGAGCATGCCCCCGCCGCCCAGCACCAGACCGCGCCGGGGAGCGCCGGCGGCCCGCGGTGCCGTCGGCCGTGTCCCGGATACCCATGTCGTCATGCCGGCCGCCTGTCCTCGTCGGGGCGGTGCTGGTCCGGGACGGGCCCGCGACGGGCGGCCCGATCCGGCTCCGGTCTCCGATCCTGCGCGTCGACCGACCCGGACCGCAACGGCCGTCCTGGCGAACCCGACCGTCCTCTTTCGGGCTTTCCCGCCCTTCCCGGTGCGTCAACCCGGTGCGGACCGGCTCCGGCCCGAACCCGTTCCCGCACGGGCCGACTCACCCGGATAGGTGAACTTTCCGGAGGCCGGGGCGCCCCTCGCAAAGCCGTTGCAGCCCGCTGCGGACGGCCGTTAACAAGGAACCCGTCCGCACCCGCACCACCCGGTCCCGACCGGCACCACCCACCACCGACCGGCATCGCCCCGACGCTCCACCCCGACGCTCGCCCCGACCGCAGCAGCCCACCGGGCCCCGCCCGGGCCCCGACCCGCCCGCCGCTCCGAGGAAGGCCCATGACCGCATGTCCGAACCGCGCCGCTCACCCGCCCGCCCCGCCCGCCGTCCTGTCGGCGCGCCCGTACCGCCCGCGCGGCACCGCCCGGGACCACCGGGCGGTCGCCGAACCTCGGCGCCCCCGCCACCCCAGGGCGGCCTGCGCCGACCGAACGGGCCCCGACCCGCGGGGCGGCCTGAGCACACGGTTCGCGCACCGGCTGGTGGAGGTGCTGACCGGCTCCCGGCCGTCCGGACAGCTGCTGCGCCACACCACCCTGGACTGCTACGGCCAGCTGTCGGCCCTGGTCCGGGCCGGCACCCTGCGCGGGACGCGGAGCGGCGAGCGGCCGCGGCTCGGGCCGGTGCACGACCGTTCGCCCGCGCCGGGCGCGGTCGAGGCCTGTGTCCGGGTCGACCTCGGCGACCGGCACCACATGGTGGCGTTCCGGCTGGAGCCTCGGGGGCCGTCCGGCCAGTGGCAGTGCACCGCGGTGGAGGCCCGATGAGCCGCCCCGGACCGTGCTCCCGCCCGTCCCCGCCCGCCCGGTGGGCGGAGGCCGCCGCAGCGGCCCCGGCACCGGCGGCGGCCGCCCCGGGAACGACGCCGGGCGCCACCCCCGTACGGGAGTGGCGCCCGGTGCGGCGGCCGACCGGTCCGGTCGGCCCCGCCTCAGCTCTTGCGGCGGCGGCCCTTGGCCGACTTGGCGGCCTTGCGACGCTCGGCGCGGGTCAGACCGTCGCCCTCGTCCTCGGCACCGAGGTCGTCGAACTCGCCCTCGACCACACCGCCGCCGACCTCCTCCGAGGGGGCCGTGTAGTGCAGCCGCTGCGGCTTCGGGGCCTCCAGGCCCTTGGCCTTGATCTCCGGACGGGGGGCGTCCTTCTCCAGCTTGTCGAGCAGCACCTGGGCGTCCTCGACCGGGACCTCCTCGACCTGCTGCTCGACCTGGACCTCCAGGTTGAACAGGTAGCCGACGGACTCCTCCTTGATGCCCTCCATCATCGCGGTGAACATGTCGAAGCCCTCGCGCTGGTACTCGACCAGCGGGTCGCGCTGCGCCATGGCCCGCAGGCCGATGCCCTCCTGGAGGTAGTCCATCTCGTAGAGGTGCTCGCGCCAGCGGCGGTCCAGCACCGAGAGGACGACCCGGCGCTCCAGCTCGCGCATGATCTCCTCGCCGAGCTGGTCCTCGCGGGCGCCGTACTGGGCCTGGACGTCCTCCTGGATGGCCTTGGTGAGGAACTCCGGGGTGAGGCCGGCGGCGCCGCCGGCCTCCTCCTCCAGCTCGGCCAGGTCCAGGGTGATCGGGTAGAGCTGCTTGAGCGCGGTCCAGAGCTTCTCGAGGTCCCAGTCGTCCTCGAAGCCCTCGCCGGTGGCGGCGTTGACGTACGCCTCGACGGTGTCGTCCATGAAGTGGCCGACCTGCTCCTGCAGGTCCTCGCCCTCCAGGACCCGGCGGCGCTCGCCGTAGATGACCTCGCGCTGGCGGTTCAGCACCTCGTCGTACTTGAGGACGTTCTTGCGGATCTCGAAGTTCTGCTGCTCGACCTGGGTCTGCGCGGAGGCGATGGCCCGGGTGACCATCTTCGACTCGATCGGCACGTCCTCGGGCACGTTGGCCATCGAGAGCACGCGCTCGACCATGCCGGCCTTGAACAGGCGCATCAGGTCGTCGCCGAGCGACAGGTAGAAGCGGGACTCGCCCGGGTCGCCCTGACGGCCGGAGCGGCCGCGCAGCTGGTTGTCGATCCGGCGGGACTCGTGCCGCTCGGTGCCGAGGACGTAGAGGCCGCCGGCCTCCTTGACCTCGTCCTGCTCCGCCTTCACGGCCGCCTTGGCCTTCTCCAGCGCGGCCGGGAACGCGGCCTCGTACTCCTCCGGGCTGTCCTCCGGGGTGATCCCGCGCTGCGCCAGCTCGGCCGCCGCGAGGTGGTCGGCGTTGCCGCCGAGCATGATGTCGGTGCCTCGGCCGGCCATGTTGGTGGCCACGGTGACGGCGCCCTTGCGGCCCGCCTGGGCGACGATCTGCGCCTCGCGCTCGTGGTGCTTGGCGTTCAGCACCTCGTGCGGGATGCCACGCTTGCGCAGCTCCTGCGACAGGTACTCGGACTTCTCGACCGACACGGTGCCGACCAGCACCGGCTGGCCCTTCTCGTGCTTCTCGGCGATGTCCTCGACCACGGCCGCGAACTTGGCCGGCTCCGACTTGTAGATGAGGTCGGGCTGGTCGATGCGCAGCGGGTTCTTGTTGGTGGGGATCGGCACCACACCGAGCTTGTAGATCTGGTGGAACTCGGCCGCCTCGGTGGTACCGGTACCGGTCATACCGGCCAGCTTGTCGTACAGGCGGAAGAAGTTCTGGAGGGTGATGGTGGCCAGGGTCTGGTTCTCGTTCTGGACCTCCACCCCTTCCTTGGCCTCGATCGCCTGGTGCATGCCCTCGTTGTAGCGGCGGCCGGCCAGGATACGACCGGTGTGCTCGTCGACGATCATGACTTCGCCGTTCATGACGACGTAGTCCTTGTCGTTCTTGTAGAGCTCCTTGGCCTTGATGGCGTTGTTCAGGAAGCCGACGAGCGGGGTGTTCACCGACTCGTAGAGGTTGTCGATGCCGAGGTAGTCCTCGACCCGGGTGACACCCTCCTCGAGGATGCCCACGGTGCGCTTCTTCTCGTCGACCTCGTAGTCGCGGTCGATCTTGAGGCGCAGCACCAGCTTGGCGAAGTCGGCGTACCACTTGGTCGCCTGGTCGGCCGGGCCGGAGATGATCAGCGGGGTCCGGGCCTCGTCGATGAGGATCGAGTCGACCTCGTCGACCACGGCGAAGTTGTGGCCGCGCTGGACGAGCTCGTCCTTCGACCAGGCCATGTTGTCGCGCAGGTAGTCGAAGCCGAACTCGTTGTTGGTGCCGTACGTGATGTCCATCCCGTACTGGCGCTTGCGCTCGGCGGGCGTCATGTTGCCGAGGATCACGCCGACCTCGAGGCCGAGGAAGCGGTGCACCCGGCCCATCCACTCCGAGTCGCGCTCGGCGAGGTAGTCGTTGACCGTGATCAGGTGCACGCCCTTGCCGGTCAGCGCGTTCAGGTACGCGGGCAGGGTGCCGACGAGGGTCTTGCCCTCACCGGTGCGCATCTCGGCGACGTAGCCGTGGTGCAGCGCGGCGCCGCCCATGATCTGGACGTCGTAGTGCCGCTGGCCGAGGACGCGCTTGGCTGCCTCTCGGACGGTGGCGAAGGCCTCGGGGAGGATGTCGTCCAGGGACTCGCCGTCGACGAGTCGCTGCCTGTACTCGTCCGTCAGGGCGCGAAGCTCGGCGTCGGTGAGGTTGACGAAGTCCTCTTCGATGGAGTTGACCTGGGCGGCAATCCGCTGCAGCTTGCGAAGGATCTTGCCTTCGCCGGCGCGCAGGATCTTGTCGAAGACGGACACGTGAGCGGGCTCCTTGCCTGTATTGGCACTGGACGACTGCACGGCGGATCCACCCCACCGCACGGGCCATCGTATGCGAGGAGCCCAATGCCTCGGGAGGTGCGTCAGCACGGTATTCCCGTGTCACCCCTGCGAGCACATGCCCCGATAGCATTCCCCACCGGGGCAAACCGGGCAGCCGTCCGTTGAGTTGGGCGCCCAGGACCGTTAATCGGATGCTCGGATTCATCTCTGGACGAAATAATCCGCCCATGGAAGAAAGCCCCGAACCCCGTACCGGGGAGCAGTCCGGCCCGCCCGCCGCCGACCCCGCCCGCGAGCCCGTCGTCCTCACCACCGAGCGCCTGGTGCTGCGCGCTCCGCGCGAGTCGGACATCGACGCGATCGACGCCGCCTGCCAGGACCCGGAGATCCAGCGCTGGACGGTCGTCCCGAGCCCGTACCGGCGCACCGACGCCGAGTACTTCGTGTCCGACCTGGCGTTCAACGGCTGGCGGACCGGCGAGAACCTGGTCTGGTGCGTGTTCGAGCGGGAGTCCGGCGCCCTGGTCGGTTCCCAGGGGCTGATGTTCCCCGCCGGGCGACCCGGCGTGGCCGAGATCGGCTGGTGGGCGACCAAGGAGTTCCGCGGCCGCGGCTACACCGTGGAGGCGGCCACCGCCGTGGCCCGCTACGGACTGGCCGAACTCGGCCTGCGCCGACTGGAGTGGCTCGCCTACGTGGGCAACGAGGGCTCCCGCGCGGTCGCCTCGAAGGTCGGCTTCCGGTTCGAGGGCACCCTGCGCGCGTACGCCGAGCAGCGCGGACAGTTCCACGACTCGTGGATCGCCTCCCTGCTGCCCGGCGACCTCGCCGACTGACCCGGCCCGGACCGCCGCACCGGACCGGACCGCCGCGCCGGGTCGCCGGCCACCGCCGAACCACGCCCGCCCGCCCGGAGACCCCAGGTCTCCGGGCGGGCGGGCGAATTGTCGGTGCCCACCTCTAGGCTCGCCGGCATGACCGCCTCGACCCCCGGCCCGGTCCCGGGCCCGTCCTCCCTCCCCGCCCCGGTGACCGCGCTCGGCGCGGACGACGCCCGCCGGATCGCCCTGCGCGCCCAGGGCCTGCTCGGCGCGCCCGACCGCCGCGGCGGGGTGCGCGGGATGCTGCGCCGGCTCGGCTCCGTCCAGCTCGACACCATCTCGGTACTGGCCCGCTCGCACGAACTCGTGCCGTACGCCCGGCTCGGCGCGGTCGGCCGCCCGACGGTCGAGACGGCGTACTGGGGTTCCGGCACCAGCTTCGAGTACTGGTCGCACGCGGCGTGCATCCTGCCGATGGAGGAGTGGCCGCTGTTCGCCTTCCGGCGCCGCCGCTACCGCGCGAAGACGCATGTCTGGGGCAAGCAGGGCGAAGCGGAGACCTACCGCTCGGTGCTCGACAAGCTGCGCGCCGAGGGCCCGCTCACCTCGACCGAGCTGGGCGGCGCCAAGAAGACCGCCGACTGGTGGGACTGGTCGGACACCAAGATCGCGGTGGAACGGGCGCTGGCCTTCGGCGACGTGGTCTGCACCGAGCGCCGGAGCTGGAAGCGCGTCTACGCCCTGGCCGAACAGGCCGTGCCCGCCGAGCTGTTCGCCGCCGAACCGGACGACACCGAGTGCCTGCGCACCCTGGTCGCCCAGTCCGGCGCGGCCCTCGGCGTGGCCACCCGGGCCGACATCGTCGACTACTACCGGCTGCGCGCCGAGCAGGTGGACGCGGTGCTGCCCGACTCCGGCCTGGTCCCGGTCGAGGTGGCCGGCTGGGGCCCGAACGGCACCCCCGGCGCGGCCTGGGCCGACCCGGAGGCACTCGCCACCACGCCGCGCGGCCGCCACCGCACCACCCTGCTGTCGCCGTTCGACTCGCTGATCTGGGACCGTCCGCGTACCGAGCGGATCTTCGGCATGCTCCACCGGCTGGAGGCCTACACCCCCAAGCCCAAGCGGGTGCACGGCTACTTCGCGATGCCGGTGCTCACCGGCGGCCGGCTGGTCGGCCGGGTCGACCCGGCCCGCGAGGGTCGGACCCTGGTGGCGCGTCAGGTCTCGCTGGACTCCCCCCGGCACCTGGAGGCGCTGGCCGACGCACTGCGCGAGGCGGCCGGCTGGGTGGGCTGCGACGCCGTCCGGGTCGAGGCGCTGCACGACGAGTCGCTGCGCCCGGCGCTGGAGCGACTGCTGGCCTGACCGAGCACCCCCACCCCGGACTCCCCGCACGCCCCGGCCGCCCCGAACATCCCGGTGGCCGGGGCCCACCGGGCCCCGCGGTCACCCTATTTCGAGGATCTTCTCCCGCATCGCGTACACCACGGCCTCCATCCGGGAGTGCAGTTGCAGCTTCTCCAGGATGTTGCGCACATGGTTCTTCACGGTGTTCTCGCTGATGAACAGCTCCTTGGCGATCTCCCGGTTGTTCATCCCGGTGGCCACCAGCTTCAGCACCTCCAGCTCCCGGTCCGTGAGTCGCGGCGCGGGCACCAACTCCCGTTCGTCGGAGCGGCGCTGGATCATCGACTTGAACTCGGTGAGCAGCTTGGACGCCATCGACGGGCTGATCTGGGACTGCCCGTCGGCGACCGCGCGGATCGCGGTGGCGACCTCGTCGGTGGAGATCTCCTTGAGCAGGTAGCCGGTGGCCCCCGCCTTGATCGCCTCGTAGAGGTCGGCCTCCTCGTCGCTTATCGTCAGCATGATGATCTTGGTGCTGGGTGCGACGTCCTTGATCGCGGTGCAGGCCTCGATCCCGCTGCGGCGCGGCATCCTGACGTCCATGAGGATGATGTCGGGCAACAGGTCGGCCGCCTTGAGCACCGCCTCCGCGCCGTCCCCGGCCTCGCCGACGACGGTGATGTCCTCCTCCTCGGCCAGCACGATCTCCAGGCCGCGGCGGAACAGCGCGTGGTCGTCCACCACCAGGACGCGGATCGGCTCCCCCCGGCGCGGTGCGTAGTCGGACTCGGCCCCGAGGCCGGGCGACACCCCCACGACCGGCACTGTCGCGGGCCCCAGCCCGAAGTGATCCCCCATCCGCTCCTCCCCCGTCGCCGGTCGTCGTCGGCCAATCATTCCACGGCCGGGCGCCCTCGCGGTCACCCTCCGGTGCCGATTGCCCCGCATCGGGTGACCTGTCCGGTCACCGGCGTCCGCATACCGACCCCGGAACGCGGCACACCGGCCCGGGAACTCGGGTGGCCGGCCCGGAAGGACGGCGCCCCCGGAACACCACGAGCCTGCCCCTGAACGCCGGTGACCCCGGCGGCGGTTGCCACCGGGGTCACCCCTCTCCTGCTGTCCGGACGGTCAGTCCTCGTCGTCGCCCGCGCCGATCGCACCACCGGCGCCGCCACCCTCGACGGTCGAACCGTCGGCCTTCAGGTGGATCACGCCGTAGTGGTAACCGTGCCGGCGGTAGACGACGCTCGGCAGGCCACTGTCCTTCTCCACGAAGAGGTAGAAGTCGTGGCCGACCAGCTCCATCTCGTAGAGCGCCTGGTCGAGCGCCATCGGGGCGGCCGGGTGGGTCTTCTCCCGGACCACCAGCGGGCCTTCGCCCTCCACTTCCAGGGATCCCATCATGGTCTTGCGGACGGCACCGTTGGTGCTGCTCTCCGACGGCTTCGCCTCGGGCAGCGCGGCCAGGGCCGCGGTCGCCTCGGCGACGCTGATCGGGGTGCGGCTGCCGCTGCCGCCCTTGTGGACCCGACGCCGGTCCGCGGACTTGCGCAGTTGGGCGTCGAGCTTCGCCGAGGCCAGATCCAGCGCCGCGTAGGGGTCAGCGGCGGCGGCCTCGGCCCGGATCACCGGGCCACGGGTACGGAGGGTGATCTCCACGCGGTCGGACCGGTCGGCCTGCCGCGGGTTGTGTTCCTTGGACACCTCGACATCCAGGCTGATCGCCTTGGTGTCGAACTTCTGGACCTTCTCCAGCTTCTCGGCCACGTGATCCCGGAACCTCTTCGGCACCTCGGTCTTGCGGCCCTTGACGACGATGTCCACGCAGAACTCCGATCCCTCGTTCTGTCGCCGGCCCGGGTGCTACCGGACCGGACTGAGACCAGCCGGACCAGCCGATACATCCGCCGGCCCTCCGCTCCACCGGCAACGGTGGGAACGACTGGCCCTCACTGCACTTCCTCCCCACCAGGGACGGTTGAAACCCCCTGGAGCCTTATCGAACACCTCACACGGGGTTTTCGCCTCTCCGGCGGAGAGTTCGGGTATGACGGAGTGATGGGCCGGCGGTCAAGCTGCTGCACCCCTGTCTACCCTCTCGCGAGTGAAACACAGGTAAATACCTGGACAACACCCCCCGTACGGCGCATTCTTTGCTCACTCTCCGTGCCCCACCCGCGAGGAGCAGCCGTGCCGCGGACCCCCGCACCACCCCACCGGCAGTCCCACCGGGGACCCTTCGTCCACGCCCTGACCGGCCTCCTCGACGCGCTGCTCCCGGCCCCCTGCGCGGGCTGCGGCGCCGACCTCGGCCACCTGTGCCCGGAGTGCCGCCACCTCCTCGCCACCACCCCGCCGACGCCCGTCGCGGCCCTCCCACGGGCGCACGCCGCCGCGCCGTACGACGGTCCGGTCCGGCGGCTGCTGCTCGCCCACAAGGAGCGCGGCGCGCTGGCGCTGGCCGGCCCGCTCGGCGACACGCTTGCCCGGGCGGTGCGCTCCGCACTCGTCCCCTGTCCGGAAGGGGCGCCCCTGCTGCTGGTCCCGGTCCCCTCCGCCCGGGCGGCGGTCCGCGCCCGGGGGCACGACCCCACGCTGCGGCTGGCCCGCGCGGCCGCCGGGGCCCTGCGCCGGGAGGGGCTGGACGCCCGCGCGCTGCCGCTGCTGCGCCACGCCCGGCCGGTCGCCGACCAGGCCGGGCTCTCCGCCGCCGAGCGCCACCGGAATCTGCGCGGCGCGCTCACCGTGCGGCCGCCCGGCCGCTTCCGCCGATCCGCCGGACCCGACCGATCCGACCGATCCG
>NZ_JAIY01000013.1:431-7577 GCF_000710405.2 Kitasatospora sp. MBT66 | reverse complement strand
GCCCGCCGCGGCCGCCACGGTCGCGGCGGCCGTCCCGCACCACCGCCGGCACCGCCCGGACACCTCCGACCGGTGAAGGGCCCCGCCCCCGGCCCACGCCGGGCGCCGGGCCTCAGCCCGGGTAGATGAACGCGGAGGCCTTGTAGGGCAGCACCAGCTCCCGCCACTGGTTGTTGACCAGCCGGTACGGCTTGATCACTTCCTTCTCCAGCGCCAGCGCCAGCACCGGCGGCGCCGGCAGCGCGTTCGTCCCCCGGGACTCCGACGCGGCGACGGCGACCACCTCCCCACCGCCCAGCAACCGCGCGTCCCGGTTCTGCGACCCGTCGGTGCTGATGTACTGCAGCTGCTGGGCCTTGTCCTTCTCCTTGCCCAGCACCAGCAGTTGGTCGGCCTCCGCCCAGGACACCGCCAGCACCTCCTGGAACGCCGGGTTGGCCAGCCGCAGCCCGGTGATCCTCGCGGTCGGGGCATCCTTGGTCCCGCCGTGGACGAGCAGCCCCAGCCAGAGCCGCTGGTCCTTGCTGTCCTTGCCCTCCTTCAGCAGCAGCGCGACCCGGACACCGTCCGAGGACACCTTGATGCCCTGCACCGAGCGCCCGAGCAGGTCGTCCACCGCCACCGGCACGGCCTGCTTGTCCCGCACCATCAGCACCCGCGGCCCGACCGGGTCGCGGTCCACCACGTACAGGTCACCGCGCCCGTCCCAGGTCGGCGAGGTCAGCCCGTCGTCGCCCTTCGAACCCGGGCGGCTCGGGGTGGTGAGCACCGGCTGCGGCATGGCCGGCAGCGAGTCCAGGAACGGCACCGTGAAGAGCTGGTGGCCGTCGGCGCCGATCGCCGCGGCGCGCTCGCCGTCCCGGGCCACCGCGACCGCGCCCAGCGGCCGCCCGCTCTGCTGCACCCGCCCCAGCGGCCCGTGCACGGGCTCGCCGACGGCGTCCCCGCGCGTCTCGTGCAGCACGCCGTCGTCGGCCCGCTGGTAGAACTGCCGGGTGGACATCTGCCCGGCCAGCGAGCCGGGCCCGGTCGCGGGCTCGTCGGCGCGGCTCGCCTGGCAGACCGGGCCGCCGTGCTTGGCCTTGAGCTCCAGCCGTTCGACCTGCCCGGTGCCCTGGTCGGCGAGGGTGTAGAGGAGCTGGGTGGCCATCCGCCGGCAGGCGGTGGCGCTGCCGAGGTCGACCCCGCTGAGCGTCACGTGCCCGGTGCGGTTGTCGTCCAGGGTCACCGAATCGACGGCGTTGGGCCCGAGGCCCGCCGGGAAGGCGGAGCTGGCGACCGGCGCCAGCCAGGTCGACGGCCCCGAGACAAGCGCGCGGACCGCCGAACCCAGCGGGTCTATTCGGCGCCGCAGGTAGATCGGGTCGGCGATCAGCACGTCCTGGTTGGTCACCGAGGCCGCCGTCGGCGCGGACGGGTCGGACGCGGCGTAGAAGAACCGGTCGACCTGGCGGTAGCTGTTGCGGAAGTTGACCTCGTTGAGGATCAGCCCGTCCGGCAGCTTGTCGATCCGCCACTCGCCGGCCTTCTCCCGCACGAAGGAGAAGTTGAACTCGATCATGCGCGGTGACTCGCCGATGTACGAGTGCCGGTCGTCCACCTGGGAGACCAGCTGCCCGGGGACCGGGATCGACATCTCGGTGTCGCTGTCGGTCACGCTCACCTTGAGGTGCCCCGGGTTGGAGGCGAGCACCTTGATGCCCGCCTCGGGGTTCCAGGTGGTCCGCGCGTCCGGTGTCAGGTACTTGCGCGCCGTCACATAGCTGTCGTCGGCGGTCAGCGCGTCGAGGAAGCCGGCCAGCAGGTCCTGCGGCTTGGCTCCCTTGGCGGGCTCCACCGGGAAGATCCTGACCTGGAGGTTCTTCTCCGCCGAGCTCCTGGACAGCTCGATCTTGGAGACGCCCCCGGAATCCGGCATCGCCGCGCAGCCGCCGGCCAGCAGGGCACCCACCAGCGCGCCCGCCGTCCCGGCCAGCCGCAGCTCAATCCTGGCGCTGGTCCTTCGCACGCTGCGACCCCTCCGTGTCCGTTCCACCCGTGCCGTCCGCCCCTGCGGCCTCGTCCGGCCCCGCGGTCCGCTGCGTCACCGACGGCCGACCGGGCGTCGGGTCCACCACGACCTGGGCCCCGGTCGCACCGTACCCCGCACCGACCGGCAGTACGTCGGACGGATCCGCGCGCGGGCCCTCGACCGGCCGTCGGCCGAGGCCGGGGCCGATGCTCAGCACACCGCCGAGCCCGCTGCCGAACCCGCTGCCGGAGGTGTCCGGCGTCTCCGGGACGGCCTGCTCGTCGGCCGCGGTGAGGGCCGTCGCCCCGGCCGGGCGCGCGGCCCGCCGGTACGGCGCCCCGTAGGTGCCCAGGCCCCGGTTGTTGCGGGAGTCCTCCGGCTCCAGCCGGAACGGCGCCCGGCTGATCTCGCCGCCGCGGGTGCGCGGCATGGTGAGCCGGAAGTGCGAGCCGCCGCCCGGCTCCCCCCAGGCCTGCAGCCAGCCGCCGTGCAGATGCGCGTCCTCGACCGCGATCGACAGGCCGAGGCCGGTGCCGCCGGTGGTCCGCACCCGGGACGGGTCGGCCCGCCAGAACCGGTGGAACACCCGGGACGCCTCGCCCGGCTTGAGGCCGATGCCGTAGTCCCGGACGCCGATCGCGACCGCGCCGTCCCGCGAGCCCAGCCGGACCACGACGTCCCGGCCCTCGCCGTGCTCCAGCGCGTTGACCACCAGGTTGCGCAGGATGCGCTCGATCCGCCGGGAGTCGACCTCGGCCAGCACCGGCTCGCCGTCGCCGCGGATCACCACGGCGCTGCCCTTGGCCTGCGCCAGCGGATCGGCGGCCTCGACCACCCGGCCGACGATCTCGCGCAGGTCGACCGGCTCGGCGTCCAGGACGGCCGCGCCCGCGTCGAAGCGGCTGATCTCCAGCAGGTCGGCGAGCAGCGACTCGAAGCGGTCCAGCTGCCCCTGGAGCAGTTCGGCGGAGCGGGCCGCCATCGGGTCGAGGTCCTCGCGGCTGTCGTAGATGAGGTCGGCGGCCATCCGGACGGTGGTCAGCGGCGTGCGCAGCTCGTGCGACACGTCCGAGACGAAGCGCCGCTGCACCCTGGAGAGCTCCTCCAGCTGCCGGATCTGCGCCTGCAGCGCGTTGGCCATCCGGTTGAACGACTCGCCCAGCCTGGCGATGTCGTCGGTGCCGGTGACCTTCATCCGCTCTTCCAGGTGCCCGGCGGCCAGCCGCTCGGAGATCCCGGCGGCCATCCGGACCGGTGTCACCACCTGGCGCACCACCAGCCAGGCGATGCCGCCCATCATGATCACCACGAACACCCCGGCGGTCGCCAGCGTGCCGGTGACCAGTCCCAGGGTCTTGGTCTCCTGGCCGAAGGAGAAGACGTAGTACAGCTGGTAGCTGCCGTTGCCGGGCCCGGTGAACTGCTGCCCGAAGACCAGCCCGGGCTCGGTGTCCGCGTGGCTCTCCGGCGAGCGCTGGATCCGGGTGGGCTGGCTGAAGCTCTGGCCGGGCTCCTGCGCGACCCTCGCCTTCAGGGTGTCGGGGATGCTGCTCGGCAGGATGTCCGCGGAGTAGCGCGGGCCGAGGCCGGCCTTGTCCGGCTGGACGGTCTGGCCGGTGCCGGGCAGCATCGCGATCACCGAGTAGACGTTCTGCCCGCTCGCCGCCAGGTCGCCGACCTGCTGGAGCAGCCAGGTGCCCAGGCCCTCGGGGGCCGGGTCGGTGGTCGCGGTCCGCAGCCGCAGGTCGTCCGCGTCGTCGATCTTCTTGAGCTCGGTCTGGAATCCCGCGAGCGCCTGGTCCCGGGCCGCCGACCGCTTGGTCTCCAGCAGCCCGGTGCGCACCTGCGCCACCACGACGACGCCCAGCACCATCACCACCACGACCGACAGCAGCAGCGTCGCCGCCACCACCCGCAGCTGGATCGACCGCCGGTACAGCGCCGCCACCCGGTGCAGGGGGCGGCGCAGCTGCCGGTTCAGCAGCGCGAGCAGGGCGACCGGCCCCCGGCGGCGGCGGTTGCGCACGGTCGAACTCAGTACGTCCCCGCGCACGGCGCCGCCACCCCCGTCGGTCGCGGTACCCGCCGGGGTTTCGTCGGCCCGGTACATCACGTCAGCTGGGCCCGGCCTTGTAGCCGACGCCGCGGACGGTCACCACGATCTCGGGACGCTCCGGGTCCTTCTCGATCTTGGAGCGCAGGCGCTGCACATGGACGTTCACCAGCCGGGTGTCCGCCGCGTGCCGGTAGCCCCAGACCTGCTCCAGCAGCACCTCGCGGGTGAACACCTGCCAGGGCTTGCGGGCCAGCGCGACCAGCAGGTCGAACTCCAGCGGGGTCAGCGGGATGCCCCGGCCGTCCCGCTTCACCGAGTGGCCGGCCACGTCGATCACCAGATCGCCGATGGTCAGCTGCTCCGGAGTCGGCTCCTCGGCCCTGCGGAGCCGGGCCCGCACCCGGGCCACCAGCTCCTTGGGCTTGAACGGCTTGGTCACGTAGTCGTCGGCACCCGACTCCAGGCCGACCACGACATCCACCGTGTCGGTCTTGGCGGTCAGCATGACGATCGGGATACCGGACTCGGCCCGGATCTGCCGGCATACGTCGATGCCGTCCCGGCCGGGCAGCATCAGGTCGAGCAGGACGAGGTCCGGCTTGGTCTCCCTGAACGCCGCTAGCGCCCTGTCCCCATCCGCGACGAAAAACGGCTCAAAACCCTCACCACGCAGCACAATGCCGAGCATCTCGGCCAGTGCGGAGTCGTCATCAACGACGAGGACGCGTCCCTTCATGCGTCCATCTTCTCATTACCGGATTGTGACCTGCCGCACAGCAGTCCCATTGCTCCAGAACGGCCAACTGGCGATCCGGTCCAATTCAAGCCAAACCGGGCCAATTTCACGCCCCCTTC
This sequence comes from Kitasatospora sp. MBT66, assembly GCF_000710405.2. NCBI lineage: Bacteria > Bacillati > Actinomycetota > Actinomycetes > Kitasatosporales > Streptomycetaceae > Kitasatospora > Kitasatospora sp. MBT66. Next base: position 2,655 of record NZ_JAIY01000013.1, on the reverse strand, counting down.
AGCCCCCCTGGCCCCCGCCGAAGCCGACGAATCGTCCGCCCCCCGGCCGTTGCCGTTCAGCAACCGGCTCCCCCTGGGGTGCGTCCGGGCACCATGGCACGATGGGCGCTGCGCGCGGGTGAAGATCCACCCGGTACCCCGCACCCCGAAGCCCTCCGAGGAGCAGTGATGACCGACACTCCGGGCTGGGCCTCGCCCGGCTCGTCCGAGCCGCCCCGCGACGGTGCCCGGCCCACCGCCGACGCACCCGCCGCAGTGCCCGGCCAGTCGGCACCGCCCCAGGACACCCCGCCCGCCTGGGGGACCACCCCCGGCGCCCCGCAGCCCCCCTACGCCGGGCAGCAGCCCGCCTGGGGCACGCAGCAGCCCGGCCACGGCGCACCGCCGCCCGGCTGGGGCCCGCAGCCGCCCGGCGGCGGTTACAGCTGGGGCGTGCCGCAGAGCCCCAAGCCCGGAGTGATCCCGCTGCGCCCGCTCGGCCTCGGCGAGATCCTCGACGGCGCGGTGTCCACCGTCCGCAAGCACTGGCGGGTCACCCTCGGCCTCGCCCTCGGCGTCGCGGTCGTCCAGCAGGGCGCCTCGCTCGGCGCCCAGCTCGCCATCCAGGGGGACACCGGCGACCTCACCCCGGTCCTGACCGCCCTGATCAGCCTGCCGCTCTCGATGCTGCTCGGCGTGATCGCCTCGGCCCTGCTGACCATGGTGGTCAGCCGCGCCATCCTCGGGCAGGCCGTGTCGATCGGGGACGCCTGGCGCGACGCCAAGCCGCGACTGCTCCAGCTCGTCGGCCTCACCCTGCTCACCGGTCTCATCGCCGGCGGCATCGTCCTGCTGGGCTTCGCCCCGCTGATCGGCTACCTGGTCTCCGGGGCCGAGGAACCGGCGATCGTCGGCCTGCTCGTCGTCGTGGGCCTGCTCAGCCTCCCCGTCGCCATCTGGATCGGCATCCAGCTCAGCCTGGCCGCGCCCGCCCTCATGCTGGAGAAGCAGGGCGTCATCACCGCCCTCTCCCGCTCCCGCCGGCTGGTCCGCCGCTCCTGGTGGCGGATCTGCGGCATCACCGTGCTGAGCCAGATCATCGCCGCGGTCGTCGGCGGTGTGATCAGCACCCCGTTCACGGTCATCGGCATGGTGATCGGCTTCGACGACTTCATCGGGCAGGTCGACGCCGGGCAGACCGGCAGCATGCCCGCCGCCATGCTGATCACCATGGCGATCGGCGGCGTCCTCTCCTCCACCGTCACCCTCCCCTTCACCGCCACCATCGGCGTGCTGCTCTACGTCGACCAGCGGATCCGCCGCGAGGCCCTCGACATCGAGCTCGCCCGCGCCGCGGGCCTGCCCGAGCACGGCGGCACCGGCTGGGGCGACCAGGCCGGCCCCGCCCCCGCAAGGCTCTGAGCCCGATGCCGATCCGGGGGGAGAACGTCGTGCTCGCGGGTGGCGCCCCGATCACGACACCGCGCGACGCGGCCAAGGACGCGGCCCGCGACGAACTGCTCAACGCCGACTACCACCGCCACGACCCGAGCCTCCAGGAACGGATCGTCGACTGGATCTCGGACCGGATCGACGAGGCGCTGGGCGCGCTCACCGGCGACGGCACCAGCGGCGCCACCGGCCTGGTCCTGTTCCTGCTGGTCGCCGCGGTGGTCGGCGCCGCCCTCTGGTGGCGCCTCGGCGCACCCGGGCGGGCCGCCCGCACCCACCCCGGGGTCTTCGGCGACATCGGCCCGCGCAGCGCGGCCGAGCACCGGGCCGACGCCGAACGGCACGCCGCCGCCGGCCGCTGGACCGAGGCCGTCCGCGAGCAGATGCGCGCCCTGGTCCGCGGCCTCGAGGAGCGCACCCTGCTCGACGCCCGCCCCGGCCGCACCGCCGACGAGGCCGCCGCCGAGGCCGGCCGCGCCCTGCCCGGCCACGCGGCCGAGCTCACCGCCGCCGCCCGCGCCTTCGACGACATCGCGTACGGCGAGCGCACCGCCGACCAGAGCGCCTACCAGTCGCTGCGCGACCTCGACCGGGCCCTCGAACGCACCCGCCCGGTCCTCGCCCCGGCCGCCGGAGGAGCCGCATGACCAGCGCCGCCCCCGCTCCCACCACCGACCGGGCCACCGCCCCGCCGCCCGCCCCGACCGCCACCAGCACCGCCCCCACCGGCCGCGGCCTGTGGCGGCGCACCCGCTGGTACCTGCTCACCGCCGCCCTCCTGCTGCTCGCCGCC
>NZ_JAIY01000013.1:0-296 GCF_000710405.2 Kitasatospora sp. MBT66 | reverse complement strand
CCGGCCGTCCGGCCCACCGGCGCCGACACCCTCGTCCTGCCCGAGCCCGACCTGCTCACCCCCGAGCAACTGGCCGCCGTCGCCGCCGCCAAGCACGGCCGGGTGGTCCTGGTCGCCCCCGGCCCCGCCGCCCTCAGCGCCCTCGTCCCCGGCGTCCGCACCTCCGACGAGAACGGCGGCGCCCCCTACGCCGGTGTGCGCACCACCGACCCCGGCTGCTCCCTCCCGGAAGCCGTCCGGGCCGGCAGCGCCCACCTCGGCGGCCTGCTCTACACCGCCGGCAGCCGTGGCGAAGG
>NZ_JAIY01000012.1:250459-254673 GCF_000710405.2 Kitasatospora sp. MBT66 | reverse complement strand
GGCGGCACCGGCACCGGCACCGGCACCGGGCGCCGCAGGGGCGGAGGACGGAGAAGGGGAGGACGGCGAGGGGGAAGGCGAAGGGGCCGAGAACGCGGCGGGCGCGCCGGCCGCGAGGACCAGGACGGCGACGGCACCGGCCGCCGCCGGTCTCCCGGCCCGGGCGCGCCTGCTGACGTGGGGTGACCTCTGCTGCACACCGCGAACGTACCCGGACGGCCGCCGCCCCGCCCTGTCCGCTGCTCCGTCCGGGCCTCCCGGACGGCGTGGCGCCCTGGTACGGTACGGCCCATGTCCTTCCTCTGTGCGTAGCAGGCCCGAAGCGACCGCGCCCCGACCGATCGGGAACCGCGCGGCCCTCCGGTGTCCCCGTACGCACCTCCGGTACCGCCCGCCGTGACCTCCCGGCCCGCGGACCGGACCTCCTTGAGGACGTCCACCGTGCCTTCCACCGTTTCCGCGCCTCCGCGCGGCCCGTCCGCACGCCCCGGCTACCGCGCCGTGCTCGGCGCCCCGCACGCCGCCCGCACCTTCGGCGCCGCGCTGCTCGGCCGCCTCTCCTACGGGGTGGTTCCGCTCGCCCTGCTGCTCACCGTCCGCGAGGCCACCGGCTCCTACTCCGCGGCCGGCGCGGCGATGGCCCTGTTCGCGCTCGCCAGCGTCCTCCTCTCCCCGGTCCGGGCCGGGCTGGTCGACCGCCACGGTCCCCGGCGGGTGCTGCCGCCGATGGCCGTGCTGTACGGCGCGCTGCTGCTCGCCGTGGTCGCGGCCACGGCCCGGCCGGGCACCGCTCCGGCGGCGGTCGGCGCGCTCGTCGTCGCGGCGGGCGCCTGCACACCGCCGCTGGGGCCGGTGATGCGGACGTTCTGGCGGCGGCTGCTTCCCGACCCGGTGCTGCTGCGCCGCGCGTTCAGCCTGGACGGCGTCGCGGAGGAACTGCTGTTCGTCACCGGGCCGTTGCTGGTCGGACTGCTGCTCCCGCCGGTCGGCCCGGGTGGGGCGGTGGCCGTGGGCGCGGGGCTGCTGCTCGCCGGGGCCCTGCTGCTGGTCGCCTCACCGGTGGCGGCGGGCGGACCGGACGCACCGGGTGAGACGGACGGGGCGGACGACCCCGACGGTGCGGTGCCCCCGGCCGGGCGCCGTCGCCGGTCACCGCTCGGCGGCGGACGGGCGCTGCGCGCCGCCGTGCTCGCGTCCGCGGTGACCGGGCTGGCGCTGGGCGCGCTGGACCTCATGGTGCTCGCCTTCGCCGAGGACCGCGGGCGACCGGAGGCGGTGGGCTGGATCCTGGCCGCGCTGTCCGCCGGCAGCGCCGTCGGCGGCCTCGGGCTGGGCGCGCTCGACCGGCCGGTGTCCAACGCCGTCCGGCTGCCCCTGTTCACCGCCGGTCTGGGCCTGGCCCTGGCGGGGGCCGGGCTCGCACCCGGCCCGGTCCTGCTCGGCGTGGCGGTCGGCGTCGCCGGGTTCTTCGTCTCGCCCGCCCTCACCACCTCCTACCTGGTCGCGGACGAGGCAGTCGCCCCGGAGGCCAGGACCAGGGCCGGCGCCTGGGTGAACACCGCCTTCAACGCCGGTTCGGCCGTCGGCGGCGCGGGTGTGGGCCTGCTGGTCGGACACCTGCCGCTGCCCCTCTGCTTCGCCCTGGCCGCCGCCCCGGCGCTCGCCGCCGTGCCCGTGCTGCTGCGGATGCGCGACTTTGGTGGGACCCGGTCGCGCCGAAAGTCGGATCCGGTCGGCGGCCAGGCTGCCTAACGTCGGGATCATGAAGAACCTGCTGGGATTCATGAGCTTCGTCCTGATCGTCGGCGGCATCAACGGCCTCCTCGTCGACCACCTGTGGGGCCTGCACATCTTCGGCTTCGTCAGCTATCTCGTCCCCGCCGACCACCGGACCGTCGGCTACTTCGTCCTGATCGCGGTGGGCGCCCTGCTTGCCGCCGCGACGGCGCTGCTCGACCGGCGGGAGGGCGGCGGCCGGACCCGCCGCGACAGCGGGGACTGACCCGGGCGGGGCACGGACAGGGCACCGGCGGACGTACCGGACGCGCGGCGGCGGGGAACGAACGGTCGGCCGCCGCCCGTTCTGCCGGGTGACGCGTCGTCGACGAGGAGGGCCGCATGACCAAGCAGGCGTACGGACGTATCGCGCACCGTCAGGTCGAGGTGAACGGAGTCCGGCTGCACGTCGCCGAACAGGGGGAGGGGCCACTGGTCCTGCTGCTGCACGGCTTCCCGGAGAGCTGGTACTCCTGGCGGCACCAGTTCGCCCCGCTCGCCGAGGCCGGCTACCGCGTGGTCGCCGTCGACCAGCGCGGCTACGCCCGCAGCGAGCAGCCCGAGTCGGTCGACGCGTACACCCTGCTGCACCTGGTCGGTGACGTCACCGCGCTGATCGGCGCCCTCGGCGAGGAGAGCGCCGTCCTGGTCGGCCACGACTGGGGCGCCCCGGTCGCCTGGAGCACGGCGGCGCTGCGCCCGGACCTGGTGCGCGGTGTGGCGGGGCTGAGCGTCCCGCCGCTGCCCACCCTCGGCCTGCCGCCGCTGGCCCAGGCCCGCGAGCGGTTCGGCGAGGGCTTCTACCAGATCTACTTCCAGCGCCCCGGGGTCGCGGACGCCGAGCTGGGCCGGGACCTGCACTCGACGTTCCGCCGGATGCTGGCCGGCGGCGCCGGCGCCCGGGCGGGCGGCGGGGGACCGCAGGCGTGGGTGATCCGCGAGGGTCAGACCCTGCTGGACAGCGTCCCCGAGCCCGAGAAGCTGCCGGACTGGCTCTCCGAGGCGGACATCGAGGCCTTCGTCGCCGACTACGCCGAGCACGGCGAGCGGGCGTTCACCGGCGGTCTCAACTGGTACCGCAACATCGACCGCAACAACGAGCTGCTCGCCGGTCTCGCCGGCCGGCCGGTGGAGGTGCCGGCCCTCTACGTGGCGGGGGACCAGGACATGGTGATGGCCCTGATCCCGGAGGAGGCGATGCGCGGGCTGCTGGAGCGGCTGGCGCCGAAGCTCTACCGGCGCGTCACGCTGCCGGGCGTGGGGCACTGGACCCAGCAGGAGAGCCCGGCGGAAGTCAACGCGGCCCTGCTCGACTTCCTCGGCCAACTGGACGGCTGAGCCGGACGGCTGAGGCGCCGGGCGGCGGTGGGGGCGGGGTCTCGGCGCCGCCCCCGCCCGCCGCGCCTCAGACCGGCAGCAGACGGGCGACGAACTCGCCCAGCCGGCGGGCGTTGCGGCAGCAGTGCATCGGCACCACCCGGGCGTAGTCGGGGGCGGCGGAGTCGCCGGTGCCCCAGAGGGAGGGCTGCTCCGGGTTGAGCCAGTGGACCTGGCGGGCGCGGGCCGCGATCAGCCGCAGGGCGGGCAGGTGCGGGTCCCGGTAGTTGTTGCGGGCGTCGCCGAGGATCAGCACGGCGGTCCGCGGACCCACCGCCTCCAGGTGGCGTTCGGCGAACTCGCCGAGGGCCGAGCCGTAGTCGCTGTTGCCGTGGTGGCCCATCACCTTGGCCTCGGTGAGGATCCGCCGGGCCAGCGTGGCCGGGTCGCCGCCGCCCCGGGTGAGCAGGTCCGTCACCTCGGCGGTGCGGTTGACGAACGCGAACACCCGGACCTTGCTGAACTGGTCGCGCATCGCCTGGACCAGCAGCAGGGTGAAGTCGGAGAAGCCCGCCACCGAGCCGGACACGTCGCAGAGCAGCACGAGTTCGGGCCGGGCGGGGCGGCGCAGCCGGTGGGCGGGGCGCAGCGGGACGCCGCCGGTGGAGAGCGAGCGGCGCAGGGTGCGGCGCAGGTCGATCCGCCCGCGGGCGGCCCGGCGTCGGCGGGCGGCCAGCCGGGTGGCCAGCTTCCGGGCCAACGGGTGGACGGTGCGGCGGAGTTCGGCGAGCTGGTCGCGGCCGGCGGTGAGGAAGTCGATCCGGTCGGTGCTCGGAGCGACGGCCCGTTCGGCGAGGCGTTCGGTGCCGCGGAGTTCGGCCGCCCGTCGGCGGGCCTCGGTGGCGACCATGGCGCGGAAGCCCTGGATGCGGCGGCGGATCTCGTCGGGCAGGACGTGGTCGGCGAGGTCGGGGGCACTGGGGTCCGATCCAGTGCCGGCGGCCCCGGCGCGCAGGGCCGCGAGCACCCGGGCGAGCAGGGTCTCCGGAGCGAGCCGGCCGAGGGTCTGGTAGGCCGACCAGCCGTCGCTGCCGGGCCGGCCGGCGGCGCCGGCTGCTCGG
>NZ_JAIY01000012.1:195972-250438 GCF_000710405.2 Kitasatospora sp. MBT66 | reverse complement strand
ACCGCCTCGCCGGCGAGCCCGGCCAGGGCGGCCCGGTCGTCGGCGGCCAGTGCCGCCACCAGCCGCGCCCGGAGGTCCTCGCGCCGCGCGGCCGGGTCCGCGTTCGGGTCCATGAGGTCGGCGGGACCCGGCGCGCCGGGGTCGGCGGGATCGGCCGCCTCCGGGGTCTGCTGTGCCGAGGCCCGGCGCACCGCCTCCGGGTCGCCGACGCCGAGCGGGAAGAGCAGGTCGAAGGCGGCGTCGAAGACCCCGCGCTGCCCGTCGGTGCGCAGCAGCGCGGCGGCGAGTCCGGCCCGGACCTGCTCGCGCTCGGCGAGGCCGAGGACGGCCAGTACGGCCGCGGCGTCGACCGTCTCGGCGGGCCCGATCCGCAGCCCGTGGGTGCGCAGCGCGCGCACGAAGGCGGTCAGCCGGGCGGCGAGGTCCGCGGGGGCGGAGGGGACACCGGACGGGGGCGGGACGGTCACGCGAGGGTGAGCTTCTGGGCGGCCTTCAGCACGTCGTCCTGGTGCTTGAGGACGACCCCGAGGGTGGCCCGGACGACCGTCTCGTCCAGGGTGTCGGCGCCGAGCGCCAGCAGGGTGCGGGCCCAGTCGACCGTCTCGGCGACCGAGGGGGCCTTGCGCAGCTCCAGTGCCCGCAGCGCGCCGACCACCCGGACCAGCGACTCGGCCAGCGCCGCGTCCAGCCCGGGGACGCGCAGCCGGACGATCCGGCGTTCGAGCTCGGCCTCCGGGTAGTCGAGGTGGAGGAAGAGGCAGCGGCGGCGCAGCGCCTCGGAGAGTTCCCGGGTGGCGTTGGAGGTGAGCAGGACGAAGGGGCGGCGGGTCGCCGTGATGGTGCCCAGTTCGGGCACGGTGACCTGGTAGTCGCTGAGTACCTCCAGCAGCAGCGCCTCGACCTCGACGTCGGCCTTGTCCATCTCGTCGATGAGCAGCACGGTCGGTTCGTCGCCGCGGATGGCGGTGAGCAGCGGCCGGGTGAGCAGGAACTCCTCGCCGAAGATGTCGGTGCGGGCCGCGTCCCAGCCTTCGTCCCGTCCGGCGGTGATCCGCAGCAACTGCTTTGCGTGGTTCCACTCGTAGAGGGCGCGGGACTCGTCGATGCCCTCGTAGCACTGGAGCCGGACCAGCCGGGCCCGGCCGAGTGCGGCGACGGCCTTGGCGAGTTCGGTCTTGCCGACGCCGGCCGGGCCTTCGACCAGGAGCGGCTTGCCGAGCCGGTCGGCGAGGAAGACGGTGGTGGCGACCTCCGTGGAGGCCAGGTAGCCGACCTCGGCCAGCCGTGCGGCCGTGTCGGCCACCGACTCGAAGAACTGCGTGCCCTCGCCGACCATGCCTGCCCCGCATCCCCGTGGTCCGGTGTCCGTCGCCAGCACCCTACCGGTGGGTCACTTCGCTGTCCCGGCCTCTCTGTCTACCGGACGTGGCGGCACCCGGCAGGCGGGGGAGCCGGGCGAGGGGCGAGCCGGTGGGGCGGGGTGCGGCGGCGGCCGCACCCCGCCCGGTGTCGTACCGGCCCCGGCGGGAGGAGCAGTCCGGGAGGGGCGGTCCGGGAGGGGTCAGTTGATGTAGACGTGCGGGCTGCCGGCGACCGAGCTGTCCTTCACCGGCCCGTAGGTGGCGCTGAAGTACCCGGTCGCGAAACAGGTGCTCGGGCCGGAGACCTTGGGCAGGGCCTGGGCGTTGAAGCCGATGGTCTGGCCGACGTTGCTGGTGGTGCCGCTGATGCCGGCGGGCGCGCGGTAGACGCAGGTGATGGTGCCGAGGATGGTCTTCAGCACCACCGTGGTCTGGAGCGGGCCGACGGCGGTGGGGTCGAGCGAGACCGGGTTGCCGGGGGCGTCGCTGACCGAGTTGGTGTAGGGCAGGTTGTTGACGGTGATGCTCTGCACGGAGGTGACGCCGATGACGTTGGCGGTGCAGGAGCCGAAGGTCTGGGTGTTGAGCTGCTCGGTGGCGACCCCGGGCGCGGCCGGGTTGCTGGTGACGGTCGCCGAGAAGGAGGAGGCGGCGCACTTGATGCCGCTCGTGCCGGTGGCGCTGGAGTAGAAGGTGGCGAAGCTGCCGGACACCAGGTCGGCGGTGAGCACGTCGCCGACGGCGATGTTCGGCCCGCCCACCGAGGTGTGGGTGAGCACGGCGGAGCCGGCGGCCTGGGCGGGGGTCATGGTGCCGGCGGCCAGCACCGCGGCGGCGGCGAGGGCGGTGGCTCCGAGGGTACGGCGGATGCGCATGAGGGTGTGCCTCTCCGGGCGAGTCGGGTGGGGGAGCCCGTGCGGTCGGTGTGGGGGTGCGCGCGGCATCGTCGGCCGCGGCCCGGCCGGGACGGGTGAGGGTGTGCTGCGAGGTGGGGCGCCGCGAACGGCGACTCGGCGGGCCCGGCGCCACGGGCCCGCCCGTACGGCGCGGTACCGGCGGCACGACGTTGTGCGGCGGGTACGACACGGCCTGGGCCGGCCGGAAGGAACCGGCCGGGTACGGCTGAGTACGGCGGGGTACGGCGGGGTGGAACGGTCCAGCGCAAGTGCGGGAGTGCAGGGTGCACGTCGACGGCTGCCACCGCCGGGCATGCGTTCGCCATACTGAGCAGTCGGAACGCGTGCGGGCTTCCGGCGGCCTCGGCCGCGGATTGGAAACCCGCCAGTGTTGTAAACCTGATGTCGCGCCAATGTCAAGGCAATGCACAGGAGTTGGGGACGGAAGATGGCAATGGACCCGGATCTCCGCGGTAGTGCCGACGTGGTCCTGATCCCCGGTGCGCGCACCGGGCGCGACCCGGCCCGCTCGATCAAACGCGGCCCGAGCCGGCTGCCGCCCGGGGTGGTCGCGGCGACCCAGCGGGAGCGCCTGCTCGACGGCCTGGTCCACACGGTGGCGCAACACGGCTACCAGCGCGCCACGGTGAGCGACATCTGTCGCGCCGCGGGGGTGACCAGGCCGGTCTTCTACGAGCTGTTCAGCGGCAAGGAGGACGCCTTCCTCGCCGCCCACCGGCACGGCACCGGGGTGGTGATCCGGCGGATGGCGCGGGCGTTCGCGGCCTCGCCGGACTGGTGCAGCGGGATCCGCGAGGCGCTCCGGGCGATGCTCGGACTGCTGGCCGGGGTGCCGGCCTTCGCGACCATGGCGGTGATCGAACTGGACGCGGTCGGCCCGGCCGGGCGCCGTGAGCGGGAGCAACTCCTGCTCAAGTTCCGCGCGTTCTTCGCCGAGATCCCCGAACTCCCGGACGGCATCGGGGCAGAGGCGATGGTCGACGCGGTGGTCGGCGGCGTCTACTCCACCCTCCAGCGCTGCATCGACACCGACCGCACCGCCGAACTCCCGCAGCTGCTGCCGACCTTGAGCCTGTTCTGCCTGGCGCCCTTCCTCGGTCCGGCCGAGGCCGCACGCCGTCTGGCCTCGGCCGGGGCGGTGCCGGATCAGCGCCGGGGAGCGGACGATGATCCTTCGTGCACCCGTATTGACCCGGTCAATACCGGGCAGTAGCTTCCCAGTTACCCACTGCGGCCCGACCGGTCCGCCCCGCTGCCGAGGGGTGGTCCTCCGCTGCCGTGCCGCAGAACGCTGTCCGCGCCAGGGCAACGTGCCAGTGCCTGCCCGTCCCCACCACCCGAGGGAGCACACATGGCCACGTCCGAGGACGCCGCCCACCCGATCGAGAACACCCCGGCACCCGCGTCACCCGGCCAGGACAGAGGCCGGGTTCGGCTGAGGCGCACCGCGCTGATGGCCGTCCCCGCCGTCGCCGCCGGCGCGGTGCTGATGGCCCTGACCGCGCAGGGCGTGCTCGCCGCCCAGTTCGACATATCCGGCATGCCGTTCGTCGTCACCGCCGACAGCCTGGACGGCGTCGGCTTCGAGCAGTTCGGCAGCCTGGACCACATGATCAAGGACAGTCCCAACGCCGGTGACACCGGGGGCCAGGTACTGGTCGCGGTCTCGGCGATCAAGGAGGCCTCGCTCACCAAGCTGTGCCAGAGCGTCGAGCTCGGCGGTATCAACCTGCTGATCAGGGCCGGTGACGCCGGGACGCCCGTCACCGCCACCGACCTCACCACCGACTCCGATCTGCTGTCCGGCGACGCGGAGTTCAAGAACATCGAGATCGGCGGCGACGCCAGCACCTACACCAAGGCCGGCGTCCAGGGCCTGCCCGGGGTCTTCGGCCAGCAGGCCGACACCGTCAAGATCCGCAACCTCCGGCAGCACAACTACGCCACCACCGCGGGCGCGTTCAAGCTGCCCAACCTCCGGCTGAGCTTCAGCTCCGAGGGCTGCTGACGGTGGCGGGACCCGAGCCGGAGAAGCCGGCGGAGGCGGAGGCCCAGGTGTTGTCCGCGGTACAGGTCGAGCCGGAGGCACCGGCGGGACCCGAGGTGCAGGCGGGACCCGAGGTACAGGCAGGATCCGAGGTACAGGCGGGGCCGAAGGCCCGGGCGGGTGCGGTCGCCCGGGCCCGGCGGTCCTGGCGCGGCTGGCGCGGCCGCCGGCCGTTCTGGGGCGGTGTGCTGGTCCTGTTCGGCGGCGCCGAGATCCTCTTCACGCTGCGCGCCCCGCTGCCCATCGTCCTGCACATCGGGATCCAGGGGCTGGCCGGCTACCTCGTCCCGGCGGTGATGGTGCTCTGCGGCCTGCTGATCCTCTTCAACCCGGCCCAGCGGCTGTTCTACTCGATCCTCGCCGTGCTCGCCTCGCTGGGCAGTTGGCTCACCTCCAACCTCGGCGGCTTCCTGCTCGGGATGCTGTTCGGCGTGATCGGCAGCTGCCTCGCCTTCGGGTGGCTGCCCGACCAGCCCCCGCGCCGCCGCTGGCTGCGCCGGGACCGGACCGGACGCAAGGCCGCCGACCCGGCCGGCGTCTGAGGAGGCCGTGGCGGACGCCGGTCGCGGCCGGTGACCGGCGCCCGCCCCGGCCGACAGGACCGGCGCCCCGCCCCCGGCGAAGGGAGAGCGCCGGGGACGGGGCGTCGTTCGTCGCGAGTTCCGTCGGGCGAGCCGGTGTGCCGGGAGACCGGCAGGGCCGGGCGACCCGTCGGCGGGCGTCAGATGGTGGCCGTGTCGATGACGAAGCGGTAGTGCACATCGCTCGCCAGGACCCGCCGGTACGCCTCGTTGATGCCCTCCGCCGGGATCAGCTCGATCTCCGCGCCTATCCCGTGCTCGGCGCAGAAGTCCAGCATCTCCTGGGTCTCCGCCAGGCTGCCGATCATCGAGCCCGAGAGCGACCGCCGCCCCATGAGCAGCGAGTGCGCGCCCACGCTGACCGGCTTCGCCGGCGCGCCCAGCTGGACCAGCGTGCCGTTGGTGCGCAGCAGCCCGAGGTAGGCGCTCAGGTCGAGGTCGGCCGAGACGGTGTTGAGGATCAGGTCGAACCGTCCGGCCAGCTCGGTGAACGTCGCCGGGTCGGAGGTGGCGCGGTAGTCGTGGGCGCCGAGCCGGAGCCCGTCCTCCCGCTTGCGCAGCGACTGGCTGAGCACGGTGACCTCCGCGCCCTTGGCCCGGGCGAGCCGCACCCCCAGGTGGCCGAGCCCGCCGAGCCCGACCACGGCGACCTTCCGCCCCGGCCCGGCGCCCCAGTGGCTGAGCGGCGAGTAGACCGTGATGCCCGCGCAGAGCAGCGGCGCGGCCACGTCCAGCGGCAGCGCGTCGGGGATGCGCAGGGCGTACCCCTCGTCCACCACCAACTGCTTCGCGTACCCGCCGTAGGTCGGCGAGCCGTCCCGGCCGCGGCCGTTGTAGGTGAGGACGATGCCGTTCCCGCCCGTGCAGTACTGCTCGAGCCCGGCGCGGCAGTTGTCGCACTCCCGGCAGGAGTCCACGAAGCAGCCGACGCCGACCCGGTCGCCGACCGTCCAGCGCGAGACGGCGGAGCCGGTCGCCGCGACCACCCCGGCGATCTCGTGGCCCGGGACCATCGGGAAGATGCCGGGGCCCCAGTCCTCGTCGACCTGGTGGATGTCCGAGTGGCAGATCCCGGCGTAGCGGACGTCGATCAGGATGTCGTGCGGGCCGAGCGCCCGGCGCGGCACGGTGGTGCGCTCCAGCGGGGCCTTCGGGGTCGGGGCGGCCCAGACCGCGATCCGGCCGGGCCGGTCGGGGGTCCCGGGGGTCTCCGCCGCGGCGGTGCTGTCGGTGTCGGTGGTGCCTGCGCTGTCGGTGGCGTCCGCGCTGTCGATGGTGTGTGCGGTGACCGTCGTGTTCGTCATGCCCCAAGCCTCGGCGCGCCGTTCGGGGCGGGCCAGGTCAGTGGTCGTCGTACGACCGCCGGTCCTACCACTGGCAGTATCACCCACGGCGCCCGTCCACCGGGGCGGGCGGGCCCATACTGCTGGCATGGACCAGCGCACCGAGCTCAGCGAATTCCTGCGGTCCCGGCGGGCCCGGCTGCGGCCGGCCGATGTCGGGCTGCCCGACTACGGCGGCCGCCGCCGCGTCCCGGGGCTGCGCCGCGAGGAGCTGGCCCAGCTGGCCGGGGTGAGCACCGCCTACTACGTCCGGCTGGAGCAGGGGAACGGCGAGAACGTCTCCACGGCCGTCCTGGAGGCGATAGCCCGCGCGCTGCGGCTCGAACCGGCCGAGCGCGAGCACCTGCTGCGGATCACCCGGCCGGTGCGCCGCCGCTCCGGCCGAGGCCGCCCGATGCGCACGCAGCAGGTCCGGCCCGAGCTGACGCAGCTGCTGGACGCGATGGACGGTGTCCCGGCCTACGTCCTGGGGCGGCGGCTCGACGTGCTCGCCTGGAACCGCCTCGGCAACGCCGTGATCGGGGACGTCGCGGCGCTGCCGCCGGAGCGGCGCAACCTGGCCTGGCACGTCTTCCTCGAACCGGGCAACCGGGACCTCTACCTGGACTGGGAGAGCAAGGCGGCGGACCTGGTGGGAATGCTCCGGCTCGACGCGGGCCGCGACCCGGACGACCCCCGGCTGACCTCGCTGATCGGCGAACTCTCGGTCAAGAGCGAGGACTTCCGGCGGCTCTGGGCGGCGCACAACGTCCTGGACAAGGGGCACGGGGTCAAGGAGCTGCGCCATCCGGTGGTCGGCCCGTTGACGCTGCGCTACGAGACCTTCCGGCCGGCCGGGGACCCGGACCAGGTGCTGGTCGCGTACCACGCGGAGCCGGGCTCGCCCTCGGCCGAGTCGCTGCGGCTGCTGGCGAGCTGGATCGCCACCGGGCAGTCGCACTCGGGCTCCGGTTCCGGGTCGGGCTCCGGCTCGGCTTCGGCTTCGGCTTCGGCCTCGGGTTCGGAAGCTTCGTCGACGGGTCGGTAGTCCTCTTCCCGGAGCCCGCGGCGGGCCGGTGGTCCCGTCCGGCCAGGGACCACCGGCCCTGTGCCGACCCCCGGGCGGAGCCGTTTACTGGTTCCGCGCCGGTTCCGGGCCGCCGCCTGCCCGGAACCGGCCGACCGCCCTTCGGAACGGTGAACAGCGCCAGTACGGCGGGTGGCTGACTGACCGTCAGCACTCGCTAGGCTGCCCGGCATGGACACCACCAGCACCACCGCCGAGTACGACCGGCTGATCGCGCGACACCATGCCATGCGGTTGCGCCGACAGATCCTCGCACCGGCGCCGTCCTTCCCCACCGCGCCCGAGGACGTGCCCTCGCCTCTGAGTGGTGCAGACGGCTACGACGGGGCGGCCGACCGGCGGCTGATCCTCCGGGACCTGGCCCTGGTCACCCCGTTCGACGAGCTCATCGACCACCTCTACGCCTGCATGTTCCGCCGCCGCCCGTTCCTGCGCGCGCTGTTCCCGGAGTCCATGGAGTTCCAGCAGGCCCACTTGGAGCGGATGTTCGAGTACCTGATCGAGCGGCTGGACCGGCCGGACGAACTCGCCGACACCCTCACCCGGCTCGGCCGCGACCACCGGAAGCTCGGTGTCCGGCCGGTCCACTACGAGGCCTTCGAGGAGGCGCTCCGCGAGGCGATCCGGCACCGGGCCGACGCCCGGTGGCACGCCGGGCTGGAAGCGGCCTGGGTGCGGATGCTGCGCTTCGCCGTCCGCTCGATGGTGGCGGGCGCGGAGGCGGCGCTCACCGAACCCCCGTACTGGCACGCCACGGTGGTCGGCCACGAGCGCCGCCGGCACGACCTCGCCGTGCTCCGGGTGCGGACCGGCGAGCCCTACCCGTACCGGGCCGGACAGTACGGGACGGTCGAGCACCCGGCCCTGCCGCACACCTGGCGGCAGTACTCGATGGGCTGCGCGCCGCGTGCCGACAACGAGTTGGAGTTCCACGTCCGCCGCACCGGGCCGGGCGGGGTGAGCGCGGCCCTGGTCGGGAGCACCGCCGTCGGCGACCGCCTCCGGCTGGGGCCGCCGCGCGGCACGCTGATGCCGGAGGACGACACCAGGGACCTCCTGCTGGTGGCGGGCGGCACCGGACTCGCCCCGATGAAGGCGATCGTGGAGCGGCTGGTGGAGCACCGCCCGCGCGGACAGCGGGTCCACCTCTTCGTCGGTGCGCGGAACCGGGACGAGCTCTACGACTGGCCGGCGCTGGCCGAACTCGGCCTCCGCAAGCCCTGGTTGGAACTCGTCCCGGTCACCGAGGGCGGTGGGGACCCGATCGCCCCCGGCGGGCGGCTGGCCGAGGCGGTCGGCCGGGCCGCCGACTGGTCCGAGCACCGGGCCTGTGTCAGCGGACCGGCGGGCCTGGTCGACGAGGTGCGTACCCGCCTGGCCGCCGCCGGGCTGCCCGCCGCCCGGATCCACCACGACCCGGTGCTCGGCCGGTTCTGAGCGTCCGAGAACGGGCTGCCCGGTCGCCGCCGCTAACGGGCCGCCGCTACCGGTAGCAGTAGGAGTCCGAGGAGGCGTCGCCGCCCGCCAGGTGCGTCTGGTGCACCCGCAACCCCCGGAACTCCGCGCCGTGCGGGAAGAACCGGTGGTCCACGGTCATCCCGCCCGCCTCCGGGTCGGCGTCCAGCTTGACGATCCACGGCTCGATGCCGTCCGGGTAGAACTGGTCGTCCCACGCACCGTAGAGCGAGTTGGTGAGATAGACCCGCCGCCCGTCCCGGCTGATCTCGACCATCTGCGGTGCTCCGCTCAGCGGGCGGCCCGGCTCGGCCGGGTGCGGGGTCCTGGCCGTCACCCCGCCCAGCCGCACCGAGGCGGTGAGCAGAGGGTGGAACGGGTCCGACACGTCGTACTGGAGCAACTCCCCCGTGCCCCAGGCCGAGACGTACAGCCAGCGGTCGTCCACCGACAGGTTGATGTCGGTGATCAGCGGCGGCACGGCGCCGAAGGGCTGGAGCACGGGCGGCAGGTCCTCGGCCTTCGCCGGTTCGGCGGGTATCTCGATCACCTTGCGCGCCGTGAACGCCTCGCCCTGCCGGTACCAGAGCCAGACCGAGGCCGAGAGGTCCTCCACATTGGTGACCACCCCGGCGAAGCCCCACTCGGCCTGCGGGTCGTGGGCCGGGCGCAGCTCCAGCACCATCTGGTACTGGTCGCCGAGGTCGATCCGCTGCAGGTGCCGCCCGGTGTCCAGCTCCCAGAAGTGCAGCGCGTGCCCGTACTTGCGGCCGAGCAGCAGCTCCGGCACCACGCCGTCCTCGACCATCCACGGGGTGCCCCACTCGCTGGTGACGCCCACGTTGCTGCCCAGGTGCCACCACACGTCGTAGGAGAAGTTCTGCGAGCCGCGCTCCGTCTCCCAGGGGCGCAGCACGTCGAAGGTGGTGTGGTCGAGCAGGGCGACCCCGCCGGGTCCGTCGCCGCCCGCGGCCGCGCCGAGGCAGGACAGGAAGACGCCGTCGGGCCCGCAGTGCAGGGTGTGCGGCCGGGAGTACCCGGCTCTCGCGGCCAGTTCCTCCGCCGCCACCGTCTTCACCAGTCTGGGCCGGACCGGGTCCGGCCGGGTGTCGAGCACGTGCAGCCGGGACGACCGCAGCCCCGGCAGCAGCAGGTAGCGCCGCTCCGGGTTGTCGTGGCAGGCGTGCGCGAGGGCGCTGGAGCAGGCGTTCCAGCCGAAGTGGTGCAGTTCGTCGCCCACATCGGGCATGTCGGTGAAGTTGAGCACGCGCCCGTAGCTCGGCGACGCCGGGTCGGTGTCGACGGTGATCAGCGCGTCCGGCCGCTGCGCCGACCGGTCGAACCCGGCGACGTAGGCGAGTTTCTCGGGTGGAGCGGCGATCGCCTCGGTGGGCGTGCGGTACAGGGAGGGATCGCTGTGTCCGGACGGGCGGTCTTCCTGCGGGCCGTGTTCATGCGGCATGCTGGCTCCTCAACTCGCCTGTTGGGCAAGGTAAGTGACAATGGCCCGGTCAGCCTTGCACGAACTCGCGGGCGCACAGCAGGCGCACGGGGAGTGATCGGGGGGCCGGGGGCGGCGCGCCCCCGACCCCCCGAACGGATCTTCGGTTCTTCCCGAACGAAGCTTCGACCCGGTGCACCGTGGCGGTGCAGCGGTGCAGCGGTGCAGTGCGCCGCGTCAGTGCATCGCGTCAGTGCACCGCGAGCGGGAAGTAGGCGCCCAGCCAGCGGTCGAGCTCGGCGAACACCTGGGTGCGGGCGGTCTCGCCGGACAGCACCAGGTCGTGCATCCCGCCCTTGATCCGGACGATCGTCACATGGCGGCCCAGGTGCGGACCGGCGGCCGCGATGTCGTCGGCGCGCAGGACGGCGTCCGCGTGGTGCAGCGCGGCGTGCCAGCGGGTGGTGGCGATCGAGGCGGTGGAGGCCATCAGCAGCACCGGCACGTCGATGCCGAGCCCTCGCCGCACCTCGCGGTGGCCGCGCTGGATCGCGGCCAGCCAGCCGGCGAACAGCGGCACGCCCTCGGCCGGCTTGAGCTTCAGGTCGAAGTCCCACTCGCCGCGGAAGTCCCGGTGCAGGCTGTGCACGTAATGCGGGTTGAGCGCGGACGGCAGGACCCGGGTCGGCGCGATGCGGGCGATCGCCTCCAGCGCCGGGGCGCCGAGGGTGCGCACGGCGGGGGAGGCCGGCATGGTCAGGAACGGGCTGTTGAGGAACAGCCCGTCGACCAGGCCCCGACCGGCCCGGCGGCCGGCCCACAGGGCGGCGATCAGCCCACCGGTGGAGTGCCCGTTGATCAGCAGCCGGCGATGGCCGTCCTGCTCGCGGATGATCCGCACCGCCTGGTCCAGTTCCTCGTCGTAGGCGGCGAGGTCGCGGACGAAGTTCGGCGAGTGGTGCGCGCGCAGCGAGCGGCCGTACTTGCGCAGGTCGATCGCGTAGAAGGAGAAGCCGGCGGCCACGTAGTGGTCGGCGAGGTGGGTCTGGAACCAGTAGTCGTTGTAACCGTGGATGTAGAGGACGGCCTGCTCCGAACCGGGGACCAGCCGGCGCACCAGCGTCGCCGTGACCTCGCCCTCCTCGTCCGGGCGCAGCGGCAGCTCCGCCGCCTCGTAGGGGGCACCCAGGACGTCTTCGCGGAACTCCATGGCCACTCGCACCCAATCTCTGGTCGGACTCCGGTCGGAATCGCGGGACGCCGGAACCCCGGCACCCGGACCCCCTGACGATACCGGCCGGTAGCCTCGGGCGTGACGGCGACTCGGACCCGGCGCCTATGCTGCGGACATGCCCGAGATGCCCGACCCGACCGCCGCACCGTCCGCCGCACCGTCCCAGGACTCCCCGGTCGACGAACGACTGCCCGTGCTGCGCGAGACCGACCTCGGGCGGGCGAAGCTGCTCCCCGACGTCGACCACGACGGCGGCTGGCTGCTGACCCTGGACGACACCCCGCAGTCCTACGTCGACCTCGGCGACCCGACGCACCTGGAGTTCGAGTACACCCGGCGCCTCGGCCACCTCGTCGACGCGCTCGACGGGCCGGAGGGGCTCGAGGGCGGGCCGGAGGGTGGCCCGGTGGACGTGCTCCACCTCGGCGGCGGCGCCCTGACCCTGCCCCGCTACCTCGCCGCCACCCGCCCCGGCTCCCGCCAGCGCGTGGTCGAGGTGGACGGCCCGCTGCTCGACCTGGTCGAACAGCAGCTCCCCTGGCGGGGGCCCGGCGTCGACATCACCGCCGAGGTCGGCGACGCCCGCGAAGCCCTCGCCACCCTGGCCCGGACCGCGCCCGGCAGCCTGGACCTCGTCGTCGCGGACGTGTTCCACGGCTCGCGCACCCCCGCTCACCTCACCTCGGTGGAGTTCCTGCGCCTGGCCGCCGCCGTGCTGCGGCCCGGCGGCCTCTACGCGGCCAACCTCGCCGACGGCGCCCCGCTCGCCTTCGCCCGCGCCCAGACGGCGACGCTGCGCGCGGTCTTCCCGCAGACCTGCCTGATCGCCGAGCCGCCCGTGCTGCGCGGGCGCCGGTACGGCAACATCCTGCTGGTCGGCTCCGCCGGACCGCTGCCGGTCGCGGACCTCGTCCGGCGGCTGGCCGGTGACATCTTCCCGGCCCGGCTGACCGACGGCGCGGACCTTGCGGCCTTCGCCGGCCGCACCGCCCCGGTCACCGACGCCACCGCCACCGACTCCCCGCCCCCGCCGGACGGCGCGTTCAGCGTCGGCTGAGCGGCGCGCGGGAGCGCGGCCCGGCGCGCCGGGCCGCCGCACTCCGGGTTCACGCCCCCGGCGGTGTCAGAATCGGCGGGTCGTAGCGGACCCGGTCGCAGCCGACCAGGTCCCGGGGGGACACCCACCACCCGAGGGAGCGAGCGAGAGATGAGCGGCCCGGAGCGTCCGGAACTGGCGGCGGTGCCCGAGACGGCACTGTGGACCCTCTGGCAGCGGGCCGTCGAGGCCCGCCGGCCGGACGCGCTGCTGCACGACCCCAAGGCCGTCGAACTCGTCGACCGGATCGACTTCCCGTTCGCGGAGCGCTTCGGCACCAGTCGCCTGCAGTCCCGCCTCCAGGCGCTGCGGGTGGGCTGCTTCGACCGCGAGGTGGCCGACTTCCTGGCCCGCGAGCCGCGCGGCACGGTCGTCTGCCTGGGGGAGGGCCTGGAGACCCAGTACTGGCGGGTCGACAACGGCCGCGCGCAGTGGCTCTCCGTCGACCTCCCCGAAGCGACGGAACTGCGCGAACGGCTCCTGCCGCCCGGCCCGCGCCAGCGCTACCTGGCCGCCGACGCCACCGACCTCACCTGGGCCGAGGCGGTGGACCGCGACCGCGCCGTCCTGATCACCGCCCAGGGCCTGCTGATGTACCTCCCCCCGCCCCGCGTCCGCGAACTCGTCGCCGCCTGCGCCGAGCGCTTCCCCGGCGGCTCCCTCGTCCTGGACGCCGTCCCGCGCTGGTTCGCCCGCCTCACCCGGTCGGGAAAGATGCGCACCCCCGGCTACCAGGCACCCCCGATGCCGTGGGCCATGGACGCCCGCGAACGCGACAAGCTCCGCACCGCGAGCCCGGCCGTCGCCGCCGTCCGCGACGTCCGCCCCACCGCCGACCACGGCCCCCTGGCCTCCCTGCTCCCCCTGACCCTCGCCGTCCCCCCGCTGTCCACCCACCGCCCCACCGTCACCGTCCTGGACTTCGCCGCCCGGCCCTGACCGGCGGCCGCGGTGGGGCGTCCACGACGGCGTCGGCGTCCGCGACCGTCCACGACGGCGTCGGCGCCCGCGGCTCGGACCTCTGCGCGTTCGGTCCTGCCCGACGACGCGCCCTACGGCACCGACAGGGCGCTCGCCCGGTGTTCGGTGGGGGTGCTGCCGTAGGCGTCGCGGAACGCCCGGCTGAATGCGGTGGCGCTGGTGAAGCCCCAGCGGGCGGCGATCGCCTGGATCGGCAGACCGCGCAGCTCCGGGCGGGCGAGGTCGCCGCGGGCCCGTTCGAGCCGGGCCCGGCGGATGTGTGCCGCCACGCTCAGCGGCTGGTCGCGGTAAAGGAGGTGGAGTGAACGCAGGGAGATGTGGTGGCGGTCGGCGAGCTGTTGCGGGGTCAGGTCCGGATCACCCAGGTTGTCCTCGATGAAGCGGTGGACCCGTTGCCGCATCAGCTGGGTGCGGGCCTCGGCCGGTGCCTCACCCGGGGTCCCCAACTGCTGGGCGACGCAGGCCCTGGCCAGGTCGAGGGTGATGTGTCCCATCCGGGGGAGTTCCCCGGGGCCGCAGTGGGAGCGCTGGTCCAACAGCGAGACCAGGAAACCGGCCAGGATCGCTCCGGTGCCCGCCCGGGCGGGGATCGGCCTGGCGAGCAGACCGTCCACCTTGTCGGGGCGGAACGGCAGGTCGGAGTGGGGGATGCGCAGCATCACCACGTCGACCCCGGCGCCGTCGCCGCCGGATTCGTTCTCCATCGGGCGCGAGGTGTCCGTCAGTACCAGGTCACCCGAGACCAGGGACTCGTTGCCGAGCTGAGAGGTGCGGATGGCGCCGTGGGTGATCAGCGCGAGCTGGTACTGCTCGGGATCCCCCTTCCGGACGTGGGCGGCGCTGCGACGGGCCACCACGGGGGAGTAGGAGAACGTCGACAGCTGGACCGGGCCGAGCCGGAGGTCGGTGATCTCCGCCCGGAAGCCGGACGGACGCTCCGTGCGGATCGAGAGGGGCATCACGTCGGTCGACACCGCTTCGCGGAACCACTCGAACCGGTCCGCCCGCACCACGGCCGACGCCGACGCGCTCAGCTCTCCCACAAGCACCTCCACTGCTCACCCCACGGCGGCCGGCCGGTTCGCACGAGGCGCGGCCGGTCATGACTTCCACCCATGATCGGCCACGTCCCGTCCCGGCCGTCGGGCCAGGGTGTCGGGCGGGGAAGGCGTCGGGCAGGCGGTGGACGTCGGGTCGAGGGGGAGGACCGGCGGCACCGGGGAGGCGGTGGACGTCGGCGAGGTCGTCTTCGCGACCGGGTCGGCCGTGGTGCCCCACGGTGCCAGGCCGACGGCCAGGACCAGCGCCGGTACCAGGGCGGCCGTCGCGTAGGGCCCGGGCGACAGAGTGCCGTCCGGGTGGCCGTCCGATGCCCAGAACCGGGGCCGGAGCGGTGCCAGCAGCGGCCACACGGCGAGGACGGCCAGCACGGCCCACCACTCGGGGCCGCCGGTGACCTGGTGTTCCGCGAGCGACAGTGCCCGTCCGGCGGCCCGCCCCCAGGGCACGTCCAGCAGCCGGTAGGCGACGGTCGCGCCCGCGGTCGTCAGCAGCAGGTCGGCGAGGAGTGCCAAGGGCAGCAGCGACACGAGCAGCAGCTGCGCCGACGGGCTCCCGGACCGGTGCGCGAACCAGCGCCGGAGCCGCGCGGGCGGGTGGTGCAGGGCGGCCAGCCGGCCGGTGTCGGCCTCGTCCGTGGCGTCCAGCACGCGAAGCACCTCCGCGCCGCCCCGTGCGGCCGCGGCGTGCCGGTCGGCCGCGAGTTCGGCGCTCCACAGCGCGCCGACCGGCAGCAGCAGTACTTCGGGGACCCGCAGCACCACCAGCACGACCTGGGCGAACATCAGGTGCGCCGACGGTTCGCCCGACACCAGCAGAAGGACCGCCGGCAGCAGCCCGCAGAGCGCGAAGACGTAGGGCCAGCTCCGCAGCAGGGCCACGAACGGGCTGCCGAGCCCGGCGACGTGCTGCTCCCCGTTGCGGTGGTGGCCGAGTTCGTGGAGCAGCAGGGTCTCGGCGGCCGCCCGGTCGCGGCGCCAGAGCACGGTGAGCGGGACGAAGGCGGCGATCCGGGTCGCGCGCGGTCCGGCGGGGTACACGCGGGCGGTCAGCTCGGAGCGGGTCGGGCTGACGCGCAGCTCGACGCCGGGCGCCCGCTCGGCCAGGAACCGCTGGATCTCGGCGAAGGGCTCCCCGGGGAGGGGCCGCCGCAGGCCGTGGCTCCACTCGGTGAACCGGCACCGCAGCCGGGGCAGCGGCAGGGCGAGGATCCCGGCGAGCAGGAACGCGGTGGGGGGAGCTGGGCGACGGACAGCGCCAGCAGCGCGCGGAAGCCGCCGGTGCCGGCGACCTGCTCGGGGTAGGCGCCCAGGCCGAGGAGGTCCTTGACCTGGGCGGTCCACCAGGTGACGGTTCCCGGCAGCTGGGACAGGTAGAGGCCGACCAGCAGCCACAGCCAGGGCGGTGGCCCGGGCGGACGTCTCACGGGGTGTCCCCGGGGCCGTCGGGGCCGTCGGGGTCGGTGCCGTCCGTGGCCGGTCCCGGGGCGGCTGGCGGGTCGGCGGCCCGGACCTGGACCCGGACGCGGCGTCGGCGGCCGAACAGCCGACCGCCGGTCCGGACCGTGGGCTCCGGGGGCTCGGCGGCGACCAGCCGGTCGAGGAAGGCCGCGGCCCCGCTCCGGTCCGGGCTGTTGAGGAGTCCGGCCAGCAGCTCGCAGGCCAGTCGGTCGGCGTCCGGCGGCGGCACTCCCCGGGACCGGAGCCGGTCGGCGAGCAGGTCGGCGGCGTGCACGGCCGCGGCGGTCGGCTCCCCTGGTCCGGTACCGGCGCCGGGAGGGGTGCCGGGGTCGCGCGGGGCAGCGGGGTCGGACCGCCGCCGCAGGCTGATCAGCAGGGCCGTCGCCGACACCAGGTTCCCGAACTGCGCGCTGCCCAGCGCGTCCCCGACCTCGCGGGTCGCGTAGGCCAGCGCGTCCAGCAGCTGCGGCAGGACGGTGACCAGCCCGCCGCCGATGCCGCCCGGGGTGTGGCCGGCCCGGCGGTAGAGGTCCCGGCGGGCCCGGCCCCCGGCCGCGTAGGCGAGGGTGATCGACGGGGCGAGGTCCCGCTCGTCCGGGGCGGCGATCGCCGCGACGCGCGTCCCCCAGGCGGCCAGCGCGGTGCCGTCCACTCAGCGGCTCCCACTGAACTCGAACGCGAACTCGACCAGGCCGTCGTCGGAGGCGCCCTTGGCGGTCAGCGAAGTGCCGGCGGCGGTGAGCTGCCCGGAGAGGCTCGCGCCGACGGCGACCGAGTGCGGCATGCCGCCCGGGAGGGTGCCCAGCTCGGGGCGGCACGGTACGAGCAGGGTGGCCCAGTTGACCAGGTTGAGCGCGGCGGCCTCGCGCGCGTGGGTGTCGGTGAGCTGCCCGCGCAGGGTGCCGTTGTCCCAGGACAGCTGCCAGTAGGTCAGCAGGAGCTGTCCCGCGCCGGCCGCGACGGCGGCGGACGTGCCCAGCGTGAACGCCCCCGTCTGCGTCGGCTGCCCGACGGACAGGAGCAGGGCGAAGGGGTTGTTCTCGCGCAGGCCGCCGGCCTCCCTGGGGCGCGCGACGGTCAGCGTGGTGGGCATCGAGTAGGTCTGCGAGCCGGCCGGCCGCCGGGCGCCGTTGAGCGAGCAGTAGTCGTACAGCTGGACTGTGACCTGGGCGGTGCCCCGGTACAGGCCGCCCCACAGCGAGGCCGCGCCGCCCGCCGGAGGTGCGGTGGTGAGGGCCCTGGTGGGGACGGGGGTGCTCGGCCGGGGGGTGGAGGTGGGGGTGGCGACGGGAGGGGCGGTGCTCGGCCGGGACGGTGGTCTGCTGGTCGTGCGGACGGGGCTCGGAGCGGCCGTCGCGGTGGCGGTCGGGGTGGGGTCGGCCGACCTGGTCGCTGCCGGGGGAGGGGCCGGGGCAGAGGTGGGCGGAGCGGGTGTCGGGTCGGTCGTCGGAACGCTCGGTGGGGTGTCGGCCACCGACGGTCCGGCCGAGGTGGAGGCGAGGGTGTCGGCGGCCGGGCTCCCGCCGCCGTCACCGCAGCCGGAGACAAGGGCCAGGGCCAGTCCGGTGGACGTGGCGGTGAGGGCGGCGCGCTTGCGGATGTTGCGGGCACGGATCATCACGGCGACCCCCAGTGACATCAACTGCCCTGACAGCAAGGGAGGTTAGACCTGCTCGGCGCCTCCGGAAGCCCGTTCGGGCGGCGTTCGGCGAACCGTGACCAATCCGATTCGGTGGCGTGCGCGAGCACGTCAAGCACGGTCGGCGCGCGCCCGACCGCACGACCGCCGGTCGCTCCGGCGCACGCCCCCGCGCACCGCCCGGCGGAGACCGGGTCCCGCCGACGCCCCGGGGCGCGGAACCGCCGGGCCGTCCCGCACGTCGTACGCAGGGGTGATCGGCCGAGGGGACGGGCCGCCCGGCACGTTAGGCTGCCCTCTCGGGGAGCGGCCTGGTGCCGCCATTCGGACGACTGTCGAGACCGGCGCGCGAGCCGCGGGGACCTGAACGGGACCCGGGCGGGCCTGCCGCGGGTCTCGTCCTGCCACGGAGGTACTGGCCTTGCTG
This sequence comes from Kitasatospora sp. MBT66, assembly GCF_000710405.2. NCBI lineage: Bacteria > Bacillati > Actinomycetota > Actinomycetes > Kitasatosporales > Streptomycetaceae > Kitasatospora > Kitasatospora sp. MBT66. The sequence goes on along the minus strand of NZ_JAIY01000012.1, from coordinate 232,331 downwards.
CACATCGACGCCTGGATCGAAGGCGTACCACCGGGCGCGGTGTACGCCCTCGTTGCGCTGATCATCGGACTGGAGTCGCTGGGCATCCCGCTCCCCGGGGAGATCGCCCTGGTCTCCGCCTCCCTGCTGGCCTCGCGCGGCGTGGTCAGCCCGGTCTGGGTGGCGGTCTGCGCGATCGCCGGCGCGATCATCGGCGACTCGATCGGCTACTCGATCGGCCGCAAGGGCGGCAAGCCGCTGTTCGAGAAGCTCGGCCGCAAGTTCCCCAAGCACTTCGGACCCGGCCACCTGGCCAGCGCCGAGCGCTCCTTCCAGAAGTGGGGCATGTGGGCGGTCTTCTTCGGCCGCTTCATCGCCCTGCTGCGCATCTTCGCCGGCCCGCTGGCGGGCGCCCTGAAGATGCCGTACTGGAAGTTCCTGATCGCCAACGTCCTCGGCGGCGTGGTCTGGGCCGGCGGTACGACGTGGCTGGTCTACCAGGTCGGCAAGGTCGCCGAGCAGTGGCTGTCGAAGTTCTCCTGGATCGGCCTGCTCCTCGCCGTCGCCATCGGGGCGTTCTCGGCCTGGTTCATGAAGCGCCGCGCCGCGAAGGCCGCGCACGCCCTCGAGGCCGAGGACGCGGCGAAGGCCGTGGACACGGCCCCGACGGTCACCGCGCCCGCCGCCGACTGACGGCCCCGGTTCCGTCCGGAACCGACCCGCGCGAGCCGCTGCCCGGAGCACCCGCTCCGGGCAGCGGCGTCCGCGGCGGCACCGGACCGCGCGACCGCAGGACCGCAAGACCGCGCGACCGCCTCACAGCACGACCGACACCCGAACAGCACGCGAAGAGACACGCGAAGAGAGAAGTAGGAGCACCATGCGGATCGGACTCCTGGGCACCGGCACCTGGGCGGAGCGGGTGCACGCGCCCGCCCTCGCGGAGCACCCCGGCGTCGAGTTCGCGGGCGTCTGGGGCCGTCGCCCCGAGGCGGCCGCCGCGCTCGGCGAGAAGTACGGCGTCCCCGGCCACGCCGACCTCGACCGGCTGCTCGCCGAGGTCGACGCCGTCTCGATCGCCCTGCCGCCGACCGTGCAGGCGGACCTCGCGGTGCGTGCCGCCGAGGCCGGCTGCCACCTGCTGCTCGACAAGCCCGTCGCGCTCACCGTCCCCGACGCCCGCCGGGTGGCCGAGGCGGCCGAGGCGCACCGGGTGGCCTCCGTGGTGTTCTTCACCGTCCGCTTCGGCGGCGAGCAGCTGCCGTGGATCGAGGAGCAGGCCGCCGTCGGCGGCTGGTTCACCGGCCGCTCGGACTGGCTCGGCTCGGTCTTCGCCCCCGACTCCACCAGCCCGTACGCGGACTCGCAGTGGCGCAAGGACAAGGGCGCGCTCTGGGACGTCGGCCCGCACGCGCTCTCGGTGCTGCTGCCCGTGCTCGGCGACGCGACCGCCGTCACCGCCGTGCCCGGCCCGCTGGACACCGTGCACCTGGTGCTGCGCCACGTCGGCGGCGCCTCCAGCACCCTCGCGCTGAGCCTGACCGCGCCGTTCGCCGGCGGCGGCACCGCGATGGAGCTGCGCGGCGAGGCCGGCACCGCCCGGCTGCCGGAGCGCGGGGAGGGCCCGCACGCGGCGTTCCACCGCGCGTTGGACGCGCTCGCGACCGCCGCCCGCACCGGCGAGGCCCACCCCTGCTCGGCCGCGTTCGGCCTGCGCACCGTGGAGATCCTCGCCGCCGCGGAGCGTTCGCTCGCGGCGGGCACCACCGTCGAGGTCTGAGGCGGCGGCCGAGGCGCCGCCCGGTGCCTCGGCCGCTCAGCCGCCCAGCAGCTGGTCCGCGAACGCGCGCACCCGCTCCGCCGTGATGCCCTCGCGCTGCTCCACCGCCAGCGGGTGGTCGGTCGGCTCCAGCTCGATCAGCGGGCGCAGGCCGACGGCGCGGGTGATCACATGCGTCTTGAGCAGCAGCGTGGACTGCGGGTAGACCGGCAGCTCGGTGACCAGCCAGCCGAAGTACGGGGGCTCCTGCTCCCGGGCCGGGTCCTCCCACAGGTCGTGGGCCCGGGCGAAGTTCGGTTCGCTCAGCGACACCCAGACGCCCCAGGAGAAGGTCTCGCCGGTGTCCCGCACCGGGATCTCGATCAGACCGTGGACGTAGAACTCCCGGCCCTTGATCACGCACTGGTCGGAGGTGAGCTCACTGTCCCTGCGCCGGGCGTAGCGCGGCTTCCAGCCCGTCGGGGCCGGTGAGCCGTAGGAGAGCGGCGGGCCGTCGTGCCGTTCGGCGCAGCAGGCGCAGGTGTGACCGTCGGCGGCGGCGTCATGGTGGGCGGGGGTGTGCGCGGGGGACATGGCGCAGAGCATAAACGACCTGGTCGGAGCGGTTGTCGTCGCCCTGTGCGAGGGTGGAGAGGTGACCCTGGAGGACCTCGTCCGGCTGCGCCGGGCCCGCGACGCGATGGACCGCGACTACGCGCTGCCGTTGGACGTGCCGGCGCTGGCGCGGGTGGCGCTGATGTCGCCGGGCCACTTCTCGCGCAGCTTCCGGGCCGCCTTCGGGGAGACCCCGTACAGCTATCTCATGACCCGGCGGATCGAGCGCGCCAAGGCGCTGCTGCGGCGCGGGGACCTCTCGGTGACGGAGGTGTGCTTCGCGGTGGGCTGCACCTCGCTGGGGTCGTTCAGTTCGCGCTTCACCGAGCTGGTGGGGGAGAGCCCCAGCGCCTACCGGGCCCGGGGCCACGAGGACGGCGCCGCGATCCCGGCCTGCTACGCGAAGCTGTACACCAGACCGGTCAGGAACGGAGAAGCGCATCGTCCGCCCCGCCCGTAGCGTGAGGCGCATGGACATCAAGCTTTCACAGTGCTTCATCGCCGTCGACGACCACGACAAGGCGCTCGCCTTCTACCGCGACGTCCTCGGCCTGGAGGTGCGCAACGACGTCGGGTTCGAGAACATGCGCTGGGTGACGGTCGGCGCGCCCTCGCAGCCCGAGGTGGACATCGTGCTCGAACCGCCGCTGGCGGACCCGAACGCCTCGGCCGCCGACCGGCAGGCCATGGCGGAGCTGCTGGCCAAGGGGCTGCTGCGGGCGGTCATCTTCGCCACCGAGGACTGCGACGCGACCTTCGAGCGGATCCGTGCGGCGGGCGGCGAGGTGCTCCAGGAGCCGATCGACCAGCCGTACGGCGTGCGGGACTGCGCGTTCCGCGACCCGGCCGGGAACATGCTGCGGTTCACCCAGCGCAAGTCGAAGTAGGGTGCGGCCCCGTTCGCCCGGCGGGCGAACGGGGCCGTGGCGTCGCTGCGCGGCGGCGGTGGTGCCTCGTTCGGCGTGCGCCTCTTACGGCGGCGCGCCCGTGGGTCAGCCCGCGTGGCCGCCCGGCGGTCGGCGGTCGGCGGGGCGGGCCGGGGGGATGACCGGGGCCCGGAAGTCGCGCGGGCCGCTCCACAGCGCCGGGACGGCGTCGCTGCGGCGGGCCAGCTCGTAGGCCAGCGGCTCGTAGTTCACCCGCCACCCCTGGAAGTGCGGCCAGGCCTCGTGGGCGGGCCGTTCGTGCGGGAACCCGGCGGCGGTGATCAGGGCGACGGCCGCGTCGAACTCGGTGTAGCTGAGGCGGATCGCGGCGTCCGGGGCCGGGTCGGGGTCGAAGTCGACCCGCATCGAGCGCCCGATGTCGCGCAGCGCGGTGAACCCGGCCCGGAGCACCAACCGGGCCTCGGGCGGGGCGGTGCGCGGGCAGATCGCCAGGTGGACGGCGGCGGCGTCCATGACGGCGATCAGTCCGACCACCCAGCTGCGGTTGGGCTGCGGGGAGCGGAAGGAGATCAGCACCGGGTAGTTGGAGTGGCTCTCGCCGAGGTCGGCGGCGAGGCGCTCCCAGTCCCGGTAGAGCTGGGGGAGGGCGGTCTCGGTGTCCACCAGGGACTGCCGGGCGAGCAGTTCCGGGCCCCAGGCGGGCTCGCCGGCCCGGGACTGGAGCAGGGTCACCTCCAGTTCGCGGCGGTTGTAGGCGGCGTAGAGGGTGGGCAGGTAGGCGATCTGCAGGGCGATCACCAGGGGGCCGCTGGAGGCGGCGATGAAGTCGATCACGGAGAGGTGGAGCCGGTCGCCGCTGGCGAAGCCGAGGGTGAAGAGGCTGGAGCCGGCCTCGCGGAAGGAGATCGACCAGTTCAGCCCCGAGGTGCCGTGCAGTATCAGCGTGTAGGAGATCAGCATCCCGCCGAGCCAGACGGCGAGCATGCCGGTCAGCATCAGCGGCGCCAGCCAGGTCTGGGCCCGGTCCTGCGCGCGGTAGGTGCCGAACGGCGCGGCGGTCAGCCGCAGCACGGTGCGCAGGGCCCGCCAGAGGCCGTGCACCAGGGAGCTGTACAGGCCGCGCGGGACGACGAGCGTGCGCAGGATGCTGCCGATGGTGAGCAGCAGGAGCAGCACGCCGGCGACGGTGTGGATCAACCTCATGGCGCTCATTGTGACGTCCCGTCGGGATTGACACGGCACCGCCGTCGGCTGAATGCTGAGCAAGCGCTTAGTCAGGGCTTGGTCGGCGCTCGGCCGACGCTTGGTCAGTGCTTGGTCGTCGACGACGCGGTCGGCGGACGAAGGGAGAGTGCCCGTGCCGGAGAGCAGGTCGGACAGCACACCGGAGAGCACGCCGGACGGTCGTTCGGACAGCACACCGGAGCCCGGTTCGGGGCCCGGTTCGGGGCTCGGTTCGGAGCCCCGTTCGGAGCCCCCGCAGGGGCTGGACCTGGAGCGATTGCGCGCCCACCTGGAGCGCGCCCTGCCCGGGACGGTGGCCGGTCCGCTGCGGGCGCGGCTGATCGAGGGCGGCCGCTCCAACCTCAGCTACCGGCTCACCGACGGCGTCAACGACTGGGTGCTGCGGCGGCCGCCGCTCGGGCACGTGCTCGCCACCGCGCACGACATGGGCCGCGAGTACCGGGTGATGACGGCGCTGCGCGGCACCGGGGTGCCGGTGCCGGAGACGGTCCACCTGGATCCGGGCACGGAGGTGCTCGGCGCGCCCTGGTACCTGATGGCCTTCGTGCCCGGTGTCGTGCACCGGGACGCCGAGGCCTTCGGCGCGCTGGGGGAGGCCCGGGTGCGGGCGGTCGGCGAGGCCCTGGTGGACACCCTCGCGACCCTGCACCGGATCGACCCGGCGGCGGTCGGGCTGGCCGGCTTCGGCCGCCCCGACGGCTACCTGGAGCGGCAACTGCGGCGCTGGTCGACCCAGTTGGAAGCATCGCGGAGCCGTGACCTGCCCGGCGTCGACCGGCTGCACGAGCTGCTCACCGCCCGGCGGCCGGCCTCCCCGGCCCCGGCGCTGGTGCACGGGGACTACCGGCTCGACAACGTGCTGCTCCAGGAGCGCGCCGGGCGGGACGTCATCGGCGCCGTCCTGGACTGGGAGATGTCCACCCTCGGCGATCCGCTCACCGACGTCGGACTGCTGGTGATGTACACCGAACTGGCCGGTGTCGGCGGCGGGCTCGTCCCGGCCGCCGCCACCGCGCCCGGCTTCCCGCGCAGCGCCGAACTCGTCGACCGCTACGCCCGGTCCACCGGACGCGACGCCGCCGAGCTGGACTGGTACGTGGCGTTCGCCGCCTACAAGCTCGCCGTCGTCGCCGAGGGCATCCACTACCGGTTCCGCCAGGGCCGCACCCTCGGCGCCGGTTTCGAACGGGCGGGCACGGCGGCGCCCGTCCTGATCGAGCACGGCCTCACCACGCTGAAGGGACACTGACCGATGGACTTCTCCTACGACCGCCGCACCCTCGAACTCCGCGAACGGCTGGAGGAGTTCATGGACCGGCACGTGTACCCGGCCGAACCGGTGCTGGCCGCCCAGCTCGCCGACCCGGCCCGGCCGCGCTGGGAGATCCCGCCGGTGGTCGCCGACCTGCGGGTGGAGGCGCGCAAGCAGGGCCTGTGGAACCTCTTCCTGCCCGGCGAGCACGGCGCCGGACTCACCAACCTCCAGTACGCGCCGCTCGCCGAGATCACCGGCCGCAGCCCGCACCTCGCCCCGCCGGCCCTCAACTGCGCCGCCCCCGACACCGGGAACATGGAGCTGCTGGCCGGGTTCGGCACCGCCGAGCAGCGTGAACGCTGGCTGGAACCGCTGCTGGACGCCCGGATCCGGTCCGCCTTCGCGATGACCGAACCCGAGGTCGCCTCCTCCGACGCCGCCAACATCGCCACCCGGATCGTGCGCGACGGCGACGAGTACGTGGTCGACGGCCGCAAGTGGTACATCAGCGGCGCGATGAACCCGGACTGCCGCCTCCTGATCGTGATGGGCAAGACCGACCCCGCCGCCGAGCCGCACCGGCAGCAGAGCATGGTCCTGGTGCCGCGCGACACCCCCGGTGTGACCGTGCGGCGCGGGATGACCGTCTTCGGCTACGACGACGCCGACCACGGCGGCCACGCCGAGGTCACCTTCGAGGGCGTCCGGGTCCCGGCCGGGAACCTGCTCGGCGAGGAGGGCGCCGGCTTCGCCATCGCGCAGGCCCGCCTCGGCCCCGGCCGGATCCACCACTGCATGCGCGCCATCGGCATCGCCGAGCGGGCGCTCGAACTCACCTGTCGGCGCGTCCTGGACCGCACCGCCTTCGGCGGACCGCTCGCCGACCAGGGCGTCGTCCAGGACTGGATCGCCGAATCCCGGGTGCGGATCGAGCAGTTGAGGCTGCTGGTGCTGAAGACCGCCTGGCTGATGGACACCGTCGGCAACCGCGGCGCGCACACCGAGATCCAGGCCATCAAGATCGCCACGCCGCGCACCGTCGAATGGATCCTGGACAAGGCCGTCCAGGCCCACGGCGCGGCCGGCGTCAGCCAGGACACCCCGCTCGCGGCCCTCTGGGCGTTCAACCGCACGATCAGGATCGCCGACGGCCCGGACGAGGTGCACAAGCGCTCGCTCGCCCGGCGCGAGCTGCGCCGCTACCGCTGACGCCCCGCCGCTGCCGCCCCGCCACCCGCCACCGTCCCTCCGGTACGCCCGCCCGGGTCACCACCAGGTAGTACCCGGGTATGACCCGGCGGGTTGGCTCCGCGGTATGACGTCCACGCACCGACCCGGCCCGTACTGTCGCCGTACGGGCCGGCCGACGGACGGCGGGCCGCACGGTACGGGGAGTTGGGGAGCATGCGCGAGCGGGTGCAGGGGCGGGTCGCACGGGTCCACGGACGGGGTCTGCGGACGGGCGTCGCCGTCGCGCTGGCGGCCACGGCTGTCCTGGGCGGCGTCGGAGCGGCGGCCGTCCCCGCCGGGGCCGCCCCGGCCGTCGCCGAACGCCTGGCCAGGGCCGGACTGCCGCAGCCCACCGGCCCGTACGCGATCGGCACCACCGCGCTGCGCCTGGTCGACCACGGCCGCCAGGACCCCTGGCAGCCGGGGCGGGACCGCGAGCTGATGATCAGCATCTGGTACCCGGCCACCCGGCCCGTCCAGGCCGACGGGCGGGCCCGCTACATGGAGCCGCGCGCCGCCGGGCACTTCGGCGGCCCGGACGGCGCCGGCGTCTTCAACTACCGGACGGACCCGGGCCGCACCGACTGGTCCGGGGTCCGCACCCACGCCGGACAGGACGCCCCGGCGCTGCCCGCCGCCCGGCCGCGCCCGGTGGTGCTCTACTCGGCCGGGCTCGGCGACCCCCGCACCTGGGGCACCGCACTGGTCGAGGACCTCGTCTCGCGCGGGTACGTCGTGGTCACCGTCGACCACCCCTCCGACGCCTCCGAGGTGGCCTTCCCGGACGGCCGGCTGACCACCTCCGTCCTCCCCGCGCTGGCCGGCCAACCCGGCCTGGACATCGGCGCGTTGCTCCGCAAGGTGATGGCGACCAGGGTCGCCGACACCCGCTTCGTACTGGACGAGCTGACCGCGCTGCGCACCGACCGCCGGCTGCCGCCCGCGCTCGCGGGCTCGCTGGACCTCGACCGGATCGGCATGGTCGGCCACTCCGCCGGCGGCTTCACGGCCGCCCAGACCATGCACGACGATCCCCGGATCAAGGCGGGCGTCAACCTGGACGGCCAACTGCACTTCCCCGGCCCGGACGGCACCGGGGTGCACCTGAGCAGCGTCGCCGAGGACGGCCTGGACCGCCCGTTCCTGCTGATGGGAACCGAGAGCGAGGACTCCGGCGGCTACCAGGGCCAGCCCGGCTGGGCCGCGTTCTGGCAGCACACCCGGGGCTGGAAGGCCGATGTCACCCTGCTCGGCTCCCGGCACGGCTCGTACACCGACGCGCAGTCGCTGCTGCCGCAGCTCGCCCGCCAGGGGGCCGTGCCGGAGGACGTCGTCCGCGCCGACATCGGCGACGTCCGGCCGGAGCGGGCGGTGCTCGCCACCCGGGCCTACGTCGGCTCGTTCCTCGACCGCTGGCTGCGCGGTCACGACGACCGGTTGCTGGACGGGCCCTCGGCGCTCTTCCCGGAGATGCGGTTCGAGCGCTGACGCAGCGTCGGGTGTTCGATGCAGTGCGGAAGCCGGGGTCAGCGGATCTCCGACCCCGGATTGGCGTCGTCCCAGCTCTGCCGCGAGTCGACGATCGCGTCGTGGTGGTCGTAGGACCAGTCCGCCATCGCGCGCACCAGATGGGTCAGGCTGTGTCCGAGCGGCGTCAGCTCGTAGTCCACCTGGGGCGGGATCGTCGGGTGGACGGTGCGCGAGACCAGGCCGTCGCGCTCCAGCCGGCGGACGGTCAGGGTCAGCATGCGCTGCGAGATCCCCGGCACGCCGCGCTGGAGCTCACGGAACCGCCGTACCCCCTTGGCGAGTTCGACCACCACCAGGACGGTCCAGCGGTCGCCGAGGCGGTTCAGCAGATCGCGGATGCCGCAGTCCTCGCCGTCCTCGCACCAGAGCACCGGACGCGCTCCGGCGGCCGGGGTGGTTACCTCGGTGTGCCCCACTGACATCGAAGTGCCTCCTTACGTCGAACGCCCAGGTTATCGAGGATGGAGCCCGGGCCGCCGAGCAGGGCGGACGGATTCTCAGGAGGAACGATGCTTCTCGTCACGGGTGTCAACGGCGGACTCGGCTCGCTGGTGCTGGAGCGCCTCGCCGCACGGCCCGGCGGGGCGGAGGGCGTGGTCGCGGGCAGCCGGACCCCGGAGCGCGCCCCGGTGGCCGGAGTGCCGGTGCGGAAGGTGGACTTCGACCGCCCGGAGACGCTGGCCGAGGCCTTCACCGGAGTGCGGACCCTGCTGCTCGTCTCGGCCGGCTACGGCGAGGACGACGTGGTGATCGCCCGCCACCGGGCGGCGATCGAGGCGGCGGAGCGCGCCGGGGTGGAGCACGTCGTCTACACCAGCCTCTCCGGCGACGGCGACCACCTCGCCTACGCGCTCGCCCACCGCTGGACCGAGCGGCGGCTGCGCGAGTCGACCGCACTGCGCTGGACGATCCTGCGCAACGGCCTCTACGCGGAGCTGCTGGCCTTCCTCGCCCGGCCCGACGCGGACGGCGTGATCACCGCCCCGCTCGCCGACGGCCGACTGGCGGCGGTTGCCCGGGAGGACCTCGCCGAGATCGCGGCGAAGGTCGCGTCGGCCCCGGCCGAGCACGCGGGCCGGGTCTACGAGCTGGTCGGTGAGGAGGCGGTCGGCGCCGCCGACGTCGCCGCGGCGCTCACCCGGAGCACCGGCAGGCCGGTCGAGTACCGCCCCGGCACCCTCGCCCAGGCGCGGGCGGCGATCGCGGCCTCGGGCGCTGAGTCCTTCCAGGTGCCGATGGTCGCGGGCACCCTCTCCTCGATCGCCCACGGCTTCCTGGCCGGCCCCGGCAAGCCCGGCGACCTCGCCGCCCTGCTCGGCCGGGCCCCGCGCCCGGCCCTGGAGGTGATCGCCGCCGGCACCGACGCCGCGTGGTGACGACGCCGGCCGTCGGGGCAGCACCACCGGATGCCCGGTGGTGGTCCCGTCGGCGTCCCGCTGCCCGGGCGGGCGGCGGGACGCCGGCACAGCACGTGTCTGGGCTCCCCCCTGCGGCGGTCAGGCGCGGCTGATGTCGAACTCCAGCGGCCTGTCCGCGTCGGAGACCCGGAGCTGGCCGGTGATCCTGGTGACGCGGGTCCCGGTTGCGCAGGCGATGTCGGTGCTGTTGCCGGTGCCGCCGAACATCGCGAAGTAGATGATTCCTCGGCCGAGGCTGTTGACGCCCAGCGTGAAGTTGGCGATCGCGTAGGTGTCATTGGTGCCGGTGACGAGTTCCGTCTTCACCAGTGCGCTCTTGTGGGCCTGGGGCGTGATGCTGAACGGCCGGCTCGTAGCGCCGTCCGTGGCGGTACCGGTGAAGGCGGTGTCGGCCTTCTCGAGGCCCGTGTAGTCGCTGACGGCGCCGCCGCAGGTGTCGACGGTCGCAGCCACGGACGGGGTCGCGGTGGAGACCAGGGTGGCCGTACAGGCAGCGGCACAGACCAGGGCGGTGACCGAGGCCTTGGTGAAACGGTTCATCGAAACTCCTTGGGGTGGCGGAGGATCCGATTGCCCTCCGCACACGAATCATTACGCTGCGCCCAGGAGTGCTGCTCGTCGATGGCGCCCGATCATACGAATCGGGTCATCACATGGGGTCGTTCCGATCGCCGCAGACCCCGACGCGGCATGGTGACGGCTCGGGACCGTCAGCCGCGGCCCCGCCCGTTCAGGGCAGCACCACCAGTCGCCCGGTGGTGGTCCCGTCGGCGACCCGCTGGACGGCGTCGGGCACTGCCTCGAACGGGAGTCGGCCGGTCACCAGCGGCCGCACCGCGCCCTTGGCGGCGAGTGCGCACAGCTCCCGGTGCACGGCGCGCACGGCCTCCGGGTCGCGGGTCTGGTAGAGGCCCCAGTGCAGACCGAGGATCGTGTAGTTCTTCACCAGGGCGTGGTTGAGCGCGGGGGCCGGGATCTCGCCGCCGGCGAAGCCGACGACCACGATCCGGCCCTCGAAGGCGACGCAGCGGGTGGAGCCGGTGAAGGCCGCGCCGCCGACCGGGTCGAAGACCACGTCGGCGCCCCGGCCGCCGGTGGCGGTCCGGACGGCGGTGACGAAGTCCTCGGCGGTGCGGTCGACCACCAGATCGGCGCCCAGTGCGCGGGCGGCGGCCGCCTTGGCGGCGCCGCCGACCACGGCGATCACCCGGGCGCCGGCCGCCCGGCCGAGCTGGACGGCGGCGCTGCCGACCCCGCCGGCCGCCGCGTGCACCAGCAGGGTCTCGCCGGGGCGCAGCGCGGCACGGCGGTGCAGGGCGAACCAGGCGGTCTGGTGGCCGATGTGCAGGGCGGCCGCCTCCGCGTCGTCCAGGCAGTCGGGGGCGCGGAAGGTCGCGGCCGCATCCAGCAGCGCGTAGTCGGCGAACGCGCCGTGCGGGAGGACGGGGGTGCCGATCACCCGGTCACCGGGCCGCCACCGCCCGTCCGGGAGGTCCTTCGGCTCCGCCGGGGCGGGCCCGTGGTCGACCACCTCGCCGCACAGCTCCACCCCGGGGGTGAACGGCAGCGGCGGCCGCACCTGGTACTGGCCCCGGACCAGCAGCGCGTCCGGGAAGTTGACGGCCGCCGCCCGGACCCGGACCAGCAGCTGTCCCGGGCCGGGCACCGGCCGCGGCGCGTCCCCGACCAGCCGCAGCACCGTGCGCGGCTCGCCCGGCTCCGGCACCTGCCACGCCCTCACAGCGCCCCCTCCTGCTCCAGCTGCCGCTGGAGGCGGTTCATCCCGGCCAGCCAGCGGTCCGGTTCCCCGGCGCGGGCGGTGTAGTAGTCGGCGACCTCGGCGTGCGGCAGGACCAGGAAGCGGTCCGCCGCCAGGGCGTCCAGCAGGGCCGTCGCGACCTCGGCCGGCTCCAGCGCGGTGGGTGCGAGCAGCGCCTCGCCGACCGCGCCGGTGCTCGCCAGCATCGCGGTGCGCACGCCCTGCGGGCAGAGCGCGTGCACCCGCAGCCCGCGGTGCCGGTAGGTGGCGGCGAGCCACTCGGCGAAGGCGAGCGCGCCGTGCTTGGTGACCGCGTAGGGGGCCGAGCCGAGCATGGTGAGCAGCCCGGCCGCCGAGACGGTGGCGACGAACCGGCCGCTGCCGCGCTCCAGCCAGTGGGGGAGCAGCAGTTCGGCGGCGCGGACGTGGGCGAGGACGTTGACCTCCCAGGCGGCGCTCCAGGCCTCGGGCGCGGCGTCCGCGCCGCCGACCGGGGCGACGCCCGCGTTGGCGCACCAGATGTCGAGTTCGGCGCTGTGCCGGGCGAGCGCTCCCCTGGCGGAGTGGACCAGGGCGGCCAGCCCCTCGGCGGAGGCGGCGTCGCCGGGGACGGCGGAGCCGCCGCAGTCGGCGGCGACCGCGCGGGCGGCGGCGCCGTCCAGGTCGTTCACCACCACCTGGGCGCCGGCGGCCGCGAAGGCGCGGGCCACGGCGGCGCCGATGCCCCGGCCGGCGCCGGTGACGACGACGCCCTGGCCGGCGAACGGCGGGGCGGTCGGGGCGTCCTCGGCGGGGGTGTCGGAGGAGGTTTCTGCGGGGCCGCCGGTCGGGGTGCTCACAGCCCGCCGCCGAGGGTCACGCCACCGTCCACCACCACGGTCTGGCCGGTGATCCAGGCCGCGTCGGGGGAGAGCAGGAAGGCGACCGCGCCCGCGACGTCCTCGGGCATCCCGAGCCGGCCGAGCGGGTAGGCGGCGGCGACCTGCTCCTCGCGGCCCTCGTACAGGGCCTCGGCGAACCTGGTCCTGACGACGGCGGGGGCGACCGCGTTGACCCGGATGCCCTGGGGGCCCAGCTCGGCGGCCAGTTCGGTGGTGAGCCGGATCAGCGCGGCCTTGGACACCCCGTACATGCCGATGCCGAGCGAGGAGCGGAGCCCGGCCACCGAGGCGACGTTGACCACCGAGCCGCCGTGCTCGCCCATCCAGGCGGCGTGTGCCCGGCGGGTCCAGGCGAGCGGGGCGAGCACGTTGACGGCGAGGATCTTGGCGGCGGCGGCCTCGTCGACGGTGAGCACCGGGCCGTACACCGGGTTGATGCCGGTGTTGTTGACCAGGTGGTCGAGCCGCCCGAAGGCCTCCAGGGTGCGGGCGACGGCCTCCTCCTGGTGCGCGTGGTCGTCGGCGCGGCCGGCGACGGCGATGGCGACCTCGGGTCCGCCGAGGTCTTGGACCGCCTCGGCGAGCGGCTCCGGGTTGCGAGCGGTCAGGCAGACCCTGGCCCCGCGGGCGACCAGCTCGCGTGCGATGCCGAGGCCGATGCCCCGGCTCGATCCGGTGACGACGGCCACCCGGCCCTTGAAGGAGTGCACCACGGGGATCCTCTCGGCGTGGACGGCGGCCGGCCGACCTGCCGACCGGGTCTCGACGGCTCGACGGCTCGGCGGCCGGTGGAGCGGCTGCTGACTAAGCGCTTGCTCAGCATGCTGTCGGTGCGACACCCTGTCAACAGCCCCTGGGGTCGCGTCCGGGCGGGTGTCGGGGTGCGTCTCCCGCCCTCCGCCGGCCCGGCCCCGGGCGAATTCCCGTACGACCGCCCGGACGACCGATCTGCGAGGATGGCGCCATGACCAGCACGCCCATCGCCGAGCTGTGGCCCACCCTGCCCGGCGGCGCCGACACCCGCCCGGAGGCGGCGTACCGGCTGCTCCGGGCCGCCGTCGAGTCCTTCGCCGAGCGCGGCTTCCACGCCACCACCACCCGGGACATCGCCACCGGCGCCGGGATGAGCCCGGCCGCGCTCTACATCCACTACCCCTCCAAGGCGGCCCTGCTGGCCGAGATCAGCCGGGCCGGTCACGCCGCGGCGCTCGCCCTGGTGCGGGCGGCGGCGGCCGGCGAGGGCGACCCGGTGGCCCGGATGCGGCGCCTGGTCGAGGACTTCACCGCCTGGCACGCCCGGGCGCGGACGGTCGGCCGGGTGGTCAACTACGAGCTGCACGCGCTCCCGGAGGACGACTACGCGGCGGTCGCGGCACTGCGGCTGGACATCGAGCGCGAGGTCACCGCGCTGATCGAGGCGGGGCGCGCGGACGGGCTGTTCGAGGTCGCCGAGGTGCGCACCGCCGCCCGCGCGGTCACCTCGCTCGGGATCGACGTGTCCCGCTGGTACACCGACCGCAGCAGCGAGACGCCCGAGGAACTCGGCCGCCGCTACGGCGATCTGGTGCTCCGGATGCTGGGCGCCGGGCGCTGACGGCCGGGTCCGCGTCCAACTCGGCTCCGGTCAGCCGTCCTTGACGGCGGTGTGCACCATCCACGCGACGTGGTGGCGCAGTTCGTACATCTCCACCGTGGAGCGCAGTCCCAGCCAGTGCTCGGTCGCGCCGAGGCGCCGCAGCACGGCGTAGGGCAGCCGGAAGTACCCGTACAGCGCCTCGGTGGTGGGCAGGTAGTAGGGCGTCGCGTCGAGCTCCTCCTCCAGCCGGAAGCCCGCCCCGGTGACCAGCCCGCCGAGGGTGCGGGTGGTGTAGCGGCGGGCGCCGGGCAGCACCATCGCGTCCAGGTACGGGTCCAGCAGCGCCTGCTGGGTGCCGGGCATCTCCGTGCGCGGGACGGCGGCGGGCCCCAGTAGGACCAGCCGCCCGCCCGGCCGCAGCAGCCGGTGGAACTCCGCGAGGGCGCGCGCCGGGTCGTGGGCGTGGCAGAGCGTCTCCATCGAGTAGGCGCCGTCGAAGCTGCCGGCGGGCAGGTCCAGGTCGTGGAAGTCGCCCCAGGAGAAGGCGGTGCGGTCCTCCAGCGCGGCCCGGGCGCTCAGCCGGCGGGCCTCGCGGACGTGGAAGTCCATCAGGTCGACGCCGGTCACCCGCAGGCCGAAGCGGGCCGCCAACTGGCGGGCGACGACGCCCGAACCGCAGCCGGCGTCCAGCACCCGGGAGCCGGGCGGCAGGGCGAGCTTGCGCCCGAGCACCCCCTCCAGCTGCCGCTGCGCCCGCCAGCAGCGCCACTTGGACTGGCCGGGCTCGGTCCAGCCCCAGTGCCGGGCCCGTCGGCAGACGAGGGTGTAGAAGAGCCGGTGACCGGGCGTGCCGTAGACCCGGCGCAGGCCGTCCAGGTCGAGTCCGCCGCCGGCCTCTTCGCCGACCTCACCGATCATCGCACCCGCCCGGCCTTCCGCTGGTCCGCGCCCTCGCCGTCCCGGCCACGCTACCCAGCGGGTCGTGCGGGCGCCGGTCCGGTGCGGCCGGACGGGCGGCGGGACGGGGGCGGGATGGCATGGCGGGACGGGCGGTGGGACGGTGCGGGGCTCAGCCGGTGGCGGTGGCGGCCGTGGCGGCCGTGGTGGTGGCGGCCCCGGTCGCGGTGAGCAGGGCGTCGAGCAGGCCGGGGAAGCGCGCGTCGAGGTCCGCTCGGCGCAGCGAGACGTAGCGGTTGCGGCCGGCGACCCGGGTGCTGGTGACGCCGGCCGCGCGCAGCACCCGCATGTGGTGCGAGACGGTCGACTTGTGCAGGTGCTCCAGGCCGAGGTGGCGCGGGTCGCAGGAGTGCTCGGCGCCGTCGGCGTAGCTGGTCAGCAGGCGCATCCGGACCGGGTCGCCGAGCGCGTGCAGCACGGTGACCAGGTCGATCTCGGTGGCGGCGGGCTGCGGCAGCCGCTCTTCGTCGGTCATGGCCGGCGGCCTCCTCGGGGCTCGGGCGGCGCGGGTGCGACGCGAACGGGACGGTTTGACAATCATCCACCAATCCGTACTGTTTGGCGAGCATCAAACTGTTGCCCGTTCGTCCAACAATCAGGCCCGATGACGTCCGCTCCTGGGGGAACCACGTGCCCGTCCGCCTGCTCCTGCTCGCCCTCGGCACCTTCGCCGTCGGTACCGACACCATGGTCATGGCCGGCATCCTCGGCCCGATCGCCGAGGACCTCGGCGTCACGGTCGCCGCCGCCGGCCAGCTGGTGACCGTCTTCGCCCTCGGTTACGCGCTGCTCGCCCCACCCCTCGCCGCGCTCACCGCGCGCTGGCCGCGCCGACGGCTGCTGCTCACCGCGCTCGCCGTGTTCGCCGCCGCCAACGCGCTCAGCGCGCTCGCCCCCTCCTACGGGATCCTGCTCGCCACCCGGGTCCTGGCCGCCGCGGGCGCCGCGCTCTACACCCCGACCGCCAACGCGGTGGCCACCACCCTGGTCGCCCCCGAGCGGCGCGGCCGGGCCCTGGCCACCGTGCTCGGCGGCATGACGGTCGCCACCGCGCTCGGCGTCCCGCTCGGCACCTGGATCGGGCGCACCGACTGGCGCCCCACGATGTGGCTGGTCACCGCCCTCGGCGCGGCCGCCCTGGCCGGGCTCGCCCTGCTGCTGCGCGACCTGCCGGCACCCGCCGTCGCACCCGGCCTGCGGGACCGCCTGGCACCGCTGCGCGACCGGCGGGTGCTCGGCGCCGCCTCCACCACGCTGCTCTTCTTCCTCGCGTTCCAGACCGTCTACATCTACCTGGCCACCGCGATCGCCCCGGCCACCGGCGGACGGGCGGACCGGCTGAGCCTGGTGCTGCTGGTCTCCGGCCTCGCCTCGGTCGCGGGCAGCTGGCTGGGCGGGCGCCTGGTCGACCGGGTCGGCGTCCGCAGGGTGCTGCTGGTCGGCAGCACGGTGGCGGCGCTCGCGTTCGCCGCGCTGCCCTGGGCGGGGCGCTCGATGCCGGGAGCGCTCGCCTACGCCGTGGTCACCCCGCTGGCGGGCTGGGCGGTCTCGGTGGCGCTGCCGCACCGGCTCGCCTCGCTCGACCCGGGCAACGCCCAGCTGCTGATCTCGCTCAACAGCAGCGCCCTGTACCTGGGCACGGCCGCGGGAGGGGCGGTCGGCAGCGCGGCCGTCGCGTTGTTCGGCGGGCGCTGGTTCCCGCTCGCGGCGGCCGTGCTCGCCCTGGTCGCGGCGGGCACCACCTGGGCCGGTGTCGATGCCTCGCGGGTCGTGCGGTCGGCCGCGGCGCCTGCCCGCCGTCCGCTCGCGTCACTCCGCGCGGATCGCCCGGAACAGTAACTCCGAGGTCTCCGCCCAGCGTTCGACGATGTCCGCCCGTTCGCTCAGGACGTCCGAGATGTGCTGGGCGCCGAAGAAGGCGGCCACCAGCGACCGGGCGGCGGCCCGGGGCCGGACCCCCGCCCGCAGTTCGCCCAGCGCCTCGGCGCGGGCCAGCAGCTCGGCCAGCAGCTCGGTCCAGTCCACGTACGGTGTCGGCAACTCGGCATCGATCTGCGGGCGTTCGACCTGCAGCCGGGTGCCCGCCTGGACCACGACGTCCTCCCGGAAGGCGAGTGCCGCGCCCGCCAGCAGGCGTTCCGCGGTCTCCAGCGGCCCGTGCCCCTCGGCCGTGACCCCGGCCAGCAGCAACGGCCATCGGGCGTAGTGGTGTTCGACCACGGCGACGGCCAGCGCCTCCTTGGTCGGGTAGTGGAAGTAGACCGCGCCCTTGGTCATCCCCACCCGGTCGGCGACCTCCTGCACCGAGGTGTGGCGGAAGCCCCGGGCCGTGAACAGTTCGGCGGCCGCGGTGAGGACCAGCAGCCTGGTGCGGGCGGCGCGGTCCTGCTTGGGGTCGGGACCGCGCCGGGTGGCGATCGGCCGGACCCGGAACGGGCCGGGCGGTTCGGCTACGGTCTCTGCTCTGCTCGCTGTTCTGCTCTCTGCTCCGGTCGCTGCTCGGCTCTCTGCTCTGGTCCCGGATCTGCTCCCGGATCTGCTCCCGGATCTGCTCCCGGAATCGGGCTCGGGCACGGTCGGCTCCTCGGCGGTGGGGGCGGAGTTCGGTGTGGTGGTTCCGGTGCGGTCGGTCAACTCGTTCTCGACCACGGCGATTTGGACAGGGCGGCGGGAACCCGCCTCGACGCCAATCCTTCCGGAAGGTAGGTTCCTGAGCTGTGACGCCCGTGCGGGCACCGCAATGTAGCGGTACCGCCCGGGAGTTCGCGACCTCGGGGGAGGAAGCACCGATGAATGTTCCCGGTCGGACCTGAACGGAACCGGGCGGTGACCGTGCCGCCCCGAGAACATTCCTGCGCCACGGAATGTTCTCCGGACCCCGAGGAGGACCGCATGATGAAGCAGCAGCGGGCCCGGCGCACGCGGGAGAAGGTGCTCGACGCCGCGGCCGAGGAGTTCTCCACCCAGGGCTACAGCCGTGCCACCCTCAACGCGGTGGCGCAGCGCACCGGCATGACCAAGGGCGCGCTGTACGGGCATTTCGACTCCAAGCGCGCGCTGGCGGGCGCCCTGATCTCGCAGTCCCGGCAGGTCTGGGAGGAGATGCGGCTGACCCGCGATGTCCCCGGCGCCGGGGCCGCCGACGTCCTGGAGGCACTCGTCCTGGACCTCGCGCAGCGGCTGAAGGAGGACGTCCGCCTGCGCGCGGCGCTCCGCCTGGCCACCGACGTCCCGGACGTCCCGGACCCGGCCGGTCCGGCGCCCGACATCTTCTCGGACGTGCAACGCGGCCTGGTCACCCTGATCCGCCGCGCCCAGGGCGAGGGCAGCATGGCACCCCGCCCGCCCGAACTGGTGGCCCAACTCCTGCTCGCCGTCCTCCACGGCGCCCCGCACGTCGCCTTCGGCCCCCCGGACGGGACCCCCGAGGACCCGACCGCCTACACGGCCGCCTGGCGCATCCTCCTCGACTCCCTCACCGCCGCCCCCTGACCTCCGCCCCGCCACCCGGACGGGTCCGGGCGGCGGGGCGGGCAACGGCGGGGCGGGGCTCAGCCGTTGGCGAGGGCCTGGACGCGGTCGAAGGCGCCGTTGAAGAGGTTCTGGTCGCCGGGGAAGGTGCCGGAGTCGGCGTGCTGCCAGATGGTCTGGTAGCTCCAGCCGGCCGGGAGGGTGCCGACGGCGGAGGCGTAACGGGCGACCCAGAGGGGGTTGGTGGCGCCGAAGGAGGCGTTGTTGCCGGTGCAACTGGTCCACCAGTTGGTGGTGGTGTAGATGGTGGGGTAGCGGCCGGTGCGGGTGTGGACGGTGTTGCTGAAGGCGCGGATCCAGCTCACCATGGCGCTCTGGCTGAGGCCGTAGCAGGTGGCACCGTACGGGTTGTACTCGATGTCGAGGGCCGGCGGGAGGGTCTTGCCGTCGCGGGACCAGCCGCCGCCGTGGTCGACGAACCAGTTGGCCTGGGCGGTGCCGGAGGAGCGGTCCGGCAGGGCGAAGTGGTAGGCGCCGCGGATCAGGCCGGCGTTGTACGAGCCGTTGTACTGCTGGGCGAAGTACGGGTTGGTGTAGGTGGTGCCCTCGGTGGCCTTGACGTAGGCGAAGCGGGCGCCGTTGGCGCGTACCGAGGACCAGTTGACGTTGCCCTGGTAGCTGGCGACGTCGAGCCCGGGCGTCTGGGTGACGGCGAGGGCGGCGACCGGGGCGGTGCCGTCGCGGCCCTCGTGGGCGGCCACGGTGGAGCCGGCGAAGTCGAGGTCGGGGTGGATCGGCGGCAGGTGGCCGCCGGCCGCGTGTGCGGGGGCGGCGATGCCGACGGCCAGGGCGACGGCGGTGGCGACGGCGGCGAACGCGCCGAACCGGCGCTGCCGGGGCTTGCGGAGGTCGGTGGTGCCGGAGGGGCTGGCAGAGCTGGCGGAGCGGGAAGTGCTGGGCATGACACTCCTCTGGTCCGGTGCTGACGTCCCGTGGGGTGGGGCGCGGACTGCCGGGACGGCCGGTGACGGAGTCCGGCCGCAGCAGGCTAGCCATGTACGTGCCAGCCCGCCAGGTATCGGTGGCCACATTCTGACCGGGGGTCACAGGGGAATGGTTCCGACCACCCGGACGCCTCGTACCCGCAGGACCGGTGCCCACCAGGGGAGTCGGCCCCGGAGCCGGACGGTGGGCCGCGCGGGAACTCGGGCCGACGCACTCCCGCGCCGCCCGGGCTTCGCGCGACGGTCGGCCATTGGTCGCCCACTCTTCGTGCGACCCGCAAGTCCCCTGCGGCTCCCCGGACATGCCGAACGCCCGGCCGGGAAGCCCCGGCCGGGCGTCGGTCCCGCGCGGTACCCGGCCCCCGGGACGTGTCACCGGGGCCCAGGGGCGCTGCTGGATCAGCCGATCAGGTGCGAGACACCGCCGTCACCGGAGGACTGGGTGTTGTGGCCGACGTTGCAGATCTGCTTCGGGGTCTTGTTGAGGACCGGGACCTCGATCGGGACAGCCACGCCGATGACGGCGCCGACCGCGATGTTGTGGACCTCCGGGAGGCAGATGTTCGGGTTGTCGAGGGTGTGGAAGTTGGCGCTGTGGTCGCCGTGGGTGCCGGTCTGGTTGGTACCGCCGTTGCCCTGGGACGAGACGGCAGCACCGTCCGAGTCGGCGATGGCGAAGGCCGACCCGGCGGACATCGCAATGGCAGCGGCGGCCAGGCCGGCGGCGGCGGCAAAGGTGTTCTTGAACATTTCCGCATTCCTCTCAAGATGAATTCGAAGCACTGGTCGACCCGGTGGCGGTCGTACGCGCGCCGGCTGAAGGTGGTGCACACGCCCTGAACCGGTTGCAATCACTGCTGTCCGGATCAAAGAACGACGGTCCGGAAAGTTACGACCTGCAGCGGAACCGGCCGCCACCGACACCCGCACGGCTGAGCCGCTCCCGGCAGGCTGACGTCGACGTCCTCACCGGCGCCCCCTCGGTCGGGTGCGGCAGCGGGTCGGCGGGTCAGCGGGTCAGCGCGTCAGTGCGCCGGCGCTCCGGCCGAGCGGGCCAGGTGTGCTCCGGCGAGCTTGAGCCAGTGGGCGGCCCGCCGTTGGGCGTCGTGGCTGTCGCCGGACAGGGACAGCAGGGTGAGCGCCCGTCCGTCGGTGGAGTCGCCGGCGACGACGCGGAGCGGTACCGGTACGGCAGCGCGGTGCGCCCGGTCGATGACCTCGCCGACGGCCTTGCCGAGCAGGCTGGTGGCGTCGAAGCGGCCCTCGCCGGTGATCACGAGGTCGGCCCCGGCGAGGGCGGCGTCCAGGCCGAGCAGGTCGGCGACGGCGGCCGCGCCCGGGGTGATCCGGGCGTTCCAGGCGGTGGCGAGGCCGTAGGCGGTGCCGCCGGCCGCTCCGGCGCCGGGCTCTTCGGGGTCGCCGCCGAGCAACTCGGCGTAGCGGCGCAGGCCGTGTTCCAGCAGGGCGATCTCGGAGGGGCCGGCGCCCTTCTGCGGGCCGTAGACGGCGGCCGCGCCGTCGGGTCCGTGGAGCGGGTTGGTGACGTCGGTGAGCAGTCGGACGCCGCCGGGCGGGGCGGGGCGCAGCCGGCGGGTGTCGATCTGCCCGGCGGTGGCGAGGGCGCCGCCGCCGTCGGGGAGCAGGGCTCCCGAGTGGCCGAGGACGCGCAGGCCGAGGGCGGAGAGCAGCCCGGCGCCGCCGTCGGTGGAGGCGGAGCCGCCGAGGGCGACGGTCAGCGCGGTGGCGCCCGCGTCCAGGGCGGCGGCGATCGCCTCGCCGGTGCCGCGGCTGGTGGCCGCGAGCGGTGCGAGGCGGCCTTCGAGCAGGGGGAGTCCGCTGGCGTCGGCGAGTTCGACCAGGGCGGTGCCGTCGGGGAGCAGCAGGTGGCGGCCAGGGACGGGACGGCCGTCGGGGCCGGTGCAGCCGGGGACTTCGTGGACGGTCGCGCCGGGGTGGGCGGTGGCCACGGCGTCGAGGGTGCCCTCGCCGCCGTCGGCCATCGGCAGCAGGACGAGCTCGTCGTGGGGGCGGACGGAGTGCCAGCCGTCGGCGAGGGCCCGGGCGGCCTCGGCTGCGGTGGCGGTGCCCTTGAAGGAGTCGGGGGCGAGGACGATCCTCATGCTGCCGGGGCCACGTGGGTGAGGTGGCGTTCGGCGAGGGTGCGCAGGGTCTGCTCGCCGGGGGTGTCCCAGATCAGCTGGTTGAAGATCTCGACCTCGATCCAGCCGGTCCAGCCGGCGGCGGTGACCTGGTCGGTGAGGGTGCGGAAGTCGATGTGGCCGTCGCCGACGTGGCCGCGTCCGAGCAGGGCGTCGGCCGGGAGCGGCAGGGTCCAGTCGCAGACCTGGTAGGAGGCGATGCGGCCCTCCCGGCCGGCGCGGGCGATCTGTTCGGGGAGCTGCGGGTCCCACCAGACGTGGTAGCTGTCGACCACCACGCCGACCTGGGCGGCGGGGTGGGGGGCGGCGAGGTCGAGGGCCTGGCCGAGGGTGGAGACGACGGCGCGGTCGGCGCAGAACATCGGGTGCAGCGGCTCCAGGGCCAACCGGACGCGGAAGTCCCCGGCGTGCGGGGCGAGTTCGGCGATCATGTCGGCGACGGCGCGGCGGGCGCCGGGCAGGTCGCGGCTCCCGTCGGGCAGGCCGCCGACGACCATCACCAGGGTGTCGGTGCCGAGTTCGGCGGCCTCCTCGATGGCGCGGAGGTTGTCGGCGAGCGCGGCCCGCCGCTCCTCCGGCCCGGCGGCGGTGAGGAAGCCGCCCCGGCAGAGGCTGCTGACGGCCAGCCCGGCGTCCCGGCAGAGCTTGGCGGAGCGGGCGAGGCCGGTCTCGGCGACCTTGTCCCGCCACAGGCCGATGGCGGGGATCCCGGCGTCCACGCAGCCCTGGACGGCTTCGGGCAGGCTCCAGCGCTTGGTGGTGATCTGGTTGAGCGACAGACGGGAGAGTCCGGTCACGGTGCCGGGCTCCTTTCGGGGAGGTGAGGGGAGACCGGTGGCCGCCCCGGGGGGAGGGACGGCCACCGAGCGGACGGCCACCGAGGGACGCGGGGCCCTGGGCCGGGGACGCGGCCCCGGCTCAGCCGAGCGGCGCCGCCACGGCGAGGTAGCGCCGCATCCGGTCGGCCGCGAGGTCGGGGTCGGGCAGGATCCCGGCGGCGTCGGCGAGGCGGAACAGCTCGACCAGGTGGGGGACGGAGCGGCCGCTCTGCGCGCCGCCGACCATGGTGAAGTGGTCCTGGTGCCCGGCCAGCCAGGCGAGCAGGACGATCCCGGTCTTGTAGTGGAAGGTCGGGGCGGCGAACAGGTGCCGGGCCAGCGGCAGGGTCGGCGCGAACAGCGCCTCGTAGCGGTCGAGGTCCCCGGCGTCCAGGGCGTGCAGCGCGGCGGCGGCGACCGGGGCGATCGGGTCGAAGACGCCCAGCAGCGCGTCGCTGTGGCCGTGTTCGTCGCCGCGGATCAGCTCCGGGTAGTGGAAGTCGTCACCGGTGTAGAGGCGGACCCCGGCGGGCAGCGCGCGGCGCAGCGCGACCTCGCGGTCGGCGTCGAGCAGGGAGACCTTGATGCCGTCGATGCGGTCGGCGTGCTCCTCGATGAGCTCCAGGACGGTGGCGGTGGCGGCGTCGAGGTCGGTGGAGCCCCAGTAGCCGGCCAGGGCCGGGTCGAACATCTCGCCCAGCCAGTGCAGGATCACCGGCTGCTCGGCCCGGCCGATGATCCGGCCGTAGACGCTCAGGTAGTCCTCGGGACCGCGGGCGGCGGCGGCCAGGGCGCGGCTGGCCATCAGGATCGGCCGGGCGCCGGCGGCCTCCACGACGTCGAGCTGCTCCTCGTAGGCGGCGGTGACGGTGGGGAGGGTGTGGGTGCCGGGGGCGAGCTGGTCGGTGCCGGCGCCGCAGGCGAGGAGTCCGCCGGCGGCGCGGGCCTCGGCGCCGGAGCGGGTGATCAGTTCGCGGGTGGTGGGCCAGTCGAGGCCCATGCCGCGCTGGGCGGTGTCCATGGCGTCGGCGACGCCGAGACCGAGGGACCACAGGTGGCGGCGGAAGGCGAGGGTGGTGTCCCAGTCGACGGCCGCGGGTGCGCCGGGGGCGTTGTCGCCGAGCGGGTCGGCGACGACATGGGCGGCGGCGTACACGACGCGGCCGGTCGGCGGCTCGGTGGCGGACGGGAGGCGGGGCGGCTCGGACATCCGGTGGCGGCCGTGGCCGGGCAGGTCGATCTCGGTCATGGTGTCAGCAATCGGGTCGGGGTGCGGGCGGGAGCGGGAGGAACCAGGGCGGGGGCGGGAGCAGGAGGCGGGGGTCAGAGCGCGAGGTCGGGCACGTCCAGGCGGCGGCCCTCGCGGGCGGAGCGCAGGCCGAGTTCGGCGAGCTGGACGCCCTTGGCGCCCTCCAGGAGGTCCCACCGGTACTCGGAGCCGGTCACCACGTGCCGCAGGAACAGCTCCCACTGCACCTTGAAGCCGTTGTCGAACTCGGCGTTGTCCGGCACCCGCTGCCACTGCTCGCGGAAGGACTCGGTGGCGGCCAGGTCGGGGTTCCAGACCGGCTTGGGGGTGGCGGCCCGGTGCTGGAAGCGGCACTCGCGCAGCCCGGCGACGGCGCTGCCCTCGGTGCCGTCGACCTGGAACTCGACCAGTTCGTCGCGGTCGACGCGGACCGCCCAGGAGGAGTTGATCTGGGCGGTGATGCCGCCCTCCAGCTCGAAGATGCCGTACGCGGCGTCGTCGGCGGTGGCCCGGTAGGGGCGGCCCTGCTCGTCGACCCGGGCGGGGATGTGGGTGGTGGTGTGGGCGTAGACGGAGCGGACCGGGGCGACGATGCCGTCCAGCACGTAGCGCCAGTGCGGGAACATGTCGAGGACCATGCCGCCGCCGTCCTCGGCGCGGTAGTTCCAGGACGGCCGCTGGGCCTCCTGCCAGTCGCCCTCGAAGACCCAGTAGCCGAACTCGCCGCGCACGGACAGGATCCGGCCGAAGAAGCCGCTGTCGACCAGGCGCTTGAGCTTGAGCAGGCCGGGGAGGAACAGCTTGTCCTGGACGGCGCCGTTGCGGACCCCGGCGTCGCGGGCCAGGCGGGCCAGCTCCAGCGCGGCGTCCAGGGACTCGGCGGTGGGCTTCTCGGTGTAGATGTGCTTGCCGGCGGCGACGGCCCGGCGGATGGACTGCTCGCGGACCTGGGTGAGCTGGGCGTCGAAGTAGATCTCGGCCAGCGGGTGGGCGAGGGCCTCGTCCAGGTCGGTGGTCCAGTGGGTCAGGCCGTGCCGGTCGGCGATCTCCTTGAGCTTGTGGGCGCTGCGGCCGACCAGGATCGGTTCCGGCCACAGCACCTCGCCGTCGCCGAGCGGCAGTCCGCCCTGCTCGCGGATGGCGAGGATGGAGCGGACGAGGTGCTGGCGGTAGCCCATTCGACCGGTGACACCGTTCATGACGATGCCGATCACCCTGCGGGACATGGCGGACCTTCTTTCCGGGGTAGTTGCGCGGGAGGTGCGCGCGGATTCTTGGTAAGCGCTTTCCGCCGGGTACGTTACGAGCATGCCGAACCCGAGGTCAACCACCCGTGCCACCCGTTCCACCGGCGCCGTGACGCTGCAACGCGTCGCGGAGCATGCCGGGGTGTCGATCGCCACGGCCTCGCGGGTGCTCCACGGGGGCACCCGCACCGTGGGGGAGGAGCTGCGCCGCAAGGTGGAGGACGCGGCCCGGGACCTCGGTTACGTCTCCAACGCGCCCGCGCAGGCGCTGGCCCGCTCCTCGACCTCGGTCGTCGGCCTGGTGGTGCACGACATCGCCGACCCGTACTTCGCGGCGATCGCCGCGGGCGCGATGCGGGCCGCCAAGCGGCACCGGCTGATGGTCATGATCGCCGCCACCTTCGGTGACCCGGAGCTGGAGATCGAGTACGTGCGGAGTCTGCGCGCCCAGCGGGCGCGGGCGGTGCTGCTGGCCGGCAGCGGCGTCGCCGACCCGGACCTCACCGCGCGCCTGGCCGCCGAACTGGACGCCTTCCGGGCCGACGGCGGCCGGGTGTCCTGCATCGGCGAACGGGGCGTCGAGCCGTACGTCCCGCTGGACCACACCGGCGGGGCCGAGCGCGCGGCCACCGAACTCTGGCAGCTCGGACACCGCCGGATCGGCGTGGTCGCCGGGCCGGAGGGCCTGGTGACGGTGCAGCGGCGGCTCGCCGGGATCAGGGCGGCGTGGTCCCGGCTGGGCGGTGAACTCCCGGACCGCAGGGTCGTGTTCGCGGACTTCACCCGCTCGGGCGGCCGGGAGGCGGCGCTCGGGCTGTTCGCCGCCGAGCCGGGGGTCACGGCGGTGCTGGCCCTGAACGACGTGATGGCGGCGGGGGTCCTGGCCGCCGTGCAGGACGACCTGGGGCGGCGCGTCCCGGAGGAGGTCTCGGTGGTCGGCTTCGACGACGTCCCGTTCGCGGTGGACCTGCGGCCGTCGCTGACCACCGTCCGCCTGCCGCTGGAGGAGGCGGGGGAGCGGGCCGTCCAGCTGATCGCGGACGGCGCCTCGCCGGCCCGGCAGGCGCCGCTGGGTGTGGCCCTGGTGGTGCGCGGCAGCACGGGGCCGGTGGCGGGCTGACGGGGGCGGACCGGCGGGAAGTGGCCGGCCGGGCTGGATAGCGCTTACCAAGGTGGGAGGCCCGCTGGTGCAGCTCCCACGGGCCCCCGGCCGCTGACACCGCCGGTGGCCCGTCCCACGCTGTGCTCCGGTGCCGCCGCTACGACACCCGCGAGCGGCGCCGGGCGCTGGCCTGCGTCCTGGGCCCGGCACCCGCCCCGGCCACGACCCCCTGAACCCACCGGAGCCGAAGCTTCGGCGGTCACCGCCCCCCCGGGGGGCACAGCCGCCCGCCACCGGACGAAGGACGACCACCGCTCGTGAAGATCCCGCACCCTCGCCGCGGCCACCGCCGCCGCGATCGCCGCCTCCATAGGCATGATGCTGCTGCCGCCCAGCGCCTCGGCCGCCGACGACCCCGGCGCCACGCTCGACCCCGCCGAGGCCCAGGTGGCCCGCGCGGTCGAGCACAACCTGCCCGGACCCCTCACCGGGAAGGCCGACGCCGCCCGGAAGACCGCCACCGAACAGCTCGTCAACGGGACCGCCACCGTCGAGCAGCGCGGCACCAGCACCGCCGTCAGGCTCGGCGACGGCCAGTACGTCGAACTCGCCGGGCAGCGGACCGACCGGATCTTCACCGTCCTGGTCGAGTTCGGCGACCAGGTCGACACCACCACCACGCACGACGGAAAGCCCAAGTTACGGCGGCACCCCGGGGCCGTTGCACAACAGCATCGACCGTCCCGACCGGGCGGTCGACAACTCCACCGCCTGGCAGCCCGACTACGACCGGGCCCACTGCCAGGGCCTCTACTTCGGCACCACCGGGGACTCCCTGAAGACCTACTACGAGAAGCAGTCCTCCGGGCGCTACTCCGTCGACGGCACCGTCACCGACTGGGTGGAGGTGCCGTGGAACGAGGCCCGCTACGGCTCCAACTGGTGTGGCGACAACGTCTGTTCCAACGCCCAGGACCTCATCCGCGACGCCGTCGACGCCTGGGTCGCCGACCAGAAGGCCCACGGCCGCACGGACGAGCAGATCCGCGCCGCGATCGCCGAGTACGACCAGTGGGACCGCTACGACTTCGACGGCGACGGCGAGTTCAACGAGCCGGACGGCTACCTGGACCACTTCCAGATCGTCCACGCCGGTGTCGACGAGTCCGCCGGGGGAGGCGCCCAGGGGCCCGACGCGCTCTGGGCGCACCGCAGTTACGTCTACGGCTCGGGCTCCGGGAAGACCGGACCGGCCGGGAACAAGCTCGGCGGAACCCCCGTCGGCAGCACCGGCATCTGGGCCGGCGACTACACCATGCAGGCCGAGAACGGCGGCCTCGGCGTGTTCGCCCACGAGTACGGCCACGACCTCGGCCTGCCCGACCTCTACGACACCACCGGCCACGGCATCGACAACTCGGTCGGCTACTGGTCGCTGATGAACTCCGGCTCCTGGCTCGGCGAGGGCCGGGACGAGATCGGCGACCGCCCCGCCGACCTGGACGCCTGGAGCAAGCTCCAACTGGGCTGGCTCAGCTACGACCGGGCCACCTCCGGCGAGGTCTCCGTGCACCGCACCGGCCCGGTGGAGTACAACACCGCGCTGCCGCAGGCCCTGGTGGTCGAGAAGAGCGTCACCACCGTGGTCAACACGCCGGCCGAGGGCACCCAGGAGTGGTGGAGCGGCAGCGCCGACAACCAGAACGCCACCCTGGTGCGCGACCTCGACCTGACCGGCCGGACCACGGCCGCGCTGACCGCCAAGGGCTGGTACGAGCTGGAGCGCGACTTCGACTACGCCTACGCCGAGGTCTCCACCGACGGCGGCAGCGAGTGGACCGCGCTGGCCGGGACCTTCGACGGTGCCCCGATCCCGCGCAACCCCAGCGGCTCCCCCTCCCTCACCGGCACCTCCGGCGGCGCCTGGGGCACCCTCGCCTACCCGCTGGACGCCTACGCGGGCCGCCAGGTGAAGGTCCGCTTCCGGGTCGCCACCGACGGCAGCACCCACCTCAAGGGCCTGACCCTGGACGAGCTGTCCGCGACCGCCGACGGCACCGTGCTGTTCGCCGACGGCGCCGAGAACGGCGACGGCGGCTGGCACGCCAGGGGCTTCACCCGCACCACCGGCACCTTCACCCAGCAGAACGGCCAGTACTACCTGGTCGAGAACCGCCAGTACGTCTCCTACGACAGCACCCTGCGCACCGGCCCGTACGTCTTCGGCTCGGTCCGACGGCCGCGCCGGGTCGAGCACTTCCCCTACCAGAACGGCCTGCTGATCTGGTTCTGGGACGCCTCGCAGAGCGACAACAACGTCTGGGACCACCCCGGCTCCGGCCTGGTGCTGCCCGTCGACGCCCACCCCGCGCCGCTGCGCTGGAAGGACGGCCGGCTGATGAACACCCGGGTCCAGAGCTACGACTCCACCTTCGGCTCCGAGGCGACCGACAGCCTCACCCTGCCCCGCGCCGACGTCCCGGTGACCGTGCCGAGCCTGCCGGGCGTGGCGGAGTTCAACGACCGCACCGGTGTCTACTGGGACGCCGCGAACCCGTACAACAGCGTCAAGGTCCCGGCCACCGGCACCAGCATCCAGCTGCTGTGGAACAGCGCCGACAGGCTGGAGTCGCTGATCATGGTGCGCCCGGCGTACTGACCGCCGGGTGTCACGTGGTCGCCCGGCTGCCGGGGCCCGGTACTCGGGCCCCGGCAGCCGGGTCGCCACGCCCCTCCGGGGTGGCGGATATGCGGAGCGGGTGCCGGGCCACCGCTCATGATGTCTGCGGAGGCCCGTCGGGGGCCCGGTCCGCGAGGAGTGGAGGCGTGTGGATCTGTGGCTGCTGAACCACGTCCCGACCGTGCCGCTGGCCGCGCTGGTGGTCGGCGGGTTCGTGCTGGCGGCGCTGGCGGGCAGCGTGCTGGCCCTGCGCCGGTTCCCGGGCCTGGCCGACGGCGAGTACAACGAGATGGCCGGGGTGCTGCTGGGCATGTTCGGCGCGATCTACGGCATCATCCTGGCCTTCGTCGTGGTCAACCTGTGGACCGAACTGCACGACGCCGGGCACATCGTGGCCGCCGAGGCGAGCGCCGTCTCGCAGATCGTGCGTGACGCCGAGGCCTTCCCGCCCGCCACCCGGGAGGCGGTGCACGCGGCGGTGCGCGACTACGTGCACGCCGTGGTGGAGGACCAGTGGCCGCTGATGCGGGCGGGCCACGGGGACTCGGCGGTGACGACCCGGGCGGTGGACGGGATGTACCGGGTGTTCGTCGACTACGAGCCCGGGACGGCGTCCGAACAGGCCTTCTACGGCAAGGCCCTGGACAGCCTCAACGAGGTGGCCGGCCTCCGGCGCAGCCGGATCGCCGACAGCCGGGGGAGCCTCCCCGCGCTCCTCCAGGCCCTGATCTTCGGCGGCGCCGTCGTGATGACCGCGCTGGCCCTGATGTACGGGGTGCGCGACCGCCGGTTCCGGCTGCTGTTCGTCGGCACGGTGGCCACCCTGATCGGCTTCAGCCTGCTGCTGGTCATCGTGCTGGACCGGCCGTTCTCGGGGGATCTGAGCGTCTCCCCGCAACCGTTCCGGGAGAGCGCCCTCGCCCGGTTCTGGTAGCGGCGCCGGAGGCGGGCACAGCTGCCCCGCCCCCGGCACCGCCCGGGCGTTCCGTCGCGGGTCGGTCAGTCGGTCGGTCGGCCAGTCGGCCAGTCGGTCGGTCAGCCGGTGGTCGCCCACTCATCGCGGAGCCGCCCGAACACCTCGTGGAACTCGGGGAAGGTCTTCCGCACGCAGGCGGGGTCGTCGAAGGTGATGCCGGGCGTGCGCAGACCGGTGACGGAGAAGGACATCACCATCCGGTGGTCGCCGTGGGAGGCGAGGGCGGTGCCGCGCGGGGTGCCCGGGCGGATCTCGATCCAGTCGTGGCCGGTGGCGACGTCGATGCCGAGCCGACGGAGGTTCTCCGCGCAGGCGTCGAGGCGGTCGCACTCCTTGACCCTGGTGTTGGCGACGTTCTCGATCCGCACCGGCGCGTCCGCGAACGGGGCGACGGCGGCGAGCGTCGGCATGGTGTCGGAGATGTCGCGCATGTCGACGGTCAGGCCGGAGAGCCGGCCGCCGGCGGGGCCCTCGACGGTGGTCCGGTCGCTGCCGATCTCGACCCGCGCGCCCATCCGGGCCAGCACGTCGACGAACCGCAGGTCGCCCTGGAGCGCGTCCTTGCCGAGCCCGGGGACGGTCAGCCGGCGGCCGGTGAGCGCGGCGGCGGCGAAGAAGTAGCTCGCCGTCGAGGCGTCCGGCTCGACCGGGTAGGCGGCGGCCCGGTAGCCGCCGGGCGCGACCTCGTAGACCCGGCCGGTGCGGGTCACGGTGGCGCCGAAGGACCGCATCATGGCGACGGTGATCTCCACGTACGGCTCGGAGACCAGGTCGGTGACGGTGATCCGCAGGCCCTGCTCGGTGAGCGGGCCGAGCAGCAGCAGCGCGGTGAGGTACTGCGAGGAGAGGCCCGCGTCGAGGGTGATCTCGCCGCCGCGGACGCCGTCGGCGGTGATCCGCAGCGGGTGGTGGCCCTCGGCCTCCTCGTGCCGGAGGTCGACCCCGAGGGCGCGCAGCGCCTCGGTCAGCGGGCCGAGCGGGCGGCGGCGCATCTGGGCGGAGGCGTCGAAGCGGAACTCGCCGCGGCCGGCGGCGGCGAGCACGGGCAGGAAGCGCGCGGTGGTGGCGCCGTCGCGGCAGTAGACGTCGGCGTCGTGGGCGGGGCCCTGCGGGCGGCCCTCGACGGTCCACCGGTCCGGTGCGGCGGTGAGGGCGTAACCGAGCGCCCGCAGCCCCTCGGAGAAGCCCTCGGTGTCGTCGGAGCGCAGCGGCCGGAGCAGGGTGGTGGTGCCCTCGGCGGCGGCGGCCAGGAACAGTGCGCGTGCGGTGACCGACTTGGAGCCGGGGATCTCGACGGTCGTCATGGGGCCTCCGGGGTGGGTGGTCCGGGCGTGCCGGGCAGGGTTCGTGGTCCTCCTGTTCATCCTGCCGGAGGCGGTGCCGCCCGGGGGAGGGTGTCCGGGTTCTGGACGGGTTCCGGCCGGGGGCTGGTCGTTGTTGGCCGGGGTGCGCGGCCGGGCCGGTCCGTACGCGCAGGTAGGGGGCGGGGGCGGCTGTGGCACGATGCGAGGGATCGGCCGAACGGCCGCCGCCTCCCCGCCCGGGCCAGCACGGTCCGGGCCCGCCAGAGATGAGGACCCCGTGCCCGAGAGCAGCACCGGCGCGGCCCCCGAGGCCGCCGGTACCGACCGGCTCGCCTTCCGCGCCGCGACCTCCGCCGATGTGCCCGCCCTGCTGGACCTGGTCGAGTCCGCCTACCGCGGCGACGCCAGCCGGGCCGGCTGGACCACCGAGGCCGACCTGCTGGACGGGCAGCGCACCGACACCGAGGGTGTGACCACGGCCGTCAACCACTCGGACGGCGTGGTGCTGCTCGCGGAGCTGGACGGCGAGCTGCTCGCCTGCTGCCAGCTGGAACGGCGGGGCGCGCGCGCCTACTTCGGCATGTTCTCGGTGCGCCCCGGCCGCCAGGGCGGCGGCCTCGGGCGGGCCGTGCTCGCGCGGGCCGAGCGGTACGCCGCCGAGGAGTGGGGGGTGACCGAGATGGAGATGACGGTGATCGAGCAGCGCTCGGAGCTGATCGCCTGGTACGAGCGCCGGGGCTTCCGGCGCACCGGCGACTACTCGCCGTTCCCGTACGGCGACGAGCGCTTCGGCATCCCGCTCCGCCCCGACCTGCGGTTCGAGAAGCTGACCAAGGAGATTACCGTCCAGTAGTGGTGACACGGCGTCAGGTGGTGTACGAATCTGACGTTATGTCAACTCCCTGACCTGGGGCGATGCCCGACGGTGCGGCCCGATGATCGATTGGTCCAGACCAACGTGAGAGGCTGACCGGCGAAAGGCCACGTTCCGTCCCAGCTCAGGGGGGCCATTCCGCATGCCCGTCCACCATGGCAACGCCGTGTCCGCGCCCGACCGGGAACCGCAGCACTCACTGCGCCGAATACCCGACGGCGGGCCCGACAACCGTCGTCGCAGCAGGCTCGCCGACCGTCCCGGGGCGTCCCCCGGTACACGTCCCGACCCGCGCGCCGAGGACGACCTGTCGCGTCTGCCCAGTCCGCCCGACGACGAGGAGCTCTACTGGTACTTCGGCCCGCAGCGCCGCTGGGTGCTGCTCTGCGCCACCCTCTCCTACGCCGGAGCCACCGCGACGCTCGGCCTGTTCGCGCTCAGCCGCCCACTGCTCTGGCCGTTCCTCGTGCTCACCGTGCTCAACGCCGCGACCTGGCTGCTCTCCGTCGTCGACGGACAGCGCTCCCGCCGCTTCACCCGCGACTCGCACGACCTGCTGGTCCGGGCCTGGCGCCCCGTCCGGCACCCGGGCGTCGACCTCCTGCTGCCCACCGCCGGTGAGCCGCTCGCCGTCCTGGACAACGCCTACCGGCACACCGCCGCCGTCCGGTGGCCCGGCGAGCTGACCGTCCTGGTCCTCGACGACGCCGCCCGGCCCGAGGTGCGCGAACTCGCCGAGTCCTACGGCTTCGAGTACCGCAGCCGCCCCGACCGGGGCCGCTTCAAGAAGGCCGGAAACCTCAACCACGGCCTGGTCGAGGGCACCGGCGACATCATCGCCGTCCTCGACGCGGACTTCTGCCCGCGCCCGGACTTCCTGCAGCACCTGGTGCCGTACCTCGACGATCCGGACATCGGCATCGTGCAGAGCCCGCAGTGCTTCGACACCGACGCCGGGATGTCCTGGCTCGAACGCGCGGCCGGCGCCACCCAGGAGATCTTCTACCGCTGGATCCAGCCTTCCCGGGACGCCCAGGACGGCACCGTCTGCTGCGGCACCAACGCGCTCTACCGGCGCGCCGCACTCGAACGCGTCGGCGGCTTCGCCGAGATCGACCACAGCGAGGACCTCTACACCGGCCTCTCGCTCGCCCGCGCCGGGTGGACCACCCGGTACGTGCCCGCGCTGCTCGCCAAGGGCATGTCGCCCACCGGCCTGCCCGCCTTCATCAGCCAGCAGTACCGCTGGTGCCTCGGCTCGCTGGCCCTGGTCGGGGACCCCGACTTCCGGCGCGGCCCGCTTCCCCGCTCGGCCCGGCTCTGCTTCTGGAACGGCATCCTCGGCTACCTCACCAGCGCGGTGAACGTCTTCGCGGTGCCGCTGCCGGCCCTGATCATGCTGTTCTTCCGCCCCGACGAGATCGCCCCCTGGCAGGTACTGCCGTTCCTGCCGCCGATCTGGGTCGCGCTCGTCCTGCTCCCCGCGATGTCCCGCACCCACTGGCGCTTCGAGGTCACCCGGGTCCAACTCCTGGGCGGGCTCTGCCATGTGGTGGCCATCGCGCACGCGCTGCGCCGACGCAGCGCCGACTGGGTGCCCACCGGCGCCGTCTCCGGCGGCACCGCGCTGGCCCGCACCGTCGCCCGGATCGGCGTCGGCTGGCTCGGCCTCGTGGTCGTCGCGGGCGTGGTCGGACTCGTCCGCGCCGTCAACTCCTATGGCTGGCAGCCCTTCTGGGCGCTCACCGGACTGCTCGCGCTCACCACCTACACGGTCGTTCCGCTGATCGGCGCACTTTGGCCGCTGGTCCGCGGTGGCAACGGCGCCACCGTCGCGGACCTCGCCCGGCCGTCCGACCGCCAGGGCAACCGTCGGTCCGACCTGCGCTTCGGGCCCGCCGAGGCCGTCGCCGTCACCGCGGTGCTGCTGCTCTGCGGCCTGCTGGCGTCCGGCTGGGCCGACCCGCTGGTGTTCTGACGCTTCGTCAGTTCCGCTTCCTCCCCTCGTAGTTCATTTCCTCTCTTCCTTGCGCGTCGCCCCACCGGCGCGGACTGCCGGCCGGCCGCCCCATCGGCCCGCCGGCCCCCGACCACCGCTGCCAGCCCCTGCAAGGAGCTTCGCCGTGCCCACGGCCGTACCACCAGGCGCCGAGCCGTCGCGCGCCCTCGTCCCGACCGACGTCCTCTCCTCCTCGTCCAGCGCCGAGCCTGTCGCTGCCGCGTCTGTCGCGGCTCGTGCCGACGCGGCCGGACCCGCCACCGCCGATCCGCGGCCGCGGGCCGCCTTCCGCCCCGACATCGAGGGCCTGCGCGGCGTCGCCGTGCTCTCCGTGCTCGCCTTCCACGCGGCCGTCCCCGGCCTCACCGGCGGCTACGTCGGTGTCGACGTCTTCTTCGTCGTCTCCGGCTTCCTGATCACCGGGCTCCTCCTCGCCCGTCCCCTCGGCCTGTGGGACTTCGCCGCCCGCCGCGCCCGCCGCATCCTGCCCGCCGCCGCCGTGGTCCTGGTCGCCACCGCGCTGGCCGGCGGCGCCCTGCTCGACCCGCTGCGCGGCACCGACCTCGCCCGGGACCTCATCGCCGCCGCCGGACAGTTCTCCAACTGGCGCTTCGTCGGCCAGCAGACCGACTACCTGGCCGCCGAGCACGACCCCAGCCCGCTCCAGCACTTCTGGTCGCTCGGGGTGGAGAACCAGTTCTACCTGCTCTGGGGCGTCCTGCTGCTCGGTCTCGCCCGGCTGTTCGCCGGACACCGCCGCCGCACCGTCACCGCCGCCACCCTGACCACCCTCGCCGTCGGCGGCGTCTCGCTGCTGCTCTGCATCCGCTGGACGGCCGGCTCCGCGCCGCTCGGCTACTTCTCCACCGCGAGCCGCCTCTGGGAGTTCGCCGTCGGAGGCTGCGTCGCCCTCGCCGCACCGGCCCTGACCACCCGGCTCGCCCGCGGCGGCCCCGGCGTCCGGCTCGGCGGCGGGCTGCTGCGCGTCCTCGGCTGGGCCGGCGCCGCCGCGCTGCTCACCGCCGTCCTCCGGTACGACCGCGACACGCCCTTCCCCGGTACGGCCGCCCTGCTGCCCGTACTCGGCACCGCCGCCCTCCTGCTGGCCGGCCCCGCGCACCGCGCGCTGACCGCCGGTGACGTCGGCCGACTGCTCGCCACCCGTCCGCTGCGCGCCGCCGGGCGGCTCTCCTACGCCTGGTACCTGTGGCACTGGCCGGTGCTGACCATCGCCCAGGCCCGCTGGGGCGCCCTGCCCTGGACCACGCTGGTCGCCCTCACGGCGGCCGCCGCACTCCCGGCCTGGCTCACCCTGCGACTGGTCGAAACGCCGCTGCGGTTCGGCGGCGGCCCGGCCCCGCGCCGGGGCCTCGCCGTCGGCGCCAGCGCCCTGGTCATCCCGCTGATCGCCGGCCTCACCCTGGGCGGCGGCACCGTTCGCGCACTCGGCGACCCCGACCGCGCGACCGTCGCCCCGGCCGGGGCGGTGGACGGCCCCGGCCTGCTCGCCCCCGGCACCCGGGTGCTCTCGCTCACCCCCTCGCTCGCCCGCGCCCGGCAGGACTTCCCACCCGGCAAGGGCTGCGAGATCCCGCTCGGCGCCGAGACCAGCCCGCGCTGCCTGTTCGGCACCGAGTCCAGCCCCGACCGGATCGTGCTCATCGGCGACTCGCACGCCGGTCAGTGGATCTCGGCCGCCCTGGCGATGGCCGAGCAGCGGCAGTGGGCGCTGGAGGTCCTGGTCAAGCCGGGTTGCCCGCTGGCCACCCTGACGGTGCGCAACAACGTGCTCGGCCGCACCTTCGAGGAGTGCGACCGCTGGCGCGAGAACACCTTCACCCGGCTCACCTCCGGCCCCAAGCCCCGGCTGGTGCTGATGGCGGGCCTCAACCGGTACGGCGGCCAGGACGAGCGCACCGAGGGCTGGACCCGCACCCTGGACCGCCTCACCGCCCTCGGCGCCCCGCTCGCCTACCTGGGCGACACCCCGATGCCCGGCAAGGACATCCCGACCTGCCTGGCCGGCTCCGACGGCCGCTCGGACGCCTGCTTCTTCCCGCGCGGGACGGCCTTCGAGCGCGACCCGCTGCTCGACGGCGGCCTCGCCGAGCGCTACCGGGTCCGGGCCCTGGACCTGGGCCCGCTGCTCTGCCCCGGTACCGGCCCGGACTGCCCGGCCGTCCTGGAGGGCGTGATCCTCTACCGCGACACCGGCCACATCACCGACACCGTGGCCCGGGTCCTCGCGCCGCGCCTGGACCACGCCCTGCTCGGTCCCGGCACCGTTTCCTGACGTCCGTTCCAGCACCCGGCCGCCCGCCCACCGCCCCCGGTGGGCGGGCGGCCGTTGTCGTGCGACCCGTGCGACCCGTGCGACCCGTACGA
>NZ_JAIY01000012.1:195450-195753 GCF_000710405.2 Kitasatospora sp. MBT66 | reverse complement strand
ACGAGCCGGCCGGAAGGGGGGCGGAGCGGTAGGTCGGCCGATCCGGCTTCCTGCTCCGAAAGGGCCACCGCACGCCGGCTCCGGCCCGGGTGCTGTCCCGGCTGCCGGGCGGCCGCGCAGGTCGGTCCGTGGCGGGCGGACGACTGCTGCGGACGGGTGGACCGGTCCGGGCTCAGCCGTAGATGCCCCGGCAGAGGCGGGCCTGCTCGGAGCCGGCGGGCCAGCGGCCGAAGTGCTCGGCCTGGTCGCAGATCGTGCCGCCGCCCGCCCCGGCCCCCGTCCCAGCGCCCGGCAGCGACGCGG
>NZ_JAIY01000012.1:175719-195231 GCF_000710405.2 Kitasatospora sp. MBT66 | reverse complement strand
CCTCCGGCCCGCCGGGCGCCGCCCCGGGGGGCGGCGGACCCTCGTTGCTCGTCGGCGACGGCAGCGGGGAGGGTGCCGGGACCGGCAGCAGGCCGGTGGTCGGCGAGACGGCCGGGGACGGCGCGAGTGGCGGCGAGGTCGAGGGGCCGGGGAAGGCCACCACCCCGGACGACTCCTCGCCCGACCCGGGTCCGCACATCACCAGCACCGCCGCCATCCCGGCGACGATCCCGACGGCGCTCACCGCCCACGTCCGGCGGCGTCGACGCCGCTCCGCCGCGGCGGCCTCCGCCATCTCCTCCCAGGGTGGGGTGGGTACGGGCACCGGGGGCGGGACCGGCACCGGCGGAGGCTGCCAGGCCGGGGTCGGCCACTGCCACTGCGCGGCGCCCGCGCCTGCCGCCGCGCCCCCTCCCGCGCCCGGGCCTGCCGCGCCGGTTGTCGGAGTCGCCGTCGGAGCCGCCGCCGGGGCCGCTCCTGCCGCCGCGACCGGACCGGTCCTCGGTCCGCCGCCCGCCGGGGTACCGCCGTCTGCCGCCTGCCCGCTCATGTCCTCGTCCTCCTGCCGTCGTCCACCGCCGCCCGTCCGCGCGTGGCCTGCCGGGTGGGCCGGGGTATGCCGGGTGGGCCGGATGGGCCGCTCCGCGCGGCGGCCGTCGCAGGCCCCCGCTCGCGGTGCTCAACGAGCCTGCCGACGGCGGGACATGACCCGGACGAGGTTCCGGTGCGCGTCCCCGCCGGATCCGCCCGTCGCCGTACGCTGCCTGCCGCAGCCCGGGTGCGCCGCCGGGAGGTCCGCCACATGCTGGGAGGCATGGAAACCAAGAGCACGTCCACCGCGGCGAACACGGCGGCGAAATCCCTGGTCGAGGTCGCCGAGTTCCGCACCGACAGCCGCTACCGGCTGGTCCGCTTCGAGGGCCACGGCTGGGAGCCGCTCGCCCCGGAGGAGTTCGAACCGCGGATCCACCAGCTCTTCCCCGACCTCGACCCGCACGATCCGGACCGCGTCCACTGGGTCGACCGGCCCTGGGAATGGCCGGCCTGGCACCCGGGCGAAGCCTGACCGCAGGTGTGAAGGGCGGCGGGAGTGATGTTGACGCCGCCCCTTGACGTGCCGGTCCGGTCCGGGCCGTTCCGGCCTCGCGCGCAGGCGGCCCGGGCGGACAATTCGGTGGCCCGGTCCGGAGTGTGAGTGCGACGATCGCCCGATGGGTGCACTGGACGCGGTGGCGGCGAGGGTGGCCGGTGGGGCCGGCGTGGAGTTCCGGCCGAGCGGCTCGTCGATGGTCCCGCTGATCCGCAGCCGACAATCGGTGCGCGTGCTCCCGGCCGATCCGTCGAAGCTGGAGGTCGGTGACATCGTGCTGGCCAGAGTCGCCGGCACGGTCTACCTGCATCTGGTGTCGGCCCTGGACCACGCCAGGAGGCGGGTGCAGATCAGCAACAACCGGGGCCGGGTCAACGGCTGGACCGGACACGACCGGGTCTTCGGCATCTGCGTGGCGATCGACGGGGTCCCCCGGCCCGGCGCGGCGGGGAAGTCCCGGCCCGCCGACCCGGACGGCGCCGCCCGCTGAGCGTCCGTCGAGCGTCCGTCGAGCGCCTGCTGAGCGGACGCGGCCGCGGTCAGCGGCCGAGCAGGGCCTTCAGCGTCCGCGCGGTCGCACGGGGGAAGGCGGTGTTCCCGTTGTGCCCGCCGGGGAAGGCGACCGGTTCGGTGCCGAGCAGTGCGGCCAGCGCCAGCGCGCAGCGGTAGGTGTGCACGTCCGGGCGGGTGGTGCGGCCGGTGGCGGGGAGGACGCGGGTGCCGGAGCGCCGCGCGGCGGCGGCCAGCTCGGCCGGGCCGAGTCCGTCGGTGGTGACGGCGGTGAACTCGGTGCGGATGAAGAAGTCGAAGTTGGCCACCCGGCGGGGCGTCATCGGCTGCGGGGTGAGGCCCTCCTCGGTGGTGTCGTGCCGGGGGTCGATGCCCAGGTGCCGGGCGATCGCGGGGAAGGCCGCGGCCGTGCCTCCGGTGGCGTGCGCCGCCTGGATGGCGAGGAGTTCCGCGACATGCTCCTCGCGGTCCGCCGGGGGCAGCAGGTTCGGCAGCACGGGCTCGTGCGCGATCAGGGTGCCGAGCACGCCCGGGTGACGGACCAGCACCTGGAGGCCGATCGCGGCGCCCATGCTGAACCCGGCCATCAGGGCGGGCTCGGGAGCGGCCCCGCCGGTTCCGTCCGTGCCCGTGATCCGGGCGGCCTCGGCGAGCAGCAGGGCGACGTCGTCGGCGTGGTCGGCCATGGTGACCGGCCGGGCGGGGTCGTCGAGGGTGCTGCGGGAGAGGCCGCGGCGGTCGTAGGTGACGACGGTGAAGGTGTCGGTGAGGTGCGGGACGAGGTCGACGGTGCGGTCGGCGTCGCCCTCGCCGCTCTGCGAGAGCAGCAGGACGGGGCCGCTGCCCGCGAGCCGGTAGTAGAGGGTCGCGCCGGGGGCGGCGAGCGTGCCTTCGGTGGCGGTGCCCTCGGTAGTGATGCTCTCGGTGGCGGTGCTTTCGGAAGCGGTGGCGGTCATGGCGGTGGGTGTCCCTTCGGTGGGTGGTGCCGCTGTCCGGCCGGCCCGACCGACACTAGAGCATCGAGAAAGATGTATCAATAGAGATGTATCTAATCCAATGCATCATCTTCAATGCATCGAAGCCGATGTAGCCTGGCGGCCATGAACGGAGTCGAGCTGTTCCTCCTGGGCCGCACACTGATGAAGGTCGGCGAGCAGGCCATGCCCGAACCGGCCACCGGCTCGCGCGGCTCCGTCCGCTCGGTCCTGGTCACCCTGGGCGAGATCGTCGCCAGCCCGGGCACGACCGTCGGCGAGATCGTCGCCCGCACCGGACTGCCGCAGAGTCAGGTCTCCACCGCCGTCGCGCGGCTGGTGGAAGCGGGCTCGGTCCTGACCGAGCCGGACCCCGCCGACCGCCGCCGACGGCTCGTCCGGCCCGCCGCCCAACCCTCGGCCCGGGTGGCCGAGGTCCGGGCCACCACCGTCGACGACGCCCTCGCCGCCGCCCTCGCCGGACCCGACGGCGCCGCCCCGGACCCGGCCGTCCTGCACGCCGTCACCGAGGCCCTGGCCACCCTCGCCCGGCACCTCGCCCCCGGCCGCCCGGTCCCGCCGACGGGGTGATCCCGCGCCGGCTTCGCCCGGTCGTGGGAACGGCCGTTCGTACGGCATGGCTTCCGCTCCGGGCCGTGATCGCCTAGCCTGCCGCGCATGATCAGCAGTCACTCCGCCGGCCCGGACGGGCCGCGAAACGGACGTACCGCCCGCGCCGCTCGTATCACCCGCGCTGCCCGCGTTGCCCGTTCCGGCCCGCTCGCCGCGCTGCTCGCCGCCGCGCTCGGCCTCGGCACTGTCGCGCTGACGGCCCCGCACGCCGCCTCCGCCGCCCCCGGAGCCGTCCCGGCTGCTCCTGGCGTCGCCCCGGCCGCCGCCGCGCCCGGCGACGTGGTGGTCGACGAGCACTTCGACGGCCCCGGCCTGCCCGCCGGCTGGACGGCCGTCGAGGGGCCGTGGCGGATCGAGAACGGCCGCCTGGTCGGCAACTCCGCCGACTGGAACCAGCAGACCCGGATCACCTTCGGCCGCCACCTCACCGACTTCCGGCTGGAGGTGACGGCCCGCTTCGACAGCGTCGTCGACACCGCCCGCTGGACCGCCGTTGGCCTGGACGTCCCGGCCAACGGCACCACCCCGTGGTCGATCGCCACCGTGCGCTCCGGCACCACCGCCGCCAACGGCCTGGAGTTCGCCCGGCGCACCCCGGCCGACGCCTGGAACGTCACCGACACCGCCGTCGGACCCGCCGCGGCGGGCACCGGTCGGGACGTCCGGCTCGCCGTCGAGGTGCACGGCGGCGCGGCCCGCTGGATCTTCGACGGCCGCGAGGTCATGCGCACCACCCAGGTCGCCCGGAGCGCGGACGGCGGCCAGGCCCTGCTGGTCAACGGCGCCCAGGTCTCCTTCGACGACCTCAAGGTCACCGCGCTCGCCCCCGGCGCCTTCCTCCGGCAGCCCGGCGCGCCGCTCACCGTCATCGCCCACCGCGGCGCCTCCTCCGCCGCCCCCGAGAACACCCTGCTGTCCGACGAGGTCGCCCGGCGCGCGGGCGCGGACTGGATCGAGAACGACGTCCAGCCCAGCAGGGACGGCGTCCCCCACGTCCTGCACGACGACACCGTGGACCGCACCACCAACGGCACCGGCCGTGTCCGCGACCTGACGGCCGCCCAGCTCGGCGCACTGGACGCCGGCGCCTGGTTCGCCCCGACCACGGCCGGCGCCCGCGTGCCGACCCTGGCCGCCCAGCTCGACGACCTCCGCACCCGCGGCGGCAGCCTGCTGCTGGAGATCAAGGGCCCGCACACCCGCGACGAGGTGTCCCGGATCGTCAAGGACATCCGCGACCGCGGCATGGCCGGCCGGGTCTTCGTCCAGAGCTTCGAGACCGACGCCCTGCGCTACACCCGCGAACTGGCCCCCGAACTGCCCCTCGGCCTGCTGCGCGCCTCCCTGGACGCCGACCCGGTCGCCGTCGCCCGCGACCTCGGCCTGTCCGCCTACAACCCCGCCGACACCGCCCTCGCCACCCGCCCCGAGGTGGTGGCCGCCCTGCACGCGGCAGGCGTCGCGGTCAACGCCTGGACGGTCGACGCACCCGCCCGCTGGAAGGCCCTGGACACGGCGGGCGTGGACGGCATCATCACCAACCGCCCCGCCGAACTCTCCGGCTGGCTCGCCGCCCGCCAGTAACGGGCGCGGCCGAGCTTCCTGCCGCGGGCTCGGCCCGACTCCCGGATCCCGTCGACCCGGTCGTGGATCCGGTCCGCGTCAGGCGTTCCGGAAATCCTCGGCGATTCCCGGAAATCGAGAGAATGCCGGGTTGGGCGGTTCCGGTTCCACTTCCGGTATTCGCCGACAATTCCGGGGCGGAATCGGACCGTCCTCGATCCGGTTCCGGACATCGCACAAGAAGTATCGGCGATTGCGGGAGGCCGACTGTTGTCATGGTCCGGCACGTCGGTTTCCAGGAGTACGCGTCGTACGAAGGAGTCCAGGATGTTCGGTAGGAACTACGCGCGCACGGCGGCCCTCGCCGTGGCGGCCGGTTCGGTTCTGTTCGCGGTCCCCGCGACCGCCGATGCGGCGGTCACGGCCTACACCCCGCAGACCGCCTGCGGGTCGAGCT
The DNA here is from genome assembly GCF_000710405.2 of Kitasatospora sp. MBT66. Taxonomy (NCBI): domain Bacteria; kingdom Bacillati; phylum Actinomycetota; class Actinomycetes; order Kitasatosporales; family Streptomycetaceae; genus Kitasatospora; species Kitasatospora sp. MBT66. The sequence continues at coordinate 190,004 of NZ_JAIY01000012.1, read as the reverse complement.
ACGTCACGAAGGATTCCTTCAACCTGCCGGGCGGCACCTCGACGGTCTACCTGACCTACAGCAGCGCGACCGGCAAGAACTGCGTCGCCACCATCAAGAACTCCAAGGTCGGCACCCCGACGCCGACCGGCGCCTACCTGACCTTCGGCGACGGCAGCGGGAGGCAGGAGGAGTTCCGGGACTTCAGCTACTACGCCACGGCCTACCTCTACGCACCCGGGCAGTGCATCTACTACGGCGGCCGGGACTACAACTCCGGCGACTGGTGGGGCAAGGGCCCGGGCTGGTGCGGCAAGTGACGTCCGCACCGTAGCCCGCCCGCCGGTCGGGCACCGACCGCCGACCGGTCGGCGGCGTTCCGGCGAGGCCGGTCCAGGCCCCCGCCGGAAAAATCCGGCGGGGGCCTTCGTCGGGCGGGCCGTTCCGGGGACGAGGCCGGAATGCCCGATCGTCCGATCCGTCCCGAATCCAGCCGGAGGACAATTCCCCCGCACGCAAGCCACCGGGAAAGACGCCACCCTCCGCCGCCCCCGCGTTCGGCGCCTCCCTCGGCCGCTCCGGTGAAACGCGGTCTGCCGATAACCCGGACGGAATCCACCTCACCGCCCCCACCGCAGCAACGACCGTCGTTGCGGCGCTGGGGGCGGTGGTCGTCGTGGCGTGATTGATTGCCCGACAATCGAGCCAGGGCCTGGGCGATGTTGTGATCGATCTTCCGGTTCCGCATCACCACCAACCGCCCGGCCGGATTCCCCGGCTGTGCGGTCAGCCCAACTCCCAAGCGGAGCCCCCCGCCGTCGGCCGCGGTCGGCCGACGGCGGCGTTCCCGGGTCGGTCACAGGCGTCACGGCAGTCTTCGTCTGACCCACCATCAACAGCCGTGATCAATCGGCGGATCGACTTCAATCACCGGCCTCCGGGGGCTATCCTCGCCCTGCGGTGGATCACACACCGGAGTCGGCCTGGGGCGTGGATCGCGCGGGGTGGGGGAGAAGTGGCGGACGAGGTGGAGTCCTTGGATTCCCTGGTGTTCTGGGTGACCGAGGACGAGGAGGAGGACGGCGACACGATGGGCGTCTTCCGGCGCGACCGGGAGGCCGTGCTGCGCCGGGTGCCGCTCGGGGCGCTGCGCTCGAACCTCGCGGAGACGGTGGACGCGCTCCAGACGCTGTTCGAGCAGATCGCCGACCGCGGCGGCCCGCTGCCGCTCAAGGAGGTCCAGTTGAGCTTCCAGGTCTCCGCCTCGGGCGGAGTCCAACTGGTCGGCAGCTCCCAGGTCCAGGGCACCCGTGGGATCACCTTCGTCTTCGGCAACTAGCGGGACCGGATGGGCGGGTTCGCCGCACTTCTGATCGGCGCCAGCGACTACGCGCGGGTGGGGTTCACCCCACTGCCCTTCGTCCCCCGGGACCTCGAACGCCTGGACGCGGCCCTGCGGGCACGCGGCTTCCGGGTCGAGCGGCCCGGGGCGGGCGAACGGATCAGCTGGAACTTCGTGAACGGCGAGGTCTCGCGCTTCCTGGAGAAGGCCCGGCGGGGCGAGACACTACTGATCTGCCTGAGCGGACACGGCCTGCACGCCCAGGGCGTGGACTATCTGATACCGGAGGACCTGCACCGCTACCGGAAGCCGCTCTGGTCCGGCTGCGTCGCCATCGACTGGCGCAGCGAGGTCGAGAACACCCGCGCCGCACAGGTGCTGTTCCTCATCGACGCCTGCCGGGAGGGTGTCGGGGGCGACACCATGGCCGGTGCGGTCGGTTGGGCGAGCGGGCGGGCGATGACCGTCAAGTCCCTGCGGATCGCGCACCTTTACGCCTGCTCGCCCGGTGGGTACGCGCACTTCGTCGCTGCGCGGAGCGGATCGTTCAGTCTGTTCTCGCGCGCGGTCCTGGACGAGTTGCTCGCGCACGACGGTCCGCTGACCCTGGAGCAGCTGAGCGAGGCCGTCCAGTGCCGGATCGAGGCGCTCCACGCCGAGCACGGCAAACCGGGCTCCGCCCAGGAGGTCCGCGTCCTCACCGATGCCGACCAGGGGGAGTTCGTCGTCGCGGGCCCGCTGCTGGAGCTCGCCCCCGTGCCGGTCGAGGACGAATCGCCGACGCCGGAGCAGCCGTCGGTCGCCCCCGACGTCAACGAACTCCTGGGCCGTGCCGTCCACCAGTACCAGACCTCCGGGCGTACCGAGCTGCTGGAGGAGTACGCCGCGCTCGGTCCGACGGACGAACTGCTCGCCCACACCAGCTGGTTGGACGCCACAGCGGTCTCCGCGATGTGGGACGCGGTGGCCCGGCGGCGCCCCGTCGCCTCGCTGTCGGAGCTGATCGGGGCGCTTTGCGAAGCCGGGCGCGGGGGCGTCGGGCACCGGCTCCTGGAGGTGGCGGCCGTCCGTGCGGCGCCCGAACCGCCGGTGCTGCTCACCGGGCTGGCCGCACTCGCCGCACCGGACGGTGACGCCGGACTGTCGGAGGAGACGGTCGACGCCCTGCGGTCGACCCTGCTCCGCGCGCTGGCGGCGCTGCCGGCGGACGCCTGGGCGGCGTGCGTCGTGGAACTGCACCGGGCCGGACTCGCCGCCGAGGCGGCCCGGGTGTCCGACGGGTCGCGGCCGGTGGAGGACCTGCCACCGCTGCTGGCCGCACTGGAGGCGGAGGAACTGCCGGCGGAGGTCCGCCGGTTGGTGCGGGCGACCGTGGCCAGGCTCGGTTCCCGGTCGGTGGACGGCTTCCTCGTGGTGCTGTCCCGGGCCGGGGCGGTCGAGGCCAGGGCGGCGGCGCTCGCGGCGGTGGCGGAGTGGCCGGTGGAGGCGGTCGCCGGCTGGCTGCGGTCCACCAGGGGACGGGGCGGCCTGGAGCGGGACGCGACGGCCGTCCTCCGGACCCTGGTGGCCCAGCGCCGCGACGTACGGAGCCTGCTGCGGCTGCTTCGCGAGGCCGGTATGTCGCGGTACCTCGACGTGTTCCACGAGGAGTGCGCCCGGCAGGAGCCCCGGGACCTGCACCGGTTGCTGCGCGGACTGTCGGGCGGCGATGTCCACGAGGCCGCCCGCCCCGACGACGACGCCGTTGCCGTCGTACGACTCGCGGCCGGCCTCATGGTGCCGAAGGAGGTGGGGGAGCTGACCGTCCTGCTCTGCGGCCATGGACCGGACAATCTGCTCGCACCCTTCCTGGAGGTGCTGTGCGGGGCGTCGCCGGAGCGGGTGGCGCACATCCTGGTCCGGGTCCGGGAACTCCCGGGCGTGGGGCGGTCGGACCGCGACCCGGTCGCGGCCGCCGTGTCGGTGCTGGGCCGGCGGTACCCGGCGGAGCAGGTGGGGCCGCTGTTCGCGGAGCTGGAGCAGCGCCGCCTGTCTGCCGTCGCGCCCCTGCTCCAGGACACCCTGATCCGCAACCGGTCGGCGGTGGATCTGCTGACCGTGCTGGCGCGGATGCCGTCGGCGGCGCGCGACGCGCTCCTGCGCCGGATCCTCGCGCTGCGCCGGGAGCCGGGCCGGCTCGCCGAACTGCTCGACGCCAGCGACGAGGAGCGTTTCGGCGAGCTGGGGAGAGAGGTGGCGCGGGTGGTCGTCAGCGAGTGCCGGGCAGCGGAGCTGAACGCTCTGCGGGCCGAGTTCCGGTCCGGGAACCGGGGGGTGGGAGCCGGGGAGCGGCTGCTGCTCGACGAGTTCTCGTCCGTTCGGGGCGCGCCGGAAGCGGCGCCGGCCTCGGGCCTGGTGCCGGGTCCGCTCCTGGGGTCGACGCCTGCGCCCGAGCCCCGGGAGCCGGTCGGTCCGGCCGGAGCGGAGGCCCCGGCCGTCCTCGCGCCGCTCGCCACCGTCAACGGTTCGACGCCGTCGGAGCCCGGTCCGGCGGTCTCGGCCGGCCGGCCGCCCGTGGACCCGGCCGCGGACCGGGGCACCCTGCTCGGCGTGGCCTGGCGGGGCTCGCCCGGCGAGGTGGCCGAACTGATCGTCGCCGTCGACGCCCGGGGGCCCGGCGGGGCGGCGGTCGATGTCGATGACCTGCTCCGTGCCTTCCTCGATGCCGGACCGGTGGAGCGGAGCGGAGTGCTGGTCGAGGCCCTGCGGTCCGAACATCGCGGATCCCGCCCCGGTGACCGACTGGTCGAGGCGCTGAGGGCGCACGCCGCCAGGCTGTTCGCGGCGGCCAGGGCGATCGGTTCCGAACCGGGCACGCACTACCTGCTGGACGCGTTCCTGGGCGGGCCGCAGCTCCGGTCCGAGGAGTTCCGTGCCCTGATCGGGGAACTGGGCCGGACCGGCGGCGGGCGGGAGGCCGGTCTCCTGCTGGACCGCCTGGGCCGTTCCCAGCCACCCCCGGCCGTCGTCGGCCTGCTGGAAGCGCTCCGGGACGAGGACGCGTTCGAGGTGCTGTGCCGGGCGGCGGCCGAGCGGCCCGTCCGGGAGGTGGCCGAGGTGCTGCGCAACTTCCCGCTGGAGCGGTTCAGGAGGGGGTTGGCGGTCGAGCGGTTCGTGGAGCACGTCGCGCGGACGACGGCGCCGGACCGGGGCGCGGAGCTGCTGGTGGAGCTGCTGGCCGGACGGCAGGGTGTCCTCGCCGGGGCGGTGCTGCGGGCCGCGCACTGGACCGGGTCCGAGGAGGAGCTCGGCCGGCTGTTCGCGGCGCTGGACGCGCGGGGCGAGGAGGTGCGTGACCTCGCGCTGGACGCGCTGGCCCCGGAACTGTCGCCCGAGCAGACCGATGGCATCCTCGCCCACCTGCACCGGCACGGCGCCGAGCAGGCCGGGCTGCCGGTGCTCCGGGTGTACGCGCGGACGGTCGACATCCCAACGCTCTTCACCAAGTTGAACGAGCGCGGCTGGTTCCGGTACGCGGCTGCCCTGGTCGACGAGGCCCCGGCGAACGCGTCGGTGGTGTCCTGGTACCGGCTGCTGGCCCGGGCGGTCCCTGGCCTGGACCGCCCGGGCCTGTTGTGGGCGGTCGGCGCGGACGGCCCGGTCGGGGAACTCGCCGGACTCGCTGCCCGGCGAGGGGAGGGCAGGGCGGCCCTGGCGGCCGCGGTCCTCTACCGGGAACCCTGGGAGGTCGTCGGCCTGCTGGCCGGGACGCCGAGCCTGTCGTCAGCGCCACCGCCGGTGCGGCCCGGCCGGGGGCCGCAGCTCGCCCCGGCGACCGGGACCCGGGGGGCGGATCAGCGGACCGAGCTGTGGCGGATCCTCGCGGCCGTTCGTCCCACAGCGGAACTCGTGCTGATCCTCCGGGGCCTGCTGGAGGGCGGGCGGCTCCCGGACGCGGAGGGGATCGTCGACCACGTCCTCGCCGACGAGCCCCCGCAGCGGGTCGCGGAGTTGCTGGAGGCCCCGGTGCCGGTCGACGGATCGAGGGACCGGAGCCTCGTCGACGGGTCGAACGAGATGGTGGAGCTGCTGGTCCGGCGGGTGCTCGCGGGCGATGCGGTGGCCAGGGTGATCGGGCGCCTGCTGCCGATCGGTCGGCCCCGGAGCGTCGAGGTACTGGTCGCCGCGCTCTCCTCCCGCGACAGGACCGGAGAGGAGATCGCTCGGGCGGTGGCGAGTCTGGTCGAGGCGGAAATGCCGCCGGAGATCAGCCTCCGGATGGCGGTGGACCTCTGCCGCCACCGGCGCTCGGAGCAGATCGCCGACTTCCTCCAGTACCTGGACCTGACGGGCCACGAAGCGGTGCTCCGGGAGGCGATCGAAACGGTCGTCTCGGTCCGCCCGGGTGTCGTGGGCGAGGTCCGGTGGTGGCTGGACCAGCGGGGTGCCCGGAGCCTGTCGGCCCAGCTGTCGAGGCGGGCGGAGCGGCCCGGCCGACGGCCGTGGATGCCGGACGTCCAGGGGCCCTGAGGCGGGCGGCGTTCGGCGGAGTTCGGCGCCGGAGGCGTGCCGGGCCGGTCCCCACGACCGGCCCGACACCCCCGCCGCCGCTCCCCGTGCCGAACGGATCAGCCGTTCTCGGACGCCGTGTCGGCGTCGGCCGCAGCGGCGGCGCTCTCGGCGGCGTCCAGCTTCTGCTGGAGGTCCGCGGGCGGTGCGCTGTCGGCCGCGCCGGGGGATGCCGGTCCGTGGGTGACCACGGGGCCGCAGCCGGTGAGCAGCGCCGCTCCGGCCAGGAGGACGGCGGCGAGCGCCGCCGCGACGGGGCGGCGGGTCACTTGCCGGTGCCCTGGCCGGCGCCCTGGCTGTGGGCGGCGCACCAGGTCGCCACGGACTTGAGGTCGTCCTGCCGCGACTTCAGGGTGCCGACCAGCGCCTTGCGGGTGGTCAGCCGGCCGTTGAGATAGGTCTCCACCTCGGTGTGACCGGCGGTCTTGGCGTTCGCGACCCGCTGCTCCAGCCGGGCGACGGAGCCCGCCACGGTGGCGTCCCCGTTGAGCCGGTTCAGCGCCTTGGTGAGATGCCCCTCGGTGCTGGGCAGACGCTTGCAGATGCTCTTGGCCCCGTCACCGGTCGGCGTCGGCAGGGCGGTCGGCGCGGTGGCGGCGGCCGGGCCGGAGCTCGGGGCGGCCGGAGCAGCCTGGGCGGCGGGCGCGGCGGCGAGCAGCGCGCCGGTCAGGGCGAGGGCTCCGAGCGCGGCGGTCCGGCGACCGGAGGGAAGGCGGTTGACTGCGGGCATGTGACGTCCTCTCCTCGACCCGGACGGCCCGGGTGCGGTGCGGTCGAGTCAGGACGGTAGGACGCCTTCTTGTGGAATCCCTGTGGAACGGTCGGTCCGGTGCCCGGAGAGGTTCAGCGCCCCGGACCGGTGAGCCAGTCCCGGCGGGCCGGGAGTTCGAGCGTCGGCGCGTCCGGGCGGGGGAGCGGGAGGGTCACCTCGGTCCGACAGCCGGTGCCGTCGGGCGGCGCGGTGAGGGCGACGGTGCCCCCGTGCAGGGCGGCCTGCTGGGCGACCAGGGTGAGTCCGAGGCCCGAACCGGGGCTGTCCCGGCGGCGGTGGAAGCGCTGGAACACCGCCGCCCGGTCCTCCGGCGGGACCCCGGGGCCGCTGTCGTCCACGGTGAGCCTGGCCTGTGAGCCCTCGGCGGCGAGCCGGACGGTGACGCGGGCCGGGGCGCCGTCGGAGCGGCCGTGCACGGCGGCGTTGCCGAGGAGGTTGGCGAGCATGATCCGCAGTCCGGACTCCCAGCCGAACACCCGCAGTTCGGCGGGGGCGTGCACGGCGAACACGGTGCCGGGGTGGCGGCGGCGGGCCTCCTCGGCCGCCGCGTCGACGAGTTCGGCGAGGTCGACCGGCTGGAACGCGTCCAACTGGACCAGGTCGCCCCGGGCCAGGGTGCTGAGCGCGGTGAGCAGGTCGAGCAGCCGCGCGTGGTCCTGCCGCAGCTCCGCCACGACCTCGTCCCGGTCGGCGGCGGGCAGGTCCGGATGGGCGGCCAGGACGTCGAGATTGGTGCGCAGGCTCATCAGCGGGGTGCGCAGCTCGTGCGAGGCGTCGGCGGAGAACGCCCGGGCGGTGTCCAGCGCCTGGGCCGTCCGGCGGGCCTGCTCGTCGTAGCGGGTGAGGAGCAGCGCGAGGGCGGAGGACAGCTCGTCGACCTCGGTGGTCCCGGTCCGCTCGGGCAGGAACCCGTGACCGCCGGGCGAGCCGGGCGAGCCGGGAAGGCCGGGGGATGCAGGAGCGCCGGGTGCCGCGGCCGGGTCCAGCCCGGCGGCGCGGCGGCTGAGCCGGCGCAGCGGGGCGGTGGCCCGTTCGGCGAGCGCGAAGCCGAGCAGCGCGGCGACCGGGGCCGACACCAGGGCGACGAGCAGGACGCGCCGCCGCACCGCGGCCGCCTGCCGGTCCGCCGGACCGGTGGGGGCGATCACCTGCAGCAGGCCGGAGCCGGCCGCGCCGCCACCGCCCTTGCCGTTCCCATTGCCGTTCCCGTTCCCGCCGACCGCCCTGGTGAGGACCCGCCAGGAGCTGCCGCGGTCCCGGACCGTGACCGGCCCGCCGCCCGGCTCGCTCGGAAGGGCACCCGGCCCGTCCGGCTGCGGGCCGACGGACAGCAGGACGCCGCCGTCCGTGCCGGTCACCCGCACCCCCAGGTCCAGGGCGTCGTCCACCACCTTGCGCTGCTGGTTCTGCTCCACCTTGGGCCGGCCCTTGCTGTCGGCGGCCACCAGTGCCCGGACGCTCGGCAGCAGTGCGGCCGTGCGCTCGGCGAGCCGGGCGTCCTGCTGGTGCCGCAGGTCCCGGCCGACCAGCGGGAGCAGCAGCAGGCCCGCGAGCACCACCAGCAGCGGCACCAGGGCCGCCGCCCAGAGCGCGATCCGGGTGGAGAGCCTCATCGCGGGGCCTGCCGCGAGCCGTCGGGTGTGCGCAGTACGAAGCCGACGCCCCGGACGGTGTGGATCAGCCGTGGCCGCCCGCCGGCCTCGGTCTTGCGGCGCAGGTAGCTGACGAAGGTGTCGACGGCGTCGCTGCGCACCTCGGCGTCGTAGCCCCAGACGCGTTCCAGCAGCAGTTCGCGCGAGAGCACCAGGCCGGCGTTCCGGGCCAGGTGCGCGAGCAGTTCGAACTCCCTGCGGGTGAGGGTGAGTTCCTCGCCGTCCAGGTGGGCCCGGCGGGTGCCGGGGTCGAGACTGAGCGGTCCGGCGAGGACCCGGTCGTCCGGCTGCGGCGGTCGGCGGCGGAGCAGGGCCCGCAGCCGCAGGACGAGTTCCTCCAGGGCGAACGGCTTGACCAGGTAGTCGTCGGCGCCCGCCTGGAGCCCGGCGACCCGGTCGGCGGCCTCGTCGAGGGCGGACAGCATCAGCACCGGGAGGTCGTCGCCCCGGGCGCGCAGGCGGCGGCAGACCTCGACTCCGTCGAGGCCGGGCATCGACACATCGAGCACCAGCACGTCCGGCATTTCGGTGGTCATCCGGGCCAGCGCCGCCCCGCCGTCCTCGGCGAGGGCCACCGAGAAGCCGCTCAGCCGCAGCCCGCGCTCCAGCCCGCGGCGGATCGCCGCGTCGTCGTCGACCACCAGGACCCGCCCGCCGGTCCCCGCCCCGTCCCGGCTTCCCGCTGTGTCCCGGCTCCCCACCGTATCCCGGCTGCCCGCCGTGTCCCCGGTCCCGCTCGTCCGCATCGGCGCCTCCTCCGTCCGGCCGCCGACCCTCTCACACCGGGGTGCCGAACGGCTTCCGGGGGTGTCCCGGCCGGGTAACGGCGGGGACCGGGGGAGCCGGGCCCGGCGGTGGCGGGCGGATCTGGAAGAGTGCGGGGCATGAGACTCCGCTGCGCCGTACTCGACGACTTCCAGGGCGTCGCCACCACGATCGCCGACTGGTCCCCGGTGACCGACCGGGTCGAGGTCGTGGCGTTCCGCGAGCATCCGGCCTCGGTGGCGGAACTCGTCGCGGCGGTCGCCGATTTCGACATCGTGGTGACGCTGCGGGAGCGGATCGCCTTTCCGGCGGAGGTGTTCGAGCAACTGCCCCGGCTGCGGCTGCTGGTCGCCTCGGGGATGCGGAACTCGGTGATCGACCACGCGGCGGCCCGCGCCCACGGGGTGACCGTGTGCGGGACGGCCAGTTCGTCGACGCCGCCGGTGGAGCTGACCTGGGCGCTGCTGCTCGGGCTGGCCCGGGGGCTGGTCGAGGAGAGCACGGCGCTGCGGAGCGGCGGGCCGTGGCAGAGCACGGTGGGCGCGGATCTGGCGGGGCGCCGGCTGGGCCTGCTGGGCCTGGGGAAGATCGGTGCCCGGGTCGCCCGGGTGGGGCTCGCCTTCGACATGGACGTGGTGGCGTGGAGCAGCAACCTCACCGGGGAGCGGGCGGCCGAGGTGGGTGTGCGCCGGGCGGGGTCGAAGGAGGAACTGCTGCGGGAGAGCGACTTCGTCTCCGTGCACCTCGCGCTCGGCGCGCGCACCCGAGGGCTGCTGGGCGCACCCGAACTGGCGCTGATGCGGCCGGACGCGTACCTGGTCAACACCTCCCGGGCGGCGATCGTCGACCAGGAGGCGCTGCTCGCGGCGCTGGCGGCGGGTCGGATCGCGGGGGCGGCGGTGGACGTGTTCGACCAGGAGCCGCTGCCGGCGGACCACCCGATGCGGACGGCGCCCCGGCTGCTGGCCACCCCGCACCTGGGGTACGTGTCGCGGGACAACTACCGGCGCTACTACGGCGAGGCGGTGGAGGACATCGCGGCCTTCCTGGCCGGGGCGCCGGTCCGCGTCCTGGGCGACTGACGGCCGGGACGCGGGAGCGGCAGGCGGCCCGGACCGCAGGAGCGGCACATGGTCCGGACCGCACGAGCGGCAGGCGGCCCGTCACCCCCGCGACGGGGGTGACGGGCCGCGGTGCGGGCGCCGCGGTCAGGAGACCGAGACAGCGCTCCAGGCGGCCGCGACGGCCTTGTACTCGGTGCTGGTGGCGCCGTAGAGGTCCTTGGCGGCGCTCAGCGACGCGGCCCGCGCGCCCTTGTAGTTGGTGGTGGAGGTCATGTAGACCGTCAGCGCGCGGTACCAGATCTTGGCGATCTTCTGGTTGCCGATGCCGGCGACCGTCGAACCGTTGCAGGTCGGGCTGTTGTAGCTGACGCCGTTGATGGTCTTCGCGCCGCTGCCCTCGCTGGCGAGGTAGAACCAGTGGTTGCCGACGCCCGAGGAGTTGTGCACGTCGAGCTGGCCGACCTTGCTGGTCCAGCAGTCGGCGGACCGGCCGTCCAGCGAGGGCTTGTCGAAGCGGCGCAGCCACGGCGGGGTGGACTGGTCGCTGAACAGGTAGTCGCCCTTGTCCACCGGGTTGTTGGCGTAGAACTCGACCATGGTGCCGAAGATGTCCGAGGTGGACTCGTTGAGGCCGCCGGACTCGCCGCTGTAGCGGAGGTTGGCGGTGGCGCTGGTGACGCCGTGGGTCATCTCGTGGCCCATGGTGTCGAGGTCGACCTGCTCCGGGTCGGTGACGCCGTCGCCGTCGCCGGTCATCATGCAGAAGCAGCTGTCGGACCACTGGGCGTTGTCCCAGTTGGTGCCGACGTGCACGAAGACGGTGGCGCCCTTGCCGTCGTTCTTGATGCCGCTGCGGTTGAAGGTGTTCTTGTAGTAGTCGTACGTCCAGGCGGTGTTGGCGTGGGCGTCGACGGCCGCGGTGGCGCGGTCGGTGGAGAACTTCTTCCCGTCGCCCCAGACGTTGTCGGTGTCGGTGAAGAGGGTGCCGGAGTTCGCGTTGAGCGAGCCGGCGGCGACGTTGTGGGCGTCCTTGGTGATGTGGCCGCGCGTCGGGTCCTTCAGCGAGAAGCCGCCGGTCTGCGCGGTGGTGTCGATGGTGATGTCACCGGTGTACTCGGAGTGGCCGGTGCCGGTGGCCTGGTGCTCGGCGTCGTAGGCCTCGATCTGCTCACCGGTGTTGGCGTCGGTGACGACGATCCGGCCGGCCGGCTGGCCGTGGTCGCCGGTGCCCTCGACGGTGGTGCGCCAGGCGAGGCGCGGGGTGCCGTCGGCGGCCCAGACGACGAGCTCGGGGCTGCTGGTGGCGTTGCCGACGCCGGGGGCGGCGTCCAGCGCGCGGCCGGCGGTGAGCTGGGCGGGGACCTTGGGGACGATGGTGCGCACGGCGGCGTCGTGCGCGGCCGCGCGGGAGGAGTCCTTGAGCCGGCCGCGGGAGTCCTGGTGGACCACCAGGTCGCCGCCGACCACGGGCAGGCCGAGGTAGGTGCGGTCGAAGCGGACGTGCTGGGTGCCGTCGGCGTCCAGCACGACGTCCTTCACCACGAGGTCCTGGCCGTCGGCGAAGCCGAAGACCGACGCGTTGTGGGCGACGTTGGCCCGGGCCTGGGCGATCGCCGCGTCGCGGCCGGTGGGGGCGGCGGACGCGGTCCCGGCGGTGACGGTGGCGGCGACGAGGGCGGCGGTGGCCGCTATGGCTCCGGCCGCGAGGAAGCGGCGAGAAGAGGAGGTGGGGCTCACTCTGACTCCAGTCGGGGGATGCTGCGCGATGCAGGGATGAGAGCTGCGACCGAGATTGACGGTGCGCAGTCATCCACGGCTAGAGCGAACGTCAGAACTTTGCCAATTCGTGTCCTGTACTGATCAAATGTGATCGTTTTCGACTTGTCTGTTCACGCTTGCGCCGAGCCCGTCGCCTGCGGGCGCCCGTCCGCACCCGTCGGCACCCGTGCCGTACGCTCGCGGGATGGACGGATGGGTGGGGGCCTGGACCGGCGGACGTCGTGCGGTGCACGTCGGCAACGTGGCCGACTTCAACGAGCAGTTCCTCCTCGAACCGTCCTCCCGCGGGCGGTTGACCGCCGGGCGCTTCACCGCCGGGAGGTTCGGGGCCGGCCGGTCCGCCGCCGAACCGTCCGCCGCCGAGCGGCGCGCCGACCGCCTCCACCGGGCGCACCACTACGCCGGACTGGCCGTCGGCTACAGCCCCGACCCCGCCGCGCTGGTCCTGCCCGCCGAGGTCGACCGGGTCTGGATCGACTGGCTCGCCCGCGAACTGGACTGGGGCCCGGTCGAGCTGTTCGACGGCATCGCCCCCGGCGGCACGGTCGCCGAGGCCCTCGCCGCCCGCCCCGCGCTCGTCGAACGGCTCGCCACCGGCCCCGAGCCCGTGCTGTTCTGGGGTCGCACCCCCGACCGGGGCGAGGGCCCCGAGCTCGCGGCCGTCCGCCACTACGAGGCCAAGGACGCCGCGCACGGCCTCTTCACCGCGCTCGCCCAGGACCACCCCGGCGTGCGGGTGCCCCGGCAGGAGCCCGCCGACACCCCCCGGGCGGCCGCCCGGCGACTGGCCGCCCGCGCCGCCCGGGGCCGCGCCACGGTGCTCAAGTCCCCGCACGGAGTGGGCGGTTACGGCACCGTGGTGGTCACCCCCGAAGAGGTCTCGGCGGCCGGCGGGGCCCGGCGGCTGCTCCGCCGGCTGGTGCGCGAGGACGTGCTGCCGCCCGGCGGCCCGCTGCTGCTGGAGGAGTACGTGGACGGCGGTCCGGCCGGCTCCGGCCGGCTGCGCGACCTCACCTTCGACGCGGTGATCGGCGCCGACGGCCGGGTCCACCCGGTCGGCGTCGGCGAGATGGCGGTCGACGGGACCCGCTACCAGGGGGTGACGGTCGGTCCGGGCGTGGTGCCGCCCGGCGCCGCCGCGACCGCCGAACGCTTCGGCCTCGCGGTGGGGGAGCGGCTGGCCGAGGCCGGCCACCGGGGCTGGTACGACGTCGACTTCGTCACCGACCGCGAACGCCGGCTCGCCCCGACCGAGGCCAATCTGCGGCTCACCGGACCGGCGGTCGCCTTCGTCCTGCGCCACCGGCTGGACCAGGTGCGCGGCCCCGGCCACCTGGTCCGCACCCTGGACGCGATGCCGCTCGGCGCCCGGCTCTCCCAGGAGGCGCTGTACGGCCACCTGGCCCGGCTGCGTCCGGCCTGCGCGCAGCTCGGCGCGACGCTGCTGCCGCTGATCGTGACGGCCGGCCACGAGCCGGAGCCGGCCGTCGGTCTGGCGCTCGCCGCCCGGAGCGTCGAGGCGCTGGACGCCGCGCAGGCCCTGCTCGGGGCGGCCCACCACGCGCTGGGCCGGATGTTCGAGGCCCTGCGCTGAGCGTCCTCCCTCCGCAGTCCGCGCTCCCCCGGGACCGGCCTGCTCGCAGCCTTCGCTCCTCCGGGACCGGCCTGCTCACAGCCGCTTGCGCACCCTCGGCTGCCAGGTCAGGAACCGGACCACGATCGCGGCCGAGAGCATCAACGCGATGTTGAACACGAAGACCAGCCAGGTCTGGGCGTACCAGTCCGCCCGGCGGGTGGTCCGGTACAGATTGTCCTGCGGCCACCAGGAGGCCAGCAGCCAGAACACCGCCAGGTGCGCGGCGACCGAGAGGCCGACGGGCCGCCGCTGCCGGGCCGTCACCACGGCCCCGAAGAGCAGCCAGGCCACTCCGAGCCCGAACGCGGCCCACTCGAAGAGGTAGAGCACGCGGAACAGGCTGTCGTACGGGGCCGGCACCGCCGAGACGTCCGTCGAGCCCGGCCAGAGCTTGTTCGTGAGCAGCGCGGCGACGGCCGCCGAGGGCACCCCGACGGCGACGGTGCCGCACCCGAGGAAGGACTCCGACTCCGCGACGCCCCCGGACCCCCCGCCGCCCTTGCCCCGGTAGCCCTTCCCGCCGCCCGACCGGCGGGGTGCCGTGCGGTCGGCCGGCGCGGGCAGCGGCAGCGCGTCCCGGTCGAGCTTGCCGGCCCGGGTGCGCGGCAGTTCGGGCACCGGGACCACGGCGGCGGGCGCCTCCCCGGCCGGCAGCGCGGCCGTGAGCGCGGCCGTCAGCGACCAGCCGTCGGTGTCCGGGGCGCCGGGCACGGTGACGGCGTATCCGACCAGCTCGCGCCGGCCGGGC
>NZ_JAIY01000012.1:174571-175255 GCF_000710405.2 Kitasatospora sp. MBT66 | reverse complement strand
CCGGGTCGGCCGGCCGACCAGCCGCTGCAGCGCCAGGTGCTCGTCCAGCCACCACTTCTCGGCCCCGACGGTCAGCACCCGCACCCCGGCGAGCGGGCGGCCCCCGGCGGTCGGCGCGAGGAGGGCGGTCAGTCGGCGCGCGGTGCGGGTGTTCAGCTCCAGCAGGGTGATCCGCTCGGCGGCGACCAGCGGCGGGAGGTCGGCGATGTCGGCGGCGCGGTCCAGGGTGAGGTTGCGCGGGGCGACCACCAGCGTCGCGCCGGAGCAGAGCGCGCGCACCCAGTCGGCGGTGAACACGTCGAACTCCAGGCTCGCCGTGCTGAGGATCCGGTCGGCGGGGGTGATGCCGTAGACGGTGCGCCAGCCCTGGTGGGCGGCGAGCAGGTTGCGGTGCGAGAGGCCGGCGCAGCGCGGCGCGCCGTTGGTGCCGGAGGTGGTGAGGACGACCGCGAGGCCGTCCGGGTCGAGGTCGACCGGGGGCGGGCCGGCGGGCTGCGCCGCCGCGGCGGCCCCGGCCGAGTCGACGCAGACCAGCTCCGCGGCCCCGGCGTCGGTCAGCCGGATCCGGTGCGCCTCCTCGGTGACGACCAGGGACGGCGCGGCCTCGGCGAGCACGTGCCGCAGCAGCGGGTCGGGGGCGCCGGGCTCCAGCGGGAGGTACGCGGCGCCGGTCTTGAGCACGGC
>NZ_JAIY01000012.1:174029-174343 GCF_000710405.2 Kitasatospora sp. MBT66 | reverse complement strand
TTCCGGCGGTGTGTCCGTCCCTGTCATGACCCGTCCCCTCCACCCGCGTTCACCTGCATGTGGCCCCCGCACCGCTTCCACGACCCGTCGGTCCGGTCCGGTTCCACGGTTCGCGCACCGATCATGGCGCCAACTGCCGCCGGGGAAAAGGGGGATACGCACGGCGCCGGTGCCGGGCGGCCGTCCACGACCCGGACACCGGACCCGCCTCCCGGACCGACGGTTGTACTCTGCACGCGGACGGTCGGCGGCGGCCCGTCCGGTGCGGCGCCGCGCCCGCGACCCCGCCCGGCACCGGAGGACCCCAGGAGGCC
>NZ_JAIY01000012.1:173372-173653 GCF_000710405.2 Kitasatospora sp. MBT66 | reverse complement strand
ATCCGCGAGCTGCGCGCCCACCTCGGCCACGTCAATCCGCGCCACCCGCTGCGCTCGCCGCTGACCGTGCGCGAGGTCGTCCTCACCGGCGTCACCAACACGATCGAGCCGGACCTGCACCGCAAGCCCGCGCCGGAGGAGCTGGAGCGGGCGGAGCTGCTGATCGAGACCCTGGGCATGACGGCGTCCGCGGAGTCCCCGTGGACCACGCTCTCCCAGGGCGAGCGTGGTCGGGCGCTGATCGCCCGGGCGCTGATGCCCAGTCCGCGGCTGCTGCTGCT
>NZ_JAIY01000012.1:172760-173188 GCF_000710405.2 Kitasatospora sp. MBT66 | reverse complement strand
CGGTGGACGAGGTGATGACCACCGAGCTGGTGAGCGCGACCTTCGGCCACCCGATCCGGATCACCCGCCAGGACGGCCGCTGGACCGCCCGGGCCGCCGCCCGCCGCACCCCGACGGGCTGAGCCCGGCGGTCCCGGACGACCTCTTCCCAGGGGCGCGCACCCACCGGTGCGTGCCCCTTTACCACTTCTTTGCCATCGGTGCCACCTGGGACCGGGCCACGAGTGGCCTGAAATCGTCGGTGGACCGACCATCGGGACGCCGGAGCCCTTGTCCCACCTGCACCGTTTCGTGACCGACCCCGGTGTAGACGGCAAAATCCGATATCCCTAAGGTATGCCTTAGCTAAGTGGACGGGGGCACCGACGGCGTCGTTGCTCCTCGTCCGCGCTCAGCCCTGCCCTGAAACGCCCTGTCCTGACCGCTGG
>NZ_JAIY01000012.1:153789-172216 GCF_000710405.2 Kitasatospora sp. MBT66 | reverse complement strand
CCCTCTACGCGCCCTCGCGCACCGGCTGGGAGCGCGCCGAGCCCGTCGCCGAGAGCTTCGGCGACGTCGACCCCAAGACCGACACCCGCGAGGACGGCCTGGAGCCCGGCCAGGAATGGACCGGCTGGCACAAGCTGGAGAAGTCCCTCTGGGCGGACGCGAAGATCGGTGACGAGGAGAAGAAGCTCGCCGACCAGCTGGTCGCCGACCTCAAGGACTGGCAGAAGCGCATCCCCGAGGCCGAGATCACCGCCACCAGCATGGCCAACGGCGCCAAGGAACTCCTCGACGAGGTCGCCACCGGCAAGGTCACCGGCGAGGAGGACCGCTACAGCCACACCGACCTCGCCGACTTCGCCGCCAACGTCGAGGGCGCCAAGAAGGCCTACGAGCTGCTCAAGCCCGTCGCCGCCGAGAAGGACGCCGACCTCGCCAGGACCCTGGACTCCGAGTTCGCCGCCATCCAGACCCTGCTCGCCAAGTACAAGCAGGCCGACGGCAGCTACACCTCCTACGACAAGGTCACCGACACCGAGCGCAAGACCTTCTCCGACGCCGTCAACTCCCTCGGCGAGCCCCTCTCCAAGCTCGCCGCCGCCGTGGTCGTCAAGTAACCACCGCGGTCCGGTGCGCGCGGCCGTCCGCGGCGCGCGCACCGGACCCCGCACCGCGCACCACATCCGGTACTCAGCCGTGGCGGCCCCTGCGGCCGCCGCGGCATCCGTGAGTTCAGCACAGAGAAGGGTCCACCCGCCCATGGACGCCGAGAACCAGCAGCAGAACGCGACGTCGGCCGCCACCGCCGACGCCACCGCAGAGGCGTCGGCCGGCCGCGCCCCGGTCAGCCGCCGTGCCGTCATCGGCTGGGCCGGTGCCGGGGTCGCGCTGGGTGCCGCCGGAGTCGGCTCGGTCGCCGCCGCGACCCGCCAGGACGACGACACCCCGGCCGCGCCCGCCGCCACCGCGGACATCCCGTTCTTCGGCGACCACCAGTCGGGCATCGCCACCCCGGTCCAGGACCGGCTGCACTTCGCCGCGTTCGACGTCTCGTCGACCGCGACGCGCGACTCGCTGGTCCGGATGCTGAAGGAGTGGACCAAGGCCGCTGCCGCGATGACCGGCGGCCGCGAGGTCGGCAGCGGCGCCGCCAGCGGTCTGCCGGAGGCACCGCCGGACGACACCGGCGAGGCCCTGGGCCTGCCGGCCTCCCGGCTCACCCTCACCATCGGCTTCGGTCCGAGCCTGTTCGAGAAGGACGGCACGGACCGCTTCGGCCTCAAGGCCCGGCGGCCCGAGGCCCTGATCGACCTCCCGAAGTTCAAGGGCGACAACCTCGACCCGCAGCGCAGCGGCGGCGACCTGTGCATCCAGGCCTGCGCCGACGACCCGCAGGTGGCGGTCCACGCGATCCGCAACCTGGCCCGGATCGGCATGGGCACCGTCAACATCCGCTGGTCGCAGCTGGGTTTCGGCAAGACCTCGTCCACCACCCCGGACGCGCAGACCCCGCGCAACATGATGGGGTTCAAGGACGGCACCCACAACATCGCCGGCACCGACACCGCGAAGCTCGCCGAGCACGTCTGGGCCGCCCCCGGCGAGGGCCCGGACTGGATGACCGGCGGCTCCTACCTGGTGGCCCGCCGGATCCGGATGCACATCGAGACCTGGGACCGCACCTCGCTCAAGGAGCAGGAGGACGTCTTCGGCCGCACCAAGGGCGAGGGCGCCGCGTACGGGCGGACCAAGGAGCACGACGCCCCGGACCTCAAGGCGATGCCCGCCGACGCCCATGTCCGGCTGGCCCACCCGGAGTCCAACGACGGCCTGATGATCCTGCGCCGCGGCTTCTCCTTCACCGACGGCACCGACGGCCTCGGCCGGCTGGACGCGGGCCTGTTCTTCCTGGCCTACCAGCGCGACACCCGCAAGGCGTTCGTCCCGCTGCAGCAGCGGCTCGCGGCCTCCGACAAGCTGAACGAGTACATCCAGCACGTCGGTTCCGCGCACTTCGCCTGCCCCGCGGGCGTCCGCAAGCCCGGCGAGTGGTGGGGCCAGGCCCTCTTCGGCTGACCTCCCGCCCGTTTCGCCCGTACCACCCTCCTCACCCCCAGGGAGCCGGCGTGTTCGCCAACTATCTGATCGGCCTGCGCGAAGGACTCGAAGCCAGCCTGGTCGTCTGCATCCTCATCGCCTACCTGGTCAAGACCGGCCGCCGGGAGAAGCTCCCGCCGGTGTGGACCGGCGTCGGCGCCGCCGTGCTGCTGTCGATGGCCTTCGGCGCGGTCCTGCAGTTCGGCTCCTCCCAGCTGTCCTTCGAGGCCCAGGAAGCCCTCGGCGGCTCGCTGTCGATCATCTCGGTCGGCCTGGTCACCTGGATGGTCTTCTGGATGCGCCGCACCGCGCGCCACCTCAAGAGCGAACTCCAGGGCAAGCTCGACGCCGCCCTCGCCATGGGCACCGGCGCCCTGGTCGCCACCGCCTTCCTCGCCGTGGGCCGCGAGGGCCTGGAGACCGCCCTGTTCATCTGGACCGCCGTCCAGGCCACCGAGGACGGCTACAACCCGATCATCGGCGCCGCCCTCGGCCTGCTCACCGCCGCCTTCCTCGGCTGGCTCTTCTACCGCGGCGCGCTGAAGATCAACCTGGCGAAGTTCTTCACCTGGACCGGCGCCATGCTCGTCGTCGTCGCCGCCGGCGTCCTCGCCTACGGCGTCCACGACCTCCAGGAGGCCGGCTGGCTGCCCGGCCTGCACAACCTCGCCTTCGACATCTCCAGCACCATCCCCAAGGACAGCTGGTACGGCACCCTCCTCAAGGGCGTCTTCAACTTCCAGCCCGACCCCACCGTGTTCCAGATCGTCGTCTGGCTCGCCTACCTCGCACCCACCCTGGCGTTCTTCTTCGGCCTCCTCGGCGGCGGCCCCGCCAAGCCCACCGCGCCCAGGCCCACCGGGGCCTCCGGCACCACCGGCACCACAGGGGCCCGCCCCACCGCCTGACACCACCGGCCCGCGCCACCCGGCGCACCCACGACACCACGCAACGCCCCGCCCGGAACCCACCGGGCGGGGCGTCCGCGTTCCCCGACCCCGACGGGAAGGGGTCGGTAGTGCCCTGACGGTTTGTGTACCTGACATCCGGTCAAAAAATTCACCTCGCGGATCTACCCGCGTAAACCCCTGGGGCGACATGCTGGTCGGCAGCCCGGGCCGGCTCCCCGCCCGGGGGCTTTCCGCTGCCCTCCTCGACCCAGGAGTTCCCTGTCATGTCCGCGATACGCGTGCCCCGTCGCGTCCTGGCCGCCGCCTTCGGCGCCCTGCTGCTCGCCCTCACCACCCTGCTGACCGGCGCCGGCACCGCCCAGGCGGCCCTGCCGACCCCGGTCTCGGCCGCCACCGCCCGCGGCTACCTCGCCGCGATCGCGGTGACCGCGGAGTCCCACGACTCCACCTACGACCGCGCGCTGTTCCCGCACTGGATCACCATCTCCGGCACCTGCAACACCCGGGAGACGGTCCTCAAGCGCGACGGCAGCAACGTCGTCACCGACTCCGCCTGCGCCTCCGTCAGCGGCAGCTGGGTCTCGGCCTACGACAACGCCACCACCACCAACGCGTCGAGCTTCGACATCGACCACCTGGTGCCGCTGGCCGAGGCCTGGCGCTCGGGCGCCTGGGCCTGGACCACCGCCCAGCGCCAGGCCCTCGCCAACGACCTGGTCCGCCCGCAGCTGATCGCCGTCTCCGCGAGCTCCAACCGCTCCAAGGGCGACCAGGACCCGGCCCACTGGCTGCCGCAGACCTCCTACCGCTGTACCTACGCCCGCGCCTGGGTGCAGGTGAAGTACTACTACGGCCTCTCCGTCGACAGCGCGGAGAAGAGCGCCCTCTCCTCGATCCTCAACGGCTGCTGAGGAAACGT
This sequence comes from Kitasatospora sp. MBT66, assembly GCF_000710405.2. Taxonomy (NCBI): domain Bacteria; kingdom Bacillati; phylum Actinomycetota; class Actinomycetes; order Kitasatosporales; family Streptomycetaceae; genus Kitasatospora; species Kitasatospora sp. MBT66. The sequence continues at coordinate 168,292 of NZ_JAIY01000012.1, read as the reverse complement.
TTGCCCCGGGCGCGTACGGCGCCCGCCGAGCTCGGACAGCACGACGCCCGCCGGGAGGAGTCCCGGCGGGCGTCGTGCGTACGAGGGGTGGCGGCTACTCCTACTCGCTCTTGATCGCGCCCAGGATGTCCAGCCGGGCCGCCCGCAGGGCCGGCCAGACGGCGGCCAGCAGGCCGATCACCGCGGCGGCGACCAGGAAGAACCCGATCTGCACCGGCGGCACCACCAGGGTGATGCTCTTCAGCGAGCCCGCGATCGTCCGGACGGCGGCCCAGGCGGTGACGATGCCGAGCAGCACGCCGACCACACCGCCGAACAGTGCGATCATCAGCGACTCCAGCCGGACCATCCGGCCGACGCCGCGCCGGTCCAGGCCGATCGCCCGCAGCATGCCGATCTCGCGGCGGCGCTCGAACACCGACATCGCCATGGTGTTGACCACACCGAGGATCGCGACGATCACGGACATGCCCAGCAGCCCGTACATGACGTTCAGCACGCCGTTGATCGCGCGGTTGTTCTCCGCCTTGATGTCCTTCTCGCCCTTGATGCCGATCAGCGGGTTGCCGCCGGTGGCGTCGCGCAGCGCCTGCTTCAGCGCGGGGGTGGCGCCGTCGGCGCCCTTGACCAGGACCTTCTTCAGGCCGGAGCCGGCGGCGGCGTGCGGGCCGACCACCTTGTCCGGGGCGATCAGCCCGCCGATCTCGGAGTTGCGCTCCGCCAGGGCGCCGACGGCGAGGCTGCCGCGGGTGCCGTCGGGGTAGGTGATGTCCAGGGTCGAGCCGACCGTGAGGTGGTTGCGCTCCGCGTAGTCCTTGCTGGCCAGCAGCTTGCCCTGCTGGAGCGCGTCGGCGGCGCCCGCGGTGACCTTGACGTCGACCAGCCGGTCGAAGGTCGCCGCGTCCACGGAGGTCAGCCAGGAGGTGTCGCCGTCGGCGACCGCCTGCACCGGCACGTCCCGCACCACGCTCGTCGCGGTGACCCCGGCCGTCCTGGCGATCTGCCCGGCGACCTCGGGGGCCAGCATCGACCAGTTGTCCATGGCGACGGCGTAGTCCGCCTTGATGTCGCTGGCGAAGGCCCGGTCGGCGGCCTTGCTCACCGAGGCGCCGACCACGCTCAGCGTGGTGATCAGGGTGACGCCGATGGTGAGCGCGGAGGCGGTGGCCGCGGTGCGGCGCGGGTTGCGCACGGCGTTCTCGCGGGCCAGCTTGCCGGGCGTGCCGAACAGCCTGCGCAGCACCGGGGCGAACAGCGCGATCACCGGGCGGGACAGCAGCGGGGTGAGGACGAAGACGCCGATCATCAGCGCGCCGGAGCCGAGGCCCACCAGGTTGACCGACTCGGCCGCCGCGCCGCCGACCAGGCCGAGCGCGCCGCCGACGGCGAACAGCAGGCCGATGATGTTGCGCACCAGCAGCGACTTCTGGGTGGCGGGCTGCTCACTGGAGCTCATCGCGGCGACCGGGGCGATCCGGGAGGCGCGCAGCGAGGGCAGCCAGGCGGCCAGCACGGTGACGGCGACACCGACGACGAGCGAGGCGATCACGGTGGACGGGGCGATCACCAGCGGGCCGTCCGGCAGGTTGGCCTCCCACGGGCCGTTGAGCAGGGCCTGCAGACCGGCCGCGATGCCGATGCCGCCGATCAGACCGCCGATCGAGGCGGCCAGGCCGACCAGCAGCGCCTCGGCCAGCACCGAGAGGGTGATCTGCTTGCGGCTGGCGCCGACGGCGCGGAGCAGGGCCAGCTCCTTGGTGCGCTGGGCGATCAGCATGGTGAAGGTGTTGGCGATGATGAAGATGCCGACGAAGAGCGAGATGCCGGCGAACACGAGCAGCATGGTGGACATCTGCTTGGTGTTCTCGTCGATCCTCCGCTCCTGCTCGGCGGCCAGCGCGCGGCCGGTGTTGACGTCGAAGGTGTCGGGCTGGGGGAAGGACTTCTGCACGGCGGCCAGCAGCGCGGTGTCGTCCGTGCCGGGCTTGGCCTTGACGTCGATCCCGTCGTACTGGCCGGGGCTCAGGTAGAGCTGCTGGGCGGTGGCGGTGTCGAAGGCGGCGAGCGATCCGCCGGACTCCACGCGCGGGTCGTTGGTGTGCAGGGTGCCGGTGAGCTTGAGCTCCATGACCGGGCCGTTGACCGCGACGCGGACGGTGTCGCCGAGCTTGAAGCCGCCCTTCTCGGCGGTCCTGGTGTCCAGGGCGATCTCGCCGGAGGTGCGCGGGCCCCGGCCGTCGGCCAGCGGGAAGCGCGGGTCGGTGCCGTCGGCGCCCGGGACGTAGTTGGTGCCGGTGGTGGAGAAGCCGTCGCCGATCAGCGCGCCCTTGCGGTCGGCGATGCCGGCGAAGCCGCTGACCACACCGCGGGCCTCGGCGGCGCCGGGCAGCGCGGCGATGGCCTTGCGGGTGTCCTCGGTGAGCTTGGGGCGGTCGGAGCCCTTGCCGCCGTGGTCGTACCCCTTGCCGACGGCACCGTGGTCGCTGACGGTGACGGCGATGTCGGTGTAGCTCTGGGCGCTCTGGGCGCGCCAGGCGCTGGCGAGGGTGTCGGTGAAGACCATGGTGCCGGCCACGAAGGCGGTGCCGAGGAGGACGGCGAGCGTCGTCATCAGCAGTCGGGCCTTGTGGGCCAGCACATTGCGCAGTGCGGTGCGGTACATGGAGTGGTGTCAGTCCTGAGGGTCGTGGCGTCGGCGGCCGGTTCGGTGACGGGGCGGGGGGCTGACCTGCGGGGTCAGCTGGTGCGGCCCTTGGCGTCGAAGCGGCGCATGCGGTCCAGGACGGTGTCGGCGGTGGGGTTGGTGAGTTCGTCGACGATGCGGCCGTCGGCGAGGAAGACGACGCGGTCGGCGTAGGCGGCGGCGACGGGGTCGTGGGTGACCATGACGACGGTCTGGCCGAGTTCGCGGACGGAGTTGCGCAGGAAGGAGAGGATCTCGGCGCCGGAGCGGGAGTCGAGGTTTCCGGTGGGTTCGTCGGCGAAGACGATGTCGGGCTTGGAGGCGAGGGCGCGGGCGCAGGCGACGCGCTGCTGCTGGCCGCCGGAGAGCTGGCTGGGGCGGTGGGAGAGGCGGCCGGAGAGTCCGACGGTCTCGACGACGCGGTCGAGCCACTGCTTGTCGGCCTTGCGGCCGGCGATGTCCATGGGGAGGGTGATGTTCTCGAGGGCGGTGAGGGTGGGCAGCAGGTTGAAGGCCTGGAAGACGAAGCCGATCTGGTCGCGTCGCAGCTGGGTGAGCTGCTTGTCCTTGAGGCCGACGAGTTCGGTGTCGCCGATGGTGGAGGAGCCGGAGCTGACGGTGTCGAGGCCGGCCATGCAGTGCATGAGGGTGGACTTGCCGGAGCCGGAGGGGCCCATGATCGCGGTGAACTCGCCCTGGGGGAAGGTGACGCTGACGTTGTCGAGGGCGACCACGCGGGTCTCGCCCTCCCCGTAGACCTTGTTCAGGCCGGTGGCGCGGGCGGCCGCCCGGCCGGTACGGACGGCGGTTGCGGACATCGTCACGAGGGTCTCCTGGGGAATGCGAGGGAAAAGCGGAAGCAGAATCGGATGATCGTCTTCCATCCATTCTCGCCACCGTTCCGTACCCGGAAGGTCGCTCCCGGGTACGGGCTCCCCCCGCCGACCCGGCGGCCCGGCGGGGGCTCCCCTCCTCCTCGGGTATGACAGCGACTCCTCAGTCAGGCGCAGTCCCGGCCCCGGACCCGGCTACTCGACCGCCACCCCCCAGCGCACCGCCAGACCGGCCAGACCGCCCGGCACCGGCGTTCCGCTCGGCGCGAACTGCCAGACACCGCCACGCCGTTGGAAGGACCCGATCACCATCGCGGTCTCCGGCACGCCGCCGGTCCCCGCCTCCCAGCGGGCCGGGCCGGACACCTCGGGGCCGAAGGCGCCGGTCAGCGCCAGCCCGTGCACATAGCCGAGCGGCAGCGCCGGCGGCTCCTCCTCCTCGGTGGACACCGCCACCACCACCTCGTCCACCGCCGGGGCCAGCCGGGCGGTGTCCATGGTGAGCTCGGCCCGGCGGACCGGCTCGCCCGGCACCGAGCGGGTGGGGTGCAGCCGGACGGCGCCGTCCGGGTCCTGCGGATTGTTGAAGAACACGAAGTGCTCGTCGTCCAGTACCCGGCCGCTCGCGCAGAGGAACGCCGAGACGTCCAGCTCGACCGGGTCGCCACCGGCCGTGCGACTGCTCCAGGACAGGGCCACGGTGCTGGTCGCGCCCATGGTGCCCGCCGCGGCGTCGCCGCTCCCGGCCTCTCCCGCTGCTCCGCCGCCCGAGCCGTTCACGCTGCCGTGCGCACCGCCGCCCGAGCCGTTCGTACCGCCGTGCCCGCCGCCGTTGGCGCCGCCGCCCGCGGTCCGCTCGCCGAGGCGGCCGCGCAGGCCCTGCTCGGCCAGCAGCTCCACCAGCTCGGGACCGCTCACCAGGGTCAGCGGCTTGTTGCGGATGTACTCGTACGAACCCGGCCCGAACCCGGCCGTGGTCACCAGGATGCCCTTGATCGCACCGTGGTGGCGCACCGTCGAGTCGAGGTCGCGCACCGCCGTGGGGGAGACCGTCGAGCGGTAGCGCTTGGCCTGGATGACGATCCGTCCGCCGGTCACCGGATCGAGGTCCTCGGCCACCACGTCCACCCCGGCGTCGCCGCTGCGGGCCGTGGTCATCACCCGGAAGCCGCGCAGCCGGAACAGCTCCGCGATCAGCTCCTCGAACTCGATCGGGTCCATCTCGAAGAGGTCCGGATCGTCCTCGCCGCCCTGTCCGGCCACACTGCCGCCGACCGTCTCCGGCAGCCGGTCCGGCCGCACCTCGTCCAGCCGCTCGGGACGCGCGGACAGCACCCCGCCCAGTCCCTGGAAGCACTCCACCGCCGCCACCCGGTCCAGGGTCAGCCCGGCGAACTCGGCCCGGTCGACCGTCACCGTGGTCAGGAAGCGCTCGGCCTCCCGTCCGGTCGCCGGGTCGATGCCGCGGACGAAGCCGTTCAGCACCACGGAGGCCAGCAGCCCGTCCCCGTCCGCCCGGTACAGCTCGGTCACCACCCGCAGCGCGCTCTGCGCCAGCACCTCCCGGTAGAGCGCCTTGCGCTCGGTCGCCGGGCGGGCCACCTCGGCCTCCCGGTCGTCCGTCTTCACGTACCGCACCCGGCCGGTCGCCGGAACCACGTCCGGGCCCGGCAGCTCCCAGTTCACCACCAGCTGGCGGCTGCTCGCCTCCCAGGCCGCCACCAGCCGGTGCGGGAAGCCCTCCGGCCAGCCCGCCGAGGCGTACAGCACGGCGGAGAAGTACTCCTGCACCGCCTCCGGCTCGCCGGACCGCAGCCCGCGCAGCGAGTCCTCGGTCCTGGCGGCGCGCTCCTCGTCCTCCCGGCGGAACCGGGCCACCCAGTCCAGGTACTGCCCGTGGTACTCGCCCAGCCGCCGCTGCCGCTCCGCCTCGGCCGCCTGCGCCGCGTACCAGTCCTGCTCGAACCGGGCCCGCGCCTGCGCCACGTACTGCTCGTACCGCTGCCGCACCCCCGGATTGCGGGCCTGCGCCTGGTCCGGCGGCGGCACCTGGTAGTGCGCCTGGTCCGGCATCGGCACCGGCTCGCCCAGCCGCCCCGGCTCGAACGGCGGCACCGGGCGCGGGGCCAGCAGGCTCTGCGCCCGGAACGCCGGACGGGCCAGACCGGCCGCCAGCAGACCCCGCAACTCCTCCACCCGGCCGTCGAGTTCGGCCGTCCGCCGGGCCGCCTCGGCCTCCCTGGACTGCTGGTACGCCCGCTGCGCCTCCCGCTCGCCGCGGGCCGCCGACTTCTGCGCCTCGCGCTGCTCGCGCTCCCACCGGCGCTGCTCGGCGGCCTGGGCGCGCCAGCGCGCCTCCTCCCGGCGCTGCTCCTGCCGCTGCGCCTCCGCCCAGACCGCCAGCACCCCGTTGTTCCGCCGCCCCGCCACGTCCACCCCTTCGCTCCACGCCGCTCCGGCCCGGCGCCCGCCTCCCGGCCGCGCCACCGCCCGCGCCCGCCACAATAGAACGTGCACCGGGGGAGCGCGCAAAGGGCCCGCGACCTGCGACGCCACCCGGCGGTGAACGGGCGTCAGGCCGGGGCGGGGGCGGTCGGCGCGTCCGCGTACCAGCGCCACTCGGTGCGGCGGGGGCGGTCGGGGAGGGCGCGGCGGCCGGTGGCCCACAGCAGGGTCGGCCAGGGGCCGGCCGGGTCGGGCCGGACGTCCGGGAACAGCCGGGCCAGGGTGCGGGCGCAGACCCCGGCCGGCGGCTCCCAGGGCAGGCCGAGGCCCTCGGCCACGTCGTGCAGGTGCACCAGGGTCTCCACCAGGCTCATCGCGACGAACCCGGCCGGGTCGGCCAGGCCCCAGGGGTGGAAGGCCCGGACCTCCGGCCCCCGGGTGCGGGCGATCGAGACCATCAGTCCGCCGCTCGCCGCCAGTACCTCCACCAGCGCCGCCGGTCCGCCCTCCCGTTCGGCGAGGACGAAGTTGTTCGGGCCGCCGGGGTGGGACCGCCGGGCCACGAACGGCACGTAGCGGTCCTGCGGCGGGTGCTCGGGGCCGAGCTGGGCGGCGTAGGCGAGCAGGTCGTCCGCCAGGTGCTCGACGGTGCTCCAGCAGTCCCAGGCGATGCCGCCGGCCGGCCGGGACCAGTCGGTGTCCGCCGGGGCGGCGCGCAGGGTGTCCGCGGCGAGCCGGAGCACGGCGGCCAGGTCGTCCGGGGTCACGGGGCCGGGCGGGACGGGGGCGGGCGCGGTGTCGGTGGTGGTCATGCGGCGACGTTACCGGGCCGGGCGGGCGGCGGGCCCGGTGCCCGGCGGGCGTTGTCGGTGCCACCCGGTAGCCTCGACAATTCGGGCGGCACGGGCGAGGCCAGAGGTCAGAAGCCAGAGGTCAGAGGTGAGAGGTCGACGGTGAGCGGGACGGACGGGTGGGTCTCCACCGGATTGGCGTGGCGGGACGGCCGGGCGGTGCTGAGCGCCGTCCACGGCCGCCGCACCCACGAGCGCGAGGTGGTGCCGGGTACCGAGGTCGGCTGGCGGCTGGGCGGACCGCGCCGCTGCATCGGCGCCCTGCTGGTCGGCCGGGACGAGCGCACACCGTGCCCGCACCGCGCCGGGATCGCGCCGGACGGCGGCGCCGTGCAGTGCCCGCCCTGCCAGAGCGTGGACCGGGGCCTGGCGCTGGCCAGGGACCAGATCCTCGACGACGGCCGCACCTACCGGCTCTATCTCGCCTGGTTCGGCGAGGGTCTGCTGAAGGTCGGCCTGACCGCCGAGCAGCGCGGCACCAGCCGGCTGCTCGAACAGGCCGCGCTCGCCTGGACCTTCGCCGCCCGGGGCGCCCTGCCCGCCGTCCGCCGGGCCGAACTCACCCTCTCCGCCGCCGGGTTGGCGCGGGAGCGGTTCAAGGTCCGGGCCAAGGTGGACCACTGGTGGGAGCACGGCGACGCCGCCCACCGCCGGGCCGTGCTGACCGACGCCCGCGCCCGCGCGCACGACCTGCTGCACGGCCACGAGGTGGAGCTGCTGCCCGGCCACCCGGTGGTCGACCAGGTCGGGCTGTTCGGCCTGACCGGCGGCGCCCCCGCCGCCTACCACGCGGTCGAGGGCCTGGCGGACGGCGCGGTGGTGGCCGGGCGGCTGCGCGCCCCGATCGGCCGGCACCTGCTGCTCGACCGGCCGGACGGCGACCCGCCGCTGCTCCTGGACACCCGCCTGCTCACCGGCTGGACGCTCACCCCGGCGCCCGGCCGGCCGCCGTTCGGGCTGTCACTGGTCCCCAGGGCGCGGCCGGAGCCCCCGGACACCCAGGAGGCGCTGTTCTGACCGGCCGCCGTTCCTACGCCAGCTTGCTGCGCACCGCGCCCGGCCCGGAGCGCGCCCGCCGCGACACCGGCGGCCGCGACGGCCGGACGTCCGGGCGGCCGCCCGGAGTCTCCTCCGGGGTGCCGCCGGCGCGGGCGTTCCCGGCCCGCGCGGCCTTGGCCGTCGCCAGCGCGACCCGCGCCAGCAGCGGGTCCTCCCGGACCCCCGCCGCCCGCTTCGCGGTCTGGCAGTGGGTGCACCAGACCGGCGAGGCCGGCCCGTCGGGGTACACCATCGCCTCCGGCGGCAGGTAGTGGCTACCGCACTCGACGCATTCGAAGACCAGCCTCATCCGACGATCACCGTCCCGGATCCGTGGCACCGACCGCATGGCGACCAGAAGGTGTGGATCTTCGGCACCATGCTCCCTTCCTCGTCCAGTTCGACCGTGGCTTCGGTCTTCTGGGTCCCCCCGGACCCGCCGCACCCGGAGCAGGCCTGAACCTCGGGCATATGCATTCCTCCTCGGCGCGGGGACCACGGTAGCGCGAAATCCGAGGAGCCAGTAACGATCCTGACGAACAGTCGAAGAAGCGGGGCGCGCACGAGCACCACGCGCGCCCCGCTTCGGCTTTGGGGGGCCGTCCTCGCGGACCGCCCCGGGGGTCAGCGGCCCCCGCGCAGCGAACTGCGCAGGTACTCCCGGTTCATGGCGGCGATGCTCGGCAGCGGGATGCCCTTGGGGCAGGCCGTCGCGCACTCACCGGTGTTGGTGCAGCCGCCGAAGCCCTCGGCGTCCATCGCCTCCACCATGTTCATTACCCGGGAGGCGCGTTCGGGCCCGCCCTGCGGCAGCACGTTCAGATGGACCACCTTGGCGGAGGTGAACAGCATCGCCGAGCCGTTGGGGCAGGCCGCCACGCACGCCCCGCAGCCGATGCACTCGGCATGCTCGAACGCGGTGTCGGCCGCCTCCTTGGGGACGGGCGTGGCATGGGCGTCCGGCGCGCTGCCGGTCGGGGCGGTGATGTACCCGCCGGCGCCGATGATCCGGTCGAACGCGGACCGGTCCACCACCAGGTCCTTGACCACCGGGAACGCCGCCGCCCGCCACGGCTCGACGTCGATGGTGTCGCCGTCCTCGAAGTGCCGCATGTGCAACTGGCAGGTGGTGGTGCGCTCGGGGCCGTGCGCCCGGCCGTTGATGACCATGCCGCAGGCGCCGCAGATCCCCTCGCGGCAGTCGTGGTCGAAGGCGACGGGGGCGTCGCCGCGCAGGATCAGCTCCTCGTTGAGGGTGTCCAGCATCTCCAGGAAGGACATGTCGGGGCTGATCCCGCCGACCTGGTAGGTGGTCATCGAGCCGGGCGTGTCGGGGCCCGCCTGGCGCCAGATCCTGAGGGTGAGGTTCACGCGTAGCTCCGCTGGGTGGGGTGGACGTACTCGAAGTCGAGGTGCTCGCGGTGCAGTACGGGCGCCCGGCCGGTGCCGGTGAACTCCCAGGCGGCGGCGTAGGAGAACTCCTCGTCCCGCCGGGCCGCCTCGCCCTCCGGGGTCTGGCTCTCGGTGCGGAAGTGGCCGCCGCAGGACTCGGCGCGGTGCAGCGCGTCCAGGCACATCAGCTCGGCCAGCTCGAAGTAGTCGACCAGCCGGTTGGCCTTCTCCAGCGCCTGGTTGAGCTCCTGCCCGGTGCCGGGCACCTTGATCCGGCGCCAGAACTCCTCCCGCAGGGCCGGGATCCGCTCCAGCGCCCGGCGCAGCCCGGCCTCGTCGCGGGCCATCCCGCACTCGTCCCACAGCAGTTCGCCGAGCTCGCGGTGGAAGGAGTCGGGCGTGCGGTCGCCGTCCACCGCGAGGATGAGGTTCAGCCGGTCCGCCACCTCGGCCTCGACCGAGGCGATCTCCTCGTGGTCGGCCGGGACGGCGGGCAGCGGCTCGCGGGCCAGGTAGTCGTTGAGCACCGGCGGCAGCACGAAGTAGCCGTCCGCCAGGCCCTGCATCAGCGCGCTCGCGCCGAGCCGGTTGGCGCCGTGGTCGGAGAAGTTGGCCTCGCCGATCGCGAACAGGCCCGGCACGGTGGTCTGCAGGTCGTAGTCGACCCAGAGCCCGCCCATCGTGTAGTGGATCGCCGGGTAGATCCGCATCGGCACCCGGTACGGGTCCTCGGCGGTGATCCGCTCGTACATCTCGAACAGGTTGCCGTACTTGGCCTCCACCGCGTCCCGGCCCAGCCGGCGGACGGCGTCGGCGAAGTCCAGGTAGACGCCCTGCCCGCCGGGCCCGACGCCGCGGCCCTCGTCGCAGACGTTCTTGGCGGCCCGGGAGGCGATGTCGCGCGGCACCAGGTTGCCGAAGGACGGGTAGATCCGCTCCAGGTAGTAGTCCCGCTCCTGCTCCGGGATCTCGTCCGGCGGCCGGGTGTCGCCCTTGGCCTTCGGCACCCAGATCCGTCCGTCGTTGCGCAGCGACTCGCTCATCAGCGTCAGCTTGGACTGGTGGTCGCCGGAGCGCGGGATGCAGGTCGGGTGGATCTGGGTGAAGCACGGGTTGGCGAAGTACGCGCCGCGCCGGTGCGCCCGCCAGATCGCGGTGGCGTTGGAGTTCTTGGCGTTGGTGGAGAGGTAGAAGACGTTGCCGTAGCCGCCGGAGGCGAGCACCACGGCGTCGGCGGTGTGACTGGAGACCTCGCCGGTGACCAGGTCGCGGGCGACGATCCCGCGCGCCCGGCCGTCGATCACCAGCAGGTCCAGCATCTCGGTGCGGGCGTGCATCTCGACGTTGCCGGCCGCGATCTGCCGGGACAGCGCCTGGTAGGCGCCGAGCAGCAGCTGCTGGCCGGTCTGGCCGCGCGCGTAGAAGGTCCGGGAGACCTGGACGCCGCCGAACGAGCGGGTGTCCAGCAGTCCGCCGTACTCCCGGGCGAACGGCACGCCCTGGGCCACGCACTGGTCGATGATCTCCACCGACACCTGGGCCAGGCGGTGCACATTGGACTCGCGGGCGCGGAAGTCGCCGCCCTTGACGGTGTCGTAGAACAGCCGGCGGACGGAGTCGCCGTCGTTGCGGTAGTTCTTGGCGGCGTTGATGCCGCCCTGGGCGGCGATCGAGTGGGCCCGCCGGGGCGAGTCCTGGAAGCAGAACTGGACCACGTGGTAGCCCTGTTCGGCGAGGGTGGCGCCGGCCGCGCCGCCCGCCAGGCCGGTGCCGACCACGATCACGGTGTGCTTGCGCCGGTTCGCCGGGTTGACCAGCTTGGCCTCGAACCGCCGCTGGTCCCAGCGCTGTTCGATCGGCCCCTGGGGGGACCGGGTGTCGGCGATCGGCTCGCCGACGCTGTAGTCCGGGTAGCCGCCGGGGGCCGGGTGGGCACTGGGGGCCGGGTGGACGCCGGGGTCCGGGTGCACCTTGTGCTCCGGGGAGGCGTTCTGCTCCGGGGACGCGTTCACTTCACCACTCCGGTCATCACGGCGACGGGGACGGACAGGAAACCCGCGGTCAGCAGCAGCGCCAGCCCGTTGGCGGTCAGCTTCAGCAGCCGGTCCCGGCGGGCGTTGTTGGCCCCGAGGGTCTGCGCGGCGCTCCAGAACCCGTGCCGGACGTGCAGGCCGACGGCGAGCATCGCCACGATGTAGATCACGCAGGAGTACCAGTTCCCGAAGGAGGCCACGATGTTCTGGTACGGCCTGCCGTGCTCGGCGGCGGGGTTCACGGTCAGCGTGGTCAGGTCGAGGATGTGCCAGACGATGAACAGCGCCAGGATCACCCCGCCCCAGCGCATCGTCCGGGTCGCGTAGCTCGCCCGCCGCCGCTGGTGGGCGTACTTGCTCGGGCGGGCGGCGAGGTCCCGCCGGCTCAGCTGGAACGCGGCCACGCCGTGCAGCACGACGGCGGCCAGCAGCCCGACCCGGGCGATCCAGAGGAACCACTCGTGGCCCAGGAACGGCTGGCCGATCGTGCGCAGCCAGGCCGCGTAGCCGTTGATGTCGTCCGGGCCGAAGAAGACCTTGAGGTTGCCCAGCATGTGCGCGACCAGGTACAGCAGCATCGCCAGGCCGCTGACGGCCATGACCGCCTTCTTGCCGACGGTCGACCGCCAGAGGGTCGCCAGGGTGGACGGATGCCGGGCCGTCCGGGACGCGGTTGTCATGGCATCAACGGTAGGGACGGTGGTCATGGTGAGTCCAAGACATGATGCGGCTCGTGACGATAGTCCCTGCCTATGCTGGGAGCTGTGCAACTCCAGCAGCTCCGGTATTTCCTCGCCGTCGCCGAAACCCGCCACTTCACCCGCGCGGCCGAGGCGGAACACGTCGCCCAGCCGTCGCTGTCGCAACAGATCCGCGCCCTGGAGCGGGAGTTGGGTGCCGAGCTGTTCCACCGGACCAGGGGCAACATCGCCCTCACCGACGCCGGGGACGCCCTGCTGCCGCTCGCCCGGCGCATCCTCGCCGACACCGAGAGTGCCCGACTGGCGGTGCAGGAGACCGTCCAGCTGCGCCGCGGCCGGGTGCGGCTGGGGGCGCCGCCGAGCCTGTGCACCAGCCTGGTGCCGGACGTGCTGCGGGTGTTCCGCGACCGCTACCCGGGGGTGGCGCTGGTGGTGCGGGAGGGCGGCTCGCGGGACCTCGTGCGCTCGCTGGCGGCGGGCGAGCTGGACCTCGCGCTGATCATCACCCCGCCGAGCGGCGAGGCCGTGCCGGCGCTGGCCGTCACCGAGCTGCTGCACGAGGAACTGGTGCTGGTGTCCGCCGAGCCGGGGGCCCGCCGCAAGGTGCGGGTGGCGGAGCTCGGGAAGCGGCCGCTGGTGATGTTCCGGGAGGGCTACGACCTGCGGGAGGCGACGCTGGCGGCCTGCCGGGCGGCGGGCTTCGAGCCCGAGTTCGCGGTGGAGGGCGGGGAGATGGACGCGGTACTGGGATTCGTCCGGGCCGGGCTGGGGCCGGCCGTATTGCCCGGGATGGTCGCCGACCGCTCGGGTCTCGCCGTGGCCCACTTCGCCGGTCCCGGGCTCGGCCGCACCATCGCCGTCGCCCACGGCCACGAGGTGCCGCCGACCCGGGCGGCGGAGGCGCTCCGGGCGACCCTGCTGGCGCACCTGCGCGACGCGGCCCGTACCGGCGGACTGCCCCCGGGCACCAGGCTGCTGCTCGGCTGAACGCGCCCCTGCGCACGCCCCCGCGCGCCCTCGTACGCGGGTTCGTACCGGGAACGATTGGCTCGGTGTGCGAAGCACCCGAATCGTGATCCACGGGCCCCGCCGGCCCGGAACCCGCTGTTCACCGGCCGCGTCCCAGGCAGCGTCGGCGTTGCCGTAAGGTGCGTCGCCGCAGAGCCGAGCGGGCCGTGAACGGGGAGAGCACGAAGCGATGGACGACCGGAAGCAGCAGGAGCACAGACCGGCCGGGGGTAGCACCGCCCCCGCCGCGGGGAACACCCCGGAGCCCGCGGACGAGCGGCCCTGGGAACTCCCCGAGTACGTCCACGAGCGCGAGCTCGGCGCCGGCGCGAGCGGCCGGGTGGTGCTCGCCCGGCACCGCGCGACCGGCACCCCCGTGGCGGTCAAGTACCTGCACAGCGCGGCCGGAACCCCCGCGCTGCGGGCCGAGGCCGAAGTCCTGGCCGGACTCGACTCCCCGCACGTCACCCGGCTCTACGAGTACGTCGAGGGCGAGCGCGGCGCGGCCATCGTGATGGAGCTGGTGGACGGCATCGCCCTGCGCGAGCTGCTCCGCGCGGAGGGCGCCACCACCCCCGAAGCGGCCCTGGTGGTGTTGAAGGGCTCGCTGCTCGGCCTGGCCGCCGCGCACGGCGCCGGGGTGGTGCACCGCGACTACAAGCCCGCCAACGTCCTGGTGGACACCGCCGGGACGTCCAAGCTGGTGGACTTCGGGATCGCGGTGCCGAGCGGCGACGAGCGCGACGTCTCCGGCACCCCCGCCTACATGCCGCCCGAGCAGTGGGCCGGCCGGCCCGCCTCCCCGGCGGGCGACGTCTACGCCGCGACCGTCACCTTCTTCGAGTGCCTCACCGGCGCCCGCCCCTACGGCGGCACGACCTTCGCCGAACTCGCCGTCCAGCACACCGAGGCCCCGATCCCGGCCGAACTGACGCCGGACCCGGTCCGCCCGCTGATCCTCTCCGGCCTCGCCAAGGACCCCGGGGCCCGCCCGGACAGCGCGACCGCGCTGCTGGCGGAGCTGGAGGCGGTCGCGGCGGCCGGTTACGGACCGGGGTGGGAGGAGAAGGGGCGGCTCGACCTGACGGCACTGGTCGCCCTGCTCGCGCTGCTGCTGCCCGGCGCGGGAGCCGCGGTCGGCGCGGCCGGCGGCACCTCGCTGGCGCACACCGCCCTGGGCGGCGGCGGGTCCGCGGCCCTGGACTCTTCGACCGGGGGGTCCTCGGCGGTACATTCCTCGGCGGTACAGTCCGCGGCCTCGCAGTCCTCGGCCGGGACCGGGGCGGCGCCGGCCGCTGTCGTCCGGGAGACGCTGATCCGCCGGGCGGCGCGCACCGGAACCCGCGGCAAGGCCCTCACCGGCGTCGCCGCCGGCGCGCTCACCCTCGCCACCCTGGCCGGGATGGCCGTCGCCGGGGCCGTGGACGGCGACTCCCGCACCGTCGTCGGGGGAGTCGCCCCGGAGGCCACCACCAGCATCGGCCCGTTCGACCCGGCGGGTGCCGCGTCGCCCCTCGCG
>NZ_JAIY01000012.1:152496-153768 GCF_000710405.2 Kitasatospora sp. MBT66 | reverse complement strand
ACGACCGAGGGCCAGGACAGCCCGCGCCCCGGGCCGTCCGACCCCTCGGCGACGCCCGCGCCGGACGCCTCCACTGCCGGCGCCCCCGGCTCGGGCCCGTCGTCCCCAGGCGCGTCGTCCACCGGCCCGGGCGGCCGGAGCACCGGCCCCTCCGCGGCGCCGACCGGCCGCACGTCCCCCGGGACGCCGCCCGCCCCCGGTACCCCCGGAACGGCCCGACCGCCGCTGCCGCCGGGTTCCGCGGCGCCGTCCTCGGGCCCGGCCGTGCCCGGGAGCGTCCCGCCGTCCTCCGCCCCGCCGGCGACGGCCCCGGCCACCGGTCCCGTCGTCGCCCCGTCCTCGGCGACGCCCGTCGGTCCCACCGGTACGACGCCGTCCCCGACGCTGACGGTCCTGCCGACCCGGACGGTCGCGCCGACCATCGCGGTGACCTCGGTGAACCTGGACTCGCTGGCCTGCGCCGGGCGCTGGAGCACCACCGCGACGGTCACCGTGGTCGCCCAGGGCGCGGCCACCGGCTCGCTGACGCTGACCTGGTTCCACACCCTGGGCGAACGCACCATGGACGTCGCGACCGACACGGTGGCGGTCCACGACGGCCGCGCCACCGTCAGCCGGACGCACGACTTCACCTCGGCCGACACCTTCCCGACCTGGGGCGTGCGGATCGGCACCGCCCCGGCGGCGGCGAGGCCGGGGCGGACGTCGGACACGGTGTCGGCGTTCCTCTGCGACCCGCCGCGCTGAGTCGCCGCACCTGTCCGTCCCACACACCCCGCCCCACCCCGCTCTCTGGAGGAGCCATGTCCACGCCCCGACCCGACTCCGACCCGGCCCCGGCGCCGGTCGCGGCCGCGGACGGCGATGCCGACCGGACCGTCCGACTCGACCCGGCCGGGGACGGCGCCACGGAGACGGTCCGGCTCGGACCGGGGTCGGCCGAGGTCGGGTCGGAGGCCGTCGGGCCGGACGCCGAGGCCACCGTGCGGATCGACGCGAACGAGGCCATGAGCGCGACCTTCCTCGACCCCGGGGTCTGGGGCGGCGCCGGGGACACGGTGGAGGCATTCACACTGCTGGACACCCCGGCCCACGGCACCGCCGCCCCGGCCGGGGCCGACCCCGCCCTCACGGTCACCGCAGCGGCGGCGGGCCCGTCGTCGCCCGTGGCCGCCCCGGGCCCGCCGCCGACCGACCTCGCCCCGACCGTGCCCGACACCGCGCTCACCGTGACCGCGCCCGATTCGGCGTCGACTTCGGCCTCCGCCTCCT
>NZ_JAIY01000012.1:132238-152453 GCF_000710405.2 Kitasatospora sp. MBT66 | reverse complement strand
GCCTCCTCCGCCGCCGTCCCGACCGGCGCCACGCCCCCGCCCGGACCACCGCCCGCACCGGCCGCACCCGCCGTCGCCGACAACGGGGACGAACGCCCGCTCGCCCCGGGTGAGTTGCGGCGCTTCGGTCCCGGCGTGCCGCCGCTGGCCGCCGCCGTCTGGCACGGCGCGGCCGTACCGGGCGCCGAGCCGCCGCGCCGCCGCCGGGTGTGGCGCTGGCTGCTCCCACTGGTGCTGCTGCTGGCCGTCCTGGCGCTGCTGTTCTGGCGCTTCTCCACGCCCGCCCTCGCGGTCACCGGCGTCGGTGTGACCACCGACCCGGCGGGCCCCGGCTGCGACTCGGTGGCGGTGATCAAGGCCGAGGTGGAGACCAACGGCGGCTCCGGCACCCTCCGTTACCGCTGGCTGCGCAGCGACGGCACCACCTCGGGCGAGATCAACCAGGACATCGGCTCCGGCGCCCACCGCACCGAACTGGTGCTGCGGTGGAGCTTCGAGGGCCGTGGCTCGCTCGCGGCCACCGCGACCCTGGAGATCCTCGCACCCGGCTCCCGCACCGCCGCGGTCTCGTTCCCCTACCACTGCGCCTGACCGGAACGCCGGAGGGCCCGGGGCGGATGCCCCGGGCCCTCCGTGCGGATGCCGCGTCTCAGGCGGTCGGCAGCACGGCCTCGATCGCGGCGACGACCTCGTCCGACTCCGGCTCGGTGCGCGGCCGGATCCGGGCGACCACGGTGCCGTCCGGCGACACCAGGAACTTCTCGAAGTTCCAGGAGACGTCCCCGGCCTGGCCCTCGGCGTCGGCGGTCTCGGTCAGCCGCGCGTACAGCGGGTGCCGGTCGTCGCCGTTCACGTCGGTCTTCTCGAACAGCGGGAAGGTCACGCCGTAGGTGGTCGAGCAGAAGGTCTGGATCTCGTCGGCGCTGCCCGGCTCCTGCCCGGCGAACTGGTTGGACGGGAAGCCGAGCACGGTGAAGCCGCGCCCGGCGAAGCGCTCCTGGAGCCGCTCCAGGCCCGCGTACTGCGGGGTCAGGCCGCACTTGGAGGCGACGTTGACGATCAGCAGCGCCTTGCCCTTGTAGTCGGCGAGCGAGGCGGCCTCGCCGGTCAGCGTGCGCAGCGGGATGTCGTACAGGCTCACGGTTGGTCCCCTTCGGAGGGCGATCGGTCGGTGTCGGGCGGACCCGTCGGGAACGGTAGCCGGTCCCGCCTGCTCAACCAGCATCGGCGGGCAGGTGTTCCGGGATCGGCGACAGGTTCCGACAGGTCGCACAGGATTTGTCGCTGTCGGTCGGTGGGTGAGTCCAGGGCTCCGGCCCGGAGATGTGGCATGTGCCGGACAGAAAGCCGGAAATATCCGATGATCATGTGGTTTGATGTCCGCTGTTGATCTTCAGGTGAAGAACGAAACGGGGGCACCACGGTGGACGGATTCAAGCGGTACGGGCGGAATTTCGCGCTGGTGGGCGCGGTCGCCGCGCTCACGCTGGGCGCGGCCGCGTGCGGGTCCGACGGCGGCGGCGCCGGGTCGGCGTTCCAGGCCAAGGTGGTGCTGTCGGAGCCGGACCAGGTGCGCGACGCGCTGCCCAGCGAGACCTCGCTCCCCTCCGGCTGGAAGCGCTCCTCCGGGGCGAAGCCGCCGCAGGCCGTCACGCAGGCCGACGCGTCGGCCACCTGCCGCAAGAAGCTGAAGGCCGACTGCCTCGGTCTTCAGCTGGGCGGCAATGTCCGGTACAAGTCGGTCTCCAGCACCGCCAACGACATCCGGCTCACCCTGCTGACCTTCGACAAGGCGGAGAACGCCGGTCCGGTCTTCGAGGCGCTGGTGGCCTCGTTCATCGAGGACGAGGGCGCCGCGCGCAAGATCGACGTGAAGACCGCCGCCGAACAGTCGCAGGCCTTCGAGAAGGACGTCGACAACGGTGGCGACTCCGGCGAGGCCGCGACCAAGACCCTCGCCGGGACGATGGTGATGCGGATCGGCGCCGTCGTCTCCCTGATCGAGCTGGACGAGGACGAGCGCGACCACAAGACGCTGAAGCAGTTCGCCGACCTCCAGGCGGAGCGGGTCAAGCGGGTCCAGCGGGGGCAGAAGGCGGAGGGCTGACCTTCTCCCCGGCCGCGGGCGAGGTGCTCCGGAGCTGCTCGGCGATCGCGGAGAAGTCCGCGCTCAGCCACCGCTCCGGGCGCATCCGGACGGTGACGTCGGCCGTCAGCTGCTCGGCGGTGGCCACCAGGTACGCCTCGGCGCCGGCGGGCGGCAGGTAGCGGTGGGCCAGTGCGGCGCGTTCGGCCGGGTCTATCCCGTCCTCGATCGCCACCACCGGACCGCTCACGCTCACGTACCGGCAGGGCGTCTCCTCCTGCTGCGCGCAGAGCGTGAACCGCCGGGCCGCCCGGATCCGGCGGGCCTTGGCCGACTCCCGCCCGGTCAGCACGGTGACCAGGCCGCCGGGCCGGTAGGAGTACCAGATCGGCACCGAGAGCGGTGCCGCGCCGGGCTCCGCCCCGGCGACGGACAGGACGCCGACGTGCACGCCGGCCAGGAAGCGCTCGCACGCGGCGCGGGTCATCGAGAAGGACACGGTGGGCACTCCCGGGGGCAGCCGGTCCGCGCGTGGATTCACGCCCGGACGTTCCCCGGTACGTACCCGCACGACCCTGGGGCCGAACACCGGACGGCCGTTCGGCCGCGCGGCGCCCGACCCCCTCGGGGCCGCTGGGAGGGTCAGATCGACAGCGGGCGGATCGCCGTCGGGGCGTGCTCCGGGAGGGTGGCGACCTCCTCCCACTCCATCACCTTGTCGATGTCGGCCGCGCCCATCGAGATGTTGGTGACCCGCTCCAGGATCGCCTCGACCACGACCGGCACCCGGAACTCGGCGGCCAGCTTCTTGGCCTCCTCGAAGGCCGGCAGCAGCCCCTCCGGTTCGGTGACGCGAATGGCCTTGCAGCCCAGGCCCTCGGCGACCCGGACGTGGTCCACGCCGTAGACGCCCAGCTCCGGCGCGTTGATGTTCTCGAACTCCAGCTTGACCTGGAAGTCGATGTCGAAGTTCCGCTGCGCCTGCCGGATCAGCCCCAGGTAGGAGTTGTTGACCAGCACGTGGACGTACGGGATCCGGTGCTGCGCCCCGACCGCCAGCTCCTCGATCATGAACTGGAAGTCGTAGTCGCCGGAGAGCGCCACGACCTGGCCCTCGGGGTCGGCGGTCGCGACGCCGAGCGCGGCCGGGATGGTCCAGCCGAGCGGGCCGGCCTGGCCGCAGTTGATCCAGTGCCGCGGCTTGTAGACGTGCAGCAGCTGCGCGCCGGCGATCTGGGAGAGGCCGATGGTGGTGACGTAGCGGGTCTCCGGGCCGAAGGCCTTGTTCATCTCCTCGTAGACGCGCTGCGGCTTGAGCGGCACGTTGTCGAAGTGGGTGCGGCGCTGGAGCTGCGCCCGGCGCTCCTGGGTGGACGCGGCCCACTCGCTGCGGTCCACCAGCGTGCCGGCGGCCTTCAGCTCCCGGGCGACCTCGACGAAGAGCTCCAGCGCGGCGCGGGCGTCGGAGGCGATGCCGAGCGTGGGGGCGAAGATCTTGCCGATCTGGGTGGGCTCGATGTCGACGTGGACGAAGGTCCGGCCCTCGGTGTAGACGTCCAGGCCGCCGGTGTGGCGGTTGGCCCAGCGGTTGCCGATGCCGAGCACGAAGTCGGAGGCGAGGAAGTTCTCGTTGCCGTAGCGGTGCGAGGTCTGCAGGCCGACCATGCCGGCGTTCAGCGGGTGGTCGTCCGGGACGATGCCCCAGCCCATCAGGGTCGGCACCACCGGGACGCCGGTCAGCTCGGCGAACTCCAGCAGCAGTCCGGCGGCGTCGGCGTTGATCACGCCGCCGCCCGCCACGATCAGCGGCCGCTCGGACCGCTGGAGCAGCGCGATCGCCTTCTCGATCTGGATCCGGTTGGCGGCGGGCTTGTAGACCGGCAGCGGCTGGTAGGCCTCCGGGTCGAAGTCGATCTCGGTGAGCTGGACGTCGATCGGCAGGTCGACCAGCACCGGGCCGGGGCGGCCCGAGCGCATCAGGTGGAAGGCCTGCTGGAACACGCCGGGGACCTGCGCGGCCTCCAGCACGGTGGTGGCGGCCTTGGTGACCGGCTTGGCGATCGAGGCGATGTCGACCGCCTGGAAGTCCTCCTTGTGGAGGCGCGCGACCGGGGCCTGGCCGGTGATGCACAGGATCGGGATCGAGTCGGCGATGGCCGAGTAGAGCCCGGTGATCATGTCGGTGCCGGCCGGCCCGGAGGTGCCGATGCAGACGCCGATGTTGCCCGCGGCGGCGCGGGTGTAGCCCTCGGCCATGTGCGAGGCGCCCTCGACGTGGCGGGCCAGCGTGTGCCGGATGCCGCCGGAGGCCTTGAGGGCGGCGTAGAAGGGGTTGATGGCCGCGCCCGGCACGCCGAAGGCGACGTCGACGCCTTCGAGCTTGAGGATCTCCACGGCCGCGCGGGCGGCTGTCATTCGGGGCATCGGGTCTCTCCTGCGTCGGCCCGCAGTGGGTCGGAGGGCTCATCTCCAGAATTCCACCATACGGAAGAACGGTTTCTGTATGTGGAATAAAAGTAGGACGGGGGTCGTCGGGGCGTCAAGGGGGCTTTCAACAGAATGTGGAACGTTCGGCAGGGGGCGGTTCGGCGGGTCATCTGCTCGACGGGCGAACGTGCGTACCTGCCATGAGCTCGGATTTCGCCCTGGATGCGTCGGTGGCGTGCTGTTTACGTGGAGGAATGGTGTGCGAGGTTGGCCGGCTCCGGGGCGCTGGGTACCGTCGGTCCCACGCCGGGCCCGTCATGGTTGCCATGTTCAACAAGGGGGCGCGGCAAGGGGGTCTCGGGGATCCGGGGCGGAGCGGGGGAGTTCCGGTCGCCGATCCCGTCGAGGGGTCCGTCCTGGATCCCGTCCAGCACGACTCGCCGCGCCGGCCGTCCCGGTCCGCGCGTCCCGGCCGCCACCGGCAGTACCGCCGCCGACGGCAGGTCCGCCCACGGTGGCAGCACCGCCGCCACCGTGGGCCCCGCCGTCGCCACAGCACCGCGCCACCGCCGCACCGCCGCGTCATCGCGCCATCGCCGCCACCAGCAGCACACCGCAGCAACGCACCCGCAGCCGATGCGTCGCCCGCGACGCGCCGCCCCGCCGGGTGCGCGGAAGGAAGCTCCCCATGCCTCGACGATGTGCCCTGCCCACCCGTCCCGCCGCAGTCCCCGCCGCTCTCGCCGACCCCGTCGCCCTCGTTCTCGTCGCCGCCCTCGCCGCCGCCCTCCCCGTCTCGCGGGCGGTGCGCCGGTGAACGGTCTGCCCCGACGGCGGAAGAGCCCGCCCGCCGCCCCGCGCTCCCGGTCCGCCGCCCCGCGCTCCCGCTCCGGCTCCCGGCGAGGTCCGGTGGCCGCGCTGCGCGCCGTGCCCTGGCGGTACGACCTCCCCGCCTCCCTGGTCGTCTTCCTGGTCGCCCTCCCGCTCTGCGTCGGCGTCGCCGTCGCGTCGGGGGTGCCCGCCGAACTCGGCCTGGTCACCGGCATCGTCGGCGGCCTGCTGGTCGGCGCGCTGCCCGGCAGCAGCCTCCAGGTCAGCGGCCCGGCCGCAGGTCTGACGGTGCTCGTGTACGAAGCCGTCCAGGAGTACGGCGCGGGCGCCCTCGGCGTCCTGGTGCTGCTCACCGGACTGCTCCAACTCGCCATGGGAGCGCTGAGGTTGGGCCGCTGGTTCCGCGCCATGTCGGCGTCCGTGGTGCACGGCATGCTGGCCGGCATCGGCCTCACCCTGGTGTTCGGCCAGCTCTACGCGCTCGCCGACCGCCGGGCCCCCGGCACCGGGCCGGAGAAGATCGCCGGCCTGCCCGCGCTGCTGCGCGACGCCTTCACCGGCGCCGCCGACCGCGGCGCCCTGGCACTCGGGGCCGCCACCCTGCTGGTGCTGGTCGCCTGGAAGTACCTGCCGCCCCGGCTCGCTCGCGCCGTGCCCGGTCCGCTGGCCGCGGTCGGCCTGGCCGCCGCCGTCACCGCCCTGTTCGACCTGCCGGTCGCCCGGGTCGAGGTGGCCGGACTGCTGGACGTCGTCCAACTGCCCGACCGGGCCGCGCTCGGCGCCCTGGCCACCACGGCCGGAGCCGGCACCGTCCTCGCGTTCACCCTGATCGCCTCCGCCGAGACGCTGTTCAGCGCGGCCGCCGTCGACCGGATGCACCACGGCCCGCGCACCGACTACGACCGCGAACTCACCGCCCAGGGCATCGGCAACGCCCTCTGCGGCCTGCTCGGCGCGCTCCCGATGACGGCGGTGATCGTCCGCAGCGCGACCAACGTCCAGTCCGGCGCCCGCACCAAGGCCTCGCGCGTCCTGCACGGCGGCTGGCTGCTGCTCTTCACGGCCCTGCTGCCGGGCGCGCTCGGCCTGGTCCCGCTGACCGCGCTGGCCGCCGTCCTGGTGCACGCCGGGGCCAAGCTCGTCCCGGTCCGGCGGATCGCCGCGCTCTGCCGCGAGCACCGGGGGGAGGCGGCGGTGCTGGCCGTGACCGCCGCCTCGATCATCGCCACCGACCTGTTCGAGGGTGTGCTGATCGGTATCGGCCTGGCCGTCGCCATGTCGGCCTGGCAGACCTCCCACCTGCAGATCGGCGTCGAGGAGCGGCCCGCCGCGCCCGGCGCGGAGGAGGCCCCGCTGAGGGTCCGGCTGAGCGGCAACGCCACCTTCCTGCGGCTGCCCCGGCTGCTCGACACCCTCGAACGCCTCCCGGCGGACCGCCCGGTCGAGCTCGACTGGTCCGGGCTGCGCCACCTGGACCACGCCTGCACGGTGGCGCTCACCACCTGGGCGGCCCAGCACCGCGCCCGGAGTACCGCCCCGCTGGCGGTCGACCCGCCGCTGCCGACCGTGGTCTGAGCGGGTCGGTCCGGCCGGCTCGTTAGGCTGGCCGCCCGGCGGCGGCCGGGGTCCGGCCCGGACCTCGGGGTCGTCCGGGCCCCGGGGTCGTCCGGGACTCGTGGGAGGAGACGGAGCCGTGATCGCTGCCTTTTCGGTCACCCCGCTGGGGGTCGGCGAGGACGTGGGGGAGGCGGTCGCCGCCGCCGTCCGGGTGGTCCGCGCGAGCGGGCTGCCGAACCGCACGGACGCGATGTTCACCAGCATCGAGGGCGAGTGGGACGAGGTGATGCCGGTGATCCGGGAGGCGATCGAGGCGGTGAAGGCCTACAGCAGCCGGGTCAGCACCGTCATCAAGATCGACGACCGGGCCGGGGTGACCGACGGACTGACCAGCAAGGTCGCCACCGTGGAGCGCCACCTCGCCGAGGGCTGAGGGCTGAGGCCTGAGGTCCGGGGTCGGCCCGTCCCTTCCAGGGCGGGTCGGCTGCCCTCCCCTTTTCTTTCTTGACCGATCGATCTGGAATCGACTACCTTTCAGCTATGGCACGGACCAAGGAATTCGACCCCGACGCGGCGCTCCAGTCGGCCCTGGAGCTGTTCTGGCGGCGCGGCTACGAGGCCACCTCGATGGCCGAGCTGGTCGAGCACCTCGGGATCGCCCGGGCCAGCATCTACGCCACCTTCGGCAGCAAGCGCGAGCTGTACCTGCGGGCGCTGGAGCGGTACGGCCAGCAACAGCAACCGGTGCTGCTGGCCGAGCTGTCGCAGCCGGGCCCGGTCCTGCCGGCCGTCCGGGCGCTGGTCCGCCGGTTCGCCGCCGAGTCCGCCGCGGACGGTGAGGGCGGCCCCCACCGGGGCTGTTTCGTCACCAATACGGCGGTCGAACTCGCCCCGCACGACGAGGGCGCCGCCCGCCGGGTGGAGTCCAACCTGCTCCACCTGGAGACGGTGCTCGCCACGGCCCTGGTCCGCGCCCGTGCCCAGGGCGAGCTGCCCGAGGGGCGCGACCCGCAGGCGCTGGCCCGGATGCTGCTGGTGCTGTTCCAGGGCATGCGGGTGATCGGCAAGGCCGGGGAGGGCTCGGCCCGGCTGCGCGACGCCGCCGACCAGGCCCTCGCCCTGCTGGACTGATCGACCCGCTCTCCCCTCCCGCCCCTTTCCCTCTCGTGTGCCTTTTTCTGTCTTGATTCTGAACCGAACGGTCAATTTAGACCGACCCGTGCAGCCCTTCGCTTAGGAGTACTCCCATGTCCCGCAGCACCACCCGCTTCACCGGCAAGTCCGTCCTGGTCACCGGTGGCGGCAGCGGTATCGGCCGAGCCGTGGCCCTCGCCTTCGCCCGGGAGGGCGCCCGCGTCGCCGTCGCCGGCCGCACCGCGAGCTCCCTGGCCGAGACCGTCGCCCTGATCGAGCAGGACGGCGGCACTGCGGTGGCCCTGGTCGGCTCGGTCTCCGACTCGGCGGACGCCGCCCGCCTGGTCCGGGAGACGGTGGAACACCTGGGGGGCCTGGACATCGCCGTCAACAACGCCGGCGTGCTCGGCGGCATAGCCCCGATCGCCGATGTGGCGGAGGAGGAGTGGCGGCGCGTCATCGACATCAACCTCAACGGCACCTGGTACGCGATGAAGCACCAGATCGCCCACCAGCGCGCCAACGGCGGCGGGGCGATCGTCAACATCTCCTCGAACCTGGGCACCCACGTCCGCCTGGAGAACCTCGGCGCCTACGCCGTCTCCAAGGCCGCCGTGGCCACCCTGACCCGCAGCGCCGCCCGCGACCACATCGCCGACGGCGTGCGGATCAACATGGTCAGCCCGGGCCCGGTCGACACCACCATGTCCTCCCGCCCCGGCGAGAACGCCGCCGACAAGGCGGACCGGATGAAGGGCGACGTCCCGGTCGGCCGGGCCGGCGCCGTGGAGGAGGTCGCGGCCGCCGTCCTGCACCTCGCCTCCGAGGAGTCGGCGTTCACCGTCGGCGCCGACCTCGTCCTCGACGGTGGCGTCAGCGCCTGACCGCGAAACTCGGCCGCCTCAGGCGGACAGCGCCTCGGCCTCGCTCCCGTCCATCACCGGAAGCGCGGCCGAGGCGGCCAGCTCGTCCAGTGACAGTCCCAGCGTGTAGGCCAGCGCCGCGACGGTGAAGAACGACGGGGTCGGCGCCCGTCCGGTCTCGATCTTGCGCAGCGTCTCGGCCGACACCCCGGCCGCCGCCGCCACCTCGACCATGCTGCGCCCGCCGCGCGCCTCGCGCAGCAGTACACCGAAGCGCTCGCCGCGCTCGCGTTCCCCGGGGGTCAGCGGAGTCCTCACCATGCCCCCGATGGTAGGCCACCCGCCCGACCCACTCGACCGTGATACAAATACCGGTATAAGAATTGGAGCTGTGCCCGGAGGGGTCCCATGGTGGAGTTCAAGTCGGAGGCGGCGCTGGCCGCGATGCGGGAGTCGGGGCGAGTGGTCGCCACCGCGCTGGCGGAGGTCGAGCGCGCCGCCGGGGTAGGCGTGAGCCTGCGGGAACTGGACGAGGTGGCCCGGGAGGTCCTGCGGAAGGCGGGGGCGACCTCCCCCTTCCTCGGCTACCGGCCGGCCTTCGCCCCGGTGCCCTTCCCGGCCGTCATCTGCGCCTCCGTCAACGACGCCGTCGTGCACGGGATCCCCACCAGCTACCGGCTGCGCGACGGCGACCTCGTGAGCATCGACTGCGGCGCCATCCTCGACGGCTGGGCCGGCGACGCCGCCGTCAGCTTCACCGTCGGCCCGCCCCGCCCCGAGGACCGGCGGCTGATCGACACCGCCCGCCGCGCCCTGGAGGCCGGCATCGCCGCCGCCGTCGTCGGCAACCGCACCGGCGACATCGCCCACGCCATCGGCACCGTCTCCCGTGCCGCCGGTTACGGCCTCCTCGACGGCTACGGCGGCCACGGCATCGGCCGCCGCATGCACGAGGACCCCCACCTCCCCAACGAGGGCCGCCCCGGCCGCGGCTTCCCCCTGAAGCCGGGCCTGGTCCTCGCCATCGAACCGATGCTCATCGCCGGCGGCACCGACACCCACACCACCGACCCCGACGGCTGGACCCTCCGCACCACCGACGGCACCCGCGCCGCCCACGTCGAACACACCGTCGCCATCACCCCCACCGGCCCCCGCATCCTCACCCTCCCGTGAGTCCGTCCGGACGGACGAGTGGTATGAAAGTCGATCGACTGAATCTTGGGGAATGGGCCGATCCGCTCGGCAGGGACGGACGAGGTTGGGATGAGTGAGCTTCCGGAGGTCGTTTTCCGGGATCTGATCCGGGCGGAGCCGTGGGTCGGGACGCCCCGACCCGAATCCTGGGCAGAGATTGAGAACTGGGCCGGTGTCGAGCTCCCGGGGGATTTCAAGGAGTTCGTCCGACTCTACGGGGACGGTCTGGTGATGCGGCATCTGAATGTGCCGCATCCGGACGGGATCGACCCGCTCATCGGTTTCGTGAAGCGGGCTCGCCGCAAGCTGGAAATGGTACTGCCGGGTTGTTTGACGGACGTCGGATCCCTGCCGTTCGATCCGGAGGCGGTGATCCCCTGGGGACACTCGAATTGGGACGGGGACGACTGCTTCCTGGTGCCGCGGGCCGGGGAGGAGTGGGATGTGCTGGTGGTCTTCAGGCAGCTGGGCCGTATTGGGATCTACGGTGGTGGATTCTCCCGCTTTCTTGCCGGAGTACTCTCCGGGCGGGAGGTCCCGCCCGGGTGGCCCGTTCTGGAGCCGGTGTGGCAGCCGGTCGCAGGGACTCCACTGGGCTGATCGGTGCGAGAGGTGAGGGCTGTGGTGCCAGCGTGGATCGAGGTTCTCGTAGCGGCTCGGGAGGCGGACCACCGCTCCGATCCGGGTTCCGGGTCGGCGGCCCCGCCGGGACTCCGGGCGGCTGCTTCGGATTGGCAGCTGGCTGAGTTGGAAGGGTGGATGGGGCAGCCGATCGAGGCTGACTATCGGGAGTTCCTGTCCTTTTCCGACGGTATGGAGAATTTCTTCTCCGGCATGCCGGTGTTCGGCTGGCAGGATTGGCCGTCGAGCCCTGCTCTGGATCGGGCCGAAGAGTTTCTCGAAATTACTTACGATGGCGGGATACATCTTGACGAGGGACTCCCGGAGGGCGTCTCCATGGTCCCGCTGTCGGTCGATCAGGAACTTTCGGAGGGAATTTTTATGATCGCCGGATCGGAGGATCCGGGGAAACGGTACTTTTGGGTTGGAAATGGAGATGCGGCGTTCTTCTCCAGGCTGTCCGAAATCTTCTCCTGTGCTGCGGGCGTGCGGTCGTGGAGTGAGTTCTCCACGATGCGATGAGGCCGACCAGCTTCTGCCGAAGTGCTGACGGCCGGTCGGGTCCGGCCAGGCCGGGGACCACCGGTCCAGTAGCGGGGACCTTGGACTCTGGGTGGACTTGTCGCGGGGTGGGGAGGGTTGGGGGTGCGGGCGGGCGTGGGTTCGTCCGGGTTGGGTTGGGCGGAGGCGGTTGTGAGCGGATTTGTCGTGGTCGGGGTGGATGGGTCTCCCGAGAGTCTGGCGGCGCTGGACTGGGCCGCGGAGGAGGCGGTGGGGCGCGGGGCGGGGCTGAAGGTGGTGCTGGCGTGGCCGAGTGTGGTGACGCCGTTGTCGGTGCTGGGGGCGGTGGATCTGGCGCACCGGCAGGCGGAGGTGACGCTGCGCGAGGCGGAGTTGCGGGTGCGGGAGCGGTGGCCGGAGCTCGCAGTTCAGGCCGTTCAGGTGCCGCAGGATCCGGTGCGGGCGCTGGTGGAGGAGACGGCGGAGGAGCCCGGGGCGGAGACCCTGGTGCTCGGGTCGCGGGGGCTGGGGGCGGTGGCGGGGTTCCTGGTGGGGTCGGTGAGTCGTCGGGTGCTCGCCAAGGTGGAGTGCCCGGTGGTCCTGGTCAGGGAGGGTGAGGGGCGGGAGGAAGGCGGCGAGGTCGTGGTCGGCGTCGACCCCTACCAGGGCGCCGCCGCGGTGCTCGGCCACGCCTTCGCGGCGGCGGAGCGGCGCGGGCTGCCGCTGCGCGCCGTGTACGCCTGGACCCTGCCGGTGGCGTACCAGTACGCGGGCATCGCGGCGAGCGTCGACGTGTCCGGCGAGATGCAGACGTTCGCCGAGGTCGAGCTGGCGCGGGTGGTCCAGCCGTGGCGGGCGGAGCACCCAGGGGTGACAGTGGTCGAGGAGGTCCTGAACGCGCGGCCCGCCAAGGTGCTCGCGGAGCGGGCGGCGGCGGGCGCCGGGCTGGTGGTGGTCGGTCGGCGGGTCCGTCGCTCGCCGCTGGGCGCGCACCTGGGCTCGGTCGCGCACGCGGTGCTGCACCACGTGCCGTGTCCGGTGGCCGTGGTGCCGTACGAGCGCACCCCCGAGGAGGAGCAGGAGGCGGGCGATGAGTGACCCGGTGCTGGTGGGGGTGGACGGTTCGGAGGCGAGCCTCGCCGCCGTGGACGTCGCGGTCCGGGAGGCGCGGCTGCGCGGCCGCGGCCTGCGGATCGTGCACGCCTTCATCTGGCCGCTGATGCACGTGCCGCTCGGCCCGGCCAA
Source organism: Kitasatospora sp. MBT66 (assembly GCF_000710405.2). Taxonomy (NCBI): domain Bacteria; kingdom Bacillati; phylum Actinomycetota; class Actinomycetes; order Kitasatosporales; family Streptomycetaceae; genus Kitasatospora; species Kitasatospora sp. MBT66. The sequence goes on along the minus strand of NZ_JAIY01000012.1, from coordinate 139,991 downwards.
GGACGGACCGCCGGAGGGCGGGCTGCGGCACCAGGCGGAGCGGGTGCTGGAGGACGCGCGGGCCCGCGCCCGGGCCCTGGACCCCCGGCTGGAGGTCGGCGCCGAGCTGGTCACCGGCGAGCCGCTGACCGTGCTGGCCCACCGGTCGCGGGAGGCCTGCCTGGTGGTGGTCGGCAGCCGGGGGCTGGGCCGGTTCGGGGCGCTGCTGATCGGTTCGGTGGCCGTGCACCTGGCCGCGCACGCCGCCTGCCCGGTGCTGATCGTCCGGGGCCGGCCGGAGCCGGACGGGCCGGTGCTGGTGGCGGTGGACGGTGCGGGGGTGGGCGCGGAGGCGCTGGGCTTCGCCTTCGCGGAGGCCTCCGCCCGCCGGGCGCCGTTGACGGCGCTGCACGTGGCGCATCCCAGCGCGAGCCTGCCGGGCCAGGAGGAGCGGGCGCTCGCCGAGGCACTGGCCGGTCACCGGGACAAGTACCCGGACGTGGAGCTGCGCTCGGAACTGATCGAGGCCCATGCCCGGCCGGCGCTGATCGACGCGAGCCGGGCGGCGCAGCTGCTGGTGGTCGGCGCCCGGGGCCGGGGCGGCTTCACGGGCATGCTGCTGGGCTCGACCAGCCAGGCGATGGTCCAGCACGCGTTCTGTCCGGTCGTGGTGGTCCGGCACGAGGAGCAGTTGGCGCAGGCCCGGTAGGGCGGCGGCTCAGCCGAGCAGCCGCAGCCGGGTGGCGGCGACGCCCACCCGGACGGTCTGGCCGCGGACGAGGTCCAGCGCGTCGTTCTCGACGCCGTCCCCGAACGCCACCAGCCGGTCCGACTCGACGGTCAGGACGAGCCGCTGCTCGCCGTCGAGCAGGCCGTGCACCCTGGTGGTTCCGGTGGCGGGGGAGGGCCAGGCCTCGCGGACGAACCAGGCGAGCGACGGCGCGGCGGGCGCGGGCAGGGCGAGCGGGGCGCCGCGGTCCTGCCAGACGGAGCGGCACCAGCCGGTGCCGCCGGTGCCGGTGCCGACCAGCACCCCGGACGAGGCCTGCGCCTCCTCGCCGTCCGGCGCGCCGGGGTGCTGCTCGACCGCCAGCCGGTACCGGGAGGTCTGGTGGCCGGGCTGGCCGACGTAGACCTCGTTGAGCGCGAGCAGCCGCTGGGTGTCGTCGGCGACGGCCTCGACCATGGTCCGCTCCTCGGTCCGCCGGTCGGCGCCGGGGCCGACGGCGGCCGGGAGGAGGCGGGGCAGGTCGTCGGCGCGGTGGCGGACCAGGACCCCGGGGTTGCGGCCGGGTTCGGTGTCCACGCCGATCACGGGCTGGCCGCCGAGGTACTTGGCGACGTTGGCGACCAGACCGTCCTGGCCGACCACGACGACGACGTCCTCCGGTTCGAAGAGGAACCGGGGCAGGTCGGCGCGCTCGACCCGGGTGCGGCGCCAGTCGAGCGGCACGGCGCCGGCCGCCCGGGCGAGTGCCTCCTCCTGCCGGACGTGGCGCCGCTCGATCTCCTCGACCGAGCGGCCCCGGCTGCGCAGGAAGTAGGCGGCCTGGCCGGGTGTGCCGTGGTGGGCCACCAGTTCCTGGTACTCGCTGCGGCGGTGGACCAGGACGGCCCGGGGCGCGAGCGTCACCGTCCGCCCCCGTCGGTGCCGACGGGGAGCGAATCCCCCGGCGAACCCGCCGCACCGAGCTTGGCGAGCAGCCCGGTCAGCACGTCCGGCGTGAGGGTGAGGCTGTCGATCCGCGGCAGGTGCTCGGCCAGCCGCATCAGGGCGAGCGCCCGCAGCACCGCCGGGTCGGCCTGCTGGTGGGCGGTGAGCCAGGCGGCCTCCGCGGCGGCCCTGGCCTCGCCCAGGTCGCGGGCGGCCGCGGCCTCGGCGGCGGCGAGGCGGGTGCGGCGCTGGGCCTCGGCGTCGGTGCGGATCCGGTCGGCGACGGCCTCGTCCTCGGCCTGGCGCTGGGCGTTGGTGCCCTCCTGGGTGATCAGCTGCTCCTGCCGCCGGGCGAGTTCGATCTGATTGGCGAGCTCGTTCTCGGCGATGCCGCGCTCGTGCTCGACGGCGACGGCGCGCCGCTCGAAGGTGGCCCGGTCGGCCTCCTGCTGGACCAGTTCCCGGGCGGGGGTGCGCAGGGCGCGTTCCACTTCGGGTTCGGGGCGCAGGGCGACCACGCGGACGGAGATGACGGCGAGTCCGGTCTCGGCGAGCCGGGGTTCGGCGGCGAGGCCGGCGGTCATCCGCTCGCGGACGCCGGCGATGCCGTCGGCCAGGGCGGTGGCGAGCGGGGTGCGGGCGAGCAGGCCGAGCGCGTGCTGCTGGGCGGTCTCGGTGAGCAGGGTGGCGAGCTGGTCGAGCGGGGCGGAGCGCCAGGCGCCGGTGTCGGGGTCGATGCCGAAGTCGACGCGGGCGGCGGCGGTGGCCGGGTCGGTGATCCGGTAGGTCAGGGTGCCCTGGACGGTGACGTCCTGGAAGTCGGAGGTGCGGGCGTGGAAGAGCATCGCGAGTTCGCGGTCGTCGACCGGCACTTCGGAGAGGGCGGCGGTGAGCGGGCGGAACCAGAAGGCGAGCCCGGTGCCGTCGTGGGCGAGCTTGCCGCGGCGGACGTGCCGGATGTGGGCGGTGGGGCGGGCGCGCAGGTGGCGCAGTCCGAAGCGCTTGGTGATGTCGGCCATGGCGACTCCTTTTCGTCGCACTGACGATATTGAAGGCGGAGGGATCTCGTCAAGGTGACGAGAAATGATCCCCCCGGCGGAAAGGAGCCGGGGAGGGCGGCCGTGGGAGGATCGACCGGTGCTGAGGATGCGAACGACCAGGCTCCCCGCGGTGCTGCTCGCCGCGGCCTGCGCCACCGCCACCACCGCGGTCGCCGTCGGCGCCGGCGCCGCGCTCGGTGCCCCGTCCGCGCACGCGGCCGACCCGGGCGGCCAGGCCTTCTCCATCGCCGACCCGAGGATCACCGAGTCCAGCGGCCTCGCCGCCAGCCGGCAGCACCCCGGCGTCTACTGGACCCACAACGACAGCGACGACGGCCCGTACGTCTACGCGATCGACTCCCGGGGCCGCACGGTCGCCACCGTCACGCTGCGGGGTGTCGAGCCCCGCGACGTCGAGGCGATCTCGCTCGGTCCGGACGGCCGGCTCTACGTCGGCGACCTCGGCGACAACCTCGGCGGCAAGTGGCCCGAGGTCTGGATCTACGCCTTCGCCGAACCCGCCGAGCTGCACGACCAGACGGTGGACGTGACCCGCTACAAGGTCCGCTACGAGGACGGCCCGCGCGACGCCGAGGCGCTCATGGTCCACCCGGTGACGGGCCGCGCCTACATCGCCAGCAAGAAGCAGGGCGGCGGCGGGCTCTACCAGGGCCCGGAGAAGCTTTCCCCGACGGGCGTGAACACCTTCCGGAGGATCGCCGACGCGCCGTGGACGACCGACGGCGCCTTCTCGCCGGACGGCACCCGGCTGGTGCTGCGCGGCTACTTCTCGGCCACCCTCTACCGCTGGAAGGACGGCGCGCCGAGCGACGCCGAACCGCTGTCCACGCCGTTCCAGCGCCAGGGGGAGTCGGTCACCTTCACCTCCGACGGCCGGGCGCTGCTCTACGGCACCGAGGGCAAGGACAGCCCGGTCTGGCGCTCGCCGCTCGACGACACGCAGCTTCCGGACACCGTCGAACCGCTGCGCAGCGCCACTGCGGCCCCGTCGGCCGCGTCCGGCTCCTCGGACCCGGCGGCGCCGGCGTCCGGCGCGGCCGCCCCGCCGTCGCGCGCGGAGGGGAAGGACGCCCCGGCGGGCACCGGGGACAAGGTGCTCGGAGTGGCGTTCCTGGCCGCGATCGCGGTCGCGGTGTTCGGACTGCGACGCAAGAAGCGCGAGGGCTGAGGGTCGACGGCGAGCAGGGCGCGCGGACCCGCCCGTTCTTGATCGAGTCCCGTCGGGCGTGGGCGAACGACCGGCTCCCGGGGCGGGCGGAACCGTCGGCCGTCCCCAGCGCCACGCCCAACGCCGGTGATCTGTCGCCGATTTGTGACAAAGCTTGGCCAACACCGGCCCCACGGGCGGTTTTCGTGGACGTAGTGTTCCGACTATGTCACGGAGAAGCCGCCGCATGCCCTCCTCGGAGCCCCACGACACCTGGGTCCCGCGCCCCCGGCGCCGCGAGACCCCGCTCGGCCTGCTCGGCCACGGCGTGAAGTTCCTCGGTTACAGCACTCTCGCGGGCGTCCTGCTCGCGGGCATCGCCCTCCCTGCCGCCGGAGCCCTCGGGCTCGGCATGAAGAGCGGTGTCGAGGAGTTCGACAGCATCCCCGCCGACCTGAAGACACCGGCGCTGACCCAGGCCAGTTGGATCTACGACGCCAAGGGCCAGCAGATAGCCAAGGTCTACGAGCGCGACCGCCGGGTGATCACCGGCGAGGAGATGGGCACGCTGATACGCCAGGCCCAGGTGGACATCGAGGACGCGCGCTTCTACGAGCACGGGGCCGTCGACCTCAAGGGCGTCCTGCGGGCCATCACCAAGAACGCGGAGAGCGGCACCGCCGTCCAGGGCGCGTCCACGCTCACCCAGCAGTACGTGAAGAACGTGAACGTCGAGAAGGCCGGCGACGACCCGGTGGCGGTGCTGGAGGCCCAGCGCAAGACCCTCGGCCGCAAGGTCCAGGAGCTCAAGTACTCCATCAAGCTGGAGGAGGAGCTGACCAAGGACCAGATCCTCACCAACTACCTGAACATCACGTACTACGGCCAGCAGGCGTACGGGATCCAGGCGGCGGCCCAGCGCTACTTCAGCAAGAACAGCAAGGACCTCACGGTCGCGGAGGCCGCCACCCTGGCCGGACTGGTGCAGAACCCCTCCCAGTTCGACCCCAAGGCCCACCCCGAGGCCTCGCGCAAGCGCCGCGACGTCGTCATCGACAAGATGGTCGAGAACAAGCACCTCACCCCGGAGCAGGCCAAGGAGGCCAAGTCCGGGCCGGTGGCCCTGCACTACCAGGCGCCGCAGAACGGCTGCATCACCGCCGACGCGGGCATGGGCTTCTTCTGCGACTACGTCCGGCACGTGATCAAGCAGGACCCGGTCTTCGGCAAGACCGCCGCCGAGCGCAAGAAACTCTGGGACCAGGGCGGCCTGTTCATCCACACCACCCTCGACCCGGTGAAGCAGGCGGCCGCGCTCAAGGCCGTGACCACCAAGGTGAAGGTCACCGACGAGGTGTCGGCGGCGATGACCATGGTCGAGCCGGGCACCGGCAAGATCCTGGCGATGACCCAGACCCGGCCGTACGGGATCGACCCGGCCAAGAACCAGACCGTCGTCAACTACAACGTCGACGCGGCGATGGGCGGCGGCAACGGCTTCCAGCCGGGCTCCAACTTCAAGCCCATCGTGGCCGCCGCCGGACTGGAGGCCGGGCTGACGTCCACCCAGTCCTACGCCTCGCCGAACAAGATGGACTGGCCGACGATGACCACCTGCGAAGGCACCTGGAAGAACCTGGAGAAGGGCAAGAAGGGCGGCACCATCCCCAACGAGTCCTCGGGCGAGGTCGGCCCGTACGAGCTCAAGGAGGCGATGGCGCTCTCGGTCAACACCTACTTCGTGCAGATGGAGCAGGAGATCGGGCTCTGCGCGGTCAAGCAGATGGCCAACAAGCTGGGCGTCGCGAACAAGGCCAGCGGCAAGCCGCTGGAGGAGCTGCCGGCCCTCGGGCTGGGCACCCAGGAGGTGAGCCCGCTGGTGATGGCCAACGTCTACGCGACCTTCGCCAACCGCGGCACCTACTGCACGCCGGTCGCGATCAGCAGCATCACCACCATGGACGGCAAGGACGTCCCGGTCGTTCCGGCCAAGTGCGACCGGGTGATGTCCGAGAGCACCGCCGACATCATCAACACCGTGCTGCTCGGGGTGACCGAGAAGGGCGGCACCGCCCGTGACCTCGGTCTGAACGACGACCGGCAGATCGCTGGCAAGACCGGTACCTCCGACGAGAAGAAGTCGGCCTGGTTCAGCGGCTACACGGCCAACCTGGCCACCTCGGTCTGGCTGGGCGGACCGGCCCGCGGCGTACCGATGAAGAACATCCGGATCGGCGGCAAGTGGTTCGACGAGGTCTTCGGCGCCACCGGCCCGGGGCCGATCTGGCAGATGGCCATGAACGAAGCCGTCCGGGGCATGCCGGAGCAGGAGTTCGAGACCGTCTACATCCCCAACCCCGCGCCGAAGCGCGACCCCTCGGCGAGCCCGGGCTCGGGCAGCGGCTCACCGTGGACGACCTGGCCCGGCGGCCAGCCGACCGACGTCGCCCCGAACTGGCCCGGCGGCCGCACCCAGGCCCCCGGCCGCCAGCCCACCCGCAAGCCCGCGCAGCCGACCCAGCAGGACCAGGCGCCGCAGGGACAGCAGGGCCAGGGACAGCAGGGCCAGCCCGAGCAGCAGCAGGGCGAGGGCTGACGCCGAGGCCCTCCGCCCCGGACGGCGCCGCGCCCCGGAACGTCGACGGACGTTCCGGGGCGCGGCGGTCCAGTACCCCCGGGCGTGCGTCAGTGCGCGCCCTTGGCGTCCCAGAAGTCCTGGCGGGCCAGCACGCTGCTGTCGGTCTGGTCGGTGAAGAAGCCGTCCACCCCGAGCTCGTAGAGGTACTTCGCCCAGCCGATCGCGTCGCCGTACGCGTTGGGGTCGGTGCCCCGGCGGTAGTCCAGCGGCAGGAAGGCGTTCTCGTTGCGCACCGTGTACGGGTGCAGCAGCAGGTTCGCCGCGTGCGCGTCCCGGACCAGGGTGGTCGGCGGCAGCAGCCTGCCGGTCGCGTCGACCGGGGCGATCAGGGTGGTGGTCGGGCCGATGCCGTGCGCGAACGTCGCGATCCAACGCAGGTTCTCGGGCTTCACGAGGTCGGCCACGGTGCGCTTGTCGCCGGACAGCACGAAGTCGTACGGCTGGGTGGTCGGGCCGCCGAGCAGGAAGATCTTCGGGTTGTCGACCAGCTTGGCGAGCCGCTGCAGGCTGCTCGGCTCGAAGGACTGCAGGATCGCCCGGCCGTTGCGCCCGGCCAGCCCGGTGCGGCGCAGCTCGTCGGCGAGGCGCTCCTCCAGCGGCAGGCCGATCGAACGGAAGTAGCTGGGGTGCTTGGTCTCCGGGTACACCCAGACGTCCCGGCCGAGCTCGCGGCCGCGCTTGCGGGCGAAGTCGGCCACCTCGCGGAAGGTCGGGATCGCCCAGCGGCCGTCGTACAGCGTGTTGCGCTGGCGCTGCTGCGGCAGCCGCTCCTTGGCGCGCAGGGTGCGCAGCTCGGCGAGGGTGAAGTCCTCGGTGAACCAGCCGGTCTGGACGACACCGTCGATGGTCCTGGTCGCGCGGCGGCCGGCGAACTCGGCGCGGTCGGCGACGTCCGTGGTCTCCGCGATGTTGTTCTCGTGCCGGACCACCAGCTGGCCGTCCTTGGTGGGCACGAGGTCCGGCTCGATGACGTCGGCGCCGAGGCGCAGCGCCAGGTCGTAGGAGCCCAGGGTGTGCTCGGGGCGGTAGCCGGGGGCGCCGCGGTGACCGACGATCAGCGGGTGCGGCAGGCGGTCCAGGCCGGTGCCGGTGCGGACCGGCGGGCGGGTGCCGGCCGGGCGGTCGGACGCGACGCCGCGCTCGTCCTCGGCGCCGGACCGGTCCGCGCCGGGCTGGTCCCCGCCGGGGGCGGCGAACGCCTCCCCGGCCCCGGCGGCGAGGGCCGCCGCGCCGAGACCGGCGGCACCGGTGGCCCGCAGGAAGTTGCGGCGGGG
>NZ_JAIY01000012.1:126526-131986 GCF_000710405.2 Kitasatospora sp. MBT66 | reverse complement strand
GCCCGGCAAGGACGGTAGGTGCGGCGAGGCGGGTGCGGCTCAGCCCTGGACCTGGCAGAGACCGTAGGACTTCTCGGCGTGCAGCAGCGCCTCCAGGTCCCCGTAGCCGAGCTGCTTGTAGGTGTAGTACGCCACGGTGTACTCGACATCGCAGCGCTTGCCGGCGGCGGAGGCGCCGGGCGCGACGGAGATGCCGCCGATCACGGCGGTCGCGGTGACCGCGAGCACGGCGAGCGAACGGGAGAAACGGGTCATCGGAGGATCCCTTCGAGGTGGTCCCCGGGGCGACCGGGCTGCGCCGATTCTGACCCGGCGGGCGGCCGCCGTCCCATCCCCGGATTCTGGGACGGGCCGGGCCGGAACGAGCCGCAACCGGTGTGTCCGCAGGGGCGCGTGCTGCGGCAGGCCGGCGTGCGGGGGCGCATTCGACGGCGTGGATGCCCGGTGCGCCCCGTTGCGCGGGTGTGGCGGGTGCGGGAGGTTGGTGCCGGCCCGTGCCGGGCACACCGGCCCGGGCCGGCACCATGTCCGACGATCGATCGATTCGGAGGGATGTCGGCGATGGCATCGAAGATCCTGCTCGTCACGGGGGACGCCGCGGAGTCGCTGGAGGTGTTCTACCCGTACCAGCGGCTGCGCGAGGAGGGCTACCAGGTCGACATCGCGGCACCGTCCCGCAAGCGGCTGCAGTTCGTGGTGCACGACTTCGTGGAGGGGTTCGACACCTACACCGAGAAGCCGGGCTACACCTGGCCCGCCGACCTGGCCTTCGCCGAGGTGGACCCGGCGGACTACGTCGCGCTGGTGATCCCCGGCGGCCGCGCGCCCGAGTACCTGCGCAACGACCCGGAGGTGCGGCGGATCGTCCGGCACTTCTTCGAGAGCGAGAAGCCGGTCGCGCAGATCTGCCACGGCCCGCTGGTGTCGGCCGCGGCCGGGGTGCTCGGCGGGCGGACCAGCGCCGCCTACCCGGCCCTGGAGCCGGATGTGACGGCGGCCGGTGCGACCTACGTGGACGGTGAGGCCGTGGTCGACGGCGTGGTGGTCTCGGCCCGCGCCTGGCCCGACCACCCGGCCTGGCTGAAGGCGTTCGTCGAGGTCCTGCGGGTGAAGGCCCCGGTCGCCTGACGCCGTTCTGGGGCAGGTGCCTCCGGCCCCGGTCGGAGGCACCTACCCCGAGGCGCGTCAGGGGTGGCCCGTACTGGAAACGGCCGTGACGGACGCCCGGATCTCGGTCCTGAGTCGGGGTGAGGTCGGTCCGTGGGCGGAGGAGATCCGCCGGTGTTCCTGTCAGAGTGTCAATTGCCGCAGTCGGCAGGGGTGTTGTGGGCACCCGAAGGCACTGACGTGGGAGGACGCATGGACGGGACGGCACGGAGCGGTATGGGCGGTACCGGCGGTACGGAGAACGCGGGGGGTACGGGAAGTACAGGGCACCGACGCCGCGGCACGGCCGTGCGCGTCGTGGCACTCGCGCTGGCCGGCGCGGGCCTGGTGGGCGTGACCGCCCCGACGGCCGGCGCGCTGGGCGCGACCGGACCGGGCGGGGTGACGACGGTGACGGCGACAAGTACGCAGGACGGCGCGGACGCAGGCCGGGAGGCGCGCCGGGGTGTCGACGCGCGGGCCCTGGACGCCGTCGTGCGCGGCATGGTCGACCCCGGCGGGGCCTCTGCGACGCTCGCCCGGGTGAGCGAGCGCGGCCGCACCGTGTGGAAGGGCGCGGCCGGCACCGCCGACCTGAGCACCGGAACCCCGGTGAACCCGGACGGCCTGTTCCGGATCGGCAGCGTGACCAAGACCTTCGTCTCCACCGTCGTCCTCCAACTCGTCGCCGAGGGGCGGCTGCGGCTGGACGACCCGGTGGAGAAGCTGCTGCCGGGCGCCGTCCCGAACGGCCGGAACATCACCCTGCGCCAGCTGCTCGACCACACCAGCGGCCTGTTCAACTACACCGAGGACGACCTCTTCGACCACGAGTCGGACCCCGTCAGGCTCCAGCAGTGGCTGGAGACCGGCCGATTCACCCGGTACACCCCGCAGCAGCTGATCGCCGTGGCCAACGCCCACCCGCCCTACTTCGAGCCGGGCCGGGGCGCGCACTACTCCAACACCAACTACCTGGTGGTCGGGCAGATCGTCGAGCGGGTCACCGGGCACAGCTGGCAGCAGGAGGTGGACCGGAGGATCGTCCGCCGGCTGGGCCTGACCCGCACCTTCATGCCGGACCACTCGACGACGATCCCCGGCCCGCACGCGCACGGTTACTACGACCTGCCGGCCGGGCCCGCGGACGTCACCGAGGTGGACCCGAGCATGGCGGGGGCGGCCGGCGCCGGGATCTCGACCACCGCCGACCTCACCACCTTCATCACCGCCCTGATCGGCGGGCGACTGCTGCCCCGGCCGCTGCTCGCCGACATGATGACCGTCACCCCGCAGAGCGGCAAGGACACGTACGGCCTGGGCCTCCAGCGCCTGTCGACGCCCTGCGGCCCGGTCTGGGGGCACGCGGGCGGCATCCCCGGCTACAACACCTTCGTCTACACCGACAGCGACACCCGTCGGCAGTTCGCCGCCTCCGTGAACGCCTTCGACATGTCGAACCTGCCGGCCACCAACACGGCCTTCCAGAACCTGCTGGACACCGGCACCTGCGGCGGCCCGCCGCCCACCGCCGCCGCCCCGGCCCCTGCCCCTGCCCCGGCCGACTGACCGTACCGGGCCGGATGCCATCATGGCCCGCACCTGATGGGCAGTCGTCACAAGGAGGACGAGAGATGGCAGAGCCGCTGATCGCCGAGGTCGGGGGCCGGGTCCCGAGGGTCGACCCGACCGCCTTCGTGGCGCCCAACGCCGTCGTCGTCGGCAGCGTGACCGTCGGCGCCGGGGCGAGCGTCTGGTACGGCGCGGTGCTGCGCGGCGACGCCGAGGAGATCACCGTCGGCCCGGGCAGCAACGTGCAGGACAACTGCACCCTGCACGCCGACCTCGGCTTCCCGCTGGTGATGGGGGAGCGGATCTCGGTCGGCCACAACGCCGTGCTGCACGGCTGTGTGATCGAGGACGACGTCCTGGTCGGGATGAACGCCACGGTGCTCAACGGCGCCCGGATCGGGGCCGGCTCGCTGGTCGCGGCGGGCGCCGTGGTGCCGCAGGGCATGGTGGTCCCGCCCGGTTCGCTGGTCGCGGGCGTACCGGCCAAGGTGCGCCGCGAGCTGACCGAGGAGGAGCGGACCGGCATCAAGTTCAACGCGGAGGGCTACGCGCTGCTGGCCGACGGTCACCGGGACATCCGGCCGGTTCCGGTCGCGGCTCCGGGGCCGGCGGCCGACGCGGTCTGACGGCGTCCGCCCGCGGGCTCGGCGGTGGCTCAGCGGGGGGCCGTGGTCCCCGCGCCGATCCGGTCGTCCGGGGCCGGCGCGGGGCCCGGCACCGGGGCCGGGCCCGCACCCGCCACCGCGCTCGGGAGCCCCGGGGCACGGGTCCCGGTGCCCCGCCGGGCGGCCGCCCAGGCCGCGACCGCGATCACCGCGCCGGAGGCCGCCAGGCCCGAGCCGACCAGCGGCGGCGAGGTCCAGCCCAGCCCGGCGTCCAGCGCGAGCCCGCCGAAGTACGCGCCCTGGGCGTTGGCCAGGTTGAAGGCGCCCTGCACGGTCGCCGAGGCCAGCGTCGGCGCGCCCCGGGCCTCGCGCATCACCAGCGTCTGCACCGCCGGGACGATCGCGAACCCGAACAGCCCCACCAGTACCACCGTCGCCGCCGCCGACCACTGGGCCCGGGCGGTCACGGCGAACAGCGCCAGCACGGCGGCGAGCAGCAGGAACGCGACGCACACCGTCGGCCGCAGCGCGCGGTCGGCCGCGTAGCCGCCGAGCAGGTTGCCGATCGTCATCCCGACCCCGAACAGCGCCAGCACCAGGGTCACCGACCCGGTCGCGAAGCCGGACACCTCGGTGAGCAGCGGGGTGATGTAGGAGTAGCAGGCGAAGAAGCCGCCGCAGCCGAAGACCACCGTGGCCAGCGCGAGCCACAGCTGTCCGCTGCGGAACGCGCCCAGTTCGTGCCGCAGGCCCGACTGCGCGGGGGACGGCAGGGCCGGGACCAGCCGGGCGATCGCCACGGCCCCCGCCGCGCCGATCGCGACCACCACCAGCATGGTCGCGCGCCACCCCAGGTGCTGGCCGAGCAGGGTCGCGGCCGGCACGCCGACGATATTGGCGAGGGTCAGCCCGGAGAACATCACCGCGACCGCCCTGGCCCGCCGGTCCGGGGCGACGAGCTCGGCCGCCGCGACCGCCCCGGCGCCGAAGAACGCCCCGTGCGGCAGTCCGGTGACCAGCCGGGCGGCGGCGAGGGTCCAGAAGTCCGGGGCGAGCGCGCAGAGCAGGTTCCCGGCGGCGAAGAACCCGGCCAGGGCGACCAGCACCGCCTTCCGGGGCCGCCCGGCCGCGAGCGCGGTGAGCAGCGGCGCCCCGATCACCACGCCCAGCGCGTAGGCGGAGATCAGCCAGCCGGCCTGCGGGATCGAGACGTCCAGGTCGGCCGCGACCTGGGGCAGCAGCCCCATGGCGGCGAACTCGGTGGTTCCGATGGCGAAGGCGGTGACGGCCAGGGCGACCAGCGCGAGAGGCAAGGGGGTGCTCCGGAAGAACGGGCGGCGAGGGACGGGGCGGCGGCGAACGGGCAGCGAGGAACGGGCGGCGGGCAACGGACAGCGACGAACGGACCGAGGGAAGTCGGGATTGTTCGGGCCAAATCCTAATCCGATCGGATGACGGCGCTGTGTGGTGCACAAGGCGGTCCCGTGACGGACGGGAGTCGCCTGCCGGGCGTTCGCGCGCAAGACTGGTGGCATGTGCCGCAGTATCAAGACGCTGAGACCACCCGTGACGCCCGACGTCACCGAGGAGGACTACCGCGCGGCCGCGCTCCAGTACGTACGGAAGGTGTCCGGGTTCCGGGCCCCGGCCGCGCACAACCGCGAGGCGTTCGACCGGGCCGTGGACGCCGTGGCCGAGGCCACCGCCCACCTGCTCGGCGAGCTGGAGGTGCGCGGTGCGCCCGCCCGTCCGGCCCGGGCCACCGCCTGAGGCCGGGCACGTGGAAGAAGCCGGGCAGGTCGACAGAGCCGGGCACGTCGAACAGGGAGCAGGAGGTCGGTGATGAGCCCCGTCACCCGTTACGCACTCACCTTCCCGGGCACCCCCGGCACCCAGGCCCCGCAGGACGTGGTCGTGGTCGAGCGCACCAGCGCCGTCGGGCCCGGCGGCCACCCGGTGTACGAGGACGCCAGCGGAATCGTCCGGGCCGAGATCAGCGACGCGGGGGAGGTCCGGATGCTCGCCACCGGCGGCCACCAGAACCCGCACGTCCCCGTCCACGCCCAGCCGCTGCCCTGACCCGGCCGGCCCCTCGGGCCCGGCCGGTCGCGCCCGCCGTCCCGGGCGGGGCCGTCAC
>NZ_JAIY01000012.1:118334-126505 GCF_000710405.2 Kitasatospora sp. MBT66 | reverse complement strand
CGGCGGGTGGCCGGATCCCGCCATGCCCGCTGCCGACACCTGCCGCCCGGATGCCGGGTCGGGCAGACTCCCACCATGACCACAGCACGCTGGCAGGGCAAGGTCGTCGCCGAGAGCGAGGACACCGTCGTCGTCGAGGGCAACCACTACTTTCCGGCCGACTCCGTCCGCCCGGAGTACCTGCGGCCGTCAGACACCACCACCGTCTGCGGCTGGAAGGGCACCGCCGAGTACTACTCGCTGGACGTCGACGGCCGTACCAACCCGGACGCGGCGTGGTTCTACGCCGCCCCCGAGCCCGCGGCGGAGCACATCCGCGGCCGGGTGGCGTTCTGGCGGGGGGTCGAGATCACCGACTGACGGGCCCGGTGGCGGCAGGTCGTCGGTCGTCGGCGTACCCGGCCCAGGCGCCGCCGTTACGCCGTAGTGACGGTGCCGTGGCCGTCCCGTCGCAGGACCGGGACAGCCGCGGCGCGTACCGCCGCGCCGCGCCGGGTACGGCCACAGCATGGCAATCTTCAGGAAACCGGGACGCTCCGGGCAGCCCGAGCCCACCCCGGAGCACGTCGCCGACGAGCTGGCCGGCCTGGTCGAGGAACTCGAACCGGGCGCTCCCGGCGCGCCCGCCGAGGGCGAGGCCGGGGAACTCGCCGAATACCGGGCGGGCGTCGAGCGCGGCCGTCGGCGCGGCGCCCAGCTGGTCTCCGACATCTCCCGCCGACTCGGCAGCGGCAGCCGGGCGGCGGCCAGGGGCGCCGCGTTCGGCGGCCGAGCGCTGGCCGACCAACTGCTCCAGGCGGCACCGCGAATCCCCGTCCGCGACCTCGCGACCCTGCGTGCCCAGCACCCCGGCGCCGCCGACCCCGAGCAGCTCGCCGACCTGCTGGTCACCGGCGCCGGCCGGGCCTCCAGCGCGCTCGGCGCCGGTGTGGGCGCCGCCGCGATGCTCCCGGTGCCGCCCGCGATGCCGGTGGAGATCGCCGCCGAGACGCTCGCCGTGGCGGCCGTCGAGGTCAAGCTGATCGCCGAACTGCACCAGGTCTACGGCCTCCCCGCCCACGGGACGGCCACCGAGAAGGCCACCGCCTACGTCACGGCCTGGGCCAACCGGCGCGGCATCGACGGCTCGCTGCTCGCCAAACCGGCCGGCCTGGCGGCGATGGCCCTCGGCAGCGAGGTCCGCCAGCAGGTCCGCCGCCGGCTCACCCGCAGTTCGCTGCGCCGGCTGCCCTCGCTGACCCCGCTGCTGGTCGGCGCGGGCATCGGGGCCACGGTCAATCTGCGGGACACCCGCAAGGTCGCGCGCGAGGTCCGCGCGGACCTGCGCGGACGCCGCCCGGCCGACCCCGGGTACTGGGCGGCCGCCGCCCCGGCGCCGCGCCCGGAGAAGGAGGCGGGCAAGGGGCTGGGGAACGGCAACGGCAAGGGCAGCGGGAAGGTGCTCGGCAAGGGGCTGGGGAAGGGGCTCGGCAGAGGACCAGGGAAGGGCAACGTGGCGGGGCCGGACGAGCGGCCGTGACGCCCGCGTGCCCGTGACACGCACGACACGGAGCGGCCGGCCCCGCCCGGGGTCGGCCGCTCCGCTCCGCGTCGGGTCAGTCGGCCGGGGCCGCCGGGGCGCGGGAGCCCTTCCCGGTCTTGACGGCGTTCACCATCGCCTGGTGGACGGCCCGCGCGGTGGTCTCGTCGGCCGCCGGGACGGGGCTGCCGGCCACCGAGTACCAGTCCAGCGCGCCGGTGTACTGGACGGTGAGCCGCGCCTCGCCGTCCACCCAGGTGGTGTGCACGGTGAGGTCGCCCGAGATCGGGCCGACCTCGACGGTGGTCACCCCGCCCGGTCCGCTGATGATCGACTGGGTGGTCCAGGTGGCCCAGGAGGCCCGGGGGTCGACCGGCGGCTCCACCGGCCGTCCGGCCGCCGTGCCCTGCTGCTGTTCGGTCATGCGCCCATCCTCTCCGGCCGGACCGTCGCCGTACGGGCGGCGGCACCGGCGGTCGCGGAGGCCGCCCGCAGATCGGGCGGCCTCGTGGCAACGTCTCGGTTACTCGTCGGCGGCACTTCGCAAACCTGTCGGTCCGGCCGGATCAGCCGATCGCCCCCCGTTCATCCTCCGGCTCGCCCTCCGCCTGGGAGGTGTCCTGCGCGTGCAGGTTCTGCGTCGAGGTGATGCCCTCCTCGGGGTCGGCCGCGCGGACGTCCTCGTCCCGGTCGACGCTCACCTCGGAGCGTGCGCTCATGTCGGTCATCGCGGGCTCCGTCTCCTCGGCCGGCCGGGGCGTCCGGGCCCGCCGCGCTACGCCGTGGTGGCGGGCGGCCGCCGGGCCGGTGCTCTGTTTCGCACCTCAAGCCTGCCTCCGTGCCCCGGCGAGGGCCAACCGGACCGGGTGGCGGGCCGCTCTCGGCCGTCCGCCGCCCGTCACCGGCCCTCGGTCATCCGCCGCCCGCCGCCCGTCACCCGTCACCGGCCGTGGGTCACCCGCTGCCGGTCACCCGCCGCCCGCCGTCGGTCACCACCGGACCGGCAGCGAGCCCAGCCCGTAGATCAGCGCCTCGGTGCGGAACTCCAGCTCCTCCTCCGGCACCGCGAGCCGCAGCCCCGGCAGCCGCCGGAACAGCGTGGCCAGCGCGATCTGCAGTTCCGCCCGGGCCAGCGGCTGGCCCAGGCACTGGTGCACCCCGAAGCCGAAGGAGACGTGCCGGCGGGCCTCCCGGTCGAGGTCGACCTCGTCGACGCCCAGGTGGCCCTCGGTGCCGAACAGCCCGTCGTCCCGGTTGGCGGTCGACAGCATCGCCATCACGCCGTCCCCCGCCCGGATCAGGGTGCCGCCCAGCTCGACGTCCTCCACCGCGAGCCGGGGGACCCCGGTGTGCACGATGGTGAGCAGCCGCAGCAGCTCCTCCACCGCGCCGGGCACCGCCGCCGGATCGGCCAGCCGGGCCACCTGCTCCGGGTGGCGCAGCAGCAGGGCGGTGGAGAGCCCGATCATGTTGGCGGTGGTCTCGTGCCCGGCGACCAGCAGCAGTACCCCGGTCGAGGCGATCTCGCGCAGGGTGAGGTCCTCGCGGGTCGCCAGCCGGCTCAGGATGTCCTCCCCGGGCTCGGTGCGCTTCCGTTCGGCGAGCCGGCCGAGGTAGTCCAGCAGCTCGTCCTGCGCCCGGGCCACGTCCCGGTCGTCGGCCTCGGTGGTGAGCAGCAGCCGGCTGTTCGCCTGGAACTCCTCGCGGTCCTCGTACGGGACGCCCAGCAGCAGGCAGATGACCAGGGAGGGCACCGGCAGGGCGAAGTCGGCGACCAGGTCGGCGGGTCCGGCCGGGCCGCCCCGGGCGATCATCCGGTCCAGCGCCTCGTCCACGATCTGCTGGATGCCGGGGCGCATCTCCTCCACCCGCTTGACCAGGAAGTCCCCGGTGACCATGCGGCGCAGCCGGGCGTGCTCGGGGTCGTCGAGGCGGAGGAAGGAGGGGTTGGCGGCGACGAGTTCACGCCGCCCCTCGGTGAGGAAGGGGAACGCGGGCCGGCGGGCGTCGGCGCTGAACCGGCGGTCCGAGAGCACCGTGCGGACCTCCTGGTAGCCGGTGACCAGCCAGCAGGGGGAGCCGTCCGGGAGTTCCGCGCGGCTGACCGGGCCGGTGCTCGCGGCCTCGGTGTAGGCGGGCGGCGGCGCGAACGGGCAGGCCGTGTCGTGCCGGGCCGGGATCATGGTGACGGGAGCGGTGGGTGTGCTCAAGGTGGTCTCCTCGCGTGACAGGTGGGCCTGTGGCAGGCGGTGGGAGACGGCGGGCGGGCCGCGGGCCCGACGGACGGCGGCCGTCCGGGGCGTCGTCGTCGGGCGCTCGTCGAGCGGTCGTCGACTGGTCGTCGAGCGGTCGCTAGGCGGCGGTGCCGGCCCCGTCGTCCTCGGTGACGGTGATCGCGCCGCCGGGGCACAGCTCGGCGGCGAGGCGCACATCGGCGAACCGTGGCGCGGGTACGGCGCTCAGGAGGACTCGCACCAGGCCGTCCTGGTCGTCCTGTTCGAAGATCTCCGGCACGGTCATGACGCACTGGCCGGAGCTGCAGCAGCGGTCCCGTTCGACGTTCACGTGCATCGCGGACATCCCTTCCTGGTGTGGCACCGGATCCTCCGGGCCGTGCCGCCCCCGCTGTCGTCGTCAAACTAACCCCGGCTCGCGTCGCACACGAAGAGAGCGTGGCCGCCTCGCGCAGAATGGCCGATTTGCCACTGCTCGTGAACGAGTGTGAGGAAGAAGAAGTTTGATGAGCCGTCAGACGGGTTGTCCCGGTCCGGCGTCCCGCTGGGCGGCCTCGTCGGCGGCCGCGGTCCCCTCCGCCGCCGCGATTCCCTCCGCCGCCGCGATCTCCCGGACGGTCGCCACGGTGTCGGCCTCGCCCGCGCTCTTGTCCGGCCGGTAGCGCACCACCCGGGCGAACCGCAGGGCCAGCCCGGCCGGATAGCGGGGGCTGCGCTGGACCCCGTCGAAGGCGATCTCCACCACCAGCTCGGGCCGCACCCGCACGGTCCAGGCGTCCCGTTCGACCTCGCGGGCGAGCAGGGCCTCGGTCTGCCGGGCCAGGGTCTCGTCGGTCAGGCCCTTGAAGGTCTTGCCGAGCATCACCCACGGGCCGAGGCCCGGCTCGCCGCCGGCCCGCGCCCCCAGGTGCAGATTGCTGAGGAAGCCCTGCCGTCGGCCGCTGCCCCACTCGGCGGCCAGCACCACCAGGTCCAGGGTGTGCCGGGGCTTCACCTTGATCCAGCCCGCGCCGCGCCGGCCGGCCCGGTAGCCCGCCGCCGGATCCTTCACCAGGACCCCTTCGTGGCCGCGCGCCAGGGTGGCACGGAAGAACGCGAGGGCCTCCTCCCGGTCGCCGGTCTCGGTGCGGGCCACCCGCAGTCCGGCCGGGACGGCCTCCGCCAGCGCGGCCCAGCGCTCCCGGCCGGGCCGGTCCACCAGGTCCTCGCCGTCCCGGTGCAGCAGGTCGAAGAAGTGCGGGCTGAGCGGGACCTCGGCGCGCAGCCGCTCCGGGTCCCGGCGGGCCGCGGTGCGGGCGGCGGTCTCCTGGAAGGGGCGCGGGCGGCCGTCCGGGCCGAGGGCGATCGCCTCGCCGTCCAGGACCGCCGACCGCACCGGGAGCGCCAGCGCGGCCTCCACCACCTCGGGCACCCGGGCGGTGATGTCGTCCAGCGACCGGGTGAAGACCCCGACGTCCGCGCCGTCCCGGTGCACCTGGACCCGGATCCCGTCCAGCTTCCACTCCAGCGCCGCCGGTCCGGCGAGGTGCTCCAGCGCCGCGCCGACGTCCGGGGCCGAGGCCGCCAGCATCGGCCGCACCGGACGGCCCACCTCCAGCCGGAAGGCGGCCAGCGCGGGTTCCCCGCCGGTCAGCGCGGCCTCGGCGACCGCGCGTGCCGAACCGCGGAACATCAGCGCCCGCCGCACCGTCGCCGCCGCCACCCCGGCGGCCCGGGCGACGGCGTCGGCGACCACCGCGTCCAGCGCCCCCTGGCGGAGGTCGCCGACCAGGACGGCGCGCAGGAAGGACTGCTCGACCTCGGTCGCGCGCTCGAACAGCCCGGCCAGCAGCCGGTGCCGCTCGGCCCGGGCGCCCGTCCCGTGCACGGCCGCGATGGCCTCCAGGACCCGCTCCGTCTCGCGCACCCCCAGCACCGGGTCGGCGGCGGGCGGCGGCAGCTCGCGCAGGGCGGCCGGGCCGAGGCCGGTGCGCAGCCGCTGCGACTCGCCCGAGAGCAGGACGACGGCCGAGGGCGCCTCGTCGGGGCCCAGCTCGCGCAGGCAGTCGGCCAGCAGCTCGGTCTTGGCCCGGCGGCCGGGCTCGGCGGCCACGGCGCGCGAGGTGAGGGCCAGGCGGCGGAGCAGCATCGGGGGCCTCCTCGGCGGGCGTGGGGCACGGCTCGGGAACGGCGTTCGGGCGGGCGTCCAGGATCGGCGATACGGGGCGCGGGCGCGCGGCGGGGACGCCGGACCGGTGGCCCGGGGCGACTGCCACTCCGTAGCGGAGCGGACCCGTACTTGGCCGTGCTGTCGATCGGCGCGGGTCCGACGGGGCGTCATGCTGTCCGGCGTCCACCCGTGCACGCACGGTACGACCGAACGAGGAGCGCCCCATGCCGACGACCGGCACCACGCCGTCCAGCCCCATGCCGTCCAGCACCACGTCGACCGGCACCACGCCGTCCAGCCCCATGCGGCCTGCCGAGCACCGGTCCGACGAGCACCGGTCCGCCGGGGGGTGGACGGTGGACGCGCCCACGGCCGCGGACTTCGCCGCCTGGCGGGAGCTGTTCCGGGGCTACTGCGAGTTCTACGGGGTGCCCGTGCCGGAGGAGAAGGCCGCACTGGTCTGGTCCTGGCTCACCGACCCGGCGCACGAGCTGGACGGCCTGCTGGTGCGCGACACCGAGGGCACCCCGGTCGGGCTGGCGCACTACCGGCCGTTCGTCCGTCCGCTGCACGGCGCGGTGGCGGGCTTCCTCGACGACCTGTTCGTGGCCCCCGCCGCGCGCGGCACCGGAGCGGTCGACCTCCTCCTCGCCCGGCTGCGCGCGATCGCCGCCGAGCGCGGCTGGAACACCGTCCGCTGGATCACCGCCGACGACAACCACCGGGCCCGCAGCAAGTACGACCAGGTCGCCACCCGGACCATGTTCGTCACCTACGACATGCCCCCGGCCGGCGCCTGACCGTCCCGCAGGCGCCTGACCGTCCCGCAGTTCCGCAGCTGTCCCGCCGTTCCGGAGCCGTCCCGGCGCGCGCGAGAAAATCGATGGCAGGCGGTTCTGTCGCGGTGATAGACACCGGGGGTGCAAAAGACCTTGGACTTTCCCGACCTGCTCCGTCTGATCGACGAGCGGGCCACCGCCTTCCGCGCCGCGGTCGCCGCCGCGCCCGACCTCGGCGCGCAGGTGCCCAGCTGCCCCGACTGGACGCTGCTCGACCTGGTCCGGCACCTGGGGGAGGGGCGTCGCAACTGGGGCGTCATCGTGGCCGCCGGGCCGTCCGAGGTCCGCCCCGACACCTCCGCCGCGCTGGCCGGCCCGGCCGTGCCGCCGGAGCGCGAGGCCCTGATCGCCTGGCTGGCCGAATCCACCCAGCAGCTGCTCGACGCCCTGCGCGAGGCCGGCCCGGACAGCGGCTGCTGGACGTGGTGGCCCGCCTCGCAGGCGCCGCAGACCGCGGGGGCGGTGGCCCGGCACCAGCTCCAGGAGATCACGCTGCACACCTACGACGCCCAGCTGGTCGCGGGCACCGCGCAGCCGCTGCCGACGGAGGTGGCGCTGGACGGCGTCGAGGAGTTCCTGGTCACCTGCTGTGCCACGACGGCCGCCTGGCCGCACGAGCCCGCGACCGTCGACTACCACGTCACCGAGGGCCGGTCCTGGCGCCTTCGGGTGGACGCCGAGGGCGCGCGGGTCACCCGCATCCCCGCGCCCGGCACCCCCGGCTCGGCGGACCTGGCTCCCGCCGACTTCTCGACCGAGTCCACGGCCGGTGAACTGATCCTCGCCGGTTTCTACGGCCGCCAGCCGCTCGACGTGCTGAAGATGGAGGGCGACCGACAGATCATCGAACAGCTGATCGCCTGGGAGCCCGAGGTCTAGGTCCTGGGCCCGGCGCGAGTACCCGGCACCCGCCGGGGCGAGTGCCGGACGCGACCACCGGGGGCGGAATCGACGGATTCCGCCCCCGGTCGGCGTTCCGCGCGAGGTCCGGGCGAGGCCGCCCCGTGCGGGCGGCGTCCACCGCCCCCGCGCGGGCCGACGGGCCCGCCGGGGATGCGGCATCATGGCCAACCGCCGCCCCGCCGGTTCGTTCGGAAATCAGTTCGCACTTTTCTGTTATCCGCCCACCGCTCCACGGTCTCCCAGGTGTCGGCAGTCGTCCGACCGATCCGACGGACCAGAACTCAGGAAGCGTGCGCAGGTGAACAGCGAAGACCGCACCACCATCCTCCCCGCGACCGGGCGCCCCGCGGGTGCCGACGGGCGCTCCGCGCGGCGTGCCGCCGAACGGCGGCGCGGCCACGGCCGGCGCCGCCGCCGGGGCGCGATGGGACCGATGATGGCCGTTGCCGCGGCCGTCGCGGGCACGAGCGTGATCGCCGCGCTGACCGGCGCCGGGTACGCGGTGTTCCGGGGCGAGGAGGGCAGCG
>NZ_JAIY01000012.1:115611-118293 GCF_000710405.2 Kitasatospora sp. MBT66 | reverse complement strand
GCCGAGGCCGGGGACGTGAACGGCATCCAGGTGCCCGGCGCGGGCGGCGCGCCGGTCCTGGACCCGGCCGCGACGGACCAGGCCCGCGCGGCCGCGGCCACCCCTCCCCCCAGCACCGGTCCGGCGACGCCCTCCGCCTCGGCCACCACCCCGGGCCACACCGCCTCCACGGCCCCGGCCACCGCGTCCGGTACACCGCGCAACCCCACCGCGAGCCCGAGCACCGGGACCACCACCGGCGGCACGGCCGGTGCTCCCGATCCGGGGAAGCCGACCGCGGTCCCGACCACCGCCCCCACGGCGGCGCCCAGCACGGCCAAGCCCTCGCCGACCGCTCCGCGTCCGACCGCCACCACCGCGCCGGGCGGTTCGTCGAACAGCTCCTTCGCCCAGCAGGTGGCGGACCTGGTCAACACCCAGCGCTCGCAGGCCGGCTGCGGACCGCTCACGGTGGACCCGAAGCTCACCACCGCCGCCCAGTTCCACAGCGACGACATGGCGGACCGCAACTTCTTCGACCACGCCAGCCCCGACGGCTACCACGCGGACCACCGCATCGAGGCGGCCGGCTACCGCTGGAGCAGCTGGGGCGAGAACATCGCGCGCGGGCAGAAGGACCCGGCGGCGGTGATGGAGTCGTGGATGAACAGCCCCGGCCACCGCGCCAACATCCTCAACTGCTCCTTCAAGCAGATCGGCGTCGGCGTCCGGACCGGTTCGGGCGGGCCCTGGTGGACCCAGGTCTTCGCCTCTCCGTCCTGAGAATCCGGGCGCACCCGGGCGCTCCTGAGCGCTCCGCCGTCCCGAGGACTCCCCGAGGACTCTCCCCGAGGACTCACCGTTCGGGCCCGCACGGGCCCGGCCGGTGGCCTCGCGGTTCGCCGATTTTCCGAATCCGCGCGAATTGTTGTTATCTGAGCACTCCCCAGCGGTCTCCGAGGAGGCAGTGGCGGACGGACGACAGCCGGACGGAGTGCGGACCCATGAACGTTGACGTGCAGAGCAGGGCCGGGACGACCCTCGTGCGCGCGGCCCAGGCGGGCGACGCGCAGGCGCGCGAGGCGCTGGTCGCGGCCTGGTTCCCGTTGGTCTACAACGTCGCCGGCCGGGCGCTGAACGGCCACGCCGACGTGGACGACATCGCCCAGGAGACCATGATCCGGGCCCTGGACGGCCTGGAGGGGCTGCGCGACCCGGGGGCGTTCCGGTCCTGGCTGGTCGCGATCACCATGAACCAGGTCCGCAGCCGGTCGACCGGCCAGCAGCAGGCAGCCGTCGGCGGACTGGACGAGAGCTGGGAGCTGGCCGACCCGCGCGCCGACTTCACCGACCTGACCATCCTCCGGCTCGGTCTCTCCGGCCAGCGCCGGGAGGTCGCCGAGGCCACCCGCTGGCTGGACCCGGACGACAAGGAACTGCTGTCCCTCTGGTGGCTGGAGGCCTCCGGCGAACTCACCCGCGCCGAACTCGCCGAGGCGCTCGACCTGACGCCGCAGCACACCGCCGTCCGGGTCCAGCGGATGAAGAAGCAGTTGGAGGCCGGCCGGGTGGTGGTCCGGGCGCTCACCGCCTACCCCCGCTGCCCGGAGCTCGCCGAGGTGATGACCGGCTGGGACGGCACGCCGAACTCGGTCTGGCGCAAGCGAATAGCCCGGCACATCCGCGGCTGCCAGGCCTGTGACGGCCTGGGGCGCGACCTGTTCCCGGCGGAGGGGCTGCTGGCCGGTCTGGCGCTGGTCCCGGTGCCGATGGACGCGCCGAGCGGGCTCGCGTTCCACGCCGCCGGGGCCACGGTCGGGACGCCGGGCGCCGGATCCGGAGGGGTCCCGGGCGACGGCGGCGCCGCCGGAGGGTCCACCGGGGCCGGTCCCGGCGGTACTCCGCCCAGCGGCGCCGGCACTGTGCCCACCGACCCGTCCGGCGGACCGGGCGGCTGGACGGACCTGGCCCGCCGCAAGAGCGTGCTGGCGGGCGGGACGGCGGTGGTGCTCGCGGCGGCGACGCTCGCGATGGTCTGGCCCCAGCCCACGCCGCCGACCGCGCCCGCGCCGGAACCGACCACCCCGGCCAGTGCCCCGGACGCCCCGGTGCCGCCGGCCGCGACCGCCGTCACGCCGACGACGGAGACCGCGCCGCCCGCTCCGGTCACGCTCGCCCCGGTCGAGGTGCCGCCGGTGCCGAGCAGCCCGGCGGCGGTCACCCCGACCGCGACCCCGTCCAGCGCCCGGCCGACCCCGACCCCGCCGAACCTGGAACGACAGCTGGTGGACCTGGTCAACGCGGAGCGGGGCCGACGCGGCTGCGGTCCGCTGCGGATCGACCCCAAGCTGCACGCGGCCGCCCAGAAGCACTCCGAGGACATGGTCGCCCGGAACTTCTTCGATCACCTCGCCCCCGACGGGACCCGGGCGGACGCCCGGCTCAACGCGGCCGGCTACCGCTGGTCCCAGTGGGGGGAGAACCTCGACCGCGGCCCGAGTGCCCCTGCGGTGGTGTTCTCCCGCTGGATGGACGGCGGTATCCACCAGTCCAACATGCTGGACTGCGCCTTCAAGGACGTCGGCATCGGTGTGGCCACCGGCCCGGCCGGGCTCTACTGGACCCAGGACCTGGGCACCCCGCTCGGCTGACGGGAGGGGCGCCGCCCGCCCGGCGGACCGGGCCTACCGGCGGACCGGTTCT
>NZ_JAIY01000012.1:114541-115570 GCF_000710405.2 Kitasatospora sp. MBT66 | reverse complement strand
AGAACCGGTCCGGGTACGCCGTCAGGACGGGAGGCCGACCAGCCCCGGAGCCTCGCCCGTGACGTGGCCGGTCGCCTGGCCGACCACGCCGCCCGCGTCGCCGACCTGCCCCGGGAGCGCGTCCGAGGCCGAGGCGAGGGGCCCGCCCTGGAGGGGTCCGGCCAGATCGCCCTGGCCGCCGAGGGCGGCGGCATGGGCGGCGGGAGCGGTCAGGGAGGCCACGACGCCGACGGCGAGCGAGGCGACGGCCAGCATGCTGCGCTTCTTCATGCCCCCTCCAACGAGGCTCCGCCACCCGGGTTACGGGAGACCGTCAGCCCGTCGAGGTGATCGGGCTGTCCGTCGCCGTCCCGAACAGGCGCACCGAGGCGGAGACCCGGTACAGCGTGCTCAGGGTCTGCTGCGACGGGCGCCGCAGACAGGCCGACAGCTCCACGACCTCCGCCTGCCCGTTCGGGATGACCACCTGCTGCGCGACGAGCTGCCGGGTGCCGCCGTGGACCGCGCAGTCCTTGTCGACCACGACGTCCTGGAGCAGCACCGACCGGCCCGCTGCCTCGGTGGCGAGCTTCTCGTCCCGGACCAGCCGGAACGAGACGATCATCGAGTTTTCCAGCAGCCCCCCCGAGGCGAGGCACACGGGCTGCTGGACGCCGTTGCGGATCGGGCAGCCGGCCTCCCGGGCCAGTGGCTGGGAGGCGAGGTAACCGACGGGCTCCGGCCGTCCGGCCGTGGCGAGGAGGGTGAGGTCGGACCAGGCCTCCGGTAGATCGAGGACCACCCCGTCCAGCAGGGTGAACCGGGTCGGGCGGATCGGACCGAACGCGTCGCCCGTCGGGTCCTCCGTCGAACCGCCGTCGGCTCCGACGCTGGGGGAGTCGGACGGCGAGGGATTCCTCGGGTCGCCCGGGCCGGGGGAGACGCTCGCCGAGGCCTCGGGGGAGTCGGCGGGCGCACCGCTCGGCGCACCGGCGGGCGGGATCGCGCCGAGGGCCGGTCCCGAGGCGGCGGGGCTCAGCACGGTGCCCG
>NZ_JAIY01000012.1:108221-114442 GCF_000710405.2 Kitasatospora sp. MBT66 | reverse complement strand
GGGCGGCCCGCGCCAGTACCCGCTCCATCCGGTCCGCGGGCGCCGACAGGTGGGGCGCGGCCAGCTGGAGCAGTATCCGCAGCTCGTCCGCCACCTCGTGGTCGTCGGCCACTGCCCGGTCCAGCGCCGCCTCGCGTTCCCAGGCGGCGAAGTCATGCTCCGTCACGACGACCCCCGTCCAGCAGCAGCTCCTTGGCCGGCAGCTTGCCGCGCAGCGCCTGCAGGGCGCGGTGCGTCTGGCTCTTGACGGTGCCCGTGGTGCAGCCCAGCGCCTCGGCGGTGTCCTCCACACTGAGGTCCTCGAAGAACCTCAGCACCACCACGGCCCGCTGCCGGGCCGGGAGCGCCCGCACTGCGGCGGCGACCACCTGGCTGGTCACCACCGAGTCGAACGGGTCGGCGACGGTCGGCGGCTCCGGCAGCCGGTCGTGCGGCAGCTCGCCCTGCCAGCGGCGGCGCCACCAGGAGACGTGCGAGTTCACCAGCACCCGGCGCACGTACGCCTCGGGCCGGTCGATCGCGACCTGCTCCCAGCGCGGCCAGACCTTGGCCAGGGCCGTCTGGAGCAGGTCCTCGGCCAGGTACGGGTCGCCGGTCAGCAGCCACGCCATCCTGAGCAGCCGAGGGCTGCGGGCGGCGACGAACTCCTCGAAGTCCGGTCTCGCTTCGCTCATCCCGACGCCCCCGCCATGCCGCTCCCGCCACCGTCTCTGTCGTCCCCGCCGCCAAGCCGGTGGCGGCGGTCCTGCCGGTCGGCCGTGGCCGCCGGGTCCGCGCTCTCGTTCTCACGGCTGCTGAACGCGCTGGGGTCGGCGCCGGGTTGCCTGTCCGACCGGTCTATTTTCGCGGGTGCCCAGGTCGGGGCCCACAGCGGGGTCGGCCGGGGCCCCCGCGACGGCCCCACCGGTGCGGCGCTGGGCGGGCGCAGGGCGCAGGGCGCAGGGCACAGGCGCGGGCGCGAGGACGGGCACGGGGCGGCGCCGGGGGCGTCCCGGGTCGGGCGCGAACGCTGGACGGCCCGCGAGCCGGCCGGGACTCGGCCGGGCGGCGAGCGGGCCGTGGTCACCACGATCCGCCCGCCACCGGCACCCGCCAAGGGCGCGTGATGGGCGCCCGGGCGCATCGGCCGGGCGCGCCGGGTGAGACCCGGCTCCGGGCCCGCGCCGGTCCGCCCCTCCCCGTCCGTGCGTTCTCCGCCTGTCCCTGTCCGTTCCCGTCCGTTCCCGGCCCGTCGGCGCGGCCGGCCGCAGTCAGAGCGTCCCCGAGCCCTTCGGCACACCTCCCGTCCGCCGTGCCGCGCCCGGATCGACCGGATCCACCGTCCAGTCGGGGTGCCCCGGCATGGGCGGGGTCCGCTCGCCGTAGAGCCAGTCGCGCAGGAACCCGCCGAGCGACTGCCCGGAGACCTCGTCCGCCGCGCGCAGGAAGTCCGCGGTGCTGGCGGTGCTGCTCCGGTGCCGCCGCAGGAAGGTCTGCTCGATCCGGTCGAACACCTCGGGCCCGACCCGCTCCCGCAGCGCGAACAGCACCAGCGCGCCACCGGTGTACCGCTGGCTGTCGAACAGCGTCGCGGCGGTCGGCGCGGCCACCGGCCCGGAGTCGTGCCGCCACTGGTCGCCCTGGGCGTAGACGCTCCGCATCCGGTCGGCGAGGGTGGTGAAGCCGCCGGAGTCCGGCCAGCCGCGCTCGTAGCGGTACATCAGACCGTAGAAGTCGGCGTGGCCCTCGTTCAGCCAGAGGTCGGCCCAGGTGCCCGGGGTGACGCTGTTCCCGAACCAGGAGTGGACCAGCTCGTGCATCATGTGCGAGCCGATCTGCCGCTCCGGCTGGCGCAGGAAGTTCGGCTTGTAGAGCGTGAGCGTCTGCGTCTCCAGCCCGGTGAAGTCGAACGCCGCCGGGTCGTCGGTGTCGGCCGGCAGCAGCCCGTACGTCTCGAACGGGAACGCTCCGAGGTGCTGCTCGGCCCAGCCCAGCTGGCCCGGGGTCAGGGCGAGGGCGGGCTCCAGGTCGGCCGCCCGCGCGGTGGGCACGACGTCGCGCAGCGGCAGCCCGTCGGGGCCCTGGCGCTCCCGGACCGTGTAACGGCCCACCGAGGCCTGGAGCAGCTCGGTCGCCATCGGCTCGCGCGACCGGTAGCGCCGGGTGGTGGTGCCGTCGGGGTGCGGCTCGGTGGCGGTCGGCAGACCGTTGGCCACCCCGTACAGCTCGTCCGGCGCGGTGACGGCGACGGTGAAGCGGGCCTTGTCGCCCGGCCGGTCGTTGCACGGGAACACGGTGTGCGCGCTGTTCGGCTGACCGGCCACCGCGAAGCCGTCGGGCGTCACCACCCA
Source organism: Kitasatospora sp. MBT66 (assembly GCF_000710405.2). Classification (NCBI taxonomy): domain Bacteria; kingdom Bacillati; phylum Actinomycetota; class Actinomycetes; order Kitasatosporales; family Streptomycetaceae; genus Kitasatospora; species Kitasatospora sp. MBT66. The sequence continues at coordinate 112,112 of NZ_JAIY01000012.1, read as the reverse complement.
CCCCGTGTGCGGCAGGACGGCCCGGGGGTCGGCGGTGTACTCGACCTCGACCCGCAGCGCGGCCCCGGCCCGGACCGGGCGGGCCGGGACCACGGTCAGCTTCTCGTCGTGCGTCCGGAAGCCGGCCGGGCGCCCGTCGACCCGGACGGTGTGCACGTCCAGGCCGAGCGCGTCCAGCTCCAGGCTCGGCAGCGCGGTGTGGGCACGGGCGGTCATCGCCATGGTGGCATCGACCGTCCTGGTCGCGGGGCGGTAGGTGAACGCGAGGTCGTAGGAGTGCGCGTCGTAGTCGGTGGTGCCGAGCGCGGGGAAGACCGGGTCCCCCGTCCCCGGCGGACCCGCGCCCGGGCTGTCCGCGGCCGCCGGGGCCAGACCGAGCGGTACCGCCGCGAGCGCGAGCGTGGCGGCGAGGACGGAACGGTGCCAGGACAAGGTGATCACCTCTCTCGTGTCGGAGGGTCCGCGCCGGCCCCGGCAGGCCCGGTTCCGGTGAGCGATCTTCCGAGCACGGACCGTAGCAGGGCCCTCCGACAATCCACACCCCCCACCGCTCCGACCTGCGCGGACCGCTCCGGACCCGCCGGCCCCGACCCGGGCGACACGCGGCCGTCCCCCGGACGGACCACCATGGTGGCCGAGCGGCTGCGCAGTGTCATACCTTCGAAGAGTTCCGCCCCCTGACGGGCGGGGCCACGGCCGTCGGAGAACCTGGCCAGGTCCGGCGGCCGTACTCATGCCCGCGTGCGGAGCCGATGCCCCCCGCATCCGCTCCGCACGCGCGCGGCCCTTCCCGGCCGGGCCCACCGCTCCTCCGGGTCCCGCCGCCCACCTCGTAGGCTGGGCAGCCGCGCCGGCCGCCCGCAGCCCCGCCGGCGCACCGGACCGGCAGGAGCAGCCCCGTGACCAGCCCGCACTTCGTGGTGATCGGCGAGTGCGTCGCCGACGTCGTCCGCACCGACGGCGCGCCCGACGTCGTCCACCCCGGCGGCAGCCCGGCCAACGTCGCCTACGGGCTGGCCCGGCTGGGCGAGCCGGTCGCGCTGCTCACCCAGCTCGCCGACGACCCGTACGGCCGACTGATCCGCGCGCACCTGGAGTCCGCCGGCGTCACCCTGCTCCCCGGAGCGGAGGCGGCAGCGGAGGCCCCGCGCACCCCGTCGGCGGTGGTGCGGCTGGACGAGCAGGGGCGGGCGCAGTACACCTTCGACATCGGCTGGACCCTCCCGCCGGTCGAACTGCCCTTCCGGCCCGGGCACCTGCACATCGGTTCGATCGCCGCCGTCACCGGCCCGGGAGCGGCGGCGGTGCTCGCCCTGGTCGAGCGGTGGCGCGGCCGGGCCGGGGTGAGCTACGACCCCAATGTGCGGCCCGCGCTGATGGGCGAGCACGGCGAGGCCGTCCGCCGGGTGGAGCGCTGTGCGGCGCTCGCCGACCTGGTCAAGGCCAGCGACGAGGACCTCGCCTGGCTCTACCCCGGCCGGGACCCGGAGGAGGTGGCCCGGCACTGGCTGGGCCTCGGCCCGGCCACCGTCGCGGTCACCCGCGGGCCGGCCGGCGCCTTCGCGCTCACCGCCGACGGCCGCCGCGCCGAGGCACCCGCCCGCACGGTCGAGGTCGCCGACACGGTGGGCGCGGGCGACGCCTTCACCGCCGCCCTCCTGCACGCCCGCCACGCCGGTGCGAGCCTCGACGCGGCCCTCGCCCGCGCCACGGCCGCCGCCACCCTCACGGTCACCCGCCCCGGTGCGAACCCGCCCGACGCGGCCGAGTTGGCGTCGGTCCTCGGCTGAGGCCCTCGCCGGGGCGGGGTCGGGGGCGGCGTAGTCGGAGGCCGAGGAATTCACGGGGGCGCGGGTGCGCGCCGGTGCTATGTTCCGACCGCGGATCGAACGGCAGGCGCGGGGGCTGGGGGAGCGTTGCTGGAATCGCTGATCACGACCGCGGCCGGAGCGGCCTCGGCGACCGTGGGCGTGCTGGTGGGCGGACTGGTGACCCGGCGGGGCCAGGACCGTCAGTGGTCGCGGGACCGGCAACTCCTCGCCTACCAGGAACTCCTGAGCCACTACGCCAGGTTCACGATGGTGATCAAGCGCGCCCACGCCGACCGGAGCGGCTGGGACTACGACTGGGCCGAGTGGAGCGCCGTGCTGACACGGGTGAGCCTGGTCGCTCCGGCCGAGGTCGCGCGCGAGATCGACCACTTCGGCCGGGCCGTCGACCGTTTCCTGGGGCGCGTCGCCCGCGAGGCCGACACCGTCCGGGCGCCGCTCGGCGAGGAGGAGTTCCTCGCGGCCGGTGCGGAGGTGGCCCGGGCGCAGACACGACTGGTCAACGCGATGCGGCGGTCACTCGGGGGCGGCCGGAAGGCGCTGACCTTCTGGATCGGCGGATCGCATGCCGAGCACGCCGAGCAGGGCGATCGCGGAGCGCTCTGATCCGGGACAGCTGCGATCCGGGTTCAGCTGTGATCCCGGACAGCTGTGGTCCCGGCCGTGTCAGCCGGGGCCGCCGTCGACCGCACCCAACGGGCGGGTCAGTTGGGTCTCCGAGTCGAAGCTGCGGGCGGCCGTGAAGGTGCCGGTGAGGTCCGGGTGCCGGCCGAGGGCGGCGTGGGCGAGGGACACGTCCTCCGGGGTGAGGCGGCGGGTCAGGCCGAGGTGCGGGGACCAGCGGCCGGGGACGTAGTAGGGGGACGGTTCCGCGGCGCCGTCCAGGACCTCCCAGACGCGCCGGTGGAGCTGCACCAGCTCGACCGTGGGGACGATCGCCCAGCTGAGCACCCGGCGCCGGCTGCGGGCCGCGAAGGACAGCAGGCCGGTCAGCCGGACGGTCAACGGCAGGGCTTCGGCGAGGAGTTCGTCCAGCCGCTCGGCGGCGCCGGCGGGCATCCGGGCGCAGGAGGCCAGGGTGAGGTGCGGGCGGTGGCCCGGGTGCGGGTTGTCCGCCAGGCTGTCCACCCCGGCCTCTGCGAGCCGCTGCCAGACGGTGCGCACGGTGCGGTCGAACGGCGGGTCGCAGAGCAGCTCAACCGTCTGCACGGGCCCCGCCCGACCGCTGCTCCGGGACGAGGTCCTTGCCGTACCAGACCTCGGCGTACGGGCTGTTGCCGTAGGCGGGGATCTCGCGGTAGCCGTGCCGGGTGTAGAGCGCGCGGGCCTCGACCAGGTCGAGCCGGGTGTCCAGGACGATCCGCCGGGCGCCGAGGGAACGGGCCGCCTCCTCGACGGCGGCGAGCAGCCGGGCGCCGCCACCGGTGCCGCGTCGGGACGGCCGGACGTACACCCGGGTCAGCTCGACGGTCGTGGCGTCGAGCACCCGCAGCCCGGCGCAGGAGTCGGCCTCGCCCGCGTACCGGCCGAGCAGGAAGATCCCGGCGGGCGGGGCGAGGTGGACGCTGGAGTTGGCGGCGAGGCCGGTCTCGATCTCCTCGGCCGTGCCGTCCCGGTCGAAGTGGAGCCGGTAGTAGCGGTTGGCGACGTCGAGGAAGTACTCGCGCAGCAGGGCCAGGGACTCGGCGGATCCGACGTCGGCGGGCGCGACCGCCCAGGCGTCCCCGGTGCTGTGCTGCGTACTCGTGGTGCTCGTCGTCATGGGCGCATTATCGGGCGCCGTCCGCGCCCGGCGCCAACCCTTTTCGATCACCGACGGGACGGTAGCCGCAGGTCGGGGGCACGGTCCGGGGCTGGGCCGGGCGGGTGAGGGGTGGATTGGGTGCCCGGCGTGGCGGGGGAGCAGTGGGGTTATGGACAGACCATCAGATAATCGCATTAATCGGGGGTTGGCTGGACCCCGGCGCGGGCGGGGGCGGGGCGGGCTGGTCGCGGCGGTGTGCCTGGTGGCCGCGGTCGCGGGGTGCGGCGGCTCCGCCGGGGGCGGCGCCGTGCCGTCGAC
>NZ_JAIY01000012.1:86952-108070 GCF_000710405.2 Kitasatospora sp. MBT66 | reverse complement strand
CGATGCCGCCCGCGCCGCGCTGGAGACCGCTCGGCGCTGGGGTCTGGCCCGGCTGCCGCTGCCCGCCCCGCAGCCCCCGGCGGGCCGGCCCGAGCTGCGCGCCGCGCAGGGCGTCAAGCTCGCGGACGGGCTGCCGCCGGTGGTGTACCGGGTGCCCACCGAGCAGCCGATCGTCTTCCTGACGGTGGACGACGGCGCCGAGAAGGACCCGGAGTTCAGCCGAATGGCGGCCGAGCTCGGCATCCCGCTGTCCACCTTCGTCGCGGACTACCTGGCCCGTTCCGACTACGGCTACTTCCGCCGGCTGTCCGAGCAGGGCGACGCGGTGAACAACCACACCATCAACCATCGCAACCTCAAGGTCCTCGACTACGCGACCCAGCGCGACGAGATCTGCCGCCAGCAGGACCAGCTGGAGGGGCAGATCGGCACCCGCCCCCGGCTCTTCCGGCCGCCCTACGGCGAGTACAACGCGGACACCCTGCGGGCCGCCGGCTCCTGCGGCATCGAGGCGGTGCCGCTGTGGAACGAGGAGGCGTTCCCGGACCGGATGGAGTACCGCTACGAGGACCAGCGGCTCCACCCGGGCGACATCATCCTGACCCACTTCCGCGGCACCGACCTGTGGCCGGGGTCCATGCCCGACCTGCTGCGCAAGGTGGTCGACGAGGTCACCGCGCAGGGCTTCGCCCTGGCCCGGCTGGACGACTACCTGTAGCAGGGTGCACGGCTGCACGGGCGGGCGGTCCTCCGGGGCCGCCCGCCCGCACGTCCGCGACCGACGACCCGCGCCCTCCCGGCCCCACCACCGACGGGCCCGGGGCCGCGCGCGGATCAGCCCGGCTCAGTCGAGCGAGAGCGCGTCCAGGTACACCCAGGCGCCCTCGTGCCGCACGAACCGGCTGTGCTCGGTGAGGACGCCCTCCTCCCGCCCCTCCGTGAAGTGGGCGCGGAAGGCCACCGTGCCCTCGGCGTGGAACGCCCCGCCCTCGCCGGTGGAGAGCACCTCCAGCCGCACCCAGCGCAGCCCCGGGTCGAAGTCCACGCTGTCCGGCCGGGTGTCCGGGTGCCAGGTGCGCAGCAGGTAGGCCTCGTCGCGGGCGGCGAAGGCGCTGTAGCGCGAGCGCATCAGCGCCTCGGCGGTGGCGGCGGCCACCTGGCCCCGGTGCAGTCGGCCGCAGCACTCGGCGTAGCTGCCGGGCAGGCCGCAGGGGCACGGGGAGGACGGGAGCAGGCGCGGCGCGGGCGTGCTGGCACGGGGCGCGGAACGGCGTCGGGACATGCGCCCCATTCTGGCCCCTCCCGGGTGGTGCCCGCGGCCCGGACCCGGTGATCGGGGCCGGTGGTCGGACCCGATGGCAGGGCCGGCTCCGACAGGTGGGCGCGCAACGGTGCGCGGAACCGGGCAAAGGCCGCGATATCGCCTCTGACCTGCACCGATGCGCGGAATGAAGTGGCGGGTCGGCGCGACGGGGCCCTAGAGTCGGCCCGCTCGCGGCCGGTCCGTGGCGGCGGCGGGGCGGGCGGAGGCCGGTCCCGGCCCGACCTTCCTGTGTCTTCTTGTGTGTTCTCGTGTGGGGAGCGGTTCCAGTGGTGTGTGTGGTCTGCGGGGCTCGGCCGGTGATGGGGAACGGTGGGCGGTGCTACGCCTGTGCGGAGGCCGCCCCGCACTGGGTGCGGGACTTCCGGTCGCCCAGGGTCGCCGCGGTGGCGGCCGTCGTGATGCTGGTGCTGAGCGGTCTGCTGGCGTTGGCCGTGCTGGTGGGCGACCTGTTCGGGGTGCGGGCGATCGGCCTGGTGCTGGCGGACCCGGAGGACTCGGAGGGGTTCGACCTGCTGGAGTCGCTGGCCGCGCTGGAGAGCGAGGTGAACGGTCTGTCGGCGCTCCTGCTGCTGGCGACGGCCGCGGCCTTCGTCGTCTGGTTCCACCGGATCAGGGCGAACGCCGAGCTGTTCGTGCCGAACGGTCACCGGCACGGGTCGGGCTGGGCGGTCGGGGCGTGGTTCACGCCCGTGGTCGCGCTCTGGTTCCCGTGGCAGCTGGTGGTGGACTGCTGGCGGGCCAGCGCTTCGGTCGATCCGGAGGGCCGGCGGCGGATCGTGTCGCAGTGGCTGGTGTCGGCGTGGTGGACGGCCTGGATCGGCTCGCTCGTGGCCCCGAGGATCGTCGGCGCCCTGGTCCGGGCGGACTCGGGGTTCGGCGAGGCCGACGAGCGGCTCGAAGCGATGCGCACCGCGCTGCAGGTCGAGGTCGCCGGGAACGCGCTGCGGGTGGCGGCGGCGGTGCTGGCGGTCCTGGTGGTCTGGCGACTGACGGAGATGCAGATCGGGAGGGCGGCGACCGTGATCCCACTGGCACACCGGACCGCTCCCGTCGCGGTGGGGGACCCGGCGGCGTCGGGCGCCACAGTCTGACCTTTCGTTCCTCTCCTCGCGCGCCGGGTCCGGAGGTGTCCACCGACACCTCCGGACCCGGCGTTCGTGCGTTCCGAGCCGCCCTGCGATGGGTCCTGCGGCCCGGGACCGGGGCGTGACCGGGGTCCCGGGCGTTCGGGACGGCGGGTGGCGGAGTGTGGGCGGGAGCCCGGTGTGCGCCGGGTGGTCGCGTTGTCCATGGAGCCTCCCGGAGTCCCCCGTGAATTGCACACGCTTTGCACACAGATCTGCAGTCGACCCGCTCGCGTCCGCCGCCTTCGGGGCTTGCGGTCCGGGTGGGTCGGACCGGTGGGCCGGAGCGGTGTGCGGCGGTGGGGGCGAAGGCCGTACTACCGGCCAGATTTTGACTGCCCTCGGACAAGATTGAGTCCGGAAATCTGCTTGCGGTGCCAGCAGGACACAGGTGTGCGCCAACTGACGAACCGTCGGTGAAACGCTATCGGTACGGACCGGCGCTGCCAAGGGGGATGCCAATCCGGGTGAAATCGCCGACGAACCGTCAGATCCGGACACCGCTGACCAGGCCGGGAGAGGTGATCTTTCCGGCATATCGAACGAGTGACGGAAATGTGCTGGTGATTCGTAGATCTTTACCCCACCATCTCCCAGGGCACACCGCCCATTTCTCGCCGACCACAAGTCGATGCAGCAGCACCCTCGGGAGAGAAGCGATGAGTTCGACGGGACTTACTCCACTGGATCCGGCAGCACCACTGGCCGAACTGGTGGCCGCGCAGGTCAGAAGAACCCCGGACGCCACGGCCGTGATCGACGGCACACGCCGGCTGACCTACCGTGAACTGGACTCCGCGACGGCCGCGGTAGCGGGCCGGCTGGCCGCCGCGGGAGTCCGGGCAGAGACGTTGGTCGGCGTATGCCTGCCGCGAACGGCCGACCTCGTGGTCGGTCTCCTGGCGGTGCTACGGGCCGGCGGAGCCTATGTGCCGCTCGACCCGGCCTATCCGCGCGACCGCCTCGAACTGGTCGTCGGCGACGCGCAGGCGCCCGTCGTGCTCACCGACAGCGCCCACGAGCACCTGCTGAACGGCGCGGGCGCCACCCTCCTGCACATCGACGGCGACGGCCCCGCCGCCCCGCTCGACCCGGCCGCCGCGCGCCCCACCACCGGCGACGCGGCCACCGACGCACTTGCGTACGTGCTCTACACCTCCGGCTCCACCGGCCGCCCCAAGGGCGTCTCGGTCACCCAGCGCGGCGTCAACGCCATGCTCCGCTGGGCCGCCGACACCTACACCGCCGCCGACCTGGCCGGTGTGCTGTTCGGCACCTCCGTGTGCTTCGACATCTCGGTGTACGAGCTGTTCCTCCCGCTCTCCGTCGGCGGCACGATCGTGGTCGCCGAGAACGTCCTCGCCCTCCCCGAGCTGCCCGCCCGGGACGAGGTCACCCTGGTCAACACGGTGCCCAGCGCGATGGCCGCGCTGCTGCGCGGGGACAGCCTGCCCGGCGACGACCAGCCCGGCGGAGGCAACGGCGGTGGCAACGGCGGTGGCGGACTGCCGGACGGCGTGCGGGTGGTCAACCTGGCCGGCGAGGCGCTGCCCCGCCACCTCGCGGACAAGGTCCACGCCCGGCCCGGCGTCGAGCGCCTCTACAACCTGTACGGCCCCACCGAGGACACCGTCTACTCCACCTGGTCGCTGGTCGCCCGGGGCGGCGCCGGCGAGCCGGTCATCGGCCGCCCGCTCGCCGGCACCCTCGACCACGTCCTCGACGAGAACCGGATACCCGTGCCGGACGGCGGCATCGGCGAGCTGTACCTCTCCGGCGAGGGCCTGGCCCGCGGCTACCACGGCCGCCCCGACCTCACCGAGGAGCGCTTCGTCCACATCGACGGCCTGCGCTGCTACCGCACCGGGGACCTGGTCCGCCGGCTGCCCGACGGCGACCTGGAGTACCACGGCCGGGTCGACCACCAGGTGAAGGTCCGCGGCTTCCGGGTCGAACTCGGCGAGATCGAGGCGGTGCTCGCCAACCACCCCGCGGTCGAGGCCGCCGCCGCCGTCGTCCAGCGCGACGAGGCCGGCGACTACCTGGCCGCGTTCGTCCAGCCCACCCCCGGCACCGCCGAACCGACGCCCGCCGAACTGCGCGCCCACTGCGCCGCCGCCCTGCCCGGCTACATGGTGCCGCTGGCCGTCGCCGTGCTGGCCGAACTGCCGCTCACCCCCAACGGCAAGACCGACCGCAAGGCACTGCCCCCCGTCGCCCGCAGCCGGGGCGGCCAGGAGCTGTTCGTCGCCCCCCGCACCCCCGCCGAGATCCGGATCGCCGAACTCTGGCAGAACCTGCTCGGCGTCCCCGAGGTCGGCGTGCACGACGTCTTCCTCGACCTCGGCGGCCACTCCCTGCTCGCCGTCGGCCTGCTGGCCCGGGTCGAGCGCGAGTTCGGCACCCGGGTGCCGCTCGCCGAGTTCTTCGCCGCCCCGACCGTCGCCGCGCTGGCCGTCCGGGCCGCCAACGGCGGCGGTGGCCGGGCCTCCGTGGAACCGCCGAGGCGCGAGGCCCACCTGCCCGCCCGCGCCACCGAGTTCCAGCGCGAACTGTGGTTGCACGAGGCCGTCCAGACCGGCAGTCCGCTCTACAACGTGCCGGTCCGGATCCGCGCCGAGGGCGCCCTCGACCGCGAGGCCCTCGGCCGCGCGCTCACCGAGGTCGTCCGCCGCCACGAGTCGCTGCGCACCGCCCTGTACGGCGACCCGAACCCGAGCGAGCTGGACGACGCCGTGGCCGACGTCCGCCCGCCGTACCCGGTCGAGGTGCCGCTGCTCGACCTCGTCGGCCCGCACGGGCAGGTCGCCGACGAGGAGGCGATCGACGACGTGCTGCGCGCCGAGGCCGCCCGCCCGCTCGACCTCGCCGGCGGCCGGCTGCTGCGCGCCCTCGCCGTGCGGACCGACACGGACCGGCACGAGCTGCTGCTCACCGTGCACCACGCCGCGGCCGACGGCTGGGCCGCCGGACTGCTGCTCGCCGAGGTCGCCCGCGCCCTGCGGGAGGGTGAACTGCCCGAGCCCGCGCTCCAGCTGTCGGACGTCGCCCGCTGGGAGCTGCGCGACGTCGAGGCCGGCCGCGAGGCCGCCGAGCGCTGGGCCGAGCGGCTGCGCGGCGTCGAGGGCGACCAGCACCTGCCCGGCGACCGCCCGCGCCCCAACCCGCAGGACATCGCCGGCCGCCGGCTCGCCCGCCGGCTGGACAGCGGGTTCGTCGAGGGCATCGAGAAGTGGGCCGCCGGGGAGGGCGCCAGCCTCTACACGGTGGTGCTCGCCGCGCTCGGCGGAGTGCTGCACCGCTACACCGGCCGGACCGACGTCGCCGTGATCAGCCCCTTCGCCGTCCGCCCGGTGCCCGAGCTGGAGACCGTGATCGGCTCGCTGATCAACACGGTCGCGCTGCGCTTCGACGTGGCCGGCGCCGACACCTTCCGCGAACTGGTCGCCCGGGTCCGACCCGTCGTCCTGGAGGCCGCCGACCACAGCGGCCACCCGTTCGTCGACCACGCCCGCCGCTACGGCGGCTCGCCCGGCCTCACCGCCTCGCCGATCTCCCAGGTGCTGCTCGCCGTCCAGAACCACCCGGTGGCCGGCGTCGAACTGCCCGGACTGAAGCTCACCTTCGTCGCCGAGGTGTGCAACGGCACCGCCAAGACCGACCTCTCGCTGTTCCTGGAGTTCCCGGCCGACGGACCGCTGCTGTCCGCCGAGTACCGCACCTCCCGCTACGAGGAGCGGTCCGTGCGTGCCGCGCTCGACCACCTGGTCGCGCTGCTGGCCGCCGCCGTCGCCGAACCCGACCGCCCGCTCGGCGAGCTGGTCATGCTCTCCGCCGCCGAACTCGCGGCCGACGAGCCGGTCAACCGCACCGCGGCGCCGATCCCCGACGCCCCGCTGCACCGGCTGGTCGCCGACCGGGCCGCCCTCACCCCGGACGCGCCCGCCGTGTCCGCCGCCGACGGCACCCTCGACTACGCCGGACTCCTCGACACCGCCGACCGGCTGGCCCACCTGCTGGGCGCCCGCGGCGTCGGCCCCGGCCACCTGGTCGCGGTCGCCGTCCGGCGCGGCCGGCTGCTGCCCGCCGCCCTGCTCGGCGTGCTGCGCAGCGGAGCCGCCTACCTGCCGCTGGACGTCGACCAGCCGCTCGCCCGCAACCGGGCCGTGCTCGACGACGCCGGTGTCACCGTGGTGGTCGCCGAGGGCGCGACCGCCGGCGACGAACTGCTGCGCGGCCGGGAGGCCGTGCTCGTGGACGGGCCCGCGCACGCCGCCGCCCCGGCCCAGGCACCGGACGTCGAGGTCGGCCCGGAGGACCCGGCCTACCTGCTGTACACCTCCGGCTCCACCGGCCGCCCCAAGGGCGTCGCGGTGCCGCACCGGGCGATCGTCAACTTCCTCACCTCGATGGGCCACGAACCCGGCCTCACCGGGCGGGACGTGATGGCCGCCGTCACCACCGTGACCTTCGACATCGCCGGTCTGGAGCTGTGGCTGCCGCTGGTCACCGGCGCCCGGGTGGAGATCGCCGACCGGGCCACCGCCACCGACGGGGCCGCGCTCGGCGCCTGGGTGGAGAAGCAGGGCGTCACCCACCTCCAGGCCACCCCCGCCACCTGGCGGATGCTGCTGGAGGCCGACTGGGCCGGCCGCCCGGGGCTGACCGCGCTGTGCGGCGGCGAGGCGCTCACCGCCGACCTCGCCCGCGCCCTGCTCGGCCGGGTCGGCTCGCTGTGGAACCTCTACGGCCCGACCGAGACCACCGTCTGGTCCACCGTCCAGCGGGTCACCCCCGAACTCGTCGCCCACGGCGGCGTGGTGGCCCTCGGCGCGCCCGTCGCCAACACCCGGCTGCACCTGCTCGACGGCTCCGGCCAGCCGGTCCCGGTCAACGGCGTCGGCGAGCTGTGCATCGCCGGCGCGGGTGTCGCGCTCGGCTACCACGGCCGGCCCGAGCTGACCGCCGAGCGCTTCACCGCCGAACCGGGCCGCACCGACGGCGCGTTGATGTACCGCACCGGCGACCTCGCCAGCCGCCGCGCCGACGGCCGGCTGGAGTACCACGGCCGCACCGACGCCCAGGTCAAGCTGCGCGGTTTCCGGATCGAGCTGGGCGAGATCGAGGCCGCGCTCACCGCCCTCCCGGGCGTCGTCGCGGGCGCCGCCCGGCTCGTCGAGACCCCGGCCGGACCGGCCCTGGCCGGTTACGCCGTGGCTCCGGGCCTGACCGAGGACGCGCTGCGCGGCGCCCTGACCGAGCGGCTGCCCGACTACATGGTGCCCGCCGGGCTCGTGCTGCTCGACGCGCTGCCGCTGACCCCCAGCGGCAAGGTCGACCGGGCCGCGCTGCCGGTGCCGGAGCTCGGCGGCGCCGGTGCCCCGCCCGAGGGCGACTGCGAGGAACTGCTCGCGGACCTGTGGATCGAGGTCCTGAAGGTCGAGCGGGTCTCCCGGCACGACGACTTCTTCGCCCTCGGCGGGCACTCGCTGCTCGCCACCCGGCTGCTGGCGCGGATCCGGGACACCTTCGAGACCGAACTGCCGCTGCGGACCGTCTTCGAGGACCGCACCCTGGCCGCGCTGGCCCGCCGGGTCGAGGAGCGCCTGCTGGAGGAGATCGACGACCTCGACGACCTCGGTGAGCCGGACGAGCCCGGTGACTTCGGTGACCTGGACCACCTCGACGGCCCGAACGACCTCGACGAGACCGCCGGGAGCGCCCTGTGAACCGCCCCACCCACCCCCGAGCCGCCGGCGACACCGGCAGGCCCGGGACCTTGGAAGCATGCCCGGCCGCCGGCGACACCGGCGCCCTGACGGGGGAGACCGCATGACCGAGCACAGCACCACCGGGCCGACCCCGGCCCAGCAACAGCCCCAGGAACAGGCCCGGGAACAGGCCCGGCAGCAGGCCCAGTCGGCCCCGCAGCCGGACCAGGCCGCCCGTCGGCAGGAACTGCTGCGCCGCCGCCTCGCCAAGGCCAAGGCCGCCAAGGCGGCGGCCGCGGCCGGCGGCGCCGAGCACCGCACCATCACCCCGCGCCCCGAGGGCACGGCACCCCCGCTGTCCTCGGCCCAGCGCCGGATGTGGTTCCTCTCCCAGTACGAACCGGACAGCGCCGCCTACCACATCCCGCTCGCCCTGCACCTCGACGGCGAGCCCGACGAGGCCGCCCTCGCCGCCGCGCTCACCGACGTCCTGGCCCGGCACGAGGTGCTCCGCACCGTCTACCCGACCGTCGACGGCGAGGTGAGCCCCGAACCGAGACCCGCCGAGGACTTCGCCCTCACCACCGACGACGTCCCCGCCGACCTGATCGACGACCGGCTGGCCGCCGAGGCCCACCGCCCCTTCGACCTGGCCGCCGACCTGCCGCTGCGGGCCGCCCTGCTGCGCACCGACGGGGGCGCCGTCCTCAGCCTGGTGCTGCACCACATCGCGGCCGACGGCTGGTCGATCGGCGTCCTGTTCGGCGACCTCGCCACCGCCTACGGCGCCCGCCGCGCCGGACGGGCCCCGGACTTCGAGCCGCTGCCCGTCCAGTACGCGGACGTCGCGCACTGGCAGCGGACCGAGCTCGCCGCCGAACTCGACCGGCAGCAGGCCTGGTGGCAGGAGCGCCTGCGCGGCGCCGCCACCACCGTCACGGTGCCCGCCGACCGGCCCCGGCCGGCCGTCGCCGGCACCGAGGGCGCCCGGTTCACCGAGGCGTTGGGGGAGGAGCGCACCCGGCGGATCCGCGCCCTCGCCGAACGGACCGGCAGCACCGTCTACATGGTGCTGCTGGCCGCCCTGCAGACCGTCCTCGGCCGGTACACCGGCAGCGAGGACGTCACCGTCGGCACCCCGATCGCCGGACGCACCCGCAGCGAGACCGAGCCGCTGGTCGGCTGCTTCGTCAACACCCTGGCGATGCGCACCGACCTCTCCGGCGACCCGACGGTCCGCGGGCTCCTGGAGCGGGTCAAGGACGCCACCCTCGGCGCCTACGGCCACCAGGACCTGCCGTTCGAGCGACTGATCGACGCGCTCGGCCTGGAGCGCGAACTCGCCCACACCCCGCTGTTCCAGGTCCTGCTGAACGTCCACAACCAGGCCGAGGCCCGCCCCGAGCTGCCCGGCCACACCGTCCGCTGGCGGCCGATCGGCACGGACACCGCCAAGTTCGACCTCTCGGTGGCCGTCGTCGACACCGGCGGCGAACTCGCCGCCGACCTGGTCTGGCGCACCGAGCTCTACGACGAGGCCACTGTCCGCCGCTTCCTCGGCCACCTCACCACGACGGTCGACGCGATGGCCGCCGACCCCGACCGCCCGCTCGCCGACCTTCCCCTGCTCACCCCGTCCGAGCAGCGGCAACTGGCCGAGTGGCACGACGAGGCCCCGCGCGGCTGGGACCTCGGCGGCACCCTGCACGGCCTGGTCGAGGAGCAGGCCCGTCGCACCCCCGACGCGCCCGCCGTGCGCGGCGCCGACGGCGTCCTCGGCTACGCCGAACTCGACCGGCGCGCCAACGCGCTGGCCCACCGGCTGCGCGCCCAGGGCGTCGGCCCGGACCGCCCGGTCGGTCTGCTGGTCGAGCGCTCCGCCGCCCTGGTGGTCGGCATGCTCGCCATCCTCAAGGCCGGCGGCGCCTACCTGCCGCTCGACCCGATCTACCCGGACGGGCGGATCAACGCCCTGCTCGACGCCGCCGGTGTCGCGGCCGTCGTCACCACCGAGGACCAGCGCGGACGCCTCACCGGCGGCCACCCGGTGGTCGTCCCGGACGGCACCGAACGGCCCGACGCGCCCGAGGTGGACGTCCGCCCCGAGCACCTCTGCTACCTGCTCTTCACCTCCGGCTCCACCGGCACCCCGAAGGGCGTCGCGGTCGAGCACCGCAACTACCGCAACTACCTGCACGGCCTGCGCGAGCGCATCGGCGGCGACCAGACGGGCTGGAACTGGGCCCTGGTCTCCACCTTCGCCGCCGACCTCGGCACCACCAACGTGTTCGGCGCGCTCACCGGCGGCGGCTGCCTGCACCTGCTCACCCGCGACCAGGCCACCGACCCGGAGGCCTTCGCCGCCTACACGGCCGAGCACCGGATCGACGCCGCCAAGCTCGTCCCCAGCCACCTGGAGGGACTGGCCGCCCACGGTGCCGGACTCGACGCGATCCTCCCGGCCCGGCTGCTGATCTGCGCCGGCGAGGCGCTGCGGCCCGACCTGGTGGCCCGGATCCGCGCCGCCCGGCCCGACCTGGTGCTGCACAACCACTACGGGCCCACCGAGACCACCGTCTCGATGCTCGGCGCGCCCGTCCCCGCCGACCTCGGCGACGCGGTCACCGCACCGCTCGGCCGCCCCTTCGGCAATGTCACCGCGCACCTGCTGGACGCCCGCCGCCGCCCCGTCCCGGTCGGCGTCCCCGGCGAGCTGTACGTCTCCGGCGGCGGTGTCGCCCGCGGCTACCTGGGCCGCGAGGACCTCACCGCCGAACGCTTCCTGGAGGTCGACGGCCGCCGCTGCTACCGCACCGGCGACCTGGTCCGCCGCCGCCCCGACGGCGCGATCGAGTTCCTCGGCCGGATCGACCACCAGGTCAAGATCCGCGGCTTCCGGGTCGAGATCGGCGAGGTCGAGGCCGAGCTGACCGCCCGCCCCGAGGTCCGCGAGGCCGTCGTGGTCACCCGGGGCGAGGGCGCCACCGGCTCCCTGGTCGGCTACCTGGTGCCCGCCGACCCGGCCGCCGCGCCCGACCCGGGCGAGCTGCGCGCCGCGCTGCGCACCCGGCTGCCCGACTACATGGTCCCGGCCGCCCTGGTCGTCCTGGACGCCCTGCCGCTGAACGCCAACGGCAAGGTCGACCGGGCCGCCCTGCCCGAGCCGGCCGCCGTCCAGCCCGCCGCCGGCGGCGGCGAGCTCACCACCGACACCGAGCACGCCGTGGCCGCCGCCTACCGGAAGGTCCTGGCGACCGAGGAGATCGGCGCCGCCGACGACTTCTTCGCCCTCGGCGGGGATTCCTTCTCCGCCGTGCACGCCGTCCGGCTGATCGGCGACGGCCTGTCGGTCATCGACCTGTTCCAGCACCCCACCGTCCGCGAACTCGCAGCGCTGATCGACGCCCGGGCCGGCGGCACCGCCGACGAGGGACCGCGCACCCTGCTGCACAAGCTCACCCGGGGCAACGCGCCGGCCCGGATGAACGTGGTCTGCGTGCCCTACGGCGGCGGCAGCCCGATCACCTTCCAGCCGCTCGCCGACGCGCTGCCGGCCGGCCACCGGCTCTACGCCGTCGAGCTGCCCGGCCACGACCCGAGCCGCCCCGACGACGAACTCGCCGAACTCGGCGCCCTCGCCGACACCCTGACCGCCCAGGTGCTGGAGCGGGTCGACGGCCCGGTGCTGCTCTACGGCCACTGCCTCGGCGGGGCGCTCGCCACCGCCCTCGGCTCCCGGCTGGAGGCGGCCGGCGTCGACCTGCGCGGACTCGCCCTCGGCGGCACCTTCCCCGCCGCCCGGCTGCCCGGCCGCTTCGCCGAGTGGATGGCCCGGCGGATGCCCGGCGACCGGGCGCTGTCCAACCGCGGCTACCTCGACTACCTGCGCGCGATGGGCGGCTTCACCGACGTCTACGACCAGGCCGAACAGGACTTCCTGGTCCGGGCGCTGCGCCACGACGTCCGGCAGGCCGAGGAGTTCTACACCCGCGCCTACGGGGACGAACGGCCGGAGAGGATCGACGCCCCGATCCTCTGCGTGGTCGGCGAGAAGGACCGCGCCACCCTGCTCTACCAGGAGCGCTACACCGAGTGGGAGCACTTCGGCGACACCGTGGACCTCGCCGTCGTCCCGCGCGCCGGGCACTACTTCCTCAAGCACCAGGCCGGTGAACTCGCCCGAGTGCTGGCCGGGTTCGCCGCCACCGGCGAGGTGGCCGACCAGGTCGCCGAGAAGCGCCCGGCCGCCAGGGCCGAACTGGGCACCTTCGCCAAGGTCGCGGTCGGCCAGTTCGTCTCGATGATCGGCACCAGCCTCTCCACCTTCGCCCTCGGCGTCTGGGTCTACCAGCAGACCGGCTCGGCCTTCGACTTCGCGATGATCTCGTTCATCGCGGTGCTGCCGGCCGTCCTGCTGCTGCCGATCGCCGGCGCCGTCGCCGACCGGGTGGACCGGCGCAGGATCATGATCGTCACGGACACCGTGGCCGCCGCCGCCATGCTCGGCCTCGGGATACTGCTCTGGACCGACCTCCTGGAGGTCTGGCACATCTACCTCGTGGCCTGCGTGGGCTCCACCTGCGGAGCCTTCCAACGGCCCGCCTACCTCGCCGCGATCACCCAGCTGGTGCCCAAGCGCTACCTCGGCCAGGCCAACGGTCTCGCCCAACTCGGCACCGGCGCCGGCGACATGATGGCCATCCTGGCCGGCGGCGTGCTGGTCTCCCTGGTCGGACTGCACGGCGTCGTGCTGTTCGACATGGCGACCTTCCTCACCGGCGTCACCTGCCTGCTGCTGGTCCGCTTCCCGAACGCGATGTTCGACAAGCAGGAGGAGCCGCTCTGGCGGGAGGTCGTCACCGGCTGGCGGTACATCGCGCGCCGGCACAGCCTGGTCGCCATGGTGGTCTTCTTCGTGGTGTTCAACTACCTGTTCGCCGTCGCCACCGTGCTGGTCACCCCGATGGTGCTGGCCAACGGCACGCCCTTCCAGCTCAGCGTCGTCACCGCCCTCGGCGGCCTCGGCGCCATGGTCGGCGCCCTGGTGATGGGGCTCTGGGGCGGCACCCGCCGCCGCTCCGTCGGCATGATCGGCTTCACCTCGGTGGTCGGCCTCGCCGCCGTCCTCACCGGCAGCCGCCCCGAGACCGCCTTCACCGCCTGCGGGCTGTTCCTGCTCTGGGGATCGATGATGATCCTCAACTCGCACTGGATGTCGCTGATCCAGACCAAGGTCGGGATGGAGCTCCAGGGCCGGGTCCTGGCCACCAACCAGATGCTCGCCATGTCGATGATGCCGCTCGGCTTCCTCACCGCCGGACCGCTCTCCGACCACGTCTTCGAGCCGCTGATGCGCCCCGGCGGCGCGCTCGCCGACTCCGTCGGCCTGGTGATCGGCACCGGACCGGGCCGCGGCGCCGGACTGCTGCTCGTCGTGGTCGGCCTGCTGCTCGCGGTCTGGGGCCTGCTCGGCCTCGCCTACCGGCCGCTGCGCCTGCTGGAGGACATCCTCCCGGACGCGCTGCCGGACGCCGAGATCGGCGACAAGGACGCCATCCAGGCCGAGGCCGACCGGCAGCTCGCCCTCGCCCAGGCCGCCCGCGCCGCCGGACGGCGCCGCGGTGCCCGGACCGGGGGAGCGGAGCGGCCGCCCGTCGGCACCGTCCGGGTGCCCGGCCCGGCCGGCGCCCCGGAACCGGTCGAGGACGACCCGGCCGACCGGGTGCACGCCGCCACCGGCCGCCGGTAGTCGACGACCGCACGACGACGCGCCCCCGTCCCCCTCGGCAGGGGACGGGGGCGCGTCCGTGACGGCTCCCGGGCGTGCGGCTACTTGGCGCGCTTGAAGGAGTAGTTGAACTCCGCCGTGCCGAAGGCCTTCATCAGCCGGATCCAGAACGGCATCATCATCTCCATCGCCCGGGCGCCCGTGATGTCGCCCAGGTCGATCACCGACTCCGCCGGCCAGCCGAAGCTGCCCAGCAGTGCCACGGTCCGCGCCTTGGCCCCCTCGTCGTCACCCGCGACGAACATGTTGTGCTCGCCGTCGAGCCGCGACGGGTCCACCATCACCGGGGCGGTCACCGTGTTGAGCGTCTTCACCACCAGGGCCTGCGGGAACTCCCGCTGGATCCGCTCACCGACACTGTCGGTGTTCACCGGGTCCAGGGTCAGCTCGCCCTCGGCCGAGAAGACCAGCGGGTTGGAGAGGTCGATCAGGAGCTTGCCCGCCAGCCGCTCCGGGCCCGCCGCCCGCAGCGCGTCGAGGGCGACCGTCCCCGGGGTGGCGTTCAGCACGACCTCGCCGAACTCCGCCGCCTCCGCGAAGGTGCCGTGGTGGCCGGTCGGCCCCGCCTGCTCGGCCCAGGCCACCGCCGTCTCGTTGTCCTTGCTGCGCGACCCCAGGGTCACCTCGTGCCCGAGCGACACCAGCTTGTCCGCGATCGTCCGCGCGACGCCGCCCGTGCCGATGATTCCGTACCGCACCGCTGTTCTCCCCGTTCGTTGTCCGACGTGCCGGGACTTCGACGCGCCGGGACGACGATAGATCAACTTCGGTCCGGTGTCCGGCGAACGGCGCGAACGGCCGCCCGCCGACTGGACCACTTCCGCTGGTGGGCCCGCCCGGCCCGCCGAACCATGGCGCCATGAACCGCACCACCCCCGGCCCCCGCCCGGCCCGCCGCCTGCCGCGCGCCGCCGCACTCCTCACCGGCCTCGCCCTGCTCGCCCCGCTCGCCGCCGGCACCGCCCGCGCCGACGTCACCACCATCTCCTTCGGCAACGACCGCACCGCCTGGGACCGCGACGAACCGCAACTCGCCCCCACCGAGGTCGAACAGTCCGACTTCGGCGTCCGCTTCTCCACCCAGCTCGACGGCCAGGTCTTCGCCCAGCCCCTGGTGATCGGCGACACCGTCGTCGTCGCCACCGAGACCAACCACGTCTACGGCGTCGACGCCAGGACCGGGAAGATCCTCTGGCACCGCGAGAACGGCCCGGCCTGGGCCTCCGCCGCCATCGGCTGCTCCGACCCCGGCCCCAACGTCGGCACCACCTCCACCCCGGTCTACGACCCCGCCACCGGCACCGTCTACCTCACCAGCAAGGTCGACGACGGCCCCGACGACCACCACCCGCACCACTACGTGCACGCGCTCGACGCCCGCACCGGCGCCGAGCGCAGCGGCTGGCCCGTCACCGTCCAGGGCGACCCGGTGAACGCGCCCGGCAAGCCCTTCAACGCCTACCGCTCGCTCCAGCGCCCCGGACTGCTGCTGCTCGACGGCCGGCTCTACTTCGGCTTCGGCTCGCTCTGCGGCATCGGCGACTACATCGGCACGGTGGCCGGCCTCGACACCCGCACCCGCCGGCTCACCCTGTTCTCCACCGTCGCGGGCTCCGACACCCAGCGCGCCTCGGTCTGGATGTCCGGCAGCGGCCTGGTCTCCGACGGCCCCGGCCGGTTCTTCCTCACCACCGCCAACGGCCAGGGCGCCGGCGCCTCGCCCGCCCCCGGCCCCGGCAACCGCCCGCCCGGCGGCCTCGGCGAGTCGGTGATCCGCTTCGCCGTCGACGCGGACGGCGGCTTCGCCCCCGCGGACTTCTTCAGCCCCACCAACAACGCCACCCTCGACAAGAAGGACACCGACCTCGGCTCCGGCGGCCCGGTCGCCCTCCCGTCCGGCTTCGGCACCGCCGCCCACCCCCACCTCCTGGTCCAGGTCGGCAAGGACGGCCGGATCTTCCTGCTCGACCGCGACGACCTCGGCGGCACCGGCCAGGGCCCGAACGGCACCGACAAGGTCGTCGGCCTCACCGGCCCCTACGGCGGCGTGTGGGGCCACCCCGCGGTCTGGGGCGGCGACGGCGGCTACGTCTACACCGTGGAGAACTACGGCAAGCTGCGCGCCCTCAAGTACGGGGTGACCGCCGCCGGCGTCCCGAACCTGAGCAACGCCGGCACCAGTGCCGAGGACTTCCTCAAGATGTCCGGCTCACCCGTCGTCACCTCCGACGGCACCCGCACCGGCTCCGCCCTGGTCTGGGTGATCTGGTCCGGCACCGGCAAGTACGGCGAGGGCGGCGAACTGCGGGCGTACGACCCGGTACCGGTCGACGGCACGCTCAAGCTGCGCCGCTCCGTCCCGATCGGCACGGTGAGCAAGTTCTCGGTGCCCGCCACCGACAAGGGGCGCATCTTCATCGGCACCAAGGACCACCGCCTGGTCGCCCTCGGCCGCCCCGGCGCCTTCGCCTGAGCCCCCTGGCCGTCGGCCCCCGGTGGGCCGCCCGCACGCGGGCGGCCCACCGTGCTCAGGCGCCGCCGCGGAGGCGGGCGGTCACCGTCTTGGGGCGCTGGTACTCGTGCAGGGCGAGGGTGGACAGGTCGATGCCCTGGCCGGAGGTGCCCCGGCCGCTGTGCGGGAGCTCCGCGCTCTGGGCGAGATGGCAGTTGATCCAGGTCTCGCCCGCGTCCAGCCGGGCGGTCAGGTCGAGGGCGGTCGACAGGTCGGCGGTCCAGACGCTGGCGGCGAGGGCCTGCGGCACCCCGTTGGCGAGCGCGAGCGCGGCCTCGACGGTGGGGGCGTGCTGGACGGTCAGCAGCGGACCGAACACCTCCTCCACCACCGCCGGGTCATCGTCCGGGAGGTCGGCGAGCAGCCGGGCGGGACGCCAGAGGCCGTCACCGCGGCCGGGCGCGGGCAGTGAGCGCCCGGCGGCGGAGGCGGCGAGCAGTTTGTCGTACCGGGCGGCCTGGTCGGGGTTGTTGAGCGGGCCGAAGTCGCGGCCCGCCTCACGGGCACCGAGCGCGGCGGCGAGGGCGGTGACGGTCCGCTCGTAGTTCTCGGTGAGGGTGATCACCCGGGCGGGCGCGGCGCAGCTCTGGCCGGCGTTGTAGGTGCACGCGGCGGCGAGCGCGGACCAGGTGTGGCCGGGCGCGTCGGGCAGTACGAGGACCGGGCTGTTGCCGCCGAGTTCCAGGCTGACCCGGCGGTGGCCGGCCCGGGCGGCGATGTCGGCGCCGGCGGCGGCGCTGCCGGTGAAGGCGATCAGGTCCACCTCGGCGGCGACCAGCAGCCGGCCGCTCTCGCGGTCGCCGGCCAGGGCGGTCAGCACGTCCTCGCCGAGCGCCTCGGCGGCGTGGGCGGCGAGCAGTGCCGCTGAGTCGGGGGTGGTCTCGGCGGGCTTGAGCACCACGGTGTTCCCGGCGGCGAGGGCCGGGGCGCAGCGCCAGGCGGCCATCAGCAGCGGGTAGTTCCACGGGACGACGGCCGCGACCACCCCGACCGGCTCCCAGCGCACCCAGCTCTCGTGCCCCGGCAGGTAGCGGCCGGCGGCGGGGGCGGTGCCGGTGCGGGCGGCCCCCGCGTAGAAGCGGAACAGGTCGGCGACCTCGCGGACCTCGCCGGCGGCCTCGGCCTCGGGCTTCCCGGTGCCGGCCTGCTCCAGCACCGTGTACTCGGTGAGGTGCCGCTCGATCAGGTCGGCCAGCGCGTCGAGGCGGCGCTCGCGCTCGCGCGGGGTGAGCGCGCGCCAGCGCGGCCCGGCGGCCCGGGCGCGGGCCACGGTCTCGGCGACCTGCCCGGCGCGCGCCGGGACGAGGGTGCCCCGGGTGTGGCCGGTGCGCGGGTCGGTCAGGTGGAGTTCGGGGGCGGCGGAAACGGTGGACGGTGCCATGACGGGGCCTCCGGGCCGGGTCAGTGGGAACGGTGGACAGCTCGGGGAAAACGGGACCGTGTCGGAACGGGGCTCGACCGGGGTCACAGGTCGTAGGCGCGCAGCCAGAGTTCGAGGGTGAGCACCAGCCAGAGCTTCCCGCCCTGGCGCGGCAGCAGGGTGCCCTCCCGGCGCATCCAGGTGCGCACGGTGTCCGGCCGCACCAGGCCGCGCTCGCGCGCGGTGCGTCCGAGCAGCAGTTCGGCGGACAGGTCGCGCAGCGGCCCGTGCAGCCACTGCTGGACCGGCACCCGCATGCCGCTCTTCGGCCGGTCCACGACCGCGCCCGGCAGCAGGTCGCGGACGGCCTCCTTGAGGATCCACTTCTCCACCGTGCCGCGCAGCTTGAGGGTCGGCGGGGTGGCGAAGGCGTGGTCGACGACCTGCCGGTCGAACAGCGGCGAGCGGCCCTGCACCCCGCGCGAGGCGGTGAGCCGCTCGACCTTGGTGAGGATGTGGTGGGCGCCCTTGGTCCGGAGGTTGCAGTGCAGCAGCTGGTTGAGCAGCGAGTGCATCGGCCCGGGGGAGAGGTACGGGGCGACGAAGCGGCGCGGTTGCGGTTCGTCGGCCAGCGCCCGCAGGGTCTCGCCGGTGAGCAGCAGCGGCAGGTCCTCGTAGCACTTGCGGTAGGAGCGCAGATAGGCCTCGGCCCGCACTTCGGGGGCGGGGTTGTCGCGGTGCATCTCGTGGACCAGCATCGGCAGGTTCTTCGGGCCGCCGTACACCGGGTCGCCGCCCTCGCCGTTGAGCGAGACGGTGATCCCGTCGGCGGCGACGGCCTCGGCGAGCATCAGATTGGGCACGGTCAGCGGGTCGCCGACCGGGCTGTCGAGCAGGGCGACGGTGTCGGCGAGCCGGGCGGCGACCTCCTCGCCGGAGACGGTGAGGATCCGGTGCCGGGTGCCGCAGTGGTCGGCGACCAGTCCGGAGTACCCCAGTTCGTTGGGCAGCCGGTCGCCGAAGCTGATCGAGTAGGTGTGCACCGGGTGGTCGTGCAGCCGGGCGGCGAGTGCGGTGACCAGTGAGCTGTCGACGCCGCCGGACAGCAGCACGCCGACCGGGCCGCCGGCCGGCAGCCTGCGCGCGGTGGCCCCTTCGAGCAGGGCGCGCAGTTCCCGGGCGTACTCCTCGGCGGGCCGGGCCGCGCCCTCGGGCAGGTGCTCGGCGGGTTCCCAGAACGGTTCCTGGTGGGTGCTGCCGTCGGCGGCGAGCCGCAGCACTCGGCCGGGCAGCGCCTCGTGCACGCCGCGCAGCAGGGTCTCCTCGCCGGGCAGGTAGGCGAAGGTGAGGAAGGAGCGGACGGCGGCGAGATTGAGACCGGTGCCGAGCGCGGGCCAGTGGCGCAGGGCGCGGAGCGAGGTGGACGCGGCCCAGCAGCCGTCGGCGCGGGCGTGGAACACGGTGCGGGCGCCCGCGTGGTCACGGATCAGGACCAGGTCGGCGCCGTCGACGACGACGAGCGCGAACATCCCGTCGGCCTGCCGCAGGCCGTCCGTGCCGAGCCGCAGCCACAGCCGGAGCAGCAGTTCGCCGTCCGGCAGGTCGGCCGGTACGGGGGACCCGGCCGCGGCGAGGGCGGCGATCAGCTCGGGCCGGTTGTGCAGGGTCACCTCGCCGACGGCGGTGCGGCCGTCGACGGTGAACGGGCCGGTGGCGAAGCCGGGTTCGGCGGGGAGGAGGGCGGCCCGGGCGCCGTTCGGCGCGGTGCCGCCGGTGAGGGCGGCGAGGTGGGCGCGGGCCCGGTCGGCGTCGGGGCCGGCGAGGGCGCAGCAGCGGGGCATGGTGGAGCGGTGCCTTTCGTCGGACGGCGGCCCGCGGGGTGTCCGCGGGCGGCGGCGGGGTCCCCGGCCGGCCGGGTGGCGGCCGGGGGTGCGGCGGCTCAGCCGAAGTCGTCGCCGTCCCAGCCGTCGTCGGAGTCGCCCCAGTCGCCGAAGTCCTCGGTGGTGCCCGGGTCCCCGTGCTGGTCCCCGGACCCGTCGCCGTCCACCGATATGTCGCCGCTGCCACCGCTTCCTCCTCCGCCGTCACCGCCGCCGGAGGAGGAGGCCTGCTGGCGGGCCTGCTGGCGCAGTTCCTCCTCCTCGGCCTCGGACAGGGCCATGGGCGGCAGCTGGGCGGCGGTGATCGCGGCGACGCCCGCCACCCCGAGGGCGCCGACCACCACCCCGAGCCGTCCGCCGAAGGAGCTGCGGTTGAGGGTGACCAGCCGGCCGCTGCCCCACACGGTGCGGCCGTAGCCGAGGTCGCGGCCGTACTCGGCGGTGCCGTCCGCGTACCGCCGCTTGACCAGGTCGCGGCCGAGCGGCTCGTCGGTGCCGGAGCGGCCGAGGCTGTCGTGCCAGTGGATCTGCCGGTCGGTGCCGCGCCGGCGCCACTCGCTGCGGCCGTCCTCGTACCGGCGGTGGACTTGGCCGTCCGCCAGCAGTTCGTCGCGGTAGCCGAGATGGCGTGCGTTGCTCATGGGTGCGGGGTCCTCACAGACTCGGGCAGGTGGGACGGTGCGTACGGATCGGGGGCGGAGCGGGGTTCAGCCGGCCGGCCAGCTGAGGAAGCCGCTGCCGCGCACGGCACGGACCCGCCGGTGCAGCGGGGTGCGGCGCGGACCGGCCGTCCCGCCGCCGCGCAGCTGGCGGATCACGGTGTGCAGCAGCCGGGCCGGCGGGACGGCGGCCAGTTCGATGGTCCGGCCGCTGCCCAGCCAGGCCCGCTCCTCGGGGCGCAGCCCGGCGGGCAGCGGTCCCCGGTGGCCGTGCGGGCCGCGCCCGGAGGTCAGGTGCAGGGTGTTGGCATGCCGGGGCACCAGGCCCATCGAGCGGACCCGGACGCCCGCCGGCCCGGCCCCGTCCGGCCCGGCCCCGTCCGGACCGGCCGTCGATCCGTACGCGGCCCGGACCTGCTCGAAGCAGGCGAGCCCGGACGGGCTGGCGTCGTGCAGCACGTGCACCACGGCGCCCCCGGCCCGCTCCAGCGCGCCCACCAGCCGCTCGTCCAGCGGCAGTTCGTCCGCCGGGAGCACCGGGCAGGCGGCCTCCAGGTGCAGGTCGTTGGCGATCAGCATCGCGGTGATCTCCCGGCTCTGGCAGACCAGCAGCCGGGGCAGCCCGTAGTCGTAGAGGTCGGGCTCCTCGGCGACGGCCGCGCGGGGGCCGGCCGGCCGGGGCGCGGCCGGCGGCAGCAGACCGGGCAGCTCGTCCCGGCGCGCGGCCAGCGCGGCGGCGAACCGGGCGTACCGGACGGGC
>NZ_JAIY01000012.1:85392-86686 GCF_000710405.2 Kitasatospora sp. MBT66 | reverse complement strand
GGGTTCGGGCCAGCTCATGAAGCCGACGGCGAGCGCCCGGCGGCGGGGCTCCAGCGGGTTCTCCGGCCGGCCCGCCGCCGGGGAGCGCACCGGTCCGGTCCGTCGGGCGGCCGGGGCCCCGGCCGTCGGCGGCGCGGTGATCCGCTCGGCGGCCCGGTCGGCGATCGCCAGCAGCCGTTTCGGGGCCAGCGCGGCGAGCGGGGTCCACCAGCCCTCGGCGAACCACTCCCGCTGGCTGCCGGTCAGCTCGGGAACCGACCGCTGCAGGCGCAGGTAGAGCTCCTCCGGGCGGTACAGGTCGCGCAGCAGCGTGTACTTGGTCTGGTCGACCAGCACGGTGCGCACCGACAGCCCGGCGTCCAGCACCCGCGGGCCGGGGCGGGCGGCGCGCGCGTCGGCGGCCAGCAGGTGGCCCTGGGGCGAGGCGTCGTGCAGCACCACCAGCGGCAGTCCGGCCGGGACCTCGCGCAGGTCCCGCACCAGCAGCGCGCGGTGCCGTTCGGGGTAGCGGTTGGCGTGCAGGAAGGCGATGACCGTCCGGTCCGGGCAGAGCAGCACGAAGGCCGGGTGGGCGGGTGGCGGTCCGGCCCGGACCAGCCCGTCGTCCACCAGCCCCGGCGGCAGCGAGCCGTAGGTGGTCCGCCACCGGTCCAGCACGGTGCTGCGGAACTCGTCCTCCGTCCAGCGGGAGTGGACCGACTCGTCCGGTGCGGGGACGTCCGACAGCATCCACTGGCGGATGGCGAAGCCGATCAGCAGGACGGCCGGCAGCAGCAGCCACGGGCCGAACGGGGTGAGGATCGTGCCGAGGCCGATCAGGGTCAGGATGCCCCCGGGGACGAACAGTCCGCCCGCGACGGCCTTGTCGCCCCGGTACTTCTGCGGCGGGCGCCCCCGGTGCTGGAGGGAGTGGTTCAGCTGCCCGGCGGTGACGACCAGCCGGCCCCCGTCGGAGAGCTTCCCGACGGCCTTGCGGATCCGCAGGTCGTGCAGCCCGGCGCCGTCGATCTTGGGGTCGAGCGCGAACTCCTCGCGGCAGTAGGTGCAGCGGCGCCCGGTCCGCTGACGCTGGATGAGGTCCTTCGAGCAGTGCGGGCAGATCATCGCGGTACCTCCGGCACCGGCCAGCTGAGGAATCCGACATTTCCGTGCAGCGCCCGCTCGGCGGACCGTTCGGCCATCGTCAGCAGCCGCTTGGGCGGCACCGCCACCAGCGGGCTCCACAGCCCCTTGCCGAGCCAGAGGCGCTCCCGGTCGGAGAGCCCCGGCAGCCGCGCCAGCACGCCCTCCAGGG
>NZ_JAIY01000012.1:84245-84644 GCF_000710405.2 Kitasatospora sp. MBT66 | reverse complement strand
CTCGGCCGGCCGGCCGGGCGGGTCCTTGTGGGGCCGGAGCGGCGGCTGCCCGCGTTCGTGGTGCGCCCAGCGGAGCTGCTGGACCGTCAGGACGACCCGGCCGCCGTCGCCCAGCCGCTCGACGGTGCGGCGCAGCCGCAGGTCGTGCAGCCCCCGGGTGTACTTCGGCTCCAGCGCGAACCGCTGCTGGCACTTCCAGCAGGTGCGGCCGGTGCGGGCCTTCCCGGGCAGCTCGGTCTCGCAGCGCGGGCACTTCATCGCGTGGACTCCTCCAGCGTGGCCGCCAGTCGCCGCAACCCGGCCGCCAGCCGTTCCCGCCGGCCGACCGTGCCGATCCGCTGCCCGCGCTCCACCGCCCGCAGCGCCTCGGCGAGTTCGGTCTCCGACCGGCGCTCGGCC
>NZ_JAIY01000012.1:82428-83394 GCF_000710405.2 Kitasatospora sp. MBT66 | reverse complement strand
GGCCGCGGCCAGTACGGCCTCGATCTCCCGTGCGGCGGCCGCGACGAGTCCGGCCGCCGCCTCCCGGGCGTGCGCGACGCAGTCGTAGGCCGTCATCCGGTCGAGCAGCCAGGCCACGTCCTCGGCCGCCCCGGGGCCGCGCTGGGACCGGGTGAGGCTCAGATGCCGCACCACGCGGGCGCGTTCGGCCGGGGTGGTGCGCTCCAGCAGCTGGATGAGCATCAGCGTCCGCTTGCCCTCCCAGAGGTCCCCGGCGATCTCCTTGCCGTACTCCTCGGCCTCCCCGACCAGGTTGAGCACGTCGTCCTGGATCTGGAAGGCGGCGCCGAGGTACCAGCCGAACCGGTCCAGCCGGGCGGCGTCCGTACCCGCCCCCTCGGCGACCAGCAGGCCGGAGCGGCACGGGTAGAGGAAGGTGTACCAGGAGGTCTTCTTCAGGCACATCCGGTAGTAGTCGGCGCTGGTCAGCCCGCAGGCGTTGTCCCGGATCCAGGCGATCTCCATCGCCTGCCCCTCCAGGGACTGGCGGCACATCAGCTCGGTCTCCTCGAACAGCCGCCAGGCCAGTTCCCCGCCGAGCGCCCGCCGGTTGGCCATCACCCGGCGCAGACCGAGCAGGTTGGTCGCGTTGCCGACGTTCAGCGCGACCTCCACGCCGTACCGGGCGGGCAGCGTGGGCTCGCCCCGGCGCAGTTCGCTGCCGTCCTGGATGTCGTCGTGGACGAGGAAGGCGTTGTGGAACAGCTCCACGGTGACGGCCGGGTTCAGGGCCCGCCCGGGGCTGCCGCCGAACGCGGCGCAGGTGGCCAGGCAGAGCGCGGCCCGCAGGCCCTTGCAGGGGCGGGTCGGGTAGTCGGCGGCCAGGTCGTAGAGATAGGGCGGGCTCTGCTCGGGGATGTGGCGCAGGAGTTCGGCGAGGGTGCGCTCGCGGTACCGGGCCAGGACGCGCTCGACCAGCGGCGCGCC
>NZ_JAIY01000012.1:81543-81900 GCF_000710405.2 Kitasatospora sp. MBT66 | reverse complement strand
GGGCCGGGTCGGCGCGCGGCGGGGCGCCGTACCGATCGCCGATGGTACACGGCTGTGTGCGGAGCGTGTCCACGGCGTCACGGCGGAGGCGCCGGGCGCGCCTGCGTGCCGTGGTGCGCCGGAGTCGCCCCGGCGCGCGGCGGCGCCCGCGCGCCGGGTGCGGTCCGGGCGGCCCGGCGAGTCGGGGCTTCCCGTCCGTCCGGTCACTGATAGTGATTGTGTGATCGCGGAGCGATCCACCAGGGGGTGGAGGACGGCAGCACCGGACAGCACGGGACAGCACAGGAGAAGGAGCGGTCATGGGTGGCAGACAGCGTCCGTCGAAGGCACGGGGCGCCCGGCCGGAGGCAAAGCGGA
>NZ_JAIY01000012.1:81205-81499 GCF_000710405.2 Kitasatospora sp. MBT66 | reverse complement strand
CTGGAGATCGCCAGGCTGGAGGGCTACCTCGCCTGGGAGGCGGAGGTCGCGGCCGCCCAGCGGGACGCCCGGGCCTTCGCCGACCGCTTCCCCTGGCTCGGGCCGGACGACCGGGAGGCCCTGGAGCAGGCGTACACCGACGACCGCCTCCGGTATGCGGAGGAGGTCGTCGACCGCGCGGTGGGCCGCTGCCGCGCGCTGGCCGCCCGCTACCGTGCCGAGTGCCGCCGGATCTGCGCCCGCTGGGCGGCCGTGTGCCTCTCGGTGGCGGTCGCGGTCGCCCTGCTCGCCGTC
>NZ_JAIY01000012.1:67950-78380 GCF_000710405.2 Kitasatospora sp. MBT66 | reverse complement strand
CTCCCGCCCCCGGCCCCGCTCCCGCCCCGGCCCCCGTCCGTGGCGGCGGCGATCGCGGCCGCCAGTTCGTCCACGCCCTGCTCCCGCAGCACGCCGTAGTGGTCCCCGGCCAGCCGGACCGTGGCCGGGGCGGCCGCCGACCAGCCGGAGCTGCCCTCGATGAAGGAGTAGTCGTCACCGGTGGCCTTGAAGACGGTCACCGGGGCCGACAGCCGCCGCTCCGCCAGCTCGCGGAAGGTGTACTCGAACTCGTAGGTCTCCCCGACGATCCGGGCCACCCGGCGGATCAGCTCCTCGTCGAGCTCCGGCAGCTTCCGGTGCACGAAGGCGGCGAAGCCGTCCTCGTCCCGCACCTCGGCGAGGCACTCGGCCAGCCCGGGACCGCCGACCGAGCCCGCGAACACCGAGTGGAGGATGGTCAGGTACGCCGGGTTGCGGTAGGAGGACTCGCGTCCGTACCGCTCCCCGTCCGCCCGCCGCAGCTCCGGGTTGCCGGGGCAGATCAGCATCAGCGCGGCCACCCGCTCCCCGGCCCGCTCCAGCTGCCAGGCCGCCTCGAAGGCCACCCGGGCGCCGAAGGAGTACCCCCACAGGGTGTAGGGGCCCTCCGGCCGGACCGCCCGGATCTGCGCCAGGTCGGCCGCCGCCATCTCCCGGATCGTCGGGTACGGCGTCTCCCCGGCGTTGATGCCGTACGCCTGGACGCCGTAGAACGGCCGGCCCGAACGCCCGGCGAGCGGACGCAGGTTCATCGGGTAGCCGCCCAGTCCGGGCCAGCAGAACACCGGGTCGCCGGTGCCGTCGCGGTGCAGCGGCACCAGTCGGGAGGCCGGTTCCCCGGCCTCCGGGGCGCCGTCACCTCCCGCGCCGTCGGCCGCGGCGGTGTCGATCCTGGCCGCCAGATCGGCGAGCCGGGGGCACTCGAACAGCACCTGGAGCGGGAGCCGGGTGCCGAACTCCCGGTTCACCCGGTTGACCAGCGCCACCGCGATCAGCGAGTTGCCGCCCGCCGCGAAGAACTCGTCCGCCGTGGAGACGGTCCCGTACTTCAGCGCTGCGGCCCAGAGCCCGGCCAGCCGCCGCTCGGTCGGCGTCGCCGGCGCCACGAACGGCGCACCGGTGGCGGCGTCCCTGACCTGCTCGGCGGCCGCCAGCGCCTTGGCGTCCACCTTGCCGTTGGCGGTCAGCGGCAGCTCGTCCAGCACCAGCACCCGGTTGGGGACCATGTAGTCCGGCAGCAGGGCCACCAGCTCGTCCCTGATCAGCTCCGCCGGGCCGCGCATGTGCACGGCGTCCTCCCGCATGCCCTCGCTGCGGATCTGCTCCTCGCTCACCCGGCCGCCGAGGAAGAAGTACGACGGGCCGCCGGCGATGCCGCACCCGGCCAGCACCGCGTCGATCCGCCGGGCGGAGGGCAGCGGGTGACCGCTCTTCGAGCTGTAGCCCGAGGACATGAACCCGAAGCCGAGCGCGTTGCGCTGCAGCCGGTGCAGCCGGACGCCCAGGCCGATGTACTCCAGCCACGGTTCGGCGGCCCGGCTCACCGCGGTGATGCCGAAGCCCGCCCGCCGGTAGACCTGTTGGTTGATCGCGATGACGTGCCGGGACTCCACCACCTCGGCGGAGATCCTGGTCAGTTCGCCGCCCTCGTACCGGTACAGGCCGGCCGGCAGGCCGTCGACCCCGCCCGGGTGGGCCTGGACGAACAGCTCGGTGTCCTCCCGGCGCGGCCGTCCGTCCTCCGGGACGATCGCGAAGCTGCCCAGGTAGTAGTCCTCCTCGGCGACGTCCAGCCGCCGCTGGACGGAGGGCTCGTGGCCCAGCGGACGCACCGCCAGCCCGTACTCCGGCAGCACCTCCTCCAGCACGCCCAGCATGTGGCCGGTCTCGAACTCCAGCACCTCCCGGATGTTGTTGCGGTACACCGGCTCGACGGCGCCGCGCCGGCCGAGGAAGTGCAGTGCGAGCGGCGCGCCCCCGGCGGCCCGGTCGCCGACCCGGACCAGGGTGTGGTCGACCGGGTGGTAGTAGTGCACGCCCGCGGCGAGGCCGTGCGAGCCGTCCGTCTCCAGGTACAGCTGGGTGGCGTACAGGGCGCCGGGGGAGGCGTAGGCGTACTTCGGCAGCAGCCGCTCGGGGCTGTGGAACTGGCCGAACCAGCGCAGCACCGGGCCGAGTTCGGCCAGGGTGACGGCGGCTGCGGCTGCGGTTGCGGTTGCGGTGGTCGCGGCCGGGCGGCTCGGCGCGGTGGCCGGGCGCGGCGGGGCGAGCAGCGCCAGCAGGTCCTCCCGGGTGACCGGGCCGCCCTCGAAGAACCGGTAGGTCTTGCGGGCGAAGGTCTCCCGCCGCTGCCGGCCGGTCTCCCGGCGCCCCGGCAGTTCGACCACCGGCCGGCCGGCCAGCTCGGCCGGTCCGCGCAGCCCCGGGTTGGACAGCTGGGCCCGGACCTGGAGCTTGCTCGCCTTGGACCGGTGGTGGCCGCCGTGGTTGCCCTGGTCCATCAGGGCGGCCTCCTTGGGGTTCAGCTCCACACAGGCCACCAGGTTGCGGTGGCCCGTCCGCGGGTCGTCGGTGACCACCGCGGCGGCCCGGCGCACCCAGGGGTGCTCCTCGACGGCGAGCGCGATCTCGTCCAGCTCGACCCGGTAGCCGCGCAGCTTGACCTGGTTGTCCACCCGGCCGGCGCACTGCAGGGTGCCGTCCGGGTTCCACTCGGCGAGGTCGCCGGTGCGGTACAGCCGCTCGCCCGGCAGGTACGGCGAGGCGACGAAGCGCTCCGCCGTCAGGTCCGGCCGGTCGAGGTAGCCGCGGGCCAGCTGGACACCGCCGATGTACAGCTCACCGGTCGCGCCGACCTCCACCGGCGCCAGCTCCTCGTCCAGGACGAAGCAGCGGGTGCGGTCCACCGGCACGCCGATCGGCACCGAACCGGCGCCGTCGACGAGCGTCTCCGGGTCGATCCGGTGGGCGGTCGCGTTGATGGTGCACTCGGTCGGGCCGTACAGATTGACCAGCTCCGCGCCCGGCAGCGCCGCCGTCAGCGCCCGGGCCAGCCGGACCGAGAGCGCCTCGCCGCCGGAGTACAGCCCGCGCAGACCGGTGCAGTCGGCCAGCCGCTCGGTGTCGAGCAGGGCCTGGAGCAGGGTCGGCACGCACTGGAGGGTGGTCACGCCGTGCGCGAGCACGGTGTCGATCAGGGCCTCCGGGTCCCGGTAGACGCCGGGCGCGCCCATCACCACCCGCGCGCCGGCGGCGGGCGCGAGGATCTCCCACTGCGCCGCGTCGAAGCTCATCGGCGTCTTCTGCAGCACGGTGGTGTCCGGGCCCAGATGGCCGGCGTCGGCCAGCCAGCGCAGCTGCGACACGATGCTGTGGTGCTCGATCATCACGCCCTTGGGGCGGCCGGTGCTGCCGGAGGTGTGGATGACGTAGGCCAGCGACTCGGGGGCGGGGCCGGCCGGGGCGTGGGCCTGGTGCGGGATGTGGGTGCTCCCGCCCGGCTCCGGCGGTGCGTCCCGGTCCGGGAGGTCGGCGGCGGTGACGATCCGGGTGCCGGCCGGGACCAGCTCGGCCAGCCGGGACCGCAGGTGCTCCTGGGCGACGACCACCCTGGTCCCGCTGGACTCGATCATCCAGCGGAGCCGCTCCTCCGGGTACTCGGGGGAGAGCGGCAGGTACGCGGCGCCCGCGTGCAGGATGCCCCAGGCACCGGTCATCAGCGCCAGGGACGGCTCGGTGCAGAGGCCGACGCAGTCGTCGGCGGCCACGCCCAGCCGGTGCAGGTGCGCGGCGAGCGCGTCGGCGGCGTCGGCGAGCTCGCGGAAGCTCAGCCGGGCGCCCGTTCCGGTGCCCGTTCCGGTGCCCGCGCCGGTCTCCGCCGGAGCGGTGACCGCCGTGGCGTCGGGGCGGGCGGCCGCCTGGGCACGGAGCAGGTCGGGCAGGCAGACGGAGCGGCGGGCGTCGAGAAGGGTGGCGAACAGGACGGACTGTGCGGTCATGACGGGGTTCCCCTGGGCTCGGGCCGATAGGGCCGCCCGGCGCGTGGACCGGGCGTGACCTCCAAGGTCGGCCACCCGTTGTCCCGAACACCTGGGGCAGCGGCCGTCACCCGGCCCCCCTTCGGGCCCGGGGCGGTCCCGCCCGCGTCCCGGGCCGGGGCCCACGCCGGTCCCGCTCGTCCCGGGCGCGGTCCCGGTCCGTCGTGCCCGGTGGTCCCGGCCCCGTCAGAACGGCTGCGGTTCGAGGTCCCGGTCGATCTGCCGCCACGCGCGGGCATCCCGTACGTGCGGGTGCTCGTCCCCCAGGAGACGGATGATCGCGGCCAGTGCCTCCGACCGCAGCTCGAGGGCCTCGTGGTGCCGTCCCAGGTCGCGCACGGTGACGGCCAGGTTCGCCCGGCAGACCAGCGTGTCCGGGTGCTCGTGCCCGAGCCGCTCGGACAGCCGGTGGAGGGCGGCCCGCCCCAGCTCCTCGGCCCACTCGTGGTGCCCGGCGGCGGTGCAGGAGTTGGCCAGGGTGACCGTGGCGTTCAGGGTGGTCGGATGCTCGGGGCCGACCGTGTCGCTCAGCCCGCGGACCGCTTCGTGCCCGAGCAGGACGGCCGCTTCGGCGTCCCCGCAGCGACGCCGGTACAGCCCGAGGTTCGCGGCGCCGCGGGACCGGCGGGTCGTCAGCCTGCTGCGGACTCACACGGCGACCCTGTCCGTCCTGCTGACCGGGAGCCGCCCGGACCCCGTCGCCCCTCCGGCGGGGCCGCGGCGGCGGGGGCGGTCGTGAAAGCACGGAGGGGCCGGTCCGGTCCGGAGTCAGGTCCGGACCGGGGCGGCCGCCGCGCGGGCGAGGTGGGGGAGGAAGGCGGTGACGGCGGGAGGCGCGGAGTGGGCGCGGAGGGTGGCGGTACGGACGAGGCGGACCGGCGTGTCCTCGGGGTGGAGCGGGACGAGCGCGATGTCCGGACGGGCGGCGCGGGCGGCCAGCGCGGGGATCAGGGTGGCGCCGAACCCGGCGGCGACCAGGCCGAGTTTCGCCGTCCAGGCGCCGACCTCGTAGGCGATCCGGGGCTGGAAGCCACTGCGGACACAGGCGGCGAGCAGGGTGGACTCGGCCCGGCTGCTGGCGGCGATCCAGGGCTCGTCGGCGAGTTCGACGAGCCGCAGCCGTTCCCGGCCGGCCAGCGGGTGGTCCGGGGGGAGGGCCACCAGCACCGGGTCCTCGGCCAGTGGGCGGAGGTCGAACAGCTCGGTGTCGTAGGGGTGCCCGGGGTAGGCGGCGACCACCGCGAGGTCGATCGCGCCGTCCCGCAGCCGGTCGAGCAGCTGTGCCGAGAGGCCCTCGGCGAGGGAGATGCCGATCCCCGGATGCGCCGTGCCGAAGGCCGCCAACGCGGCCGGGACGAGGGCGGCGTTGGCGCTGTCGAAGGCGCCGATCCGCAGTCGGCCGAGGCCGAGGCCGGTGAGCGAGGCGAGGTCGCGGCGGCTGCCGTCCAGCCGGTCCAGCAGTGCCTCGGCGTGCGGCAGCAGCATCCGGCCGTGCTCGGTGAGGCGCACCCCGCGGGCCAGCCGGTCGAACAGCTGGACGCCGAATTCGGCTTCCAGGGTCGCGATCTGACGGGATATCGCGGACTGGGTGAACCCCAGCTGCTCGCCGGCGGCGGTGAACGAGCCCAGCCGGGCGGTGGTGCGGAAGACGTCGAGCCAGGCCATGTTCATTCCGCATGGGTACCATGCCGGACATTCGCTTGTCGCCTGGCTCGACAGTTCCTAGCGTGGAGCCATGGAGAAGATCGCATTTCTGGGCCTCGGTCGTATGGGGCTCCCGATGGCCCGCCGACTCGCTTCCGGCGGCCACCCGTTGACGGTGTGGAACCGGACGCCCGGCCGGGTGCCGGAGCCGGTGGAGGGGCTGGTGGAGGTCGCGGATCCGACGGTGGCGGTGCGCGGCGCGGGCGTCGTGGTCACCATGCTGGCCGACCCGGCGGCGCTGGCGTCCGTCGCGGGACGGATCACCGCCGAACTGGCGCCCGGCACCGTGTGGGTGGAGATGTCCTCGGTGGGCCCCGCCGCGGTGGCCGAGGTGCGCGCGCAACTTCCGGACGGTGTGGGCCTGGTGGACGCTCCGGTGCTGGGCAGCGTCGGGCCGGCCGGGACCGGCGGGCTGACCGTGCTGGTGGGCGGCGGGCCGGTGGACGTGGAGCGGGTCCGGCCGGTGCTGGAGCGGCTCGGCCGGGTGGTCGACTGCGGCGGTCCCGGGGCCGGCGCGGCACTCAAGCTGGTGGCGATCGGGGCGATCGTCGGGGGAGTGGCGGTGGTCGCCGAGGCGCTGGCGCTGGCCGGATCGCTCGGTCTGCCCGAGGAGTTGGCGGGCGGGGTGCTCGCCGCCGGGCCGCTCGGGGGACTGGTGGCGCGGGCCACGGCCGTCGACGCCGACTTCCCGGTGCGGCTGGCCGCCAAGGACCTCGCGCTGGCGGGCGGCGGTCCGGTGCTCGGCGCGGTGCGCGAACGGCTGCTGGCCCACCCGGAGTTGGCCGAGCAGGACCTCGCGCGCTGGGTGGACGCGGTGCGCGCCGGGAGCTGAGGGCCCGGGTCGGGGCCGAGTCCGAGTCCGAGTCCGAGTCCGGGCCCGGGGCGGGGCCGGGGTGTCCGTCCGCCTCGGGGGAGGACGGGCGCCCCGACCGCCGCCGTCAGCCGGCCCAGCGGGTGACGGTGAAGCCGGAGCCCTCGCGCCGGACCTCGGCGGCGCCCGTCCCGGCGAAATGCGCCGGGACGACCAACTCGCCCCGTTCGGCCGCCCGTTCGAGGACGCTGCGACGGGTGGTCGCGGCCATCGCCGGGTCCTCGCAGAAGCAGCTGTTGCACTCGGGGCGGGTCAGCTGGAGCGGGCTGTGCAGCAGGTCGCCGACGAACACCGCCCGCTCGCCGCGCGAGTCGAGCCGCAGCACCGAGGAGCCGGGGCTGTGGCCGGGTGCGGGCTCCAGGGTGAGAGCCTCGTCCAGTCGGACGCCCTCGGTCCAGAGCACCGCTCGGCCCGAGCGGACCACCGGCTCGATGCTGTCGGCGTAGAGCAGCCGCCGCTCCTCCTGCCGGGTCGCCGGACCGGCCCGCCCGGGCCCGTCCGGGGCGAAGGAGGCGTGGTCGGCGGCCGGCAGGTAGTAGACGGCGTTGGGGAAGGCGGGCACCCATTCGCCGTCCCGCTCGACGGTGTTCCAGCCGACGTGGTCGGCGTGCAGATGGGTGTTGACCACCACGTCGACGTCCTCGGGCCGCACACCGGCGGCCGCGAGCAGGTCGAGGAAGTCGCTGTCCCGCTCGTGGAAGAGGCGGTTGTGCGGGCGCTGCCGACGGTGCCCGACGCCGGTGTCGACCAGGACTGTGCGGCCCCCGTGGCGGACCACCCAGCTCTGCAGGGCGCCGAGATGGGTGTCGTCGGCGCGGTTCCAGTGGTCGGGCGCGAGCAGGTCCGCGTTCCGCTCCCAGTCCTCGGGCGTCGCCCCGGGCACGATGTCGGCGGAGGGCATGAACGCCCCCTCCCACTCCCTGACCCGCAGTACCTCGGCCTCGCCGAGCACGATCCGTTCCATGGTCCCTCCCGTGGTGGTGCGTGATGTCGTTCCGTCGACGAGTCCGATCCTAGGAGCGTGTTACTGAGCGGTTCAATGCGTGATTGGCTCGATCAGATACGCAATCGGCTCACTGGTGTGCCGCTGCGGCTATTCTGCGGTCATGGACGTGGTGAGCGACGCGATCGCGGCGGTGCGGATCGGACGACCCTCCTCCAACCGGCTGCGGGTCGGCGGGGCCTGGTCGGCCCGCATCCCCGCCTACGAGGGCGCCGGCTTCCATGTGGTGCTGGAGGGCGGTTGCTGGCTGCTGCCGGACGGCGGCGAGCCCGTCCGGCTCGGGGCGGGCGACGCCGTGCTGCTGCCGCACGGGACGGGCCATGTGCTCGCGTCCGCGCCGCTGGACCACGGTGCGGCGGCGCTGGCGGTGCCGATCGAGCGGCTGCTCGCGGCGGCCCGGCCGACGCCGCCGCTTGCCCCGGAGAGCCCGGAGGGCCCGCGCGACGGTGCCGCCGTTCCGGAGGGTCCGCTCGACGGCGCCCCCGGTCCGGTGCCGGTGCTCGGCACCGCGAGCGGGCCGATCACCGAACTGCTCTGCGGGAAGTACCGCCTGGAGCACAGCAGGTCCCACCCGCTGATGCTGGAGCTGCCGGACGTGGTGCATCTGCCGAACCGGGTCGGAGCCCACCCCCAACTCCGGGCGGCGGTCGATCTGTTGGGCGGGGAACTGGCCGCCGACGGGGCGGGCGGGGCGCTCGCCGTGCCGAGTCTGATCGATCTGCTGCTGGTGTACATGCTGCGGGCCTGGCTGGCCTCGCCCCGGACCGCGGCCGGGGCGGATGCGGCGGCGGCGGGCTCGGGGGTGTCGGGTTCGGGGGTGTCGGGTTCGGCGGCCTCGGGTTCGGGAGCGCCGGGCTCGGTGCCGTCCGGCTCGGCGGCGGAGTCGGGCGCCGCCGGGGTGGGGCCGGGTGCGGGCGGCCGCTGGCCCGCCGCGCTCGGTGACCGGGTGGTGGCGGGCGCGCTGCGCGCCCTGCACGAGGATCCGGCGCGGGGGTGGAGCGTCGAGGAACTGGCCGCGAGCACGGGCGTCTCCCGGGCGACGCTGACCCGCCGCTTCACCGCCCTGGTCGGCCGGGCGCCGATGGCCTACCTGGCCTGGTGGCGGATGACCCGGGCGGCCGCGCTGCTCCAGCAGACCGCCGATCCGCTGGACGTCATCGCCCGCCGGGTCGGCTACGCGACGCCGTACGCGCTCTCGCACGCCTTCAGCCGGCAGTTCGGGACGACGCCGGGCCGCTACCGGGACCGGATGGCGGCCCACTTCTCTGACGGATGATCAAACTCTTGAACGTTTGAGTATGCCCGTCCTGTCCCTGTCAAGAGCGCCTCGGCATGCCGCTGGGGCGTCGGTATGTGCAGCGAACGATCGTTTGCCCACCAGGTACGTACCAGGTCACAGCTATTGATCGTGGGCGATTCGTCCTTCTCTGTCATGTCCTGTCAGGTCTTGACTCGGAGGATCCTCCAAGTTTCAACCCCTGCTTGGCGTTCATGAAGATAACGAAAGAGCAGGGATTCGCCGGAGCTTGAATTTACTTATTGACGACACAGGACGGCGCCGGGTTAACTCCTGCCACCTCGCCGCAGAGTTGCGGCCCCTGTCACGGAGGCATCCACCCCATGAACGCAACGATGCGTCGCGTCCTCGTCGGCACCGCCGCGGTCTCGATGGCCCTCTCGCTGGCCGCCTGCGGCAAGGCCGGCGCCGACAAGAAGGACAGCGCGAGCTCCGGGGACTCCAAGTCCATCGGCCTGCTGCTGCCGGAGAACGCCTCCTCCACCCGCTACGAGTCCTTCGACCGCCCGTTCATCGAGGCCAAGGTCACCGCCCTCTGCCCGGACTGCAAGGTCCGCTACAGCAACGCCGAGGGCAGCGCGGCCAAGCAGAAGCAGCAGTTCGACACCCTGATCGCCGAGGGCGTCAAGGTGATCGTGCTCGACGCCTTCGACGCCAAGTCCACCCAGGCCTGGGTCAAGGAGGCGGCCGGCAAGGGCGTCAAGGTCGTCGCCTACGACCGTCTCGCCACCGGCCCGGTCTCCGCCTACGTCTCCTTCGACAACGAGAAGGTCGGCGAACTCCAGGGCCAGGCCCTGCTGGACGCCCTCGGCGCCAAGGCCGCCGACGCCAACATCGTGATGATCAACGGCGACGAGGCCGACCCGAACGCGGCGCTCTTCAAGTCCGGTGCCCACAAGGTGCTCGACGGCAAGATCAAGAAGGTGGTGTACGAGCAGTCCGGTGAGTGGAAGCCCACCGTCGCGGGCCAGAAGACCGGCGCCGCCATCACCCAGCTGGGCAAGGACGGCTTCCAGGCGGTCTACTCCGCCAACGACGGCATGGCCGGCGCGATCATCACCCAGCTCAAGGCGGCCGGCGTCAACGTCCCGGTCGGCGGCCAGGACGCCGGCCTCGACGCGATCCAGCGGATCGTCGCCGGGGACCAGGCCTACACCATCTACAAGGCGTACAAGCCGCTCGCCGACAGCGCCGCCGAGCTCGCCGTCAGCCTGCTCCAGGGCAAGGACGTCAAGGCCGTCGCCTCCGCCACCGTGGACAGCGACACCGACAAGGGCATTCCGGCCAAGCTGCTGGACCCCAAGGTCGTCACCAAGGCCAACATCACCGCCACGGTGATCGCCGACGGTCTCTACAAGGCCGCCGACATCTGCACCGCCGACTACGCCGCCGCCTGCGCCGCCGCCGGTCTGAAGTGACCCCCGGTCACTGACCCGGGGTCAATGACCCCAGGATCACCGACGGCCGGTGGCCGAGGTCCGTCCGGCGCCCTCGCGCGGCGCCGGACGGCGGCCCGCC
>NZ_JAIY01000012.1:24403-67533 GCF_000710405.2 Kitasatospora sp. MBT66 | reverse complement strand
GCCGCGGCACCCTGGACGAGGTCGCCATGGAGCGGCGCGCCAAGGAACTCCTGGACACCCTGTCGATCCGCATCCCGAGCGTGCGGATCCCGATCGCCGCCCTCTCCGGCGGCCAGCGCCAGGTGGTCGCCATCGCCCGCGCCCTGGTCGGCGACCCCCGGATCGTCATCCTCGACGAACCGACCGCCGCCCTCGGCGTCGAGCAGACCGCGCAGGTCCTGGACCTCGTCGAGCGGCTGCGCCAGCGCGGCCTCGGCGTCATCCTGATCAGCCACAACATGGCGGACGTCCGCGCGGTCGCCGACACCGTCGCCGTGCTGCGGCTCGGCCGCAACAACGGCGCCTTCCCGGTCGCCGGGACCACGTCCGAGGAGATCATCTCCGCCATCACCGGCGCCACCGACAATGCCGTCACCCGGCGCCAGGCACGCATCGCGGAGGAAGCGAAGTGAGCACCAGCCAGACCACCCCCGCCGCCGACACCCCGGCCCCGGCCGCCGACCCCCGGCTGCTGGTCCGCCAGGGCGGCGTCGCCGGCTACGCGGACGAGTTCCGCCGCAAGATCCGCAGCGGCGAACTCGGGGCGCTGCCCGTCGTCCTGGGCCTGATCCTGATCGCGATCATCTTCCAGAGCGTCACCGGCCACTTCCTCCAGGCCGACAACCTGACCAACATCACCAAGTGGATCGCCGGCTACGGCCTGATCTCGGTCGGTGTCGTCTTCGTCCTGCTGCTCGGCGAGATCGACCTCTCGCTCGGCTCGGTGGCCGGTGCCTGCGCCGCCGTCACCTCCGTGCTCGCGGTGCGCCAGGGCCTGAACGAATGGCTGGCGATCCTCCTCGCCCTGCTCACCGCCGGTGCGATGGGCGCCCTGCACGGCTTCTTCTTCGCCCGGATCGGCGTCCCCGCGTTCGTCGTCACCCTGGCCGGCATGCTCGCCTGGAGCGGCCTCCAGGACTACGTGCTCGGCAAGCTCGGCACCGTCAACAACATCAACGACGGCGTCGTCGCCCACTTGGACAACTACTTCCTCGGTGACGGCGACATCCTCTTCGCCTGGCTGCTCGCCGTCCTCGCCGTCGCCGGGTACGGCGCCGCCCAGGTGCTCACCGCCCGCCGCCGCACCGCCGCCGGCCTGCCGGCCAGGGCGGTCGGCGAGATCGCGCTGCGCACCGGCGCCCTGGCCGTGGTCGCCCTGGTCTCCGCCTGGACGCTCAACCAGGACAGCGGTCTGCCGCTGCCCCTGGTGGTGCTGGTCGGCGTGGTCGCGCTCACCGACTTCGTGCTCCGCCGCACCTCCTACGGCCGGCAGATCTTCGCGGTCGGCGGCGGCATCGAGGCGGCCCGCCGGGCCGGCATCAACGTGGCCCGGGTCCGGATCTCGGTCTTCATGATCTCCGCCATGCTGGCCGGCCTCGGCGGCCTGTTCATCGCCTCCCAGCAGGGTTCGGCGGACAAGCTGCTCGGCAGCGGCAACGTGCTGATGAGCGCGATCGCCGCCGCCGTCATCGGCGGGACCAGCCTCTTCGGCGGCCGGGGCAGCACGTGGTCGGCGCTGCTCGGCATGCTGGTGATCCAGTCGATCACCACCGGACTGGACATGGTGCACGCGGCCCAGGCCATCCAGTACATGATCACCGGCGCGGTGCTGCTGGGCGCGGTGGTGCTCGACTCGGTCTCCCGGCGCACCCAGAAGTCCGCCGGCCGGGGCTGAGCCCGGCCGCGCGCCCCGTACGGCCCGGTCCCCACCCCCACGGGGACCGGGCCTCCGGCGTGCCCGGGCCCGCCGCAGACCTACCGCTCGGGACGTTCGTCCCTGCCGCCCGGCCCGTCCCGACCCGCACCCTGGACTGCGGGCCCGCCGACCCGTGAACTCAGGCGGCCCCGACGAACCCGGGACCCCGTGAGTGAGGACGTACCGCCGCCCATGCCCGCCGAGACGATCGTGCACCGTCTGGTCGACGCCTTCTTCACCCACTGCCAGGAGTGCGGCGAACCCCGTGACAGCAACTGCCACCCCCGCGCCCACTGGCGCCTCTACCTCGACCTCGACGCGGAGACCCTGACCCGGATCCGCCACTGGGCGCTCGACCCGGACAGCCCCGTCGGCACCGAGACCGAGCGCACCGTGCTGCTGCACTGGCTGGACGCCCAGGGGGCCTGAACGGACCGGTTCGGGCCTCCCGGACGGGCGCGGCTCAGCGGCACCTCGATGACCGATCGAGGTGCCGATCGCCGT
Organism: Kitasatospora sp. MBT66; assembly: GCF_000710405.2. Taxonomy (NCBI): domain Bacteria; kingdom Bacillati; phylum Actinomycetota; class Actinomycetes; order Kitasatosporales; family Streptomycetaceae; genus Kitasatospora; species Kitasatospora sp. MBT66. The sequence goes on along the minus strand of NZ_JAIY01000012.1, from coordinate 65,294 downwards.
TCCCGGACCAAGGATTGCGAGGCTTCCACTCCGGGATCGCCCGCGAGAGCGGGACGGGGGCGGCGCCGGAGGCGCGGCCGGCCCGGTCAGTCGGTGGCTTCCCGTGCCAGCTCCAGCGCCTCGCGCAGGCGGCCGTCCGTCGCGGTGAGGAGGCGGGCGGCGGCCGGGGCGTCCACCCCGGCGAGGACGACCAGGACGGCGGCCTTCGCCTCGCCGCCGGTGGCCGTCAGCGCGCGGCTCGCCGTCTCCTCGTCGGCGCCGGTGATGTCGACCACGATCCGCCGTGCCCGCTCGCGGAGCTTGGCGTTGCCGGCCCGGACGTCGACCATCAGGTTCCCGTAGGTCCGGCCGAGGCGGACCATGACCGCCGTCGAGATCAGGTTCAGCACCAGTTTCTGCGCCGTGCCCGCCTTGAGCCGGGTCGACCCGGCCAGGACCTCGGGGCCGGTCTCCACCTCGATCGCCAGCTCGGCGGCCGCGGCCAGCGGTGACCCGGCCGCCCCCGCCAGCCCCACGCCCAGGGCCCCGGCCCGGCGCGCGTGGCGGACCGCCGCCACCGTGTACGGCGTGCGTCCGGAGGCGGAGACGCCGACCACCGTGTCCTCGGGCGTCAGCGCGAGCGCGGCCAGGTCGGCCGCCGCCAGCTCCGGGCGGTCCTCCGCCCCCTCCACCGCGCGCACCAGCGCCGCCGGTCCGCCCGCGATCAGCCCGACCACCTGCCCGGGGTCGGTGCCGAAGGTCGGCGGGCACTCGCTCGCGTCCAGCACTCCCAGCCGCCCGGCCGTCCCGGCGCCCGCGTAGACCAGCCGCCCGCCCCGCGCCATCCGCGCGGCGACGGCGTCCACCACGACGGCGATCCTCGGCAGCTCCCGGGCCACCGCGCCGGCCACCGTGCCGTCCTCGGCGTTCAGCAGCCGCAGCAGCTCGGCCGTGCCCAGCCGGTCGATCCCGGCCCACTCCGGTCGCGCCGTCTCGGTGGCCGGCCGGTCGGTGTTCTCCATACGCTGCCCCTCCCCGCGCGGACCCGCCGCCAACCGGAGCTGCCGCCGCCCGGGCGCGGGCGTCGCCGGTCGGGTGCCATGGGGAGGGCCGGATGGTTCACTGCTGGTCGGTGTTCGGGCGGTCCCGGTCGGCGGGGCGGTTGCCCCGGGACGGTGTCCCGGTCGGAGTGAGAGCACCGGTGACATCCGCGTCGCCCTGAGCGGCGACGGGGGATCCGCCGCCACCCAGTGCTCCAAGGCCGGGGAGCTCGCGACCGGGGCCGTGCCCGGGGTCGGGCTGTTCCTGAGCGCCCGGCGGGGTGGAGCGGACCGTCTGCACGGCGACCCTGCCGGACGAGCCGGCGGGCGACTACCGGGCCACCGTCCGCCGCGGTGACGGGCCGGCGGTGGCCACGGCGAAGATCGACCCGGGGGACCGCGGCGGCCCGTGCTGAGCGGTCCCCACGGATGCCCGTGGTGGTGCGGACGCCGCCCCTCGCTCCCCGAGGGGAGCGAGGGGCGGCGTTCCGCTGCCGGGGCGCGGGTGGGGCCGTCCTCCGACCGGGGTGTCAGGCCATCCAGAAGAAGACGGCGGTCATCCGCCGCTCCTCCAGGGTCAGGCCGTGGTAGGAGGTCGCGCTGTGGATCAGGTTGGCGTGGTAGACCAGCAGGCGGTTGTAGCGGTTGGGGACGCGGACGTCCTCGGTGAAGGCGTCGGCCGGGACGCGGCGGGTGCCGAGCGCCTCGACCAGGTTGTTGTGCGGGGCGGTGACCAGGTTGCCGCCGAGCCGGCCGCCGGGGAACTGCTGGCGGTAGAAGCCCGTGCCGGCGTCCTTCGGCGCGCCGGGGCTGAGGTAGAGGACGGCCGCGAAGCGGCACAGCGCCCGGGAGTCGGTGTGCGGACGCGACTCCGACTCGGCGGTGCCCACCAGTTGGATGCAGTTGTGGTTCAGGGTGCCGCCGCCCGGGGTGCTCTGCACCCAGAGCCGCGACGCCCCGGTGGCCTTGCGGACGAGCGCCTCCACCCGGGCCAGCTCGTCGGGTTCGAGGCCGGGCATGGTGCGCAGTCCGGGCCAGGATTCCGGTCGGTAGGGGTAGCCCTCGGTCCAGTCGTTGCGGTCGAGGCAGCGGCGGCGGACGGCGTCCGGGTCCGGCAGGACGTCGTCGAACACCCAGTAGTCGCGGCCGGGTGTCGGCTTGCGGTACGGCAGCACCGGCAGCGTGGCGGTCCGTCCGGGGCCGGGGGGCAGTGGAGGCATGGGCCGACCATAGGAGCGAGGTCCCCCAACTTTCTGCCGTGAGCAGGTCAACCTTTCGTCAAGGTGCTGGTCGGTGGTGGCAGGCGGAGGTGTCCCGCTCAGCAGGAGCCGTCGGCGAGCACGTAGTAGCCGGGGCCGGTCCGGCGCAGGGTGTGGACGGTGAAGGTGTTCCACAGCCCCATCGCCTGTCCGGAGCCGAGCGCGTACACCAGACCGCCGGTCAGTGTCGCGCGCCCGGCCGCCACCTGGTGGTAGTTGTCGGTGGTCCAGCACGCGGCCGGTCCGCCCGGTGTGGTGACGGTGACGGTGGTGGAGCGGGCGCCCGTGGTGCCGTCGGCGGCGACCGCGGCCACCGCGTAGGCGTAGGCCGTACCGGCGCTCAGACCGCCGTCGGTCCACGCGGTGCCGGTGGGGTCCGCGACCGGCGCGCCGTCCCGGAAGACCCGGTAGGAGACGGCCCCGGTGACGGGCTGCCAGCCGAGCGCGACGGTGTCGCCCCCGGTCGCGGTGGCGGTCAGACCGCTGGGCGCGGGCAGTCCGGGGACCGTCGGCCCGCCGCTGTCCAGGCCCCAGAAGAGCGCGGTGTGGTAGCCGGAGCAGATCGCGTCCAGGAAGTACGCGCCGGTGGACCCGCACCTGTCGGTTCCCGGGCCCGGGGCGACGGCCAGCCCGTGCCCCATGCCCGCGATCGAGTACAGCGCGACGGCGGGCCGCCCGCCCGCGTCGTCGTAGCGGGTCTCGGTGGTGCCGCCGGGCAGGCTCCGGGTGCCGGAGGGGGTCTGGCCGATCCCCCACACCTCCGTCCACTGGTCGCGCAGTTCGGTGGCGTTGACCGGTCGGACGGTGGTGTCCGTGGTGCCCTGCCAGATCGCCACCCGGGGCCACGGCCCGGGGTGGCCGGGGTCGGCGCGGCGGACCTTCTCCGCCCACTGGGCGGGGGTGAGCCGCTGGTCGTCGTTCTGGCAGGACGAGGCAGCGGACAGGGCGGCGGCGCAGTGCGCGGGCGGACCGGCGTCGACGGCCCCGCCGGCGAACACGTCCGGATAGTCGGCCAGCAGGTCGGCGGCCATCCCGCCCCCGGCGGACAGGCCGGTGACGAACACCCGGCCGCGGTCCGTGCCGAACAGCGCCCCGGCCCTGGTGACCATCTGGAGCACGGAGGCCGCCTCGCCGACGCCCCGGGAGTTCTGCGCGGCGTCGAACCAGCGGAAGCAGGAGAGCGGGTTGTTGGCGGCGCCGGTCTGCGGGAAGACCACGGCGAAGCCGTACCGGTCGGCCAGTTCGGGCCAGCCGGAGTGCCGGTAGTAGTCGTCGGCGGTCTGGGTGCAGCCGTGCAGGGCGACCACCAGAGGCGCGCCGCCGGGCAGCCCGGCCGGGGCGTAGGTGTACATCGCGAGGTTGCCGGGGTTGCTGCCGAACCCGGTGACCTGCTGGAAGGTGCCGGCCGCTGCGGTGGGTACGGGCGCGGGTCCGGCGCTCGCGGGCGTCGACGTGCCGGGGAGCAGCAGCGCCGCCGCGGTGAGCAGGGCGACGAGGGCGGCGCGGCCGGCGCGGCCCGCCCGGTGGATGCGGCGGTCGGTCGGTGGAGCGGCGGGTGGAGCGGTGGGTGCAGCGGTGGGGGACACGGCCATCGGGGACTCCGGGGTGGGGGAGGAGTACGGACCTTGCCGTGCAGGGTGCCGCGCCCGCCCCCGGGCCGCCATGTGGCGGGCGGCCGTCCTGCGAGGACCGGTCGTGGGTGGCGCCGCCATGGCGGCGCCACCCACGGACCGAGGTGCGGTCAGGCGCCGGGGCTCAGCGCCGCGGCGACGAGGCCGCACACGGCGACGAAGCCGCAGATCCCGAAGTTGACCAGCTTGTGGGACAGGAAGACGGCGGCGAACTCGCGGATCGTCGCGCTCGGCCAGTAGTACCGGGCGGTGGGGGAGCCGCAGACCTGACCGTTGACCCCGGTCGTGCGGGCGGTCAGCGCGGCCCGGAAGGCGTGGAAGTTGTTGGTGACGATCACACAGCGGTAGTCGGGCTTCGCCCCCTCCATGATCTCCTTGCTGAAGAGAAGGTTCTCCTCGGTGGTCCGGGAACGGTCCTCGCGCGTCAGGTGCTCGGCGGGGAAGCCGCGTTCGAGCAGGTAGTCCGCCATGGCGTGGGACTCCGGCAGCTTCTCGTCCGGTCCCTGGCCGCCCGAGGTGATCAGCACCGGCGGGTTGCCCCGCGCCGTCTGCGTCTCGTACAGCGCGCGGCCGCGGTGGAGCCGGCTGGCGAGCAGCGGCGGCACCCGGTCGCCGCCGACCAGCCCGGAGCCCAGGACCACCACGAAGTCCACGTCCCCGCGCGGCAGGTGGCGCTGGTAGAGGAAGGCGTAGCCGACGAAGCAGACGAAGAGGAAGGCCACGTAGCCGACCACCAGGAGCGCCGTGGCGGCGAGGACGGCGAGGCGCGGGGAGTCGGTGACGACGGCCGCTCCGAGCAGACCGATCAGCGCGAGGATGCCGAGGCCGGCGAGCAGCGAGAGCAGGTTCGCCGGCCGCCGGCCCTCCTTGCGGATCATCGTCACTCCGTTGGAGAGGAGGAACCAGACCAGGGCCACCGTGCCGACCGTCGGCAGCAGGGCGATGACGGCCACCGTCAGCTCGGCCACCAGGGTCGGCGCCCGGCGCACCTCCGCGATCAGCGCCAGGGCCAGCAGGGAGACCCCGATGCCGAGCAGTACGGCGTTGCTGAACTTGCGTCGGTCGCGCAGGACTCCGATTCCGCAGAGGAGGAAGAAGAAGGCCGCTGGGGCATAGGCGATCATCTCCGTATCGTAGGGTCCCGCCGAGCGGCCCCGACCGTGGCCTCCTGAGTCGCGGAGGACGCCCCGGTGACCTCGGGGCCGACCGCCCCCGGGCCCTTGTCCAAGGAGCGTCGGCCGTCCGTGAGGTCGCGGGTCGGACCGTTCGTCAGGCCGCTCGCCGGACCCTCCGTCAGGTCGTGTGCGTCCGTGGTGCGCCCGACCCGGCGGACGCCCGGGACGAGGGCCGCCCCGCCGCAGGCCAGCGTGACCAGGGCGGCCGTGACCAGCAGCGGCCCGGTGCTCCCCCAGGCGTCGGCGGCCAGCGGTGCGAGCGTGTACCCCAGCGGGGCGGCGGCGAGCGACAGCAGCCAGTCGTAGGAGGTGACCCGGGCCAGCACCTGCGGCGGGAACTCCTGCTGCACCACGGTCTGCCACACCGGGTTGAGGAAGCCCAGCCCGGTCATCGCCAGGGCGTACGAGGCGACGGTGACCGGTGCGGGCGCCGTCACCGCCAGGGCGACCAGCGGCAGGGCGTACAGGGCGAGGCCGAGGGAGGCGACCAGCAGCGGACGCCTTGGCCGGTACCGGCCGGCGAGCAGCGAACCGGCCAGCACACCGAAGGCGGCGGCCTGGGTCATCGCGATCCACACGCCCTCCCCGCCCATCCGCCGGGAGGCGATCAGCGGCCCGAGGGTGAGCAGGACGGCGGCGGCGCCGTTCCACACGGCATGGCCGATCAGGCTGGTCCAGTACCAGTCGCGCGAGCGCACCTCGCTCCAGCCCCGGAGCAGGTCGGCGCGCAGCGACCTGCGCTCGGCAGGGGTGTGCTGCACCTTCAGCCGCGTCAGCAGCGCCGCGCTGACCAGGAAGGAGGCGCCGTCCAGCAGGAACGCCCAGCCGGGGCCCGCGGTCAGGACGAGGAGGCCGGCCAGGGCCGGGCCGCCGAGCCGGGCTCCGTTCACGGCCGAGGCCAGCAGGGCGTTGGCGCGCATCCGCTGCGGGCCGTCCACGGCGGCCGCGACCAGTGGACTGGCGGTCGGCATGGCGAACGCCGAGGCGATCCCGCCGACCGCCTCGGCGGCCGCTACGGCGGCCAGGCTGGGCCGGCCGCCGAGAAGTTCGATGCCGACGGCGATCTGGGCGGCGGCCCGGACCAGGTCGGTGACGAGCGCGACCAGCCTGGGGTCGACGCGGTCCCCGACGACGCCGCCCAGCGGGAGCAGCAGCAGGCGCGGGACCATCGCACAGCCCAGGACCAGGGCCAGCGCGGAGGAGGAGCCGGTCGCCCGGGTGACGGCGATGGCGAGCGCGGCGGGGACGACGGCGTCCCCGAGGGTGGAGATCGTCCGGCCGAGGAAGAGCAGCCGGAAGGCGGGCAGGCGCAGCGGGTGCGGGTGGTGGGTCGAAGTCACGGGAGCACTGTATTTCGGTGCCGAAATTTCGTCAACGAAATATTGGGAGCCGAAAAACCCCTGGTCCGGGGCCGCCTAGACTCGGGGGCATGACACCCGCGACGCACCGGACGGCGGCCGACCGCCCCCGTGACTGGACCGACGGCCACGTCGAACGCTGGCGGCCGGTGCTGCCGCACCTGGACCCGGACGTCGAGGGCGCCGTCACCCGGATGAGCAAGCTCACCCGGCACCTCGGCCGGGTCCGCGAGCAGGGTGTGGCCGACTTCGGACTGCAGAAGCACGAGTTCGACACCCTGCACGGGCTGGCCGGCCGCGGCGGCCGGGCCACCCCGTCCGAGCTGCGCGGTGACCTCGGCCTGGCGCCCGCCTCGGTGACCGGGCGTCTGGAAGCACTGGAACGGCGCGGGTTCATCGTCCGCACGCCCTCCAGCGACGACCGCCGCCGGGTGGACGTCGAACTGACCGAGCAGGGCCGACTGGCCTGGGCGCGGGCGCTGGACGTGGTCGGCCGGGAGGAGCACCGGCTGCTCGGTGTGCTCTCCCCGGCCGAGCGCCGCCAGCTCGCCGATCTGCTGCGCCGGGTGCTGCTGGTCGCCGAGGGGCCGCCGCCGGAGCCCGGATCGCTCGCCGGACCGCAGCCCGGTGCCGACCCCCGGCTCGGCCCGGCGGCCGCGGCCTGGACCGACGGCGGTGCCGAGCCGAGGACCGACCCCCCGACGGCCGACTGGCACGGCTAGGGTCAGGGCCAAGGGTCAGGCCCAAGGCCAAGGCCCAAGGCCGACGCCGGGGTCAGCTCCAGGGGCCGACCGTGAGCCGGATCCGGGCGTCGGGGCCGAGGATCGGGCCGGTGGTGGCCGGCAGGGGGATGTTGGCGAGCCAGGCATCGGCCCGCGGGTCCTCGTCGGGCAGTGGCGGGCCGGTCGGGTGGAGGTCCCGGATCGCGCCGACCACCTCGGAGTTCCAGTGCGCCCAGGCCGCCGGACGCGGGGAGTCGGTGTCCACGTCGACGATCAGGGTGTCCGCGAAGTCGGCAGTCTGCTCCAGATGGTCGCCGAAGCCGAAGAACCCGTTGTGCTCCTTGAGTCCGAGCACCCGCAGGTCGAGGGCGAACCGCACCGGTTCGCTCGCGCCCGGCCGTTCGGGGTCCGCGGCCGCGTCCACCGCCGCGCGCTCCGCGTCCTCGCGGGGCGGGAGCAGCTTGCTGGAGAGGAAAGTGGTCGCCAGCTGGACGGCGCCGTCCCTGGTGGCCCGGGCCTGACGGGTGGCCGAGGTGGGGTCGGAGAGCTGGATCGGGCACCAGTGCGGGGCGGCGCGTTCGTGCAGCAGTACCGGCAGTCCGCGGACCTGGAGCCGTACCTCGGCCTGCCAGGTGACGTCCGGGTCGCGGTCGGGGAGTTGCACGTCGACCAGGTCGACCCGGGCCCGGAGGTCGCCGAACAGGAAGCGGCGCAGGTTCTGGTACCCCTCCTCGGAGTTGACCAGTCCGTACCGGCCGCTGTGGCTGCGGTGCGTGAACGCCCGGTTGGCGCCGGTGACCTGGGCGTTCTCGATCTGCACCAGGCCGTCGCTGCGCGGGCCGACGGCCGAGGCCGAGACGCCGTGGGCGACGTCGTAGTCGTCGGAGTCGGTGCCGATCATGCAGAAGATCCGGTCGAGCGGGAACCCGCCCGCGGCCTCCTGGGGTGTCCCGCTGCCGTCGTCGTCCGGCATGTCGACGGCCCGCCAGCCCTCCGGCGGCCCGTCCGGATCGGGGTCCGGCGTCAGGTACTGGTACATCCGGTCGGGTCCGAAGATGTCGGAGCCGTTGAAGTCGAAGGTGTCGCGCAGGGCTTCGGGGATGCCGAAGCCGACGGCGAAGGTGATGCCGCCGTGCGGCGTGCCGTAGGTGAACAGTTTCGACACGTAGTCGGTGGCGCGCTTCCCCTTGCGCTGCTCGGGGATGACCTTCTGGAGCAGGCAGCGGCAGATCAGTCCGCCCATCGAGTGGGCGACCAGGTGGACCTGCGGTGCGCCGGTGCGCTCCTGGAGGTCCTCGATCAGGCGGAGGAGGTCCTCGGCGGCGTGCTCCAGGCTGAATGCCTCGGGTTCGGCGCCCCAGGTGCCGGAGCAGCGGTCGTAGAAGCGGTGGATCCAGATGCTGTCGGGGCGGATGTCCTTGGGGTGGTTCGCCAGATAGGCCTCCTGGCCGCCCTCGACGAAGACGCGGTAGCCCTCGTCGGTGAGCAGGCGTACTAACGGGCTTTCGAACTGGTAGAAGACGGGGGAGTCCTGGCGCCCGACGCGGATGTGCGTCGAGCCTTCGTTGAATCCGTAGAACGGATCCGTCACGGCCTTCTCGATCCCGGGGGTGCCACCGGCGTATCCCCGGACATAGACGATCGGGAGTCTGGAGGACGGCGTACTCATGGCCGGCCTGCCCTCTCGGCGGCCGGTACCGGCCGGCACCGGCCGACCCATTGACGTGGGAGCTTCTTCCTCCCAGTGTCGGCCCGCCGGGCGGCCCTGTCACCCCCCGTGTGCGGAACGTTGATGGGTCGTCACTGCCCGTTCCGGTCGGCCGGTCGCGCGGACGGTCGCGCGGACGGTCGCGCGCACGGCTCAGCGGCGGTCCGGCGGCAGCAGCGCGGCGAGTCCGTCGAGGATGCGCTCGAGGCCGAAGCCGAACCGGGCGTCCAGGTCGGGGCCGGTGAGGTCGTCGGCCATCGCGACGAGGTTGGGGAACTCCGCGACGGGCAGCGCGCGGAAGCGTTCGGCGGCGGCGTCGGCCACCTCGCGCCGACCGGCGCCCGCGGTCTCGGCGGCTGCCATCGGGGACTGCTCCTGGAGGACGAAGCCCTGGACGTACGCGCCGAGCAGGTAGGAGATCATCGCGCTGTCGGCGGGGGAGAAGCCCGCCTCCCGCAGCCGGTCGAGCTGGTCCTCCATCAGCCGCAGCAGGTGCGGACCCGGGGCGAGCCGGCCCGCGACCACCTTGGCCGCGTCCCGCCGGCCCAGCAGATGGGCGCGGTAGCGCCGGCAGTAGCCGCGCAGCTGGGTGCGCCAGTCGCCGGAACGCGGCGGGGCCTCGGCGTCGGCCATCAGCGCGTCGTTCAGGAGGTCGAGCAGTTCCTCCTTGTTGCGGACGTGCCAGTACAGCGAGGCGGCCTTGACCCCGACCTCGGCGGCGACCTTGCGCATCGACAGGCCGGCCAGGCCCTCGCGCTCAAGTACCCGCAGGGCTGCTTGGGCGAGGGCGTCGCGGGTGAGTCCGGGCTGGGTGGCGTCGTCCTCGTCGGCCGGCATGAGGTCCTCGCTGTTCGTCGGGCGGGTCGGGCGGGTCGGGCCGCGGGCCCCGGGCCCCGGGCCGGGACGGGCCGGTATTCCACTTGCAATCTAACACCGTTAGGTGCACGCTGTCCCCCGTCGAACTGCCCCTAACGCCGTTAGGGGCCCTGGAGGCAATCGAGAGGAACGCCCGATGGGGGAGAGCGGGGCGCCGGACGTCCGGCGCCGCCAGCGGCTCGCGCTGGCGACGCTGTGCACCACCATGTTCATGTCCATGCTGGACAACGTCATCGTCAACAACGCCCTGCCGCGCATCGGCCAGGACCTCGACGCGGGCATCACCGGCCTCCAGTGGGTCGCCGAGGGCTACAGCCTGGTCTTCGCCGCCCTGCTGCTCACCGGCGGCGCGCTCGGCGACCGGTACGGCCGCACCGTCGTGTTCCGGCTCGGCCTGGCGCTGTTCACGCTGGGATCGGCCGCCGGGGCCCTGGCCGGAACGGTCGGGACCCTGGTCGCCGCCCGGATGCTCCAGGGCGTCGGCGCCGCGCTGCTCACCCCCGGCAGCCTCGCCATCCTGAGGCACGTGTTCACCGACGAACGGGAACGCACCCGCGCCATCGGCCGCTGGTCCGGCGTCTCCGCGCTCGGCCTCTCGGTCGGCCCGGTGGTCGGCGGCCCGATGGTTGAGGCCTTCGGCTGGGCGAGCGTCTTCTGGATCAACGTCCCGATCGGCGTCGCCGCACTCGTCCTGTCGGCCCGGGTCCTGCCGGTCGTCCCGGGCCGGGCCCGGCGGATCGACCTCGGCGGCCTGGTGCTCTCGGCGCTCGGCCTCGGCGCGGCCGTCCACACCCTGGTCGAGGGCCCGGACCGCGGCTGGACCGACGGCCGGGTGCTCACCACGGCGGCGCTCGCGGTGCTGCTGCTGACGGCGTTCCTGCTGCTGGAACTGCGGATCGCCGAGCCGATGCTCGACCTCCGGCTGTTCCGCGACGGCGTGCTCGGCGGCGCGCTGCTGGGCGGATTCGCGGTGAGCTTCGGAATGTTCGGCGCGCTGTTCTTCCTGCCGCTGCTGATGCAGGGCGTCCTGGACTGGTCCCCGACCGCCGCCGGCCTCGCCGGGCTGCCGATGACGGCCATGATCGTCGTCGCGGGTCCGGTCTCGGCGCGGCTGACCGGCCGGTACGGGCCCCGGATCCCGCTGGTCCTCGGCATCGCCCTGTGCGCGTTCGGCCTCGCCGGCCTGTCCCGGTACGGCGAGAACGCCCACTACGCCGAGTACCTGTGGACGCTCTTCGTGCTCGGCCTGGGGATGGGGATGACCTTCACCCCGGTCTCGATCGCCGTCCTCCAGCGGGTCGCCCCGGAGCGGATCGGCACCGCCTCGGCGACCGTCAACACCCTGCGCGAGCTCGGCGGCGTGCTCGGCATCGCCGTCCTCGGCGCCGTCCTGACCCACCGCCTGGCCGACTCCCTGTCCGGCCTCGGCCTACCGCCCGAGACCCTGACCGCCGCCACCGCGCCGGGCGCGGGCACCGCCGCGCTGCCCGGACCGGTCCGGTCGGCCGTCGAGGCCGCCTTCACCGACGGCATCCAGCTCGCCCTGCGCTGCGGCTCCGCCGCCCTGGCCCTGGCCGCCGTCCTGGTCGCCCTGCTGCTGCGCCGTGCCGCGACCCGACCGGAGGGGCCGCAGGGCCCGGCCGTCGCAGCCCGACCCCGCCCGGAGGTCCCGGCCGGCGCCCGCCCGGAGTGAGCGGCGCCCGCCCGGGACGAGCGGCGCGCCGCCGACGGCGCATCGCCACCCCGGGCGGTCAGCGGAAGACCGCGATCGCGTGGACCTCCAGTACCGCCTCGGCGGCGTCCCAGCCGTGGACCGTGCCGAGGCAGTACCCCGCGCGGGTCTGGGCGCCGGCCTCGGAGTCGCTCAGCCCCGGCCGGGTGCAGGTCACCCGCACCCGCCCCGTCCGGGAGAGGTCGCCGGGCGGGGCGTACCGGGCCATGAAGACCAGGTCGCCCTCGGTGGCGCCGGGCGCGGCCTCGACGGCCTGGAACTTCCCCCGGAGCAGCACATAGGCCTCCGCCTGGGAGAGCCGGACGCCCGGCGGTCGCGGCCCGGACTCCTCGACCGCGTCGAGGGACCGCGCCAGCGCGCGGTTCTTCCGGACGGTACCGGTCAGCAGATTGGCGTGGATGATGCCGTCCCGGTCGTCGAGCGCCTTGATGATGACGCCGATCACGTCGATCGGGGCATCGCTCCGCACGTACCTGCTGATCCGCTCCTCCGCGGCCTCCGTGCCGATGCCGACCGTCGTGCCGGGCAGCTCGCCGCCGAAGTGCAGGTTGCGGGTGATCCGTTGTTCGACCTCCTGGGTCAGGGCCGCGGTGTAGCGGCCCATCCGGTAGATGTCCATGACGGCCTTGTCGTCCAGGTGGACGCACGCCTTGGTGGTGACGTCCACACCGGCGGGCGGCCGGTTGCGGCGCAGCTCCCGCCCGGCGATGGCGAGGAGCGCGACCAGGCACCCGAACGCCACCAGCCAGGCGGTGAGTTCGAGCCGGTGGACGCCCCAGGAGTGCTCGTCGAGGATGGTCACTGGTCCCCTTTCACGAGGTCCGGGAGGGTGCCGGGGATCGGGACGGCCCGGTGGCGGTCGCCGGGATGTCGGCCTCGTACTGGGCGAGGAGCCGCTGGACGACCTCGGGCCGGTCGGGGAAGTAGAGGGCGTTGCCGATCGGCCGCTCCAGCCGCGGGTCCCGGGCGACGGTCGGGTCGACCGGGCGGCGCAGCGTGAGCTGCATGATCTTCTTCTGTGCGGCGGGTGCGAGCAGCCAGGCGAGCACCCGGTCGTAGGCGGCGCGCTTCGCCGGGTCGAGCAGCAGCAGCGGGTAGTCGGACAGCACGATGCCGTCCTGCGGGTAGACGAGGTCCAGCGGTTCGCGCAGCCGCCCGTCCCCGCCGAGGGCGAGCAGGTCCGACTCGTAGGCGATCACCGCGTCGGTGTCGTCCTGGTGGGCGAGGTAGCTGTCGACCAGGACGTGGCTGGACGGCGCGGAGAGGGTCCGGCCGGCCAGGAAGCCGCGGACCCGGTCCTGGGCGACGTCCTCGGGGCGCAGCGCCTCACCGGTTCCGGCACCGGCGGTCGCCACGGCGACCAGGGCGGCGAGGCCGCTGTGGGCGACGGTCGGGTCGGTCATGGCGTAGCGCAGCTGCCCGCGCTCGGCCGCGCCGGCGATGTCGGCCCAGGACGGCGGCCGTTCGCCGCGGCCGTGCCACAGGCGCTCCGCGGTGCTCCGCTTCACCCCGAGGACCAGGGGCGACATCATGGTGCGGGTCGAGGGCGGGGCGCCGGTCCCGCCGGCCGCCTTGAGGTTGAGCCGCAGCCAGCGGTCGGAGGAGAGCCAGGCGAGGTCGTGCCGGTCGGTCCGGCCGGAGCCGAGGAGGTTGCTCGCGCTCACGGTGCCGCCGTAATCCATCCGCAGGGTGATCCCGGTGGCGCGGCGCAGTTCGTCCAGGACCGGCCGCAGGTCGGTCAGTTCGGCGCTGGCCAGCACGGTCAGGGTGGTGCGGGCGGGTGCGTCCGAACCGCAGGCGGCCAGCGGTCCCGCGGAGCAGAGGAGCAGGAGCAGGGCCAGCAGTGCCCGGGCGTGCAGCCGGGCGTGCGGCCGGGCGTGCGGCCGGTCGCGACCGGCGCGCTCCCGGCGGCGGTGGCGCCACCGGGCGGGCCGGTTCACGGTGTCGCTCCCGGGGCGGGAGTTTCGGGGCCGGTCGGGCAGTCGCCGACCTCGCGCACCATCCGGTTCAGGACCTCCTGGCTCGGCATGACGGTCCTGGTGTCGTCGGTCCGGGTGTCCGGTACCGGGATGCCGCGGTCGCCCAGGTACTTCTTGAACTCGCCGGAGTCCGTGTCGTCGCCGATGGTGCGGAAGCCGAGCGCCACGGCGCGCTCCCGCAGGCGCCGGTCGCGGATGAGCAGGTCACCGAGCCGGTCCGCCTCGGGGCGGAGCGAGACGAACTGCGGCTGGGTGATGAACTGGAAGGTCGGGTAGAGCAGGACGCGCGAGGTGTCGAGTTCCTTCCTGGTGTCGTGGAAGTGGGCCTGGTAGGCGAGGTACTGGTGCTCGTAGACGACCACCACGGGGGCGATGCCGCGTCCCTCGGGGCTGGAGTACGGGCCGAACACGTCCACGCCGGGCATGCCCTGCGCCGAGAGCAGGGGCTTGATCCGGGCGGCGAGTTCGTCGGCGCCCGCGTCCTCGGGGACCTGGCCCCCGTTCCTGGTGAAGGCGACCTGGGCCAGGAAGGTCTCGGCCGAGTTCGACTGGCAGATGTGGGAGGTCTGGGCGACCACCACGTTCCCGTTGGTGGTGCCGTGGCGCTGGATGTCGAGATCGTTCCACGTCCGGTGCTCCTCCCCCTTGGTCAGGAAGGCGGCGAGGTCGAGGCTGTAGTACAGCGGTTCGTCGCCGCGGTCGGGGCGGTACTGCGGGGTGGCGATCCCCTTGTTCTCCAGCGTCCGGGCGTAGTCCCGGTAGGTCGCGAGCACGAGCGGACTGACGAACGGGTTGTAGGTCTTGGAGTAGCCGTTGTCCCGTTTCAGGCGGGCGATGATGTCGTTGGCGGCCGGCCGGCCGGAGGGGAAGAGGAAGGAGAGCCGGGAGTAGTCGCCGTGGACCAGCTCCTGCGATCCGGCAACGGTGACGTGGACCCGGATGCGGTGGCGCAGCAGCAGCCGCTGGACCTCCGGGTCGTCGAAGAAGTCCCCCTTGGAGCCCGTGCGGCCCTCCAGGACGAGGATCCGGTCGAAGGGCAGCAGCAGGTTTCCGGACAGCGCCAGGGAGGTGGTGCAGCCGAGGAGGAGCGCCAGCAGCGTGGCGACGGTAGCGACGAACCGCGGGCGCCTGCGCACGATCGAGCGCTGCCGTCTGATCGCCAGTCTCGGTTCTTCAACTGTCATTCCCTCATGCATGACTGACACTGTGTCAGGGGCTGCGCCGGGCGGGCGGCCGAAGACCGGAGTTCACCGGATGGTTGCCCCGCGGTTCTGTCGGCCGCCGGCGCCGGGGCTCAGCCGATCCCCTCCACCGAGCTCTGGGCGGCGTGGGCGAGTTCCTTCCGCGCCGCCCAGCGGCGGGCCGGGTCGGCCGCCGGAGCCGGGACGGGCGGGCGGAAGCTCAGTTCGGCCACCAGGCCGCGCACGGCGACCACCCGGGCCAGCGAGGTGACCAGGTCGTCCTCGCCGACGAAGGCGGGGGCGCTGGTGGCGTGCCCGTCGGCCAGCCGGTAGCGGATCGAGACGGGCTGGACGGCGGCGCCGGAGCGGACGGCGGCCTCGAAGAAGGCCGGGCGGAACCGCCCGCTCTCCCGGCCGCACCAGGTGGACCCCTCCGGGAACACGATCACCGGGTGGCCGGCCCGCAGCCGGTCGGCCACCTCACCGACGGCCGCCGGCAGGGCCCGCAGCCGGTCGCGGTCCAGGAACACGGCCCCGCCCCAGGCGACCAGTCGCCCCAGCACCGGCCAGTCCCGGATCTCGGTCTTGGCGACCGAACGGCCGGGCCGGACGGCGGCGATCAGCGGGATGTCCAGCCAGGAGACGTGGTTGGCCACCAGCAGCACCCCGCCCCGGGCGGCCGGGGCCGGACCGGGCACGATCCGCACCGCGACGCCCAGCGCGCCGAGCAGCCCGCGCGCCCAGAACCGGGTCAGCGCGCCGCGCGGGCCGTGCGGCAGCAGCCGCACCGGCGGGATCAGCGCCAGCCCCGCCACGAGCAGCACCAGGAAGCCCGCCAGCCGCAGCACTCGGCGGGGGAGGGCGACGGTCGGCGCCGGGTCGGTCAGACAGGCCTCCGGGGTGCAGGAGGCCGTCGGCAGCCAGACGCTCATGAGGCCGGCCCCTCGTCCACCGGTCCCGCCTCCGCCGCGCCCGCCGCCTCGGGGGCCGTGCCCGCGCCCGGGGCCGCCGCCGCGCCCACGCCGCCGACGCCGGACAGGAAGTGCCGCAGGTAGCGCGGGTCGGTGCGCTCCAGCGACAGCAGGACGTACAGGTCGGCGCAGTCGAAGTCCGGGTCGTGCGCCGGCGCGCCGCAGACCCAGGCGCCCAACCGGAGGTAGCCGCGGAGCAGGGCCGGCAGCGGTGCCCGGTCGGCCCGGGTCACGCCGGTGGCGTCCCAGGGGCGGTGCGGGGCGACCCGGTACTGCTCGGGGGCGAGGTGCTTGGCGGCGACGGTGTCCCAGACCCGGGCGGCGGTGGCGCCGCCGTCCTCCAGGGAGATCGAGCAGCAGCCGCCCACCCAGGTGTTGCCGGTGTCGGCGAGGTAGCGGGCGATGCCGCCCCACATGAGGTTGATGACGGCGCCGTTGCCCCGGTGCTCGGCGGCGATGCAGGAGCGGCCGAGCTCGACCAGCCCGGGCCGCAGCGGCGCGAGGTTGCCGAGGTCGAACTCGCCGTCCGAGTAGAGCCGGCCGGCCCGGCGGGCGGCCTCGGGGCGCAGCAGCCGGTAGGTGCCGACGACGGCGCCGTCCTCGCCCTCGCGGACGAGCAGGTGGTCGCAGAAGTCGTCGAACGGGTCGACGTCCAGCCCCGGGACGGTGCTCCGCAGGGTGGCGCCGAGCTCGTCGGCGAAGACCTGGTGGCGCAGCCGCTGGGCGGCGCGGACGTCGGCCTCGTCGCGGGCCAGCGAGACGGTGTAGACGGCGGAGGCGGAGCCGGACGCGGCGGCCGGGCGCGCGGCGGGCACCGGGGTGGCCCGGGTGGGGGTGACTGCGGTCGGAGTGTACGTGGGGACGGTGGTCATGGCAGACCCTCCAGGGCAGCACGGACGACGGCGGCCACGGCGTTCCGTGGCAGCGGCCCGGGTCGGACCCGTACAGTCGGATCCGCGAACCGGCACCCGTATGTCTCTCCAAGTCCGCTGGCATCCACGTTGCCGTTCGGCGGAGCGCAGATGTGCACCTGCTGAATGCGACCACCCGACGTGTGCGGGACACCTGTTGGGCACCGCGGCGCCGCCCTATCCTCCGCTGCATGGGGTGGAATCCGGGGGCGGGACTCTGGCGGACCTTTGCCAGCGACATGACAGACGTATTGGTGTGCCAGGCGGCGGCGACGGGCGGACTCACCGTCGTGTACGTACTGGCGCGGGCGGTGGGGCTGGCGCCCTCGCCGTGGTGGTGCCTGGTGGTGGCGATGGCCGTCGCCCTGCACCTGGTCGGCGAGCGCTGCTGGGAGGACGACCGGCGGCCGAGGGCGGCGCTGGTGGCGCTGGCCGTGGCACTGGCGGTCGCGATGGCGCCGTACCTGGTGCTGGGCGCGACCCTGGGGTGGGCCGAGGCGCAGGCGGCGGACACCTACGCCTCGGGCGCGATGGCGGGCGGGCTGCTGCTCGCCGGGTACGTGGCGCGCGCCGTGCACGCGCTGCGCAGCGGCGGGTACCCGCCGCGCCCCGCCGTCGTCCCCACCCCGGCGCCGGGCGCGGGCGGGGGCGGTTAGGAGGGCGGAGACTGTCCGGCGGGCGCGGCGGGCGCAGCGGAGCTCGAACGGTGGGGAGGGCGGGGCTCAGTACACCCGCCACCCCTGCGGGTCGACGCCGCCCGGGACGGCCCCGGCGGGCCCGTACGGCTCGCGGGTGAACACGAAGGAGCCGATGTCCAGATGGCTCACCGAGCCGTCGTCGGCCCGCACCACCCGCAGCGTCTCGCCCGCGTAGTAGTCGTCCAGGCCGGTCCAGGTGCCGTCCGCCTCGGCCCGGAAGCGCCCGGCCCGGCCGGCCCGGCCGAGCACCGACAGCTCCAGCCCCCGGTCCGCCGTGAGTCGCAGGCTGTGCGGCGCGGCGCCCCAGTACCAGGGGCCGGTCAGGGCCAGCAGCTGCTCGTCGAACTCGGCCAGCGGGCGCCAGGGCTCGGGGATCCGCGGCTCGTGCTGCGCGGTGAGCGCCAGCAGCTCGGCGGCGACGTGCGCGGTGCGCGGGCCGCTGGTGGAGTTGGCGAAGACGATCGCGGCCAGGCCGTCCGTCTCGCTCACCCACAGCCCGGCGGTGAAGCCCGGCATCGAGCCGGAGTGCCCGTGCAGGATCCGGCCGTCGTGCTGGACCAGCTGGAGGCCGAGGCTGTACGTCTCGCTCCAGTCGCCGGGCTCGGGGGCGACGGCGGGGCGGCGCATCTCGGCCACGGTGTCGGCGGACAGCACCTGCTCGTGGCCGGAGGCCAGGAAGGCGGCCCACTTGGCGAGGTCGGCGACGGTGGACCAGAGCTGGCCCGCCGGGGCCATCAGGCCGGTGTCGGTGAGCGGCTCGGGCAGCAGCACATCGGCCCACGGGTGGACGGCGAAGCCGCCCGCGTGCGGGTGCTCGGGCAGCAGCCCGGTGCGGTCCATGCCGAGCGGCGCCAGGACCTCGCGGCGCAGCACCTCGCCCCAGGGCTCGCCGCGCAGGCGCTCGACCAGTGCGCCGAGCAGCGCGTAGGTGGGGTTGGAGTAGTGGTGGACCCGCCCGGCCGGGTGCCGCAGCGGCCGCTCAGCCTCCAGGATGTCGGCGAGGTCGGGGCGCAGCGCGCCGTCGGTCCGCTCCCACCAGGGGCCCGGGGTCTCGGAGGCGAGGCCGGCCGAGTGCGAGAGCAGCTGGGCGACGGTGGCGCCGTCGGCGGGCGTGCCCGGCAGGTGGCGCCCCAGCGGGTCGGCGAGGTCGAGCAGGCCCTCGTCCCGCAGTCGCAGCACGAGCACGGCGACGAAGGTCTTGGTGATCGAGCCGATCCGGTACTGGACGTCGGTGGTCGGCGCGTGGCCGTCGACCATGCTGCGGGCGCCGCTCCAGACCAGCCGCCCGTCCCGGAGCACACCGGCGACCATCGAGGGGGTGCGGCCCTCGGACTGGGCGACGGCCAGGCGGTGCAGCAGCGCGCGGCGGGTGGTGGGGAGCAGTTCGTCGGACAGGTCGGTCATCTGGTCCTCTGCGACGGTTTCGGGGGATTCAGGGGATTCGGCCCGCGGTGCCATGGCGCCGCCGCCTCAACCTAGTTCGATCACGTTCGGTCCTCCACCCATTTTCGCGCGGACCGTACGGGCGCCCGGGTGACCCGGCGGCGTGGCACCACGACCCGTCCGGGCCCGGCTCCTAGGGTCCGTCTGACCGCCGACCACCTTACGGAGCGTCATGCCCTCCCAGCCCGAGCCGACCCTGCCCGAGCCGCGCCGGCCCGAACCGCCCGCCGGCGTCAAGGCGCGCCGGGTGCTCCGCAACCCCCGGATCTGGGTGGTCCCCGGCGTCCTGGTCGGCCTGCTCAGCCTGCTGATGTCGCTGCTCTACCTCGGCGGCATCCTCGACCCCCGCGGCGACCTGCACGATCTGCCGATCGCGCTGGTGAACACCGACCGCGGTGCCACCGTCGCCGGACAGCAGCAGAACCTCGGCGAACAGGTCCTCACCGGGATCGCCACCGCCCCCGGCCAGGGCGACGCGGTGGCCTGGCGGCAGCTCGACGAGGCGACGGCGAAGGAGCAGCTGGCCTCCGGCAAGATCTACGGGGCGCTCCAGGTGCCGCCCGAGTTCACCGCCACCGTCGCCGCCCTCGGGGGCGCCAGCGAGCGGCCCGCGCGCCCCACCGTGCTCCAGTACACCAACCCGGGCGTCGGCAGTCTGGGCTCCTCGCTGGCCGCCCAGATCGGCCAGCAGGCCGTCCACCAGGCCTCGCTGGCCCTCGGCGCGAAACTCGCCGCGCTGCCGCAGGCCCGGGGCGCGGGCGACGCGGCCCGGCTGCTGATCGCCGATCCGATCGCCCTCAGCACCACCGTCGGCCACCCGATCGGCAACCGCAGCGGACTCGGGCTGTCCGCGTTCTACTACACCCTGCTGCTCGTGCTGGCGGGCTTCTTCGGCGCCAACATCATCGGCAACGGCGTCGACGTCGCGCTCGGCTACGCGGACAACGAGGTCGGCCCCTGGCGCGCCCGCCACCCGGTGGTGCCGATCAGCCGCACCAGTACCCTCGCCGTCAAGTGCGCGATGTCGGTGGGCCTGTCGCTGCTGACCTCCTCGCTGATCATGCTGGCGGCGGCGGTGATCCTCGACATGGACGCCGACCACCTGCCGCTGCTGTGGATCTTCTCGGTCTGCGCCAGCAGCGCGGTCGGCCTCGGCGTCCAGGCGATCAACGCGGCCTTCGGCGGCCTCGGCCTGCTGATCAGCATGTTCGTCTTCATCGTGCTGGGCCTGCCGTCCTCCGGCGCGACGATCCCGCTGGACGCCCTGCCGTCGTTCTACCGGTTCCTCTCGCTCTTCGAACCGATGCGCCAGCTCACCGACGGCGTGCGGGCGATCCTGTTCTTCGACGCGCAGGCGGACGCCGGCCTCACCCGGGCCTGGGTCTGGATCGCCATCGGCACCGTCGCGGCGCTGCTCTTCGGCTTCGCGATGACCCGCTACTACGACCGCAAGGGCCTGCACCGCACCGTCCCCGAGCTGGCCTGAGCCCGGGGACGGTCGGCGCGGTCACCGTGACGGCGAGGGACCGCGTCGGCCTCAGCCGGCCGGCAGCGGCGGCAGCTCGGGCCGCCACAGCCAGGCGTCGAACAGGCCCTCCAGCGGCGTCCGCGCGTACCGGGCGGCGTGCGCGGTGAAGTCCGCCGTGGTGACCACCCCGTGGCGGTGGAACGCCGCCCAGTCCTTCAGCATCCGGAAGAACGCGGTGTCCCCGAGCGTCAGCCGCAGCGCGTGCACCACCAGACCGCCGCGCTGGTACAGCCGGTCGTCGAACATCAGCTTGCGGCCCGGGTCGGCCAGCCGGAGGTCCTGCGGCAGCCCGGCCAGCAGCCGGTGCGCGTACAGGGCCCGCGCGGCCGCCGTCGGCCCGCCCGAACGCTCCGACCAGAGCCACTCGGCGTACTTGGCCAGCCCCTCGTTCAGCCAGATGTGGCTCCAGTCCCCGATCGAGACGCTGTTGCCGAACCACTGGTGCGCCAGCTCGTGGGCGATCAGCCGCTCCCGGTCCCAGCCGCCGCCCAGGTGGTTGGTGCCGAAGGTCGCCACCCCCTGCGCCTCCACCGGCACGTCCAGCTCCTCGTCGGCGACCACCACCGTGTACTCGCCGAACGGGTACGGGCCGAACACCTCGCCGAAGTAGGCCATCATCCTGGGCTGCCGCCCGAAGTCCGCCGCGAACGCCCCGGCCAGCCGCTCCGGCACGTAACCGGTCTGCGGCACCTCCGGGTGCTCGGCCAGCGGCACCGGCCGGTACGGGCCGATCGAGACCGTCACCAGGTACGTCGAGGTCGGCGCGGACTGCTCGTACACCCAGGTGGTGCTGGACGAGCGGGTGGTGCGGGTCAGCAGCCGGCCGCCCACCACCACGGTGTACGGGGACGGCGTGGTGACCGCTATCTGGTACGTGGCCTTGTCCGCCGGCCGGTCGTTGCACGGGAACCAGGACGGCGCCCCGACCGGCTGGCTCGCCACCAGCGCGCCGTCGGTCAGCTCCTCCCAGCCCAGGCCGCCCCAGGGGCTGCGGACCGGCCGGGGGTTGCCGGTGTAGTGCACCTCCACGGTGAAGGCCGCGCCCGCCGACAGGGCCTTCGCCGGGCGCACCCGCAGCTTGCCCGCCCGGTGCGTGTACCGGGCCGGCTTCCCGTCCACCAGCACCCGGCCGATCCGGAAGTCCGCCAGGTCCAGCGCGAACTCGCTCAGCGCGGTGGAAGCGACGGCGCTCAGCCGGGCCGTACCGCCCAGCCGGTTGGGGCCGGGCCGGTAGTCCAGCGCCAGCTCGTACCGGTGGACCCGGTAGCGGGGATCGCCGCTGCCCGGGAAGTACGGGTCCGGCAGGGCGACGGGCTGCGGGGGCTGCGAGGGCTGCGGGGACTGCGCCGGGCGGTGGTTCACCGGGTCGTACGCTCCTGGAACACGGGGTGGACGGAACAGGGGGTGGACGGGGACGGGGGACGGACAGGGACGGGGACTGCGGCGGGCGCCGACCGGACGCCCGAGGGGCCGGACGGGGCGAACCCCGGCCGGCCCCCCGGGACGGCGGTCAGGACGTGGCCTGCCACACCTCGATCGGGTTGCCGAGCCACCTGGAGTCGGCGGGCACCGACTCGGCACGCATCACCAGCGAGGCCGGACCCAGCGTGCTGCGCGCGCCCACCGTACTGCCGGGCAGCACGATGCCGCCGGGCCCCAGGGTGGCGCCCTCGCGCAGGACGACAGTATCCATCCGCATGATCCGGTCGTGGAAGAGGTGGGTCTGCACCACGCAGCCCCGGTTGATCGACACCCCGTCGCCGAGGGTGACCAGGTCCGCCTCCGGCAGCCAGTAGCTCTCGCACCACACGCCGCGCCCGACCTTCGCGCCGAGCGCCCGCAGCCACAGGTTCAGCACCGGGGTGCCCGGCACCGCGCCCACCAGCCACGGCACCGCCAGCACCTCGACGAAGGTGTCCGCCAGCTCGTTGCGCCACACGAAACCGCTCCACAGCGGGTGCTCCACCGCCCGGAACCGGCCGACCAGCAGCCACTTCGCCGCCACCGCGACCGCGCACGCCACCGTGCCCGAGGCCAGCAGTACCGGACCGGACAGCAGCGCCGCCGCCAGCGGCGACCACGCCACGGACAGCCAGGACAGGGCTGCCAGCGTCAGCAGGCCCAGCGCGCCCGAGGCCAGCACCGGCACCAGCCGGCACACCTCGACCAGCCCGCGCGCCCACAGCAGCCGCACCGGCGGCTCGTAGGTCAGGCTCTGGTCCGCCCGGTCGGCCGAGCGGGGCAGCCGCACCGGCGGCATACCCAGGTACGAGCCGCCCTTCTTCGCCTTCGCCGGCGTCGCCGACAGCACGCCGACCAGACCGCGCTTGGGCACCGAGCGGCCCGGCGCGGTCATCCCCGAGTTGCCGAGGAACGCCCGCTCGCCGACCTTCGCCTCACCGAGCCGCACCCAGCCGCCGCCCAGCTCGTACGGCGCCATCAGGGTGTCGTCGGCCAGGAACGCCCCGTCGCCGACCGTGGTCAGGCTCGGCAGCGCCAGCACCGTCGACACCTCCGCGTGCCGCCCGACCCGCATGCCCAGCGCCCGCAGCCACAGCGGCGTGACCAGACCCGCGTAGAGCGGGAACAGCACCTCCCGGGCCTGGTCCATCAGCTGGGTGACCGTCCAGGCCTGCCAGCCGACCCGGCCGTACAGCGGATGCACACCGGGCTCCAGGCCGATCGACAGCAGCCGCACCGCCGCGACCAGCTGCGCCGCGTACACCACGCCGAACGCCAGCACGGCCGGCAGCAGGCCCAGCAGGGCGCCGCCGAGCGCGCCGCCCAGACCGTCCGCCGGGTCGACGAACGGGACCAGCACCGCCAGGCCGGCCAGCGCCGGGAGCAGCGGCAGCAGGCTCAGCGCGGTACCGCTCAGACCGAACAGCGCCGACCAGCGGGCCCGGCGCACCGGGCGCTCCTTCGGCCAGGTCCGCTCGGCCCGGCCCAGCTTGACGGCGGGCGCGCCGCCCCAGCGCTGGCCGGTCGGGACATGACCGGTGACGCTGGAGCCGGCCACGACCTGCGACCGCTTGCCGATCCGGGCGCCCGGCAGCAGGGTCGAACGGGTGCCGACCACGGCCCCCGAACCCACCTTGAGCGGGCCGACCACCAGCCGGTCGCCGTCCACCCAGTAGCCGTTGAGGTCCACCTCGGCCTCCACCGCGCAGCCCCGGCCCAGCTTGAGCATGCCGGTGACCGGCGGCAGCGCGTGCAGGTCGACCTCCTCGCCGACCTTGGCACCGAGCGCCCGCGCGTAGCGGACCAGCCAGGCACCGGACAGCGAGGTCGCGCCGCTCACCTCGGCCAGCCGCTCGGCGGCCCACAGCCGCAGGTGGACGCCGCCGCCGCGGGGGTAGGTGCCGGGCCGCAGACCGCGCAGCAGCAGCCGCGCGCCGCCGGCCCCGATCGCCAGCCGGCCCGCCGGGGTGAAGAGCACCGCCGCGAGCGGCGCGACCGCCCACCACGAGGCGGTCGGCGCCCAGCCGAAGCCGTCCAGGTGCGAGAGCAGATTGCCGAGCGCCAGCAGCGCCGCCGTCCAGCGCAGGCCGACCACGGTGAACAGCGGGAGCAGCAGGAGCACCTGGAGCAGCTTGGCGCGGGTCGGCACCGGGTCGACGGTCCGGGCTTCGCCGGTGCCGACCGAGCTGCGCTCCAGGTGCCGGGCGAGCTTGCGCAGCGTCGGGTTCTGGTAGATGTCCAGGACCGCCGCGTTCGGGTAGCGGACGCGCAGCAGGGTGGTCAGCCGGGCGGCCGCCAGGCTGCCGCCGCCGATCGCGAAGAAGTCCTCCCGGGAGCCGCTCACCGGCACCCCGAGGATCTCCGTCCACTGCTCGGCCAGCCAGGCCTCGGTGCCGTACAGCTGCTCGGTCGGCCCGGTGGACTCCAGGTCGGGCAGCGGCCAGGGCAGCGCGTTGCGGTCCACCTTGCCGGAGGTGCGGGTCGGCAGGGTGTCGACCGGGGCCAGCAGCGGGACGAGCGCGGCCGGCAGCTCGGCGCGCAGCCGCTGCACCGCCTGCTCCCGGTCCCAGCCCTCGCCGGTCACCAGGTAGCCGACCAGCAGCTGGTTGCCGCCGCGCGCGGTGCGCACGGCCGCGGCCGCGCCGGCCACGCCGGGCAGCGCCTGGAGCGCCGCGTCCACCTCGCCGAGCTCGATCCGGCGGCCGCCGAGCTTGATCTGCTCGTCGGCGCGGCCCAGGAACAGCAGGCCCTCCGGGTCGGCCTGGACCAGGTCGCCGCTGCGGTAGGCGCGCTCCCAGCCCATCGAGGGCAGCGGCGCGTACTTCTCGGCGTCCTTCTCCGGGTCCAGGTAGCGGGCCAGGCCGACGCCGCCGATCACCAGCTGGCCGGTCCCGCCGGGCGCGACCGGCTCGCCGGCCTCGTCGACCACGACGAGGTCCCAGCCGTCCAGCGGCAGGCCGATCCGCACCGGGCCCTCGCCCGTCAGCAGCGCCCCGCAGGCGACCACGGTGGCCTCGGTGGGGCCGTAGGTGTTCCACACCTCGCGGCCCTCGGTGACCACGCGCTGCACCAGCTCGGGCGGGCAGGCCTCGCCGCCGAAGATCAGCAGCCGGACCTCGTTCAGCGCCTCGGCCGGCCAGAGCGCGGCCAGCGTCGGCACGGTGGAGACCACGGTGATCTCCTGCTCGGCCAGCCAGGGGCCGAGGTCGGCGCCGCTGCGCACCTGGGAGCGGGGGACGGGCACCAGGCAGGCGCCGTGCCGCCAGGCCAGCCACATCTCCTCGCAGGAGGCGTCGAAGGCGACCGACAGTCCGGCCATCACCCGGTCGCCGGGGCCGATCGGCTCGTCCTGGAGGAAGAGCGCGGCCTCGGCGTCGACGAAGGCGGCGGCGTTGCGGTGGGTGACGGCGACGCCCTTGGGGCGGCCGGTCGAGCCCGAGGTGAAGATGATCCAGGCATCGTCGGCGGGGGTGGGGCGGTGCCCGTCGGGCGTCCGGTCGGCGAGCGGCTCGCGGGCCCCGAGCGGCTCGCCGGCCCCGCCGGTGAGGGTGAGCGCGCGCTCGGCGCCGAGCACGGCCGCGACGGCGGCCTCCTCGAAGACCAGCTGGGCGCGCTCGTCCGGGTCCTCGAAGTCCACCGGGACGTAGGCGGCGCCGGCGGCGAGCACAGCGAGCACGGAGACGTAGAGGTCGTTGGTGCCGGAGGGGACCCGGACGCCGACCCGGTCGCCGCGGCCGATGCCGGCGGCGGCGAGGCGGCGGCGGAGCTGCTCGACCTCGGCGGCCAGGGCCCGGTAGCCGAGCACGGTGCGGCCGTCGTCGAGGGCGGGCTCGGCGGGGTACTGCCGGGCGGTCGCGTCGAGGATGTCGATCAGGGTGCGCGGGGCGGGGGCCGGCCGGCCGGGGTAGTGGGCCTGCTTCTCGGCGGCGGTGTCCCGGTCGGTGGTACCGCCGTCGGCGGGCGCCTCGGCGCCCGGGTCCCGGCTGGGTTCGGCTGTCATCAGTGGCGTGTGCTCCTAGGTCTCGCCCCGTCCCGATGGATCTTCCGGCCCTTGGGGGCGGTGGGAGCACTCGCCTGATCCGGGTGATCCCACTCCGGGGCCGGAGCGGACAACCCAACCGATGGTAGCCCGGTCCGGTGAACCGCACACCGGCCGACACTCCGCCCAACTGGCCCTTGAGTGGCCGAATCTGACGGCGCGTCAGGTCACAACTGAGGCTCCTTCGATCGGATGTGACGGTGCGTCAGTCGTTTTGACGGTCCGTCAGGTCGAATTTCCGACCGTGACCCATGCCACATCCGGGGCCGCTCCTCGGGGGTGCGGAGCCGCTCCGCAGGGGTGGCGGGGCCGCTCCCGGCGGGTGACGGGGGCGTTCCCCGAGGGGTGACGGGCCCGCCGCCGGGGGTGGCGGCGGGCCCGTCGGAGCCGGGTCCGGGAGGTGGCGGACCCGTGCGGACGGGTCAGCTGAACCGGTCGAGGTGCTCCCCGAGGAATGCTTCCAGGGTACGGGGGGCGCGTCCGATCAGCCGGGTGGCGGCATCGTCGGGGCTCTCCGGACGCAGCACGGCGAGCCGCTGGATCTCGACCACGTGGGCGGCCAGCCAGTCCGGCATCCCGGCCCGGGCGACCAGGTGGGCGTGCAGTTCGGCGGGCGACAGGTTCACGGAGCGCACCGGCCGGCCACGCAGCGTGCCCAGTAGCTCGGCGAGCTCCGGGTGGCTGTACGCCCGGCCGCCGGTCAGCGGGATGTCGCCGCCGGCCGTGCCGGGACGGGTGAGCACCGCGGCGGCGACGTCGCCGATGTCCCGGCAGTCGATGTAGTTGCAGCGGGCGCCGTCCAGCGCGCCGAATATCATCCCGGCGGCGGAGACCCCGGGCGCGATCAGCAGCAGCTTCTGCATGAACGCGTACGGGCGGAGCACGGTGGTGGTGATGTCGTGGGCCCGCAGCCGCTGCTCGATCAGGTGGTGGCCGCGGGACACGGCGACCGGGGAGTCGGGCTCGGCGGCCGGCGCGGAGACCTTGACGACGTGCTCCACGCCCGAGGACACGGCCAGGTCGACGGTGCGCAGCTCGTGCTCGACCTGCTGCGGACTGTTCTCCATGGTCAGGAAGAGCTGCGTCGTCCCCTTGAGGGCGGCGCGCATCGAGGCGGGGTCGCCGGCGTCGGCGGCCGTCACCTCGACCAGGCCGCGGGTGTGCGGGTCGAGTCCGGCCAGCAGTCGGTCGGGGTTCCGGCTCAGGGCGCGGACCGGGACGTCCAGGGCGGCGAGGCTGCGCAGGGTGGCGCCGCCGGTGGCGCCGGACGCGCCCATGATGGTGATCATGCGGGTGTTGCTCCTTCGGTGTGCGGTGTGCGGTGGTCGGTGGTCGGTAGGGGTGCTGGTGCTGGGTGCGGGTCAGCGGGCGCGGCGGCGCCGGGGGAGGGAGGCCCGCCAGCGCCAGGTGGTCATGGTCGCCGCGATCGCGGCCGACAGCGGGAGGTCGATCCGCAGCCGGTCCGGCCACGGGCTGTCGGCCAGCGCCGGTATCCGGGGCAGCAGCTCGGCGGCCGCCAGGCCGACGCCGAGGGCGAGCGCGGCGCAGCCGAGGCCGAAGGCGAGGGCGAGCGCGGCGCAGCCGAGGCCGAAGGCGAGGGCGAGCAGCGGGACCGGCCCGCGGGTGGCCCAGGAGTCGGCGGACCGGCGCCGGTGCCGGAGGCCGACCAGGGTGGCGACCAGGGCCGAGGTGCCGGCGATGCTGGTGAGGGCCGCGATCCTGAGCTCC
The DNA here is from genome assembly GCF_000710405.2 of Kitasatospora sp. MBT66. Classification (NCBI taxonomy): domain Bacteria; kingdom Bacillati; phylum Actinomycetota; class Actinomycetes; order Kitasatosporales; family Streptomycetaceae; genus Kitasatospora; species Kitasatospora sp. MBT66. Next base: position 37,875 of record NZ_JAIY01000012.1, on the reverse strand, counting down.
GACTGGCCGGTGGCGATGCCGCCGGCGGAAGCCATGACGGCGGGCGCGGCGTAGGCGATCAGGACCTCGCGCCAGAGCACGAAGCGGGGCGGGGCGGCGGTGGTGGCGGGAGCGGTGTCGGGAGTGGTCTCGGGGGTGATGTCGGGGCGCTGCTGGGTTCTGCCGGGCATGGGGTCGTCCAAGTGATTAGGAGGCTAATTATAGGTGTTCGGTGGGCCAACAATGAGGTGGTGGAAGGGCTCGTGGTGGGCCCGCCGCTCCTCTGCCGGTCGTCCGTCAGTCGTCAGTCGTCGGTCAGTCGTCGGTCAGGGCGGACATGCCCGCGACCAGCCTGCCCAGCAGGTCGAGGAAGACCGTCCGCTCCTCGACGGACAGGCCGGCCACCATCGCCTGCATCCGGTCGAAGTGCTCGGGTGCCATGTCGCGCAGCCGTTGGGCACCCCGCGCGGTCAGTATCACCACATTGCCCCGCCCGTCCTCGGCGGACGGGCGCCGTGTGACCAGGCCGTCCCGCTCCAGCCCGTCGACCAGGCCGGTCACGGTCGCGCGGGAGACCCCGAGCGCCGCCGCCAGCTGCGACGGCGATTTCTCGCCGCCGTGGTCCTCCAGCTCGGCCAGCAGCCGGTAGCGCCCGGTGGACAGGCCGAAGCGGGCGAAGTGGGCCTCGCCCGCCTGGCCGAGCCGGGCGCCGGCGGCCATCAGTCGCGCCGCGACCAGGACCGCCTGCGGATCGGCGCTCAGGCCGTACCGGGAGAGCTGTCGGCGGGCCTGGTCGAGCGAGGGTGCGCCGTTGCCGGCCGGGTGCTGCTGAGCCATGAAAGTAATATGGCGCCTAACCTGATCTCCCGTCAAGCGCCTCTTCGGGTGACAGGAAACCCGCGTCCCGCCCCAGGTGGCCGGGGGAGCCGGGTGCCGCCCCGGGGGTGGGAGGGGCAGGTGTCGCTGGGCAATTGCCCGCCCGTGGCTAGAATTCGTCTACATACGGTCACATTTATTTGTGAACAATGGATTCCATCTTCATTCCTTGCTAGCGTTCGCCCGCCCACCTGTCGGAGTCGGGAAAGACGGTCCTCAGGAATGCGAAACGAATTCTCCCGCCGCGGCTTCCTCGGCAGCACCGGAATGGTCGCCGCCGGAGCCTCCGCCGCCTCGCTCGGCCTGGCCGTCGGCGCCGCCGGCCAGGCCTCGGCCCAACCCGTCGAGCAGCCCGAGGGCTGGACGGTCTTCCCCCCGGACTCCCGCTACGAGACGCTCAGCCAGGGCTTCAACCAGCGCTGGCGCAGCCGCCCGGCGTACATCCGGCTGGTCGGCAACGAGGCCGACGCGGTGGCGGAGCTGCGCTCGGCGCTCGACCGCGGACTGCGGCCGACGGTGCGCGGGGGCGGCCACTGCTACGAGGGCTTCGTCGACAACGACAAGGGCGTCATCCTCGATCTCAGCACCCTGCGCGGGGTCGGGGCGGGTACCGACAAGTACGGTGGCGCCACCTACTCCGTCGAGGGCGGCGCCACCAACTGGGACGTGTACACCACCCTCTTCCGCGAGTACGGGGTGACCATTCCGGCCGGGTCCTGCTATTCGGTCGGTGCCGGCGGCCACATCTGCGGCGGCGGGTACGGGCTGCTCTCCCGCCGGCACGGGCTGACCGTCGACCACTTGGTCCAGGTCGACGTGGCGACGGTCCGGGGCGGCGTGGTCGAGGTGACCCGGGCGCACCGCGGCGATCCCCCCGGCTCGCCCGAGCACGAGCTGTTCTGGGCCCACACCGGGGGCGGCGGCGGGAACTTCGGCGTGGTGCTGCGCTACCACTTCGCCCACGCGCTGCCGGCGCCGCCGCCCCGGGTCTGGCTCAGCAGCGTCGCCTGGAAATGGGCGGACCTGCTCAAGCACCCGGAGGACTTCCGCACCCTGCTGGACAACTTCGGCGCGTTCTTCGCCGAGCACAGCGGCCCCGCGGAGAAGGTGTACCGCGGACTGTTCTCCATCCTCCACCTCACCCACCACTCGAACGGGAACGTCGTCCTGTTCAGCCAGTGGGACGAGGAGGACCCGGCACCGCTGGACGCCTTCCTCGCCCGGGTGGAGCGCGGGATGCGCGCCAAGTCGACGGCGCAGACCAACGGCGTCGGCGGACTCTACCTGCCCTACCCGGACAAGCGCCGCCAACTGCCGTGGTTCCAGGCGACCATGACGCTCAACGGATCCGGCCCCAACCAGCGCGGCAAGTACAAGTCGGCCTACCACCGCAGGGCGTTCACCCCCACCCAGATCGACGCCTGGTGGACCTGGCTCACCAAGGACGTCGACGGCCTCGACCTGACCCAGACGCTGGTCCAGATCGACTCCTACGGCTGCCAGGTGAACACCCGGGGCGCCGCCGAGACCGCCGTCCCGCAGCGGGACTCGATCATGAAGCTCCAGTACCAGACCTACTGGACCGACCGGGCCGACGACGCCGCCCACCTGGCCTACCTGAGCGGCCTCTACCGGGACACCTACCGAGCGACCGGCGGCATCCCGGAGATCGACACCGACACCGACGGCGCCTACGTCAACTACCCGGACGTCGATCTGGGCACCACCGCCGACAAGCAGCCGCCCTACCAGCGCCTCTACTACAAGGCCAACTACCGCCGCCTGCAGAAGGCCAAGGACACCTGGGACCACAAGAACGTCTTCCACCACGCCCAGTCGGTGACCCTGCCGTCCTGACGGCACGCGCGGAGCGGCAGGGCCTCGACGGCGGCGGGGGCCAGGGCCCGGGTGCGGGCCCCGGCGGTGCCGGCGGCACGGGAACGTCCCCGCCGGGGCCCGTGCGTACGGCGCCTGCGGGGACTCAGCTCCGTTGGAAGAACTCCAGCTCGGCCAGGGCGAGATGGCGGTCGCCGTCCAGGCCCGCGGGGGCTTCGAGGGTCAGGCGGATGCTGGTGACGTCGCTGATGCCGGTGGGGAAGGTCTGCGGGCCGGGCTTGTCGATCAGGACCAGCTGCTTGACCGACTTCCGGCCGTCCGAAGCCGTCACCTCCAGGTCGATCCGCAGTGCCCGGCCCTCGCGGGCGTAGTCCTCGGGTGAGGTCGAGGCGCCGTTGGTGACGATCACGGCCACCAGGCGGAAGGGTTTGGCGAAGGTGTAGGTGATCGAGGCGCCGGGGCCCGGTGCGCCCCAGTAGCGGTTGCTGAGCCCGTCCGTGGCGTTGCCGGCCGGTTGGCCGGGGACCTCGGCGCTCGCCTCCACGCGGACCGGGGTCACCTGCTTGCTCTTGCCCAGCTTGTCCCGGGTGTCCTCGATCAGGTTCCGGCCGGCCGGCAGCAGCAGGAGGCCGCCCGCGCACAGGGCCAGCACCACGGCCAGGACCACCAGGAAGCGCGTTGTCCGGCCGGAGCCGGCCCGGGTGCGGCGGCGCAGCGGCCAGATCGTCCGCCACCAGGGGAGCGGCGGGGGGGCCGTAGTGGGCGTGAGCGGGGTCGCGCAGCGGCGGCAGAAGCGGCGGTCGGGCGGGTTGGGTGTGCCGCAGGAGGGGCAGGGCGTTCCGGCGGCGTCGTCGTCCACCGGGACCGGCCGGACGACGGGACGTGGTGCGACGGCCTTCGCCGGCCGCACCGGCTGCGGTGAGTCGGGTGGAGGAAGGGACGGGAGAGGAGGGGACGGGAGAGGAGGGGAGGGGAGAGGAAGTGCGGAGGCGCGCGGGGGCTCGGTGGGTGGGGGTTCGGTGGGAGGTGAGGGGTCGGCGGGCCGGGGTGCGGCGGCTTCGGCCGGCGGGTCGGCGGCCGGGGCAGCCGGGGCAGCCGGGGTGCCCGACCAGCCCAGGTAGGAGCCGCAGTTGCCGCAGAAGTCGTCCGTCGGGCCGTTGGACGCCCCGCACGCGGGACACTCGCGCATCACTGTCGCCCCTCCTCGCTCGTGGGCGGTCCCGTCAGGACCTCCACCCGGCAGTTCGTGTGGACCGGGCACAGGCTCCGGACCAGCGCCAAGACCCGGTCCGCGTCCACGGCTCCGCCGTGCCGCGGCCACACCCGGACGAGCACCTCGTCGGCCGGGGCGGGCGGCAGCGCGCCACCGGCCGTGTTCGACCAGGCGGCCCCGCCGTCCCCGGTGATCTCGGCGGACACCCCCAGCGCCAGGCGCAGGGCCTCGACCAGGCCGCGCCGGGTGCCGCTCCAGCGGTGCAGTTCCACCGCGCCGGCCACCGCCTCGCGGCGCAGCGCCAGCGGCCAGTGCGGGTCGTCGGCGCCGCCCACCCAGGTGGCCAGCCAGGCCAGGAAGTCGGCCGGGGCCAGTCGCGGATCGAAGTACGAGGGCAGGTTGTCGAGGGTGGTGAACACCGGGGCCAGGACCGTGTCCAGCCCCGCCGTGAACCGTTGCGCGAAGTCGTCGTCGGCGTACAGCGCGGGCAGCTGCTCGCCGATCGGGTGCCGGCTGGGCAGGCCCGGGACGGCGGCCCGGCTCATCCGCGCACCTCCGGCTCCCGCGCGGTCACGACCACCTGATGCTGGTAGGAGAAGCCCAGCGCGCCCGCGCCGACGTCGATCCGGTCGACCGGGGCGCCGCGCCGGCCCGTGACCGGATCGGCGGCGAACAGCCGGATCTCCTCCACCACCACGTCCCCGACGGCGCGTTGCAGCACCCCGAACACCTCCCCGTACTGCACGGGCCGCCCGAACGGCCGGCCCGTTCCGTCGGGTCCGCCGCGCAGGGGGTCGAGGTGCCGGTAGAGCGCGTCGAGCGCCGCGTCGCGCACCCGGTCGGCGTCCGCGGCCGGTGCCGAGAGCCGGGCGACGACGGTGACGCCCTGGTAGAACGGCGGCTCGACGAGGAGCCGGGTGCCGATCAGGCGCCGCTCGTCGAGGGCCGCGGTGATCCTGGCGAGGACCTGGTCGGACGGGATCAGCTGCTCGAAGCGCAGCCGGCCGCCCTCGTCGGCCACCGCGTCCGGTACCACCAGGACCCGTACCGCGCCCGCGCCCGCGTCCCGGTCGGGCAGGCAGCGGACCCGGCGCACGGAGGGTGCCGCCTGCCGGGCGATGATCTCGTAGTCCTCGGCGGTCACCGCGCGCTCCTGCATGCGGAGCGTCTCCGGTGCCCGCAGCTTGGCGTTGTCGATGGTCTCCCCGGCGACACCGCCGCGCGCCGCCTCCCGGTTGACGACCCGGGCGACGTACGGGACGGAGCTGCGCAGGACGGACACGGCGCCCCGGGAGACGTTGCCCGCCGGGCCGCCGCCGGTGCGGTAGCGGGCCACCCGGATCCGGGCGCCCTTGGCCGGTACGGCCCCGCACGGACGCAGGGTGCCGTCGGCCTCGCGCAGCACCGGCGGGAACGTGAACTCGCCGGTGGTGGCGTCCACCCGGACGTGCCGGTCGGCCGGTCCCGAGCGCCCGAAGTGCTCCACCACCTCCCAGCGCTGCCACCCGTCCGGCGAGGACACCTCCACCACCGGGGGTTCCCCGTCGAGCAGTACGGGCGGGCGGCCGAGCCGGAAGGACTGCCCCGCCACCCCCTCCGACACGCCGAGCGGTACGTCGCTCACCCGCTCGGCGTGCTCCACGGCCGTCGTGCCGCCGACGGTGAAGACGGCGGCCTCGCGCACCGTCGGCGACTCCGAGTAGAACGGCTGCCCCGGCTCCGCCTCGGTGACCCGGCAGCGCAGCCAGCCCGCCCTGGTGCCGCTGACCAGCGACTCGGTGTGTCCGGCCGGAACGTACACGATGACCTCGCCGGGCCGGTTCAGCCCGCCGGTGCTGTCGGAACCGGTCTCGCAGCGCTGCCACCGGCCGCCGTCCCACGCCTCCCACACCAGCGGGGGCTGGCGCGGGTCGACGCCGACGCCCTCGACGCGGCTGTCCAGGCGGACCGCGACCACGCAGCGCGGCACCGCCGTCGGCAGGCCGAACAGCAGCGCGTCGCCGGGCTCGGGCGCGGCCTGGAAGCACGGGATGTCCCGGCCCTCGGCCAGCGCACCCGTCCGGTCGGCCTGGTCACCGGTGCGGGGCGCGGTGACCAGCCGGGTCAGCTCGCTCGGCACGATGCGCAGGTCGTCGGTGGTGGCGAAGACCACGGCCGCCTCGGTCTCGCCGGCCGCGGTCGTCACCTCGGTGCCGGCGGGCAGCGTCACCGTGTCCGGCTGGGGCGCCGACAGCCAGAAGTCGACCTCGGCGACGGCCGCCGACGGCGGGTACAGCCGGATGCCCAACAGGTCCAGGAAGGCCAGGTAGTTCTTGTCCGGGACCCGGTTCAGCCGGTACAGCAGCTGGTCCACGAGGTAGGCGAACGTCTCGATCAGGGTGACGCCCGGGTCGGAGACGTTGTGGTCGGTCCACTCCGGGGCGCGCTGCTGCACGTACCGCTTCGCCTCGTCGACGAGCTGCTGGAACCGTCGGTCGTCCAGGTTGGGGGAGGGCAGGGCCATCAGTCCGCGACCGTTTCCTCGATCCCCTCCTCGGAGGGGATCGTGTAGAAGGGGAAGACCAGGTTGCGCCGGTCGTTGGTGGTGCGCACCGTGTAGCGCACGTCGATGTAGAGGGTGGCCGTCTCCACGGCGTCGAAGGCCACGACGACCTCGTCCACTGCGATCCGCGGCTCCCAGCGCTCCAGCGCCTCGCGCACCTGCTGGGCGATCCGCCCGGCGGTGACGCCGTCGCCGGGGGCGAAGACGTACTCGTGGATGCCGCAGCCGAAGTCGGGCCGCATCGGTCGCTCGCCGGGCGCGGTGCCCAGCACGAGGCGGATGGCCTCCTCCAGTTCCCGCTCCCGCTCGACCATGGCGATCCCGCCGGTCGGCCCGACCCGCAGCGGGAACGCCCAGCCGCGGCCGATGAACCGATCACTCATCACAGTCCTCCGATCAGCACGTCGGGCGCACCGGTCAGGACCGTCGCGCCGCATGCCGCCCGGTCGCGGGCCCGCGCGGCGGGCAGTCCGCCGATCAGCACCACGCCCCCGGTGACCGCGGCCGGGTTGGGCAGCAGCACGTTCCCCGGACCCAGGGCCGCGTGCGGCGGTACCGGGCAGACGTGCAGGCTGCCCACCACGGCGGCGGGCCGCCCGCCGATCAGCACCGTCGCGACCTGCGCGGCGGTGCCGGGCGGCGGGGTCGCGATCCGGCCACCGTGGTCGGTGGGGTCACCGGTACGGGCTGCGGCTGACATCGGGGGCTCCTCGGGAGAAGGGGAGAGGGGAGGACGGTCGGGGGCGAGAGGTGGCTGACGTAGAGTCAGTTGATTCGGACCAGACGGCCCTTGAGTACGGCGAGCAGGCCGCCGTCGACGGAGACGTCCGCCGTCCCGGACACCCGGACCGACCGGCCGCCGATGCTGACCCCGGCCGTGCCGTCGATGTCCACCTGCCGGCCGGTCACCTTCACGGTGCCCCGCCGGGCGTCGAGCGTGATGCCGTCCCGGTCCAGCAGGACGGAGGTCAGCGGACGGTTCCGTCCTGCGTACACGGTGAGCTCGATCCGGTCCCGGCGGTCGTCCAGGCGGACCTCCAGCCGCCCGTCCCCGGTCACCAGCCGCAGCCCGGAGGGGCCCGGCGCCGGCGCGTCCAGCAGCTCCACGCGGTGACCCGAACGCGAGGCCACCGAACGGCGGTTGACCTTGCCGCTGGTCGCGTCGACCAGCGGCACCTCGTGCGGCGAGGGCTGGTCCACCCCGTTGTAGAGCCCGCCGATCACGTACGGGCGGTCCAGCAGGCCCTGCTCGAACCCGACCAGCACCTCGTCGTTGACCTCGGGACTCACCACCCCGCCACCGCCTTTGCCGCCCCACTGGACGGTGCGCACCCAGTCGGTGACGTACGTGTCGTCCAGCCAGGGGAAGGTCAGTCGCACCGCGCCGCGTTCGGAGCCGTTCGGCTCGCGCACGTCCGTCACCACGCCGATCGCCAGACCGGGGATGCGCGGGCCGCGCCCCGGCGCGTCGGCGCCCGTCATCAGGCCGGGCAGGGAGCGGTCCTGGCCGGCGTCGACCCACACGGTGGTGCGGTAGCCGCCGTGCGGCTCCAGCACGTGCTGCACGGCCGTCGCCGTGTAGCGGCCGGAGAACGCCGGTCCCACGTTGCCCAGCGCCACCGGTTTGCCCGCCCGCAGCAGCGGATTGCCCTCGGCCACCGCCTCCAGGTCGCCGAAGCCGGCGCTCACCCGGGCGGCCGCCGCGCGGGCGACCGCCGCCGTCTCCGCCTGCGTCCGGTAGGGGGTGTCGGTGACGGCCACGACCGACCTCCCGAACCGGGCGGCCGTCCCGGGAGCGAGCCCCGGCACCACGGTGTCGCTGACCACGGACGGCTGCTCGGCGACCAACGGCCGCTTCGTGGCGACGTCCCAGCCGCGCACCTGCACCTTCGAGGCGCCGTCGGCGGCCGACAGCGCGGCCCGCAGCGCCAGCAGGTTGCGTCCGTACTCCAGGACCATCGGGTCGAGCACGGCCGAGGTGGAGGGCGAGGGCGCCCCGGACGCCTTCGCGGGCCTGGTGAACTGGAGCACCCCCTTGTCGTCGACGCGCACCCGCGCACCGCTCTCGCCCGCGAGGAACTGCAGGAAGTCCCAGTCGGAGACGTTCGCCTGGGACAGCTGCCGGTACGTCACCGGCGCGGCCTCCACCCTCCCGACGGCCAGGCCGGCGCCCGCGGCCACCTTGCGGACGATGTCCGCGGCCGTCATGTTCCGGTACGCGACGACCTTGCGGCCGCGCTGGAGCCGGTGGGCCTTGGAGTAGGCGCGGACGACGGTGAACGACCCGGTGCTGTCCCGGTCGATCTCCAGGGCCGTGACCTCCCCGTCGAACAGCCGCTCCCGCGCCTGTCCCTTCGCCGTCGTCACCGACACGCGCAGCGGCGAGCCGATGGTGATGCCGGTGGCGCGCAGGAACTCGTGGTCGGGGTCGCGGTAGGTGAGCACGGCGGCGTCCGGCAGGCTCACGTTCTCGTCGACCACGCAGCTGACCAGCTGCGCCGCCCAGATCTGCGGCAGCTCGCCGGGTGCCTCCACGATCGGGTCGGCCGCGAAGGACCTGCCCCCGGAATCGAACCCGCTCACCGTTCCCCCTCGCCGCTGCCGTTGCCGAACCCGTTGCCGCTGCTTCGTCCGCTGCTTCGTCCGTTGTCGAGACCGCTGTCGAGACCGTTGTCGGGTCCGTTGTCGAAGGCGTGCCCGTCGGCGGTCGTTCGGGCGTGGTCGTCGTCCCGCAGGGCCGGCACGACCAACTCGGTGCCCGGCGCGAGCGCCATCGGGTCGTCGATCCCGTTGGCCTCCGCGATGACCCGCCAGGCCGTCGCGTCGCCGTACTCGCGCCAGGCCAGCATCGCCAGGCTGTCGCCCGCCACCAGGGTGTGCGTGCTGCGCGCGGTGCGCGCGCCCGACGTCGGGTTCTGGCCGGGCGGTTCGACACTCGCCTCCTCGATGGACAGCGAGCAGGTCGCCCGCAACGGTGTGCCGTCCACGTCGAAGAGGGTGTACGAGACCGACAGGTTCGACAGCACCCCGTCGAAGGAGGTGGTCCGCGCGCTGCCCCACTCGAAGCGCACCCAGGGGCTCGCCGGCTTCTTGCGGCCGAGACTGGCCGGGGTCGGCACGCACGCCTTCATCAGCTTCTCGACCGCCCGCTCCACCGAGTCGTCATGGGTCGCGGTGGCGTCCAGGAAGACCTCCAGGCTCAGGGTGCGCGGGCCGCTGCCCACGAACTCGGGCAGCGCCGACTGCCCCGCCATCCGGGACGGGGAGCGTCGCCACTCGGTGGTCTTGCCCAACTGCAGGGTCGAGGGGTTGAACTGGAGGTCGAGCCGGGCGATCGTCCCGCCGGGCTTGGCCCCGACCGAGGCCGGGGGCTCTTTCAGGGTGAGCTGGGCCCTGGCGCGGCTGGCGCGTGCCGAGAAGGCCATGGCGTGGCTTCCTTCCGGAGCGGGAGTGCGGCGGTCGTCGGACGGGTCGGTGGTGGGGCGGGTCGGTGGTGGGGCGGTGGTGGCACGGTCAGGCGGGGAGCAGCCCCGCGTGGGCGATCTCCAGGGTCTCCACCGCGGCCGCCGAGTTGGCGGGGTCGAAGGACGGACCCTGCCAGCGGACCGGGACGATCCCGAAGACCTGCCAGCTGATGATCCGGCTCAGATCGGGCCGCAGGGCCACGATCTCGCCGTCCTTCGGTTCGACCCGCCGCAGCGTCTCGTCCAGCCAGCGGCCGATCTTCGCCGTGTCGGCGGTGACCGGCCGGGTGAGGGTGATGTTCGACCAGGTCACGCGACCCGGGAGCTGCCAGGTGAAGCCGTTGTTGCCGCCCTCGGCGTAGCTCTCCATCTCGACCTCGGCGCCCATGCCGGAGCAGGTGTGGAAGGCGCCCAGGTCGTTGCCGCCGATCGCCAGCCGGAAGAACACGCTGGTCGCGAAGATGTTGTCCGTCATCGGTCCGTCGTCCGTTTCTCGTTCGTGCGGGTGCTCAGCGGCGGCCGTCGAAGGTCCTGCCCGCGCGGTCCCGGCCGCGTCGCAGCTCGGCGCGCAGCAGGCGGGCGACCGGGTCGAGCAGGCGGCGTGCCAGGTCCTCCAGGTCGAGGTCGCCGCCCTGCGCTCCGGCGTCACGCGGACTTCCGCCGGTCCGGTCGGCGGTGGTGACCCGCTGGTCCGCCGCGGTGCTGCGCGGGGTGGTGGCGGTGCTGGTGTCGGGGGCGGTGCTGCGCGGGGCGGGGGCCGGGGCGGTGGTGGCCGGTGCGGTGCCCCGGACGCTGCCGGTGTCGCGTTGTACGGGGAGCGGGGACGGGGTCGGGGGCGATGCCTGGGGGACTCCCGGCGTGCTGCCGGGGGCCGGTGTCCTGGACCGCACCAGCGGCACCACGGGTACGGGTCGAGCCGAGGACGTGGCCAGGGAAGGCCGGACCACCAGTGGAGGCGCGTGCGGGGCGGTCACGGGCAGCGGGCCTGACGGGCGCCCGGGACCGTCGGTATAGCGGGCTTCGGGTCCACGAAGGGGTTCGGACGGGCGAAGGGGGCCGGACGCGGACGCCGGGTGCGGGCCGGGGGTGCCGGGCGCTCGCTGGACGTGCTGCGCCACGGCGGTGGAGGGCGGGGAGGCCCAGCGTGCCGCTACCACGGGGCGGCTCACCGCGCGGGCGGAAGGAACGGGGGCCGTCGCGCTGCCCATGTCCCGGCCGCTGCCGAGGGCCAGGGGCCGCGCCGAGAGCAGTTGGACGCTGCGGCGCGGAGCGGCCGGTGCCGGTGCCGGTGCCGGGGCCCCGGACCGGCCGGCGAGGACGAGCGGGACGGGTCCGCTCGTCCGGGCCCCTGCGGGCGGCGCGGGAACTCCGGCGCGACCGCCGTGCCGGGACGCGGTGGTCGGGGACGCGGGGTGCTGTCCCGCTCCCGGCAGGGGCACGGGCACGGGCACGGGCATGCGCTGGACGGTGAACGGGGCCGCGGGACGGCTGACAGTCGGCGGCATCGCGGGCAGTGGGGCTCCCAACCCGGCACGAGGACGGCGCGCCGTCCGCCCAGGGCCGCCCTCGGCGGCCGGAGCCTCCGACTGCCGCTGCACGACCGGCAGGGTCGGCGCCGGGGGCGCAGCTGCGGAAGGGGAACCGCCGCCCCGCGCCCGGACGGTCGCGCCGGTACCCAAGGGTGCTGCGGTGGCGGGGAGTTCGGCCAGCGGCGGACCGAGGGTCGGCCGGCCGGCCGCGTGTTGCACGGGCGTGTCGGTTGTGGTCTCCGTCGCGCGCTGGACGATCGGCATGGGTGGTGCGGGGGTGGTGGGATCCGGTCCCAGGGGTGCTGCGGTGGTGGGGAGTTCGGTTGAGGGTGCGCCCAGGGTGGGGTGATCGGCCGCGCGCTGCGCGGGCGCGTCGGTCGCGGCCTCCGTCGTCCGCTGGACGATCGGCATGCCCGGCCTGGAAGGGGTGGGATCTACGCCCAAGGGTGCTGCGGTGGAAGTGAGTTCGGTCGCTGGTGCGCCGAGAGTGGGGTGGTCGGCCGGGCGCTGGACGATCGGCATGGGCGGTGCGGGAGTGGTGGGATCTGCGCCCAGGGGTGCTGCCGTGGTGGGGAGTTCGAATGAGGGTGTGCCGAGAGTGGGGTGGTCGGCCGCGCGTTGCACAGGTGCGTCGGCCATGGTCGCCGCCCGGTGCCGGAGCGTGGGCGCGGTTGACGCGGGGGCGGTCGCCCCCGACGCCAAGGGGCCACTGGAGGGCGGGAGTTCGGACGCCGGAGCGCCCGGGGCAGGACGGTCGGCCGCACGCTGCACGGGAGCCGCGTCCGCGCCCCGCACCGGAGTGCCGGGCCGGTCGAGGACGGTCTCCGCCTGCCGCTGGACGACAGGCATGGCCGGTGCCGGTGCCGATGCCGATGCCGGAGCGTGGTCGGGGCTGGCCACGTCCGAGGACGTGGCGGGCGCCGGGACTTCGGTCGGCGGGGTGCCGAGAGGAGGCGCGTGGTCGGCCGCCCGCTGTACGGGTGCGTCGGGGGAAGATCCGCCGATCTGTGCCGGGGGGACGGCGGGGCGCACGGCGGGCACCCTGCGCCTGGGTGCGGCGGGTACCCGGGCGACGGTCAGTGACCGGCCGACAGGGCGCGTCCGCACCACGGCGGGTGTCGCTTCGGCGCGGTCCGCCGACGCCCCTTCGCCGGAGTGGCCGGGACGGGGGCCGGTGGCGGCGGATGCCTCCCGGTCCGATCGGCGGCCGGTGGAGGCGGGAAGGGACCCGGCTCCGGTGGCGGTCCGCTGCACGGGCCGGCCTGCGGGGGCTGCCCCTTGAGCGCCCTCGCCGGAGGCGCCGGGGACCACCGCGATGCGGCGGACCAGCGGGAGTCGTGCCGACGCCGACGTACGGCCGGTCCGGGTCCCGGTCCCGGCCGGGGCTGTGGTCGGGGTGGCGGCGGTCGCTTCGGCTCGCTGGAGGACGGGAGCGCCATCCGCGCCGAGTACCGCCGCGGACTGCGCGGGCGGGCGACCAGGGGTGCCGGGTGCACCGGCCGTCGCCCCGGCCCTTGAGGGGGCCTCCGGCCGGCCGCCGGACCGACCCGGCCGCTCGCCGGCCTCGTCGACCCGCGAGCGGTCGGTGCCAGCGCTGACCGCAGGCGCAGCCTGTGCGGACAGCGGAGCGCCCTTCGTCGAAGCACGTGCAGCCGACACACGCGGACCCGAAGCGCGCGGACCCGACACGCGCGCACCCGACCCACTGGGCTGCGCCCGCCCGGTGGCCGGCGAACCCGGTGCAGGAGGCGCCTCCGGCTGCGGTGCACCCGCACCCGCCCCCGCCCGCAGCGCGGCGTCCGGCGCGGCGTCCGCGTCGGACGGGCGCAGCGCCCGGAGCAGCAGCGGGCCGCCACTGCTGTGGGTGGGCTGCGCGACGGCGGGGCGGGCGATGCCGCGGACGAGGCCGGTCGGGGCGGTCGGCAGCAGGGCATGGGCGAGGCCGGTGTCGAAGGACGGATCGCGCCAGGCGGACAGCCCGTCCCGGAAGGCGAGTCCGTCGCTGACGCTCATCGGCGCCCGGGACACGGGCA
>NZ_JAIY01000012.1:17645-24382 GCF_000710405.2 Kitasatospora sp. MBT66 | reverse complement strand
GGCCGGCGCGGTGCGGCGCCAACCGCCGTCCCAGTCCGCGGGCACGCCCGGGCCACGGTCGGCGGCGGCCTCCCGGACCGCACCCGCCGCGTCCGGAACCGCGCCCGCGCCCGCGCCCGCTTCCGGACCCGCACCCGCGGCGTCCCGCACGGCGCCGCGTCGGCGCACCCTGTCCCGCCACGCCATTTTCTCAACCTCCTTCGTTCATACGGGAGTTGATCTGCGCGATCTCGGTGACCCACTGCCGGCGTTCGGCATGGGTCAGGTCGAGGATCTCGTCGCGTTGCCAGTGGAAGTGGTAGGCGATGTACGCGATCTCCTCCCTGAGCCGGGGGAGCGCGTACGTCACGATTCCCCCAGGCGCCCACCGGAGAGGTCGACCTCGAAGGCGCCCTCGCAGTGCGGGCAGGTGACCGCCGCCCGGGTGTGGCCCTCACTGTTGACGCGCCGGTAGAAGTCCTGGAGGAACGCGACGTCGGTCGCGTACATCCGCTCCACGACCCCGGCGTGCACGTCGGTGACGGTGCCGAGCCGGGTGATGACCTGGCTGAGCAGCACCACGCTCAGGTACGCCGGGTTCTCCTTGACCCGCAGGTCGATCTGGGGCCGCAGCTCGTCGCGCGCGGTGGCCAGGCGCATCGAGCCGTGCCGGTGCAGGGTGCCCGCCTCGTCCACGTACCCGCGCGGCAGTTCGAACTCGAACTCCGTGCGCAGTGCGTGCTCCTCGCGCCGCGCCGGAGCGCCGGCGAGGGGCGCCGTCGGCGGTGCCGGGGCGGAGGTCTGGGCCGTGGCCGGGGCGGGCTCCGTGGCCCGGAGGATCTCCTCCAGGCTGCCCGCCGTCACCGTACGTCGCCTCACTCTACGATGATCTCTTCGAACACGATGGTCACGGACTCGGTGGCCGCGGCGGACTCGCCGGCCTTGAGGGAGGGGCCCTCCCACTTGGAGGCCCAGCCGTTCATCAGCTGGATGCGCCGGATGGTCTCGCCCGTGGAGTCCTTGATCTCGATGGTGAGGTTCTGCCGCGCGGTGTCGACGGCCCCGTTGTTCAGGGTCTCCGTGATCCACTTGGTGAACTCGCTGCTCTTGTCGAGTCCCCGGGTGATCGTGACCTCGCCGGCCTGGCGGGCGCCGGGCTGCTTGCGGATGATCTGCTTGCCGTCCTTGCTGACCTGCCGGACCTCGACGACCTCCTCCTCGACGGTCAGGCCGCTGATCTCCTGGATCGACTCGACCAGGTAGCCACCGAGCTGGACGCCGAAGATATGGGTGGAAAGAGCATCGCCCTCTGCCATGACTGTCTGTCACCTTTCCTTGCTGATCGTCCCGGCGGTCCCGGGACCGCCGGAACTGCGGGTCACTCGTCGACGAGGCTGGTGCTGTCGGAGAACTGCGCCAGCCGGAACACCACGAACTCGGCCGGCTTGACCGGTGCCACGCCGATCTCGCAGATCACGCGGCCCTGGTCGATCGATTCCTGCGGGTTGTTGTCCCGGTCGCACTTGACGTAGAACGCCTCCGCGGCCGTCCGCCCGAACAGCGCGCCGCGCCGCCACTCCTCGGTGAGGAACGCGGTGGCGTTGCGCCGGATGCTCGACCAGAGCCGGTCGTCGTTCGGCTCGAAGACCACCCACTGGGTGCCCAGGAGGATGGACTCCTCCAGGTAGTTGAAGAGGCGGCGCACGTTCAGGTAGCGCCAGGCCGGGTCGGAGGAGAGGGTGCGGGCGCCCCAGATCCGGATGCCCCGGCCGGGGAAGGCCCGGACGCAGTTCACCCCGATCGGGTTGAGCAGGTCCTGCTCGCCCTTGCTCAGGCGCAGTTCCAGGTCGACCGCGCCGCGGATCACCTCGTTGGCGGGGGCTTTGTGCACCCCGCGCTCGGCGTCGCTGCGCGCCCACACGCCGGCGATGTGGCCGCTCGGCGGGACGGTGGCGTTGCGCCCGGCGGCCGGGTCGAAGACCCGGATCCACGGGTAGTAGAGGGTGGCGTAGCGGGAGTCGTAGCCCGCCTCGTCGTTGCGCCAGGTCCGCACCTGCTGCGGGGAGAGTCCGGGCGGGGCGTCCAGGACGGCGACCCGGTCGCCCATCTGCTCGCAGTGCGAGATCACGGCGAGCTGGACGGTGCGCACGCCCTCGGCGTCGATGTCCCCGCGCTGGTGGGAGCCCATCAGGTCGGGTACCGCGACCATGGTGATCTCGTCGATCGTCTCCAGGCCGCCGAGCCCGGTGCGGGCCGCCGCGTCGCCGACGTACTCGGCCGGGTCGAGCCGGGGCACCGCGCCCTGGCCGGCGGCCGGGGCGGGCACGGCGGCGGGGGCGTCGGGCAGGGCCGCGGTCCGGTTCGCGGGCCGGCCCTGGGCGGTGCCGCGCTGCTCGGTGACCTCGATCAGCGCCGAGCCGCGGGCCTGGGTGACGAGGTAGCCCTTGACGTTCCGGCGGGCCGACACTTCGAAGGTCTCGGCCACCGCCCCGTCGCGGTGGACCAGCAGCCTGAACCGGTCCTCGGGCGGGTTCTCGCCCTCCGCGTCGGCGATCTCCACCGAGACGCCGGTGATGCCCGGCCGGGCCGCGAACAGGAACCCGCCGAGCTCGACGGGTTCCGCCGCGCGCTGCTCGGGGGCCGAGGCGGCGGGCGCGGAGCTGTCCCGGTCGGAGCCGCCGACCCGGACGACGTACGCGGCGCCGCCGCCGTTGGCGAAGTACCCGTAGACCGCGTGGGGCAGGTAGGCGCCCTCGGCGAACCCGCCGAAGTGCTGGGAGTACTGGTCCCAGCTGGTGACGAGCGTGGGCTCGTGGAACGGGCCGGTCCGGGCGAACCCGACGAACGCGGCGACGGCGGTGCCCACCCCTTCGATCGGGCGGGCACCGGACTGCACCTCCTCCACGTAGACCCCCGGGGTGAGGTACGTCGGCATGCTCGCTCCTTCGTGTCACCGGTGTTCGGTGGACGGTCTTCGGTGGATCTCCGGCCTGGTTCGGCGGACGGCTGACGGCGGACGGAAGACGGCTGACGGCAGAACGCCGTCGACGGACCCGGTCGCGCGCCGTCGCGCCCCGTCCCCAGCCTTTCCGGCGGGCCGTCACGGGCGGGAGGGACCGGGGGACCTGCCCGGGGGCAAGGGCGCTGCCCTCCCCGGCCCTCCCGGGCCCACCGCGACGGCTCACCGTGACAGCCCGCTGCGACGGCCCACCGCGACGGCCCGCCGGCCGACCGGCTCAGACCCGCGTGACCTGGGCCACGTACGGTCCGAACTCGCCCTCCAGCACCAGCCGGCCGAGCTTGCGGTACTCCTGCGCGACCGCCGTCACCGCCTGGGCCATCGTCAGCGGTCCACCCGACTCGGCGGCGAGGTACGCGGCGGTCACCGCGCAGGCCCGGATGGAGCCGCCGGCCAGGTCGAACCGGTCCGCGCAGAAGCGCAGGTCGAGGTCGTCGCCCCGGGGCACCCGGTCGCCCAGGCAGCGGTCCCACAGGGCGAGGCGCTGGTCGGCGTCGGGCACCGGGAAGTCCGCGATCACGTCCAGGCGGCGGGTGAAGGCCTCGTCCAGGTTGGCGCGCAGGTTGGTGGTCAGGACGGCGATGCCGTCGAAGGACTCCATCCGCTGGAGCAGGTACGCCGACTCCATGTTGGCGTGACGGTCGTGGGCGTCCTTGACCTCCGAACGCTTGCCGAAGATCGCGTCCGCCTCGTCGAACAGCAGCACCGCGTTGACGGCGGAGGCCTCGGTGAAGATCCGCTCCAGGTTCTTCTCGGTCTCACCGACGTACTTGTCGACCACCGTGGAGAGGTCCACCACGTACAGGTCCATGCCCAGGTCGGCCGCCACCACCTCGGCCGACATCGTCTTGCCGGTACCGGACGAACCCGCGAACAGCGCGATCACCCCGCGCCCCCGCCCGCCGCCGGGGCGCATGCCCCACTGCCCGAGCACCTGTTCGCGGTGGCGGGCGCGCACCGCGAGCTCCCGCAGACTGCGGTGGGTGGGGGCAGGGAGCACCAGGTCGTCCCAGCCCACCGCGGGTTCGACCCGGCGGGCGAGGCGGGCGAGCCCCGCGCCGTTCTGGGCCCGGACGGCCGTGCGCAGGTCGTCGGGGGAGACCGGGCGGCCGTCGAGCGCGGCCGTGCGCACCGCGGTGCCGGCGGCCCTCCGCAGCTGCCCGGCGTCCAGGCGGTGCGCGGCGACGGACCGGGCGAGCGCCTCGGCCCCGTCCTCTCCGACGCATTCGTCGCCCCTCGCGCCGTGCTGCTCGCCGGCCCGCTCCAGCGCGTGCCGCCAGCGCGCGACCTGCCGGTCGGGGGCGGGGGCCGCCACCGTCAGGGTGACGGGGGTGTCGGCCGCCCAGGCCGGTTCCCAGCCGCCGGTCCCGTGGGTGAGGAAGGGGAGGCCGCGCAGGGCGTCGCACAGCGTGCGCAGGATCCCGGCCCGTTCGTCGGGCCGGTCGGGCAGCTCCTCCAGCGGCCCCAGCAGGACGCCCGCGCCCAGCAGCCGGGCCTCGCGTGCGACGGCCCGGGCGACGCCGGGCACGCCCCGGGGGTCACGGGACAGGGCCGCCGGGTCCAGGGCCAGCGGCGGCAGCCCGCCCGCCCGCAGCGCGGCGACGGCCAGTCCCTCGGGATCGCCGCCCCGGCTGCGCAGGTGGACGTGGCCGGTGCCGGTCCCGGTCGCGGCGGCGGCCCGGCGCAGCTCGGCCGGGTCGACGGCCGGATCACCGGCCGGACGGCCGAGCACACCGGTCAGCAGCGGGTCGGGCGCGTTGTCGCCCAGCAGGTGCGCGGTGACCCGGTCCGGGACGGCCAGCACCCGGGACAGGGGCGGCCGTTCGGGTTCGCCGACCTCCAGCAGACCGCCCGCGACCAGCGGCGCGGAGGGAGCCAGCCGGAACCGGGCCGCCGCCACTCCGCGCTGCCCGCACAGTTCGAGGGCGAGCCCGACGGTGGGCCGGCGGCGCGTCAGGTCGTCGTTGAGGTAGCCGTAGAGCCGCTCGAAGCGGCTGTCGAGGTCCGGGGCCAGAGCCACTAGCAGCAGGTCCAGGTCCAGGGGCGCCAGGGCGAAGCGGGCGGCGAGCACGGCCAGCGGCGAGCCGGGCGGCGGCGCGTCCGGACCGGGCAGGGCGGGCGGAGCGGGCCGGTCCCCCTCGTCCAGGACGTGGGCCACCGCCTCGGGGGTGAGGAACTGGCCGCGGTACGGATCGTCCGGGTCGGGATCGAGCGCGCGCCGGATCGCGACGGCCTCGCGCACCCGCTCCTCGACGACCCGCAGCCGCGTCCACAGGTACGGGGTCGGGGCCGGGGTCGGCGTCTCGGCGGCGGGTTCCAGGGTCCGGGTCACGGCTGCCGCTCCCCGCGTCGGCGGCGGGCGGGGGCCGCCCCCCGCTCCCGGGGGCCGCCGAAGCCCTCGGAACCGGCCTCGGCCACTTCCGTGTAGCGCAGGCGCCGTGCGGCCCCCGGCTCCTCCGCTGCGCTCCGGGCCGCGGCGCGGACCACGAGCCCCTCGGTGACCGGCGGGGCGACGGCGGTGGTGGCCCCGGCCAGCGGCGCCCGCACCCGCAGCCCCAGCGACGGCTTCAGCTCGCCGCCCAGCGCCGACCACACGTCGGAGGCGGCGGGCGCGTCGAGCCCGGTGCCGCCGCCGTCCAGGCCCACGATGAGGCCGAGTTCGGCCAGCGAGCCGGTGAGCATGCGCGGGGGCAGCGCGTCGGTGGACACCAGACACCTCAGCACCTGGGAGAGCAGCCGGTGTTCGTCCTGCGGCCGGCTCGCCCACGCGGTGACGAGGTACGTCAGCTCGAACCAGCGGGCCGGGGCGCGGCGCGCGGCGAGGAAGCCGTCCGCGTCGTACACCTCGCCCGCGCCGCTGGCGCGCCGGGAGTGGTCCTCGCGGACGTCGTACAGGAACACGCACACCGTCGGGGCGCTGCGGCGGGCCGCCCAGTCGCGGGTCGGCGCGTCGAACACCACGTCGACGCCCGACGCCTCCAGGCCGGACTCCGCGAGCAGTCGGCGCAGCCCCTCGTCGACCTCGTGGATCATCGGCGGATCATCTCGTTGGGCGGCTGGACCGTGCCGCTGACGACCAGGAAGTCGGTCCGTACCGGGGAGAAGCCGGGGCCGCTCGCGGTGATGACCCGGGGGCCGGTCGCGTCCTTGGCGAGGATCAGCAGCTGGCCGATGAACCGGCCGTCCGGTCCGGGGACGGTCGGCGCCGCCGCGGCCGTGATGCCCGGCTGCCAGGTGAACCGCACCGGCGCGCCGGGCGGGAAGTCCTCACCGCGTACCGAGGTGACGAAGCCGGGCTTGCCGATCGGCGGGACCGCGACGATGCGCGGCTGGAGGATCCGCAGCTGCTGACGGGCTTCGTTGTCCCCGGGGTCGGCGTCCGTGCCGGTGGTGGTCAGGGAGCCGGTCACCAGTCCGGTGACGGCCCGATCGGGGCTGAGGACGACCTGGACGACGGTCCGGGCGCCCGGGGCGAGGTCGGGCAGCGCGCACACCCAGGCACTGTCGCAGCCCGGCGGCGGTCCGTCGTGGGGCACGCCCCCGGGCAGGCCGACGCGGAGCCGCAGACCGGTGGCCAGCCCTTCGCGGCCGTTGCGGACGGTGTACGTGAGGACCACGCGACCACCCACGTAGCCGGGGTTCGGCTGCGCCGTGAGGCTCAGCCCGGGGCCGGCCGGCGGCGCGGGCGGCAGCGGCCGGGGCGTGCCGATCGGCGACGGGGCCGGCGGAGCGGGGGCGG
>NZ_JAIY01000012.1:6566-17505 GCF_000710405.2 Kitasatospora sp. MBT66 | reverse complement strand
GGGGCGGGCGGCAGCGGGGCCGGCGGGGCGGGCGCGGGCACCGGGGTCGTCGGCGGATCTGCCGTCGGTGTCGGGGTCGGGGTCGGGGTCGGGGTTGCCGTCGGGGTCGCTGTCGGCGTCGGACCGGGTGTCGGCGGGGCCGGCGCCGGGAGTACCGGCACCACGGTCCGGCCGGTGTTGTCGCTGGGACGGGGGTCGAGGACGGCACCGGTGACCGACCAGTCCAGGGGCTGGTCACCGGGCTCGACCCCGGTGACGGTGACGGTGACCGGCACGGTGTCGCCCGGGCGCAGCACGCCCAGGGCGCAGACCAGCGCCGCCGCGTCACAGGTGGCGCCGGGCGCGGTGAGGCCCGTGACGGTCACCCCGAGCGGGGGCGCGACGGTCAGCCTCGTCCCGGGCGAGGCGGCCGGGCCGTGGTTGACGACGTCCACCCGGACGGTCCCGGACTCGCCCGCGGTGACCGGCGCGGTCGTACCGGGTGCCTGGACCGCGAGGTCCACGGACTGCTGGACGCCCGGTTCCTTCTGACGGCCCGGCAGTCCGGCGGTGAGCGGGGTTCGGGCCCCGGAGGCCACGTCCACCAGGGACAGTTTCTCCGGGCTGTTGGCGGCCAGGGCGGCCCGGGAGCTGATCACCAGCGTCCTGCCGTCGGAGCTCCAGGCGGCGTCGCGGGGCTGGAAGGGCCCGGTGGCGGTGGTGTCGGGCAGCTCCCGGCCGCAGGCCCCCGGCCGGTCGCGGGCCGCGTCGGGCAGCAGCACCCGGCAGGCGCCGCCCGCCGCGGCGGCCAGCAGGATCCCGTTGCGCTCGTCGACCCGGCCGGCGCCGTTCTTGCGGTTGAAGGCGACGGTGGTGCCGTCCGGTGAGAACGCCGGGCTGTCGTCGATGACCTCGCAGGCGCCGGGGCAGTGGGCGGCGCTCAGGTCGCGCTGCCGGTCCAGCCGGTCCACGGGCACGGTCCACACGTGCTTGTTGCCCCCGCCGCCGTTGATCACCTGGTTGCGGGTGAACGCCAGGGTCGTGCCGTCGGAGGACCAGGTGGGCTGGGCGTCGCCGCCCTGGAGCTGCCCCTCGGGCGGGACGATCACGCCCCGGAGCGCGCCGGTGGCGGCGTCCGCGATCAGGATCCGTCCGGGACCGGAGGCGCCGCCGACCCCGCCGGGCGAGGTCCGGGTGAAGGCCAGGTACCGGCCGTCCGGGGAGAACGTCGGATCGGTGTCCCAGTCCCTGGGGCCGCGGCCCGCCAGCGGGAGCGCCGTCGGGCCGGAGCCGTCGGCGTCCGCGATCCAGATCCGTTCGATCCGCCCGGCCGGCAGGTCCGGTCCGGCCGGTGCGTCCTCGAACCGGGTCAGCACGATCCGGCGCCCGTCGGGCGTGTAGTTCTGCCGCTCGGTCCACGGGTCGTACCCGGTGGCGGGCCGGAACAGCGGGTCCTTCGCCGGATCCGTCTCGGTGTCGGCCGCCGGGTCCTCCTTCAGGACGGTCCGGCCGAGGTCACGGGGGTCGGAGCCGTCCGGCCGGACGTCCTGCAGGGTCACCACGTGCGGGCCGTCCGCCGAGACGCGTTCGACCACCGCGCCGCCGCCCTGGAGCGGGCCGAGCCAGGTGGCCGGTCCGACCTCGCGGTCCTCGCTGAGCACCACCGCCGGTTCGTCCTCCGAGAGCGCCTTCACCCGGAAGACGTGGTCCCAGTCGCCCTCGCAACTGCACGTCCGGTCCGGACTGAGGAAGAGCAGGTCGTTCCCGTCGGGCAGCCAGCTTGCCCCGTGCGTGCGCCACTGTGCCCGCGGGCCCGCCAGCAGCGGCCCGCCGGTGCGCCCGTCGGTCCACCGCAGCCGGGGCCCGTCCGGTCCGGTGGCGGTGTACGCGATCCGGTCCCGGGTCGCCGGCCCGTCCACCGGGTTCCACACCGGCTCGGTGCCCGCGCCGTCGGCGGGGTCGGAGACCCGGGTGGCGGGCCCGCCCCGGAGCGGCCGGACGTAGACCTGCCGGCCGGCGGCCCGGTCGGCGTCGGAGGAGTACGCCAGCCGCGTGCCGTCCGGCGAGACGGTGGGGTGCTCCTCGTTCGCGGGGGTGTCGGTCAGCCGGGTGAGGCCGGTGCCGTCGGTGCGAACCAGCCACAGGTCGCGCTGGGTCCCACCGGTCCCGGCGGGCCGGGCCGCGTCGAAGACGACCGACCGGCCGTCCGGCGTCAGCCGCGGGTTCGCCGCGTCCAGACCGCTGGTCAGCCGGTGCACCGAGCCGTCGGCGGAGCGCAGGTAGATCTGCGGGGACTGCTCGTCGCGGCGGCTCGCGAAGACCAGCCGGTCGCCCAGGGCGGCGGGCTGGACGTCGAAGTGCGCCGGGCCCTCGCCGAACAGCGGGGGGCTCGTGGTGTCCGTCGCCACCCGGCCGAGGCTCCGGTGGCGGGTGCCGGCGTACGCGATCCGGCTCTCCCCGGCATCGGCCGCCGCGGCCCCGGTCCCGCTGCCGGCCGCGGCGGGCCGGTCCCCGGTGCTGCCCGGGCCGGCGGCCGTCGTCATCGCGAGCAGCGGCACCAGCAGCAGCAGCGCCGCACCGGCCCTGCCCCAGCGGTGTCGCCGACGGCCGGAGCCACCCGTGCCCATCACGGTCCACCTCACAGTACGGTCCAGCATCCATGTCCGACGCTGCCACCCTGCCGGGCCGCGGCCGCGGACCGGCAGGGCCCCGGGGCCGCGCCCGGGGGAAGCACCGGCTGCGCTTTAGGGCAGCCGGTGCCGGTCCGGTCAGATCAGCCCGTTGCGCAGCGCGTAGCCGACGGCGTGGGAGCGGTTGCGCAACTGCAGCCGGGTGATGACCTCGTGCAGGACGTTCTTGACGGTCCGTTCGGAGTACGAGGTGTTGCGCGCTATCTCCGCGGTGTCCAGGCCCTCCGACACCAGGCGCAGCATGTCCGCCTCGCGCGGGGTCAGCGTGGACAGGGACGCGGCGTGCGGGTCGAGGGCCGACCGCTGCAGGCTGCCGACGTGGTCGAGCAGCTTCGCGAGCAGGTCGCCGGGCAGGACGCCCTCACCGTTCGCCATCGCCAGGACCAGCCGCAGCAGGTGGTCCTGGTCGGCCTCCGCGCGCCGCAGCACCGCGGTGACCCCGCACTCGATGGCGCGTTGCAGGGCGTCACCCGAGTCGAAGGTGCCGACCACCAGCCCGGTGCGGGTGGCGGAGTTGTGGCGCAGCCGGTACAGCAGGGCGGTCGTCTCGTCGTCCACGCTGTCCACGGCGACGAGCGAGACCCGCGCCTCGTGCAGGTGGGCACCGTCGACCAGTTCCACCTCGGGTCGCTGGCGCAGTTGCTGGACGATCCCGACGTGCAGGACCGGGTCCGAGGCGTAGACGGCCACGGTGACCCGCCCGCCGGGCTCGCCGGCCGCCGCGTCGTGGGCGGCCAGGGCGCGGGCGGGGCCGTGGGCCGGGACGTGGGCTGCCGAGCCGCGGGCCGGGGCGCGGCCCTGGGGCGGGACGCTCGGCCGCGCGGTGCCGGTGCCGGTGCCGGACGGGTGGACGGTGCCGATGAGGTCGGTGGGGAGCATGAGGCGTACCTGTTTCGTGATGCGTATGAGGGATGTACTGCGGGAGCTAAGGGCAACAGAGCCTCTGAGCAGGGGAGTTGGGATGGGTTCTTCGGGGCATCGGGGCTGCCCGGGCCTTGCCCCCGCGCCCGTGGAGGCGGGCCGGGCGGCGGCGTAGCGTCGCGGCGTGACAACTCCAGCAGCCACTCCCAGCTCCGGCGCGCCCGGCCTCGACATCCCGTCGGTGACGGTGACGCCGGGCGGTACCGCGACCACCAGCCTGACCGTTCGCAACGACGGTGACATCGTGGAGGCGTACCGCCTGGAAGTCGTCGGTGACTGCGCTGCCTGGACGACGGTCGAGCCCGACCGTGTCTCGCTCTACCCCGGCACCTCGGAAACGGTGGCCATCCGCCTGGCGCCCCCGCGTTCGTCGCGGGTGCGGGCGGGCGAGGTGCCGCTGGCCGTACGGGTCCTGCCCACTGAGCACCCCGAGGCCGTCAAGGTCCCCGAGACCACCGTGCGGGTCGAGGGATTTCGGCAGCTCCGGGCCGAGAGCGCTCCCAAGCGCCGCCGCGGCTGGCTGCGCGGACGATTCCGCATCGCCGTCCGCAACGAGGGCAACCGCCCCGTCCAGGTGGGATTCACCCCGGCCCAGCCCGGTGAGGAGCTGAAGTTCGACGTCAGCCCCGCGGCGCCGAAGCTGGAGCCGGGCGAGTCGGCGGAGGTGGCGCTGCGGGTCCGCACCGGGAAGCCGGTGTGGTTCGGGAAGCCGGTCACCTGGCCGTTCACCGTCACCGTGGCGGAGATCGTGGCGGAAACCGTGGCCAAGGCCGGAACGGAGACCGTCGCGAAGGCCGGGGCGAAGGCCGGACCGGAGACCGCGGCGAAGGCCGGTATCCGGGCCGACGGCGACGGTGCGGACGCGAGTGCGGACGTGGCCGAGGACGACCGGGAACGGCCGCGGCCGGAGGCCGAGTTCGTCCAGATACCGATCTTCCCGACCTGGCTGCTGGCGGTCCTGGCGGCGCTCCTCGCGCTGCTGCTGGCCTGGTTCCTGCTGGTGCGTCCCGCCGTGCGCAGCACCGCGAGGGAGGCCGCCGACCAGGCGGTCCAGCAGCAGGCGACCTCCAGCGAGGCGCCGCTCGTCGGCCGGACCCCGGCGGCGGGATCCGGGCAGCAGCCGAGCTCCGGCCAGCAGCCGGGCTCCGGGACCGGGAGCGCCCTGCCCGGGGCGGGCGCGGGCGGTACCGGCACGGGCACGGGAACGGGCAGCGGCGTCGGGACCGGACCGGGCGGCGGACAGCAGAGTTCGGCCACCGTCGACCAGACGACGGCCGGCGGGGAGACCAAGGTCGGCAGCTACACCGTGCCCGCGGGCAAGGCGTTCGGGATCACGGACATCGTCGTCGCCAACTTCCAGGGCGACGAGGGCGTCGTGACGATCGCTTTCGGCGACCGCAAGATCACGACGATCGCGCTGGAGACGTTCCGTAACCAGGACTACCACTGGGTCACCCCCATCAGGATCACTGAGAACCAGACCGTGACGGTCCAGGTGACCTGTGCGAAGCCGGGCACTCCGGCCACTGGCGTGCAGGCCCAGGAGTGCCACGAGGTCCTCAACGTGAGCGGCGTGTTGAGCGACCTCAGGTGAACAGATGCCGTACGCATCGTCTGTCAGGTTGTGCCGTGAGAAAAGGTGAGCCTCAGTCATTCCGGCTGAAAACCGACGGTTCGGACGCCGAGGAAGCGCCCTGCTCGTGACCGTACATCCTCATTTCGGCGGCCCCGGGCGGCTTCGGCGTGACGTTCGAATGTGAACCTGACGGTTATACAAATAAGGCCGGATCCGATCCCTCCCCGCGCCCGCCCGACCGTTCGGACGCCTACCAGGCAGGACAACAGCCGTC
The DNA here is from genome assembly GCF_000710405.2 of Kitasatospora sp. MBT66. Lineage (NCBI taxonomy): Bacteria > Bacillati > Actinomycetota > Actinomycetes > Kitasatosporales > Streptomycetaceae > Kitasatospora > Kitasatospora sp. MBT66. The sequence continues at coordinate 12,065 of NZ_JAIY01000012.1, read as the reverse complement.
CCAGGAGTGTCGGCGAGTACCGGGGGCCGGCCCGCGTCACGGGCCGGCCCCCGTCGGATGCCGGTGCGCGTCACGGGCCGGCCCTCGTCGGATGCCGGTGCGCGTCACGAACCGGTGCGCGTCACGAACCGGTGCGTGTGCGGGCCGAGTCGCCGGCCAGCGACCGGTCGTGCCGGTACGCCTCCTCCGCCCAGTTCGCAAGGTCCCGCAGCTCGGCCTTGAGCTCGTCCCAGGTCTTCATCAGGGAGCCCATGGTCCGGATCTCGAAGGGGACCATCATGGCGCCCTCCTCCTCGTGCGGGGCGATCTGGTTCATGCCGCCGAACACGCTCTGCTGAGGGATCTGGGGGACGCCCTTCAGCGTCGACTCGGCGAAGGAGAGGAGGGACACCGGGAGGCCGTCGATCTCCCGGGTGGCCTCGTCGCGGAACTCCAGGCTCGCGCTGCCGTCGCCGGGATCCTCCTGGAACTGTGCGAGCAGGTCGACGATCGCCTCGCTGTTCGTCGACAGGAAGTCCTGGAACCCGGGGTCGAGGAGCGCGCGGACGTCCGTGAGCTGCGAGCGGGACAGTACGACCGTCAGGTTCTTGATCTGGCCCTGGTCCTGGTCCTGCGCGAGGTAGTCGGCCATGGCCGCGACCTGCATGAAGAACAGCTGGCTGTAGCCGTCCAGGGCGTCCGTCTCCAGCCGCTTGCGCTTGCGCGCCGACTCCTGACGCTGCTCGTACCGGGCCACGACCTGCTCGGCGAACGTCTTCGACTGCGAGAGCCGGAACCGGGCGCGGGGGAGCGGCGCCCCCTGGGCCTGGGGAGCGGCCTCCCGGAGGTGGTCGAAGAACATCGGCATCCCGGCCAGCGGCACACCGACCGAGTAGTGGACGAACAGCCCGTCGCCCATGCCCGGGGCGCCGGCGTAGTCCGGGAAGTCGAGGTCCGGGGCGATCCGGGCGTCCTCCCCCGCGGGCAGGATCTCCAGCTGCAGGCCCATGCCCGCCAACGGGGTCTTCCCGGTCTGCTGGTAGAACGCCTCGCGCACCGCCCTGATCTCGTCGACCATCTGCTCGAGGGTCTCCGGCCCGGACTCGCCGGCGGTGCCGACGACCGCGACCGCTCCGGTCACGAACTCCAGGTTCGAGTAGGCGACGCCGTCTCTCAACGACCGCGAGTCGGAGACCAGCTTGAAGTCGGCCGCGGTGCTCTGGGCCAGGTCGGTGTCGCCCTCGTACTTCTCGCCCCTGGAGTTCTCGACGGGCATGTCGACCTCCGTCTCGAACCCCAGCTTCCGCTGCACGGCGGGCTCGGCGGCCCCCGCGGCGTGGCCCGGCTCCGCCCGCCGGACCGCCTCCGGCCCGCCGGCCGGGCGCGCCATCACCCGTCGAGCGTTGGCCTCGGCCTCGCGCTCGAAGGAGTCACGGGGATCGCTGACCCGCAGTCCGTCGCCCCGGTCGGTACCGGCGACGGCCCCGTTCCGCTGCTGGATCACATGGGTCAGCTCGTGCGCGAGGGTGTGTTTGTCGCCGCCCCCGTGCCCGATGACGACGTCCCGGCCGGACGTGTAGGCCCGCGCGCCGATCTCGGCGGCCGACCGCTGGGCGGCCGCGCCGGTGTGCAGCCGCACATCGGAGAAGTCCGCCCCGAGCCGCCCCTCCATCTCCGCGCGCACCGACCCCTGAAGCGGCCGCCCGGCCCCCCGCAGCACCTCGTGCACCCCGGACCGCTGGACGGGGTCCGAGTCCTGTTCCCCCCGCCCGCCCCGCGCCATCCGGGCCACCACCGCGTTGCCGATGCTCCGCTGCAGCTCACGGGCCTGCTCCGGGGACAGCACCTCCGCCACGGGCCCGCTCACCCGCGTCTCCCGGGCCCTGCGGTCACCTCCGCCCGCCCGCTCGCCGCCGTTCCCCCCGCGATCGTCCGCCCTCGCGCGCACTGGCCCTCCCGGTCGCCCACCACTGCCTTGCCTCTCCTCCCTACACCGCCGCCACCCGCCGCTCCCATCCCCGAAAGTGCACCCCCGGGGCCGTACCCCTGCCCGACCCGGGTGGTCCCGCGCTGCTACGGTCGGGCGCTATGAGCTGGCTCCCCGACGACTTCGTCCATCCCGTCCTGGTACCGCTGCCGGGCGGTGGCCACCATCTGCGTCCGATCCGCGAGGCGGACGCCCCGCTCGACTATCCGGCGGTGATGGGTTCGCGCGAGCGGCTGTGGACGATCTTCGGCCCGGCCTGGGGCTGGCCCGCGGCCACCATGACCTACGAGGCCGACCGGGTCGACCTCCTGCGGCACGAGAAGGAGATCGCCGCACACCAGTCCTTCAACTACGCGTTGTTCGACACGGCGGAGACAGCCCTGCTCGGCTGCGTCTACATCGACCCGCCGGAGAAGGCCGGCGCGGACGGCGAGATCTCCTGGTGGGTGGTGGACGAGCTGGTGGGCAGCGAGGTCGAGCAGGCCCTCGACGAACTGGTGCCGCGGTGGATCGCCGCCGACTGGCCGTTCGAGCAGCCGCGCTTCCTCGGCCGGGAGATCTCCTGGACGGACTGGCTCGCCCTGCCGGAGCACCCCGGCGCGTGAGCAGCGCCCGGGTGCTGCGCTCGCGGGGGCGTCAGTGGCCGCCTCCGCGAGCGCGGTTCGGCGCCGCACGGTCGTGACCGGGGACGCCGCCGGTGTCAGAGCCAGCCGTGCTGGGCGGCTTTGATGCCCGCCTCGAAGCGGCTGGTGGCGTTGAGACGTTCCATGATCGAGGCCATGTGGCGGCCGACGGTGCGGGAGGAGATGCCGAGCCGCTGGCCGGCGGTGTCGTCGGTGAGGCCGGTGCCGAGCAGGCGCAGGAGGTCGCGTTCGGTGGGGGTGAGTCCGCTGACGGGGTCGTCGGGAGCGGTGGCGCCGAGCGGGACGGCGGTGTTCCAGGCCTGTTCGTAGAGGTCGAGGAGAGCGGTCAGGATGCCGGGCTCGGTGACGTGCAGGGCGCCCTTGCGGGTGTCGTCGGGGTCGATCGGGACGAGTGCCTCGGTCCGGTCGACGATGACGACGCGTTGGGGGACGGTGGGGGCGGTGCGCACCTCGCCGCCCCGGCCTAGCAGCCAGTGGGCGTACTGGGCGGCGTGCGGCTGGTGGCGGTTGGAGTCCTGGTAGAGGGTGCGGATCGCCACTCCGCGGGCGAGCGCCTCGGCGTCGGCCGGGCGGGAGGCGGTGAGGTCCTCGGGTCGCTGGGTGCCGGGCTGGCTGCTGAGGACCTCGCGGGTGGCAGCGCGGCCCATGAGCTCCAGGCGGCGGTGGATGGCGTCGAGGCCGAGCAGGCGTTCGCCGTGGGTGGCGTGGTGCTCGGCGCGGTCCGCGACCATGCGGGTCACGGCGGCGCGGGAGGCGGCGAGGGCGGCCTGGCGCGCGGCGAGATCGGCTTCCTGGCGGGCGACCATGTCGGCGAGGCCGACGGCGGGGTCGACGGCCCGCATCCTGCCGGGGTGTTCGACGGAGGCGCGGATCAGCATGAGGGTGCCGAGCTCGTCCAGGGCGTCGTGGAACTGGCCGGGGGTGAGCCGGATGCGGGCGGCGAGGGCGTCGATGTCGTCCGTGGGGCGGTCCAGCAGGGCCTGGTAGACCTGGCAGGCAATGGACGAGAGGCCGAGTGCCTCCAACATGGTTCCCCCCGGAAACGTGTGGCGGACATGCACGACGGTGCACGAAACGTCACTGATGATTCCAGTGGGGCCCAGTTGCACACAAGGGTCGACCTGTCCCGCCTGCGGCGGCTTTCACCGGTTTGACCAGCGGATTCCCCTCTGCGTCGACCGTCCGGGTGCGGCGGGTGCGGGAGACCTGCCCGAGTGCTCGCATGTCATGAACATGACTGCTTTGTCCGGCGTCGGACAGTCCGGTTCGCGACAGCCGTACCGCCTTCCGGTGGGCCCTGCGGCAGGCCAAGCTGGTGATCGCCGCCGGAGGAACCGGCCGGACGGCGAACCGGAACGAGCGTCAACCGCGGGACGCCGAACCGGAACTCCCCGTCTCGTCAACGTCGTTCAGGAGAACCACCATGATGCGCACCCACCTGGTCAAGGCTGCCGCGGTCACTGCCCTCGGCCTCGCCGCCCTGTCCGCGGCCCCCGCAGTCCTCGTCCCGAACGCCCCCACCGCCTCCGCAGCTCCCGTCACCGTCACTCCTCCCGCCGTCACCCCCGCTCCCGGCTCCCCGGTCGGCACCGTGCCCACCGACGACAGCCTCGGCTGGGGCTGACCCCTCCTTGGACGTTGTCTACGCCAGCCTGAGGCGCAGGGACCGTGGTGCGGTCGCATCGGAGGAAGCGAGCGAGGTCGTGGGCATCCTGTGGGCCCACGCCCTGCCCGGTGACGCGCTCCAGCACATCACCGCCCGCAGCCAGGACGACCGGGTGGACCTGCTGCTCTACCTCCTCACCCGCCCTGCCGACGGCCCGTCGGACCCCGTCGCGTCCGCGCACACCCTGATCGCCCGGGGCCACCGCGCTTCACCTCTGCTGTCCCGCCGCTACCACCCCTTGGTGCCGGACACCTGCTGATCGCCCGTCATCGGCCGGCCGAACCGCCGACGGGGCCTTCGCCCCGACCGCTGCCCCGGCCTTGCGCACGCCGACCGCTGTTCCTGCAGGACAGCCGTCCGTCGACACCCGCCCGGGCCGCCCCGCGCGCGCCGTGCCGCGTCACCACCCCATCCCGCCACAAGGAGATTCCGCATGCCTTCCTCCCTCCGCTCCAAGCTGACCCGGCTCACCCTGGCCGCCGCCGTCGCCGCCTCCGGCGCGATCGCCACCACCGCCGTCACCGTCGCCACCGCCGGCACCGCCCAGGCCGCGTCCTCGGTGGGCGGCCAGATCACCCGCAGCGAGGTGCTGGCCCGCGCCAACGACTGGTACAACCGCAACATCCAGTACGACCAGGACGCCTCGGCCACCGACGTCGGCGGCCGCTACTACCGCACCGACTGCTCCGGGTTCGTCTCGATGGCCTGGCACCTGGGCAACAGCGAGAACACCGACAGCATCGACGTGCGGTCGCTGACCACCCGCGTCGCGCTGACCGACCTCCAGCCCGGCGACGCCCTCGACAACGACCCCCACGACGGCAACATCCTCCGCTCGGGCCACATCGTCCTGTTCGACCACTGGATCGACAGGTCCGCCGGAACCTTCGCCTACATCGCCGAGTCCAGCGCCGCCAACGACATGCAGAAGGGCACCGCCTCCATCTACGGCGGAGACATCGGCGGCCACCCGGCCGGCGGCTACTTCGGCCTGCGTTACAACAACATCACCGGCGCGAGCGCCTCCGCCGGTACGGAGTCGGGTGGGGCGGGTCGGGTTCGGTGGGCGGACTTCGACGGTGACGGTCGTGCGGACTACGTGATTCTGAACGACAACGGTTCGGTGCGGGTGTTCCTGAACAAGGGTGGTGACGGGCACGGGGGTTGGAACGACCTCGGTCAGGTGTCCACGGGGATGACCTCGGACCGTTCCCGGGTGCGCC
>NZ_JAIY01000012.1:5274-6545 GCF_000710405.2 Kitasatospora sp. MBT66 | reverse complement strand
ACGGTGACGGGCGTGCGGACTACCTGCTGATCAACGCGAACGGTTCGGTGCGGGTGTTCCTGAACAAGGGCGGTGACGGGCGCGGGGGTTGGAGCGACCTGGGCCAGGTGGCCTCCGGTCTCACCGCCGATCCTTCCCAGGTGACGTTCGCGGACTTCGACGGCGACGGCCGTACGGACTACGTGGTCACTCAGGCGGACGGTGCGGTGGGTGTGTTCCGCAACACGGGTATCGGTGGGTGGAGCGACCTGGGCAAGGTGGCCGGCGGTGTGACGACCGATCGCAGCCGGATCAAGTGGGCCGACATCGACGGCGACGGCCGCGCGGACTACAACATCGTCAACCCCAGTGGGTCGATCACCAGTTACGTCAACCACGGCGGCGACACCGGTGGCGGCTGGACGCTGCGCGCGCAGATCACCACCGGCCTGACCGGCGACCAGAACGCCGTCTCGCTGGCGGACATCAACGCCGACGGCCGTGCCGACTACCTCGTCACCACCGGCCCCACCACCGCTTTCCTCAACAACGGCGGCGACGACCGCAACAACCCCGGCTGGCTCGACTACGGCCAGATCGCCGCCGGCGCCTGACCCACCACCCTGAGCAAGGAACCGCAAGGACACGGGGCGCAGCGCACCGGCCGCGCTGCGCCCCCAGTCCCCCCGACCACCGTCCTACCGAAGCGAGTGAATCCTTTGAAGCAGCACCGTCGCCTCCCTCTCTCCCTCGCCGTCCTGGCCGCCGCCGCGGTCGGCGCAATCGGCGCCCCTACGGCCTCCGCCGCGTCCGTGAGCACCTGGGACAAGGTCGCCCAGTGCGAGAGCACAGGAAACTGGAGCATCAACACCGGTGGCACGTACTACGGCGGCCTGCAGATCAGCCTCCACAACTGGCAGTACTACGGCGGAACGGCCTACGCGCCCCGCCCCGACCTCGCCACCAAGAAACAGCAGATTCTGATAGCCGAGAAGATCCTCGCCGACCAGGGCGCCGGCGCGTGGAGCTGCGCTCCGGGGACCGGGCTGGCGACCGACCACGCCGACCCGTACCCAAGCGGTGCCGGTACGGAGTCGGGTGGGGCGGGTCGGGTTCGGTGGGCGGACTTCGACGGTGACGGTCGTGCGGACTACGTGATTCTGAACGACAACGGTTCGGTGCGGGTGTTCCTGAACAAGGGTGGTGACGGGCACGGGGGTTGGAACGACCTCGGCCAGGTGTCCACGGGGATGACCTCGGACCGTGCTCGGGTGCGGCTGGCGGACTACGAC
>NZ_JAIY01000012.1:0-4653 GCF_000710405.2 Kitasatospora sp. MBT66 | reverse complement strand
CTGAGCAAGGAAGAAGGAATCCTGTGAAGCGCACTCTCGCACTCGCCCTGGCCGCCGCGAGCGCGGTGGCGGCGGTCGCGGCCACCGCCCCCACGGCCTCCGCCGCCGCGCCCGTGCCGGCCCCGCTGCTGCGGGTGATGCCGCTCGGCGACTCGATCACCGCCGGGTACCGGAGCAGCACCGACGCCGGCTACCGCGGGCTGCTCGGCGACCTGGTGGCCCAGCAGAACCGCTACACCGTCGACCTGGTGGGCTCGAACCACAACGGCGCGGTCACCGACCCCGACAACGAGGGCCACAGCGGGTACATGGTCAACGACATCGCGGCCGGGGTCGACGGGTGGCTGCAGGCCGCGCAGCCGGATGTCGTCCTGCTGCACATCGGCATCAACGATCTGGACCGGGGCACCGACAAGGCCCACGCCGCGGACCGTACCTCGGCACTGATCGACCGCGTCCTGGCCGGTCGTCCCGGGGTGAGCGTCCTGGTCATGGGTCTGATCCCGACGACGCCGAACCTGACCGCCCTGGTGGCCGACTACAACACCGCGCTCAGCCGGGCCGTCGAGACGAAGCAGGCGCAGGGCCGCAAGGTCCGCTACACCGCGGCGCCCGCGCTGACGCCGGCCGAACTGGCCGACGGGCTGCACCCCGACGACCTGGGCTACCAGCGGATTGCGCAGACCTTCGGCCAGGCCCTGGACCGTGCCTTCACCGACGGCCTGGCCGTGCCGGCAGCCGCGCGTCACGCCGGTACGGAGTCGGGTGGGGCGGGTCGGGTGCGGTGGGCGGACTTCGACGGTGACGGCCGCGCCGACTACGTGGTCCTGAACGACAACGGTTCGGTGCGGGTGTTCCTGAACAAGGGCGGTGACGGGCACGGCGGTTGGAACGACCTCGGCCAGGTCTCCACCGGGATGACCTCCGACCGTGCCCGGGTGCGCCTCGCGGACTACGACGGTGACGGGCGTGCGGACTACCTGCTGATCAACGCGAACGGTTCGGTGCGGGTGTTCCTGAACAAGGGCGGTGACGGGCGCGGGGGTTGGAGCGACCTGGGCCAGGTGGCCTCCGGTCTCACCGCCGATCCTTCCCAGGTGACGTTCGCGGACTTCGACGGCGACGGCCGCACCGACTACACCACCGTCGCCGACAGCGGCGCCGTGAACGTCTTCCTCAACCGCGGCGGCGACGGCCGCGGCGGCTGGGTCGACGACGGTCGGGTCGCCGGCGGGCTCACCACCGACCGCAGCCGTCTGCGCCTGGCGGACTTCGACGGCGACGGGCGCGCCGACTACAACGTGGTCAACCCCGACGGATCGATCACCACGTTCCTGAACAAGGGCGGTGACGGCCACGGCGGCTGGAGCGACCACGGACGGACGGCGTCCGGCCTCACCACCGACCAGAGCACGGTGGCGCTGGCGGACATCGACGCCGACGGCCACGCCGACTACCTCGTCACCACCGGACCGACCACCGCCTTCCTCAACAACGGCGGCGACGGCCGGAACAACCCCGGCTGGATCGACTACGGCCGGATCGCCGCCGGCAGCTGAGCGGGCAGGGCCGTGCCGCCGCGCACGGCGACCACCACCGGCCCGCGCCGCGCCGGGTCACCGCACCGTCGGCCGTGCGGTGACCCCGCCCCGGACCCCGGCTGCCCCCGCCACCAACGGCAGGGGCGGCCGGGGTGTCCTCGTGGGCCCGCCGCAGAAGCGGCCGGCGCGTGTGCGGGCCCCGTCCGCGCTACCGGCGGTGGTTGCCGTTGCGCGGGCTCATCGGGCGAAGCCGGTGAGGGTGGTCTTGCCGATCGTGGTGCCGGACTCCTGGCGGCGGTGGGCCTCGCGGAGGTTGGCGGCGTTCACCGGGCCGAGGTCGGTCGTCGCGGTGCTGGTGAGCACGCCGTCGTCGGCCAGGCGGGCCACCCGGTCCAGGATGCGGTGCTGGGCGTCCAGGTCCGGGGTGCGGTGCAGGGAGCGGGTGTACATGAACTCCCAGTGGAACGAGATGCTCTTGGACTTGAGCACGCCGATGTCCAGGGCGTCGAAGTCGTCGATGGCCACGATCGCTCCGAAGGGCTTCAGGGCCTCGGCGTACGCCGGGAGGTTGCGGTCGGTGCCGACCGTGCTGAACACCAGGTCCACCCCGTCCGGTGCCACCTCGGCCAACTGCCCGGCCAGCGGCTCGTGGTGGTCGACGATGTGGTGGGCGCCCATCCGACGGGCGAAGTCGGCGCTCTCCGGACGGGAGGCCGTGCCGACCACGGTCAGCCCGGTCAGCGCGCGGGCCAGCTGGGAGACCATCGCGCCGACGCCGCCCGCGGCGGCGGTCACCAGCAGGGTGCCGCTGCGGTCGGGGGCGACGGCGGCCTGCCCCAGCCGTTCGAACAGGCCCTCCCAGGCGGTCAGCGCGGTCAGCGGCAGCGCGGCGGCCTCGGCGAAGGAGAGCGTGGCGGGCTTGTGCCCGACGATCCGCTCGTCCACGGCGTGGTACTCGGCGTTGGCGCCCGGGCGGTCGATCGCCCCGGCGTAGTAGACCTCGTCCCCGACCTCGAACAGCTCGACCGCGGAGCCCACCGCGACCACCGTGCCGGCGGCGTCCCAGCCGAGCACCTTCCAGTCGCCCTGCGGATCGACGTTCTGGCGCACCTTGTGGTCGACCGGGTTCAGCGCCACCGCCTCCACCCGGACCAGCAGGTCCCGCGGACCGGGCTGCGGCACCGGCAGCTCCACGTCCTGCAGGCTGTCCGGGTCCTCGACGGGCAGGCTCGCGCGGTAGGCGACCGCGCGCATCGTCGCGGGGATCTCGTTCTTGCTCATCACGGCGTCCTTCGTTGCGGGATCTCGTCCTGGTGCCGGTCCTGGGTGCGGGCGGGCGCGGCTCGGGTACGGCCCTGGTACGGCTGGTGCACCTGGCCGGCGCCGGCTCCCGGGGGCCGTCACCTGGACGGTACGCAACAGGTAGTGGTAACCCGCAAGGGCTACTAGTTCCTTTTGGGTACTATGTCGATATGACTACGAAAGCGACCCTGCCCCTGGTCCCGGCGGCGTCCGCCGACTGCGATGCCCCGAAGGACGTCTACGCCGCCGCCTGTCCGTGCCGCGATCTGCTCGACCTGCTCGCCAACAAGTGGAGCGCCCTCGCCCTGGGTGCGCTGGAGCAGGGCCCGCAGCGCTTCGGTGCCCTGCGCGCGCGGCTGCAGGGCGTCAGCCCCAAGGTGCTCACCCAGACCCTGCGCCGGCTGGAGGACCACGGGCTGGTGGACCGCGAGGTCTTCGCCGAGGTCCCGCTGCGGGTCGAGTACAGCCTGACCGGGCTCGGCCGCGACGCCTGCGCTCCGCTCGCCCACCTGCGGACCTGGGTGGAGCGCAACATCGACCGCTTCCCGGCGGCCTGAGCGGCTCCTCGTGATTCAACACAAGTGAACGTCGACGGATCGGGCGAGCGAGTTCGCGACCGAATCCGGGATGGGCTCACTCTCCCGGGAAGACGACCCCCAGGTCGCGACGGACGCCGTCCAGGACACGCATGATGTCCAGCGTCTCGGCGAGCGGCATCAGGTCGGACTCCGGCCGCCCGGCACCGATGCACCGGGCCGCCTCGGCGGCCTGGTAGCTCATGCCCCCGTCGCGCCGCGGCGGGACGAAGGTGTCGAGCAGCTCGTTGTCCCGGCCGACGAGCCGGATACCGGCGGCTCCGTAGAAGGGGCCGTCGATCTCCAGACGGGCGTGCGTTCCCGAGATCGACGCCGAGGTCGGAGTGCGGGCGAAGAGCGTCGTGTTCAGCACGCCGTGTGCGCCGGACCCGGTGGTGACGACGATCGAGGCCTGCCCGTCGACACCGGTGAAGGCCTTGGTGCCCACCGCCGTCACCGAGGCGAACGGCCCGAGCACCATCGAGGCGAAGGAGACCGGGTAGACGCCGAGGTCGAGGAGGGCCCCGCCCGCCAGCTCGGGGGCGAACATCCGGTGCGCCGGGTCGGGATCCATCCGCTGGCCGTGGTCGGCCGTGACGGTGTGCACCTCGCCGAGCAGCCCGGACCCGAGCACCTGGCGGACCACGTCGATGTGCGGCAGGAAGCGCGTCCACATCGCCTCCATCAGGAACACCCCGCGCTCGCGGGCCGCTTCGACCAACTGCTCGGCCTCGCGGGCGTTGCGGGTGAACGCCTTCTCCACGAGCACGTGCCGGCCCGCCTCGATCGCCTGCATCGCGTGCTCGAAGTGTGCCGAGTGCGGCGACGCGACGTAGACGATGTCCACCTCGTCGTTGCCGACGAGCTCGGCGTAACCACCGTGGGCCGAGGGGATGTTGAACCGGTCGGCGAACGCCCGGGCCCGTGCGGCGTCGCGCGAGCCGACCGCCACGACCTTCTGCCCGGTGTGCTGCTGCAAGGTCTCCGTGAAGTGGGCCGCGATCCCGCCCGGTGCCATCACTCCCCAGTTCAGGGCCGGTGCTTCACGGGGGGAGGGGGTGCGGGGCGCGGGCAGTACGGCGCCCGCCGTGCCGCTTGCGGCTTCGGCGACCGGCTGGTCCTGCGTCATGGGAGGTCCTCTCGATGGACGGGCGAAGGCGGCGGGAGTCGGGTCGAACGGCACGTCCCACCTGGGCGGGTCAAGCTTGGCGTGCCAGGGTGAACTTCCAGGCGTC
>NZ_JAIY01000011.1:360204-383501 GCF_000710405.2 Kitasatospora sp. MBT66 | reverse complement strand
GGTCGTTCGGTGTTGGTGTTCCCGGGTCAGGGTTCGCAGTGGGTGGGGATGGCTGCGGGGTTGTTGGCCGGGTCGGAGGTTTTTGCGGGGCGGATGGCGGAGTGCGAACGGGCTCTGGCTCCTTATGTCGACTGGTCGTTGGCGGAGGCGCTGGGTTCGGAAGTTCTGTTGGCGCGGGTGGATGTGGTGCAGCCGGTGCTGTGGGCGGTGATGGTGTCGCTGGCGGAGGTGTGGCGTTCGTTCGGTGTGGTGCCGGACGCTGTGGTGGGCCACTCCCAGGGTGAGATTGCGGCCGCCTGTGTGGCCGGCGGTCTGAGTCTCGACGACGGGGCCAGGGTCGTCGCGTTGCGTTCCCGCGCGATAAGGGTGCTGGCGGGGCGTGGCGGAATGGCGTCGTTGCCGTTGCCCGTGGACGTGGCGCGGGAGCGGCTGGCCCCGTGGGCGGACCGGTTGTCGGTGGCGGCGGTCAACGGCCCGTCGTCGACGGTGGTGTCGGGTGACGCGGACGCGGTGACGGAGCTGGTGGACGTCCTGGTCGGTGAGGGGGTGCGGGCGCGGCTGATCGAGGTGGACTATGCGTCGCACTCCGCGCATGTGGAGGAGATCCGCGAGCGTCTGCTGTCCGACCTGGCGGAGATCGCTCCGGTCTCGGGTTCGGTGCCGTTCTTCTCGACGGTGACGGGCGACTGGCTGGACACCAAGGCCCTGGACGCCGGGTACTGGTACCGCAACCTGCGGGAGACGGTCGAGTTCGGGCGGGCGACCGCGACGCTGCTGGGGGAGGGTTTCCGGTTCTTCGTGGAGCCGAGCGCGCACGCGGTGCTGGGCGTGGCGGTGGGGGAGTCGGTGGATGCCGCGGGCATGGATGCCGCGGTGCTGGGGACCTTGCGGCGTGGGGAGGGCGGTCCGGAGCAGGTGTTGCGTGCGGTGGGTCGTGCGTGGGAGCGGGGCCTGGCGGTGGACTGGTCGGGGGCCTTCCCGCAGGCGCGCCGCGTCGAGCTGCCGACGTACGCCTTCCAACGCACCCGCTACTGGCCCGAGCCGGCGCCCACCGCGGCGGCCGATGTGGGCTCGGCCGGGCTCGACCCGACCGACCACCCCGTCCTCGGAGCGGCCGTCGAGCTGGCCGACACGGGTGAACTGCTGCTCAGCGGAAGGCTGTCGCTGCGTACCCACCCCTGGCTCGCCGACCACGCCGTGGCCGGTACGGTCCTGCTGCCCGGCGCGGCCTTCGCGGAGCTCGCGGTACGCGCCGCGGACGAGGCCGGATGCCGCACGGTGGAGGAACTGACGCTCCAGTCACCGCTGTTGATACCCGTCGACACCGCCGTCCGCCTGCAGGTGCGGGTCGGCGCGGCGGACGCGCACGGCAGCCGCTCCCTGGACGTGTTCTCCTGCCGCGAGGACGCGGCGACCCCGACCTGGACCGCGCACGCGACCGGCGCACTCACCACCGACGCCACGACCCGCGAGCCGTCGCCCGCACCCGGACCGGACGACGCCGGCTCCTGGCCCCCGCCCGGCGCCGTCCCGATCCCCGTCGACGACCTGTACGAGCGGTTCCACGGCTCCGGCTACGGCTACGGCCCCGCCTTCCGCGGGCTCACCACCGCCTGGCGCCGGGGCGAGGAGATCTTCACCGAGGTACGCCTGCCCGAGGACCAGCACCGGTCCGCCTCCGCCTTCGGTGTGCACCCCGCCCTCCTGGACGCCGCCCTCCAAGGGCTGTTCCTGCGCGCCCGGCCGGAGACCGGACCGGACCCGGACCCGGACTCGGACCCGGACCGACCGTCCGCCGGGCTGCCGTTCTCCTGGGGCGGGGTCAGGCTGCACGCCTCCGGAGCCACCGCGCTCAGGGTGCGGCTCGGCTTCGGGCCGGACGGATCGACGTCGATCCACGCGACCGACCCGAACGGCCTCCCGGTCGCGTCGGTCGAGGCGCTCGCCGTCCGCCCGATCGACCTCGATGCCCTCCGCCCGGGCGGCGGCCCGGAATCCCTCTACCGGGTGCGGTGGTCGGCGGCGCCCGCCACCGCACCTGCCGAGCCCCTCGGGCACGTCGCTGTGCTCGGGGGCGGGGAGCTCTTCCCGGACAGCCGTCCGGACCTGGCCGCGCTCGGTGCCGCGCTGGAGGCGGGGGCGCCGCCGCCCGCCGCGGTGCTGGCCTGGTGCGGCCGTACCCCGGACCTCCCGTCCCCGCCCGACGCCGCATCCGTGCACACCGCACTGGACGACGCCCTGCGGCTCGTCCAGGACTGGCTGGCCGACCCGCGGTGGGACGACGGCACCCGGCTCGTCCTCGTCACCCGGGGCGCGGTCTCCACGGCAGCCGGTGAGGAGGTCACCGACCTCGTCGGCGCCGCGGTCCGCGGCCTCGTCCGCTCCGCCCAGTCCGAGCACCCGGACCGCTTCCTGCTGATCGACACCGACGACCCGGCCGCCGTGACCGGCCTGCTGCCCCGGGCACTGGCCGGAACGGAACCCCAACTGGCGATACGCGCCGGACGACTTCTCGCCGCCCGCCTCACCAGGGCCACCGTCGCCACGGACCCGACCCCGACCCCGACCCCGGGCACGGACACGCTCGCGGGCCAGGCCCCGGCCGCCGCACCGTCCGGCATCGCCGCAGCCGGGGGGACCGTCCTGGTCACCGGCGCCGGCGGCGCGCTCGGCGGCCTGGTCGCACAGCACCTCGTGACCGCGCACGGCGTACGGAACCTGCTGCTCGTCGGCCGGCGCGGCGCGGACGCCCCGGGCCTGGCCGACCTCGCCGCCGAACTGCGCGGACTCGGCGCCCGGGTGGACGTGGAGGCCTGTGACGTCGCCGAGCGGGACGCGCTCGCCGCCCTGCTCGCCGGCATCCCCGCCGACCGTCCGCTGAGCGCGGTCGTCCACGCGGCCGGCGTCCTGGACGACGGGACGGTCGAGTCGCTGACCCCCGCGCGGATGCGGCACGTACTGCGGCCCAAGGTCGACGCGGCCCTCAACCTGCACGCCCTCACCCGCGACCTGCCGCTGTCGGCCTTCGTCCTGTTCTCCTCCGCGTCCGCCACGGTCGGCAACGCCGGGCAGGGCAACTACGCGGCCGCCAACGCCTTCCTCGACGCGCTCGCCCAGCACCGCCGGGCCCTGGAACTGCCCGCCCAGTCGCTCGCCTGGGGCCTGTGGGCACGCCGCAGCACCATGACCGGCACGCTCACCGCCGCCGACCTGCGGCGCATGTCCCGGGGAGGCACCGCGGCCATCGGCAGCGAAGAGGGCCTGGCCCTGTTCGACGCGGCGCTCACCCTGGACGAACCGCTGCTCGTCCCGGTCAGGATCGATCTCGGCCGACTCCGGGCGGCGGCCCGGACCGCACCCGTCCCGGCCCTGCTCTCCGCCCTGGTCCCCGGCACCGCACGCCGCCCCGCCTCCGGGGCGGACGCCGCCGAAGCGGACTCGCTGCGCCGCCGGCTGACCGGCCTCACCCCGGAGGAACGCGTCGCCACCCTGCTGGACCTGGTCCGGAGCCGGAGCGCCGACGTCCTCGGCCACGGCGGGGCCGGGGCCGTCGACCCGGACCAGGCGTTCAAGGACCTCGGCTTCGACTCGCTCACCTCCGTCGAACTCCGCAACCGGCTCAGCGCCGCCACCGGCCGCCGGCTGCCCGCGACCCTGGTCTTCGACCACCCCACCCCGGCCGCCGTCGCCGCCCACCTCACCAGGCTCCTGGTGCCCGACGGGCCGGGCGGCCCCGCCGCCACCGGGAAGGCCGCCGGGACGCCGGGCCGGACGGACCGGGAGGACCACGAGATCAGCTCCCTGCTCGCCGCGATCCCGCCCGCCGCACTGCGCCGGGCCGGTCTCCTCGACGCGCTCCTGGACCTCGCCGACCGGCCTGGGACACCGGCTCCCGCCGCCGACATCCATGACATGGCGGTCGACGAACTCGTCCGGATGGCCCTGGGCGGCGAACGTGACTGACCGACAGCCGCAGAAGGAGAAGGCCAACCCCATGCCCACCGACACGGACCAGGTGGTCGCCGCCCTGCGTGCCTCGCTGCTGGACAACCAGCGCCTGCGGCAGGAGAACCGGCGGCTCCGCGACGACTCCGCCGAGCCCATCGCCATCGTGGGGATGAGCTGCCGCTACCCCGGCGGTGTGCGCACCCCGGAAGACCTGTGGGACCTGCTGGTCGAGGAACGCGACGCGGTCTCGCCGTTCCCCACCGACCGCGGCTGGGACGTCGAGGGCGGCTTCGACGCCGACCCCGACGCCCCCGGCACGTTCTACGTCCGTGAAGGCGGCTTCCTGCACGACGCGACGGGCTTCGACCCGGGCTTCTTCGGCATCTCCCCGCGCGAGGCCCTGGCCATGGACCCGCAGCAGCGGCTGTTGCTGGAGGCGTCCTGGGAAGCGGTGGAACGCGCGGGCATCGACCCGACGACCCTGCGCGGCAGCCGCACCGGCGTCTACACCGGAGTGATCTACAGCGAGTACGGGTCCCGGCTCGGCCGGGTTCCCGACGAGCTGGAGGGCTTCCTCGGCACCGGCACCATCCCCAGCGTCGCCTCGGGCCGGATCGCCTACACCCTCGGCCTGGAAGGCCCGGCGGTCACCCTGGACACCGCCTGTTCGTCCTCCCTGGTCGCCGTCCACCTCGCCTGCCAGGGGCTGCGCTCCGGGGACACCACCCTCGCCCTGGCCGGCGGGGTGACCGTGATGTCCACCCCCGGCCTGTACGTCGGGTTCAGCCGCCAGCGCGGCCTGGCACCCGACGGGCGCAGCAAGTCCTTCTCGTCCACCGCGGACGGCGCCGGGTTCGGGGAGGGTCTGGGCCTGCTCCTGCTGGAACGGCTCTCGGACGCCCGGCGCGCGGGGCATCCCGTCCTGGCCGTCGTCCGGGGTTCGGCCGTCAACCAGGACGGCGCCAGCAACGGGCTGACCGCCCCGAACGGGCCCGCGCAGCAGCGCGTCATCGGCGAGGCGCTCGCCCGTGCCGGACTCGCCCCGTCAGAGGTGGACATGGTGGAGGCGCACGGCACCGGCACCGTGCTCGGCGACCCGATCGAGGCCCAGGCGCTGCTGGCCACGTACGGTCAGGACCGGCCCGCCGGGCGTCCGTTGCGGCTGGGGTCGTTGAAGTCCAACCTGTCCCACACCCAGGCCGCCGCGGGCGTCGGCGGGGTGATCAAGTCGGTGCTGGCGATGCGGCACGGCGTGATGCCGCGCACTCTGCACGTCGACCGCCCCTCGCCCCGTGTCGACTGGAGCGAGGGAGCTGTCTCCCTGCTCGCCGAGGCCGCCCCCTGGCCGGAGACGGGACGGCCGCGCCGGGTCGGGGTGTCCTCCTTCGGTGCCAGCGGGACCAATGCCCACGTGATCCTCGAACAGGCCGTCGCCGGGCCGGTCGACGCGACCGCGCCGACCCTGACTGCGCCGACCGACGCGACGGCCGCCACCGACAAGCCGGTCGACCGGCCCGCCACGTCGGAACCTGCGCTCGCCACCGTCCCCTGGATCCTGTCGGCGCGCACGCCGGACGCGCTGCGCGCCCAGGCGGCGGCGCTGCACGAGCGAGTGGTGGCGGAACCGGGCCTGAGCGTGCTGGACGTCGGTCATTCGCTGGCGGTCGGACGTTCGCGGTTCGCGGAGCGTGCGGTGGTGGTGGGGGCGGACCGGGACGAACTGCTGGCCGGTGTCGCCGCCCTGTCGCGGGGCGTGGGCTCGAAGAGCGTGGCCGTCGGCAGCGGGCTGCTCCCGGGCCGTTCGGTGCTGGTGTTCCCGGGTCAGGGTTCGCAGTGGGTGGGGATGGCCCTGGGGCTGCTGTCCGGGTCGGAGGTTTTTGCGGAGCGGATGGCGGAGTGCGAACGGGCTCTGGCGCCTTACGTCGACTGGTCGTTGGCGGAGGCGCTGGGTTCGGAGGCGCTGTTGGCGCGGGTCGACGTGGTGCAGCCGGTGCTCTGGGCGGTGATGGTGTCGCTGGCGGAGGTGTGGCGTTCCTTCGGCGTCGTCCCGGACGCCGTGGTCGGCCATTCCCAGGGCGAGATCGCTGCCGCCTGCGTGGCCGGCGGCCTGAGTCTCGACGACGGGGCCCGGGTGGCCGCGCTCCGGTCCCGTGCGGTGGGGGTGCTGGCGGGCCGTGGCGGTATGGCTTCGGTGCCGCTGCCGGTGGACGCCGCGCGGGAGCGGATCGCCCCGTGGGGGGAGCGGCTGTCGGTCGCGGCGGTCAACGGCCCGTCGTCGACCGTGGTGTCGGGCGACGCGGACGCCGTCACGGCGCTGGTGGAGTTACTCCTGGAGGAAGGAGTGTGGGCGAGTCGCATCGAAGTCGACTTCGCGTCGCACTCCTCGCAGGTGGAGGAGATCCGCGAGCGGTTGCTCTCGGATCTGGACGGCATCACCCCCCGCTCGGGTTCGGTGCCCTACTACTCCGGCGTGACCGGCGACCTGCTGGACACGAAGGCCCTGGACGCCGAGTACTGGTACCGCAACATCCGGCAGGGCGTCGAGTTCGGGCGGGCGACCCGCTCGCTCCTCGCGGCCGGGCACCGCGTGTTCATCGAGGCCGGCCCCCAGCCCGCCCTGATGTACGCGATCGAGGACACGGCCGCCGACGCGGGCGCCCCGGAGACGCTGGTGCTCGACACCCTGCGGCGCGGGGCCGGAGGGCTCCGCCGGCTACAGCTCGCCCTCGCCGAGGCACACGTCCGGGGCCTGCGCGTCGACTGGGAGCGGCTGTTCGCGGGAACCGGCGCCCGGCGCGTGGACCTGCCCACGTACGCCTTCCAGCGACGCCGCTACTGGCTCGACGCCCTGCCGGCGGACCACGATCAGGCGTCTGTCGGCCAGTCCGCCGTGGACCACCCGCTGCTCGGCGCCGCGGTCGAACTGCCCGACGACGCGGGCACCCTGTTCACCGGCCGGCTCTCCCTGACTACTCACCCCTGGCTCGTCGACCACGCCGTGGCCGGAGCCGTGATCCTGCCCGGCGCGGCCCTCGTGGAGCTGGCCGCGCACGTCGGCCGCCGCCTCGGCTGCGCTCTCGTGGAGGAACTGACCCTCGCCGCCCCGCTGCTGCTGCCCGGCGACGCCGCCGACGACCACGCCGTACAACTGCGGGTACGGGTGGGTGCCGAGGACGGCACGAGGCGGCGTCCGGTGGAGTTCCACTCCCGGCCCGAGGCCACCCCCGGTGCCGCGGACCGGCCCTGGACCCGGCACGCGACCGGCACGGTCGGCCCGCTGGACCCCTCGGCCGACCGGGACGACACGGCCGACCGGAATGCCACGGCCGACCGGAACGCCACGGACGACACAGCCGATCCGGCCGAGACGGCCGGTACGTGGCCCCCGTCCGACGCCGTCCCCCTGGACGTGGAGGAACTGTACGGGCTGCTCGAAGCCCGCGGCGTCGCCTACGGCCCGGCGTTCCGGGGCCTGCGCGCCGCGTGGCGCACCCCGGACGCGATCCACGCCGAAGTGGCCCGGCCCGACGGCCTCCCCGGCACCGGAGCGGACGGCTTCGGAGTGCACCCGGCCCTCCTGGACGCCGCCCTCCAGACGACCGGTCTGCGCGAAGGCGCCGCGACCGCGGAGTCCGCCGACGGCGTCCCCCTGCCGTTCTCCTGGCAGCGCGTCGCGATCGGGGCCTCCGACGCGCCGGTTCTGCGCGTCCGGCTGCGCCCCGACGGTCCCGATGCCGTCACCGCGCGGATCACCGATCCCTCGGGGCGCACCGTGGCGACGGTCGGCTCGCTCACCCTGCGCACGGCGTCCACCGCCGCACTGCGGGCGTCCGCCGGCTCCGTCTTCCACGTCGGCTGGACGCCGGTCACCGCCGGGCCCGGCCCGCGCCCGGTCACCCGCTGGGGCCTGCTCGGCCCGCGGGACGAGCGGCTGCTGCCGGCCGGTTTCCCCGCCGATCCGCTGTCCGGGACACCCGACGCGCTGCTGATGACCTGCCCCCCGTCCGCCGCCACCGTGACCGGGAACGCGGACCCCGCAGTGGTGCACGCGGTCGCGGCCGAGGTCCTGGACCGTCTCCAGGCCCACCTGGCCGACGACAGCACCGCCCGTACGCCCCTGGTGGTGCTCACCCGGGGGGCGACCGGCCCGCTCGGTGCCCAGCCGCAGCCGGCCGACCTCGGCGCTGCGGCCGTCTGGGGCCTGCTGAGGGCCGCTCAGCTGGAACACCCCGACCGGTTCGTGCTGCTGGACACCGAAGGGCCGGACCCGGACGGTCTCGGCGACGCGCTCACCGACCTCCTCGCCACGGGCGAGCCGCAGGCGACCCTGCGCGGCGGCGTCCTGTACGCGCCCCGACTGGTACGGCCGCCGGCCACCACTGCTGCGACCGTCGCGCCCCCTTCCACGACCCGGCCGGCCGGCCCGTTCGGGCCCGCCGAGGGGACGGTACTGGTGAGCGGCGGCGGCTCCCTCGCGGCCGTCCTGGCGCGCCACCTGGTCGCCGCGCACGGGGTACGCCACCTCCTCGTGCTGAGCCGCCGCGGCGCCGAGGCCCCCGGCATACCGGAGCTGACGGCGGAGCTGGCCGAGGCCGGTGCCGAACTGACGTCCTTCAGCTGCGATGTGTCCGACCGTCAGGCCCTGGCCGCCGCCCTGGCGGCCGTCCCCGAAAGCCGTCCCCTGTGTGCTGTGGTCCACACCGCCGGAGTACTCGACGACGGTCTGCTGGACGGGCTGACGGGGGAGCGGATGGCCGCCGTCCTGCAGCCCAAGTTCGACGCCGCCCGCCACCTCGACGAGCTGACGCGCGGAGCGGACCTCTCCGCGTTCGTCGTGTTCTCCTCCGCCGCGGGCGTGCTGGGCAGCCCCGGCCAGGCGGCCTACTCGGCCGCCAACGCCGCGCTCGACGCCCTGGTCGCGGAACGCCGACGGCTCGGACTCCCCGGCCTGTCCCTGGCCTGGGGCCCCTGGGAGCGGGTGAGCGGGATGACGGCGGAGCTCGACGGCCCCGACCGGCGGCGCATCGACCGGCGCGGCGCCCGCGGCCTCTCCGACGAGGAGGCCATGGCCCTGCTGGACGCCGTGTGCGCCGCGGACGCCGCCTCGCCGGGGGACGGGAGCCCCGTGGTGCTGGCCCACCTCGACCTCACCGCGCGCGGCGACGACCCGGTGCACCCGATGCTGCGCTCCCTGGTCCGGCGCAGCCCGGTCGCGACGACCGGAGCGCAGAGCACGCCGACCGCCGCCGCAGCGCTGCGGCGCCGGCTGGCTGCCGCCGCCGACGACCAGGAACGCGAACTCGTCCTGCGCGAACTCGTCCTCGCCCAGGCCGCCGAGGTCCTCGGCCACACCGACTCCGGGGCGCTGTCCGCGACGGTGCCCTTCCTCTCCGTCGGGTTCGACTCGTTGACCGCGGTCGAGCTCCGCAACCGGCTGGCCGCCGCCACCGGACTGCGGTTGCGGCCCTCCGCCGTCTTCGACAGCGGCACCCCCGCCGCGCTCGCGACGCGCCTCGCCACCGAGGCCCGGGCGGAGGACACCCCCCGGCCCGGAACGGCACCCGCACCCGGAGCCGACGCACCCGCAGCCGCCGTACCCGGCACCGCCGCCGACGCCGCCGACACCGACCCGGTGAGCGTGCTGTTCCGCCGGGCCTGCGTGCTCGGGCGGATCGACGAGGGCATCGCCCTGCTCAAGAACGCCTCCGTCCTGCGCCCGGCCTTCCACAGCGGCGGCGACCTCGCGGCCGCCGGCACCGGCCCGCGACTGCTGCGCCTCAACGAGCGCGCCGACGCCCCCGTGCTCGTCTGCTTCGGCTCCATCGTGGCTCTCGGCGGCGCCCACCAGTACGCCCGCTTCGCCTCCCGCTTCCGGGACCGTTACGCGGTCGCCGCCCTGGACGCCCCCGGATTCACCCCCGAGGAGGAACTGCCCGCCGACATGGCGGCCCTGCTGGACTTCCAGGCGACGACACTGCTCCGGGAACTGCCCGGACGGACGCTCGTCCTGGCCGGCTCCTCCTCCGGCGGCACGCTCGCCCACGGGGTGGCCGCCGAGCTGGAGCGGCGCGGCGAGGGCCCGGCGGCCGTGGTGCTGCTGGACACCTACCTCTCCGACAACCGGGGCATCACCCAGTTCAACGACGTCCTGCTGGGCGGCATGTTCGCCCGCGAGGACCGGGCGGCCCCGATGGACGGCGCCCGGCTGACCGCGATGGGCGGCTACTTCCGTCTGCTCGACGACTGGAAACCCTCGGCGGTCGCTGCCCCGCTGCTGCTGGTCCGCGCCTCCACCCCGCTCGGCCGCCCGTCCGCCGAGGCCGGTGACTGGCGCTCGACCTGGGACGGCGCCGACACCGTCGTCGATGTTCCCGGCGACCACTTCTCGATCATGGAAGAGCATGTCGCGACCACCGGTGACGCCGTCGCCGACTGGCTCGGCGCCACCCTCCGCAGCACCCTCCGTACCCCCGACGACCTGTGAAGACGAAGGAGAACCCGTTGACCGCGGCCCCGTACGACGATCCCCCCGCACGACCCGCCCTCACCGTGCTGGGAGCCGGGGTGATGGGCGTCGGAATCACCGTCCTCGCCCTCGGGCACGGCCTGCCGGTCCACCTGGTCGACATCGACCGGGAACGGCTCGACCGGGCCTCGGGCCTGATCGACGGCGAACTCCGGCTGGCCGAGCTGATGGGCGCCCTGCCGGCCGGGACGGCCCTCGGCACCCTGGCCACCGGCACCTCGCTCAAGGCCGCCGCCGGAGCCACCGCCGTGGTGGAGGCGGTCACCGAGAACGCCGCGATCAAGGCCGCGGTGCTGTCCGAGGTCTCCGGACTGGTCCGGCCCGGAACCCTGCTGATCACCAACACCTCCTCCATCCCCGTCGACGAACTGGCCGGGGCCCTGGAGCGGCCGGAGGAACTGGTCGGCACCCACTTCATGAACCCGCCCTACCTGATCGGCACCGCCGAAGTGGTCCGCGGCGCCCGGACCGGGGACGCCGCGATGGCCGCCGTGGCGGCCCTGCTGACGACCCTGCGGCGGCGCGCGGTGGTCGTCCGGGACGCACCCGGCTTCGTGACCAGCCGCATCCTGCACCCGATGATCAACGACGCGGCCCGGGTCGTGGAGGAGGGCACGGCGACCGCCGAGGACGTCGACGCCCTGATGCAGGGCTGCCTGGGACACCCCACCGGCCCGCTGCGCACCGCGGACCTGATCGGCATCGACAACCTTGTCGACTCCCTCACCGTCCTCCACGAACGCACCGGCGACGACGGCTGCCGCCCCACCGAACTGCTGCTCCGGCTGGTCAGCGAGGGGCGGCTGGGCCGCAAGTCCGGGCGCGGCTTCTACGACTACGGCTGAGCACCGTGCCCGAGCCGAGCACCGCGCCCGAGCCGAGCACCGCACCCGATCACCCCGACGAGGAGAAGGCCATGACCACAGCGAACACGCCCAACACCCACGACCTGGAGAAGGAACTGCTGGGCTTCCTGGAAGCACGTACCGGAACCGCCTGGGACGCCGACACCGACCTGTTCGACGCCGGTGGCCTGTCGTCCCTGTTCGCCATGCAGGTGGTGGTGCACCTGGAGCAGACCTACGCCATCGCCGTCCGCGGCGCGGACCTGCGGCTGGACAACTTCCGCACCGTCCGGCGGATGGCGGAGCTGGTGGACCGGCTCCGGGTGCCCGCCGCCGGGGGCCTGAATGGGTGAGGACCTGCGCGGTGCCATGACCTCCGTCACCCTGCGGGTCGGCGACCTGGCGGGGGAGTGGGACCGGAGCGGCCTGATCCCGCGGGCCCTGCTCCGCGAACTCGGCGCCGAGGGCCGGTTGTGCGCCGAAGTCCCGGAGCAGTACGGCGGCTGGGGGCTCAGCAGCACGGACAGCGGCGCGTACACCGCCCATGTGGGCGGGCTGTGCAGCTCGCTGCGCAGCGTGATGACCTCCCAGGGCATGGCGGCCTGGACCATCCAGCGCCTGGGCACCGCCGAGCAGGCGGCCGCCCACCTTCCCCGGCTGACCGGCGGCGCACTGGCGGCGGTCGGCTTCAGCGAGCCCGGTGCCGGCAGCGACCTCTCGGCGATGACGACGACCGTCCGCCGGGACGGCGACGCGGTCGTCGTCGACGGGCACAAGAAGTGGGTGACCGCCGCCCACTACGCCGACCTGCTGGTCGTCGTCGGCCGCTACGAGGACGGCGCGGTGGCCGTCGTGGTGCCCGCCGACACGCCCGGCGTCCGGATCGAGCGGATCGCCGACCCGCTCGGCTGCCGCGCGGCCGGGCACGCCGACGTCCACCTCGACGGGGTGCGGCTGCCGGCCGACAGCGTCCTGGGCGGTCACGGGCTGCCGCCCGCCCTGCTGGTGACGACCGCGCTGGCCTACGGGCGGATGTCCGTCGCCTGGGGGTGCGTCGGCATCCTGCGGGCCTGTCTGGCGGCGGCCACCGCACACGCCGCCGGACGGGAGCAGTTCGGCCGGCCGCTCGCGGAGCACCAGCTCGTCGCCGGACACCTCGCCGACCTCTACACGGCGGAGCAGGTGGCCACGCGGGCCTGCGAGCACGCCAGCCGCTGCTGGGACGAGGGGTCGCCGGACCAGGTGGTGGCGACCGTACTGGCCAAGCACGTGGGCGCGACCCAGGCCGCGCGGGGCGCGGCGACGGCCGTCCAGGTACTGGCCTCGGCCGGGTCCCGGGACGGGCACACGGTGGCCCGGGCGTACCGGGACGCCAAGCTGATGGAGATCATCGAGGGCAGCAACGAGCTGTGCCGGCTGATGCTGGCGCAGCACGCCCTCGCCACCGCGGGGGCACCGTGAGCGGGCCCGCGGCCGAGAGGACGAGGAAGGACGACATGGCCGACACCGTCAAGTGCCTGGTCTGGGACCTGGACGACACCCTCTGGCAGGGCACGCTGCTGGAGGACGGCGAGGTGCACCTGCCGGACGAGGTGCGCAAGGTGGTGATGGAGCTCGACTCCCGGGGGATCCTGCAGTCCGTCGCCAGCCGCAACGACCACGAGCACGCCTGGGCCCGGCTGGAGGCGTTCGGCCTGGCCGAGTACTTCGTGCTGCCGGAGATCGGGTGGGGCGCCAAGTCCGAGTCGGTGCGCCGGATCGCCGACCGGCTGAACTTCGCGCTCACGACCGTCGCCTTCGTCGACGACCGGCCCGCCGAGCGCGCCGAGGTGGCCTTCCACCTGCCCGACGTCCGGTGCTACCCGGCCGAGGAGGTCCTCGCCCTCCCCGGACTCGCCGAGTTCACCCCCGCGACCAGCACCGTCGACTCCCGGCGGCGTCGCGAGATGTACCAGGCGGGCTTCCTCCGCGAGGCCGAGCGGGCGGCCGCCCCCGGCCCCGACGAGGAGTTCCTGCGCTCCCTGGACCTGCGGATGCGCATCGGCCGGGCCACCGGCGAGGAGCTGTCCCGGGTCGAGGAACTCACCCTGCGCACCAGCCAGATGAACGCGACCGGGGTCCACTACCCGGACGCGGTGCTGAGGGGCCTGATCACCGACCCCCGGCACGAGGTCCTGGTGGTCACCCTCACCGACCGGTTCGGCCCGCACGGTGCGGTCGGCGTCCTGCTGCTGGAGCGGCACCCGGGCCTGTGGCACCTCAAGCTGCTCGCCACCTCCTGCCGGGTCGTCGCCTACGGCGCCGGCGCGACCCTGCTGAACTGGCTGGCCGACTCCGCCGCCCGGTCCGGAGTCCACCTGGTCGCCGACTTCCGGGAGACCGAACGCAACCGGATGATGGAGATCGCCTATCGGTTCGCGGGCTTCGAGGGCCTGGACGAAGCCCCGTGCCCGTGTGCCGCCGTCCTCGCACCGGCTCCGGAGGACTCCGGGCTCCAGCGTCTGCACCTGGTCCCCGGCCCGCGCGTGGTGTCCACCGTCGTCACCGTGGACGCGGTCGACCTGGGCGTGCCGGACCTGGGCGTGCCGGACCTGGATGTGCCGGACCTGGGCGGCGTGCCGGGGAGCTGAACGTGCCGGAAAGGAGCCCGGGAACGTCGTTGACCGCCGCGGCGGTCCGGCGCTCCCGGGCTCCGGCCAGCCGCCCTCAGCGCTTGCGGACGAGTGTGATCCCGTCGGCCATCACCAGCAGCGACAGCTCCACCCGGGGGTCCTGGTGCAGCAGTCGGTTCAGGGCCCGGACCCCGGCGGTGTCCGGGTCCGTCGCGGCCGGATCGGCGACCCGGCCGAAGAAGAGGGTGTTGTCGACCACGATCAGGCCGCCGGAGCGCAGCAGTGCCAGCGAACTCTCGTAGTAGGAGACGTAGTTGGTCTTGTCCGCGTCGACGAACACCAGGTCGAAGCTCGCCGGCCCGCGTTCGGCCAGCAGCGCGTCCAGGGTGGCGGAGGCGTCGCCGATCCGCAGGTCGATCCGGGAGTCGACCCCGTCGCGCTTCCAGAAGTCGGCGCCGATGGCCGGCCACCGGTCCTCGATGTCGCAGGACACCAGCACTCCGTCGGCGGGGAGCGCCCGGGCCATGCACAGGGTGCTGTAGCCGGTGAAGGTGCCGATCTCCAGCACCGCCCGTGCCCCCGTCAACCCGACCAGCAGGGACAGCAGTTGGCCCTCCTCCGCCATCACCTGCATGGCGGTCCCGCCGGGCAGGTCCGCGGTGGTCTCCCGCAGCTCCCTCAGCAGGTCGTCGTCACGGAGGGAGACTTCCCGGACGTAGGCGAGCAGGTCGTCGGTGGCTGTTGTCTGGTCGGCCATGGCGAGGGGGTCCTCTCGAAGGGGATCGGAGCGAAGCGGATCGGGGCGGAAAGAATCGGCGTGAAAGTGGTCAGCGGGAGAGTGCCCGGGCGATGTGGGCCGGGCCCCGGGCGCCCGTCGCCGGGCCGCCGGCGCGGTCACCCGGCGCGCCTGTACGGGTGGTCGTGCCGGCTCACGGCGGCCGCCTGCGCCTGCTCGAGGGCGTACGCCTGCAGCAGCGCGTCCAGCCGGTAGCGCCCCTCCGCCGGCGCACCCAGCAGGTTCGCCTCGACCAGGGCGTCCAGGGCCTCCTCGGCCTGTGCCTCGGGGCAGCCGAGCATCACCGCGACCCGGCTGCTGGAGACCGAACGCGCTCCGGCGGCCCCCAGCGCGGTGAACACCTCGGCCGGGTCGACCGCCGCCGGGCCGGCCTCGGCCGGAGCCGTCCGCCGGAGCCCGCCGTGGTCGGCGTCGAGGGAGGGCCGGACACCGAGGTCGCCCGCGAACAGTTCGTCCAGCAGCCGCGGGGCCTCCGTGAGCCGGCGGGCGAAGTGCCCGATGCTCCAGTGCGGGCGCTCCAGCAGCCGGGTCCCGGCGATCCGGATCGCCAGCGGCAGGCCCGCGCAGACCGTCAGCACCGAACGGGCCGCCCGCGGTTCGGCGCCGATCCTGGCCGGGCCGACGATGTTGCCCAGCAGTTCCAGCGACCCGGCGTCGTCCAGCGGGTCGAGCAGAAGGGTGCGCGCCCCCTCCAGATCGGCCAGCCGCCGTCGGCTGGTCACCAGCAGCCTGCTGCCCCCGCTGCCGGGTATCAGCGGCCGCACCTGCGCGGTGCTGGAGGCGTTGTCGAGGACCACCAGCAGCCGGCGGCCCGCGGTGAGCGAGCGGTAGAGGCTCGCCCGTTCCGACTCCTCCTCGGGTATCTCGTCCCGGGGCACACCGAGGTCCGCCAGGAACCGCGGCAGCACCGCCCGGGCGGTCAGCGGCCGCGCGGCTCCGCCGAGGTCCGCGTAGAGCTGGCCGTGCACCGAGGAGCCGCGCACGGCGTGCGCCGCGTGCAGGGCCAGCGCGCTCTTGCCGACACCGCCCCGGCCGGTTACCACAGCCGTCGCCACCATGCCCGCCGGCATCGTGCCGGCCGTGAGGAAGTGCTGCAGCCGCGCCAGCGCACCGGAACGGGCCGCCAGCGGCAGCGGGACCGAGGGGAGCTGCGCCGGACTCGGCCAGCAGGACCTTTCCCAGGCGGTGGGCGGCACCGTC
Source organism: Kitasatospora sp. MBT66 (assembly GCF_000710405.2). NCBI lineage: Bacteria > Bacillati > Actinomycetota > Actinomycetes > Kitasatosporales > Streptomycetaceae > Kitasatospora > Kitasatospora sp. MBT66. Next base: position 367,574 of record NZ_JAIY01000011.1, on the reverse strand, counting down.
GCGACGGCCGCCTCCGGGGCCGTCGCGGGCTGCTTCAGCGGGTCGGGCGTACGGGGCCGGTCGTGGGCCGCGAGGATGCTCCGGTGGACCGCCCGCAGTTCGGCGCCCGGCTCGGCGCCGAGCTGCTCGACGAGCAGCACCCGGGTGCGCCGGTAGAGGTCCAGGGCCTCCGACTGCCGTCCCGAGCGGAACAGCGCCAGCATCAGTTTGCCCACCAGTGCCTCCCGCAGGGGGTGCTTGCGCACCAGCCGCGTCAGCTCCGGCACGACCTCGGCGTGCCGCAGCAGCGACAGCTCCGCGTCGAACCGCAGCTCCGTGGTCTGCAGGCGGAGCTCCTGGAGGTAGCGGCCCTCCACATCGCGCAGCATCCGCGACGGGATGTCGACCAGCGGCTCCTCGCGCCACAGGGCGAGCGCCTCGGCCAGCTCGGCGGAGGAGCCCTCCAGGTCTCCGCGCTCGGCCAGCTCCGCGGCGCGCCGGCGGTGGGCCGTGAACTGTCCGAGATCGCTCTCGTGCTCGCCGAGTTCGAGGAGGTAACCGGGCGCCCGGGTGAGGATCCGGGCGGAGGCGTGCTCGCCCAGCGACTGCCGCAGGCGCATCACATAGGTGCGGACGGTCGCGGCGGCACTCGGCGGCGGGGCGTCGTCCCAGACGTACTCGGCGATCCGGTCCACCGAGATCACCCGGTTGGCGTTGAGCAGGAGCGCCGCCATGACCACGCGCTGCCTCGGCGCCGACACGTGCACCTCACGTGCGTCCAACCGGACCGAAAGCGGGCCCAGCAACAGGAAGTTCAAGGGAGTCCTCTTCCTCGCACGATCGGTGGGCAAGACTGCCACCAGCGTCTTGGGTGGCCTTGTGCGGGTCAACGCGGTCCTGTCGTGTCTAGGTGTATTCCTAGAGCACAGGTCTTGCGCTCATGCCGGGTTTACGCTGCGCGGCACCGTCACGGCAGTCGGGACAGGCCGGCGCCCGGCGCCGCCGCTCTCCGGACGGGGAGCCCCGGCGCAGCACCTGATCGGGCTTGCTCCACTGTTCCACCGGGTACCCGTGCTCCGCACCACAACGTTCCCACCATTCGCTGGCGAAACAGCCGGAATCGAACCGGACATGAGCGGTCGGGTGCGGTCCGATGCGTACTTGCTGATATTCCGATGGACATGGCAGGCTGTCATATGCCGCGCTCGTGACTCGCCGAGCGCCGTCGATCGGAGATTCCCGTATCAGCAAGTACCAGTCGGCCACCGTTGCCGAGGGTGCCCCACGTGGTCACCACACCCCGCCCGCAGGCACCGCGCGGATTTCTCGAAAGGAATGAAAGGCCGACATGACCTCCCTCTCCTTGGGCAGCGACCTGTGGTGCCGCCGCTTCCATCCCTCGCCGACAGCCACGCGCCGACTGGTCTGCTTTCCGCACGCCGGCGGCTCGGCGAGTTTCTACTTCCCGGTGTCCGCCGCGCTGTGCGGCCCGGTCGACCTCCTGGCCGTGCAGTACCCCGGCAGGCAGGACCGCCGGGAGGAACCCGGGGTCCAGGACCTGCACCGCACGGCCGACGAAGTGGCCGAAGCGCTGCGCCGCTGGGACGACCTCCCCCTGACTCTCTTCGGGCACAGCATGGGCGCGCTGGTCGCCTTCGAGGTGGCCCGGCGGATCGAGCGCGCGGGCGGTCGGATCGACCATCTCTTCGTCTCCGGTCGGAAGGGGCCGTCCGCGGACGGGCCCGAGCTCGCCCACCCACTCGACGACGAGGGCATCGTGGCCGAGGTCAGAGCGATGAGCGGCACCGACGCCCGGCTCCTGGAGGACGAGGAGTTGCTGGGGATGGTGCTGCCCGCGCTGCGCGGCGACTACCGGGCCCTGGGGGCCTACCGGGCCGACCGCGACGCCGCGGTCGACTGCCCGGTCACCGCCGTGGTCGGGGACCGGGACCGCTGGACCCCGGTCCCCGAGGCCGGGCGCTGGCGCGACCGCACGACGGCGGCCTTCGACCTCAAGGTCTTCCCCGGCGGGCACTTCTACCTCAGCGACCGGGCGGACGAGGTGACCAACATGCTCCGCGAGCACCTCGCCGGCACGCTTCGGGCCTGAGACCACGGACGACAGGAAAGGAAGACCGAGGAGTGACACCGGCAGCGACCTCCGAGGAGATCAAGCCCGCGCCGCGGCCGACGCGGTCCGAGCCCGCCGACGACGCCCGTCCGACGGGCGGGCACCTTGCCGGCGGTGCGGACGTTCGGCGGCTGACCGCCGTGGACGTCCGCATTCTGGAAGGCGTCGCGATCGGCACCTCGACCGCACGGCTGGCGGCATCGCTCTATCTGAGCCGGCAGGGCATCGAGTACCGCATCGGGCTGATGATGCGCCATTTCCAGGCCGCGAACCGGCCCGCCCTGGTCTCCCGGGCGCACTCCCTCGGTGTGCTGAGCGTCGGGGCATGGCCACCCCGCGTTCTCCCGGAATTCCACGAGTCCGAGAAGAAGGTGGCGCGCACTGTTCCCTGAACTTCCCCGTGGGCCCCGCCCGGGCGGACAGGCCGAAATCAAATCATTTCCGAGGGCGGACAATGCATGCCGATGGTGTGCTATCGGCCATTTTTTCAGACCCGGATAGCGTATCGATATCGCGTCACGAGACAGGCTCCCGAACCTCCGGTCGGACGCCCTATTCTGCGTACTGTCCTGTCGTGCCCACTTCTGCCGCACCACGCACGGTCCGCACCACCAACCCCTCCTTCACGCCGCGGCACAGGAGCTGTCAGGAGTTCGGGGTACCTGTTTCGGCGGCGGCGTCGGGGCCGAGCTGCACGGCCTGGAGCTGTACCGGACCTCCCGGTCCGTGCAGGGGTGGTTCGAACAAGTCTCCGTGCAAACCCGGTCCGGTGGTCAGTCGGAGATCCTGACCACCGCCTACGGCCTCGGCATCGACCTCTCCGGCGCCCCGGCCCTGTTGTGACCGCCGCCACTTGCGCCGACTCCGGCGATGACCGAGGCGTCACCCCGGCCCGGAAGCAGCCCCGATCCGTTCCCCGTCCTCTCGACTCCCTCGTGGAAAGGCTCACGCATGACCGCCCTCACCGGACAGCACGAGAACGGACAGCACGAGAACGGCCCGTCGGACCACGACTCGGACCCGCACGAGACCGGCCTGCGCCGGATCCGCGCCCTGATCCTGGCGGCGGACGGGCCCGAGGCGCAGCTTGCGGCGGTGATCAGGTCGGCGGGCGCCGAGCAGACGGCCGCCGACCTGGTGGACGAACTGGCCGGCCGGGCCGACCTGAGCGAGCAACTCGCGGCCGCAGCCGCGGTGGTGGAGTTCGCGCTCGCCTTCGACGGCCAGGTGCTCCGGCACCACCTGCTGACCGGCCCCAAGGCCGAGCACCGCACCGGGCCGGCCGACGAGCCCAGCGCCACCGTCGAGCTGGACCTGCTCGACCTGGCCCGCGCCGTCTTCGGCGCCCGGCACACCGCAGGCAACCGCACGCCCAGGATCACCTGGCACGGCATCGAGGACCCGGCTCGGCTGATGCACGTACTGCCGGCCTTCCCGGTCGTCCAGCAACTGCTCCGCGGCCTGGTGGAACAGCCGCTCGACCTGGCCGAGTTGTCGCTGCGCCACGGGTCGGACAAGTGGGGGCTGCACTACTACACCGAGCACTACGCCCGGCACTTCGCCCCGCTGCGGGACCGGCCGCTCACCGTCCTGGAGCTGGGGATCGGCGGTTACGCCGATCCGGCGGCGGGCGGTGGCTCGCTGCGGATGTGGAAGCGGTTCTTCCGGCGGGGTCTCGTCTACGGGGTCGACGTCTACGACAAGACGGCGCTGCGCGAGCAGCGGATCCACACCGTCCAGGGCGACCAGGCGGACCCGGCCTTCCTCACCGCGCTGGCCGAGCGGATCGGACCGATCGACATCGTCATCGACGACGGCAGCCACTACTGCCCGGACGTCATCGCCGCCTTCGGCGCGCTCTTCCCACACGTGGTTCCGGGCGGGCTCTATGTGATCGAGGACCTGCAGACCTCGTACTGGCCGGGCTACGGCGGCAGTTCGGAGCGGCTCGGCGACCCGACCACCAGCATGGGATTCCTCAAGCAACTGCTCGACGGCCTCAACCACGAGGAGCACGAGCCGCCGACCGCGTACCGCCCGAGCGGGACCGACCGGACGCTGGCCGGCGCGCACTTCTACCACAACCTGGCGATCCTCGACAAAGGCCGCAACGAGGAGGGCACCGTTCCCGCCTGGATCCCGCGACGGCAGCTGAGCGCCGAGGAGATCGCGGGCGCCCAGTGGGTCGCCGAGCAGCAGTCCGCGCAGCAGTCCGAGGCCGGCCCGGGCCAGGACCCCAGTTGAGCCGCGCGGCCTGCCGCGCCCCTTCCCCCTTCCCCCTTCCCGCATCGCGCTTGCCTCTTCCTTCTTCCCTCCTCCCGACACCGACGGAGTAGCAGTGAGCCACATCCTGATGGTCAACATCCCGGCCCACGGCCATGTCTTCCCCACTCTGGCGGTCGTCGGTGAACTGGTACGCCGCGGGCACCGGGTCACCTACGTGGCCGTCGACGAGTTCGCCGAGGCCCTGGCCGAGGTCGGCGCCGAACACCTGCGCTACGACTCCACCCAGCCGCTGGACAGCGTGGGCGGTCCCGAGAACGGGCGCACCCCGCTGATCTTCCTGGACGAGAACATCGCCATCCTGCGCGCGGTCCAGGAACGGTTCGACGATGCCAGGCCCGACGCGGTGGTCTACGACGCCGTGGCCTTCCAGTCCGGCCGGGTGCTGGCCCACACCTGGGGGATCCCGGCCGTCCAGTCGACGCCGTTCTTCGCCTCCAACGACACCTACTCCTTCGTGCAGCAGATGATGGAGGCGGACGGCGCAGTCCCGCTCACCGAGGAGGTGATGGTCGAATTCGGCGTCCGGATGGCCGAGTTGCTGGCCTCGTACGGCGTCGACGAGCCGGTGCACGAGTTCATGATGCGCACCGAGAGCCTCAACCTCGTCCACGTGCCGCGGTTCTTCCAGCCGTACGGCGAGAGCTTCGACGAGCGCTTCGCCTTCGTCGGGCCGTGCCTCACGGAGCGCGCCTTCCTGGGGGAGTGGCAGCCCCCGGCGAGCGGCCTGCCGGTGGCGCTGGTCTCGATGGGGACCGTGCACAACAAGCATCCGGAGTTCTTCCGGCTGTGCGTGGACGCCTTCGCCGAGTTGCCCTGGCACGCCGTCGTCTCGGTGGGCAGGGGGATGGACCCGGCCGACCTCGGTCCGCTGCCGGACAACGTCGAGGTCCACCGCTGGGTCTCGCACCTGGAAGTGCTCCGGCACGCCCGGCTGGTGATCACCCACGGCGGCATGGGCGGCGTGCTGGAGTCCCTGGACGCCGGCTGCCCGATACTCGGAGTGCCGTCCTGGCCGGACGTCGCGGCCAACACCGCGCGGGTGGCCGAACTGGGCCTCGGCCGGGTACTGCTGCCGGCGGAGGTCGACGTGAGCCTGCTGCGGGCCGCGATCACCGAGGTGGCCGCCGACGCGGCCGTGCGGGAGCGGGGAACCGAGGCGCAGCGGCTCATCCGGGAAGCGGGCGGCGCCACCCGCGCCGCCGACGAGATCGAGGGCTACCTGAAGCGCACGACCTGACCACACCGCAGGGCCTCCCCGACGAGAAGCGGAACGACCGACGGCCGCCCGGGGGACCCGGTGTGCGGTGCGCGCCGCCATGGCGGGCCGATGTCATCGATCAAGCAGTTCCAGGTCACCTTCGACTGTGCGGTACCCGAGCGCCTCGCCCGTTTCCGGTGCGAGCCGCTCGGGTACGTCGTGCCGCCGCCACCGGAGGGGTTCGCCACGTGGGAGGATCCGCCCGCCAGGAGTCCAAGCTCGCCGGGCCGCCCTCCCACCGTAGGCTGCGCCCTGTGCGCACACAGGTGATCGTCCTCAACGGGGGCTCCAGCTCCGGCAAGACCACCCTCGCCCGGACCCTCCAGAACCTCCTGCCCGGCCCATGGCTCGCCTTCAGCGTCGACACCCTCGTCGACGCCCTGCCGGCCAGGCTGCGCGACGGGGCCGAGGGCATCGCCGTCGACACCGAGGCCGTCACCGTCGGGGACACCTTCCGGCTGCTCGACACCGCCTGGGCCCACGGCATCGCCGCCATGGCCCGGGCCGGAGCCCGCGTCGTCGTCGACGACGTCTTCCTCGGCGGCCCGGCCTCCCAGCAGCGCTGGCGCGACGCCCTCGACGGCCTGGAGGTGCTCTGGGTCGGCGTCCACTGCGCCCCGGAGACCGCCGCCGCCCGCGAAGCAGCCCGTGGCGACCGCGCGGCGGGCATGGCCGCCGCGCAGGCGGTCGCCGTCCACCGGGGTATCGGATACGACCTGACGGTCGACACCGGCACGCACCCGGCCGAGCGGTGCGCGGTACTCGTGGCGGCCCGGGTGGAGTGAGCGTCGGGGGCGGCCGTGGGCGGCCGGGGGGCTCCTCTAGAGTTGGGGGCCGGTCCGGTGAACGGGGGCCGGTGGGCAAAGTGAGGAGCAGGTCGTGAGCGACGTGGCGGCTGTGCAGCAGGAGATCGCGCGGGAACTCCAGGTGGGGTCGGAGTTCGACGCGGCGGTGGAGATCGAGCGGCGGGTGGCGTTCCTGGCGGAGCGGCTGACCTCGACCGGCCTGCGGTCGCTGGTGCTGGGGATCAGCGGCGGCGTGGACTCGACGACCGCCGGCCGGCTGTGCCAGCTGGCGGTGGAGCGGGTGCGGGCGGCCGGGCACGAGGCGACGTTCTACGCGATGCGCCTGCCGTACGGCACCCAGGCGGACGAGGCGGACGCCCAGCTCGCGCTGGAGTTCATCCGCGCGGACCGGGTGCTCACGGTCGACGTGAAGGCGGCGAGCGACGCGGCGCTGGCCGCGGTACGGGCCGGCGGGACGCAGTTCCGGGACGCGCACCACGAGGACTTCGTGCAGGGCAACATCAAGGCCCGGCAGCGGATGGTCGCGCAGTACGCGGTGGCCGGCGCGTACGACGGCCTGGTGGTGGGCACCGACCACGCGGCGGAGGCCGTGTCGGGCTTCTTCACCAAGTTCGGCGACGGCGCGGCCGACGTGGTGCCGCTGACCGGGCTGACCAAGCGCCGGGTGCGCGCCGTGTCGGAGGCGCTGGGCGCGCCGGCCGCGCTGGTCTGGAAGACGCCGACCGCCGACCTGGAGACGCTGAAGCCGGGCCTGCCGGACGAGGACGCGCTCGGTGTGACCTACGACGAGATCGACGACTTCCTGGAGGGCAAGCCGGTGTCGGAGGAGGCGTTCGCCGCGATCGTCCGCCGCTACCGGCTCACCGAGCACAAGCGGCAGCTGCCGATCGCGCCCTGACGGCTCGGCGGC
>NZ_JAIY01000011.1:350262-360183 GCF_000710405.2 Kitasatospora sp. MBT66 | reverse complement strand
CCGGCCCGCCCCTCCTCGGCGCGGGCCGGCCGGTCAGGGGGCGGTCAGGCCCCGCTGGATCGCCAGCACCGCCAGCCGTACCCGGTTCGGGCTGCCGGTCTTGGTCATCAGGTTGGACACATGGGTCTTCACCGTGGTGATCCCGATGTGCATCCGTTCGCCGATCTCGGTGTTGGAGAGTCCCTCCGCGACCAGTCGGAGCACCTCCTGCTCGCGGTCCGTGAAGTGCACCGCGTCGCGCCGCCGGTCGCCCTCGGTGTCCCAGGCCGAGGAGGCCCGGGACACCACCCTGCGCAGCACGCTCGGGCTGTACGGGCTCTCCCCCTGGGCCGCCCGGCGGATCGAGTCCAGCACCGACTCCGGGGACACGTCCTTCGCCAGGAAGCCGCAGGCGCCCGCGGCGAGCGCCGGGTAGAGCCGGTCGTCGTCGTCGAAGGTGGTCAGCACCACGACCCTGGTGGCGGGCCGGACCCGCAGGATCTGCCGGGTGGCCGTGATGCCGTCCGTCCCGGGCATGTGCAGGTCCATCAGGACCACGTCCGGGTCGAGCCGCTCGGCCAGCCGCAGTGCCTCGGCGCCGTTCACCGCCTCGCCGGCCACCGTGATGTCCGCCGTGGACTCGCAGAGCATCCGCACACCCGCCCGCACCAACTGCTGGTCGTCGGCGATCAGCACGCTGATCACGGTCGGCCCCGGTCCGGTGCCGAGGCGACCGAGGCGGCCGAGGCGGGCAGGCTGGCGGTGAGGCGCCAGCCGCCGGGGACCTTCCCCACGTCGATGGCGCCTCCGACCAGCGCGACCCGTTCGCGCATGCCGAGCAACCCGTAGCCGGCGCCCTCGTACTGCGGCAGGCCCGCACCGTCCGGCCCGTTCAGCTCGTCCGATCCGTCCGGCCCGCGTCGTCGCGGCAGGTCGTTCTCCAGGTCCAGCTGCAAGGTCCCCTCCTCCATCCCCACCCGGAGCCGTACGGCGGCGTACGGCCCGGCGTGCTTGGTCACGTTCGTCAGCCCCTCCTGGACCAGCCGCAGCACGGTCAGGCTCCGGATCGCGTCCAGCTCCGAGATCCGCGGGCCGATCTCGGCCTCGATCCTCAGCCCGGCCTGCCGGGACCGCTCCACCACCCCCTGCACCGCGGCCGGCAGGCCGGTGGCCTCCGCGAGCAGCGGTGCCAGGTGCTGGGGCGGCAGGTCCTGGTCGGCGGGTTCCCGCAGTGCGGTGAGCAGCCGTCGCAGGTCGGTGAGCGCGGTGGTGGCGCTGGCGTGCACGTCGTCCAGTACCTCGGCGAGCCGCTGGTCGGTCCGTGGCAGGACGTGCCGCGCCACGCCCACCCGGAGCACCGTGGACGCCAGATGGTGCGCCACCATGTCGTGCAACTCCCGGGCGATCGCCGCCCGTTCGCCCATCCGGGCGCCCCACTCGGCGAGGTCCCGGCTGTGCTCGGCCTCGCGGGCGCGCTCCTGGGCGGTGCGGGCCGCCGACTCGGCCGAGCGGATGTAGCCGGCCAGCAGGACCGGGACGCTGACGATCACCGCCGCCCGGTAGAGGGCGGAGCCGATGCCGCCGGCGGTATGACCGGCGGAGACCAGCTGGGCGGCCAGCAGTGCCGCCGCTGCCACCGTCGTCGGTCGGCCCCACCGGCGCACCGCCAGTTCGAACAGCGCGGCGCTGGCGCCGACCTTGACCTCGACCAGCACGGTCGGCGCGTACAGCTCGGCCAGCGCCAGCATCCCGGCCTGGCCGAGTGCCACGGGCAGCAGCCGGAAGCCGCCGACCGAGGCCAGCACCAGTACGGCCAGGCCGATGGACCAGTCCGCCGCCCCCAGCTCGGCCGGCCTCCGCAGGAGCAGCAGATAGCCCAGGCCGAAGGCCACCAGTGCCAGCCGCATCGGCCCGAACCGGCGGTTGAGGAGACGTCTGATCCATTCCCGTGCCACAGACGGGACTGTACGGCGAGGGGCGCCTTTCATGATCCTCCCCGAGGGGGAGGGCGGCCTCCTCCTTCCGGCCACCCCGTCCGGCTCTTCGGGCCGTCGATCCGGCCCCTCCGGCCGCCTGTTCCGACCGGTCGCCCGAAGCCCACGCTCCTGCCCCGCCGGAAGGCTGGGCACATGACCAAGGCTCGAACTCCCGGCGCCCCCTCGAACGCGGCGCCGCCCCCGCCGCCGGCCCACGGCGGCCCGGCGCGCGTCCTCACCGCCCTCACCGCCCTCTCCTCCCCACTCTCCGAAGGAGCGCTCAAGTGATCGCGTCGATCGGGAGGTTCGCCGCCGCGAACCGGCGGTGGGTGCTGATCGCCGCGGCCCTGTTCACCCTGCTGGCCGGCGCCTGGGGCACCGGCGTGTTCGGTGCCATCACGGGCGGGGCCGGGTTCGACGACCCGGCCAGTCAGTCCGCCCGGGCCGACAAGGTGCTCGCCGGACCTCTCGGCCGGCAGGCCGACGATGTCGTGGTGATGTACCGCAGCGCCGACCGTCCGGTCACCGACCCGTCCCTCGCCGGACCGATCCGGGCCGCGGTGGCCGCGGTGCCCCGAACCGATCTGGCCCGGGTGGACACCTACTGGTCCACCGGCGGCAACCCGGACTTCCTCAGCAAGGACGGCCGAGCCACCTATGTGGCGCTGCAGTTCAAGTCCTCGGACGACCAGGAGCGGGTCAAGGCGCTGAAGGCCGTCGAAGGCAGCTTCGAGGTCCCGGGGACGGAGGTCCGGTTCGGCGGCGTCACCGCGATGACGGCGCAGGTCAACGGACTGACGGGGAAGGACATCGGACGGGCCGAGATGCTCTCGGTGCCGCTGCTGCTGGTGCTGCTCGTGCTCGTCTTCCGCAGTGCCGTCGCCGCCTCCCTCCCACTGGCCGTCGGCGCGGTGGTGGCGCTCGGGTCCTTCGCGGTCCTGCGCGTGCTCACCCTCTTCGTCGCCGTCTCCAGCAGCGTGATCAACGTGATCACCATCCTCGGGCTCGGGCTCGCCATCGACTACGCGCTGATCATGGTCAACCGGTTCCGTGAGGAGCTCGCCGCCGGAGCGTCGGTGGACGCCGCCGTCGAGCGCACCAGCGCCACCGCGGGCCGCACGGTGGCCTTCTCCGGTCTCGCGGTCGCCATCTCCTTCGCCGGTCTGACGCTCTTCCCGTCCCGCTTCCTGAGCTCGATGGGCTATGCGGCCGTCTCCGTGGTCGCGTTCGCGGTGATCGGCTCGCTGACCCTGCTCCCCGCGCTGCTCCGGGTCACCGGCCACCGGATCGACTCCTGGCGGGTGCCGATGCCGTGGGACGGACGGGGCACGGCGCCCCGGCCGGAGAGCCGGGGCCGGTGGTACCGCACGGCGAAGGCCGTGATGCGCCGTCCGCTGCTGACCACGCTCGCGGTGGTCGCCCTGCTGGTCGGCCTGGGGGCGCCGATCCTGGGCGCCAACTGGGCGCGCCCCGGCGACTGGGTGCTGCCCGCCGGTGCGGACGCCCGGGTCGTCACCCGGGAGTTCGCCACGGACTTCCGGCAGGACCCGACCAGGACCGTCACCGTCGTCGTCACGCTCCCCGGCGCCGCGAGCGCCGAGACCGGACCGCTCGGCGAGTACGCCGCCCGGTTGAACTCGGTGCCCGGTGTACGGGGCGCCGCGGTGACCAACACCCACGAGAACCTGGCCCGGATCACCGCGTACTACTCGATGGACCCGATGTCGGTGGAAGCCCGCGCCATGGTGGACGGCCTGCGGGCCCAGGCGCCGCCGGCGGCCGCCACCACCCGGTTCACCGGAATGCCCGCCTCCCGGGTGGACATCGTCGACATGATCGCTTCCCGGGCGCCGTGGATGGCCCTGTTCGTCGCTGTGGTCTCCGCCCTGGTGCTCTTCCTGGCCTTCGGCTCGGTGACCATTGCGCTCAAGTCGGTGCTGCTGAACCTGCTGTCGCTCTCGGCGGCGTTCGGCGCGATCAAGCTGATCTTCCAGGACGGCTGTCTGCACGAACTGTTCGGCTTCACCCCGATCGGCGCGATCGACGCCGACTTCCCGGTACTGATCGTGGCGATCGCCTTCGGACTGGCGATGGACTACGAGGTCTTCCTGCTCTCCCGGATCAAGGAGGCCTACGACCGCACCGGCGATCCGGGCGAGTCCGTCGCGATCGGCCTGCAACGGACCGGAAGGATCATCACAAGTGCCGCTCTCCTGATGGTGGTTGTCGTCTGCGGCTTCCTGGTCTCGTCCATCGCCTTCATGCAGATGATCGGCGTCGGCCTGGTGATCGCCGTCGTGGTGGACGCGACCCTGGTCCGGGCCGTGCTCGTGCCGTCGACGATGAAACTGCTGGGACACCGGGCCTGGTGGGCGCCGGCTCCACTGCGGCGGCTCCGGCGGCGCCTGGGCCTCCCGGACGGCGAGCGGCGGGAGCGGGGCCCGGCACCGGGGACCCGGGCGGAGCGCGACGCGGGCGGCGAGCTCCTGCTCCTCGCCCGCCGCACGGGGGACGTTCGCGATTCGTAAGGACCGGCGGTCCGGATCCGGCACGGTCCGTTCCTACAGTGGCCCGGAGGCTGTTCCCGAGGAGAGAGGCGGACCGCGATGACGGTCGACCAGGACGTCCTGCCCACCGCCGAGGTGGGCGTGATCGGCGGATCCGGGCTCTACGAGCTGCTGGACGACGTGACCGAGGTGCGGGTGGACACCCCCTACGGTGAGCCGAGCGACGCGCTGTTCGTGGGCGAGGTGGCCGGCCGCCGGGTCGCGTTCCTGCCGCGGCACGGACGGGGCCACCGGCTCCCCCCGCACCGGATCAACTACCGGGCGAACCTGTGGGCGCTGCACACCCTGGGCGTGCGCCAGGTGCTGGCGCCCTGCGCGGTCGGCGGGCTGCGGCCGGAGTACGGGCCGGGCACCCTGCTGGTGCCCGACCAGTTCGTCGACCGGACCTCGGGGCGCCCGCAGACCTACTACGACGGCCTGCCGCTGCCGGACGGCACGGTGCCGCAGGTGGTGCACGTGTCGACGGCGGACCCGTACTGCCCGGCCGGGCGGCGGGCGGCGACGGAGGCCGCCCGGGAGGCGGCCTGGGAGCCGGTCGACGGCGGCACCCTGGTGGTGATCGAGGGCCCGCGCTTCTCCACCCGCGCGGAGTCCCGCTGGTTCACCGCCAACGGCTGGTCGGTGGTCGGCATGACCGGGCACCCGGAGGCCGTCCTCGCCCGTGAACTCGGGCTCTGCTACAGCTCGGTGGCCCTGGTCACCGACCTCGACGCGGGCGTGGAGAGCGGTGCGGGCGTCACCCACGGCGAGGTGCTGCAGGAGTTCGCCCGCAACGTCGACCGGCTGCGCACCGTGCTGTTCAAGGCGGTGGAGCGCCTCCCGGTGGTGCGCGACTGCCCGTGCCCGCACGCCCTGGACGGCCTCACGACCGGTCTCCCCGGGGTGCCCGGCGCCTGACGGCCCGATCGCGGAACCCGACGGCCCGGGCCCGGCGCCCGACGGCAGGATCCCGGCGCCGCCACCGCCCGACCAGCGCGACCAGCAGCGCGAGTCCGGCGGTGGCGGCCAGCACCAGCAGCCAGTTGCGCAGGTACGGCAGCGGCAGCACGGACGGGTTGCCGCCGTCGTCCCCGGCGCGCAGCACGGCCGGCAGGCCGACGGCGGTGACGGCCGCCGCGACCACCAGCCAGCCGCGCAGTACCGGCCCGCGCACCAGGAACGCGCCCAGCAGGCACAGCAGCGGCACCCACAGGCCGTCGTGGAGCACCAGCCCCCCGAACCCCCAGACCAGGACGTCGACCGGGTCGGTGATGTACGGGTCGCCGAGCAGCCCGTACAGGCCGTAGCCGATCAGGCCGAGGCCGGCCGCCAGCAGCAGACCGCGGAGCGCGGTGCTCATGCGACCACCTCGATCCGGGCGACCCACTTGGTCTGCAGGACACCGGGCCGGTTCGGGGCGACGATCCGCGCCGGGAACCCGTGGTCCGCCGTCAGCACCTCGCCGTTGACCCGCAGGGCCAGCAGACTGAGCGGATCGTCCGCGTACTGCGCGGGCATCTCCATCACCCGGTAGGGCCCCTCGGCCTCCAGGGAGGTGACCCGGGCGTCGGATCCGGTCGGGGCTCCGGCCCGGGCCAGCAGGTCGGAGACCCGCACCCCGCCCCACCGGGCGGTGGCGCTCCAGCCCTCCACGCACGCGATGGGCAACTCCACCTCGTACTGGGGGAGTTCGCCGAGCTCGGCGAGGGTGAGTTCGTACGGCCTGGGCCCGTCGACGACGAGGCGCCAGCCGGCCGGCACCGTGAGCGTGCCGGCCTGGGCGGCGGTGCGGTTCACCGGCAGGCCCTGGGCGCCGAGGTCGGGGCGGCGCGGTGCCAGCAGGTCCAGGGCGCGCAGCCAGGGCACGGTCTGTCCGGCGGTGACCAGGGTGACCGCGCCGGTCGCGGCGAACACCGAGGTGAGGAACGCCCGGCGCCCGGCCGGCACGGGCGCCGCCCGGCGCCACCAGTTCGCCGCGATCAGCGGCGCCTTGACCGCCAGGTGGACCAGCAGCCCGCCGGTGGCCAGCCAGCCCAGCCAGAAGTGGGTCTGCCGGAACGGGAACGGCCACGGGTACCACTGCAGGGTGTTCAGCAGACCGGTGAACAGCTCCAGCAGGACGGCCGCGACCAGGACGGCGATGCCGAGCCGCTCCAGGGCGTGCAGCACACTGCGCGCCGGGGGCCACTCGAACAGCCGGGGGTAGACCGCCCACAGCTTCGCGCCGACCAGCGGGATCGCGGCCAGACCGGCGATCACGTGCAGGCCCTGGGTGACGCGGTAGCCGTTCACCGGGCGCGCGGGCAGGTGGGGGGCGAGCCAGGCGGGCGGGTCCTGGAGCAGATGGCTGACGAGGCCGGTCAGGAAGCACAGCAGCAGGGCCGCGCCCAGCCACCGTCCCACCACGACCACCGTCCGCGGCTCGTGCAGCGGCGAGGTGAACGCGTTCGCGCGGAACGGCCCGCGCCGGAGGAACGACGGGGGAGCGGGCAGCGGCGGGTCGTAGCGGCGGCGGGCGGCCGGAGTGCCGGAGTCGGCGGGTTCGGATTCCACGTGTCCATCGAAGCGCCCGGACGGGCCCGACCGGTGCTCCGACGTGCTTACGGAATCCGAACGGCGGCCCCGCCGCCCGGCCCGCCGGCCCCCGGCGGTGGGAGGGTGGCCGACGTGATCCCCCGTACCTCGCTGCGCTGCCTCCTCGCCCTTGCCGCCCTGGTCACCGCCCTGGCGCTGACCGTCGCCCAGGCCGGCGCCCTCCCGCGCCACGGCTGGTACCTCCTTGACGTCGCGCTCTTCGCCCTCGCGGTACTGCTGCTGCGCAGGGTGCCCGGCCGGCAGGTGGTGCCACTGGTCCTGGCGGGCAGCGTCGCGGTGGCCGCCGTCGGACTCCTGGCCCCGCCGCGGACCAGCGACGACGCCTACCGCTACGTCTGGGACGGGCGGGTCCAGGCCGCCGGGATCTCGCCCTACGCGCACACCCCGGACGACCCGGCGCTGGCCCGGCTGCGCGATCCCGGGCTGTTCCCGGCGGGCGACGGCTGCACCGGCTGGGACGAGCGGCGGACCGCGGCCGGGGACTGCACCCGCATCAACCGGCCGGCCGTGCACACCGTCTACCCGCCCGTCGCACAGGCCTGGTTCCTCGCCGTGCACCCCTTCGGGGGCGGGGTGCGCGGGGTCCAGGCCGCCGGGGCACTGCTGGCGGTGGCGACCACCGGGCTCCTGCTGGGAACGGGGCGGGCGCCGTGGCGCGCCGCGCTGTGGGGGTGGTTCCCCGGCGTGACCGTGTGGGCGGTCAACGACGCGCACGTGGACACGCTCGGCGCGCTGCTCACCGTCGCCGGGCTCGGCTGCGCGGCCCGGGGCCGAGCCGTTCGCGGGGGACTCCTCCTCGGCGGCGCGACCGCCACCAAACTGCTGCCGGCCCTCGTCCTTCCCGGGGCGCTGTCCGGCCTGCTGGCCCGCCGCCCGACCCGCCGCGACGTCCTGCTCCTCGGCTCCGCGCTGGGCGCGTTCGCCCTCTCCTACCTGCCGTACGTCGCCGCCTCCGGCACCTCCGTCCTGGGCTACCTGCCGGGCTACCTGCGCGAGGAGGGCTACGAGCAGGGGCACATCGACCGGTTCGGGCTGCTGCGCCTGGTCCTGTCGGACCGCCTCGCACCGTGGGCGGCGGGGCTGGTGCTGGCGATCGTGGTGGTCCGGGTGCTCCTTCGGGGCGACCGGGAGCGGCCCTGGGAGGGCGCGCTGCTCGTGACGGGCACCGCGCTGCTGCTGGTCGCGCCCGGTTACCCGTGGTACGGGCTGCTGGTGGTCGCACTGGTAGCCCTCGACGGCCGCTGGGAGTGGCTGGCCGTCCCGGCCGCCGGGCAGGCGCTCTACCTGACCGGAGGGCAGAGCGCGCAGCAGCTCTCCTACGGGACCGCGCTGTGCGTCGTCCTCCTGGTCCCGCTGCTGCGGCAGTACGTCGAGGGGCGGGCAGCCGTGGCGGAGGGAAGCCGTGGCGGCGGGCGGCCGGAAATGACGAAAGTCTGACGGGTGGGCGCGGACCCTGGCCCCTCGGCCCGCCGGCTGGTCGGATCGGCAGTGTGAGCGAACAGAACGAAGAGGGCCGGGGCACTCCGGTCGGCCGCCGCGTGGTGCTCGGCCTGCTCGGGCTCGGCGCGGCGGGAGTCGCGGCCGGCCCGTACCTCCTGCGCGCCCAGGAGGCGGTGGCCGGCCGGGACCCGACGGGCCTCACCGGCCTGCTGCCGGGAGGAGGCGGCTTCCGGTACTACTCGGTGGTCGCCTCGGTGCCGACCCGCGACGCGGACACGTACACCCTGACCGTGGACGGGCTGGTGGAACGGCCCGGCCGCTACCGACTGGCCGACCTGCGGGCGATGCCGCAGCGCCGGATCGTGCGGGACGTGCAGTGCGTGACCGGCTGGCGGGTGCCGGACACCCCCTTCGAGGGTGTGCCGCTGGCCCACCTGCTCGACGCCGCCGGCGTCACGGCGGGCGCCCGGGCGGTGCGGTTCAGCTGCTTCGACGGCGAGTACACCGAGAGCCTCACCCTGGAGCAGGCCCGGCGGGACGACGTCCTGGTCGCGCTCAAGCTCCGGGACGCCCCGATCTCCCACGCCCACGGCGGCCCGGTGCGGCTGTACGTGGCCCCGATGTACTTCTACAAGTCGGCCAAGTGGCTCTCCGGGATCACCGTCACCGACACGGTGCGGCCGGGCTACTGGGAGGAACTCGGCTACGACACCGACGCCTGGGTCGGCCGCTCGAACGGACGTGACGATGCGCCGACCGCCTGACCTGCTGCTCCGTTTCACCCGGGCCGAGCGCCTGGTGCACCGCGCCACCGCCGCGCTGATGCTGACCTGCCTGGCCACCGCCGGCTGCCTCTACCTGCCGCCACTGGCCGAACTGGTCGGCCGCCGAAGGCTGGTGGTCACCGTGCACGTGTGGTGCGGCCTCGCGCTGCCGGTGCCGCTGCTGCTCGGACTGGCCTTCCGCGCGGTGCGCGCGGACGTGTCCGGGCTGAGCCGGTTCGTTCCCGCGGACCGGGCGTGGCTGCGGGCCGTACGGGCGCGTGGGTCGCGCCGTCCGGCGGGGAAGTTCAACGCCGGGCAGAAGCTGTACGCCCAGTGGACGCTCGGGTCGATGCTGGTGATCGTCGGGACGGGGCTGGTGATGTGGCTCGTCCGTCTGACGCCGCCGGCCTGGCGGACCGGCGCGACCTTCGTCCACGACTGGTTCGCGGCGGCGATCGCCGTGGTGATCGCCGGGCACGTGCGGATGGCGGTCCGCGATCCCGAGGCCCGGCGCGGGATGCGGACCGGACTGGTGGACCGGCGCTGGGCCGAGCGCGAGCACCCGCAGTGGGTGCCCGCGCCGGCCCCGGACCAGGAGCGGCCGACCCAGGAGCAGCCGGT
>NZ_JAIY01000011.1:345996-350214 GCF_000710405.2 Kitasatospora sp. MBT66 | reverse complement strand
CGCGCCCCTCCCGTGAGGCGCCGGCCGAGGGGTGTACCCCGGTAGGTCGGACGGCCTCAGCGGGCGGGTGCGCCGCCGCACCTGCGCAGGGCGAGGAAGCGCCGGCCGTGGGAGGTCCACCGCTCCGCCTCGACCAGCCCGGCGCCGCGGGCCCGCCGGACGGCGGCCCCGGCGCCGAGGCGCGCCCAGGCGAACGGCGGCCCGAGCCGGCCGTCCGGGCCCTCGACCCGGACGGTGACGCGCTCGTCGACCTCCTGCGGTTCCACCTCCACCAGCAGCAGCCCGTCCGGCGCGATCAGTTCGGCGGCCCGCCGCAGCAGGGCCTGCGGGTTCCCGCCGATGCCGAGGTTGCCGTCCGCCAGCAGGGCCGCGCCCCAGCGGCCCTCGGCCGGCAGCCGGTCGAACACCGACCGGCAGAGCGCCGCCCCGCCGAGGCCCAGGGTGCGGCTGACGGCCGCCGGGGTGACGTCGACACCGAGGGCCGGGACCCCGAGGGCGAGCAGCGCGGCGACCAGCCGACCGGGCCCGCAGCCGAGGTCCACGACCGGCGCGGTCAGGTCGAGGCAGCGCAGCAGCAGGCTGTGGTCGCCGCCGGCGGCGGGCGCGCACCAGCGCTCGATGTCCAGCGGGATCCGGTGGCCGTCGTCGCCCCGCAGCCACAGCGGACCGCGTCCGGTGCGGACGGCGTCGGCGAACGGGTCGTCGATCCAGGCCGTCGCGGTGCCGCTCAACCCGCCACCTCGGGGGCGGTGCGGAACGAGTGCAGGCGGGCGGCGAACCGGCTGCGCGGTGCCTGGGCGGCGACCAGCCGGGCGTCCTCGACGGTGTCGACGTCGGTGGCCTCGGGCAGCCGGCGGACCGCCAGGCCGGCCGCCGCGAGCCGGTCGAGGAGCATCCGCCCGGTGTCCGGGGTCGACATCGGCACCCCCAGGAGGAGCCGGCGGGCGAGGTCCTCGGTCGGCCGGGCCAGACCGAGGGCCCAGAAGCCGCCGTCGGACGCGGGCCCGTACCAGGCGTCGGCCCCGGCCCGGCGCACCGGTGAGAGCGGCTCGGCCAGGGTGGCCGCGGTCACCTGCGGGGTGTCCATGCCGACCAGCAGCGCGGGCGCGCGCGGGGCGAGCCGGGCCGCGTGGCCGAAGGCCGCCGCCAGCCGGGCGTCCAGGCCGCCGCCGCTCTGCGGGACCACCTGCCACCCCGGTGGCAGCCAGCGGCCCGGCTCGCCGTCCAGGACCAGCAGGCGCCGCCCGGCCGGTACGGTCGCCAGGGTGTGCAGGGTGTCCACCAGCGCGGCCTCGGCCAGCGCCGCCGCCTGCTCGGGCGTGCAGGCCGGGGTGAGCCGGGTCTTCACCCGCCCGGGCACGGGAGCCTTGGCGATGACCAGCAGGGTGGGCGGCGGTGCGGCCAGGACGGCCCGCATGTCGCGGATCGCCTGCCGGGTGCCGCGCAGTGTGCCGGTGACCTTCGACCGGCCGGCGCGCGGCAGGTAGTCGACGGAGGTCTCGGCGATCCGCATGCCGGCGGCCGAGGCGGCGAGCACCATCTCCAGCGGATAGCCGGAGCGGCGGTCGCCCAGCCCGAGCGCGAGCAGGCGCTCGCGCCGCGCGGCCCGCATCGGCCCCAGGTCGTGCAGCGGGGCGCCGGTGCGGGCCCGCAGACGGTGGGCCAGCACGGTGTTGGCGAGCCGGGCGTGCAGGGGCCAGGCGTTCACGGTCGCAGGTCGGCGGCGGCCGAGCACGAGGTCGGCGCTGCCGTCGGCCACCGGAGCGGTCACCCGGGGCAGTTGGGCGGGATCGAGGGAGCCGTCGCAGTCCATGAAGCAGACCAACTCGGCGGTGGCGGCGAGGAGTCCGGCGTGGCAGGCGGCGCCGAATCCGCGCCGGGACTCCTCGACCACGGTCGCCCCGAGCGATCGGGCCAGCTCGGCCGAGCCGTCGCGCGAACCGTTGTCCACGACGATCGCCCGCCAGCCCGGCGGGATCCGCCCGAGCACCCAGGGCAGGGCCGCCGCCTCGTCGAGGCAGGGCAGCACGACGTCGACACCGGAGGAAGGAAGAAGAGGGGTAACGGAGGTCACGCCGGTCACGCTAGGGGCCGTTCGGCCCCGCGCGGCGGCGCCGCAGCCTTACGGAAGTCGAACGTCGCGCCGACGGCCCACCGGGGCGCCGTCGCGGCAGCTCCCCGGATCTTACGGAGGTCGAACGGAACCCGGCCGCGGCGTCCGCACCGGTGCGGGGGCACCTATCCTCGGCGGGGTGAACGAGCCCTCCGCCACCACCGGACCCCCGGCCGCCGGCCGCGTCCTGGTGATCGACGACGACCCGACCGTGGCCGAGGTCGTCGCCGGTTACCTCGCCCGAGCCGGCCACCAGGTCGACCACGCCGCCGACGGCCCGCAGGGGCTCGCCCTCGCCCGCGCCCACCGCCCCGACCTGGTGGTCCTGGACCTGATGCTCCCGGGCATCGACGGCCTGGAGGTGCTGCGGCGCCTGCGCGACCAGGACACCGGTGCGCAGCTGCCGGTCGTCATGCTCACCGCCAGGGGCGACGAGGCCGACCGCATCCTCGGCCTGGAACTGGGCGCCGACGACTACGTCACCAAGCCGTTCAGCCCGCGCGAGCTCGTCCTGCGGGTCCAGTCGGTGCTGCGGCGCGCGCGGGCGGGGGCGCCGGCACCCGGTACCCCGGCCGGGCCCGTCCGCTCCGGGGACATCACCCTCGACGGACCGGCCCGTCGCGCCCACCGGGCGGGGAACGAACTGTCGCTCACCGCACGGGAGTTCGACCTGCTGGCGTTCCTGCTGCGGCACCCCGGGACGGTGTTCTCCCGGCAGGAGCTGATGGCCCGCGTCTGGGGCTGGGACTTCGGCGACCTCTCCACCGTCACCGTCCATGTCCGGCGCCTGCGCGAGAAGATCGAGGACGACCCCGCCGCGCCGCGGCTGATCAGCACGGTGTGGGGCGTCGGCTACCGCTACGACCCGGCGCAGCGCGCCGAGGAGGACCGCTCGTGAAGGACCTGCTGCTGATCGCGCTGTTCGCCGCCCTCGGCGCCGGAGGCGCGGGCCTGCTCGGCTGGCCCGTCGTCCGGCTGCTGCGCCGGCGCTCGATGGCGCTCTCGCTGTTCTGCGTCGCCGTCGTCACCGTGCTCGCCGTCACCTCCGGGACCTTCACCGTCGCGCAGGCCATGTTCCTCTCCGCCCACGACCTCGGCGTCGTGATAACGGTGCTCGCCATGGCCGCCGTCGTGTCCCTGTGCACGGCCGCGCTGCTGGGGCGGCAGGTGGTCGCCGGCAGCCGGGCGCTGACCGAGGCCGCCAGGACCGTCGGCAGCGACACCGGCTTCACCGCGCCCGCCCACCCGCTGGGCCGCGAACTGGCCCAGCTCAGCGGGGAGCTCGCCGCCACCAGCGCCCGGCTCGCCGAGTCCCGGGCCCGCGAACAGGCCCTCGAACAGTCCCGGCGGGAGCTGGTCGCGTGGATCTCGCACGACCTGCGCACCCCGCTGGCCGGGCTGCGGGCGATGGCCGAGGCGCTGGAGGACGGCGTCGCCGAGGAGCCCGAGCGCTACCTCCGGCGGATCCGCACCGAGGTCGAGCGGCTCACCGGCATGGTGGACGACCTGTTCGAACTCTCCCGGATCCAGGCCGGCAGCCTGTCCCTCTCGCTCTCCCGGGTCTCCGCCTACGACCTGGTCGACGACGCCCTGGCCGGCGCCCACGCGCTGGCGCGCCAGCGGGGCGTCCGGCTGGAGGGCCGGCAGGTGGAGCCGGAACCGGTCGAGGTCGACAGCCGCGAGATCACCCGGGTGCTGGGCAACCTCCTGGTCAACGCGATCCGCTCGACCCCCCAGGACGGCGTGGTCGCGGTGTCCGCGCGGCGGGAGGCCGACGAGGTGGTGCTCTCCGTCACCGACGGCTGCGGCGGCATCCCCGCCCAGGACCTGCCCCGGGTTTTCGAGACCGGCTGGCGCGGCACCGCGGCCCGCACGCCCAGGCCGGCCGAGGCCGGCGGCAGCGGCGCGGGCCTCGGCCTCGCCATCGTCCGCGGCATCGTCGAGGCCCACGCCGGGCGCGCCCGCGTCCACAACGTCGCCGGCGGCTGCTGCTTCGAGATCGCCCTGCCGTCCGCCCGCGGCTGACCTCAGACCCGCAGCGGCGCGGCGGCGAACTCCGCCATGCCCCGGTCGAAGGGCACCTGCGGCAGCCAGCCCAGCTCGGC
>NZ_JAIY01000011.1:290587-345803 GCF_000710405.2 Kitasatospora sp. MBT66 | reverse complement strand
CCACGGCCGCCAGCGCCGCGAGGTTGGCGGCGGCGACGTCCTCGACGTGGACGAAGTCCCGGCGCTGGCCGCCGTCCTCGAAGACCCGGGGCGCCTCGCCCCGGGCGAGGGCCGACCGGAAGAGCGAGGCCACCCCCGCGTACGGGGTGTCGCGCGGCATCCCCGGGCCGTAAACATTGTGGTAGCGCAGCGTCAGCACGGCCCCGCCGCAGGCACGCGCCCAGGCCGCGGCCAGGTGTTCCTGGGCGAGCTTGGTCACCGCGTAGACGTTGCGGGGGTCGGCGGGCGCGCTCTCCGCGACCAGGTCCGGCCGCAGCGGAGCGTCGCAGACCGGGCAGGGCGGCTCGAACCGCCCGGCGTCCAGATCGGCCGGCCGCCTCGGCCCCGGTGCCACCTCGCCGTGCCGCGCACAGCGGTAGCGCCCCTCCCCGTAGACCACCATGGACCCGGCCAGCACCAGCCGCCGGACACCGGTCCGCGCCATCGCGGCCAGCACCACCGCCGTACCGAGGTCGTTGCAGCCGACGTACTGCGGCGCGTCGTCCAGGTCCAGCCCCAGCCCGACCATCGCCGCCTGGTGACAGACCGCGTCCACCCCGGCCAGCGCCCCCTCGACGGCGGCCGCGTCCCGGACGTCCCCGCGCCGGAAGTCGACACCCGGGGGCAGCACGGGCGCCCTCCCGGCCGGATGGACGGCCGGCAGCAGGGCGTCCAGCACCCGCACCTCGTGCCCGGCCGCGACCAGGGCTCGTACCACGGACACGCCGATGAAACCGGCACCGCCGGTGACCAGGATTCTCATGCCGCCGACGCTAGCGGCCGCCCGGACCCGCGGCGCCCCGACACGGGGCGGCGTCAGGGAACGGTAAGACGCGGGCGGGTCGCACGACGGTCGGGCGGAACGCCTGGCACAGGCGTTGCGACCGACCGGGGTGGACGCCGCGCCCGCCCCGGTCGGCGGTCAGCGGCTCGGCTCGGCGGGCCGGCCTGGAAGAACGGGAACCGAAGGCGACTTCATGATCGTCTCCAGTTCCGGTACGAACGGACGATCGAGTGGGGGACGGGCATGGCGAGGACGACGGGCGTGGTGCTCTGCTTGCTGGCGGCGGGTGCGGTCTGGCTGCTCGGCATGATGTCCGGCATCGAGACCCGGCCGACGCGGGCCTGCGTCACCGAGCTCTACGGATGGGACCCGGCGGAGTACCGGGAACCCGAGCACAGGGACATCCGGATCGAGGAGTCGTTCTTCCCGCCCTCGCACGTCTGCCGCTGGCCGGACGGCCGCTCCGTCGATCTGGTGCCCTGGTGGAACGCCCCGCTCCTGTTCGGCGCGCTGGGCGGCGCCGTCCTGCTGCCGGCGTACCCGCTGGCCCGGCGCGCGGTCGCCCGGCGGCGGGGTCGCAGCACGCCGTCGCGGGCCGTTCGCACCGGGAGGTAGACCGACAGGTCGACGGACGGCGGCGGCCGGACCGCTGGCACGGCCTGCCTCCGGGTGCGGCGGCCTCGTCCGGCGTCACCCACCACACCGAAGCGAGGGGCCGTCAGGGGGCGGTCGGCGCCGCGAAGAGTGACCGGATGGTCTCGGTGGCGAGCTTGCGCAGCCAGGTGTGGGCGCGGTCGTCGTCGTAGCGCTGGTGCCACAGCAGGTGCAGCGGGACCTCGGGCAGTGGGAGCGGCAGGGGCAGGGTGACCAGGCCGAGCCGTTCCCGGGCCGTGCGGGTGACCGCGTCGGGGAGGGTGACCACCAGGTCGCTGTCGAGGGCGAGTTGCAGCGCGAAGGCGGCGGTGGGTCCGGCGGCGACGACGTGGCGTTCGAGGCCGCGGTGGGCCAGGGCGTCGTCGATCGGGGAGTGCAGGCTCCCGCGTCGCGAGACTGTGAGGTGTTCGGCGGCGGCGTAGCGCTCGACGGTCAGCGGCTCCTCGGTGAGGGGGTGGCCCGGGCGGACGGCGACGGTCAGCCGGTCCGTGCCGACCAGGTGGTGGCGGATGTCGGGGAGGGTCGGAGTGCCGGAGCCGGATTCGAGGTCGACCTCGCCCCGGCGCAGCTCGGTGTCGTCCGTGCCGGGCTCGGCGGACAGGCGCAGCCGGACGCCGGGTGCCTGGCGGCGGACGGCGGTGATCAGTGCGCTGCCGCAGGCGGCGGTCAGGGTGTCGTGCCAGCGCACGGTGAACACCCGTTCCAGTGAGGCGAGTTCGATCTCCTGCTGGGCCGACAGCAGCTGCTGGGCCTGCTGCACGAGGGTGTGGACCTGGGCGCGCATGGCGAGCGCGCGGGTGGTGGGCACCATGCTGCGGCCGGTGCGGACCAGGATCTGGTCGCCGGTGGCCTTGCGGATCCGGCCGAGCGAGCGGCTCATCGCCGGGGCGGTGACGTGTAGGCGGGCCGCGGCGCCGGCGACGCTGCCTTCCTCCAGCAAGGCGTCCAGGGCGGTGAGGAGGTTCAGATCCAGTTGCATGACAGTCACTCTACAAGTGCACAGAATGCACTCGTTGTTAATGGCTGAGGGCCCTGCCTGCGAAGCGCGGGCGCCCATCACGGCACCGGCACCTGTGCCGGTGCCGTGATGGGCGGTGGTTCAGCGGTTCACCGCGCGCATCCCGTCCTCGTCGTAGCGCTCGCCCTCGACCGCGGGCAGCTCGGCCTCGATGCGGGCCAGGTCCTCGGCGGTCAGCTCGACGTCGACCGCACCGGCGTTCTGCTCCAGGTAGCTGCGGCGCTTGGTGCCCGGGATCGGCACGAGGTCCTCGCCGCGGGACAGCACCCAGGCGATCGCCAGTTGGGCCGGGGTGATGTCCTTCTCCGCGGCGATCTCCTTCACCTTCCCGGCGAGCCGGAGGTTGGCCGCCAGATTGGCCTCGGTGAAGCGCGGGTTGGTGCGGCGGAAGTCGTCCTTGTCGAGCTCGTCCGGGGAGCTGAAGCGGCCCGCGAGGAAGCCGCGGCCCAGCGGGGAGTACGGCACGAAGCCGATTCCGAGCTCCCGGCAGGTGGGGAGCACCTCGGCCTCCACGTCCCGGGTCCAGAGCGAGTACTCGGTCTGGACGGCGGTGACCGGGTGGACGGCGTGGGCGCGGCGGATGGTCTCCGCGCTCGCCTCGCTCAGCCCGATGTGGCGCACCTTGCCCTCGGCGACCAGTTCGGCGAGCGCGCCGACGGTCTCCTCGATGGGCACGGTCGGGTCGACCCGGTGCTGGTAGTACAGGTCGATGCGGTCGGTCCCGAGCCGCGTCAGCGAACCGTGGACGGAGCTGCGGACGTGCTCGGCCGAGCCGTCCTGGCGGCCCACGGTCGACATGTCGCCCGGAACGGCTTCGTCCATGCGGTAGTTGAACTTCGTGGCGATCACGTACTCGTCACGGTGCCCCCGGACGGCCTCGCCGACCAGGGACTCGTTGGTGAGCGGCCCGTAGACCTGCGCCGTGTCGAGGAAGGTGATGCCGAGGTCCAGGGCACGCCGGACGGTCGCGACGCCCTCGTCCTGGTCGGCGGTGCCGTAGAAGGCGGACATCCCCATGCAGCCGAGGCCGATGGCCGAAACCTGGAGATCCCGCAGAGTGCGCTGTCGCATGTGGCGACCCGGCCCTTCGTCTCGTTCTTGCCGTTGGTTCCTGGTGAGGCCCCGACGCCGGCACCGTTCCGGGGCCCGGGCCCGGGCCCGGCGACCGCTCGGCCACGTCTCCTCGGAGAGGACCCTACGGTGCGCCCCGCTCCGGGGAACTGACCTGGCGTCGGTTCGGCGTGCCGCCCGGTGCGCGGTTAGCCTGGGTCCGTGGTTGCTGCCTACCAGGAAGAAGTGGCCATGAGCGTAGCGGAGTTCATCAGCGCACCCGCCCTCGTCCTGAGGTCCCTCGCCCGGGACCCCGACCGGCCGGCCGTCACCACCGCCGACGGCACCACCCTCACCGCCGGAGAGTTGGCCGCCACCGCCTACCGCCTCGGCCACGAACTCGTCGCCCGCGGCGTCACCCGGGGCGACACCGTCGCCCTGCTCACCGGCAACACCCCCGAAGCGCTCGCCGCCCGCTACGCCGCCGGGGTCGCGGGTGCCCGGGTGGTCAGCTTGTACGAGGGCATGAGCACCGCCGTCCTCGCCGGGATCGTCGCCAGTGTCGACACCGCCGTCCTCCTCGTCGACGCCGAACGGTACGCGGAAGCAGTGGAGTTGACCGCACTGACCGACGTGCCGACGGTGCTCGCCCTGGGCCCGGGCCCGGCCGCGGTCGGTGAGGACGCGATCGCCGCCGCCGCCCACCGTCCCTCCGAGCCCCCGGCCGTGCGGATCGGCCCGGAGGACCACCTGGGCATCCGCCACACCGGCGGTACCACCGGCATCCCCAAGGGCATCCTCAGCCTGCACGGCCCCTACCGCCGGGTGTTCGACATCCCCTTCGGCCCGGACGGGAAGGCGCCCCGCTTCCTCGCGGCCACCTCGCTCGCCCATCTGGCCGGAGTGCTATCCGATCTGACGCTCCATCACGGTGGATCGGTCTTCCTCCAGCGCTCCTTCGACCCCGGCGAGGTGCTGGCCGCCGTCGAACGCGAGCGCATCACCGACCTGTGGGTCCTGCCGCCGCTGCTCCACCGGCTGCTTGACCACCCCTCGATCACCGGCACCGACCTCTCCAGCCTGCACCGCGTCAGCTACGGCGGCTGCGTGGCCTCCCCGACCCGGGTCCGCGAGGCCATCGAGGTGTTCGGGCCGATCCTGACCAGTGGCTACGGGATGTCGGAGGCGCAGAACATCGCCGTCCTCACCCCGCAGGACCACGACCGGACCGGGCCCGACGGACAGCTCTCCGTCGGCCGCCCCCTCCCGGGTGTCGAGGTGGTGATCCGCTCCGCCGACGGCGCCCCGCTGCCGGCCGGCGAGCAGGGCGAGATCCACGTCCGCTCGCACTCCCTCATGGCGGGGTACTGGAAGCGCCCGGAGCTGACCGCGGAGGTGCTGCGCGACGGCTGGCTGCGCACCGGGGACATCGGCCACCTCGACCAGGACGGCTACCTCTACCTGGCCGACCGGCGCACGGACCGGATCATCGTGGTCGGCGGCCACGTCTACCCGTCGGAGGTGGAGGAACTGCTGCTCACCCACCCGGACGTGGCCCAGTGCGCCGTCCTCGGCGTGCGCGACGCGCAGCAGACCGAGCACGTCCACGCCGTGGTGGTCCCCGCGCCCGGGCGGCACCCGGAACTGGCAGACGTCCGCGCCTTCGTCACCACCCGCAAGGGCCGGATCTACGCGCCGGACGCGCTGCACCTGGTGCCGGAGATCCCGCTCACTTCCGCCGGCAAGCCGGACAAGAAGCACCTGCGCGCGACCCTCGCGGGCTGACCCCGGGCCGGGGGCCGACCCCCGGTCGGCCGCCTCACAGGAGCGTGAGCACATCCTGGTGCGCCCCGTCGAGGACGAGGCCGTTGTCCCACCGGACCCGGACCGTCACCCGCTTCCCCCGCTCGCGGTGGGCGGTCCACTCCGGTTCCAGTTCGGCGATCTCCGCCTCCAGCCGCTCCCGGCTGCCCGCCGGCATGGTGTGCCCGTAGTCCTCGAACAGTGCCTTGAGCCGCTGGTACTCGCGGACCTCGTGGCTCTCCGGGAGCTCCCCGTCCACCCGCTCGACGGTGCCCTCGATGCCGGCGCCCAGCGCGAGGAACCCGACCGCGGCCCCGGGCTCCCCGGCGAAGGCCTCGCCGATCCCGAGGTCCTCCGCCAACCGGACCCGCCGGCCTTCCTCCAGGGTCATCCGTCCGCTGCCTCTCCGTCGATCCGTCGTGGTTCCGCCGTTGTTCCGCTGCCGCCGCCGACCCGGCGGGCCCGCGACCAGGCCATTATCCGCGCTGCCGACCCTGCCCCTGGCCGGGGCCCGCACCGGGCGGTACTGCGTACGGCCGGCCGTCACGCGAAATTCACAAACCGGCATCTACTCGCATAGACCGACGGTGGGTCATCCTGGTGCGGCATTCGCGGGCGAGTCCGAGGTCCACCACACCCTCACCTGGAGAAGCCGATGAAGCTCATGAAGCTGACGAGGCCCATGACGCCGATGAAGCCGATGAAGCCACGTACCGCAGCAACCGCAGCCACCGTCGTCGCCCTGGCCCTGGCCGGCCTCGCCGTCTCGGCGCCCACGGCCGGCGCCAGCGGCACCAAGCTGTCGCAGGCGACGGCGGCCGGCCAGTTCCGGAGCGCCGGCATCACCTGGAGCTCCAGCGGCGGCTGCACCACCCGCTCCAACTCCACCTGCACCTCGTTCGAGCAGATCAACTCGGGCACGGTGAGCACGATCATCACCCTCAAGCAGTCCAGCGGCTGCGCCATCAACATCACGGGCGGGACCGAGGTGGGCCACGCCTCCGGTACCTACAGCCACTACAACGGCTACAAGGTCGACATCTCCCGCAGCTCCTGCATCGACGGCTACATCCAGAACAGCTTCACCTACATCGGCCTGCGCGGCGACGGCTACCCGCAGTGGAAGGCAGCCTCCGGCAACCTCTACTGCAACGAGGGCAGCCACTGGGACATCCTGGTCTACTGACGCCGGTCCACCGGGGGGCCGGCCGCTCCGGCCGGCCCCCCGGTGGCCCCGGCCGCGCTCACTCGCTCTGGCCGGCGCTCACTCGCCCTCGGTGAACGCCTCCCGCAGCCGGGCCTCCTCCTCCGCCGAGAGGTTCGTCTCCAGGAGCTCGGCGTGCCGGCCGGTGAACTCCGTCCTGACCCGGTCGACCACGGCGTCCGAGCTGAGCACGAACAGCGCCGAGGTGCCCGGGGTGACCTTCTCCCGCACCTGGCGCACGAAGTCGTCGTCGATGCCGACGTGCGCGAGGTGCCCGCCGAGCGCACCCCCGGCCGCGCCCAGCGCCGCGCCGAGCAGGGGGACGAAGAAGATCAGCCCGAGGATGAAGCCCCAGAAGGCGCCACCGACGGCGCCCATCCCGACGAGGTCGCCCAGATGACGGGTCCTGGGCTTCCGGGCACCGTCCGGCCAGCTGACCACGGCGCCGTCCTCGACCTTGATCAGTTCCTGCCGCTGGAGCTTCTGCAGGGTGTCGAGGGCTTCGTCCGCCCCGGTCGCGGTGGGGAAACGCCAGACCGTCAGGGTCGCCATCATGGTCTCCGATCGCAGGGGAATGCCCGAAGCCCCATCGTCGTCCCGGGCCCGGGCCGCCGCCACGCACGGCCGTCGGACGGGCGACCGGGGTGACCCCTGGCTGCTCGTGGGCCCCACCCCCGGACGGGCGAAGACGGATTGACGCCGCCACCGGGCGGCCACAGCGTGGCAGATGGCACTCCCTCCGCAGACCCGCCCGGCCCCGCCGGCTGTCCAGGTCCACCCGACCGCGCGGACGGAGCGACCGGCGGGCTGCGAAAGGAACCGGTGCGCGCGATGTCGGACGGACGGGCGGCCCAACGCGTCGCGAAGTTCATCAAGCCGCTGCGGGTGAAGCCGGGATCGACGGTGGACCTCACGGAGGACTTCGATCCCCGGTACAAGGCGGGCATGAAGAAGAGCGAAGGCGTCGAGCTGCTGCGCACCGGGGTCTCGCTGCTGGCCGACCTCCAGGCGCGGCTGGCCGCCCAGGACACCTACGGCGTGCTGTTCTGCCTCCAGGCGATCGACGCCGGCGGCAAGGACGGGACGATCCGCCACGTCATGAGCGGGGTGAACCCGCAGGGTGTCCGGGTGAGCAGTTTCAAGGTGCCGTCCGCCGAGGAACTCGACCACGACTACCTGTGGCGGTACGCGCAGCGGCTCCCGTCGCGCGGCGAGATCGGCATCTTCAACCGCTCGCACTACGAGGAGGTGCTCGTGGTGCGGGTCCACCCGGAGAACCTCGACCGGCAGAAGCTGCCCGAGGAGGCGAAGGGCCCGGACGTCTGGCGCCGCCGCTACCGGGAGATCAACGACTGGGAGCGCTACCTCACGGACAACGGGATCAAGGTGGTGAAGGTCTTCCTGAACCTCTCCAAGGAGGAGCAGCGCCTGCGCTTCCTGAAGCGGATCGACCGACCGGAGAAGAACTGGAAGTTCTCCGCGGCCGACGTCCACGAGCGGGAGTACTGGGACGACTACCAGGAGGCGTTCTCCGAGATGCTGTCGGCCACCAGTACGCCGTGGGCGCCCTGGTACGTGGTGCCGGCCGACCGCAAGTGGTTCGCCCGGATCTGCGCGGCCGGGGTGCTCGCGCACACGCTGTTCGGGATCGACCCGCAGTACCCCACGCTCGACGGGAAGGCGCGCAAGGAACTCCTCGCCGCCCGGCGCGGGCTGGAGTCGGAGGCGCCCTGACCGGGGCGCCGGGTCGGTCCGAGACGTGCCCGGACCGACGGACAGGTCCCCGGTCCGTCCGGCGCGTCCCCGGACTGGCCCGAGCGTCCCGACCGGCCCGAGCGTCCCGACCGTCCCGAGCGTTCCGACCGTCCTGAGCGTCCCGACCGTCCCGATCGTTGAGGAGTGAAGATGGCGGAGCAGCCCGGCGGGTCCGGACCGCAGGAGGCCTGGCACACCCTGACGCCGGAGCAGGTCGCCGCCCGGCTGGGCGTCGACCCGGCGGTCGGGCTCGGCGCCGCCGGGGCGGCCGAACTGCTGGCCGCCGACGGCCCGAACACCCTCCCCGAGGAGAAGCGGAAGCCGGACTGGCTGCGCTTCCTCGACCAGTACCGCAGCTACATGCAGATCATCCTGGTCGCCGCGGCGGTGGTCTCGATGGCCATCGGGGAGTGGACCACGGCGATCCTGCTGATCGTCCTGACCCTGCTCAACGCGCTGGTGGGCCTGCGCCAGGAGGGCAAGGCCGAGAGCGCGATGAACGCGCTGAAGTCGATGATGGAGGCGACGGCGCGGGTCCGGCGGGACGGCGCCGAGGCCGAGATCCCGGCCGAACAGCTGGTGGTCGGCGACATCGTGCTCCTCGCGGCGGGGGACGAGGTCCCGGCGGACGGGCGGATCGTCGTGGCCGGTTCGCTGCAGATCGACGAGTCCGCGTTGACGGGGGAGAGCGTCCCGGCCGCCAAGGACGCGGGCACCCTGACGGAGGCGGACCTGGGGCCGGGGGACCGGACCAACATGGCGTTCATGAACACCCCGGTCACCCACGGCAGCGGACTGCTCGTCGTCACCGCGACCGGCGCCGGGACGGAACTGGGCCGGATCTCCCGGATGCTGTCGGCGACCAGGAAGGAGCAGTCGCCGCTGACCCGCGAGCTCAACACCCTGACGCTGTGGATCGCGGCGGCCGCCGGCCTGACCATGGTGGTGATGTTCGCCCTCGGCCGCAGCCGCGACCAGGCGTGGGACACGCTGTTCGTCAGCGCGGTCTCGCTGGCGATCGCGGCCATCCCGGAGGCGCTGCCGACGGTCAGCCAGGTGATCCTCTCCGTCGGCAGCCTCAAGCTGGCCGAGCGCAACGCGATCGTCAAGGAGCTGCCGTCGGTCGAGACCCTCGGCTTCACCTCGGCCGTCAACTCCGACAAGACCGGCACGCTGACCATGAACCAGATGACGGTGGTGGAGGTGGTCAGCCCCACCGACCGCTACACCGTGTCCGGCACCGGCTACCGCCTGGAGGGGCGGATCCACCACGCCGCCGGATCCTCCCCGAGTATCGAGGACGCAGTGCTGCCCTACCTGGTCGCCAACGACGCCGAACTGGTCGACGGAGCGGTGGTCGGCGACCCGACCGAGGGCGCGCTGCTCGTCCTCGGCCACAAGGCGGGCCTGGACATCGCGGCCACCCGGGAGCGTTTCCCCCGGCTGGCGGTGCTGCCGTTCGACCCCGGCTACAAGCTGATGGCCAGCTTCAACGAGGCGAAGGACGCCGACGGCCGGCCGGTCGTGCGCTGCTTCGTCAAGGGCGCGGCCCCGGCGGTGACCGCCCGCGCCGCCACCGCGCTCGCGGACGGCGCGGGCATCCCGTGGGACGAGGAGCTCGCCGGCCGGGCCCGGGCGCAGAACGAGCGGATGGGCGCCGAGGGCCTGCGGGTGATGGCCGCCGCCTACCGCGATCTGGACCCGGCGGACTTCGACCCGGCGGGCGACCTGCTCGGGTACGTCACCGAGCTGCGGATGACCAGCCTGGTGGGCATGGTCGACCCGCCGCGCGAGGAGTCCAGGGCCGCGATCGCCGACGCGCAGGCCGCCCACATCCGGGTGCGGATGGTGACGGGGGACGACGTCACGACCGGCGCCGCCATCGCCCGCCAGCTCGGCATCGGCGGCGAGGCGGTGCTCGGCGCCGAGTTCGCGGCCTGGCCGGAGCAGGAGCGGCTGGACCGGATCGACGGCATCGGCGTGGTCGGCCGGGTCGCGCCCGAGCACAAGGTGCTGCTCGCGGCCACCCTCAAGCAGAAGGGCGACGTCGTCGCGATGACCGGTGACGGGGTGAACGACGCCCCGGCCATCAA
The DNA here is from genome assembly GCF_000710405.2 of Kitasatospora sp. MBT66. Lineage (NCBI taxonomy): Bacteria > Bacillati > Actinomycetota > Actinomycetes > Kitasatosporales > Streptomycetaceae > Kitasatospora > Kitasatospora sp. MBT66. Next base: position 335,403 of record NZ_JAIY01000011.1, on the reverse strand, counting down.
GGCCGCCGACATCGGCATCGCGATGGGCAGCGGCACCGAGGTGGCGAAGAACGCGAGCCGGATGGTCCTCGCCGACGACAACTTCGCCACCATCGTCTACGCGGTGGAGGAGGGCCGGAAGCTCTACGACAACCTCACCAAGTACATCCGCTTCGTACTGGTGCTGCTGGTGACCTTCGTGCTGACCTTCCTCGGCGCCGCCGTCCTGAACATCGCGGCCGGCGAGCCGTTCACCCCGCCGCAGGTGCTGTGGGTCCACTTCGTCGTCAACGCCCCCTTCGGCTTCGCGCTCGGTTTCGACCGGGCGAGCCCGGGCCTGATGCGGCGCACCCCGCGCCCGCGCGGCGAGTCCGTGCTGACCGGGCCCGTCCTGATCACCGTCGGACTCGCCGGACTCGCCGTCACCGCCGCCCTGCTCGGCCTGATCAAGCTCGGTGAGCGGCACTACGACAGCCTGCCGATCGGCAACTCGATGGCGTTCACCGCCTTCGCGCTCTGCCTGATCGTGGCGGCCTACGAATGCCGCAGCGAGCGCGGCTCGGCGCTCGGCGTCAGCACCTTCGACAGCAAGCAGATGAACCGGGCCGCCGTCGGCGAACTCGTCCTGGCCGTCCTGGTCACCCAGATGGACGTCTTCCACCGCATCCTCGGCACCACCGACCTCGACGCCCGGCAGTTCGGCTGGGCCCTGCTCGCCGCCGTGACCCTCCTCGCCCTCTGGGAACTCGGAAAGCTCCTCGCCCGCGCCCTCTCCGGCCACCACCCGTCACCCGCCGGGTGACGCGCGGCTCCCCGGCCGGGGCGGGGGGCGTCAGCGGTCGGTGGGTTCGGTGTGCCAGGTCAGCTCGACCTCCAGCTCGATCTTGCCGTCCTCCAGCTCGACCTCGATCTCGGTGGAGAGCTCGTCGGGGATCCGCAGGGTCAGCCGTCCCGGTCCGAGTTCCAGCTCGGCCTGGCCGCCGCGTCTGAGCGCGGCCGCGAGGGCTTCCAGCTGACCGGCGGCCTCGGTGTGCGACAGGGTGCGCTTCTGGGTGAACTCAAGATCCTTCACGGGTGCCTCCCGCTCCCAGGAGAATCAGCGGCATCCCCCCATTCTGGTTCCGTTTCCTCCGGTCGGCCCGCCGGGGCGGCGGGACGCCGACCGGGCCGCGGGGCGGGGACATGTCCACGGGCTGGGACGGGCGGCGAGTACTTTTCGTGTTCCGCCGGTCGCGCTCGGGAAAGCCGTACACATGCCTTCGGGTGCGGAGCTGCGGCGCTCGCGGGGGCGGTCCGGGCCCGGTGTCACGGTGCGCCGGAAGTCGAGGACTTGGTTCCGTTCCACGCCTTCCACGGCAATGTGAAGTATGCAATTGTACATGCCGCACTTCACCGAACCGATGGTGTGCCGATCCCCGCGGCCTGCCCTTCGACGGTCCCCACCCACGCCCGGTCGTGACCCCACGACGCCCGGGTACAGCTCGGAGGCCCCCACTTGAGTCCCACCCGCATACCCGGCCTGCCGCAACTGGCAAGGCTGCTGACCCTCGTTCTGGCGCTGTGCACCGTGCTCGCCGTGTTCGCCCCCGGCAGCCACGCCGCCCCGACGGCCACCCCCACGGCCCCGGCCGGCACCGGCACCCTGGCACCGCAGCCCGCCGCCGGAACCTCCCCGTACACCGGGGAGGCCGACCGGGGCACGCCCGTCCCGGCCAGGAACCGGGCACCGTTCAACGCCCCGCTGGACGCGGTGGCTTCCGCCCAGTCCCTGGGTCTGACCACCAGCACCATCGGCCGGGCCCCGTCCGCCGGGAGCGCCGCGAAGTCCCTCGGCAGTGCGGCTCCCTCGGCCGCCGAAGCCGCCTGCAACGTCTCGGACTTCACCTCCCGCACCGGTGACGCCCTGGTCCAGCAGGTCAAGGCCGCCACCAGCGACTGCGTCAACCAGCTGTTCAACCTCACCGGGAACGACGCCTACTGGGCGTTCCGCGAGGCCCAGATGGTGAGCGTCGCCGACGCGCTGCGCTCCTCCGCCTCGGTCTACCCGGGCGACAACAGCACCTCGGTCGCGCAGTTGGTGCTCTTCCTGCGGGCCGGCTACTTCGTGCAGTGGTACCACGCGTCCGACGTCGGCACCTACGGCACCGCCCTGCAGAACTCGATCCGCGGGGCGCTCGACTCCTTCTTCAACAGCGCCCGTTCGCGCGACCTGACCGCCGCCAACGCCGCGATCCTCGGCGAGACGGTCACCCTGATCGACAGCGCCCAGGAGAACAGCCGCTACCTGCCGGTGATCAAGCGGCTCCTGACCGACTACAACCCCGCCACCCACAACGGCGTCAAGGGCATGGCCGGAGCGGTCAACAACGTCTTCAGCGTGCTGTTCCGCGGCCACCAGCTCGCGGGCTTCCCGGCCGCCGTCGCCGCCGACCCTTCGCTGCTCGACACCCTCTACAACTTCGCCGCCGTCAACGGCTCCCTCTACGGCACCGACTTCGGCTACCTGCCCTACAACGCGACCCGTGAACTCGGCCGCTTCGTCCAGTACACCGCGCTGCAGCCCAAGGTCCGCCCGCTGCTCAAGGGCCTGGCCCAGCAGAGCTCCCCGAGCGGACGGACGGCCTACCAGTGGGCCGCCGTCGCGGAGATGGCCACCGAGTACGACGCCGCGAACAGCGCCTACTACGGCACCACCGACGCGGCCGCGCGCCTGCGCACCGGCCTGCTGGCGACCAACTTCACCTGCTCGTCGAGCATCCGGATCATCGCCCAGCAGGCGACCTCCGACAACCTGAACGCCGCCTGCCGCAGCCTCACCTCCCAGGACGCCTACTTCCACACGGTGGCCAAGGACAACGGCGCGGTCGCGGACGACCGCAACACCACCATCGAGGTCGTCGTCTTCGACAGCCCCTTCGACTACCAGGTGTTCGCCGCCTCGATCTACGGCATCAACACCGACAACGGCGGGATGTACCTGGAGGGCAAGCCGAACGCGGCCGGCAACCAGCCGCGCTTCCTCGCCTACGAGGCGCCCTTCACCAAGCCCGCGTTCGAGGTGTGGAACCTCAACCACGAGTACACCCACTACCTCGACGGCCGATTCGACATGTACGGCGACTTCGACGCCGGTGTGACCACCCCGACCATCTGGTGGATCGAGGGCTTCGCGGAGTACATCTCCTACTCCTACCGCAAGGTCAACTACGACGCGGCGATCTCCGCGGCGGGCCTGCACACCTACAAGCTCTCCACCCTCTTCGACACCACCTACGAGAACACCAACACCGAGCGCACCTACCGCTGGGGCTACCTCGCCGTGCGCTACATGCTGGAGCAGCACCGCAACGACGTCGACGCCGTGCTCGCCAAGTACCGCACCGGTGACTGGAACGGCGCCCGCGCCGTGCTCAAGACCACCATCGGCACCCGCTACGACGCCGACTTCGACACCTGGCTCACCGCCTGCGCCGCCGGCGCCTGCGCCAACACCACCCCGCCCGCCAACCGGCCCCCCACCGCGGCCTTCACCGCCTCGGTCAACGGCAGCAGCGTCAATCTGACCGACCTGTCCACCGACCCGGACGGCACCGTCGTCGGCCGGACCTGGAGCTTCGGCGACGGCACCGGCTCCACCGCCGCCAACCCCTACAAGACCTACCAGAGCCCCGGCACCTACACCGTCACCCTGACCGTCGTCGACGACAAGGGCGCCAAGGCCACCACCAGCCGCAGCCTGGTGATCACCGCCGCGAGCGAGTGCGCCAACCCGGACGTCCGCGTCCTCGACCGCAACTGCGCCCGCAGCAACGTCTCCGCGACCACCGGGAACTACGCCCACTTCTACCTCTACGTGCCGGCCGGCACGCAGAACATCACCGTCAGCACCAGCGGCGGCACCGGCAACGCCGACCTCTACTACGACTGGGGCAGCTGGGCGACCAAGAACAGCTACGTCACCCGCTCGGCCAAGGCCGGCAACACCGAGTCCCTGACCATCACCAACCCCCCGACCGGCTACGTCTACTTCAGCCTCCTCGCGGAGGAGGGCTTCAACGGAGTGACCGTCACCTCTCGCTACTGAGCCCCGGTCCCCTGACGCCGGCCCCGTGACCCGGGCCACGCAGGTCCACCCTTTCCCCGGCAGGCGGCCGGGGAACGGGCCCCCGGGACACCACCGGCCGCCCGCCGCCTCCCCGGGGCCGGGCGGCCGGTGCCGTCCGCGCCCGGGCGCGGGCCGTCAGGCGCGGGCGGCGAGGATCGCGACCCGCACGTGTTCGGTGAACGTCTCCTGGCCGGCCGGCAGGCACCGCCGGACGTACTCGGCGAACGCGGGGCGGTCCGCGGGCGCGGGCGTGGGGCGGTAGCGTCGCGGGCACCGCCCGCCGGGCCCCGGCGGGTCCTGTCTCCGGAGGTTCCCTTGCCGCAGATCCTGGTCGACCACTCGGCCGAGCTCGACTTCGACCGTGCCGTCTTCGCAGAGGAGGTGCACCGGGCGATCACCGAGGTGATCGACACCACCGTGCCGGACTGCAAGACCGTCTTCCGCCCGGCCGCGCGGTACGTGGTCGGTGACGGGACGACGGGGGAGGCGGTGGTGCTGGTGGAGATCAAGATCCTGGCCGGCCGCAGCGTGGAGCAGCGCGCGGAGCTGACCGCCCGGGTGCTCGCCGTGCTGGAGTCCTGCGTCACCGTGCCGGCCGCGATCGGGGTCGAGGTCACCGAACTGGACCGTGCCACCTACCGCTTCGTTCACCACCGGTAGTGGGTCCGGCGCCCCGCCGGGCGGGGCGCCGTGCGAGGTCCGGTCAGCTCACGCAGGTGAGGATGACCTCCCAGTAGCCGGGGGCGATCACCTCGACCTCCGAGCTGCACTGGGCGTCGGTGTAGCCCGCGGCGTGCGCGGCGGCCCAGGCCCGGTTGGTGGCGGCGGACGGGTTGGGGCCGTAGGCCCTGAAGAGCTTGGTCGCGGTGACCGATGCCTCGGCGGCGGTGCCCGCGGCGCCGAGCAGGGCCACGGTGGCGAGGGTCACGGCGGCGATGCGGCGAGGAAGCGAACCCATGGCTGTTCTCCACTGTCCTGGATGGATGGTGCGGGAAACGGCACGTGCGCTGTCGTTGCAAGCAGGGACTGTAGCAATCGATGTGACGGTCCGACAGACGCCGGACGGTCGGGATCGATCGAGGGCGGAGGGCGTCCTCGCCCCGGGGTCCAGGAGCGCGTCGCCCGCCGGGTGCAATTCATTTCAGTTTATATTCTGGCGCGGCATCGAAGCCCGCCCGGCGGCCGCAAGCGGACTTCGTCGCCCCCGGCCGGCCCCGTGGAAGTCGGCCCTGACCTGCGCGCTCGACCTCGTCTTGCCCGGGGGTTTGCCAATCGCCGGTGTGCCGTTCTCTTGACGCGGGTGACGGGGGTTCATCACTCTTGGCCTCGGCCAGCTGGTGTGGCTGGGATGGAGAACCACATTCATCTCAGCTCATGCCTCCTCATGGCCTCGACCACGAGTCGTGGAAGGAGGTGTCCGTCATGAAGAAGATCGTCGTCCGCAAGGCCGGCCCGGTCCGCCTGACCAGCACGGCGCGTGCGCTGTACCTGCCGTGGGACTGCATGGTGCAGGTCTGATCCGACCCCGAGGGCAGGGGACGGCGGTGCCGGTCGGGCGCATCACGACCGGCACCGCTCCCTCCGACCGCTCAACCGGTCGAACCGCTCCACCCGTTCACCCCGTTCCACCCGTTCACCCGCTCCATCCGTCCGTTCCCTCCGCCCGCCCCACCTCCCGCAAGGAGGCCCCGTGCACTCCCCGGTGGACAGCAACTCCGACGCCCCGGGCCTCGACCTGGACCGACCGCTGCCCCTGCGCCGGCTCGTCTACCTGGAGGAGGCCGACGAAGTCACCATCGGCAGCCCGGAGACCGACACCTACGCCGTCTTCCCGGCCGACGGCGCGGAGCTGGTCCGGATGCTGGCCGACGGCCTCACCCCGCGCGAGGCGGCCGAGCGCTACCGGACCGCGCACGGCGAGAGCGTGGACATCGCCGACCTGGTCGAAGTGCTCGCGGACCTCGACCTCCTCCGCCCCGCCGACGCGCCGACGGTCGAGACCGCGCCGGTGCGCTGGCAGCGCCTGGGCGGAATCGTGTTCGGCCGCCCGGCGCTGGTGGGTTACGCACTCGTGACGGCCCTCGCCGCGGTCGAGATGGTCCGGGTGCCCGCCCTGGTCCCGCGCACCGACAACCTGTTCTTCACCACGTCCTACACCCTCGTCGTCCTGCTCCTGTTCTTCGGCCAGGCGCCGCTGCTGGCGCTGCACGAGGCGTTCCACGCGCTGGCCGGGCGTCGGCTGGGACTGCGCTCACGGCTCTCGGTCGGGCACCGCCTGGTGTACCTGGTGCTGGAGACCTCGCTCGACGGCCTGGTGAGCGTGCCGCGCCGACAGCGCTACCTGCCCATCCTGGCGGGCATGCTGGCCGACGTGCTGGCGATCGCCGTCCTCACCCTGGTCGCCGACGCGACGCGCGGGGGCGCCGCCACCGTCGCCCGGCTCTGCCTCGCGATCGCCTACGCCACGGTGCTGCGGCTGGCCTGGCAGGGCTTCTTCTACCTGCGCACCGACCTCTATGTGCTGCTCAGCACCGCGCTCGGCTGCGTGAACCTGCACGCCGCCGCGGTCGACGTGCTCCGCAACACCGTGGGGCGGGTCACCGGGCGGCCGCCGGTGGACCTGGAGGTCCACCATCCCGTCGACCGGCGTGCCGCCCGCTGGTACTCCTGGCTGATGGTCGTGGGCTACGCGTTCACCCTGACGATGTTCGCCGGCGTCGTCGTACCGACGGCGTACCGGCTGCTGCACGACGTGTGGCTGCGGATGACCGGCCAGGGGTCGACGGCCGCCCGGCTGGACTCGATCGTCCTGCTGCTGCTGAGCCTCGCCCAGACCGCCGCCGTCGTGGTCCTCGCCGTCCGGGAGCGCCGCGCTGCCCGGCGCCCCGCCCCCGCCCGGACGGCCTGACACGGACGGCCTCGCCCCGGACGGCCCGACACGGACCGCCTCACCCCGGGACGGCCTCGCCCCGGACGACCCGCCCCACCGTTCGCGTCACCACCCGCGACCACCTGCCCCACCTCCCCGTCACCGCACGAAAGGCAGCTGTGCCATGGCCGAACACCGCCACCACTGGGTCCGCGCCGCCGGGCGCCCCGCCCGCGCCGCCGCCCGCGCGACGCTCGACCTGCCGCCCGTGCTCGCCGTGGTGAACGCGGACCGCCGCCTGCGCGGGCCCTACACCGCCGTCGGGTCGATCCTGCGGGCGACCCTCCCCGACGCGCTCGCGCGCTGCCCCGAAGCCGTCGCCGGGCACGACATCGAGCTCCTCTCGACCACCCCCGAACTGCGGGACCTGGTGCCCGCCACCCGTGAGACACTCACCTCGCTCGCCGTGCCCAAGGAACGCACCCGCTTCTACTCCGCGCTGCGCACCCTGCGGATCGCCCACGGCCTGGTCGAGTTCCTGGAGGCGTACCTGCGCGCCCTCGGCACCGGCCCGCACACCCTGGTCGTCGAGGACGCGCACCGGGCCGATCCGACCGACGGCGAATTCCTCGCCGTCCTGCTGCGACGGATCGACCCGGCACTGCTGACCGTGGTCGTGACCACCGGCACCGAGCCGCTGGAGCGCCCGGACGGTCCGGGCCGCGAGACGCTGCCCGACGCGCTCGCCGCCCACTGCGCGGCGCACGACCAGGACGATCCGGTACTCGACCGGGCCGACCGGGGGCCCGCGACGCGCGGGCAGGCCGAACTCGGCCGCGCCCACATCGCCGCCGACGGCATCGGTGACGACGCCGACGTGCTCGCCGCCTACCTGGCACTCCCGGCCGACGAACGCGCCCGGCTGCACGACCTGCGGCGCGCCGAACTGGAGACGGCCGGCGAGTCCTCGCTGCGGCTGGGAGCGATCGCCTGGCACGCGGAGCACGGCAGCGACCCCGCCGGCGTCGGGGCGGACGTCCTGCGCCACGCCCTCGACCACTGCATGGACCTCGGCTACTACCACGCCGTGGTGGACCTCGGCGAGCGCGGCCGCCGGCTGGTGACGCACGAGAGCAACCCGAACCACTGGTGGGCCTTCACCACCAAGATGACCACCTCCTACGCCGCGCTCGGCCTGGCGGAGCGGGCCCTGCCGCTGTACGACGAGGCCCGTGCGCTCAGCGCCTCGCCCGAGGTCCACATGCAGGCCGCGTACGCCACCGCCATGCTGCACACCCGGCACTTCGAGGCCGGGCGCCGCGACCACCAACTGGCCCGCGCCTGGGTCAACCAGGCCATCGCCTTCGCCCGTTGGCACCCGGACCCGAAGGAGCGGGAGGCGCGCGTGGTGTTCAACCGCAACGGGCTCGCGCTGATCGAGGTCCACCAGGGGCGCCCGGCCGCGGCGCTGGAACTCCTGGACGCCTGCATCGCCCGGCTGGACGAGACCCTGGAGCCCGACGAGCACGCGCTGCACCGCTCGGTACTGCTCTACAACCGGGCCCAGGTGCACGCGGCACTCGGCCACCACACCGAGGCCGTCGCCGACTACACCGCGGTGATCGAGTGCGACCCCAACTACGCCGAGTACCACTTCGACCGGGGCATGCTCTGGCGCGACCTCGGTGAGCCGGAGCGCGCCCTGGCCGACTACGAGCACGCCATCCGGCTCTCCCCGCCCTTTCCCGAGGCCTACTTCAACCGGGCGGACGTGCTGGCCGAGCTGGGCGAGACCGAGGCCGCGGCGGCGGACTTCGGCTATGTGCTCCAGCTCGACCCGGAGTTCGACGAGGCCCGGATAAACCGGGCCGCCCTGCTGATCGAGACCGGCTCCCACGACCTCGCCCGGGCGGACATCGGCGCCGGGCTGGAGCGGAACCCGAAGAACGCCCGACTCCTCTGCCTGAAGGGGCAGTTGCTGGCCGCGGAGGAGGACCTCGCGGCGGCGGCCGGGGCCTACGCGGAGGCCCTCGACGTCGACCCCGGCTCCGCCGAGGCATGGGCGCTGCTCGGCGAACTCCGTTATCAGGAAGGTGACTTGGACGGCGCGGGCAGCCACCTGGCGCGCGCGGTCGAGCTGTCGGCGGAGCCTGGCATCCGGTTCAACCTGGCCGTGGTCCACCACGACGCCGGCCGGTACGGGGAGGCCGTCCGGCTGCTGGACGAGGTGGTCGAGGCGACCGAGGACGTCGACGCGCGCCTCCAGCGGGCCCGTTGTCTGCTCGGGCTGGACCGTCCCGAGGCGGCCAAGGCCGATCTGCTCGCCTGCCTGGAGGCCGATGCCGGGGCGGCGGAACAGGTGTACGGGCTGATGCCCGAGCTGGCCCGAGGCTGAACCAGCCTTCCCGACAGCACCGTTGGAGTACGCCGCACCAACCGCCCCGCCGCCCCGTCGCACGTCCGGCGGGGCGGCCGGGTCGGCGCGTCGGACGTCACCGCGCCGTCGCGACCCCGGCCAGCTCCGCCCGCACCCGGCGCCGGACATGGGCCATCACCGGTGAACGGCGATAGGCGGCGGCCACCTCGACCAGCCACGCCGCCTCCTCGCGCAGACCGGCCGTGAGCTGGTGCGGCACCCACCCCTCGGCGGGGCCGACGGGGAAGCGGTGCCCGGCGCGGGCCGCCTCCAGGGCGGCGGCGATCGCGGCGGCCTCGACCACGATCGCGAACTCCTCCGTCCCGATCGGGCGGACCACCTCGCCCACCCAGAACGGCACCCGGGGGTGCAGATACGGGCGCAGCGACAGCTGGCCGTCGCGGATCTCGATGATCCGCCGGAACAGCGCGAACCGGACGCCCCCGCGCCGACCGCCCCCGGGGCCGAACCACGGCTCGGGGGTGACGAGTTCGATCTCCGGACGCTCCGCCCGCAGCGCCGACCAGAGGGGACCGAGCCGGTGGAGGTCGGCCCAGTCCCGGACCGGTCCGCCCCCCTCACCCATGCCGCGCCGTTCCACGCGCCCGCGTTCCGCCGCGTCCGGCTCCCAGCCGGAGGACGCCCTCGGCCAGCTGCCCGACCACCGAGGACCGTTGACGCCGCAGCACCCGGTGCAGGGCCAGCGAGGCGACGAGCTCCGCCTCCTGCTCCTGCCGCTGGGTGTACACCGACCGTCCGAGCACCCGGCGGACCAGCTCGTGCGACAACCGGGGCGTCAACGCCTCCCGGACGTCCTCGCCGAGCACGGCGCCGTCCCCGGTGTGCCGGCAGAGGAGGTGGCCGATCTCGTGCAGCACGATGTGCTGCTGGTGCAGCGCGGTGGTGTCGACGGCGTAACCGATGTAGTCCGCGCGGTCGGTGCTGATCAGCACACCGCAGGGCGAGTGCGCGGGGCCGGAGAGCGGGACCAGTTCGATGGGTCTGCCCCGCAGCCGGGCCAGCGAGTCCGTCAGCGCCCGGATGTCGAAGGGCTCCGGGAGCGGTATCGAGTCCGCGACGCCGCGACATCGACGCCAGAGCCCGCGCTCGACCCCATCCGGATGCCCCACGTCCGTACCCCCTGCTGCTCCACCGCCCGAGTCGGGAGGCGATCCTACGGACGGGGGCGCCCGGGGAGAACCGCTTCGACAACGATTGCCGCTACCTGCCGCCGGCCCCGCCACCGGCCCCGGCGTCGGGCCTGCCTGCGGCCTCGCGGCGGGCGATCGCCTCGATCATGTCGCTGATCGTGCCCAGCCCCTCGGGCGACAGGGCCACCGCGCGCAGCGCCACGTCCCGCACCCCGGCGTCCCGCAGCGCGCCGAGCAGCGCCAGCTCCTCGGTGATCCGCACGCTCTGCCGGTCGTCGAAGAAGTACGCGGGCGGCACCTGGAAGAACTGGGCCAGCGCCTCCAGATGGCGCTTCGTCGGATTGTCCCGGCGGCCGGTGCGGAGCTGCCACAGATAGGTCGCCGAGAAGGTCTCGCCGGTCGCCTCCCGGCAGGCCCGGGCGACCTCCTCGTGGCTGTACGGCTCGCGGTCGGGACGGCGGACCACGTCGAACAACCGGTCCAGCTTCGCGGCGAGCGTGGACGCACCGGAGTCTGCTTCGGGCACGGCGCACCTCTTCCCTCACCCCGCGGACACGCCCCGTGCGTGTGCGGAACCACCACTCGCGACCGATCACCCATTCTAGGGGCCGCCGTCAAACCCCCTGTCCGTGGGACGGCGACGGTGCACGCCCCAACTCCCCGGCCGGGCGGGCCGCCTACCAGTCCAGCGGCTTCCCGTCGCGGAAGAACCCGCCGGTGGGTCCGGAGTCGGGCAGGGTCGCGGCCCAGACGACGCCGGCGGCGCCCCGGTCGACGGGCGCGCCGCCGGGGCCGCCCATGTCGGTGGCGATCCAGCCGGGGCAGACGGCGTTGACGAGGATCCGGTCGGCGCGCAGCTCGGCCGCGAGCTTGCGGGTCAGCGCGTTGAGGGCGGCCTTCGAGACCCCGTAGGCGGGCGTTCCGCCCGACATGTGTGTCAGCGATCCGGACTCGCTGGACACGTTGACCAGGCGCGGGTGCGCCGACCGGCGCAGCAGCGGGAGGAACGCCTGCGCGGTGCGCCAGGCGCCGAACAGGTTGGTCTCCAGGGTGCGGGCGACCTCGCCGAGGTCGACGTCGGTGGCGCGTCGCCCGGTGTCGTAGTTGACGGCGGCGTTGTTGACGAGCACGTCGAGGCGGCCGAACCGCCCGTCGACGGTGCGGGCCAGCGCGTCGACGCCGTCGGCGTCGGTGACGTCCAGCCGGTACGGCAGCAGCGTGCCGGGGACGCCGGGCGCCAGTTCGGCCGCGGCCCGTTCGGCGTCGGCGGCCCGGCGGGCGCACAGCAGGACGGTGTGGCCGAGCCCGGCGAGCTGACGCGCGGTCTCCCGGCCGATGCCCCGGTTGGCGCCCGTGACCAGCGATACCGGCGGGGTGGTGCTCATGCGCGCTCCTCGGCAGGACGATCGGGACCGGAGGCACGACGTCCGTCCCCCGGCGGCCACCGCAGTGTTCCACGCCGGGCGTACCGAAGGGCCTGCGACCCCCGTGGCCGGCGGTCGTGGCGTGATCTTGGCGGTCCCGGGCGTTCACGCCACTCGTGCGAGCCGGACCGGGGACCGCAGGATGGGGTCCTGGCCGACCGGGGAGTCCGGCGCGGCCCGCCGGATCCCGCCCCGACCAGCAGGAACACGAGGTCACCCGATGCCCGTCGCCACCCCTGCCACCACTACCGCCAGGGCCGGCGCGATCCGCCCGGCCCTGCCCGCCGACCTGCCCGCGATCGCGCGGCTCTGCGCTGCCCACGCCGCCTTCGAGGACGCCGGACCGGTGCCCGCCGACCTCGCCTCCCGGCTGGAGCCGGCACTGTTCGGGCCCGACCCGAGGGCCTGGTGCCTGGTGGTCGACCGCGGCGGCGAACTGCTCGGCTACGCCTCCTGGTCCCGGGAGTTCTCCACCTGGCAGGCTGCCGAACACGTCCACCTGGACTGCCTGTTCGTCACCGAGCCGCACCGGGGCGAGGGCTGGGGGCGTGCCCTGCTCGACGCGGTGAAGGACGCGGCTCAGGCCCAGGGCACCGCCGAGGTGCAGTGGCAGACCCCCGACTGGAACACCGACGCCGTCCGCTTCTACCACCGCGCGGGCGCGCTGGGGCGGCCCAAGGTCAGGTTCTCGCTCGCGCTCTGACCGCCGACAGGCCCGGCCCGGCCCGGTTCAGCGGTACCAGGCGCGGATGGCGGTGGCGGTCTCGCGGACGTCGGCCCGGCCGTCGCGGATCCGCGCGGCGAGGTCGACGGCCGCCTTGGGCTCGGCGGTCACGATGACCCCGGAGGCGCTGAGGTAGGACGCGGCGACGACGGCCGCGAAGTGCTCGTTGGCGAACTCCAGTGCGGGGACGCGGATGAGCTGGTGCATGAGGGCGGCCGCGCGCTGGTGCACGGCGCCGTACACCGCCACGTCCATCACCTCGTCGACATGGCGGGCCACCGCCGCGGCGAGGGTGCCGTAGTCCGTGACATCGGGATCGGCACGCAGGAACTGCTGGGCGACCTCCAGCAGCCAGGTGCGGTCGACGCGCAGGATCACGCCGCGTCCGCCGTCCCGGACCGGTGCCCGGCCCCGCCCTGCGGGTAGGGGCCGAACTCGGCCTCGAACGCCGGCGCCCACACCTGGGAGAAGTGCGCGGCGGCGGTGAGGAACCGCTCGCGCCGCTCGTCGGCCTCCTCGGCCAGGACCTTGCGGGCGTAGTCCGGCAGGCTCATCCCGGCCGCCTCGGCCCGCTGCTCCAGGGCCTCGTGGGTTTCCTCGTCGATACGCAGGTTCAGTTGCTTCACGCGTGGCAGCGTAGCGGCGGGTACACCTCGCTACAAGACGAGCGCGGAGAGCGGGATCCCGCTGCACTCAGAGCGACGCACTCAGCCCGACGCACCGAGGGCCGACGCACCGAGGGCCGGGGGCTGCCAGTCGTACGTCGGGCCGGAGCGGCCGAGCAGGGTGCGGGCGGGCAGTCGGCCGACCAGGGCGAGGGCGCTGTCGCGCAGGAGGACGGCGGCGGGGGTCCGGAGGGCGACGAGGTCGCCCAGGCGCCGGGATCCGGTGACGATCCCGGTGGTGCGCGGCAGGCGGGCGGCGGTGTAGGCGGGGAGGCCGGCGGCCGGGTCCGTGGACGGGGTGAGCGGGGCGGCGAGGACGACGGCGTCCTCGATCGCCTGGCAAGCGCCCTGGCCCTGGAACGGGCACATGGCGTGGGCGGCGTCGCCGAGGAGGGCGACCCGGCCGAGGTGGTGGGCGGGCAGGGGATCGGCGAGGTCCCACACGTCGTGGCGCAGGACGTGCCCGGGTTCGGCGAGCGCGAGGAGCTGGGGCACGGGCGTGCACCAGCTGCCGAACCGGCGCCGGAGTTCGGCCTTCTCGTCGCCGTCGGCCGCGCGGCTGCCGGCCGGGGCGAGTGCCGCGCCGTACAGATAGACCCTGCCGTCGGCGAGCGGGACGACGCCGGCGAGCTGCCCGCGCCCCCAGATCTCGCCGGCCGCCTCCGGCCGGCGGGCGGGGGTCACAATGGTGCGCCAGCTGGTGAAGCCGCTGTAGCGGGGGCCCGGGTGCCCGGGGAAGAGCAGGTCCCGGCTCGCGGACCGGATGCCGTCGGCGGCGACGACCAGCGCGGCGGACTGTTCCCCGTCGCCGGTGCGGACGACGGCGGGTTCGGTGTCGCTCCCCGGGGTGACGAGGGCGGCGGGCGAGTCGGTGCGGACAGTGCCCTCGGGAAGGGCGTCGACCAGGGCGGCGACGACCTCGGCGCGGGCGACGGCGGCGACGGTGTCGCCGAAGCGGGCCTCGAAGGTCGCCGTGTCGATGCGGGCGAGCCAGCGGCCGGAGGGGCGGCGCAGGCCGATCGCCGGATGCGGGGCGGCCAGGGCGCGCAGGCGCTCGCCGACGCCGAGCCGGTCGAGGGCGCGCAGGGCGTTGGGGGCGAGAGCCAGTCCGGCCCCGACGGGTTCGAGCGATGTCGCGCGCTCGTGGACGGTCACCGGGATGCCCTGCCGGTGCAGGGCGAGGGCGGCCGCGAGCCCGCCGATCCCGCCGCCGATGACGATAGCCGGGCGCGCGTCCGTGGTGAACATGGTGAGCCCCTTCTCCCCGCCACTACGGCTGTAGTGGCCTCTGGGTAGTACCGTACTACACCTGTAGTGGACGTGGACTACTCTTGTAGTGAGAACATTTCGAGCCCCGGTCGGGGCAGCCCGAGGGAGGGGCCATGATCGGATCCATGACGCCGCACCGCCCGACACTGATCGCCGACACCGCCATCGCCCTGATCGCCGAGCGCGGCCTGCGCGGGCTGACCCACCGCGCCGTGGACGAGGAGGCCGGACTGCCCGCCGGCTCGACCTCCAACCTCGCCCGGACCAGGGCGGCTCTGCTCGACCTCGCCCTCGCCCGCATCGTCGAACGGGAGACCGAGGGGAGCCCGGTCACGGCCGGCGAGCTCCCCGACGGCGCCGAGGCCCGGGAACTGCTGGTCCAGGGCGGAGCGGACCTGCTGCACCGGGCGCTCACGGTCGGCCGCACGCTCACCCTGGCCCGGCTCGAACTCGCCCTGGAAGCCACCCGCCGCCCCGAGCTGCGCACCGGCTACGACCGGCTGGGCGCCCGCTTCACCGACCTCGCCACCGCCCTGCTGGCGCGGTGCGGCTCCGCCGATCCGGCGGGCGACGCCCGGCGGCTGATCCGCTGGTGCGACGGGGTGCTGTTCAACTCGACTGCCGGCAGCGGGCACGACCGCGTCCCGACGGCGGAGGAACTGCGCGACGAGGCTGCGCGGTACCTGGCCGTGCTGCTCGACCACGGCTGAGCGGCCGCCCCGGCGCCCCGCCCCGGACACGCAGGACCGCCCCGGAAACGCAGGACCGCCCCGGCCGAAGCGGCCGGGGCGGTCGGAGCCGAAGGGCTCGGGGGTGGCAGGAGCCGGGGGTCAGACGGCGACCCGTTCGGGCCGCTCCTCCGCCGCCGCTTCGGCGGGCCGCTCCTCGTCGACGGGCGTGTTCTCCCGGGGGACGGGCAGAACGGCCATGATCACGCCGGAGACCACGATGGTCGCCGCCCAGGCGAGGCCGTACCGGCCGACGGGGGTGTCGGACAGCGGCCCGGCGAACCAGTCGCACTTGGTGAAGGCCAGCCCGACCAGCAGCGCCAGCACCCACGACACCATCGCCTGCCAGCAGAAGCCGCCGACGTACCAGTACCGGCTGCTCCGGCCGGTGTCCATCAGCGCGGCGGCGTCGTAGCGCACCGCGCGCGAGCGGCGGCGGAACATGTCCACCGCGTAGACGCCGATCCAGGCCGAGAAGGAGACCGCGAGCAGGATCAGGAAGGTGATGAAGGAGCCCAGGAAGCTGGTGGCGACCAGCATCAGCAGCAGGCCGCCGACCAGCGAGATCACGGCGTTGATGCTGACGGCCATGGCGCGCGGCAGCTTGACGCCCATGGTCTGGGCGGTGAAGCCGGCCGAGTACATGGAGAGGCTGTTGATCAGCAGCATGCCCACGATCGCGGTCAGCAGGTACGGCACGGCCAGCCAGGTCGGCAGCAGGTCGCCGAGGAAGGAGACCGGGTCCGCGGCCTCGGCCAGGCCGGGGGAGGCCACCGCCATCACGGCGCCCATCAGCACCATCGGCACCATCACCAGGCCGGCGCCGGAGACCGTCACGCCGACGATCTTCCGGCCGGAGGCCGAGTGCGGCAGGTAGCGGGCGAAGTCGGGACCGGTGGGGACCCAGCTGATGCCGCCGGCGGCGATGGTCCCGATGCCGGCGACCATCATCGCCGTGGTGCCCGCGGGCTTGGCGAAGACCTCGCTCCAGTCCATGGTCGCGACCAGGTAGCCGAGCACCAGGACGCTGAAGACGCCGAAGAGGTAGGTCGACCAGGTGTTGCAGACGTTCAGCGCCTTCCGGCCCAGGCCGGAGACCAGGAAGGTGCAGGCGACGAAGAGGAAGAGCGTGACGACGATCAGCGCGGTGTTGCTCCTGACACCGAGGAGCAGGTCGAGCACGGTCAGCACCGCGTAGGCGCCGGTGACGGCGTTGATCGTCTCCCAGCCGAACCGGGCGATCCAGAGGATCGCGCCGGGGAAGAGGTTGCCCCGCACGCCGAAGGTGGCCCGGGAGAGCGTGGCACCCGGGGCCCCGCCCCACTTCCCGGAGACCGAGAGCAGCCCGACCATGCCGAAGGAGGCGAGCGCGGCGCACGCGGCGACGATCAGGACCTGCCAGAAGTTCAGCTGGTTGAACACCACCAGGGCTGCCCCCATGGTGAGCAGCAGGACGCTGATGTTCGCCGCGACCCAGGTCGGGAAGAGCTCGCGCACTCTGCCCCGG
This sequence comes from Kitasatospora sp. MBT66, assembly GCF_000710405.2. NCBI lineage: Bacteria > Bacillati > Actinomycetota > Actinomycetes > Kitasatosporales > Streptomycetaceae > Kitasatospora > Kitasatospora sp. MBT66. The sequence goes on along the minus strand of NZ_JAIY01000011.1, from coordinate 318,566 downwards.
CGCTCGTGGTCCGGGACGGGTTCGATACCGCGGGTCTCCATCGCGCCGTCGGTGTCGGCGGTGGACGGGTTGTCCATGAGGGTGGCTCCGTGCGTGTGAAGCGGGAGATTAATCGGTCAAAGTCGAACATTTATGGAAGTCTTCGCGCGTAGCGCGAAGGTTGGGTCATCCTACTTTGCCCGCTTCGACCTGGAACGCGGCCCCACGTCCGGGCCCCACCTCCAGCCCCGGCCCCGGCCCCGGCTCCAATCCCACCCCGCCCCGGGGTCCGTTCCCGACTCCTGCACCGCCCCGGAATCGCCGTCGACGGATCCGGGGACCGCTCATATGATCTTGGTCATGGCAACACGACTTGTGCAGATCAACATGAAGGCCCAGGACGACACCGCTCTGGGCCGGTTCTGGGCGGAGGCGCTCGGCTGGGGGATCGAGAGCGAGGGCCCCGGGGTGACCAACCTCGAACCGGTGGGGCTGCCCTACCCGGACCCGTCGGTGCTCTTCATCGACCTCGTCGCCCGTCCGGAGCCCAAGCTCGGGAAGAACCGGGTGCACCTCGATCTGGCCACCACCTCGGCCGCACACCAGGCCGAGCTGGTCGCACGCCTGAAGGACCTCGGCGCGACCCTCGCCGACGTGGGCCAGGGCGACGTCCCCTGGACGGTCATGGCGGACCCGGAGGGCAACGAGTTCTGCGTCCTGGAGCCCCGCCCGGTCTACGGGGACACCGGGCCGGTCGCGGCGGTGGTGGTCGACTGCGCCGACCCGCGCGAGATGGCCCGCTTCTGGGGCGAGGCGACGGACTGGACGGTGCACGAGGTCGCCGACGACCACGCGAGCCTGCGCTCCGCCCAGGGCGTCGGCCCGTACCTGGAGTTCGTCCGCACCCCCGACGCCAAGATCGGGTGGAACCGCGTCCACCTCGACGTCCGCCCCTACCCGGGTGGCGACGTGGAGGTGGAGGCGGCCCGGCTGCGCGCCCTGGGAGCCACCGATCCGGGGTTCGACCGGTCCGCGATCTCGTGGACGGTCCTGGCCGACCCGGAGGGCAACGAGTTCTGCCTCCTCAGCCCCAAGTGAGACCGGGGGCGCCCCCCGACGGACCTCGACGGACCCCGGCGGCCCTCAGCGCCCGGGCGCGCCCGTCGGCGGGGCGTCCAGGACCCGGAACGAGAGCCCGGCCGAGGCCAGCCGGTCGATCAGCGGACGTCCCATGGCCACGGCCGTGGTCAGCTGCCCGGCCGTGGACGGCAGGTCGTCGTAGGCGAGGCAGAGCGCTGACTCGGCGAGCATGACCGCGGTCTCCTGGTAGCCGGGATCGCCCCCGGACACCTCGGTGACCAGCGGCCGGCCGAGGTCCGTCCGGGCCACGAACCGCACGGTGAACCAGGACCCGGCCCGCTGCCGCTCGCCCGGGCCCTCGCCGGGCTTGCGCAGCCCCTCCAGTGCGCGGCGCAGCGGCCGCAGCTGGGCGGCGAGGGCGAGCGCCGCGACCGCGACGACGCCGCCGACCGCGATCGGCAGCCGCCGCACCGCGGCGTAGTGGGTGTAGCCGAAGTCCGGGCCGTAGGCGTCCAGTGCGGCGGCCGAGCGCCCCACCACCTGCGGGTCGATGGTGGGCAGCGGCAGCGCCCAGGCCCGGGCCGCCCGGGAGCGGTGCGGGCGGCCGGCCGGTGTGCGGACGCGCCGTCCCGCGGGCCGGGGATCGGCCGCGCGGCGTTCCCGGGCGGCCCGCGCCATCGCGCGCGGCCTGGAGAAGGCGGTCATCGCCGAGGCCAGCGTTCCGCCGGAGACGGTTCCGGCGACGCGGACGAAGCCCTCGACCGAGATCCGCTCCGGCTGCGCGCCGCGGCGCAGCAGTTCCTCGACGGTGAACAGCACGCCGAGGTCGTGCGGCACCGAGTCGAAGCCGCAGGCGTGGACCAGCCGCGCGCCGGTGGCCACCGCCCGCTCGTGGTGGCGCAGATACATCCGGTCGACGAACTCCGGCTCGCCGGTGAGGTCCACGTAGTCGGTGCCGCTGTCCGCGCAGGCGGCCACCAGCGGCTCGCCGTGGCGCAGGTAGGGGCCGACCGTGGAGACCACCACCCGGGCCGAGGCGGCCACCTTCCGCAGGGCCTCGCGGTCCCCGGCGTCGGCGACCAGCAGCGGCAGCTCGGCGCAGCGCGGATCGATCGCGGCCAGCGCGGCGCGGACGGCGGCGAGCCGGTCCGCGTCCCGGCCGGCCAGCGCCCAGCGGCAGCCCTCGGGCGCGGCCCGGGCCAGGTACTCGGCGGTGAGCCGACCGGTGAACCCGGTGGCGCCGAACAGGACGAGGTCGTACGGGCGCGCTGCGGCCATCAATAGTCCCTACTCGTGGGTAATCGCCCGCGCCACGCTAGGAGCCCGCCGCGGCACTGTCAACGAGGCGGCCTCGGGCGGCATGCGTCCGGTGCCTCGGTCCCACGGCGGGCCGCGTCCGTCCGGGCCGGGCCGATCGGCCGTCACATGCCGTCGCATGCCGTCACCCGCCCCGGCCGAGCGACCGTCGTCCACCGCCGTCACCCGGACGCGCGGGTGCCCGAGGGTGTGGGCCGGGTGCGGAACGGGAAGGTGGGACCGCGCGCCCGACGGCAGGAAACCAGCGATCGGAGCCGACCGTGAAGCCAGCGCCCGTCCGCAGCCGCAGGGGAACGAACCACGCGATCGTGCTCGGTGCGGGCATCGGTGGCCTGTGCGCCGCCCAGGCCCTGTCGGGGGCCTTCGAGCGGGTCACCGTCGTCGAACGGGACACCTTCCCGGCCGTCCCCGAGGTCCGGCGCGGAGTGCCGCAGGGGGCGCACGTCCATTCGCTCACACCCGGTGGCGCCGAAGTCCTGGAGGAGTCCTTCCCCGGCTTCGTCGAGGAGCTGGCGGCCGCGGGCGGTACCCTCGCCGGAGCCCTGGACGAGCTCGACATCGTGTTCTTCGGCTCGCGCCTGCGACAGGTGCCGCTCGGCCGGGTGCTCCAGGTGAGCCGGCCCTTCCTGGAGGAGCGGCTGCGCGCCAGGGTCCGGGCCCTTCCGAACGTCGACCTGCGGACCGGACTCGAGGCCACCGCTCCCGTCGCCGCCGGCTCCGCCGGCGTGACCGGCGTCCGGCTGGCCCGCCCGGGGGAGGCCGGCTCCGTCGAGACCGTCGACGCGGACCTCGTGGTGGACGCGACGGGGCGCGCCGGAAGGGGCGCCGCCTGGCACCGGGCCCTGGGCTACCAGGAGCCCGTGACGCGGCGTCTCCACGTCGGCGTCGCCTACGCCAGCCGCCGCTACCGGGTGCCGCCGGGCGCACTGGGCGCTGCCAAGGGCGTCCTGATCGGCGCCACCCAGGCCCGCCCGCGGGGCGCCGTCCTCACCCAGCAGGAGAACGACGCCTGGGTCCTCTCCCTCTACGGATTCGGCAAGGACAACCACCCACCGGGCACGCCGGAGGAGTTCCTCGGCTTCACCGCAGGACTGCTCGCCGCCGACACCCGGGCCGCCCTGCGCGCCGCCGAGCCCCTCTCCGGGGTCTCCTCGTTCCGCTACCCGGCCTCGGTCCGCCGGGACTTCCACCGGCTGCGCCGGCTCCCCGAGGGACTGCTCTCGGTCGGCGACGCGGTGTGCAGCCTCAACCCGATCTATGGGGCGGGCATGACCGTCGCCGCCCTGGAGGCGAAGGCCCTGCGGACCTGCCTCGACGACGGCGGCGTCGACGGCCTTCCCCGGCGCTTCTACCGCGAGGCCGCCCGCGCCGTGCGGCTCCCGTGGCTGTTCTCGACCATGGCCGACCGGTCCATGCCGCAGGTCCCGGGCACCCACCCCGTGCTGGCCCGCCTGCTGGCGCACTCCTTCCGGGCGACCATGCGCGCCGCGGCCGCCGACGCCGGGGTGGCCGCCGCGGTCTGGAACGCCGTCAGCCTCACCGGCTCCCCGGCGGAGCTGGCGCGGCCGAGGGTGCTGGCCTCGGTGCTGCGCCACTGGTCACCGCCCCGCACCACGACCGTCGGCGCCCTTCCCGGAGAGGACTGATCCCCGTGCCGGAATTCGACGTGCCGGAATTCGACGAGAGCGAGCGGAAGGCGTTCGTGGAACGCTGGGTGGCGATGTGGGAGTCCCCGACGGCACCCGCCGACGCCCTGGCGTACTACACGGAGGACGCCGTCATCGAGGACATGGCGTTCGGCCACACCTACCGGGGGCACCGGGAGTTGCACGAGTACTTCGCCCGGGCCGGCACGCTGTTCTCCGACATCCGGTCCGTCAGCGCGGGCGTGCTGGTCGGCCGGTCGCACGCGGTGGCGCACGTGCGGTACGGCGCCACGATCAGGCAGCCGTTCCTCTGTCTTCCGCAGTCCAGCCGGGGGAAGAGCTTCTCGCTGTACGTGATGAGCCAGCTCGAATTCGCCGAGGACGGGCGGATCGTCAGGTCGGTGGACGCGTACGACCGCACCGCGGTGCTCCAGCAGCTCGGCGCCCTCCCCGCCACCCTGCTCGCCCCGGCCGAGGTCCGCACCCCCTTCTCCGGTACCGCACCCTCCGCCTGAGCGTTCAGCGTCGGACCATTGCAATGGCTTGACCCCTTTTCGTTGCATTGAATTCAGGCCCGTTGCAACGATCATGGAGCCATTGAGCTGCGGAAATGCTTGATCTGTGTCGCATGTATGTTGTGAAAGTTGGAAAAGCAACCTAGCTTCTGCGTTGTCAGAACGCGGGCGGCGGCCGCCGGGCACGGGGGTGCGGCGGCCCCGCGCGTGCTCCGGAAGAACTTTTTCCGCCGGGACCGATGAGTTCCGCCCCGCCGGCCGGTCTGACCGTATGAAAGCAAGCAACACCAAGACACAGGGAGATCCTGATGCGCAAGCTCACCGCAGGTCTGTTCATCGCCGCCGACGGCGTGGTGGAGAGCCCGGAGCAGTGGCACTTCCCCTACTTCGACGCGGAGATGGGCGCGGCGGTCGGTGCCCGGCTGGCGGAGGCGAACACCGTGCTGCTCGGCCGCGCCACCTACGACACCTTCGCCGCGACCTGGCCGCACCGTGAGGACGCGGGCGGCGAGGAGGGCGGGATGGCCAAGGCGCTCGGGGACGCGCGCAAGGTCGTCGTCTCCCGCTCGGAGCTGGAGCTGACCTGGCGCAACTCCGAGCAGCTGAAGGGCGGGCTGGTCGAGGGCGTCACCGCGCTGAAGCAGGAGGAGGGCGGCCCGATCGGGATGTCCGGCTCGGTCTCGGTGGTGCGGGCGCTGCTGGCCGCCGGGCTGATCGACGAGCTGCACCTGCTCGTCCACCCGATCGCGGTCGGGCGCGGCATCCGCCTGTTCGAGGAGGGCGTCGACCCGATCCGGCTGAAGCTCCTGAGCAGCACGGCCTTCGCCAGCGGTGTCCTGAACACCGTCTACGGCCCGGCGGACCGGTAGCACGCGGTCCGTCCGACAGTGCTATCAGCCGCTGACAATAGGTATGCATAAAGCGATCCGCATTCACCCTATTAGGGAGTGGCGCTGTTCGATTGTCGAGGTGAATGATTCAAGTCGCCCGGCCTGCGCAATCCCGCACGGGATTGCGCAGGAGTCCCACCAGGGCACTTCTCCGTGCCGTATGAAGATCGGAGGAGCGGGCGCCCATCGGACAGTGGAGATGGCTGATCGTGATCGACTACTTCAACGGCATGCCGGCCGACGTCATCGAGGCGACGGACGGCTGGCAGAAGGCCCGGGCCAGCCAGGGCACGGGCGCCTGCGTGGAGCTGCGGAAACTGGACGACGGCCAGGTGGCCCTGCGCAACAGCCGCTTCCCGAGCGGTCCGGCCCTGGTCCTCACCGCACCGGAGATCGCGGCACTTCTCAGCGGCGTGAAGAACGGTGAATTCGACCGTCTGGCGGTTTGAGTTCGTAGTACCGGCACCCGGGTCCAGCGGTCCGGCGTGACGACGGAGCCCCCCTTGTGTGAAGCTGAACCCGACCGTTCGGGGTGAGCTTCGAGATTGTGCCCAAGGGGGGCCCTTTGCCCATGGAGGACCGTGCAGTTCCGTTCGGGCGTCCCGCGCCCGACCCGCCGGGGTCCTGGGGCGTTCCCGCCCTGCTCCTGGGTGCGGAGCTGAAGATCGAACGCGGCACCCTGACCCAGCGGCAGGTGCTGCAGCGGACCAGGGTCAAGGTCTCCACGTCGGTCTACAGCCGGATCGAGAACGGCGAGATGCGGATCGACAAGCCGGCCGTGGTCGAGGTCCTCCTGGACGCCCTCGGGGTCCGGCCCGGGCCCCGGCGCGCACAGTTGCTCCAACTCGCCCACGACGCCTCGGCGGAGGGGTGGGCCAACTCGGTGCGGACCCGCTCCCGCGCCGCCTACCGCGAGGCCGTGCCGGACTCCATGCTGCGGCTCACCAGCCTGGAGGAGTGGGCCGCGCGGCAGATCATCATCGACACCAATGTGATCCCCGGGGTGCTCCAGATCCCGCGGTACCGCGAGGTGGTGACGGGCCGGACCCTGCTCGCCAGCCAACGCAGGCTCGCCGACCGGATCATCGAGGTCCGGGGCCTGCGCGCCGACCGCTTCGCGCGCCGGCTCCCGAGGTCGACCTTCTTCGTCCAGCGCGGCGCCCTCTACGCCGACTTCGGCGAGCCCCGGATGATGGTCGACCAGCTGTCGGTGCTGCTGCGGCACGTGGACGAGGAGCGTTCGCCGGTCGCGGTCAGGGTGATCGCGGCGGAGAACCCCCTCGCGCTCCAGGTGACTTCGCTGATCCGGCTCAGCTTCGAACGAGGCTCGTTCGCGGCCCCGGACGTCATCTACACCGAGGCCGGGGGACGGGCCGAGTTCCACCGGGGCCCGATCGCCGGCGAGGCGGCGGACAGCGACTACCTCGACTACCAGGACCTCAGCGACAGCGTCATCCGTCAGGCTCCCGGGCCGGTGCCGAGCCGTGAACTGGTCGCCGAGGCGCTCGACTGGCACCGCGCCCGCCTCTGACGCCGCCACCGCGACCGGCCGGGGGCCTCAGTGGACGGTGGCCAGGCCTCCGTACTCGATCCACTCCTGGGTGGCCTGGCGCCGGACCAGCTCGGTGTCCGGCCGCCAGTCCGTGACGTCGAGCAGGCCGACCTCCTCCTCGATCCGGAGCCGGGGAACGGTGAAGAGCTCGGCCACCTCGGCCTTGGTCCGCACCCGGCCCCAGCGGCCGCCGGTCTGCTCCCGCATCAGCTCGGTGACCGCGTCCCGGATCCTGGCGTCCTCGCTGACCAGCTGGCAGATCACCACGACACTGCCGGGGGCCAGCAGCCGCACGGTGTCCTCGACCATCCTGCGCGGGTTCCCCCGGTCGTCGTCGGGGACGCAGTGCAGCACCGACACGAACAGCGCGGCCACCGGCTGGCGGAAGTCGATGATCCGCGCCGCGTCGGCCGCGATGGCCGCGGTCTCCCGCATGTCCGAGGGCAGGATGAGCACGTTCCGGTTCTCCTCCAGGAACGCGCGTCCGTAGCCGAGGACCAGCGGGTCGTTGTCGATGTAGACCACCTTGCTGTCCGGATCGACGCTCTGGGCGACCTGGTGCACATTGTTCTGGGTGGGCAGGCCCGAGCCGTGGTCCAGGAACTGCCTGATCCCGTAGCGCCGGGCGATGTGGCGCACCACCCGCTCCAGGAAGGCCCGGTTGTTGAGCGCCAGCTCCCGGGTGCTGGGGGCGGTCACCAGCAGCTGGTCGCAGGCCTCGCGGTCGCACGGGTAGTTGTAGTGCCCGCCCAGGAGGTAGTCGTACATCCGCGCCGCGCTGGGCGTGTCCGCGTCAACGTAGTGCTCCCGCGATTCGGCCCTCGCGTCGTTCACGGTACCCCCTTGGGTGTGCCGAAGTTCCTTGTCGACAAGCCATTGTGATGACACGTCATCCTAGGTCGGCCCGATCGCGGTTGAAACAACCCGGGTGGGTGAACTGTGGCGGGGCATGGCGATGCCGTGGCGCACCGGCGTCCGCGGGGGAGCGGTCGGGCGCGCCACGGTGGGGCGGCGTCTTCGAACGGCGTCTTCGAAGGGCTTCTTCGAGGGGTGTCCGGTCAGGCGCCCCCGTTCCGGCCGCCGGGGTCGAGTTCGGCCAGGATCCGGCGGGCGGCCCGGAGTTGGACCTGCAACTCGGGTTCGCCCAGGCCCATCAGGGCGGCGGCGGCCTTGGGCGCGAGGCCCAGGCGCTCGTGCAGGAGCGCGGCGTCGGCCGGCCGGTCGGGCAGTGCCCGGTGCAGGTCGTCGGCCGACGCGTCGGCGGCCTCGCCGCGGGCCGTGGTGACGCTCTCCCGCAGGACGTCCCAGGTGAAGGCGGCGGGGTCCCCGCGGAGTGCGGCGCTCCAGTCCAGCTCGGCGCGGCGCAGGACCTGTGCGACGACCGTCGCCGCCAGCGAGCGGTCGCCCAGGCGGGCGCGGGCGTACCGCTCGTAGGTGTGGCGGTGGAGCTGGACGAAGGCCGCGTAGCCGGCCGGGCCGGTCGCGGGCCTGTGCGGACTGGGCACCGTGCCTCCGATCGGGGTCGGGTCGCAGGTGTGCGGGGGCAGTCGGGTGGCTCGGAAGGTGCGCGTGGTGCGCGGGGCGCGCGCCGGGGCCGGAGTTCCGGGGCGGGGGCGCGTGCCGTCCGGCCTCCGCCAGGAGGGGGCCGGATGCTCTTCGTTCGGCGGTGGCGGGTCCGGCGGGTCGGTCGCGGCCCGGGTCCGGGCGGTCCGACCCGCCCTCAGCAGGCCGGGGACCGTCGCGAGGTGTTCCCGCACGGCCGCGCCGCCGGCGTACGCCGCCCGGTCGGTCGCGAACAGGACGGGCGGCCGGTCGAGTCGGCCCCGCCAGGGGTGGCGCGCAGGCTGCGAAATCCCGTGGGCGCGCTGCCGCCCCTGCTAGCGTGGGAGATCACCGGGGGCAGGTCCGCCCGCCCCCGGGAGGGTCGGTCATACACAGGTGTGCCTCATCTTCCTTGATCGGCCCGTGCGCCCCACTCGGTGTGCTACCACTGGGTGGGGCAACCCCATTACGGGAAAAGGCCGTTGAGCAGAACCGTACCGTCCGTGCGGGCGCGTTCCGGCCGTTCCGGACCGCGCGGGATCCCCCGGTCGGATCCGGTCGCGACCCGGTCGAATCCGGGCTGGCGTCGGCCCCGACCGCCCCCTCCCGACCAGGTACGATCGCCCGCCGTTCCCCCCTCAGGGACGACAGCACCCCCGCGGCGCCCGCGCCCCGCCCCTCCTGCGCCCGCGCCTTGTTCCTCCGGCGGCCGCACTCCGCCCTTGCGGCGCCCGCACCCCGGGCACCGGTGGGCCGGGCCGCTCCGGCCTGGGCTAACCTCCCCGTCGTGAACGATCACCCCGAGCCCTCGACCCTGCGCGTGTTCGTGGCCCTGGCCCCGCCCGACGACGCTAAGGACGAACTGGCCCGGGCCCTGCGCCCCGCCTACGAGACCTTCCCGGGACTGCGCTGGAACCGGATCGAGGACTGGCACATCACCCTGGCCTTCCTCGGCGAACTGCCCTCCACGGCGGTGCCCCCGCTGCGCGCGGCCCTGGCCGCCCCGGCGGCCTCGCGCCCCGCCCTGGACCTGCGCCTGCGCGGCGGCGGCCACTTCGACGAGCGACTCCTGTGGAGCGGGATCGACGGCGACCTGGAGGGGCTGCACGCCCTCGCCGCCGACGTCCGCGCGGTGGTCGGCTCCTGCGGCATCACGTTCAGGGACCGCCCGCTGCGCCCCCATCTGACCCTGGCCCGCTCCCGCCGCGACGACGCCACCAGCGTCCCGCTGGCCGCCGCCGGGCTCACCGGCTTCGAGGGCCGGCCGTGGCCGACCGAACGGCTGCACCTCGTCGGCAGCAACATCGGCCGGGGCCCCGGGCCGATCCGCTACCGCGACATCGAGGCATGGCGGTTCGGCTCCGCCGTCCCGAGCGGCGGCGAGGGCGCCCCCACCGCCCGGTAGCCGGGAGGACACGCACCCCACCGCCCCGGCGGCAGGGACGGTCAGACCCGGTACGCGGCGACGTAGCGCGCCGGGTCGGCACGGAGGTCGCCGTGCCAGCGGTCGAGGCACTCGGCGGCGAAGGTGCGGCCGGTGGCGGCGATCTCGTCCAGCGGGTCGAGCAGGGCGGGGACGTGGGGCGGTTCCAGGCCGGCCGCGACCCGGGCGTGGAGGCCGGCCCGGGCGAGCCGGAGCAGCTCGACGGCCAGGGGGCGCACGGGCGTGTCGCCGAGGCGGGTGTCGAGGCCGTGTGCGGGCAGGTGGGCGCGGGCGGCCCGGTGCTCCCCGGCGGTGTGGTGCCGGAGGAGCTCCCAGGCGGCCAGGCAGGACTCCGGGTGGTAGCTGAGGCCGGTCCACAGGGCGGGCAGGGCGGCGAGGTGGGGCCGGGGCGGGCCGTCGGCGCCGCGGAGCTCCAGGGTGCGCCGGACCCGGGTGTCGGTCCACAGCTGGGAGAGGTGGCCGGCCCAGTGGTCGAGGGTGGGCGCGGTGCCGTCGCCCAGGCCGTCGCGGATCAGGTCGGCGAAGGTGCCGTCCGGTGCGCGGTGGTAGCGGCCGTCGGCGGTCCGGTAGTGGATCAGCGGGATGCCGAGCGCCCAGTCCACGATGTCGTCGGCGCTCACGTCGGGCCGCAGCGCGGGCGGCAGCAGGCCGTGGCGGCGCGGGTCCATCCCCAGCCAGGACCAGGAGCGGTGCGACAGCAGGCCGCACGGGCGGCCCTCGTGGAGCGGTGAGTTGACGAGCAGGGCGGAGACGACGGGGGCGGCCGCGGTCTGCATCCGCAGCTTCCGGCCGAAGTCCCCGGGGTCGAGGAAGTCGAGGGTGACCTGGGTCGACAGCGACAGCGCCATCACGTACGGCGCCCTGGCCCCGGCCGGGCCGAGGTCCTCGAAGTGGCGGCGCATGACGGCGCCGCGGGTCATCGGCACCCATTCGACGTCGGCGAGCCGGCCGAACGGCAGGTTGCCGCCCAGCACGAGGGCCAGGCCGAACCCGGCGGCCAGGTCGGCGAGCCGCTCCAGCGCCGCCCGGACTTCGTCCATGGCCTTGCCGACGCCGGGGGCCGGTGTCGAGGAGTACTCGATCTGGCCGCCGTGCTCCAGGGTGACGCTGCTGCCGTCGGGCAGCCGGACGCCGGTCAGCCGGCCGGTGTCGAGTTCGGGTTCGCCGCCCCACTGCCGCAGCACCGCCGTCAGCACGGCGTGGACGCCGCGCGGGCCGTGGTAGCGGGCGCCGACACCGGTGACCGGGTCGAGCAGCCCGCACTCGACCTCCACCCCGACCTGCTCGGTGGCGTGCGGCGCGGGGCCGAGCAGGGACCGCAGTTCGGCGCGGCCGAGCGGCTCGCGCGGGCTCATCGGGCGGGCGCCGCGGCCGTGCCGCGCGGGTGCCGGGCGTGCTCCAGCAGGGCGCCGACCGCGCCGAGCGCGGACTGCGCCGCGCCCTGGCACCAGGCGTGGGCGCCGGACAGGTGCTCGCCCGCGAAGAAGATCCGGGGCCGCCCGGCCGGGTGCGGGGCGCCGAGCACCGACAGGTAGCGGGTGTGCTCGCCGGGTGTCAGATGGGCGAACGCGCCGCCGCCCATGCCGGTCTGCACGTCCCAGTTGCAGTGCACGATGTCGTCCACGTCCGAGGTGATCCCGGGGTGGAGCTTCTCCAGGCACTCCAGCACCAGGGCCTCCCGGTCGGACTGGTCCAGTGCGGCGAACCGGCGGGCGTTGGCCCCCCACAGATAGGCGCCGAGCAGCGCGGCGGGCTGCGCCGACCGGAGCGGGTCGCGGACGTCCCAGCGGGGCGTGCCGAAGCCGTTGACGCCGCCGTCGGTGCGCACCGCGTTGTCGGAGGGGTACCAGACCTGCTGGATCGGCAGATCGGTGAAGCTCCCGCCGCCGTGGATGCCGTCCTCGCTCTCCCAGCGGCGGCGGGTCACGTGCAGCACGGTCTTGGCGCTGCTGGCGTAGCTGATGCCGCGCACGGCGTGGCGCTGGGGGTGCGGCAGGCCGGGGGTGACGGTGATCTGGTCGAGCGCGGGGGCCGGGACGCAGCAGACCGCGAAGTCCGCGGTGTCGTCGAGCCGGCCCCCGATCCGGCGGCCGCGCACCCGTACGCCGTCCGGGGTGGGCGCGAGTTCGTCGATCCGGCTGGACAGCCGCAGGGTGCCGGGGCGCAGCGCGCGGACGAAGGCGTGCACCAGGGAGTCCAGTCCGTCGGTGAGTTCGACCTGGCCGCGGTGGAAGAGGCCGAAGTAGTCGACCAGGACCTCCAGCAGCGAGGACTGCTCGTAGTGCGCGAGGCCGCTGGCGTGGCCGTAGAGGTCCCAGGCGTCCTGGGAGAGGTGCTCGTGGACGAACTGCCAGAGCGAGACCGAGGCCGCGCGCTCCAGCGCGGGGTCGTCCCAGTGGCCGTCCAGGGCGAGGCGCTGCTGCTCGGCGGTGAAGGCCTGCCAGACCGGGCCGAGGATCCGGTCCAGCAGCGCGGACGGCTGGTGGCGCTCCTCCGGCCGCAGGGCGAAGGCGGGGAACAGGGACGCGACGTTCTCCACCCGGACCCGCCGGCCGCGCAGGTGGTAGTAGGCCCTCGGGTTGCAGTTGACGAACGGGCGGGTCGGCAGCCGGAAGCGGGTCACGTAGTGGAGCACGCAGTGGTGGTTCGCGGGGATGCGCATCGCGCCGAGGTCGGCGTGGGTGCCGTCCCAGAACCGGTGCGTGCGAACGCGTCCGCCCGGGCGGTTGCCGCGTTCGTAGACCACGACGTCGAAGCCGCGCCGCTGCAGCTCGTACGCGCACACCAGCCCGGCGATGCCCGCGCCGATCACGACCACCCGGCCGCCGGGCCCGGCCACCGGGTTCAGCAGGGCCCGGGGGAACGCGAAACTGGAGTCGAACATCGGGGGCGGCCCTTCGCTGGACGGCCCCGGCCGCCTGGCTGACGATCCATCAGCAAACATGCCGGGCACGTGGGTTGACTTGTGTCGGTGGAAGCGGTGCCGGCCGTCGCTCCGCCCGCGCCCTCGGTGCTCCGGTTCCGGCGTGCGCCGGTTGGGCGCCGCGGGGCAGTGGTGCGTGGACGATCGAACGTGGTGCGACCGTCCCGTCGGCCGCGACGGCTATCGGGCAGTCTGCCGGGTCGCGGGGCGACGGCCGCGCATTGTCACCCGAACGGGCGGAGAGCCCGGGGGAGGGCCCGGGGGAGGGCCGCGGGCCGATCGGGGAGGTGCCGGTCGTCATTCCCGGCCGGGAATTGAGCGGAGACCGGGGTCGGCGGCACGGTGGAGGCACACAGCGAACACCTCACCACCGGGGGAACGACCATGACCACCACCGCGCCCGCCGCGACCACCGCCGTCCCGACGAACGCCGCCGCGTTCCCCTCCACGGTGCGCAGCTACCACCTCGGCGAGGGCAGCGGCCTCGACCGGCTGTCGCTGCGCACGGCCCGGCCGAGGACCCCGGGGCCGGGCGAGGTCGCGGTCGCGGTCCGCGCGGTCTCGCTGAGCTTCCGGGAACTGCTGGTGCTGCGCGGCCAGTACGTGCTGCCGGTCAAGGCAGACCTCGTCCCGGTCTCCGACGGCGCCGGCGAGGTCGTCGCCGTCGGACCGGGCGTCCGGTGGGCGAGCCCGGGGGACCGCGTCACCGCCACCCTGTTCCCGCACTGGCGGGACGGCCGGCTGGCGGCGGACCTGCTGCCGCAGCTCGGCGGCTCGCTGGACGGGATGCTGACCGAGCTGGCCGTCCTCCCCGAGCAGGCCCTGCTGCCGGTCCCCGCCCACCTCTCCTACCAGGAGGCGGCCACCCTGCCCTGCGTCGGCCTCACCGCCTGGAACGCGCTGACCGGCGACGGCCGCGGCGTGCGCCCCGGGGAGACCGTGCTGACCACCGGCTCCGGGGGAGTGTCCCTGTTCGCGCTCCAGTACGCCCACGCCCTCGGCGCGCGGGTGATCGCCACCACCGGCAGCCCGGCGAAGGAGCGGCGACTGCGCGAACTGGGCGCCGACGAGGTGGTGAACTACCGGGACCGGCCCGACTGGCACACCGCGGTCCGGGAGCTGACCGGCGGACGCGGCGTCGACCGGGTCGTCGACACCGCCGGTTCGCTGGAGCAGTCACTGAAGTCGCTCGCCGTCGACGGCCACCTCGCCCTGGTCGGCTCCGTCTCCGGCGACTGGCCGCCGCTCGACCCGCGCCTGCTCTTCGGCGTCGCCGCGACCGTCCGCGCGGTGGCGGTCGGCAGCCACGCCCAGTTCGCGGCCATGAACGCCTTCGTCGCCGAGCACGCCCTGCGCCCCGTCGTCGACCGGGTCTTCCCGTTCGAGGAGGCCGCGGCGGCCTACGAGTACTACGAGCGGGCCAAGCCGCTGGGCAAGGTCGTCATCGCCGTCGGCTGACCGGCACCCCGCCCCGACCGGCCACGGGGGTGCCGGTCGGGACGCGGGCCGCGACCGCCCCACCACGTCACGGGCGAGCGTCCCCGGGCTCCCCCCGTCGCAGCAGGGCGTCGATCCGGGCGGCCACGGCCAGCAGCCCCCGGTCGCCGCCGCGCGGACCGACCAACTGGAGGCCGACCGGCGGTGAGCCGTCGACCGGCAGCGGCACCGTGACCGAGGGCAGCCCCGCGGTGGCCGAGGGGGAGGTGTTGCGGATCAGCGTGGGGAAGGTGGGCACCTCCCGGCCGTTGAGGCGCAGCGACGCCTCGTGCCGGTGCAGCGGCCGGGCGCACACCGGCACGGTGGGGCAGAGGATCGCGTCCACGCCGCTCACCGCGAAGAGTTCGGCGTATGCGGCCTGCATCGCGCGGCGCTCCACGACCGCCCCGCGCAGCGCGGCCGGGCCCGGGTACGCCGGGCCGGTGGGCAGGGCGGCGGCCCCGAGCAGCTCCGCCACGGCCGGGTCGGCGGCCGCCCCGACCACCTCGGCGGTGCTGCGCCCGATCCGGTGCCCGGCCAGGTAGCGGTCGAAGGCGGCGGCGAACTCCCCGAGCACGAGATGCATCCCGGCCCGGGCGTCGAACTCCACCAGGTGCCCGGTGTCCACCGGGACCCAGACGGCCCGCGCCGTGCCGAGCCGCTCCACGGCCGCCTCCCACGCCACCCGGACCGGGGCCTCCAGGTCCTCGGTGAACACATGCCTCGGCAGGCCGAGCCGGAGCGTGCGGTCCGGGGGCAGCGCCGCCCCGGCGCGGCCAGTGAGGAAGCGGCCGGTGACGAAGGCGTCCAGCGCGGCGAGCCGGTCCAGGGTGCGCGCCATCGGCCCGGGGGTGTCCCGGGTGACCGACAGGGGCGTGACACCGCCCGAGGGGTAGCGCCCGGCGCTGGGGCGCAGGCCGTAGATCCCGTTCAGCGCGGCCGGGATGCCGACGGACCCGCCGGTGTCGGTGCCGAGCCCGGCGTCCACGATGCCCGAGGCCACCGCGGCGGCCGTACCGCCGCTGCTGCCGCCCGCGAACAGGGCCGGGTCGGCGCCGTTGCCGACCGCGCCGAAGGTGGGGTTGCCGGAGGTGACCCCCAGCGCCAGTTCGTGCATGTTGGTCTTGCCCAGGACGATCGCGCCGGCCGCGCGCAGCGCCGCGACGACGGGCGCGTCGGCGGCGGGGACGAACCCGGCGAGCCCGGGGGTCCCCGCCGTGTTGGGCAGGCCCGCGACATGGACGTTGTCCTTGACGGCGAGGCACCAGCGGCGGGCGCCGCCGCCGCGCCGGTCGTGACGGGCCGCCTCCGCCGCGGCCCCCTCGCCGTCGAGGGTGATGAAGGCGTTGAGGTGCGCGACGGCGGCGGCGCGCTCCAGGGCCGCCGCCACCGCCTCCTGCGCGGGCCCGCGGCCCGCCGCTCCCTGTCCGACCATGCGCGGCTCCCTCCGAACGACCGGTGCGCGTGCGGCACGACCGCGCACCAGTCTGACGGGAGGACGGGCCAGGCGCGGCCCGCTCCGGGTGGAGCCGCCCCGGCCTGACGCCGCCCGGGGCACCGTCAGGCCGGGACCACCCGGTAGCTCCGCGCCGCGGCCGGAAGGTCGGACTGCACCAGGGATTCGGTGGCCCACGGGTGGGCGCCGGTGCAGCCGGCACCGGGGTAGAGCAGGACGGACGCCGAGCCGGAGGCGACCTGGACCGACCGGGCGGGCGTCGCCAGGGTGTGGCAGGTGCCGAGGTCGGACAGGTCCACCGAGGTGACCGTCCCGGTGCCGGTGGTCCCGGAGTACAGGTACCCGCCGTCCTGCAACGGCGGCCAGCCGGCGGCGTGGGCGGCCCCGGTCCCGACGGTGGCCAGGGCGGCGGCAGCGGCGGCGGCGGCCGTGAGCGTGCCGCGCAATGTCGTCATCAGGGTGGCCAAGCAACTCACCTCGTCCTCGGTCGGTGGCGCGGTGGCTCCCGGGGCGTCCGGCGCGGAGCACGCGACGGACGCGGCGGGGGCACCGCTCCGGCCGGACCCGGCCGGCCGCAACCGAGCCTGGCACGGCCGATCATGGGCCCGGGAGTGCAGAACCGGTCAAACCCGGGCGTCGCCCCGCGCCGCGGCACGAGGCCCGGGGAGGCCGGCTCCCGGCCACCGCTTCCCGCGAGCCGTTCGTGGGCGTACCGTGGCCACACGGTGGCGCGTCCGCCGGGGTGCCGCCGACCCGTGTCGGCACGCCCTGCCGGAGGCCGCGATGGCAGCAGACCGGATGGCCTTCCTCACCACCCCGCGCGCGGAGCGCGTGCGACGGGACGCGCGGGAGCGGGTCGAGGACTGGCGGGAGGTGTACCGTCCCGGGTCCCTGCTGCCGATCGTCGGCGGGCAGGCCGCCCGCTGCATGGACTGCGGGCTGCCGTTCTGCCACAGCGCCTGCCCGCTCGGCAACCTCGTCCCGGACTGGAACCGGCTGGTGGCCCTGGACGGCTGGCGGGCCGCGGCGGTGCGCCTGCTGGCGACGAACAACTTCCCCGAGTTCACCGGGCGGCTCTGTCCGGCCCCCTGCGAGAGCGCCTGCGTGCTGGCCGTCGACGGCGGGGCGCCCGTCACGATCAAGAACATCGAACTCGCCCTCGCCGACCGCGCCTGGGAGGAGGGCTGGGACCTCCCGCAGCCGCCCGTCGGCACCACCGGCCGGCGGGTGGCCGTGGTCGGCTCCGGCCCGGCGGGCCTCGCCGCTGCCCAGCAGCTCACCCGGGCCGGCCACACCACCACGGTGTACGAGCGGGCCGACCGCCCCGGCGGGCTGCTGCGCTACGGCATCCCGCCGTTCCGGCTGGAGAAGCACCGGCTGGACCGCCGACTCGACCAGATGCGGGCCGAGGGCACCACGTTCCGCACCGGCCTGTGCGTCGGCCGGGACCTCGCGGCCGACGAACTGCGGGCCGAGTGCGACGCATTGGTGGTCGCCGTCGGCGCGGGCCTGCGCCGCGAACTGCCGGTGCCCGGGGGCCGCCTCCCGGGCGTCCATCAGGCGATGGCCTACCTGACCGGCGCGAACCGGGTCGACGAGGGGGAGCTCCCGGTCGCGCCGGTGTCCGCCGAGGGCCTCCGGGTGGTCATCGTCGGCGGTGGCGACACCGCGGCGGACTGCCTCGGCACCGCGCTGCGGCAGCGGGCGGCGGCCGTCACCCAGCTCGACATCAACCCGCGCCCGCCCGCGCGCCGGGCCCCCGGACAGCCCTGGCCGGTCCACCCCAAGGTCCACCGGGAGACCACCTCGCACGAGGAGGCCGACGCCACCGGGAGTGGGGTCCGGGTGTTCGCCGCCAGCACGGTCGCCTTCGAGTCCGGCCCGGACGGACGCCTCGCCGCGGTCCGCTTCGCCGACGCCGAATCGCCCGACCGCACCCCCCGGGCGGGCACCGAGCGCAGCGTCCCGGCCGAACTGGCCCTGCTCGCGCTCGGCTTCACCGGCCCCGAGCCGGAGCCCTGGCTGAGTGCCGGGCTCGGGCTCACGGCCGGCCCGGACGGCGCCTTCGCCCGCGACGACGGCTTCGCCGCCGGGACGGCCGGCGTCTTCGTCGCGGGCGACGCGGGGCGCGGTCAGTCGCTGATCGTGTGGGCGATCGCCGAGGGCCGCTCGGCCGCCGCCGCCGTGGACCGCTACCTGCGCGGCGGCACCGAACTCCCGGACCCGATCCGCGCCTCCGCCCGCCGGCTCACCCTGTGACGCCGGCGCTCGCACCGGCAGTGGCGCCGGCACCGGCGTTCGCGAGCAGCAGCCGGGCGACCTCCCGGGCCTCGGCGGCGGGGGCCGGGGTGCGGGTCAGGGCGGCGAGGGTGATCGCCCCCTCGGCGAGCAGGGCCAGGCGGACCCCGGTGCCGGCCGGAGCACCGGCGTCCTCGGCGAGCCCGGTCAGGTAGTCGCGCAGCGCCTCCTTGTGCCGGCGCGCGACGGCGGCGACCCCGGGCGCGGTGGTGCCCAGTTCGCCGTAGGAGTTGACGAAGGCGCAGCCCCGGAAGCCGGGCCGGGCGAACCAGTCGGCGAGCCAGTCGTACACGGCGAGCACCCGCTCGGCCGGGGTGCCGGCGACCGCGTCCACATGCTCGGCGAGCTCGGCGAGCCACCGCCGGTCGCGGCGCTCCAGATAGGCCTCGACGAGGTCGTCCTTGGACGGGAAGAGCTGGTAGAGGCGGCGCAGGGTGACGCCGGCGGTGGTGCGGACGGCGTCCATGCCGACCGACTGGACGCCCTGGGCGTAGAACAGCTCCTCGGCCGCGTCGAGGATCCGGGTACGTGCGCCGTCGGTGTCCATCAGCCCTGTCCTTTACATGAGAACCATCGTTCTCATAGGGTAGCGGACGCGGTGAGAACGACCGTTCTCACCTGACTCCGGAGTCGTCCGCAGAAGGAGACCGGCATGTCCGAGCAGCGCCCGCCCCTGCCCCCGTTCACCGAGGAGACCGCCCGCGTGAAGGTCCGCGCCGCCGAGGACGGCTGGAACACCCGCGACCCGCAGCGGGTCTCCCTCGCCTACACCCCGGACAGCCGCTGGCGGAACCGCGCCGAGTTCGTCACCGGGCGCGAGGAGATCGCGGCCTTCCTCACCCGCAAGTGGCGGCGCGAGCAGGAGTACCGGCTGATCAAGGAACTCTGGGCGCACACCGCCGACCGCATCGCGGTCCGCTTCGCCTACGAGTGGCACGACGACTCGGGCCAGTGGTACCGCTCCTACGGCAACGAGAACTGGGCGTTCGACCGGGACGGCCTGATGGCGCACCGGCACGCGTCGATCAACGACCTGCCGATCACCGAGGCGGAGCGGCTGTTCCACTGGCCGCTCGGCCGCCGCCCCGACGACCACCCGGGGCTGACCGAACTCGGGCTCTGAGCCCGGCGCTCACGTCGCTCAGGTGATCGAGTAGGACAGCTTGACCCGGTCGAAGCTGTCGCTGATCCTCAGTCGGAGGTAGTAGACGAACTCGCTGTCGTTGCCGTCGGGATGGGTGGACAGCGTGCAGGCGTCGGAGAGCGTCGCGGTCAACGGGGTGGCTTCGGGTGATCCGGCCGGTCCGATCCTGCCGACCGTCTGCTGCGTGATGTCGGAGTCCGACAGGTCGCAGCACTGGCGCACGGTGACGCCCACCGTCCCGTTGCCGGGGATTCCATTGGGGTCGTCCAGTTCGGCCAGCAGCTGAACGTTGATCGTGGTGCCTGCGGAAGCGTGGAACGGGGGCGAGAACAGGGTCGCCGTCGTGGTGGCGGTGAACGACTCGCTGATCGGCAGGGCACGGGAACCGCTGCAGGACTTGTCCGTCCTCAGGTCGAGTTCGTCGGACACGGCTGCGTCCTCTCGTGAGGTCGAGAAAAATGCCGAATGTCGAGGAAATACCGATACTTTCAGCATCGCCGCAACGCGCCCGGGCCGCATCTCTGTCGGTCCGCTGCGAGCCCGGTCCTCCCTCGGCCGCCCGACGGCCGAGGGAGGACCGGAACGGGGTGCGGCCCGCCGCCTGCGCCGGTTCAGGCGCGGCAGCGCAGCATCGTCAGCGGGGGATTGGCGGCGTAGTCGTCCCAGAACTCCTCGCCGTACTCCCGCACACCGGCCGCCGAGATCTCCAGCGGGACCCAGGTGGTCCCGGTGAACCCGGCCGCCCGCAGGCTCCGCTCCCAGACCTCGCGGCCGGGCGGGTTCGCGACGAAGGAGATCGGCGGATCGAGGAGCGCGGTGATCCTCACCCTGGGCCCGATCTCGGTGTGCTCGCCGAGCGATTCGCAGAGGAAGCCGTACTTGGCCAGGGACGGCCCGTCGAAGCGGAAGTCCGGGTGCTGCCCGAAGGCGAAGAACTCGGACCCGGCCGCAAGGCTCCGGTGGATGTTGCGGCACATCCGCTCGATGGTGGCGACGTCCTCGGCGTAGTTGAACAGCTGGACGGCGACCGCGATGTCGAAGGGTTCCTCGAACGCGCGCAGTTCGGCGACGTCGCCGAGCTCGTAGCGCACACCCAGCGGCTCGTCCTCCTCCCGGGCCCGGGCCGCCTCGACCATCGCGGAGGAGATGTCGACGCCGAGCACGCGGGAGGCCCCGCGGCGCTTGAACTCCCGGCTGTAGAAGCCGGTTCCGGAGGCGAGGTCGAGGACCGACCTGCCCTCGACGTCGCCGACCAGGCCGAGGAAGCCGGGCACCTCCCCGTAGCGGGCGAGCGGAAGGTTCTTGAAGCCCTCGAACGCCTCGCCGATCCCGTCGTACAGCTGACCGCTCATCGCGTCGGCCCCCCTCTGTTCGGTCCCTGGCGGCGGCCTTCGGAACGGGTCGCCGCCCCTGGCGGGAAGTCTCCCTCCCGCCCGCCGGGCCGGCGAACTGGTGGAAACCCCGAACCTGGTGAGGTCACGGGCGGTTCGGTTCTCGTGTTCGTCCCGACCGGAGCCGATCGGTCGCCGGTACGTCCGCACACCGACGGCCCACCAGTGTCGGCCGGTACCGGTCAGTCGAGCAGCACACCGGGGTTGAGGATGCCGTGCGGGTCGAGGGCGTCCTTGGCGGCGCGCAGGGCCAGGGCGAACGGCTCCGGACGCTGGCGGTCGTAGCCGGGGCGGTGGTCGCGCCCGACGGCGTGGTGGTGGGTGACCGTGGCGCGGTGGCGGTGCAGGACGTCGGTGGCGGCGGCCTTGATCTCGTCCCAGACGGCGACCTCCTCGCCGGGGCGTCCGGCCACGGCGACGGTGAAGTACGGCGCGGCGCCGTCCGGGTAGACGTGCGTGAGGCGGCAGTTGACGGTGGCCGGCTGCCCGGTGGCCGCGTGCGCGGCGGCGCCGACCTCGGCGCGGACGGCCTCGATCAGGGCGGGGATCCGGTCCCAGGTGGCGGCGGTCTCGAAGGTCTCCACGACGGCGCCCATCCGGGCCAGCCCGTCGCGCAGGTAGGGCATCCGCAGGAACGCCGAACGCCAGGCGCCCACGGCGCCGCCGCCCGCGGTGTCGGCCGCGACCCGTCCGCCGTGGTCGCGGGCCAGGCCGACGGCGGCGGCGAGCCGGTGGTCGACCGGCCCGGTGGCGGACTCGAAGCCCAGGACCAGGACGCTCGAACCGTCCTTCGACGCACCGGAGAACAGCGCCTCGCCGGGGTCGAGCAGCCGGCAGTTGGCCGGGGCGAGATCGGTCTGCGCGACGGCGCGCACGGCGTCCAGCGCGCGCCGGAAATCGGTGAACTCCAGTGCGGCGGAAGCCTTGTGACGGGGACGCTCCTGCACCCGCATCCAGGCTTCGGTGATGACCCCGAGGGTACCCTCGGAGCCGAGGAAGAGCCGGTCGGGCGAGGGCCCGGCGCCGGACGACGGCAGCCGCCAGGAACTGCTGGTCCCGGCCGGGGTGACCACGCGCAGCGCCTGCGTGAAGTCGTCGATCCGGGTGTGCCCGGTGGCGTAGTGGCCGCCGGCCCGGGTGGCCAGCCAGCCGCCGAGGGTGGAGAACTCGAAGCTCTGCGGGAAGTGGCGTAGGGTCAGGCCGTGGGGCCGCAACTGGTCCTCCAGTACCGGACCGAGGGCCCCGGCCTGGATGCGCGCGGAGCGGCCGGTCGGGTCGACCTCCAGGACGCGGTCCATCGAGGTCAGGTCGAGCGACAGCACGGCGCGGTGGGCGTCGCCGCGGTACTCCACCCCGCCGACCACGGAGGAGCCGCCGCCGAACGGAACGACGGCCACCCCGTGCGAACCGGCCCAGTCGAGCAGGTCGGCCACCGCCCGGTCGCCGGTCGGACGGGCGACCAGGTCCGGGATCCGGCCCGGGCGGCCGCGCAGGGCGCGGGCGACGTCCCGGTAGGCCTTGCCCATGGCGTGGGCGGCACGGTCGCCGGGGTCGGCGCCGACGAGGTGTGCCAGGGAGGGCGGTGGCGTCACGGCGGGCCGGCCGACGGCGAGGTCGGCGACCCGGGGGACCGGCAGCGGGCGGGCCAGGGTGCCCGGCAGCAGGGCGCCCAGCGCGAGGCACTCGGCGTCGTCGGGCTGGGCGTCCTGATAGCCCCAGCCCCACCAGGACCGGAGGCGGGGGACGGTCTCGGCGGCAGGCGTCATGAGGCAGCTCCGGGGGATCCGATGAACTTACCGGTCAGTAAATTACCCTAAGGTAAGATCAGTTCTATGACAATGCTTCCCACCAGGGCCGGCACCAAGGGCATGCCCAGGGCCGAGCGCGAACGACAGGTTCTCGCCGCGGCCACCGAGGAGTTCGGCCGACGCGGCTACGAGGCCACCACCATGGCCACCGTCGCCGCCCGGGTGGGCGTCACCAAGCCCCTGCTGCACCAGTACTTCGGCAGCAAGCAGGACCTCTTCCTCGGCTGCCTCGAACCCGTCGGCGACCGGCTGCTGACCGCCGTCCGGACCGCCATGGCCGACCACGACAACGGCGCACCCCCCACCCCCCTGCGCGTGCTGCGCGCCCTCTTCGACGCCCTCGACGGGCAGCGCGAGGCATGGTTCGTCCTCTACGACCCCTCGCTGCCGCCCGGCAGCGAGGCGGCCCACCGCGCCGCCCACTACCGCGACGCCATCGACGAACTCGCCGCCACCGGCACCGCCGAACTCCTGCGCAGCACCGGGTCCGACGACCCCCTCGACGCCGACGCCCTCAAGTACGCCTGGCGCGGCCTGTGCACCACCCTGGTCCGCTGGTGGATCGAGCACCCCGACCAGAGCCCCGAGGCGATGGCAGGACGCTGCGCCCGGATCTTCGCCACCGCCCGGGCCGTCGATCCTGGCTGAGGGTCCGGCCACGCACCACCGTCGGTCAGCGTTCTCCGTCAGCACCGCCGCGAACCGCCGTCGGGCGGCCGACAGAGCCGACCGCCCGACGGTGATCGCTGGGACGCTCAGCGACGGGAGCGCCGCGCCGCCACCAGCAGGCCACCGAGAGCGAGGAGCAGAACGGCGACCAGCAGCGCCGGCTTCGGGCTGCCGCTCCCGGTGGGCGGCAGCGGAGGCCGGGTCGTCGGGCTGGGGCTCGGGCTCGGCAGCCTGCGGACCGTGGTGGTGGTCGAGCAGTTGCCGCTCGTGCTCACCGCCGCCGCCCGCCGCGCGCCGGTCCCGCCGCTACCGCCACTGCCACTGCCATTCCCGCCGGCGCCGCCGGAGCAGTTGGACCCGTCGGCGGTGAGCCGGTTGACGAGCGTCGCGCCACCCGCCCCGGGCTTCACGTTGACGGTGTAGCTGAGCGTCGCCGTCGCTCCGGGCCGGAGGTCCAGCGTCCAGGTCAGGCGAGGCGCCGCGTAGGCCGTCCGCCCGGTGTCGGCGCGGGCGTCGAGACCGTAGACCGCGCCGTCCAGGACCCCGGAGAGGTCGTCGGTGACGACGGCGCCGACGTACGTGCCACCGGCCCGGTTGGTCGCGGTGACGGTGTACGTGACCCGGTCACCGGGCTTGGGGTCGGTCGGCGTCGCGCGCTTGGTGAGCAGCAGGTCGTGCCGCACGGTGATCGGAACGGTCGGGGTGGCCACCGCGGTGCGGTCGGTCGCGTCCGGGTCCGGCCCGCCGGTCACCACCACCGTGTTGATCGGGACGGCCGTGGCGTCCGCGTCCAGCGTGCCGGTGAGCGTCCAGCCCGCCGTCCCGCCGACCGGGATCTCGACGGCCGGGCAGGTCGCCGTGCCGTCCGCGATCGGGCAGGCGGTGCCGTCGTCCGCCGCCATCGTGGCGCCGTTCACCCCCGCGGGCACCCGGTCGGTGACGACGACGTTCCGCGCCCGCGAGGGCCCGTGGTTGGTGACCGTCACCCGCCACTGGATCTGCTGCCCGGCGACCACCGGGTCGGTCAGCAGCACCTTGGCGACGCTCAGCCGCGCCTTCGCCGACGGCGACTCCGAGGGCGAGGCGACCGCCGTGTGCGTGGGTGTGGCCGGGTCGGGGCCGCCCGTGACGGTCGCCGTGTTGGTCGGCGTGACGGTAGCGCCCGGGTCGAGCGTCCCCTTCACCGTCCAGGCGAGCGTCCGGCCGACCGGGATCTCGACGGCCGGGCAGGTCGCCGTGCCGTCCGCGATCGGGCAGGCGGTGCCGTCCTGGGCCGTCATCGAGGCGTTCAGCACCCCGGCCGGGATCCGGTCCGTGACGACGACGCCCCGCGCCAGCGAGGGCCCGTCGTTCGTCACGGTCACCCGCCACTCGACCGGGGCACCCGGTACGACCGGGTTGGTCACCAGCACCTTGGCGACGGTCAGGTGCGCCTGAAGCACCGGCTCGACGGAGGGGCTGGCGACGGCGGTGTGCGTCGGCGTGGCCGGGTCCGGCCCGCCGGTGACCGTCACGGTGTTGGCCGGCGTGACGGTGGCGGCGGCGTCCAGCGTGCCGGTCAAGGTCCAGGTCCGGGTCGCCCCGACCGGGATCCCGACCGCCGGGCAGACGGCCGTCCCGCCGGTGATCGCGCAGGCGGTGCCGTCGTCCGCCGCCATCGTGGCGCTGTTCACCCCGGCGGGCACCCGGTCCGTGACCACCACGTCACGGGCCACGGACGGGCCCCGGTTGGTCACCGAGACCTGCCACTGGATCCGCTGCCCGGGCACGACCGGATCGGTCAGCAGCGCCTTGGCGACGCTCAGGCGTGCCTCCTGCACCGGCTCGACGGACGGGCTGGCGACGGCGGTGTGCGTCGGCGTGGCCGGGTCCGGCCCGCCGGTGACCGTCACCGTGTTGGTCGGCGTGACGGTGGCGCCGGCGTGGAGCGTGCCGGTCAGGGTCCAGGTCCGCGTCCCTCCGGCCGCGATCTCCACGGCGGGGCAGGTGGCGGTCCCGTCCGCGATCGGGCAGGCGGTGCCGTCGTCCGCCGCCATCGTGGCGTCGTCGACCCCGGCCGGCACCCGATCGGTGACGACGACGTTCCGTGCCCGCGAGGGGCCGTTGTTGGTGACGGTGACCCGCCACTGGATCTGCTGGCCGGGGACCACCGGGTCGGTGACCAGGATCTTCGCGACGACGAGGTTGGCCTGCGGCTCCGGGCTACCGGTCGGTGAGGCGACCGCCGTGTGCGTCGGTGTGGCCGGGTCCGGCCCGCCGGTCACGGTCACCGTGTTGGCCGGCGTGACGACGGCATCGGGGTCGAGCGTGCCGGTCAGGGTCCAGGCCAGGGTCTCGCCGGCCGCGATCTCCACGGCCGGGCAGGTCGCCGTCCCACCGGCGACGGCACACGCGGTACCGTCCTGCGCCGCCATCGTGGCGCCGTTCACCCCGGCGGGCACCCGGTCGGTGACGACGACGTTCCGCGCCCGCGAGGGCCCGTGGTTGGTGACCGTCACCCGCCACTGGATCTGCTGGCCGGGGACCACCGGGTCGGTGACCAGGATCTTCGCGACGACGAGGTTGGCCTGCGGCTCCGGGCTACCGGTGGGCGAGGCGACGGCGGTGTGCGTCGGTGTGGCCGGGTCCGGGCCGCCGGTGACCACCACCGTGTTGGTCGGCGTGACCGTGGCGTCCTGCGCCAGCGTGCCGCTCAACGTGTACGAGGCGGTCTCCCCGACCTCCAGGTCGATCGCCGGGCACGTGGCGGTGCCGCTCGCGACCGGGCAGGCGGTGCCGTCCTCGTCCGAGGCCATGGCGGCGCCCGACACCCCGTCCGGCACCCGGTCCGTGATGACGACGTTCCGGGCCCGCGACGGACCGTTGTTGACCACGGTGACCCGCCACTGCACCGTCCGACCGGGCACCACCGGATCGGTCACCAGCACCTTGGAGACCGTCAGTTTCGCCTGCGGTGCCGGGGAACCGGTGGGCGAGGCGACCGCCGTGTGCGTCGGGGTGGCCGGGTCCGGGCCGCCGGTGACCACCACCGTGTTGGTCGGCGTGACCGTGGCGTCCTGCGCCAGCATCCCGCTCAACGTGTACGTGACGGTCCCGCCGACCGGGATCTCGACCGGTGGGCAGACGGCCGTGCCGCCCGTGACCGGACAGGCCGCCCGCGTCGTGTCCGGCGAGAGCGAGGCGCCGACGACACCGTCCGGGATCCGGTCGCTCACCACGACGTCGCGGGCCAGGCTCGGCCCGTTGTTGGTCACGCTGATCTGCCAGGCGATCGACTCGCCGGGCACGACCGGGTCGGTGACCAGTGCTTTCGACACGGTGAGGCTCGCCCGCGGCTCGACCGTCTCGCTGGCGGTCGCGGTCGCCGTGTGGGCGGTCGCCGTCGGATCGGGCCCGCCGGTGACGACGGCCACGTTGACCGGGGTGCCGGTCGCCGCCGGGTCGAGCGTCCCCCCGACGGTGTAGGAGACGCTGCCGCCGGCCGGGATCTCCACGGCGGGGCAGGTCGCCGTCCCACCGGTGATCGGGCAGGCGGAACCATCGGCGTCCGAGACCATGCTCGCGCCGTCGACCTGGGCCGGGACGCTGTCGGTGACGACCACGTTCCGGGCCCGCGACGGGCCGTTGTTGGTCACCGTGACCCGCCACTCGATCCGCTGTCCGGGGACGACCGGGTTGGTCACGAGCACCTTGGCGATGCTGAGGTTCGCCTGCGGAGTGGGCACGGCGGTGGGCGAGGCGACGGCGGTGTGCGTGGGTGTGGCCGGATCGGGGCCGCCCGTGACGGTCACCGTGTTGGTCGGCGTCACGGTCGCGTCCGGGGCGAGCGTCGCGGTCAGCGTGTAGGAGGCGGTCTGTCCGACCTCCAGCTCGATCGCCGGGCAGACCGCCGCACCGTCGGTGATCGGGCAGGCGGACGCGTCGGCGTCCGACTGGAGGACGGCGTCGGAGACCCCGGCCGGGATCCGATCGGTGATCACGACATTGCGCGCCTTGGACGGACCGTTGTTGGTCACCGTGACCCGCCACTGGACGACCTCACCCGGCACGACCGGGTCGGTCAGCAGCGCCTTGGCGACGGTCAGGCTCGCCTGCGGCGCCGGCGAGTCGGTGGGCGAGGCGACGGCGGTGTGCGTGGGTGTCGCCGGGTCGGGCCCGCCGGTGACCACCGCCGTGTTGGTGGGCGTCACCGTCGCGTCCTGCATCAGCGTGCCGCTCAGTGTGTAGGAGACCGTCTGCCCGACCTCCAGCTCGACGGCCGGGCAGACAGCCGTCCCGTCCGTGATCGGACACACGGTGCCGTCGGCGGCCGTCATGCTCGGCCCGCTCACCCCGTCCGGCACCCGGTCGGTGACCACGACGTTCCGGGCGCGGGAGGGTCCGTTGTTGGTGACGCTGACGCGCCACTGGATCTGCTGGCCGGGGACGACGGGGTTCGTGAGGAGTACCTTCGACGTGGTCAGGTTCGCCTGCGGCGCGGGGGAGTTGGTCGGCGTGGCGACGGCGGTGCGGGTCGGTGTGGCGGGGTCGGGGCCGCCGGTGACCGTGGCGGTGTTGGTCGGTGTGACCGTGGCGTCCTGGGCCAGTGTGGCGGTGAGCGTCCAGGTCAGGGTCTGGCCGACGGGGATCTCGACGGCGGGGCAGGTTGCCGTGCCGTTGCTGATCGGGCAGGGCGTGTTGTCGGCGTCGGCCTTCATGCTCGCACCGGTCACACCTGGCGGGACGGTGTCGGTGACGATGACGTTCCGGGCGCGGGAGGGTCCGTTGTTGGTGACGCTGACGCGCCACTGGATCTGCTGGCCGGGGACGACGGGGTTCGTGAGGAGGACCTTCGAGGCGGTGAGGTTGG
>NZ_JAIY01000011.1:220390-290157 GCF_000710405.2 Kitasatospora sp. MBT66 | reverse complement strand
GTCTGTCCGACCGGGATCTCTACTGCCGGGCAGGTCGCCGTTCCGTTGCTGATCGGACAGGTGGTTCCGTCGGCCGCTGTCATCGCGGCGTTGTTGACCCCGGCGGGAAGGGTGTCGGTGACGACCACGTCACGCGCCCGGGAGGGTCCGTTGTTCGTCACGGTGACCTGCCACTGGATCTGCTGCCCGGGCACTACCGGATCGGTGAGCAGGGCCTTGGAGACGGTGAGGTTGGCCTGCGTCGAAGGCGTGTTGGTCGGCGTGGCGACGGCGGTGTGGGTGGGCGTCGCGGGGTCGGGGCCGCCGGTGACGGTCACGGTGTTGGTGGGCGTGACGGTCGCGTTGGCTTCGAGCGTGCCGGTCAGCGTCCAGCTCAAGGTCGAGCCGGCCGGGATTTCAACTGCCGGGCAGGTGGCTGTGCCGTTGTTGATCGGGCAGTTGGTTCCGTTGCCGGCCGTCATCGTGGCGTTGTTGACGCCGGCCGGTACCTGGTCGGTGACGACGACGTCCCGGGCCCGGGAGGGTCCGTTGTTCGTCACGCTGACCTGCCACTGGATCTGCTGCCCGGGGACGACCGGATCGGTCAGCAGCACTTTCGACACGGTCAGATTCGCCTGCGTCGAAGGCGTGTTGGTCGGTGAGGCGACCGCGGTGTGCGTCGGTGTGGCGGGGTCGGGGCCGCCCGTAACTGTGACCGTGTTGGTCGGTGTGACTGTGGCGTCCTGGGACAGCGCGCCGGTGAGCGTCCAGGTGAGGGTCTGTCCGACCGGGATCTCTACTGCCGGGCAGGTCGCCGTGCCGCCGTTGATCGGACAGTTGGTTCCGTCGGCCGCTGTCATGGCCGGGTTGTTGACTCCGGCTGGGACGGTGTCGGTGACGATGACGTCCCGGGCACGGGAGGGTCCGTTGTTGGTGACACTCACCTGCCACTGGATCTGCTGGCCGGGTACGACCGGGTTGGTGAGGAGGACCTTCGACACGGTCAGATCGGCCTGTGCCGTGGGCGAGTTGCTGGGCCTGGCGACAGCTGTGTGGGTCGGGGTCGCTGGGTCGGGTCCGCCGGTGACCGTGGCGGTGTTGGTCGGCGTCACGGTCGCGTTGGCATCGAGGGTTCCGGTGAGCGTCCACGTCGCGGAGGAGCCGGCCGGGATCTCGACGGCGGGGCAGGTTGCTGTGCCGCCGTTGATCGGGCAGTTGGTGCCGTCGGCGGCTGCCATGGCCGGGTTGTTGACCCCGGCTGGGACGGTGTCGGTGACGATGACGTCCCGGGCCCGCGAGGGTCCGTTGTTGGTGACGGTCACGCGCCACTGGATCTGCTGGCCGGGGACGACGGGGTTGGTGAGCAGCGCCTTGGACACGGTGAGGTTGGCTTGCGGCGAGGGGCTGGCGGTCGGTGAGGCGACGGCGGTGTGAGTCGGGGTGGCCGGGTCGGGGCCGCCGGTGACTGTGGCCGTGTTCGTCGGTGTGGTGGTCGCGTTGGCGTCGAGGGTTCCGGTGAGCGTCCACGTCATCGAGGACCCGGCTGGGATCTCGACGGCGGGGCAGGTCGCCGTGCCATTACTGATGGGGCAAGGCGTGTTGTCGGCGTCCGCCTTCATGCTCGCACCGGTGACACCCGTCGGAACGGTGTCGGTGACGACGACGTCCCGGGCGCGGGAGGGTCCGTTGTTGGAGACGGTCACGCGCCACTGGATCTGCTGCCCGGGCACCACGGGGTTGGTGAGCAGTGCCTTGGAGACGGTGAGGTCGGCCTGCGTCGAAGGCGTGTTGGTCGGTGAGGCGACGGCGGTGTGGGTCGGGGTTGCGGGGTCCGGTCCGCCGGTGACGGTCACGGTGTTGGTCGGAGTGACGGTCGCGTTGGCGTCGAGGGTTCCGGTGAGCGTCCACATCATCGAGGAGCCGGCCGGGATCTCGACGGCGGGGCAGGTCGCCGTGCTACCGCTGATTGGGCAGTTGGTTCCGTCGGACGCTGTCATCGCGGCGTTGTTGACCCCGGCCGGAACGGTGTCGGTGACGACCACGTCCCGGGCGCGGGAGGGTCCGTTGTTGGAGACGGTCACGCGCCACTGGATCTGCTGGCCGGGCACTACCGGATCGGTGAGCAGTGCCTTGGAGACGGTGAGGTTGGCCTGTGCCGAAGGCGTGTTGGTGGGGCTGGCGACGGCGGTGTGCGTTGGTGTGGCCGGGTCGGGTCCGCCGGTGACCGTGGCGGTGTTGGCCGGAGTTGTCGTCGCGTTGGCGTCGAGCGTGCCGGTCAGTGTCCAGGCGACCGAGGAGCCGGCCGGGATCTCGACGGCCGGGCAGGTCGCCGTGCCACCGCTGATCGGACAGTTGGTCCCGTCTGTGGCCGCCATCGAGGCGTTGTTCACCCCGGCTGGGACGGTGTCGGTGACGACGACGTCCCGGGCCCGCGAGGGTCCGTTGTTGGTGACGGTCACGCGCCACTGGATCTGCTGGCCGGGTACGACCGGGTTGGTGAGCAGAGCCTTCGACACGGTGAGGTTGGCCTGCGGAGTGGGCGAGTTCGTCGGCGAGGCCACCGCTGTGTGTGTGGGCACCGACGGGTCGGGTCCGCCGGTGACCGTGGCGGTGTTGGCCGGCGTGGCCGTGGCGTCCTGGGCCAGCGTGCCGGTGAGCGTCCAGGTCAGCGTCTGTCCTACCGGCATCTCCACCGCCGGACAGGTCGCAAGACCGTTGCTGATCGGGCAGTTGGCTCCGTCGGCGTCCGCCTTCATCGTGGCGCTGTTGACCCCGGCCGGTACCTGGTCGGTGACCACGACGTCCCGGGCGCGGGAGGGGCCGTTGTTGGTCACGCTGACTCGCCACTGGATCTGTTGTCCCGGCACGACGGGGTTGGTGAGAAGGACCTTCGACGTGGTCAGATTCGCCTGCGGAGTGGGCGAGTTCGTCGGCGAGGCCACCGCTGTGTGTGTGGGCACCGACGGGTCGGGTCCGCCGGTGACCGTCGCGGTGTTCGTCGGTGTGGCCGTGGCGTCCTGGGCCAGTGTTCCGGTGAGCGTCCAGGTGAGGGTCTGGCCGACGGGGATCTCGACGGCGGGGCAGGTTGCC
The DNA here is from genome assembly GCF_000710405.2 of Kitasatospora sp. MBT66. Lineage (NCBI taxonomy): Bacteria > Bacillati > Actinomycetota > Actinomycetes > Kitasatosporales > Streptomycetaceae > Kitasatospora > Kitasatospora sp. MBT66. The sequence goes on along the minus strand of NZ_JAIY01000011.1, from coordinate 287,088 downwards.
GTTCCGTTGTTGATCGGGCAGGGCGTGTTGTCGGCGTCTGCCTTCATGCTCGCACCGGTGACACCCGCGGGAACGGTGTCGGTGACCACGACGCCCCGCGCCCGCGAGGGTCCGTTGTTGGTGACGCTGACGCGCCACTGGATCTGCTGCCCGGGCACGACGGGGTTGGTGAGCAGCACCTTCGACACCGTCAGGTTGGCCTGCGGCGCGGGTGTGTTGGTGGGTGAGGCGACGGCGGTGTGTGTCGGTGTGGCCGGGTCGGGCCCGCCGGTGACAGTCGCACTGTTGGGCGGAGTCGTGGTCGCGTTGGCGTCGAGCGTGCCGGTGAGTGTCCAGGTCAGGGTCTGTCCGGCCTGGATCTCGACGGCGGGGCAGGTAGCCGTACCGCCGCTGATGGGACACGGAGTGCCGTCGGCCGCCGCCATCGAGGCATTGCCGACCCCGGCTGGCACCTGGTCGGTGACGACCACGTTCCGCGCGCGGGAGGGTCCGTTGTTGGTGACGGTGACGCGCCACTGGATCTGCTGGCCCGGTACGACGGGGTTGGTGAGCAGCGACTTCGACACCGTCAGGTTCGCCTGCGGCGCGGGCGTGTTGGTCGGTGAGGCGACGGCCGTGTGGGTCGGTGTGGCCGGGTCCGGGCCGCCGGTGACCGTGGCCGTGTTCGTCGGCGTGGTGGTCGCGTTGGCGTCCAGCGTGCCGCCGAGCGTCCAGGTGAGGGTCTGCCCCGCCGGGATCTCGACCGCCGGGCAGGTGGCGACCCCGCTGCTGATCGGACAGTTGGCCCCACCCGTATCGGCGGTCATCGTCGCGCCGGTGATGCCCGTCGGCACCTGGTCCGTCACCACGACGTCCCGGGCGCGGGAGGGTCCGTTGTTGGTGACGGTGACGCGCCACTGGATCTGCTGGCCCGGTACGACGGGGTTGGTGAGCAGCGACTTCGACACCGTCAGGTTCGCCTGCGGCGCGGGCGTGTTGGTCGGTGAGGCGACGGCCGTGTGGGTCGGTGTGGCCGGGTCGGGGCCGCCGGTGACCGTGGCCGTGTTCGTCGGCGTGGTGGTGGCGTTGGCGTCCAGGGTCCCGGTGAGGGTCCAGCTCAGCGACGAACCCGCCGGGATCTCCACCGCCGGGCAGGTGGCGACCCCGCCGCTGATCGGGCAGTTGGCCCCACCCGTGTCGGCGGTCATCGACGCGCCGCTGACTCCGGCCGGCACCTGGTCCCGCACCACCACGTCGCGCGCCCGCGACGGTCCGTTGTTGGTGACGGTGACCCGCCACTGGATCTGCTGGCCCGGTACGACGGGGTTGGTGAGCAGCGACTTCGAAACCGTCAGGTTCGCCTGCGGCGAGGGGCTGGTGGTCGGCGAGGCGACCGCCGTCCGGGTGGATGCCGACGGGTCCGGGCCGCCGCTGACCGTCACCGAGTTCACGGGCGTCGAGGTCGCGTTGGCGTCGAGCGTGCCGGTCAGGGTCCAGGTCTGCGAGGAGCCGGCCGGGATCTCGACCGCCGGGCAGGTGGCGGTGCCGCCGATGATCGGGCAGCCGGTCCCGTCCGAGGCGGTCATCACGGGGTTGTTGACCCCGGCCGGTACCTGGTCGGTGACGACCACGTTCCGGGCGCGGGAGGGTCCGTTGTTGGTGACGGTGACCCGCCACTGGATCTGGCGGCCGGGAACCACCGGGTCGGTGAGCAGGACCTTGGAGACGGTGAGGTTGGCCTGCGGCGAGGGCGAGCCCGAGGGTGATGCCACGGCCGTGTGGGTGGACGCCGTGGGATCGGGGCCGCCGGTGACCGTCACCATGTTGGCCGGCGTGGTGGTCGCGTTGGCGTCGAGGGTCCCGGTCAGGGTCCAGGTCTGGGAGGAGCCGGCCGGGATCTCGACCGCGGGGCAGGTGGCGGTGCCGCCGCTGATCGGGCAGCCGGTCCCGTCCGAGGCGGTCATCACGGCGCCGTTGACCCCGGCGGGAATCTGGTCCCGCACCACCACGTCGCGGGCCCGCGAGGGTCCGTTGTTGGTGACGGTGACGCGCCACTGGATCTGCTGGCCCGGTACGACGGGGTTGGTCAGCAGCGACTTCGACACCGTCAGGTTCGCCTGCGGCGACGGCGAGCCCGAAGGCGAAGCCACCGCCGTGTGGGTCGACGCGGTCGGGTCCGGGCCGCCGGTGACCGTCACCGTGTTCGTCGGAGTCGCCGTCGCGTTCGGGTCCAGCGTGCCGGTCAGCGTCCAGTTCAGCGCCTGTCCGGCCGGGATCTCGACCGCGGGGCAGGTGGCGGTGCCGCCGCTGATCGGGCAGGTGCTGCCGTCCGGAGCCGTCATCACGGGGTTGTTCACCCCGGCGGGGACGGTGTCGGTGACGGCCACGTTCCGGGCCCGCGACGGACCGGCGTTGAAGATGTTGACCCGCCACTCGATCCGCTGTCCGGGCACCACCGGGTTGGTCACCAGGGACTTGCTGACCTTGAGGTTGGCCTGCGGCGACGGCGAGCCCGAAGGTGTTGCCACGGCCGTGTGGGAGGAGGCCGCCGGGTCCGGACCGCCGGTGACCGTCACTGTGTTCGTGGGCGTGGTGGTGGCGTTGGCGTCCAGGGTCCCGGTGAGGGTCCAGCTCAGCGACGAACCCGCCGGGATCTCGACCGCCGGGCAGGTGGCGACCCCGCCGCTGATCGGGCAATTGGCCCCACCCGTGTCGGCGGTCATCGACGCGCCGCTGACCCCGGCCGGCACCTGGTCCGTCACGACCACGTTCCGGGCCCGGGACGGTCCGTTGTTGGTCACGGTCACCCGCCACTGGACCGGCTGACCCGGCACGACCGGGCTGGTGAGCAGCGACTTGGAGACGGTGAGGTTGGCCTGCGGCGAGGGGCTCGCGGTCGGGGAGGCGACCGCGGTTCGGGCGGTGGCCCCCGGGTCGGGACCGCCGGTGACCACCGCCGTGTTGGTGGGTGTCACGGTGGCGTTCGGGTCCAGGGTGCCCGTGAGGGTCCAGGTCTGCGAGGAGCCGGCCGGGATCTCGACCGCGGGGCAGGTGGCGGTGCCGCCGCTGATCGGGCAGTTCGCCCCGTCGACACCCTGGCGCATGGAGGCGCCGGTGACGCCCGCCGGCACCTGGTCGGTCACGACGACGTTCCGGGCCCGGGACGGCCCGTTGTTGGTCACCGTCACCCGCCACTGGATCTGCGCGCCGGGGACGACCGGGTTGGTCAGCAGCGTCTTCGAGATGGTGAGGTTGGCCTGCGGCGAGGGGCTCTTGGTCGGGGAGGCGACGGCGGTGCGGGTCGAGGCCGAGGGGTCGGGGCCGCCGGTGACCAGTGCCGTGTTGGTCGGCGTGGCGGTCGCGTTGGGGTCGAGCGTGCCGGTGAGGGTCCAGCTGGCGGTGCCGTTCACCGCGATCTCGACGGCGGGGCAGGTGGCGGTGCCGCCGCTGATCGGGCAGGCGGTGCCGTCCTGGTCGTTGGCCATGCTCGCGGCGGTCACACCGGCCGGGACCTGGTCCGTCACCACGACGTTGCGGGCGCGGGACGGGCCGTTGTTGGTGACTTTGACCTGCCACTTGACCTGCTGGCCGGGTACCACGGGGCTGGTCAGCAGCGTCTTGGAGACGACCAGGTTGGCCTGGTTGGCGGGCGGGACGGGGTTGGCGGTGCTGGTGCAGCTGGGGGAGCAGTTCGGATCGGTGGTGCCGCCCGGCGGGGTGACGGTCGCCCGGTTGTCGAGGGAGCCGGTGGCGTCCGCCGGGACGGTGCCGGTGAGGCGGTAGGTGACCTGGCCGCCCGCCGGGAGGTCGACGGTGGTGTTGATGTCGCCGGTGCCGGAGGCGGGGGTGCCGCAGCTGCCGCCCCCGGCGGCCGTGCAGGTCCAGGTGAAGTTCCGGATCGTGGTGGGCAGGGTGTCCTTGACCGAGGTGCCGACGGCGTCCGAGGGGCCGTCGTTCTTGACCACGATGGTGTAGGTGAGCGGCTGGCCGGGCACGTACGGGTTCTTGTCGGGGGTCTTGGTGACCGACAGGCCGGTGGTGACGCGTCCGGGGGTGTCGACGGTGCTGGAGCAGGTCGGGCCGCAGTTGGGGTCGGTGCTGGCGGCCGGTCGGGTCACGGTCGCGGTGTTCGACAGGGTGCCGGTGGTGGAGGAGGGGACGGTGCCCGTGACCGTGTACGTCACGGAGCTGTTGGCCGCGATCGTGGCCGTCGTGTCCAGGTTGCCGGTGCCGCTCGCGGCGCCGCAGCTGCTGCCGGTGCCGCCGGACGCGCAGGTCCAGGTGAACCCGGACAGCGCGGACGGCAGCGCGTCGCGGACGGCGGTGTTGACGGCCGGCGCGGGTCCGGCGTTGCTCACCACGAAGGTGTAGGTGAGCCGCTGTCCCGGGACGTAGGTGGTGGGGGAGGCGGTCTTCCTCACGGACAGGCCGACCTGGGTGACCCATTCGAGGACGATCTCGCCGTTGCCGCCGTCGGTGTAGCCGCCGCCGTCGCCGATTCCGCTGCCGCTGGTGTACTGGGCGTCGCTGCGGCCGCCCGAGGTGCCGCCGACGCCGTTGCCGCTGCTGTTGGTGCCGTTGGAGGTCTGCGTGTTGGTGACGCCGGTGCCGCGGTTGTAGCCGGAGCCGCCGCCGCCCATGCCGTTGGCGTCGAGCGTGCCGCCGCGCTGGCAGGCGCCGCCGCCACCGCCGTAGTAGCCGCCGCCGCCTCCGCCGCCGCCCTCGTTCTGCGGACTGGAGGCGCCGCGGCCGCCCTGGTACTGGGCTCCGGCGGTGGGGGCCGCGCACGCCGTCTGGGTGGCGGCGGCGCCGCCCGCGCTCTGGGTGCCGCCCCGGCCGGAGGCGGCGGGCTGGTTGTCCTGGCCGCCGTTGCTGCCACCGCCGCCGCCCGCCGCCGGGGTGGTGGCGTCGGCGCCGGGGGAGGAGCCGCCGCCGCCACCGGCCACCACCAGCGGGTTGGTGCCGGAGGCGCCGTTCCACACGGCGCTCATGCCGCCGCCGCTGCCGCCGGTCGCGCTGGATCCGTTGGCGGCCGTGAAGCCCTGACCGCCGGCGCCGCCGCCGCCGTACGAGGAGGTGGTGCTGTTCATCCGGCCGCCCTGGCCGACGGTGAGGGTGAGCGCCTGACCGGGCGTCACCGCCAGGGTGCCGGTGGTGTAGCCGCCACCGCCGCCGCCGTACTGGCCGGTGTAGTAGGCGCGGGGGGAGCCGGCGCCGCCGGCGCCGAACACCCGGGCGTAGACGGCGGTCACGCCGGCCGGCACGGTGAAGGTCTGGTCGCCGCCGCTGTAGGTGACGCGGGTGCAGTTGGTGAAGCTGCCGGTCGGTGTGCACGCGGTCAGCGCGCGCTCCTCCCGGGGCAGGCCCTGCGGACCGTAGGCGGGCGGGGCGGCGGCGAGCGCCAGTCCGCCCTGGGGGACCAGGCACAGGAGCGCGAGCGCGCCGCGCATCGTGGTCCGGAACCGAGCGCCGAGCAACGACCTCACCGGGGCCATCCGGCGTCTCCTCTCGCGACCGTGCACGCACGGGCACAGCTGGGCGGACAACACGACAAATCAGGCGAATGCCCGCAGATGAGATCAGAGACTGCCGAGAGGGAGCGCCCATTGGGACGACCTGATGACGTGTCAGTCAGCTTTTGTGCCGGAATCCGCGCTTTCGGCCCATCCCGGTCACCGTTCGGCGCAATCGGGTGGAGCGTTCCCCGGGGCGGGGCGGGGCCGCCCTTCCCCGGGGCACATGTGGCGGAGCGTCAGCCGAAGACCGGCACGGTGTCCAGGATCGCGAGCCGCGCGTTGGCCGTCCTGATGCTGCCGCAGAGCACCTGCGCGCCGCCGACGCGGTAGTCCTCGCCGCTGCCGGTGGCCTTGATCGCGGCGCCCTGGAGCGAGGTGTACTGCTTGTCCTGGAGGTCGTCCTTGCGCAGGTCGCGGACGACGATGAGCTTGCGCACCAGGTCGCCGGCGCCCTGCTGGGTGGCGAGGGCCTTCTTCTGGTCCTCGCTCAGCTTGGCGAAGGCCGCGTCGTTCGGCGCGAAGACGGTGACGTTCTCCATCGAGTCGAAGATGTCCTTCGCCTTGGCCGTCTTGACCAGGGCGGACAACTGGGAGAGGTCCTTGGTCTGGTCGATCGCGCCCAGCACCGGCAGACGGCCCATCGCGTCCAGGCTGCCGGCGCCGTCGCCGGGCATCGCCGCGCAGGCCTGGCCGAAGGCCTTCTCGGGCGGCGGGGGCGCGACGGCCACTGGGCCGGGCCCGCCGGTCCCGGCGTCGACGCCGCCGCAACCGGCGAGCGGGGCGACGGCGAGCACCAGGGCCGTGAGGAGGACGGGGCGGTGGGTACGGCGGCTCATACGGGGATCCTCCAGGGGGAACCGGTCGAATCGTGCCGGATACGCCCCAGATGGTGACACCGCGCCGAGCCGCCGCCCGGGAGATCGGGCCCGCACCGCCCCGCCCGTCACCCGTGCGGAGCCGTCCCCGGACGGGTGACGGCTCCGCACGGGCCCACGTCGCTAGGTGGTCCGGGTGGGTTCGACGGCGCCGAGCGGGGCGGCCAGCGACTCCAGGCTGCGCCGTTCCGCCTTGACGCCGATCACCGCCTCGACCAGTCCGGCGAGGGTCATCAGGGTCGCGCCGATGCAGAACGCCAGCGTGGTGTCGGAGACCTTCCCGCTGCTCACCAGGCCGTTGAACAGCAGGGGGCCGCTGATGCCGCCGACGGCGGTCCCGACGGCGTAGAAGAAGGCGATGCACATCGCCCTGGTCTCCAGCGGGAAGATCTCGCTGACCGTCAGGTAGGCGGAGCTGGCGCCGGCGGAGGCCAGGAACAGCACGGCCGTCCAGCAGGCGGTCATGGTGACGGCGGACAGCGAGCCCTGCTGGAAGAGCAGCGCCGTGCCGAACAGCAGCACACCGGAGCCGATGTAGGTGCCGGCGATCATCGGTTTGCGTCCGACGGAGTCGAACAGGCCGCCCAGCAGCAGCGGTCCGAGGAAGTTGCCGACCGCGATCACCGCGAAGTAGTAGCCGGTGTCGCCCTCCGGGACGGCGAAGTACTTGGTGAGGATCACCGCGTAGCCGAAGGTCACCGCGTTGTAGAGGAAGGCCTGCCCGATGAACAGGGCCAGGCCGAGCACGGTGCGGCGCGGATAGCGGGTGATGACCGTGCGGGCGATGGTGCCGAAGCCGAGCGGGCCGCGCTCGCGGATGAGGATCGGCTCGCCCTCGACGGGCGGCAGTTCCCGGCCGTACTCCTCCCGCACGATCCGCTCGGCCTCGGCCACCACCTCCTCGGCCTCCCCGGCCCGGCCGTGGGTGAACAGCCAGCGCGGACTCTCCGGGACGTGCCGGCGCACCAGCAGGATGACCAGGCCGAGGACCACGCCGATGCCGAAGGCCAGCCGCCAGCCCACGTCGGTCGCGAACAGGGCGGTGTTCAGCAGGGCGATCGAGGCGAAGGCGCCGATCGCCGCGCCGATCCAGAAGCTGCCGTTGATCACCAGATCGATCCGGCCGCGCACCCGGGCCGGGATCAGTTCGTCGATCGCGGAGTTGATCGCCGCGTACTCGCCGCCGATGCCGAATCCGGTGAAGAAGCGGCAGAGGAAGAAGAACCAGGCCGTCCAGGAGAACGCGGTGACGGCGGTGGCCGCCAGGTAGACCGCCAGGGTGATCATGAAGAGCTTCTTGCGGCCCAGCCGGTCGGTCAGCCAGCCGAAGAACAGCGCGCCGCTGCACGCCCCCGCGACGTACACGGCGGCCGCGATCGTGGTGACCTGGGTCGTCGTGATGGAGATCCCGCTGCCGCTCTGGGCGAGCCGGGCCGCCATGTTGCCGACGATCGTGACCTCCAGACCGTCGAGGATCCAGACCGTCCCCAGCCCGATCACGATCCGCCAGTGCCAGCGGGACCACGGCAGCCGGTCCAGCCGCGCGGGGACGTCCGTCTCGACGACCCCGTCACCGGGGCGTTCCTGGGCGGGTGCCGGTTGCGGCACCTCCCGCTCCGTGCCCTTCGCCGGGTCGGCCATGCTGAACCCCTTCCCTCGCGCCGGTAGGACCCCCGGCGTCTGCCCGGATCCCGCAGGAGCACACCACACCACACCGCCGCGCCCGTCCTGCGCATCCCGCCCGCCCCGCCGCGCCGTGGCCGGTGGGCGGGCGGCGGTGCCCGCCCACCGGTGTCCATTTGCGGCAACTCGGCTGCCGGCTCTGGTGGTCGGGGGCACGTCGGGACATGCTGGCGGCGGCGGTGCGGCTCACCCGATCGGCCCAGGGGAGCGCCGTGCCGACCGGGCCCCGCACTCGAACCACCTACTCGGATCCGCACGGAGGAAAGGCCTGTTCCTCATGGACGGGACGCTGGATCGGTTCCTGCCCGTCCACGGGCACCGAACGGTGCACGGGATCACTCCGGCGGCGTCACCGGAGCAGGCGCGGGCAGCGCTGCAGAAGGTGACCCCGGCCGACCTCCCGCCGCCCCGGACGCTGCTCGCGCTCCTGGTCCGCCCGAGTGTCGGCCTGATCCGGCGCAGCGCCCTCGCCGCTGTCGGCCGCCACTGCGAGGGGTCCCGAGAGGGCGTTCGACAGGGGTTTCCCCTCGACTGCCCGGCTGCGATCGATGCAGAACGGACACCCACGGCCCGATCCCGGTCCTGTTCGGCACCACCGGGACCACCGCTCGACGAGGTCTCTCCGTGCCCGGAGGTGACGGACGGTCCGGGCGTGGGGCAAACCCCCGTACCGGCCGGGGTGTCAGCGGGATGGGCCACCGGCGCCCCGGCCCGGCAGGCTGGGTACGAACCAGCACGGCACCGGAAGTCAGGGGAAGTTCGATGAGGACACGTACGGGGATCGCGGCACTGTGGGCGGGGCTGTGCACGGTGGCGGTGACGGGGCTCCTCCCGGCCTCGGCCCTCGCGGAGCGGGCACCCGCTTCGCCGCCCGCCGGCCTCACGGAGAGCATCGAACAGGCGGTCGCGGACGGATTCCCGGGCGTCGTGGCCTACGCCAGGAACGGGGAGCGGGAGTCACGGGTGGCCGCCGGGGTCGCGGACACGGCGACCGGCGAGCGGGCCCGGCCGGACCAGCGGTTCCGGATCGCCAGCAACACCAAGTCGTTCGTGTCCACGGTGCTTCTCCAACTCGAGGGCGAAGGACGGCTCTCGCTGGGCGACAGCGTGGAGAAGTGGCTGCCCGGTGTGGTCCAGGGGAACGGCAACGACGGCCGGACCATCACCCTCCGGCAGCTGCTCGACCACACCTCCGGCATCTACGACCCCACCACCGAGCCGGAGTTCTTCGCCCCCTACCTGGAGCACCACGACCGGGACCACCTCTACACCCCGCGGGAGGTGGTCGCCCGCGCCGTCCGCCACGCACCGGCGTTCACGGCGCCCGACCACGGCTGGGAGTACTCCAACACCAACTACCTGCTCGCCGGTCTGGTGATCGAGGCGGTCACCCACCGCAGCGCGTCCGCCGAGATCCGCCGGCGGATCCTCGACCCGCTCGGCCTCAAGGACACCTCCTTCCCGCTGACCGACCCGGTCGTCCGCGGCCCCCATCTGCACGGGTACGACCTCAAGGGACAGGACGTCACACGGTTCAGCCCGTCCTACGACTGGACCGCCGGCGCCATGATCTCCACCGTCGACGACCTGGCCCGCTTCCACCGGGCCCTGTTCGGCGGCAAGCTGCTGCGCCCCGCCCAGCAGCGCGAACTCCTGACCACGGTGCAGCCCGCCGACACGCCGGTGGCGTACGGACTCGGGGTGCAGCGCATGGACCTGCCGTGCGGCTCGGGGCCGGACGGCAAGCCGCCGGTCGGCGTCTGGCTGACCGACGGTGGCGGCCCCGGCTACACCAGCTACTCGCTCACCACCGTCGACGGTGAGCGACAGTTGGTCATCGCCGCCAACGTCTACGACCTCGGGGCCGACCTCAAGCACCAGGCGCCCTTCCCGCTGAGCAAGGGGATCCTGAAGGCGCAGACCGCGGCCCTGTGCGGCTGATGTGCCGCCGGGCCACCGCGGACGGGGCCCAGGAGGCCGGGCCCCGGTCGGGCCCGGAGGTCGTCGCGGCACGCGGCATCGGATCGCCGCGATGGTGGTCGGTGTCCCGCACCGGCTCACCGCCCCCGGGTGCGCGCAGGGACGCCGGAGCTGCGCGAGGTGGTCCTCGACGTCCTGGGCGGCCGCGATCTCCCTTTGCTCGGCCAGGTCGACATCGGCCACGCCGGCCCGAATCTCCTGCTGCCGCTGGGCGTCCGCGCGGAGGTCGACGCCACCGCGCGGACCTTGACCCTCCTGGAGGCCGCCGTCACGGTCCGACCGTCGGGAACGCTCCGGACCGGTAACCGCTCGACACCGCCACGAGATCATGGAACCGAGTCCGTGCCGCATCGACCACAGCCGGACAGGTGAGAGGAACCCCTGTCGAACGCCCTCTGAGAAATTCCTCTGCGGGGCTGTCACATCCGTCGCGGGCGGCGGGTCAGTGGAGTGTTCGAGCAGCTGCGGCGGGGCGGGCCGGGATCGGTCCGCCATGTCGCACCTCCTCACCCGCCATCCGAAACAGGGGTATCCGCCATGTCCGTCGCCTACGTCGTCCTCGCCGTTGTCAGTGCCCTGTGGGTCGGCTTCTCCGGCGTCTCGCTCGCGCGCCGGGCGGAGTTCGTGACCCAGCCGCTGGTCGAGTACGGCGTGCCGCGCTCGTGGTGGGGCCCGCTGGCACTGGCGAAGCTCGCCGGCGCCGCCGGCCTGCTGGTCGGCCTCGCCGTCCCGGCCCTCGGCGTCGCCGCGGCGACCGGCCTGATCCTCTACTTCCTCGGCGCCGTCATCACCTGCCTGCGGGCCCGCTCCTACAAGACCGTGGCCTTCCCGCTCCTCTACCTCGCCCCCGTCGCCGTCACCCTCGGCCTGAGCTTCGCTTCCTAATGTCGTTGTCAAGCCGCCGTGGTCACTGGAGGTGTGACGTGGTAGCACCGTCGGTCACGGATCAGGGCCCAGAGAACGTTGACCCGTCGGCGGGCCAGGGCCATCACGGCTTGGACGTGCCGCTTGCCCTCCGCGCGCTTGCGGTCGTAGAACTTCCGCGAGTTCGGGTCGCACCGGATGCTGACCAACGCGGAGGTGTAGAAGACGCGTTGGAGTCTGCGGTGGTAGACGGTTGGCCGGTGCAGGTTCCCGCTGACCTTGCCGGAGTCGCGGGGCGCCGGTGCGACGCCGGCGAACGCCGCCAGGGCGTCCGGGGAGGCGAAGCCGTCCAGACCGCCGCCCACGCCGGCCAGGAACTCGGCGCCGAGCACGATGCCGATACCGGGGACGCTCTCGACTATGCCGGCGAGTTCGTGCTCTCGAAACCGGCCCTCGATGAGCTTGTCCATCTCGGCGATCTGCTCGTTGAGGGCCATCACCCCCTCGGCCAGGGTGTGGACCAGCCTGGCGATGGTCTTCTCCCCGGGGACGGAGGTGTACTGGCGCTCGGCGGCCTCGACGGCCGCCTCGGCGAGGGCTCTGGCGTTGCGGACCTTGCGGTTGGCCAGCCACTTCGTCAGCCGTGCGACGCCGGTGCGGCGGATCGCGGCCGGGGTCTGGTACCCGGTCAGCAGCTTGAGCGGACCGGTGTTGGTCACGTCCAGGGCCCTCTCCAGGGCCGGGAACATGCTCAGCAGAGTGCCGCGCAGGCGGTTGACAGCCCGGGTTCGGTCCTCGACCAGGTCGGCCCGTCGGCCGGTCAGCAGCCTGAGCTCGATCGCAGCCTCGTCACCGGGACGGACGGGCTGCAGGTCGCGCCGCATCCGGGCCTGGTCGGCGATCACGTAGGCGTCGCGGGCGTCGGTCTTCCCCTCGCCGCGGTAGCCGTCGGATGCCCGGTTCACCAGCCGGCCGGGGATGTACAGGACCTCCTGGCCTTGCGCGACGAGCAGGCTCAGCAGCAGGGCCGGCTCCCCACCGGTCATGTCGATCGCCCAGGTCACCCGATCGCCGCCGGCCAGGGCGAGAACATCGCCGATCAGCTGCAGCAGCTCGGGCTCGTCGTTGGCGACCCGCCGCGACAGCAGGGTCTTGCCCTCGGTGTCCAGGGCCAGGCCGTGGTGGTGGCCCTTGCCGCTGTCGATCCCCGCCCATATCCGGCTCATCATGCTCCTGACGTGCGTGTTCGTGCTGTTCGTACCACGGACGACCTCGCCGGCATTGCTCTACTCAGCGACTTGCTCGCACTTCCTAATCGGCGGCCGAGTCGTCGTGGGGCACCGGGCGGCAAAGCGACGCAAGCCACGAAACGGCAGCCGCCTGATAGCCACACCCAGCACCCCTGGGCGACCCAACCTTACGAATGGCTCGATCAACCCGGCTCAGAAGGTAGAGCCGCCTGACCGGGCACGCCCGCACCCCCGTCGGAGCGCCCGGCCGGTCCGCACCGGCCGGGTGCCGCCCGGCGGATCCTGGCAGGTCACGCCGCAGTACGCTGGGGCGATGCTGCTCCCCACCGCCCCGCGCGTCCGCCTGCGGTCCGCCGTCGAACCGTACATCGACACGCCGTTCGGCCCGCTGGCCTTCGCCACGACGATCGGGAGCACCGTCCTTCCGCAGCTGCCCGACGAACTGTTCGAGCTGCCGGGCGACCGCACGCTGGCCCGCTGGGTGACACCCGGGGCCACCGTCGAGCTGCTGACGACCCCGTACGATCCCGAGCTCGACCCCGACACCTGGGGACCGCTGACCGGCTGCCGCGCGGCGGTGTGGCGGATCGACGCGACCGCGCCGCTCGGGCGGGTGCGGTTCGCGGCGGAGCTTCCGGCGCGGCTTCCGGAGGGTGTCGAAGCGGGGTGGGACGGCGGGCAGGCGCTGGCCGCTGTCACGTTGGAGGACGACACGACCCGGCTCACCGTGGGAGGCAACGACGAGGAGGCGATCTGCGGGGCCGCCCTCGTGGGAGAGGCGCCCCGGCGATGGGCGGCGTTGAGCGACGAGGTGTACGACCGTTCGTTCAGCACCTGGGGTGTGGACTTCGGCCACCACCACGGCATGACCTGGACGCTGCCGCCACTGGAGGCCGGCGACCACTGCGAACTTCCCGTCGTGGCGGCCTGGGCCCCGGCCGCCGACGAGAGCGAGAACACCTGGTACGCCGTCATGCCGTCGCCGACGGTGCTGCTGCGTCGGGTCACGGCCGAGCTGGGGACGCGGGCCGACGCTTCGAACGCGGGCCGACCGGCCGTGGCGGCTTCGTCGAACCACCCGTGACAGAGTGGGCGGATGACCATGGACCGCGAGCACCCGGCCGATCTCCGCCCGGAACCCTGGCCGGGCACCGCCCCGGTCCACGAAGATCTCGTCGCGGCGAAGGCGCTCGTCTACGACCGCTGCGGATTCGCCTGCTCGCAGCCGGTCCCCGAGGCCGAGAGCGCCGAGTACGCCGCCCACGGGTTCACCCTCGACGGCCTCGCCGTCCGGTTCCGCGCCGCCAGGACGACCCCCACCAAGGCCGGCCAGTTCGTCACCGTCTGGAAGAGGTCCCCGGCCGGGCCCATCCAGCCCTTCGACGTGACGGACCCCGTCGATCTCTTTGTCATCAGCACCCGTGACGGCGACAACTTCGGTCAGTTCGTCTTTCCCAAGGACGCGCTCCGCCGGCACGGCGTCGTATCGGAGAACGGTTCGGGTGGGAAGCGGGCCTTTCGCATCTACCCGCCCTGGGTGGCCCCTACCAGCCGCCAGGCCGGCAGCACGCAAGCGTGGCAGCTGGGCTTCTTCCTGCACCTGAACCAGGACGGACCCGTCGACCTGGCCCGCGCCCAGGAGCTCTACCACCCGTAGGGACGGTGCCGGCATCGGCCGGCCGTCGCTCCACCCCCTGAGCGCCTACGACTGCTGATCGTTCGGAATGACTCGTCCGAAAGGGGGATCAAAGAGCGTTTCAACCTGGCAGATGCGTTGCGGCCACGCCGCCCGGCTCCACAGCCCCGCCGGGAGCGGCGGCGGCCACGTGCTCGATCCGACCGCGGCCCGCCGCGCCGCCCCGGCCGGGACCCACGGCGAGGGGTCGGCGGCGGGTGCTCAGTACAGCTTCTTCACCGCGGTGTTCAGGGTGTTCTTCCACGGGATCACCGGCGGATCGCCCCAGTAGCTCTGCCACAGGACCAGCGTCACCGTGTCGCCGTCGCGGCCCACGCCCCACAGGTAGTTGTAGTCGGGGCGCTCGGTGGCGTTGGAGTCGAAGGTGTGCATCCCCTGAAGGGTGGCGCCCTCCTCGACGTTGATCACCCCGTGGTCGAGGTAGGTCGCGGTCACGCCGGGCCGCTGCGGGGCGTGCGCGCAGGCGATGTAGTCCTGCCGGGCCTTGTCCGCGAAGGCGACGGCTTCGGCCTCCGTGTCGAAGACCGCCACCTTCTGCTGGGCGAACGCGGTCTCCGCGGTGGTGAAGTCCCGGTGCCACACATTGACTTCGGCCGGCTCGGCGGGCCAGCCCACCGGACAGTCGAAATCGGTGCCCCACCCCCGGGCGGTCGGGCTGGCGCGCCACGACTCGGTCTTCGGCAGGTCGGAGATGTACAGGGTCCCCGGCTGCGGCCGCCACTGGTCGGCAGCCGCCGCCCGGCCCGGAGCCGCCCCGGCCCCCAGGGCCCCGATCGCCAGTACCGCGGCCCCCATCGCGACCGCGCCCCCGCGCAGCCGTGCACGTACCCCCATGGCTTCCCTTCCTTCGTGCGCTTCGATCACCCCGTTCCGCCCCGGAGCGGGGCAGATTCCCTTCCACGGTAGGGTGCCAGCCCCCGTGCGGCATGGCCTTTCGGTCGGAATGACCGAGAAGTCCACCGCTGTTGACCGAGAACACGGCCAGTGGTAGGCCGCGACTTGTCGAGGATCTCGTCGGCGCTCTTCGTCCGGACAAACGGTCCGGGGTGCTCGTTCCAGTCGGTGAGCGGGCCGAGCCTCACGAGGAACCCCTTGAACTCCGCCGCCCGGTGGCGGCGGTGCAGGGAGCCGGTCGCCGGTGGCGACCTCGAGGGCGGCGAAGAGAGTGGTCGTGCCGGCCCGGACGTAGTCGTGGCTGTGGCGTTCGGGAACACCGGGCACCGGGTCGTCACACAGGCCGTCCGGACCCCGCTCGACGAACCGGCGCCGCCGGGTGCGGACCGTGTCCGGAGCGACCCGCAGCCGGCGGGACACCTCCATGGTCGAGTGGCCCTCGGCGCACTCCAGCACGATCCGCGACCGCTGGACCAGAGCCTGAGCTGTCGTGCGGCGACGCAACCAGCCCTGCAATACAGCCCGCTGGGCATCAGTGACCGACAACGGCGGAATCCTCGGCGGAACCCTCGGACCCGCGCGACTCGTGCCCGACTGACGATGAATCTCCGACTCAGGTCACTAGCGGTCGGGGGCGGCGTCCTCGATGGCGGCGAGCAGGAGTGCGTGGACGGTGGCGGCCGCCTCCTGGGTGGCCGGGTCGGGGTCCGTGAGCTGGGGGGTGATCAGTTCGGCGGCCGCGGCGAGGAGGGGGACCGGCACGGTGGCCTCGCGCAGGTGGAGGAGCTGGGAGGCGGCGCGCTCGCCGGGGGTGGCGCGGGTGCGGGCGTCCGGGATCAGGGAGGTGAGGCCCCGGGGGAGGGGCGGGGTGCTGGTCACGCGGTCCATTCTTCCGCGTCCGGGGCGCCGGCGATCACCACGACCGGTCGGCGGGTCCCCCTCCTCGTGCTTCCCCCGGGGCGCGGATCAGGCCGGATCGGTGGACGGCTCCTTCCGTACGGGGTTCGGCGGGTCGGCCGGGGTCGGCCGGCCGAGGGCGAGCATCGCCTCGGCGACCGCGTCCGCCGCGTCGTCGGGGATCCCGATGGCGGCGTGTTCGAGCACGAGGAGCCGTGCGCCGGGGATCTCGCGGGCCAGGGCTTCGCCGTTGCCGAGGGGGAAGAGCGGGTCGTGGCGGCCGTGGACGACGAGTGCGGGGAGGTCGACCGTGGGCAGGCGTTCGCGCCAGCGGGGTCGGCAGTCGAGCCGGGCGAACACGGTGCCCAGCTGGTTGGCCAGCTGGACCGGGGGCGCGGTGCCGGGGGTGCGGTCCCAGATGCGCGCGGCCCGCTCGCGCGCGGTGGCGGGGTCGTCGCCGCGGATGCTCGCGCCGGTGGCGGCGTACTCCGCGACCGCCTCACGGTCGGTCCAGTCCGGCATTGGTCTGGCGAACAACAGCCCCATGGTCGCCTGCTCGTGGTCGGGGAGGTCCTTGTCGGGCGGGCCGGGGGCGACGGGGCGGGTGCCGGCCAGGGTGAGGGCGGAGAACGCGTCGGCGTGGTCGAGAGCCGCGACCTGGGCGACCATCCCGCCGACGCCGGTACCCGCGAGGTGTGCGGGCGCACCGCCCAGTACGCGGGCCAGGGCGGCGGCGTCGGCGGCGAGGTCGCGCAGGGTGTAGGCGGGCGCCTGCGGGTCCACCGTCGCCGACTCCCCGCTGTCGCGCAGGTCGTAGCGCACCACCCGGCGCCCGCCGGCGGCGAGGCGTTCGCAGAGCGCGTCGGGCCAGGAGAGCATGGTCGGCCCGCCCGCGAGCAGGACGAGCGGTGCGTCGTGGTCGCCGAAGGACTCGATGCCCAGGACGGTGCCGCGGACGGCGACGGTGGCCATCTCGGCTCACCGGCCGCCGCTGCCGCTGCCGCCGCTGCCGTTGCCGCTGCCGCTGCCGTCGGCACTGTCGCGGCCGAGGCCGCGGTCCGGCGCACTCATGTCGCCGGTCGCGGGGGTGCCGTCGGTGCGGGCGTAGCGCAGGTACACGGTGCCCTCCGGACCGGCGGTCGGCGGTTCGAGGAGGGCGAGGTTCGTGGGCACGGCGCCGCCGTCGAAGACCTTCTTCCCGACGCCGAGCACGATCGGGTGCACCCACAGGTCGAGGCGGTCGAAGAGCCTCTCCCGCAGCAGCGTCTGCACCAGGTCCAGGCTGCCGACGACCTTCACGTTCTCGTGCCGGTCGCGGATCTCGCGGACGGCGGCGGCCAGGTCCGGCCCGAGCTGCGTGGAGCCGTCCCAGGGGAGCTCCGGCTTGCCGCGCGAGGCCACGTACTTCGGGACGCGGTTGAACAGCTCGGCGATCTCGCCGTCCTTCTGGTGGGGCCAGTACGCGGCGAAGATGTCGTACGTCCGCCGGCCGAGCAGCAGGGCGTCCGTGCCCTCGTACGCGGCGAGGATCTGCGCCCCGGTGACCTCGTTCAGCAGGGGCGCCTGCCAGCCCCCGAACGGGAACCCCGCCGGGTCCTCGTCCGGTCCGCCGGGTGCCTGCGCGACGAGGTCGAGGGTGGCGAACAGTTCGATCTGGACGATTCCCATGTCTCTACTCCCGGGGTGCGTGGTTGTCCCTTCGAGATGTAGACCGGCCGGGGCCGGAAAACTCATCGCCACGCCGGTACCCGTTTTTCCGGACCCGCCGGCCGGGGGCCGTGCGCGGTGGCCCCCGGCGCGCGGTCGCGGTGTCAGGCCGCGACCGGTGCGGCGTCGAACCGGCGGGCCAGGTAGTCGAACCAGGTCCGGTGGAAGGCGGTGGCCAGCCGCGATTCGGGGGCGATGAGGTCGAACGCGTGGTAGGCGCCGGGGTAGAGGTGGAGCTCGACCGGGACGCCCTGGGCGCGCAGCCGGGTCGCGTAGTCGAGGTCCTCGTCCCGGAAGCAGTCGAGGTCGCCGACGGTGATGAACGTGGGCGGCAGGTCTGCGAGGTCGGCGGCGCGGGCGGGGGCCGCGTACGGGCAGACGTCCTCGGTGCCTGCGCGGTCGCCCAGGATCGCCTGCCAGGCCAGCAGGTTGGTCGAGCGGTCCCAGATCCCGATGTCGGTGATCTCGTGACTCGACGCGGTCCGGTTGCGGTCGTCGAGCATGGGATACGTCAGGGACTGGAACAGCGGTGCCACGCCGCCGCGGTCGCGGACCAGCAGGGCCGTGGCCGCCGCGATCCCGCCGCCGCCGCTCTGGCCGGCGATGCCGATGCGGGTGCCGTCCAGCCCCAGGGCGTCCGCCTCCCGGCAGAGCCACTGGTAGGCGGTGAAGCCGTCCTCGGCGGCGCCGGGGGCGGGCGTCTCCGGGGCGAGCCGGTAGTCGACCGCGGCGACGGCGCAGCCGAGGCTCGCCGCCAGCCTGGTGAGCCACGGCTCGTCCTGGGCGGCGAAGCCGAGCACCTGGCCGCCGCCGTGGAACCAGAGCAGTACCGGCAGCGGTCCGGTCGCGGTGGTGGGGCGCAGCAGGCGGACCGGCACCTGCACCTCGTGGTCGTCCGGGCCGTCTACCTGGCTCCGTCCGTCCGCTCGGCTCGCGAGGTGCTCCTCGACGGTGACCGACGGGTCGGCGGGCGAGCTGTCGGCGGCGGATTCGGCCTGGGCGCGGAAGGCCGCGCGCGTGGTGGCCAGGTCGGTGAGGTCGAACGCGCCGTTCGGGGTCATGGGGACCGCGTCGAGGGCCACGCTCAGCTCCCGGTCCATCAGCCGACGGGAATCGGGCTTGCAAGTACCGGGTGTGCGGCTGTCGGGCGTGCGGGCGTCAGGGATACGGGAATCAGCGATGCGCGAATCGGCCATGGTCGTGCCTGCTTTCGGGGAGGGGGTACTTCGGG
The DNA here is from genome assembly GCF_000710405.2 of Kitasatospora sp. MBT66. NCBI lineage: Bacteria > Bacillati > Actinomycetota > Actinomycetes > Kitasatosporales > Streptomycetaceae > Kitasatospora > Kitasatospora sp. MBT66. The sequence continues at coordinate 268,516 of NZ_JAIY01000011.1, read as the reverse complement.
GGAGACGGATCAGGCGCGGAACGAGTCGATGACGACGACACCGGTGGGCCCGTACGTCTCCAGGGACTCCAGGACCTCGCTCGCCTCGTGGAGGCCGACGGTGCGCGAGACGATCCGGCCGGGGCTGAGCCGGCCGGCGGCGATCATGTTCAACATGGTGCCGAAGCGCTGGCCCTGCATGCCGAAGGCGCTCTGGAACTCCAGCTCCTTGACCATCATGACGTCGATCGGCAGGGCGACGTCGCCCTGCTCCGCGGCGGTGGTGTGCCCGAGCTGGAGGTGGCGGCCGCGGGTGCGCAGGGACAGCACCGAGTTGCGGCAGGCGGCGGCGATGCCCACGGCGTCGACCGACACATGGGCGCCGCCGCCGGTCAGGGTCTTCACGGCCTCGACGGGGTCGGTGGCGGCGGCGTTCACGGTGTGGACCGCGCCGAGCGCGCGGGCGGCGTCCAGCTTGTCGTCCGTGATGTCGATCGCGATGACGTTGGCGCCCGTCGCCGCGGCGATCTCCACCGTCGACAGACCCGTGCCGCCTCCGGCGCCGTAGACCGCGACCCACTCGCCGCCGCGGACCCGCGCCTGGTCGACGACCCCGTGGAAGGCCGTCATGTACCGGCAGGCCAGCGCGGCGACGTCGGTGAAGCCCACGCCCTCGGGCACCTCGACCAGGTTGACGTCGGCGAAGCGGACCATGACGTACTCGGCGAAGGCGCCCCAGTAGGAGACCCCGGGCACCAGGGAGTCCACGTGCTCGCAGACGTGCTGGTTGCCGCTGCGGCAGAACTCGCAGGAGCCCTCGCCGGGGTTCATCGGGAAGATGACGCGGGCGCCCTCCTTCCACCCCCGAACGTCGCGGCCGACCTCCACCACGGTGCCGGCGAACTCGTGTCCGAGCACGAACGGGGCCTCGACCCGCGGTCCGCCGGTCCAGAACTGCCCGGCCCACAGGGCCCAGTCGGTCCGGCAGATGCCGTTCGCCCCGACCCGCACGATCGCCCCGTCCGGCGGGCAGACGGGGTCGGGCACGTCCTGGAGGACGAGCGGGCGGTGGAGTTCCTCGATGACTGCGGCGCGCATGGCGCGGCCTCCTCGTGCTGCGGGGTGAAGACGCGTGGAGCAGGGAGCCGTCACGCGAAGTCCACCGGTTCAAGTGGTGGACCTGGAAGCTAGCCGCTTGTTCGGAACGATGTCAACCGCATAGAGTGGTGGACATGAAGGGTGACCTGAAGGACGAAGCACCGGTCGGCGCGGACGGTGCGGACACGGGCAGTACCGGCGGTACGGGAGGTACGGGCGGCACGGGCATTGCGGACGGAACCCGGGAGGGACGTCAGCGCGCCAAGGCCGACTTCCGCTTCGACGACGCGCGGCTGTGCTTCGCCTTCGCCGGCACCCTGGCCGACCGCGGCACCGGCACGCCCTTCGAACGGCTGGCCCGGCCCGAGGACTTGAGCCGCTGGGCGGTGGAGAGCGGCTGCACCGCGGCCGCACCGTCCTGCACCGCGGCCGACCTGGAGCGGGCCCGACACCTCCGCGAGGCGATCCACCGCACCGGCCGGGCTCTGGCGGACGCCGTCCCGCCCGCCCCGGAGGACATCGCGCTGGTCAACCGCGCCGCCGCCGAGCCGCCCTCGACACCCGAACTGGCCCCCGACGCCACCACCGTGCGCTGGCGCGGCGAGGGGATCGCAGCGGTACTGTCCATGGTCGCCCGGGACTTGATCGCGCTCTGCGCCTCGGAGCACCGCGCCCACGTCCGCCTCTGCGGGAACCCCGACTGCGGAGTCCCCTTCGTCGACACCTCCCGCGCGAGCGCCCGCCGCTGGTGCTCGATGAAGACCTGCGGCGCCCTCGCCAAGAAGCGCGCCTACCGCGCGAGGAAGCAGACACCGGAGCGTTGAGGCGGTCCCGGCGCCCCGGTGGTCACCGGGCGCCGGCGCGGCTCTGCCCGATGTGGTACTCGACGGAACCGCACAGGCCCAGCGCGTCCTGCGGATCGTCGGCCCGGTGCCCGAACCGGCGGATCAGCACCACCGAGTCGAGGGTGATCTCTGCGCGGGCCAGCACGAACAGCAGGGTGAGCAGGGCGGCGCGGGCGTTGCCGTCGTCGAACGGGTGGAAGAAGCAGACGTCGAGATGGGCCCGGGCCGCCCTCGCGGCCAGGGAGAGCCGGCCGTCGGCCGCCTGCGCCAGGCAGGCGTCGAGCCGGGCGCGGGTGTCGGGGCCGATGCCGTAGCGCTCGTCGCCGCCCTTGGCGAAGGCGGGGAGGGTGCGCAGCGGCGGCGGCCCGGGAGTGCCCAGGACGTGCTGCTGCCAGCCGCGCAGCAGCTCGACGTCGAGGACCGCTCCGCGTGCCGCGTCGGCCCGCACCAGCTCCAGTGCGGCGAGCAGGCCGGCGCCGCGAGCGGGGTCCACGACGGCGTCGAAGGAGCGGAAGTCCTCCGCGGCCCCGTCGCGGGCGGGAGTCACCGGTCCACCGTCGTCACTGCCGTCGTTCTCCGGCCACGGCACGCTGTTGCGCACGGCGATCCAGCGCTCCAGGTGGTCCGGGAGCGGGCCGGGGTCCGGCGGCGACCAGCGGGTGTCCTGCGGGCGCAGCGGGCCGACCAGTTTCTCGGCGATGTCCTCCGCCAGGACGGTGTCCGGCGAGGTCCAGCTCTCGAACCGGCCGCCGACCGCCTGCCGCACCATGCGCGCGGCCGGCTCGGGCGCGACGCCCCAGTAGCCGAGGAACCAGCCCAGGACCTGCAGGCAGTGCCGGTACCAGCCGCTCTCGGCGCCCGTGCGGTCGGCCACCCGCAGGATCAGGTTCCGGGCGGCGCGCTCCCACAGGATCCGGTCCGCCACCAGGGTCTCCGGATCCAGCGGGTAGGCCTCGAACCGCTCGGCGAGGTCCTCCAGCCACTCGCGCCACTCGCACAGTGCCGCGACGACCCGGTCGACGGTCTCCTCCGGCGTGGTGATCGAGTGCGAGCCGCAGCACCAGCCTCCGACCGGCCCCCCGTCGACGTCCCCCTCGCCGAGCGACCAGCGCCACCCCGCCGCCCACCGGCCGTAGTGCTGCACCAGCACGTGCGTCATGGCATCGGACCACGGCTTGGCCACGTCCCAGGCCCAGTTGACCCGGGTCGGATCGAAATCGGGGTCCAGTCGGGAGGGCACCTGCCGCGCCGGGCCGAGGGAGCGGACCACCCACGCCACCGAGGCGGGATCGAAGGGACGGTCGGCCGGGTCGACCTCGTCCCAGGTGAGCTCTGCGGGGTGGAATGTCTTCGACACCCGGTCAGCGTGCCACGCGGACCGGGTGTACGCGCAACGGCGTTTCCGCTCGGGGCCGTCCGGCTCGGGGCGGGTTCCTGGTGCGGCGCGGGCCGTCCTGGGCGGGGGTCAGTAGAGGATCCGACCCTGCAGCTCCGTCGGGTTGAAGGGGCCGCCGTGGCGGTAGAGGAACGAACCGGTGGGGGTGCGGTCGTACTCGTAGTAGATATACGGGTTCCAGCCGGTGGACACGATCTCTCCCGGGGTGGGCGAGGACGCGGGGAGGGCCTGCACGGTGAGCGTCACCGACCGGCTGTCGCCGGGGGCGATGGGGACGCGGGGGTGGAACTTGGCGGTCAGTCCCGAGACGGTGCAGTCGGCGACGTCGCCGCCGCAACCGGTGACCGTGATCCTGTTGGTGGTCGTGTTGAGGGGCCACAGGGGTTCGACGTACTCGTAGACGAACGAGATGTCCGTGGTCTCGGAGTTGGTCAGGGTCATCGTGATGGTGAAGGTCTCACCGGGTCGGATCGTGCTCCGGTCGGCGGAGTAGGTGTCCCAGCGTTCGGCGGCGGACGCCGGGGAGGTCGTCATGGCGGACCCAACTCCGAGGAGGAGGGCGATGGTTGTCGTGATTCTCTTCAGCCGCAAGGTCACCATGGTGGAGAGGGTACGAGTACCCGGGCTCTTTGTCTGCATGGCCACGACATCCGGCCGGGTGCAAACGTTCCCCCTCCGCCCGGAGGTCGGTCGGCCCGGCGCTGCGACAGGTGCCGGACGGGCAGTTCCGGGGCGCGGGACGGGCAGAACGGCGGGGCGGACGGGGCAGAGCGGTAGGTCGGACGGTGCCGGGAGACTCCGTCCGGCTGCGTCGCGGGGAGGCGTTCTCGCAGGTCGGGCAGGGTGGCGTCGGCTCCGGCGGGCCGGATCGCGAGTGCAGGTTGGTTTGGCGGGGCGGGGAAGCGGGCCGCAGTACTGTCCGGCGGGGTTCCGACGGCGCTGCCGGGCGACCCCGCTCATCCGTATTCCGTCCTCGGGGGATCTGCCATGTCGGCTCGCCGTACTCTGCTCGTTCCGGCCGCGCTCGTCGGCGTCCTCCTCGCCGTGAGCGGCTGCGGACCCGACGACCCCAGCGGCCCGGGACCGGCGCAGGCCGCGACCGGAACACCGGCGGCCGCCCCGACCGGCGGCCCGGCGAGTGCCCCGGTGAGTGCCCCGGCCACTGCTCCGAGCGGCGCCGCTACCGCCGCGACCACCGCGCCCGGTGCGGCCGCGCCGAAGGCCACGGCGCCCGCGGCGCCCACCGCGGCCGCGCCCGGAGGCGGAGGTGCCGACGATGCCTACGCCTACACCCACCCCTGTGACCCCAAGGACCTCACGCTGCGGGTGACCGCCCGCCCCGAGGCGCCGACCCAGCGGGTGATCGAGGTGCACAACCAGGGCGCGCACTCCTGCGGCCTGAGCTACTTCCCGCTGGTCACTGTGGGCGACTCGCACTCCGCCGACCGCGCCAAGGACATCAGGCCGCTGGTCCCGGGCGGGCTGGGCGGCCCGCCCGCCTACCCGGTCGGTGCCGGGCGGACGGCGTTCGCCGTGATCGACCTCAACCCCGGCGGCGGATCCGCCGCGTCCGCGGCCGGGGTCGACGAGCTGAACGTGGTGGCCGACGGCGACCACATGCCGGCCGCCGAGACCCGGAACTTCCCGCTCGGCCCCGGCGCGAAGGCCCGGGCGCCCAAGCTGGGCCTCTACCGGCCCACCGTCGCCGACGCGGTCGCGAGCGCCGCGACCGCGGACCAGCGGCAGGGGTAGCGGCAGGGGCGGCGGCCGCCGCGCTCAGCCGAGCCGAAGGGCCTTGACACCGGAGAGGAGCGGGACGAGCCGGAAGTTGCCGTCCCCGGCGCCGCAGGAGGGCTGGGTGTCGGGGGTGTTCGAGATGTTGGTCCCGGCCTTGAACCGCCCGTCCCTGCTCGGCGCGAAGGTGGTGAAGTGGTCGCGGAAGCCCTCGTAGTAGTACATGCACTGGTGCAGGTTCAGGTACCGGCCGGCGGTCAGGTCCAGCGGAGTGGCGCTCGACAGCAACGGGACGGGGTGGTCCGTGCCCCCGCCGCCGCAGAAGACCTCGGTGTCACGGGTGTTGGAGACGTTGGTCCCGGCGACGAACTTCACGTCGGTGGTCCCGACCACCGTGGTGAGGTGGTCCTGGTCGTAGTCGCTCCAGAAGACGCACTGGTGCAGATTGAGGTAGCGCCCGGTGGTCAGGTCGTAGCCCTCGGCGGCCGTGTAGACGCTGGGCTCGTAGGTCCCGTCGCCCGGTCCGCACACGGCCGCGGGGACGGGGGTGTCGGAGATGTCCGTGCCGGCGCTGAACCGGCCGTCCCGGCTGGGGACGAGGGTGGTCACGAGGTCGAAACTGTTCGGCAGGAACGGGCCGTGGTACACGCACTGGTGCAGGTTCAGGTACCGGCCCGCCGGCGGTGGCGGTGCGGCGGAGCTGTCGGCGGTGGCGGCGGGCACGGGGCCGGCCAGGGCGGCCACGGACACGGCGGCGGCCGCGAGGGCGGCGGGGCGTGGGAGCACGCGCATGGGGGACTCTCCTCGGTGCGGCGCGGCGGCTCGGGACGAGCGGCCGTCACGCACGAGGCTTCCCGCTGCCTCCGGAGGCCCCGGCTGCCGGGCGGGAACTTCACCTGAACGACCGGCCGCCCGTACGGGCCGCAGCACCCGGCGTTCTCCGCCGCGCTGCTCGCCGTGCTTCCGGCGCGCCCCCGGGCCGATCGTTCGTCCACGGGCCTATGGTGCTGGGTGCTCCCGCCCAGGCCCTCCCGGAGGACACCATGGCCGTTGCCGCGCTGGACCATTCGACGACTCGTTACTCCCTTCACCACGCCTACTGGATGGCGCGCGCGGCGGGCCTGGCGCCGCTGGAGCGCGAGGCCATCGAGGAACAGGCGCGGGCGTGGGGCTTCGAGGAGGTCAGACACTTCGAGTCCAAGCACGCCATGCCGTTCCCGATCGAGGACACCCAGGCCTACGTCATGGCCGGTGACCGCATGATCGTCGTCGGGTTCCGTTCTTCACGCACGTCGAGACACTGCGCTACTTCGACGCGGACGGCCGCCTCCACGAGTCCATGCCGCTCGTGGCAGGGCTCAAGGACCGGGCAAAGGGCTTCGTCACCGACCGGCCGGCCCCCGAGACGGACGCCATCAGGGACCACCACCTGCCCAACTACCTGGCCGCGTTCGAGAAGAGCCTCGCCGCAACCGGCTGAACGCCGAACGACGCCTCCGCCTCCCCGTCGGGCCCCGCCGTCACCTTCGCAGGCCTCTCCACCGTCGCCGCCGTCGCCGCAGTCGGTGTCCGGCGGGGGTCGCGTCCTCGGGTGGCCGGGACCTTCGGAATGGGGCGGTTTCGAGCAGGCCGGTGAGGTGCGCGCCCAGGCCGAGAGAGCCCACTGCGACAGCCGCCAGTCCGGCGTTGCGCGCGGTGGCGTCGGGAGGCCCGGGTGACGGGCCCAGGCGGGACCGGGCCGGTCCCGAGAGGTCCACCGTGACGACGGTCTGCTCGCCGGTACGCGGCATCCAGTCGCCCAACTCCACATTCCGGTACTCGCTGCCGTCGGCGAGGCGTACCTCGACGGTGGTGGAGGAGTGCTCGTCGCCCTCCCACACCTTGACGACCACGGCGGGGACGGTCGTGCCCCGGTCGTGGAGCGCCTGCTGGTCGGCCATCACCACGCAGCACTCCTCGAAGACCAGCCAGCCGGCCGCGAACACGAAGAGCGACGCCATGGACACCTTCCACCACGCGGGCCGGTACTGTGCGCCGGCCGCCAGCCCGAGAAGCAGGGCGGCGGCAGCCGCCAGCATGACGACGACCTCGACCACATAGAGGAACACCCAGTGGTAGACCACCCACATCGACAGCCACCCCAGGCCGGCGACCACGCCCGTCATGACCGCGCCGAGGCCCACCGCCGACGCGCCGCGCACCACAGCCCGGCCCAGCACCGGCACCCCGCGCCCGTCCGCCCCCGTCGCCACTCCCACCCCCGGTCCGCCGAACGCCGGCCCCTCGCACCAGCGTGCGGGGTCGGACCGCTCGGCGGCAAGGGCCGTGCCGCCGCGACCGGAGCAGGCCACCCGACCCGGCGTCCCGAACGCCAGGCGAACGTCAACCTGCCGTCATGGAGGTTCCGTTCCCGGGCGCCGAGGATTGGGGGACAACGGCAGGGCGAGACCAGGGACCGTCCGGTACCCCTGCGTCCGACCGCCGGTTCCCAGCAGGTCGGACGCAGGACGAACCGGCCGACCGTACGGGGGTCCCAGCCCACGCGACCAGTGTGCTGGCAACGGTCGGCCGACGCCCGGGGCGCCCGGCCCTGGTCTGTGCCGTCGCGAACAGCCGTTCGCGACGGCACAGACCCTCGTCGTCCCGGTCCGCGCTGGCAGCCGCCCCCGTGACGGGACCGGTCAGGCCTGGAACCAGGTCTGCTCCTCCCTCCGGTGCACTCCCACTGGACCACAGCCGCCCGGAGTCATGGCCCGGCCACACACTCCGGGGCCGGGCCCGGCTCCTCATCCGTTACCGGGTGCGGTGACCCGACGGCTCCGCCGACCGCGTGTCACCGGATGCGCGATGCCGCCGTAGCTGGCTTCCTTGAATGGGGCGGAAGGCCGTGGGCCCCCGACCGGACGCCATAACCGGCGGCGTCCGTCGCCCGCCGCCCGCCGCCCGCCGTTCGATGTCCGACTGCGGAAGGTGAGTGCCGTGAACGCTGCTGACGACCGGGGGTCCGGCCAGGACGGCGCCGACCCGGCGGCGGAGCGGGAACCGAGTGTCGGTGCGGAGCCGTCGCGGCGGCCGGAGGCCGCGCCCTACCACCATCCGGCGGCGGGCTGGGGCGCGGCACGGAGCGTGACGGAGTTCCTGGTCCGTGAGCGGACCCTGCTGGACGGCCCGCGGGCGATCCTGCGGATGAACCACGAGAACGGCGGCTTCGACTGCCCGGGCTGCGCCTGGCCGGACGACACCAAGGGCCTGCACCTGGACATCTGCGAGAACGGCATCAAGCACGTCACCTGGGAGATGACCCGCAAGCGGGTCGGCCGGGAGTTCTTCGCCGCGCACACCGTCACCGAACTGTCGGAGTGGAGCGACTTCGCGCTGGAGGACCAGGGCCGCCTCACCGAGCCGATGGTGTACGACGAGGCCACGGACCGGTACGTGCCGATCGACTGGCAGCACGCCTTCGACCTGTTCGGGGAGAGCGTACGCGCCCTGGACGACCCGAACCGGGCCGCGTTCTACACCTCGGGGCGGCTCGGCAACGAGGCCACCTTCCTGTACCAGCTGATGGCCCGCGAGCTCGGCACCAACAACCTCCCCGACTGCTCGAACATGTGCCACGAGGCATCCGGCCGGGCCCTGCAGGCCGCCCTCGGCACCGGCAAGGGCACCGCCGACCTCAAGGACTGGGAGGCGGCGGACGCGCTGTTCATCCTGGGCGTCAACGCCGCGTCCAACGCGCCCCGGATGCTCACCGCGCTGGCCGACGCGACCCGTCGCGGCGCGCGGATCGTGCACGTCAACCCGCTGGTGGAGGCGGCCGCGACCCGCACCATCGTGCCGCACGAGTTCCTCGACATGGCCCTGTTCAAGGCGACGCCGACCAGCACCCTCAACCTCCAGGTCCGCATCGGCGGCGACATGGCCCTGCTGCGCGGCATCGCCAAGGCCGTCCTGGAGCAGTCCGCGCAGGACCCGAAAGCGCTGGACCAGCAGTTCGTCGACCGGCACACCACCGGCTTCGCCGCCTACCGCGACCTGTGCGAGCGGACGCCCTGGGAGGAGTTGGAGCGGCAGAGCGGCCTGAGCCGCGAGCAGATCCTGCACGCCGCCCGGATCTACCGGGAGGCGGACCGGTCCATCTTCTCCTGGTGCCTCGGCGTCACCCAGCACGAGCACGGTGTCGACGCGATCCGGGAGATCGTCAACGTCCTGCTGCTGCGGGGCAACATCGGCCGCGAGGGCGCCGGCCCGTCGCCGGTCCGCGGGCACTCCAACGTCCAGGGCAACCGCACCTGCGGCATCGACCACCGGCCCGCGCCCGGGTTCCTGGACCGCCTCTCCGCCGTCTGCGGCATCGACGCGCCGCGCGAGCACGGCAAGGACACGGTCGCGACCATCGAGGCGATGGCCCGCGGCGAGGTGAAGGTCTTCGTCGGCATGGGCGGCAACTTCGCCCTCGCCGCACCCGACACCGACTACACCTACCGCGCGCTGCGCCGCTGCGAGCTGACGGTCCACGTCTCCACCAAGCTGAACCGCAGCCACCTGGTGCACGGACGGCGGGCGCTGATCCTGCCGTGCCTGGGTCGCACCGAGCAGGACCACCAGCGCGGCGGCCTCCAGGCCACCTCGGTGGAGGACTCCATGAGCATGGTCCACCTCTCCGTCGGGATGAAGAAGAAGCCGGCCTCCCGCCACCTGCTCTCCGAGCCGGCCGTCATCGCCGGCCTCGCCCGGGCCGCGCTGCCGGACAGCGCCACCCCGTGGGAGTGGTACGTGGAGGACTACGACCGGATCCGCGACACCATGGCCGAGGTCCTGGACGGCTTCGAGGACTTCAACCGGCGGGTGCGGCTCCCGCTCGGCTTCCGGATCAAGCAGCCCGCCCGCGAACTCGTCTTCCTCACCCCGTCCGGCCTCGCCGAGTTCTCCACCGCCCCGCTCCCCGACGTCCTGCCCACGCCCGGCACGCTGGTGCTCGGCACCATGCGCTCGCACGACCAGTGGAACACCACCATCTACTCCGACAACGACCGCTACCGCGGCGTCAAGAACCTGCGCACGCTCATTTTCATGAACCCCGACGACATGCGCGCACGCCACCTCGCCGAGTTCGACCCGGTCGACATCACCGCCACCGCCCGCGACGGCTCCACCCGCTCCCTGCACGGCTACCTCGCCGTCCCCCACGACCTGCCCCGAGGCTGCGCGGCCGGCTACATGCCGGAGATGAACGTCCTGTGCGCGATCGGCGACTACTCCACCCAGAGCGACCAGCCGATCATGAAGCACCTCAACGTCACGGTGGTCCCCGCCGCCCAGGAGACCGCCCGCCGCCCGGAGTGACGCGCGGTCGAGGCTCTGTGGCCGGGTGCTGATGGCCACGGTCGGGTTGGGGTCACGCTGTGTCACAAGCACCCGCCATGCGCTCGTGTTCGTCCGTACGAGCGGGCCGGGAGGCAGGGGCATTGCATGTTCGCGATCGGTCCGGTTCGCCGGTCTTGTGATGTGATGTTATGTCTCGTTCTGGGGATGGTTGTTCCCCGGAACGCAGTGCAGGCACGGTGCCGGTGATCATGTGGTTGTCGACACCCATGAGAACCGAGCGAGACCGTGCCTGCCCGAACATCATCGCCCATGCCCGCCGGGCTGGGACACCTGACCCTCCAGAATCGCGCTGTCACCCGACAGGATGCCGCTGACCTGCGGCGCTTCCTGATCTGGGTGCCCGACCCACGCAGTCGGCGGGGGCGGCGGTATCCGATGCTCCCCCTGTTGTGCGCGGCAGCTTCGGCCGTGCTGGCCGGTGCCCGTTCCCTCATCGCGATCGGGGAGTGGACAACGGACGCCCCGCAGTCGGCCCTGGAGGTCCTCGACTTCCCGGCCGAGCCGCTCACCGGTGTCCATCCCGTCCCTCACCCGGCGACCGTCCGGCGCCTGCTCCAGCGGCTGGACGGCGACGCTCTGGACGCTTGCGGACTCCACTCCACTGGAGTCCGCTTCGGAATAGACTCCAGTGGAGTCCGGTTCGCTCCTGCAGAAGAGTCCATAGGGCCCCTCCTACGGAGTCTTCTCCACTCCGCAGAGGACTCCATAGGAGGGGTCAACCGATCCCGCTACACGCACTTGCGGATGGTCACCCGGCCACCGTTCTTGGTCATCTCACTGGAGTGCGGCGCGAGACAGAGCCCCGTCCACTGGTTGGCGAAGGTGTAGGTACCGCTGATCTTGGTCGGGTTGACCGACCAGAGCTGGTTGCCCGAGTCCCAGCGGGTCTCGCAGCCCCACCACATGAGCTGGGTGTTCTGGCCGGGCGGGGTGCCGTTGTTGTAGGGGACTGTGAGGCAGTAGCCGTTGTTGTTGCGGATGGTGAAATAGCCGTTGCTCGCCTTGACGGCGTTCCATTTCTGCGCGGCCCCGCCGTCGCAGGTGCGCTGCACCACGAGCCCGCCGTTGGGGACGGTGGGGCCGATGGCCAGGCACTTGCCGCTCAGCAGGTTCTTGTAGGGAGCCTTGCCGCCGGCCGACCACATGTCGTAGGTCTTGGTGGTCGGCGGGTCCTGCCCGCAGATGTCCCTCAGCTCCGTGTCGGTCATCTTGCGGCTCTGATACAACCAGGCGAAGGACCGGCTGGTGTCCGGCACCCGGACGACCGCGTTCTTGACGAGCTCGTTCTTGTTGCCGTCGTAGCGGGCATCGATGTCGACGACCGCCTCGATCAGCGGCTCCCTGACCTCGATCCAGCCGACGCTGCCCAGGGGGACCGTGGCGGTGTGCGTGTGGGTGTCGCTGGTGCTCCAGGTCCAGCTCCAACCGAGCTTGGGCCCGACGGAGGCCTCCCAGTCACCGAACTTCTTCTTCCCGCCGATGTCGAGGCCGAAGGAGAAGCTGGTGGAGGAGCTCTTGGTTCCGGCGACGCTCACGCTGCCGCTACTGGTGCAGCCGTAGGCGATGGGGCTCTTCCCACTGCCGAGCTTGTCGGGCATGGTGGCCTCGCCCCATACCTGCTTGCTGCTTTTGAAGGTGAGGTAGCACTCGGGGTCCCAGTAGATGATGTCCCCGGCCTGCGTGGGCCTCGGGTCGGCGCAGTCCTCGGCTACCTGCGCGGGCGACTTGGCCGCCGCGAACGCCGTCGGGGTCAGCGGGAAGTAGCTCATTATCAAGGCGAGCAACACGATCGTCCTCTTCACGTTCTTCACGAGGCGCGAGCTTAGGGATCATGAATGGCCGCTGAGGGAACGCCGTATGTATCTCAGGGGCATTGCATGGTTGCGGTCTGTCCGGATTGATCACGTGAGGCCGAGGATTCGCAGGGGTCGGGTGTGGTCGCGGCCGGTGTGGCGGAGGGCAGCGGCGATGTTGGTGTGGCCGATCTGGTGGAAGATGCCGATGGCGAGGTTGCGCAGGCCGGCCATGGTGCGGGGCAGGTGGCCGGTGCGGACTTTGGAGTCGTCCTCGCGGAAGGTCCGGTCTCGGACGTGGTGCAGGAGGTTCTCGATGCCCCAGTGGCCCCTGATCCAGGTGGCGAGCTGGACGGCGGTGGCGTCGTAGGTGTCCAGGCCAGTGATCAGGTAGACCCGTTCGATGGTGAGCTTCCCGGTCGAGCGGTCGCGGCGCCATCGGACGATCTGGATCGCCTGGCGGGCGCCGGGATAGGGGGAGCATCGGATACCGCCGCCCCCGCCGACTGCGTGGGTCGGGCACCCAGATCAGGAAGCGCCGCAGGTCAGCGGCATCCTGTCGGGTGACAGCGCGATTCTGGAGGGTCAGGTGTCCCAGCCCGGCGGGCATGGGCGATGATGTTCGGGCAGGCACGGTCTCGCTCGGTTCTCATGGGTCTCGACAACCACATGATCACCGGCACGGTGCCTGCACTGCGTTCCGGGGAGCAACCATCCCCAGAACGAGACATGACATCACATCACAAGACCGGCGAACCGGACCGATCGCGAACATGCAATGCCCCTGGGGTCCCTCGGGTCATCCAGTCCCGAGGGATCCCTTTTGCATAGTAGATTATTTGTTTGCAAATCGGTGTGAACCTGGCTCTGCAGGAGCCTTAGTCGAGGGCGAGTCAGGACGCGCGTGGCCTGAGGGCGCGAGGTGCGGCGACGAGCGTGAAGCCATCGAGTTGGTCGACGGGTCTCGAATGTGCCGGGCGTCGAGGAGAACAGGCGAGGCTGACACCCAGTCATTCTCGCGGTAATGCGAGGACGGGTTCCAGGGCCACGGTCGCACTGTGTCATGGTGAAGAGTTCCAGGGGTTCTGAAGAAGAGAGGAAAGATGAAGGCTCGATTCAGTGGGGTGAAGCCGTGGGAAGCTCCGGGCGACTACTCCGATCTCGATCTCCCGGAGGGCGATTTCCTCGATCTCCACAATGACTTCGGTCTGCTTGGGGTCACCCTGGCCGGCCACCCGAAGGCGGTGCTGCGGCTGGAGTTCGGGCACCCGAGGCGTGGGCGTTTCGCCTTGGAGTTCCACGATGTCGGTGAGCTCGTCATGCAGCAGACCGTCGTGAGTTCCGACGGTTGGCGCGGTGAGCCCGAGGTCGATCCGGACGGGATCGACTCGATCACCTACTACGAGTACGGCGCCGAGCTGCCGCCGGTGTTCGAGGTCCAGTCCTCGTCGCTCCGGCTGAAGTTCCGGGCCTGGGAGGTAACGCTGCGCCCGCTTGCGGCATAGCGTCCTTGTGGTGGGCGGCAGTGAAGTTCAGCGCAGAGAGCAATGCTCCGAAGTAGGCCGATAGTGGACCGGAGTGCCACGGTCGAGCAGGTGGTGTACCCGTGCATCCTGGTGGACGATGACGACTGGTTGATCCCCTGTGCCGGGAGTGATGAGGTCCGGCAGGCGTCCGAGCCGGACTTTCTGAGCGACATCAGGGAAGCGTTCGACGCGGAAGGGAAGCCCTTGCGGCTTTTTGTCGTGGGTGGGAAGGGTGACGGTGTCGACTTCGAGGTGGCCGGACCGCCGCGGCCGGAGTTGCTCAGGCGATGCGTGGAGTCGTATTTCCACTCCTGGACCGATGCTGAGCCTCCGGCGTTCAGTGCTGACACGGTGAGCTACACCCTTGCCGTTGCGCAGACGGCGGCGAGGGTCCCGGTCAGGAAGAAGAAGAGACGGGATCCGAAGGCGTAGCGGCCCTCGCAGGCAGGGGGGTGCGGATTGGCGGGAGGGGATCAGTGGCGCATCATCGCGGCATGATCTCTTGGATTCGCCGTCGGCGCCGTGACAAGCAGCGGGCCCGGGAAGCTTCGTGGGTGAAGGAGCGGGTGGTGCTGACGGCGGACTCCGCCGGGTACCTGGCCGTGGTCTTCGAGCCGATGGGGGCGGTCTACGAGATCCAGCCGGGGGAGGGTCTGGTCATCGTGTTCGAGGGGCCGGCGACCCATCCCGGTGGTGTGGAGCACCGGGCGGACTATGTCTCGGTCTCGCCGGGTCTTGTGGGGCGCATGAGCGCGTTCGACTCGGCGGGGGACGAGATCGACCTCGAAACCGCGGTGCCTCTCTAGAGCGGGAGGCCCGGTCAGGTGCGGCGGGTGACGGCGACGCCGGCCAGGCAGAGGGCGCCGCCGGCCAGGGTCAACAGGGCTGGGGTTTCGCCGAGGAGGAGCCAGGCCATGGCGACGACGAGGGCGGGGACGGAGTAGGTGGTGGCGCCCATGCGGGCGGCGGTGGTGCGGGAGAGCGCGTAGGCCCAGGCGGTGAAGGCCAGGGCGGTGGGGAACAGGCCGAGGTAGACGACGTTGAGGGTGGCGGACACGGGTGCGGCGGAGAGGTCCGACAGCAGCTGGGGGGTGAAGGGCAGGCAGGCGACCGCGCCGATCAGGCAGCCGAAGGTCGTCACCTGGAGCGCGGTGCCGTGGCGCAGGGCCGGCTTCTGGGCCACCACGCCCGCCGCGTAGGTCACGGCCGCGAGCACGCACAGGCCGATGCCGAGCAGTGAACTGCTGTCGCCGCCCGACATGGAGAGGCCCACCACGACCACGCCGGTCAGGGAGACGGCCATCCCGGCGAGCAGCTTGGACGGGAGGCCCTCGCGCAGCAGCCAGCCGCCCAGCAGGGCGATCAGGACGGGTCCGATGCCGACCAGCATCGCCGCCGTGCCCGCGTCGACCTCCTTCTCGCCCCAGTTCAGGGCGACCATGTAGAGGCCGAACCAGAGCAGGCCCGAGACGGCGATGCCGGGCCAGGCGGCTCGTGGGGGCAGGCCCTCCCGGCGGTAGGCCAGCAGGCCGAGCAGGGCGACCGTTCCCACCAGCAGGCGGCCGAGGGCCAGCGATCCGGGCCCGAAGTGCTCGCTCGCGCTCCGGATCGCCACGAACGCGGATGCCCACAGCACCACCGCCGTCGAGGCCGCCGCCAGTGCCTTGCCGTCCCTCGGGACCACGCCCGCCGCTGAGATGCTCATGCGGGAGAACCTATGGTGTCGAGGTTTCGGTCCGCACCGAAATAACGGCCTCAGCCGCGGTCGAGGACGACGTCGGCGACCAGGCGGGCCACCGCCTCGGGCTGCTCCACCATCACCATGTGCCCGCTGTCGGGGACCTCCACCAGGGTGACGGAGGGGCAGGCTTCGAGGGCGGCGCGCTCGGTGTCGGTGAGCCCCACTTCGTCCCGGTCGCCGCGCACCACCCAGGCGCGGGCACCGGACTCGCACAGCCGGGGCACCAGTTGGCCGTGGCGGTCCAGGTAGGCGAAGTACTCGGCGATGGCGCGGTTGCAGAACGCCGGGGAGTTCCGCTTCAGATCGGCGACGAGTTCCTCCCGGCGCCGTTCCGGGAAGCCCTCGGACAGGACCTTCGGCGTCAGCCACAGCATGACCGGCCAGACCACGGCACCCAGCCCCGGCACCCGCCCGAGTGCCGTGGCGACCGCGAGCGCCTTGGACTCGTCCGGCCGCGAGAACGTGGGGGAGAGCAGCACCACCGGTCCGGAGAAGTGTCCGCCGGCCACCATCTCCAGCGCGATGTTGGCGCCGATGCTGTGGCCCACCACGGCCGTGCAGCCGTGCTCGGCCGCGAAGGTGCCGGTGATCGCCGCGTAGTTCTCGATCGACACGTCCACGGGCGCGATCGTGCCGGCGTGGCCGGGGACGGTCGCCGCGATCAGGCGGATCGGTGCGTCGGAGAGTGCGGCGGCGGCCGTCATGTCGGCGAAGAAGGCGGTTCCGCACATCCCGCCGGGCAGGAGCAGCACCCGGTGCGGGGCGTCGGGCGGTCCGGACTCCCGGACGTCCCAGGCATGGAACTGCGCGGCACCGACCATGGTTCGTCCCTCCGGGCTCGTACGACGACCCGCATTCTTGCGTGCCGCGCCGCGACGGTCGGTGACCTTGGGCCGGGCGTGGCATGTCGGCCGTGCGGTCACGGGTAGTGCGGCCGCGAGCAGTGCGAGGACGGGCAGTGCGAGGGCGGGCGGGAAATTCGGTTGCGCCGATCTTGGAAGTCGCTAAGCTCTGACTCGTTCGCGCCGCGGGGCTGCCCGTGGCGTGGGGACTGACGTGGAGAAGCAGAGGAGGTGCGTTTCGATGGTCGCCGCCGTCTCGCGGCGCGCCTTGGTGTGCGCGCCATACGCCTCTTCCTCTCGTCTTTCGCCCACCGGCTGACGACGCCTCGCAACTGGCGCATCGGTGGGCTGTTCCCCAGGAGCCACCACAGTGCGTGAGCGCTTTTCCAGCACCGACACCGATTCCTTCTCCCGTATCCGCGCCAAGGGCGCACCCCGTCGCGGCCGCCGGTCCGAGCGGTTCGACGACAACGAGCCCGAGGTCGTGTTCCGGTTCGACGACCACGGGGCCTATGCCGTCGCCGGTGACGAGTACGCCGACTTCGACGGCGGGCACGAGAACCACGAGAACTACGACGACGTCAGCTACAACGACGACAGCTACGACAGCTACGACGAGAACCCCGACGGCGGCCCGGCCGGGGGCGACCGCTGGTCGACCTGGGACCAGTCCACCCCCACCGAGAAGGGGCCCGAGCCGCGCCCTGCCTGGGTGGTGACCGAACTCGCGGCCGTGGACACCGAACTCGGGCTGGTGAAGACCGGCAAGGAGGCGGACGTGTTCCTCCTGGAGCGCGGGGTGCCGGGCACGGACCGCCGCACGCTGATGGCGGCCAAGCGCTACCGCGACTCCCAGCACCGGATGTTCCACCGCGACTCCGGGTACTTGGAGGGGCGTCGGCACAAGGAGTCCCGGATCGCCCGGGCGATGGCCAAGCGGACGGCGTTCGGCAAGGAGGCCATCGCCGCGCAGTGGGCCGGTGCCGAGTTCACCGCGCTGTGCCGGCTCTGGTCGGCCGGGGTGGCCGTCCCCTACCCGGTGCAGATCACGGGTACGGAGATCCTGATGGAGTTCGTCGGCGACGAGAGCGGCACCGCCGCGCCCCGGCTCGCGCAGCTGAGGGCGGAGGAGGTGGACGTCCAGGACCTGTGGGAGCAGCTCGGCCGGAGCCTGTCGCTGCTGGCCGGTGACGGGTACGCGCACGGGGACCTGTCGGCGTACAACATCCTGGTCCACGAGGGGCGGCTGGTGATCATCGATGTGCCGCAGATCGTGGACGTGGTGGCGAATCCGCGCGGGCGGGCGTTCCTGGAGCGGGACGTGCGCAACGTCGGCGCGTGGTTCGTCTCCCGGGGCCTGCCGGAGCACCGGGTCGGCGAGCTCGTCGGGGCGCTGGAGTTCGACGCGCGACTGGGGTGACGAGGACCTGGGGGAGGGGCCGGTCGGGCGGAGGGGCCGGTCGGGGCGACGGGGACACACCCCGTCGCCCCGACCGGCCACCCCCCGTCAGGCCTCGCGCTTCCAGAGCCCCCGCCCGGCCAGGATCGGCAGCACGTTCTCCCCGACCCAGTACGCCTCCTCCAGGTGCGGGGCGCCGGAGAGGATGAACTCGTCCACGCCCAGCCGGTGGTACTCCTCGATCCGGTCGGCCACCTCGTGGTGGTCCCCGACGAGGGCGGTGCCCGCGCCGCCGCGCACCAGGCCGATCCCGGCCCACAGGTTGGGCGAGACCTCCAGCCGGTCGGTCGAGCCGCCGTGCAGCAGGCGCATCCGCCGCTGGCCCTCGGACTCGCTGCGGGCCAGCGCCGCCTGGGTCTCGGCGATCCGCGCCGGGTCCATGCCGGCGAGCAGGCGGTCGGCCTCCGCCCACGCGGCCTGCGCGGTGTCGCGGGTGATGACGTGCAGCCGGATGCCGAACCGCGGCGTGCGGCCGTGCCGGGCGGCGAGCTCGCGGACGTGCCGGATCTTCTCGGCGACCATGGCGGGCGGCTCGCCCCAGGTGAGGTAGACGTCGGCGTGCCGGGCGGCGACCTCGGCGGCCTCCGGCGAGGAGCCGCCGAAGTACACCTCGGGCACCGGTTCCGGCAGCCGGGTCAGCCGGGCGGCCTCCACCCTGAGGTGGGCGCCGCGGTGGTCGACCTGCTCGCCGCGCCAGAGCCGGCCGGTGATGGACAGGAACTCCCCGGTGCGGGCGTAGCGGCCGGCCTTGTCGAGGAAGTCCCCGTACGCGCGCTGCTCGGCGGACTCGCCGCCGGTGACGACGTTGAGCAGCAGCCGGCCGCCCGACTGGTTCTGGTAGCTGGTGGCCATCTGGGCGGCCAGCGTCGGGCTGAGCTGACCGGGCCGGAAGGCCACCAGGTACTTCAGCCGCTCGGTCTCCCGGGTGAGCATCGCGGTGGACAGCCAGGCATCCTCGCACCAGGCGCCGGTCGGCGTCAGTGCCCCGGTGAAGCCGAGCTGTTCCGCACTGCGTGCGATCTGGCCGAGGTAGGCGATGCTCGGCGGGCGGTCGGTGCCGGCGGTGCCGGGTGTCGAGCCGTGGCCGCCGCCGACGACGTGCCGGCTGTCCCCGGTGGTCGGCAGGAACCAGTGGGCGGTCAGCGTCATGGCGGCTCAGCCCTCCCGGACCGGGGTGAACCCGCCGTAGCCGCCGTCGTGGTGGACCAGCGGCGGGCGGTCGGTGGTGTCGACGGCCAGGACCTCGCCGACGACCAGCAGGTGGTCGCCGACCGGCTGGAGCAGGAACGGGCGGGCCGTGAGCCGGGCGGCGGCGCCCGCGAGGACGGGCGTGCCGTACGGGCCGGTGTGCCAGTCCGTACCGGCGAAGCGGTCGATCCCGCTGCGGGCGAAGCGGTTCGCGAGCTCCCGCTGGTCGTCGCGCAGGATGTGCACGGTGAAGGCCTCGGCCTCCCGTACCGCTGGCGCGGCCGAGGCGGTGGTCGACAGGTAGAAGGACACCAGGGCGGGGTCCAGGCTCACCGAGGTGAACGAGGTGGCGGTGAAGCCGACCGGGCCGGCGGGCCCGGCCGCGGTGATCACCGTGACGCCGGCCGCGTGCCGGCGCAGGGCGCGGCGGAGCAGGTCGGCGCCGTGGGCTCCGGCGAGCGCGGACGGCTGGGTGAGTGCGGACGGCTGGGCAGGCGCGGTCGGCTGGGCGAGGACGGGTCGTTCGTCGAGGGTGGTCATACGGGGTTTCCTTCCGGGGCGTGCGGGTCGGGGGTGCGTCCGCCCGCGTCGGCGGTGACGATCTGGGCGGGCAGGTGCGGGCCGCCCCGCAGGCGTTCCAGCCACTGGACGACGGCGGCGGCGACGCTGCGGTGGGCGGCGTCGTTGAGCGCGTCGTGCCGCCCGTCGGCGACCAGGACGAGATCGGCGGCGAGGCGCTCGGCGAACCGCCGCGCGGTGGCGGGCGGCGAGACCGGGTCGGCGGACCCGTGCACCACGAGCACCGGCACCTCGAAGACCGGCACGCCGTCGGCGGCCGCCTCCTCGGCCGCCCGGGCGAGGTCGGCGGGGACGTCCTCGGCGAGTGCGCCGGGCCGGAAGTCCGGATCGGCGGCCAGCAGGCCCCGGTGCGCCGGGCAGGACGTCCGGGCACCGAGCTCGTCCGTCCAGGCCTCGGCGGTGTCCGAGGCTTCGGGCGCGGCCACTGTGACGGGCAGGCCGACGAGCAGCAGCCCGTCGGGGGCGGCCTGTCGGGCGGCGGCCAGCGCGAGCAGGGCGCCGGTGTCCGAGCCGGCCAGCACCACGGGAGCGCCGGGCGGTGCGGTTTCGCGGGCCTCGGCGACCGGACCGGCCAGGTCCACCCCGTCCAGCGGGACGGACCCCGCGGCCGGCACCCCCGGGACGACCACGCGGTAGCCGTCGAAGGCCAGCCGCCGGCCGAAGCGGGCGTACACACCCGGGTGCTCGCCCCGGCCGGGCAGCAGCAGGACGGTGCCGCGCACGGTGACCTCGGCGGCGGGCTCCCAGACGGCGGAGGACGGCCCGGTCAGTGGCACGGGGGAAGCGGCGGTGGTGGTCATCGGGCCGCACCGGACACCGCGACGGCGGCCTGCCTGGCCTCGGATGCGCGAGCCGCGTCGGATTCCCGCGCCGCCAGGGCGTCCCGACGGGCGACCTCCTGGCGCACCAGCGGGATGAGCTCCTTGCCGTAGTCGAGCGCATCGTCCAGCGGGTCGTAGCCGCGGATCAGCAGCGTGGTCGCGCCGAGGTCGACGTAGTCCAGCAGCGCCTGGGCGACCGTCTCCGGCGTGCCGACCAGGGCGGTCGAGTTCCCGGCGGCGCCGGTCGCCGCGGCCGGGGCCGTCCACAGCGCGCGGTCGTGCCGGTCGCCCTTGGCGGCGGCGGCCAGCAGGCGCTGGGAGCCGACGTTCTGCGGCGCGGCCCCGGGGCCGGTCGGCAGGATCGGGCGGCGTCCGCCGAAGACGTCGTTGCGCTCCTTGATGGTGGCCAGGATGCGGTGGGCGCGCTCCCAGGCCTCCTCCTCGGTGCGGCCGAGGATCGGACGGAAGGACACGCTGATGCCCTGGACGTCGGTGCGCCCGGCGGCGGTGGCGGCGGCGCGGACGGAGGCGATCTGCTGGGCGGTCTCGGCGAGCGGCTCGCCCCACAGCGCGAAGGTGTCGGCGTGCTTGCCGCCGACCCGGTAGGCGGCCTCGGAGGAGCCGCCGAAGAACAGCGGGATGCGCGGCCGCTGGACCGGCAGCACCTCGGACTTGAAGTCGGCGAGGCGGTAGTACGGGCCCTCGTGGTCGAACGGCTCCTCGGCGGTCCAGGCCTTGGTGAGCACGGTCAGGTAGTCGTCGGTGCGGGCGTAGCGCTCGTCCTTGGTGAGGTAGTCGCCGTCGCGGCGCTGCTCGGCGTCGTGGCCGCCGGTGATGATGTGGACGGCGACCCGGCCGCCGGAGAACTGGTCCAGGGTCGCGAAGGTGCGGGCGGCGACGGTGGGCGCGATGAAGCCGGGGCGGTGCGCGATCAGCAGGCCCAGCCGCTCGGTGTTCGCGGCGGCGAACGCGGCGACCTGGTTGGGGTCGGGGCTGGCCGAGGAGTGGGCGATCAGGATGCGGTCGAAGCCGGCCTCCTCGTGGGCCCGGGCGAACCGGCGGGTGTAGTCGGGGTCGACCACCGGGCCGTGCGCGGGGCGGGTCTCGGAGACGTCGTGGGTGGAGATCATGCCGATGAACTCGACGGGCATGGTGGTCTGCCTTTCTTGGCAAGGGGCTCGGCAAGGGTCTTGACGAGGGGGATCGGGAGGATCGGGAGGGGCGTCGCGGGCGGGGCGGGCCCGGTGGAGAAGGGGAAGGCGGGAGCCGGTCAGGCGACCGGCGGGCGGTGCAGGGCGGCCCGGCCCCGGGCGAGCAGGACGGTGTCGTCCTGCGGGGTGTGCACCCGGGCGCACAGCACGTCGCGCAGGTGCCGCTGGAGCGGGTGGTGCCGGGTCAGGCCGTGGTTGCCGACCAGGGCGACGGCCCGCTGGACGGATTCCACGGCGGCGCGGGTGCCGAGCAGCTTCGCCCCGGGCGCCTCGTCGACGGCCGTCGGCTCGCCCGCGTCGACGGCCGCGGCCAGGGCGGCCACCAGCCGCTCGGCGCCGCCGAGTTCGACGTCGATCAGGCCGAGTTCGCTCTGGAAGCGGGGCAGGCTGGCCAGGGGCGCGCCCAGGGCGCTCGGGGTCCGCTCGTGCAGGAAGGCGGTGAGCCAGGACTGCGCGGCACGGGCGACGCCCAGGTAGAGGGCGGCCAGGCCGAGCGAGTTCCAGGCGGCGCCGACCTGGTCCCGGCCGCCCTCCGGGGAGGGGGCGGCGAGGCGTGCGGTGTGGTCGAGCGGGACTCGTACGGCGTCCAGCAGTACGTCGTCGCTGCGGCTGGCCCGCAGGCCGAGGTGGTCCCAGGTCGGCTCGACGGTGATGCCGGGCAGGTCGCCGCGGACCAGGAACGAGCCGACCCGGGGTTCGGGTTCCTCGGTGCGGGCCCACACCAGCAGCCAGCGCAGCGCGGGCGCGCCGGTGGAGAAGATCTTGCGTCCGGTCAGCTCCCACTCGTCGCCGCGCCGTACGGCCACCGTCGCCGGCAGCCCGCCCCGCACGGGGGTGCCGAGCTCCGGCTCCACCCGGACGTGGTTGACCAGGGTGGGACGCTCGGCCGACTCGGCGAGCAGCTGCGCCAGCGGACCGGCCGGCCAGTGGGCCTCGCGCGCCTCGGCAGCGTGGACGAACAGGGTCATCGCGGTGACCAGGGCGACCGCCGGGTCGCCCGCACCGAGCGCGCGCAGGATCCGGACGGTGTCGGCGAGCCCGCGGCCGGGGCCGCCGTGCCGTTCGGCGACGGTCGCGGTGAGCAGACCGGCCCGGTGCACGAGCGCGATGCCCCCGGTGGGGAAGGTGGCGTCCCGGTCGTGCTCGGCGGCCCGCTCCGCGAGGGCGGCGGTCAGGGCGGGCAGCCCGTCGAGGTCGGGCGGTGGGAGAGCGGGTCGGGCGGGGGCCGTCGGCGGGGGTGCGGGTCGGGCGGTCGGTGCCGGTGTCATCGGGGTTGCTCCGAAAGAGAGGTGGCGTTGTCCGGGTGGAGCCGGGCCCGCCAGTCCGGGCTGTGGTGGCAGGCGGCGGCGTGCGCCTCCGGACCGGTGGCGGGGACCGCGAGGCCCGGCCCGAGCTCCGGGACCGCCGCGCAGGCCGCGTCCGCGAACGGGCACCGGTGCGCGAACCCGCAGCCCCCGCCCGGGACGGCGGCCCCGGCCGGCGCCCGCAGCAGCCGCAGAACCGTCCGCCGTGCGGGGTCCGGTCCCGGTGCCGAGGCGGCCAGCAGCGCGCTGTACGGGTGCAGCGGCCGGTCCAGCACCGCCTCCGCCGGGCCCTGCTCGACGATCCGGCCCCGGTAGAGCACGGCGATCCGGTCGGCGATCCCGGCCAGCGAGTCGAGGTCGTGCGAGATCACCACGACGGCCAGGCCCAGTTCGTGGCGGAGCCGGTCCAGCAGGCGCAGCACGTGGTTGCGGTTGGAGGCGTCCAGGGCGCTGACCGGTTCGTCGGCCAGCAGCAGCCGGGGCCGTCCGACGATCGCCCGGGCCAGGGCGACCCGCTGGCGCTGGCCGCCCGACAGCGCGCCGGGGGTGCGGGAGGCCAGCGCGGCGTCCAGGCCTACCCGGTCGAGCGCCTCCCGCACCCTCGGCCCGCGCTCGGCGCGGGGGACGCCGGCCACGGCGAGCGGTTCGCCGACGAGGCGGGCCACCGTCAGATCGGGGTCGAGGGAGCGCAGCGGGTCCTGGAACATGTACTGGACGGTCCCGGAACGCCGCGCCGTCCGCAGCGAGCGGCCGCGCAGGGTGGCGCGGTCCGCGCCGTCGACCGTGATCCGGCCGCCGGTGACGGGGGCGAGCCCGGCCACGGCCCGGGCGAGCGTCGTCTTCCCGGATCCGGTCTCGCCGATGAGGCCCAGGATCTCCCCGGAGCGTGCCTCCAGGTCGACACCGCCGAGCACGGTGGTGCGGCCGTAGCGGACCTCCAGGCGCTCGATCCGCAGGGCGGGGGAGCCGACGGCGGGCGTCGGCCCGTCCGTGATCGCCGAGGCGATGGCGGTGATGCTCATACCGGGACCTCCGTTCGTTCCGGGACGTCCGTCCGTTCGCGGACGCCGCTGAGGGTCAGTTCGGCGCTGCGCAGGCAGCGCACGGCCCGGGGGCCGCTCCCGCTGTCCGTGTCGGTCCCGGGGACGGGGACGGGCGTGAGCGGGACGGCCTGCTCGGCGCAGGCGGCGGTGGCGTACTCGCAGCGCGGGGCGAAGCGGCAGCCGGCCCCGGCGGTGCCGGGCTCGGGCGGCCGGCCGGGGATGACGGCCAGCTCCCGGCGGTCGCGGCGGCCCAGGGAGGCGACCCGCAGCAGCGCCTCGGTGTACGGGTGGGCCGGGGCGGCGACCACCTCGGCGGTCGGGCCCTCCTCGACGACCTCGCCCGCGTAGAGCACGAGGACCCGGTCGCACACCTCGGCGACCACCGCCAGGTCGTGGCTGACCAGCAGCAGGGCCAGCCCGTGCCGGTCGCGCAGCCCGCCCAGCAGGTCCAGCACCTCGGCCTGGACGACCGTGTCCAGCGCGGTGGTGGCCTCGTCGGCGACCAGCAGCTGCGGGTCGCCGGAGATCGCGACCGCGATCAGGACCCGCTGGAGCATGCCGCCGGAGAGTTCGTGCGGGTAGCTGTCGTGGACCCGCTCCGGGTCGTGCAGGCCGACGGCCTCGAAGAGTTCCACCGCCCGTCGGCGGGCCAGGGCCCGGCTGAGTCCGCGCCGGCGCAGTGGCTCGCCGAGCTGGCGTCCGACGGTGAGGCTGGGGTTGAGGTACGAGCCCGGGTCCTGGAAGACGGCGCCGATCCGGGTGCCGCGCACCTGCTGCCACTGGCGGTCGGTCAGGCCGACGAGATCCGTGTCGTCGCTGTCGTCGCTGTCGTCCGCCGTGCCGCCGAGGACGATCCGTCCGGCGGAGACGGCGACCCCGGGTGCCGGCAGGCCGAGCACCGAGCGGCAGGTGAGCGTCTTGCCGCTGCCGGACTCGCCGACCAGTCCGACGGCCTCGCCGGGGAGAAGGTCGAACGAGACGTCGCGGACGGCCTCGGTGCGGCCGTGGCCGACGGTCACGTGCAGCCCCTCGACCCGCAGGGCGGCGGCGCGATCGGCGGACGCGGGACGGTCGGGACCGGGCTCAGGCGGGGTGGGGGACATGGTCGTGCTCCTTCCGGTCCGGCACGGACGGGGCGGGCCCGGTCGAGTCCGCGCCCGGCGCGGACGGCACGCCCTGCACGGACGGCACGCCCCGCACGGACGGGCCGCTCTGCCCAGACGGGCCGCCCTGCACGGACGGCCCACCCGACGCGGCACGCCTCCCCGCGACCCGGCGGGCGCGGGCGGTGGCCGGAGCGGCGCCCGTCCGGTCGCTGTCGGCGAGGACGTCGGCCAGCAGGTTCAGCGCCCCGACGGTGAGCATGATCAGCACAGCGGGCGGGATCGGCGCCCACGGCTGCTGGGCGAGGAAGCCGAGGTCGCTGGCGAGCATGCCGCCCCAGGTCGGGGCGGGCGGCTGCACGCCGATCCCTAGGAAGGTGAGGGAGGAGACCGTGAGCAGACCGGTGGCCAGCGCGTGCGCGGTGGTGACGGCGACGGTCGGCAGTACCTTGCGCCAGATGTGCACCCGCAGGATCCAGGACCGGGAGGCGCCCATCAGCTCGGCGGCCTCGACGTACTGGGCGCGGTCCAGGCCGAGCGCGGCGGCCCGGGTGACGCGGAAGAACAGCGGCGCGAGCAGGACGCCGAGCGCCAGCATCGCCTGGTGCAGCCCGTTGCCGAGCAGGCCGACGGCGGCGATCGCGAAGAGCGTGAACGGCAGCGTCATCAGGGAGTCCACGGCGCGCAGGGCCAGCCAGGACCCGGCCGGGCCGAACCGTACGGACAGCAGTCCGGGGACGACCCCGAGCAGGGCGGCGACGGCCACCGCCTCGACGGCGGCGAGCACGGAGAGCCCGGTGCCGGCCAGCAGTCGGCTCAGCACGTCGCGGCCCAGGTAGTCGGTGCCCAGCAGGTGGTCCGCCGAGGGCCCGCCCAGGATGTGGGCGGTGTCCTGGGCGAGCGGGTCCGCCGGGGCGATCCGTCCGCCGAGCAGGGCGAGCAGCAGGACGAGGGCCAGGACGGCCAGCGCCGCGCGGGCGACGGGCACCCGCAGCGAGGCGCGCAGCGTGTTCACCTGTTCCCTCCCACAGCCAGTGCCGGCCCGGTCCGCTTCGTCGCGCGCCCCTCCGGCCGAGGCCCGCGCCGGGCGACCGGGTTGAGGGCGAACAGCACGGCGTCGACGGCCAGATTGGCGACGAGCACCACCGCGACGGTGACCAGCAGGGTGCCCTGGATCACCGGCACGTCGTGCTGCTCGGCCGCCCGGAGCGAGAGTTGGGCGATCCCCGGCAGGTTGAAGATCCGCTCGGTGACCACGGCGCCGCCGATGAGCACCGGCACGCTCATGCCGAGCACGGTGAAGGCCGGACCGGCCGCGTTCCGCAGCGCGTGGCCGAACAGCACCCGGCGTCCGGACAGTCCGCGCATCAGGGCGCCGGTCGCGTAGTTCCGGCGCAGCTCCGCGACCAGCGACGTCCGCAGTTGGCGGGCGATGCCGGCGGCGGCGTCCAGGCTGAGGGCGAGGGCCGGCAGCAGGGCGAACCGCAGCCACTCGCCCGGCTGTTGGGAGAACGGCACATACCCGCCGGAGGGCAGCAGCCGCAGCTGGACGGCGACCAGGGTGATCAGGCCGATCGCGATCACGAAGGCGGGCAGGGTGCCGAGGAGGGTGCAGACGGCGGTGACCGCGCGGTCCAGCCGGCCGCCGTTGCTCAGTGCCGCCGCGACACCGGCCGCGCCGCCCAGGAGGACGGCGAGCAGCAGGGCGAGGCCGGCGATGGAGAGGTCGACCGGGAGCGCGGTGGTGATCGAGTCGGCGACCGGCACGGTGGTGAACCAGGAGGTCCCGAGGTCGCCGCCGACCGCGTCGAGCAGCCAGTCGCCGTACTGCGCGGCCAGCGGCCGGTCCAGGCCGAACTCGTGGTCCAGCCGGGCGATGTCGGCCGCGGTGGCGGTCTCGCCGAGGACGGCGGCGGCCGGGTTGGCGTCCGAGACGGCGCCGAGGCCGAAGGTGAGCAGCGAGGAGAGCAGGAAGACGGTGACCGTGCTCCCGAGCACCCGCCCCAGCGGGCGCGGGGCGCGCGCCGCCCGGCGGGCGAGGGGCCCCGCGCGCCAGGCGCCCGCGCGGGGCAGGACGGCGCTCACGACGCGGTCACCCCCTCGAACCGCTGCACCGCCGTGAAGGCCGGGATCGGCGAGACGGACTTCCGCCGGGCCAGCAGCCGGGGGACGCTGTAGAGGAAGGTGTTGGGCATCGTGCGCACCGCGAGCGCGGTCGCCGCCCGGAGCGCCTTCGGGTACTCCGGCGAGTCCAGCGGGGTGCGCGAGACCTGCTCGACGGCGGCGGCCAGCTCCGGCGGGGTGCGCCGGCCCGGGTTCATCAGGCCCTGCTCGCCGAAGAGCACCTGGAAGGCCTGCGCGGCGGAGTCGCGGCCCGCGAACTGGTCGGTGAACAGGGCCTTGGCGTGCTGGATGTAGACGATCTGGGTGGCCTGCGCCGCCGGGACCACGTCGATGGTGGCCCGGATGCCGACCTCCTTCAGCTGCGCCTGGAGCTGCTCGGGCAGTCCCTGCGCGGCCGTGGTGGTCAGGGTGAGGTCGACGCCGTCGGGGTGGCCGGCCTCGGTGAGCAGCGCGCGCGCCTTCGCCGGGTCGTACCGGTAGAGGTCGGCCGAGGCGGGGTCGTAACCGACGTAACCCTTGGGGAACGGCTGGTGGTTGACCTCGCCGTAGCCGAACAGCTGGGTCTTGAGCAGGGCCTCCCGGTCGATCGCGAACTTGAGCGCCTCGACCACCTTGGGGTTGTCGAACGGCGTCTTCTCGATGTTGACGTCCAGCACCGCCACCACCAGGGACGGGATCACCTGGACCTCCAGGCCCGCCGCCTTGGCCGCGGCGACCTGGCTGCCCGGGATCTGGGCCACGTCGAACTGTCCGGACTGGAGCCCGGCGACCACGGTGGCGGCGTCCGGCAGCGGATAGAGCTCGAAGTTCTCCAGCTTGATGGCGGTCGCGTCCCAGTAGGCGGGGTTGCGCCGCAGCACGGCCTTGGCGTTCTGGGTGTAGGAGGTGAGGGTGAACGGCCCGGCGCCGGCCGGGCGGGTGGCCAGCCCGGCGGCGTCCGACTCGAAGGCCTTCGGGTTGACGACCATGCCGGTCTTGCCGGCCAGCAGGTTGGGTATCTGGTAGTCGGGCCGGGAGAGTTCGAGCAGCACGGTCTGCGCGTCGGGGGCGGACACCTCGCGGACGCTGGTGAGCTGCGGGGCGACCAGGGACTTGGCTTCGGTGCGGCCGCGGTCCAGGCTCTTCTTGACAGCCGAGGCGTCCAGCGGGGTGCCGTCGGAGAAGGTCAGCCCGGGGCGCAGGGTGAAGGTGACCGAGGTGCCGTCGGCGCTGAACTTCCAGGCCGAGGCCAGGGCCGGTACGGCGGTGCCCTGTTCGTCGAGCTTGGTGAGGCCCGCGTAGACCAGCGACAGGGAGTGGACGTCCCAGCCCGCCGAGGAGAACACCGGGTCCCACGAAGTCGGCAGCGCCCAGCCCCACTTGAGGGTGCCGCCGGCGGTGGACCCGCCCGTCCCGGCCTGCCCGGGGTCGCCGCACGCGGCGAGGGCGAACGAGGCGCCGAGGCCCAGGCCGAGGCCGAGCAGGGAACGTCTGCCGAGCAGCGGGCGGTCGCTGGAGGAGCTGGTCATGACGGTCAGTCACCTTTCGGAGGGTGCGCGGCAGTTCCGGCTGCGGGCACGGCGCGGGAACGGGTACGGTCGCGGGCCGGAGCGCGGGATCGGGGCAGGGCGGTGGGTGGAGCGACGGCGCGCGGGGAGGCGGCGCCGGGAAGGCACGGTGGGCGGCGCGGACGGGCCGACGGGCGGCGCCGAGGGCCGGGAGCGCGTGGGAGACGCAGGGGGGTGGCGGTCGGCCGGGGGAGAGGGCCGGTCGGCCGGGAACCCGGGGCCCGGGCGCCGGGTTCAGGGCCCGAAGCGCCGGGGGTCAGGGTTCGTACGAGCGGTTCGCCCGGGCGGGCCGGGGCTCGGCGGCGTCTTGGCCGCCAGGTCCGGACGCGGTCAACAACAGTGGGTGCTGCTGGTGCGTCGGTGACTCGTCCAGCGGCGCACCGGGAGGGGGTGCGTGGAGGTCATGGACTCATCCTGGCCAGGTCAGCGGCCTGCTGTCAATGGACACCAAAAGGTGTCTCTTTGCTTCGGGGGGTGCCGCAACACGCCCTCAATGTGCCGTTCACGCGGCACCGTTGCGACGTCCACGGAGCGCCGTTGCGGCGGCGGGATCCGGCCGCCGCGCCGAGCGCGGGGCGGCGCCGTGTGACGTCTTCGTCCCGTTCGGCGGCGCGGGCCCTCGGTCGGTGGCGGGGAGGTCAGCGGGCGGCGGGGGAGCGGTGGGCCGCCACGACGGCCGGGCCGGAACGCTCCTGCGGGTGGAGGACGACGTCCCCGTTCGCGGTCGGCACGCGCCGGGCGCCGGCCGGCAGCCCTCCGGTCGCTCCGGCCAGCTCGGGACCGGTCAGGCTCCGGTACCGCTCCAACAGCTCCTCGGCGGTGGGGACGCGGTCCGCCGGCGGCAGCGGCGCGGGGGAGACCGCGGCCAGCGCGCTCCGGTACTCGTCCGGGCTCCGCCACCCCGGCACCACCCGGCGCCCGCCCGGCCCGGTGAACACCACGGTCGGCAGCGCGTACCGGTGGCCGCCGTCCTCGGTCTCCTTCGCCGCTCCCGGGTGGGGTCCGTCCCCGCGCAGTCCGATCACCTCCGGCAGCGGCCGCCGGGCCTCGGCACGGTCGCGCAGCACCCGCTCGCGGACGGCCGCGGAGGCCAGGTCGGCCCGCAGCCGCGGCTCGTCGAGGCCGGGTACCCCGGCCACCGCCGCGAGCACCCGCTCGGGGGTGTCGGCCGGCTCGCCGAGGACGAACACGCTCTCCCGCAGCCGGCGCAGCACCCGGTCGGCGACCAGCGGACCCTGCGCCTCGGCGGCGGCCGCCGCCAGCGAGGACGGCCAGCTGCTCGCCGCCACCCAGCCCAGCCGGGCGGCCCTCGGCGCGCCCGCGTGGTCGGTGATCCGCTGGACGTACCCGGCGTACCAGGCCGTCTCGGCGGCCGGGTCCGGCGCGGGCTCCTCGTCCTCGTCGAACAGGACCCCGAAGACCCTGCGGTGCCGGCAGCGGCCCTCCGCCTCGCGCAGCAGCGCCCGCAGTCTCGGCTCGGCCGCCCAGGACCACGGGCACATCGGGTCGGTGTACTCCACGACCTCGACCTCGACACCGACCGCGACGGTAGCGACCTCGCCCGCAGTGGCCGCGGCCGTGCCCCAGGCTTCGACCCCGGCTTCGCCCTCGTCCCCGCTCACGCGGTCGCCACCCGGACGCCGGAACGCACCAGTTGGGCCACCGTCGTGCCCGAGAGGATCTCCACGGCGCGCTCCTCGACGCTGCGCCAGACCGACGGCAGTCCGCGCGCGGGGCCTGGGTAGTCGAGTCCGGCCAGCGGCTCGCCGCGCAGCGTGATCACCTCGCCGTCCACCGCGCGCACCACGTCCAGCAGGGTGA
Source organism: Kitasatospora sp. MBT66 (assembly GCF_000710405.2). Taxonomy (NCBI): domain Bacteria; kingdom Bacillati; phylum Actinomycetota; class Actinomycetes; order Kitasatosporales; family Streptomycetaceae; genus Kitasatospora; species Kitasatospora sp. MBT66. Next base: position 237,974 of record NZ_JAIY01000011.1, on the reverse strand, counting down.
TCTCCTCGGCCGTCCGGCCGAGCCAGTAGCCGCCCTCGCAGCCGCGCTGGCTGCGGACCAGCCCGGCCCGCCGCAGTTCGCCCACCACGGACTTGAGGAACCGGAACGGGATGCCCTGGGAGGCGGCGATGGCCTCGCAGGTGAGTGGGCGCGACGTGTCGCAGGCGAGCTCGACCAGAGCCCGGGCGGCGTAGTCGGCCTTGGCGGATATGTGCATGCACCCGAGTATCCCCCGGGCGGAGCGGTGCTCAAGTCCCTTGTCCGCCAAGGGCGGGCCCGGTCGGCGGGAAAAGACACCTCTTGACATCCTTTTGCCGCCGGGCCTAGCGTCCGGTGACATCCCGGGGCGTGGGGCGCGGCCGGGAGAGGCACGGGAGACGCCGGGAGGCACCGGGAGGCACCGGGAGACGCCGCCCCCTACTGTCCTGCCGCCCAACTGCCCGCCCGACCCAGGAGCACCATGTCCGCCGAACGCCACTCCCACTCCCATTCCCACCCCCGCACCCCCGCGCCCGCCGCCGAGGACGCGGCCGTCGTCACCGAGGCCGGCACCGGCTTCCACCCGCACCTGCACGCCACGGACGCCCCCGCCGACACCGCCCTGCGGGCCCGGCTGCACCACATCCGCGCGGGTGAACTCGACGACGGCACCGCCCAGACCGGCGGGATGCGGCGCTTCGCCGCGATCAGCGGACGGACGGTCGGCTCGGAGAAACTCTGGATGGGCCAGACCCACGTCGCCCCCGCGACCGCCTCCTCCGACCACCACCACGGCGAGTCCGAGACCGCGATCCACGTGGTCAGCGGACACCCCGAGTTCGTCTTCGTCGACGACTCGTCCGGCACGCCCGAGGAGATCCGCCTGCGCACGGGCCCGGGCGACTACATCTTCGTCCCGCCGTTCGTCCCGCACCGGGAGGAGAACCCGGACCCGCACCAGGAGGCGGTGGTCGTCATCGCCCGCAGCACCCAGGAAGCCATCGTGGTCAACCTCCCCGGCCTCTACGCGCTCGGCGACGGCGGCTGACCCCGCCCGGCCCCGTTCCTCACCGGTCGGCGGGCCGGTCCGCCCAGACCCGGGCCAGACAGCGCCGCTCTCCCGGACCGGCGTGATCGACGAACCCGGTCCGCCCGTGCAGGACGGCCGTGTTGTCCAGGAACAGGAGGTCGCCCCGCCGCAACGGGACGCGCAGCACCGTCCCGGGGTCGGTGAGCACCCCGTGGAGGGTGTCCAGCGCCGCCTGCCGGCCCGGCGGGAACGGCCGGCCGGCCTCCTGCTGGCCGCGCTCGATCCAGTAGCGGTTGTACTGGACGTGCAGGCCGTGGCGGCGCTGCCGGAAGACCGGGGAGACGCGGTCGAAGTCCGGTCCGCGCCCGAAGTGGAAGTCCTGGTACAGGTGGTGCAGCGCGGACGGGTCCTGCTCCGCGAGCCGGTCGTGGACGGCGCGGGCGCTGACCAGCAGCGACTCACCACCGGTCCGGGCGGGGCGGATGCACAGCAGGCCCAGCAGCCACGGCGACTCGGGGCCGTACGAGCGGTCGGTGTGCGGGTCGAGCGTCCTGGCGTCCCCCTCCCGCTGCCTGGCACGGTCGGCGGCCGAGAACTCGACCGCCGGCGCGGTCTCGGCGGTGAGCAGGTCGTCCGCCGCCGGGCCCGCCGGGAGCGGCACCACCGTGCCCAGCCGCGCCGCGAAGCGCCGGCACAGCTCGGCGCACTCCGGATCGCCGAGCCCGTCCAGCTCCAGGCCGCGCACCAGGGCCAGCCCCGGCCCGTGGCGCAGGGCGTGGGCGACGCGGGAGACGCTGCCGACCGGATCGGCCGTGCCGTCCGGTCCGCCCGGCGGCCACGGAACGACCCAGTCCTGCTCGTCCAGCGTGTCGGGGGTCCAGGCCCGGGGCCCCGGCCCCTCGGCACGTCCCGTCATCGGTGCTCCCCTTCCCCGCCGGGTGGCGCGCGCGGTCCGAGCGGGCTGCCGTCCGGACAGCCAGGCCGTGTCCACCAGCCGCACGAGCGGGAGTCCCGAGACGTTCTTCCCCGCCCCCCCGAGGCGAAAACCCCGCCCCGACTGTCGCCGGGCGGTCCTTGCGGACCACGTACGGGATTTTGAGACCACGAGCAGCCCATGGCAGGCTCATGCCGCATGATCGACGAATTCGCGAAGGACAACCTTCACGGGCGACTGCGGCGCGACCGCAAGGCGCTGCTCTGGAAACTCGACGGCCTGTCCGAGTACGACGCCCGCCGACCCCTGGTGGCGACCGGGACCAACCTCCTCGGTTTGGTCAAACATGTGGCCACCGTCGAGGCCAGGTACTTCGGCGAGGTCTTCGACCGCCCTTCCCCGGAACCGTTGCCCCGGTGGCAGGACCACAGCGGCAGCGACCTGTGGGCGACCGAGGACGAGACGCTCGATCAGATCATCGGGTTCTACCGGCGCACCTGGGAACACTCGGACGCGACGATCAACGAGCTGACCCTCGACGCCCCCGGCCACGTGCCGTGGTGGCCCGAGCCCGGTCCCAACACGAACCTGTTCGCAGTCCTGGTCCATGTCCTCGGCGAGAGCAACCGGCACGCCGGCCACGCCGACATCCTGCGCGAGGGCCTCGACGGCCGGACCGGGGTGCGCCCCGAACACGAGAAGCAGATCGACGAGGACGCCCGTGCGGCCCACTGGGCGAAGCTCGAGCAGCTCGCCAGGTCGGCCGCACCGGTGGAGGCTTAGAAGTTGCCTCATGCCCTGATCACACCCTGGGCAGTCCGATCAGGTGCCGACGGTCACCACCACAGGACAGCAGGTCCGTCCTGCGTCGCCCGGTCCGGCCTCGTAGGGTGTGCCCTGTGAACGAGCGGTACGAATGGCGGGTGGCGCCAGATCCCGGCCGGGCCGTCCAACCGACCTGCGACCATTTCGACGGCCTGCACGAGGTGCCCGCGAACGCGGCCCCCGGCTGCGAGGACTGCCTGCGGGAGGGGCGCACCTGGGTGAACCTGCTGGCCTGTCTGAGCTGCGGGCACATCGGCTGCTGCGACAGCTCCCCGGGCCAGCACGCCTACCACCACGCCCGCGCCCACCACGCCCACCACCTCGCCCGCTCGCTCCGGCCGGGCGAGGACTGGGCCTGGTGCTACACCGACGAGGTCTACCTGCGCCCCGCGCGCCCGGCGTGACCGCGGCGGTGGGTCCGGAAGATCAGTCCGAGTCGCCGCGGCGTACGTAGGTGCGGATCCGGTAGCGCACACCGGACGCCGAGGTCTGCGGTCCGCCGTCCTCGGCCACCGTCCAGGCGGGGCCGACGGCGGGGGCGTAGGTGTCGCCCGGCACCGACAGGTCGACCTCGGTGACCGAAAGGGTCGCGGCCCGGTCGATGACCTGGCGGTAGAGCTGCCCGCCGCCGATCACCCACGTCTCGGCCGCGGTACCCGTCCCGGGTTCCGCGGCCGCGAGCTCCAGCGCCTCGTCGAGGGATCCGGCACGGTCCGCGCCGTCCGCCGACCACTGCGGATTGCGGGTCACCACGATGTTCCGCCGCCCGGGCAGTGGGCGGAACCGCGGCGGGAGCGACTCCCAGGTGCGGCGGCCCATCACCACGGGGCGCCCGAGGGTGGTCGCCTTGAAATGCGCGAGGTCCTCGGGCAGGTGCCACGGCATCGTGTTGTCCGCGCCGATCACACCGTCCGGCGTCTGGGCCCAGATCAGTCCGATCCTCATACCGCGACCGGTGCCTTGATGGCGGGGTGGTGCTTGTAGTCCACCATCTCCACGTCGCCGAACGCGTAGTCGAACAGCGAGTCGGCCTGCCGCAGCCGCAGCTCGGGGAAGTCGAACGGCGTCCGCGAGAGCTGCTCGGTCACCTGCTCCACGTGGTTGTCGTAGATGTGGCAGTCACCGCCGGTCCAGATGAAGTCCCCGGGCTCCAGGCCCACCTGCTGCGCGACCATGTGGGTGAGCAGCGCGTAACTGGCGATGTTGAACGGGACCCCGAGGAACAGGTCCGCGCTGCGCTGGTAGAGCTGGCAGGAGAGCCGGCCGTCGGCCACGTAGAACTGGAACAGGGCGTGGCACGGGGCGAGCGCCATGGCGTCCAGCTCACCCACGTTCCAGGCCGACACGATCATGCGGCGCGAGTCCGGATCGTTGCGCAGCGTGTCGAGGACCTGGCTGATCTGGTCGATGTGCCGCCCGTCGGGGGTGGGCCAGCTGCGCCACTGGACGCCGTAGACGGGGCCGAGGTCGCCCTCGTGGTCGGCCCACTCGTCCCAGATGGTGACGCCGTGCTCACGCAGCCACTTCACATTGGACTCGCCGCGCAGGAACCACAGCAGCTCGTACACCACGGACTTCAGATGCACCTTCTTGGTGGTGACCAGCGGAAACCCCTGCGAGAGGTCGTAGCGCAGCTGGTGTCCGAACACGCTCCGGGTACCGGTGCCCGTCCGGTCGGCCTTGGCCGTCCCGGCGGTGAGCGTGTGCTTCAACAGGTCTTCGTACTGGGTGTCCACCACGAGGGGAAAGTGTACGTGCCCGCTCGGTCTGCCTTGATCCGCGGCGGGTCAGACGATCGGCCGTGGCTCGTCGCCGCCCGCCGCGTCCGGCGGGTCGAGCAGCCAGGTCACCGGTCGGGCGGGGTCCGGGTCGTAACGGCAGGAGGCGCCGGTGTGGACCGTGTCGCGCAGCAGCCCGGCGAGCGTGCTGTCCCGCGCGGCGACGCGGTCGAGCGCGGACACGACGGCCTTGCGCACGGCGACCCTGGCGCGTTCGTCGGTGGAGCTGAAGCGGCGCGGCCTGCCGCCGAGACCGGTGGCCGCGCGCAGCTCGTGGAGCAGTGCTTCGCGTTCCAGCCGCAGCCGGTCGGTCCGGCCCCGGTCGGCCCAGGAAGCGGCGTCGTCCAGTTCGGCGTCGATGTCCCGCAGCCGGGCCCGGTAGGCGGCCAGGGCCTGCCGGTCGGCGATCTCCGCGGTCTCGGAGTCGACGACGGCGCCCATGACGGCGGTGCCGGCCCGGCCCGGGGCCGCCGCGGACAGTTCGAGCGCGCTCACCTCGACGCCGGGCCGGCCGAGCAGCGTGCGCAGGTGGTCCAGGCCCCTCAGACGGGGGAGCAGGAACGCCGAGCCCTCGTCGCCGACGAGCCAGCCGGACTCGTCGGCGGGGTGCAGATGGACGGTACGGGCCCGGGGCGCCGGTGTCGGAGCGGGTACGGCGAGCCGGTTCAGCCACCAGGTGGCGCCGATCCGCCGGTAGGCGGCCGCTGCGGCGCGGCGCGCGTCGGCCGCGCCGGGGAGGGCCAGGGCGGTCCCCACGAGGTGGAGGTAGTCGTCGACCACGCCGTGGAAGGTGACCGCGCCGCCGTTGAGCACGGCCCGGCCGGCGAACGGCGCCAGCAGGCGGGCGCCGTCGTCGGCGAGCTCGTCGCAGCGCAGCGCCGCCGCGACCTCGGTGAGGCAGGCGACGGTGAGCAGGAAGTCGACGTCACGCGTCACCGTCCCGAAGCCCGTACCGGCGAGCCGGTCGAGCAGCTGCCGCGCCCGCCCCTCCGCACCGGCGGCCAGCCAGAGCACGGAAGCCTCGGCCGACACGGACGGTACGCCCTCGGCGGCCCCGAACTCCTCGAAGGCCGCTGCCTCCCGGCGCAGCGCCCCGGTGTCCCCCGCGCGGCGGGCACGGGCGGCGCGGAGGTCGTGGACGACCGCCTCCAGGTCGGGTTCGGCGGCCCGGGCACCGAGCTCGCGGGTCCGGGCGAGGAGCCGGTCGGCCAGCTCGGTGTCGCCCTGGACGAGGGCGAGCGCGGCACGGCGCGAGGCGGCGAAGAAGGCGTGGCGCGGCCGCCCGGACTCCTCGGCGAGCGTGTCGAGCGCCCGCAGCTGGCGTTGCACGGCGACGAGGTCCAGGCACTCCCAGGCCGTGGTCAGCTGCCACAGGTGGCCGGTCAGCCGCGCCTCGGGATCCGTGAGGTGGGCCGTGGTGTCGGCCAGCCGGGCGGAGAGCGCGAGGCGCTCGGCGAAGTCGTCGGGCCCCCAGTGCGCGACCAGCGCGGCGTCCAGCGCCTCGGCGAGGACCTCGGGGTCGTCGAGGCCGTCCGCCAGGGCCACCGCCTCCTGGGCGAAGGCCGTCGCCCGGCGCGCGTTGCCGCCGTACACCCAGGCCCGGGCCAGGGCGGCGGCCAGCCGGCAGCGGCTCACCGGGGTGACGGCGGCCGCGTACGCCTCGTGGATCAGCGCCGGGACCCGCCCCGGATGGACGCCGAAGCGCTGGCCGGACGGAAGGTCGAGCGCGGCCGCGGCCATCAGCTCGGCGTCGCCCGTCTCCCGCGCCCGCTCGTAGGCCGCCGGCAGACCGCTCCGGGCCGCCGCCGGCGCCGGTTCGGCCTCCATACGCCGATCGTACGGCGGGAGCGTCGGCGGGCGCCGTTCGCGGTGTTCAGGCGCGCAGCAGCTCGACGCTCCGGGCGTGCTCGGCCACCCGGGCGCGGTCCCAGTCGCCGGTGCAGTAGACCGACAGCTCGCGGATCGATCCGTCCCGGACGTCGGCACGGAACAGCTCCCGGCAGTACCAGGGCTGCCCGTCCTGCTCCCACCGCTCCTCGACCTCCAGGACGAAGCCCGTCGTGGTGGCGTCGAACCGCGACCGCGGGACCCGGCCGGGGGCGGGGTGCCCGGCGCGCCGCAGGGCGAGCACGTCGTCGACGCCCCGGGCCTGCAGCCGCCAGCGGGGCATCGTGAAGTCGCAGAAGACGTCGGACGCGAACAGGCCGGCAGGCGGGACGCCGGTCTCCAGGAAGGCGACGAAGTCCTCGGCCAGGTCCCGTGCCCGGGCGGCGGTACCGGCGGTACCGGCGGTACCGGTGGTGCCGGCGGTGACGGGTGCCGTGCTCATCGCGCGCCTCCCTCGGCGGGGAAGGTCTCGAAGGAGACCGTCCAGTCGTCCAGTTCGACGTACCGGCCCTGGACCACCGGTGCGTCGACGAGCAGCGGAGCCTCGTCCTTGCGGGTGCGCGGCATGATGACCTCCGGTTTCTCGAAGCGGTCACCCCGAAGGCGTGAGATCCCGCCGTCACAATGTGACCTCACCGACGTGCCTGGCACGCCGGTGGGCCCGGCACGGCGGGCGGCCCACCGGGCCGACGCCGGGTCGCATTCGCGAATTCCGGGACGCCGCGGCCACCCATGGTGCTACCCTGCATACAGGCGATGCTGGAAGCCCACCCCTCGGGGTGCGGGAACCAGGCGCCACTGCACAGCCGAGCCCCTTGTCGTGGCCGGCCAGGACACCGGCATATCGAAGCAGCTCCAACGCTCCGTTCCCGGCACATCCGCAGCAGCTGAGAGCGCTCGCCCCGGGCATTCTCCGGGCGCACCCGCGCCGACGCGACAGCGACCGCCGACGCCACCCGCACCGACCGTTCCACGGTCGTGCCGAGGCCGATTCGCCCGCCGTCCCGCGTACCCCGACCGGATTCCGGCCGAACCGCGGTCCCGCTCCGCGCACCTGACCGGCCGCTCACGGCCGCCGAGCCACCGCACCCTCCGCACCACATTCTTCGCACCACACCCTTACACCCCACAGGAGTACCTGCTCGTGACGACCACCACCGAACCGACCACCACCACGCCGCTGGACGGCCTGCTGAAGGCCGACCTGCACCAACTCGCCTCCGCGCTGGGCATCCAGGGCGCCGCCCGCCTGCGCAAGAGCGAACTCGTCGAGGTGATCACCTCCACGCGCTCCACCGTCCGCCCGCCGGCCGAAGTGGCCCGGCCCGCACAGCCGGCGCGCGCCCGCTCCGACGGACCGGCGCAGCCGGACACCGCCGCCGCGAGCGACCTCCTTCCCGTCGCCGGAGTGCTGGACATCCGCGAGGGCAACGCCGTGCTGCGGACCTCCGGTTACCTCCCCGGTCCCACCGACGTGCACCTGCCCGCCGGCCAGGTGCGCGCACTCGGCCTGCGGACCGGCGATGTCCTGACCGGCGCGGTCCGCCCCGGCGTCAACCGCTCCGGCGAGGCCCGCTCCGGCGCCACCCGTCCCCGCGCGGGCGCCGCCCGCCCGCAGCTGGCCCGGGTCGACACGGTCAACGGCAACCCCGCCGAGGAGTCCCGGCCCCGCCCGGCGTTCCACGAACTGACCCCGCTGTACCCGCACCGGCAGCTGCGCCTGGAGACCGAGAGCGACCCGCGGCAGCTGACGGGCCGTGTCATCGATCTGGTGGCGCCGATCGGCAAGGGTCAGCGCGGCCTGATCGTCGCGCCGCCGAAGGCGGGCAAGACCCTCGTCCTGCAGTCGATCGCGGAGGCGATCGCCCGCAACCACCCCGAGGCGCACCTGATGGTCGTCCTGGTCGACGAGCGCCCGGAGGAGGTCACCGACATGCGCCGCTCGGTCAAGGGCGAGGTCATCGCCTCCACCTTCGACCGGCCCGCCCGCGAGCACATCGCGCTGGCCGAACTCGCCATCGAGCGGGCCAAGCGCCTGGTCGAACTCGGCCACGACGTGGTCGTCCTGCTCGACTCCCTCACCCGCCTCGCCCGCGCCCACAACGCCACCGCCCCCGCCAACGGGCGGACCCTCAGCGGCGGCCTCGACGCGAGCGTCCTGCAGCACCCGAAGCGGCTCTTCGGCGCGGCGCGCAGCATCGAGAACGGCGGCTCGCTGACCATCCTGGCCACCGCCCTCGTCGACACCGGCTCCCGGATGGACGACCTGATCTTCGAAGAGTTCAAGAGCACCGGCAACATGGAGCTCCGCCTCGACCGCCGCCTCGCCGACCGGCGCGTCTTCCCGGCCGTCGACGTCAGGGCCTCCGGCACCCGCCGCGAGGAACTCCTCCTCGGCCCCGCCCGCACCCCCGCCACCTGGGCGCTGCGCCGGGCCCTGGGCGGCCTCGACACCCAGCAGGCCACCGAACTCCTCCTGGACCGCGTGAAGCGCACCCGCGGCAACGCCGACCTCCTGCGCCAGGTGGTCACCAACTCCCCGTCCCACCAGGTCTGATCCGGAGCACGGCCGCTTTCCGCCGCCGCCCGCTCCGGTCCGCCGAGTCGGGTCCTGGACGGATCTTCATCACCGTGTCACTGCGCCGCGGCTGTACGGGTACCCTGCCGGAATGCCGTACGAGCTCAACGCCGTCATCGGACCTTTCGACCTGCTCAGGAGCCGGACCGCCGGGATCCGGGAAGCAGTGGTCGCCCCGCTCCGGCAGTCCATGGGGCTGGTGCCCGTCACCGAGGAACTCCTTGCGGAACTGACCGGCCCACCCACCGGCCTGGACGGCACCGGGCCCGAGTGCCGACCCCTCGGGGCGCTGTTCCCGGCCTTCGGACGCATCCCGAGCCGGACGTCGAGCGGGACCTTGGACGGCTGGGCCCCGGAGAGGTCGATCGCCCACGTGGAGGCCGACTTCCACGGCGGACACGGACACCAGGCCGCGGTCGTGTACGGTCCCGGGGCGAAGGTGTGGGGGCCGGTCCGCGACGCGGACTTCACCGGTCCACGGGAGGAGTGGCCGATCAATGCCGCGCTCGCGCTGCTCGGTGTCGTTCCGGACGGTGCGGGCGGTGCGGAGGAAGCGGACCACCAGGACCTGTTCCTGGCGGTGGGGCTCGGCCGGGAACAGGACACGGCCGGTTGGCACTCGCTCGGCCTGAGCGCACGCCGGGCGGCGAACTACGAGGAGTGGTACGAGGAACAGGCGGCGGAGACCGCCAGAACCGCGCGTGCCGCTGCGGAGTTCGAGCGACTTCGGCCGCTCCCGGACGTCGCGGCAGCGCTGAACGGCAAGGAGATCATGGACCTGCTGGGCCTGCCACCGGGGCCGCAGATCGGCGCGGCAACGCGCCACCTGCAGGACCTTCATCTCGAACGCGGCCCGCTGGCAAGGGAGGAGGCCGTGACTCTGCTGCGGGACTGGGCCCTGGGCCAGGTGGTCGCCGATTCCCCGTCCCGCCGGACCTGAACGCAGAGAGCCGGTCGGCGGTCGGCGAAACCCGGGTGACTCCGACCGGACTCCGGTCGAAACTGACGCCATGACTCGTTCCGCACCGGCGCGACTGCTCCGACCGCGTGCGCTGAAGCCCGGGGACCTCGTGGTCATCGCCTCGCTGTCCGGTCCGTTGCCCGCCGCCCACGAGCCCAACATCGAGCGGACGGTGGCCGTGTTCGAGCGGATGGGATTCCGGGTGCGCCGGGCGCCGCTGCTCGAAGCAGGGCGCCGCCACTGGTGGAGCGCGGCCACCCCGGCGGAGATCGCGGGGGAGCTCAACGGTCTGCTGCGCGATCCCGAGGTGCGCGCGATCGTCGCGAGTGACGGCGGCCAGACGGTGTTCGGCTACCTCGACCTGATCGACATCGGGGCGATCAGGGCCGACCCCAAGCCGATCCTCGGCTACAGCGACATCTCGCTGCTGCACCTGGCGCTCCACGCGCGCACGGGTCTTGTCGGGTTCCACGCCGACATGGCCGTCCCCGGCTTCGGCGGGCACTGGCAGTCCGCCCCGGCGGCGCGTCGGGCCGAACTCGAAGCCCTCTACTTCAGGTTGCTGACCGGCACCGAGGAGGTCGGTGCGCTGCCAACGAGCCCGTTGTGGGAGTGCTGGCGCCCCGGCCGGGCCGAGGGCCCGCTGATCGGCGGGGCGATCAACCGCATCGTGCTGGCGCAGGCGACGCCTTTCGCGCTGCCGCTCGAACGCTTCGACGGCGCCGTGCTCTTCTGGGAGGAGATGGGCGGCCTGGCATCGTACGTGTGGAGCTACCTCCAGGTGATGCGGCACTCCGGCATCCTCGACCGGATCGCCGGCATGGTCGTCGGCGTCCCGCGCGAGATCGGCGGACTCGAACCCGGAGCGTCCCCTACCCTGCCCGAAATCGTGCTCGACGCCCTCGGCGACCGTGACATCCCGGTCCTGGGCAACGTCGAGTTCGGTCACGCCGGCCCCAACCTGCCATTGCCGCTGGGCATCCGCGTCGGCCTCGACGCGCAGCGCCGGACGTTGTCGCTGCTCGAACCGGCGGTGGCGCCGCACACGACGGCGTGACCGGGTGAAATCGTTCGAGAAGCATTCGTCGTCGTGCGAGCATGGGCCGCATGACGACGAACCGAGGCCGTGCCGCGTAGACGGCCGGCGGTCCTCCGAACCAGCCCCCCGCCGCACCGGACAGGGGCTTCGAGGCCCGTGATCGACGGTGTCTCCTCGCGGGCGCTCCTCGAGGTCGACCGCCTCGAACGCACCCGGAACTACCTGCAGCCGGGGGACGTCACCGCTGCCGTGCGTGTATGGAGGGAGCACGTCCACCGCTCCGAGCGCCAGCTGCGGCACGACTACGAGTGGGGCAACGTGCACTGGTACTGCTGCGGCAACCCCTTGGAGGCTCGCGCTCTCCTCGAAACGGCGATGAATGTGATGTCGCCCCGGGCGGCCCGCGAACTCCGGGAGATCATCGACAAGCTCGACGCCGTCCACCGCATCCCCCTGCCGCCGTACGGCAGCGACGCAGGTTGAACCACAGGCCGAGGCCGACCACGGTGCCGTGAAGCCACGAAGGGGCTGAGGCGTGCTGACCACCGCGCACCCGCCGTAGGTGCCTCCGGAGAGTCCGGAGGGCCCCACGGAGGGCTTTCGATGTCCCGAACTGTCCGCACGACTCCCGACCGACTCCGCGTCCGGAAGGGTGCAGGGGAGTCCATGTCCCTGTACGACCTGCGTTACTCGCACGCGGAGCTGGCCCGGGCCGCCCGTGAGGGGCGCCGCCCTGCCCCGGCGAGGACGCTGCGCCGGACCACCACCTGGCAGTGGATCATGCTTCACTGCAGGGGAGACTCGTTCTCCGTCGAGATCGCCACGGCCGAGGGCCGCGCCCGGCTCCGGGGTCGGCTCGCCGCCCAGCGGATCTGCGGACTCCACCGCGCCGGCCACGAGGTCGAGGGCGAGGACATGGCGCCGGTCCGTCACCGTCATGGTGTGCTCTGGAACGCCTGACAGCGGGGCGGAACCCCAGGACGGACCCGAACGGTGGGCCTCCTGCCGCGCCGGGTCCTGCCTGGCCGGTACCCCCGGCCAGGCGCCGGGGCGTTCCCCGGGCCCGCCGTCCGGCCGAGGGCGCGCCGGGTGTCGGTCCGGGCGTCGGTGCGGAGGTTGGTCAGCGGGTGTGCCGGGTGGTGGGTTCGGGCCGGTCGTGGGGCGGGACCGAGCGGGCCTCGACGGCCTTCACCGTGTTCCTCAGCGCCTTCGCCAGCACACCCTTGCCCACACTGCCCAGGAGCAGGCCGGTGAGGCGTCCCCGGAGGTTCTTGCCTTCGCGCACCACCACGGCGTCCAGCCGCGTCGTGCCGTCCGGCAGGGGCGTGAAGGTGTACGTGTGCCCGGAGGCGCCGCCCCAGATGTTGGAGTCGACGGTGGTCATCACCACCCGGTGCGGGTCGGACCAGTCGTAGTGCAGCCGCTCCCAGATACCGCCCGAGCCCTCGGTGACGTCGGCGCGGTCGGTGCCCCTCGTGTGGACCTTCAGGTACTCGTCCGCGCTGTTGCCGAACAGTTCCCGGCGGCCCGGACCGAAGTCGGTGAGGCAGGCCACGAACTGTTCCGGTGTCGCGTGCGTCCGCTCGGTGAGGTGGATGGTGGCCACGGTGTGTTCTCGTGCTCCTCGGGTCGGGGCGGGTCGATTCGGACCGCGTCGATTCGGGCCGGGTCGGACCGGTGATTGCTGGACCCAGGTTGCCGGGCGGCGCCCTCCCGTCGAGCCCGTGTCGCACCCTGGTCCACCTGCCCCGGGGCCCTGGCCGGGGACCCGGGGGACACGGGCCAGGGTCCCCACCAGGGTCCGTCCCTGGGGCGACGGGCCGGGTGCTCCCGGGATCGTTGTCGGCGGGTGCCGGGCGGCACCCGCCGATGCGAAGGAGCAGCAGATGACGGTGGATCTCAGGATCGAGGTCGTGGTCGTTCCGGTCTCGGACGTGGACCGGGCCAAGGCGTTCTGGACGCGGATCGGTTTCCGCGAGGACGTCGACTTCTCCGGTCCCGGGGGCTTCCGGGTCGTGCACCTGACGCCGCCCGGCTCGGCCGCGTCGATCGTCGTCGGCAGCGGCGTCACCGACGCGGAGCCGGGGTCGGAACGGGGCGTGCACCTGGTCGTGGACGACGTCGTGGCGGCCCGCGCCGAGCTCCTCGCCCGCGGCGTCGACGTCGGCGAGGTGTTCCACGACGCCGGCGGTGTCTTCCACCACGCCGGCACTGCCGGCCGGGTACCGGGGCCGCATCCGACCCGGCAGTCCTACGGCTCCTTCGCCACCTTCGCCGACCCGGACGGCAACACCTTCGTCCTCCAGGAGGTGACGGCCCGACGGCCGGGTCGGATCACCCAGGTGGTGTACCGCTCGGTGGCGGAGGTCGAGCAGGCGTTGCGCGACGCGGCGCTCGCCCACGGCGAGTACAAGGCGCGGCTCGGCCACCACGATCCGGACTGGCCGTCGTGGTACGCCGCGCACATGGCCCGTGCCGCCGGTCTGGGCGGTTGACACCCGGTGGCGGAGTCCGGTCACCGGGCCGGGCGCGCGGGATCCGATCGACGGCGGACGGCGGAGGAGACCGGTGCCGAAGGAGAAGGAGAACGAGAAGAAGGGCGCGGGTGCCCGGCCGGTGGAGCGGGAGCGTGCGCACGCCGAGCTCGCGGCGCTGGCGCGGAGCACGGCGGGTCGGGCCCTCGTGCTCCGCGGGGCCCCGGGCGTCGGCCGGACGTCCCTCCTGGGTCGCGCCGCCGCCGTGGCGGAGCGGGAGGGGCACCGCGTCGTGCGGGTCAGCGGGGTCGAGGCGGAGTCCGGGCTGCCCCACGCCGGACTGCACCAACTGCTCCATCCGCTGCTCGGCGAGGCCGCACGGTTGGACGAGGAGACCCGCGCCGTGTTCGACGCCGTCTTCGGCCGGGCCGAGGGCGACCGGCCCTCGGTCGTGCGACTGGGCATCGCGGTACTCCGGCTGCTGTCGCGGACGGCGGTGCGGCAGCCGCTGCTGCTGGTCGTGGACGACGGGCAGTGGCTGGACGACTCCAGCGCCGACGTCCTCGGCTTCGTGGGGCGGCGCCTGGCCGGCAGCCGGGTGCGGCTGCTGGTCGCGGTCCGGGCCGACGTGGCGTCACGGTTCGACACCGCCGCACTGCCCGGGTGGACCGTCGCCGTCCGCCGGGGCACCGTCCTCGCCGACGCGGACGCCACGTACCCGCCGGACCACGCCGCGGTGCCCGTCGCCGCCCCGTTGACCTGGCAGGAGCGCCGGGTCGCGGACCTGGCGGCCGGAGGCCTGACCAACAAGGAGATCGGCCGGCGCATGCACCTGTCGCCGCGCACCGTCGGCTCGCACCTCTACCGCGTCTTCCCGAAGCTGGGCATCACCAGCCGGGCGGCGCTGCGCGACGCCCTGAACCGGACCACGACCGTCGGGGCACACCAGCAGGTTCCAGTTCCTAGGAAGGATCGAACATGATCAACAGGCGTACGTTCTCCAAGGCGGTCGGTCTCGGCATGGGCGCCGCAGCCGTGCCCACCGGCGCCGTCGCCGCCGACCGCTCCGGACGCCCGGCCGCCCCGGCCGAGGTGCCGGTCCTGACCGAAGTACCCGCTCCGACCGAAGTACCCGCCCCGGCCCGCACGTTCGGCAGGCTGAAGCAGGTCCGCGCGGGTGTGCTCGACATCGGCTACGCCGAGGCGGGTCCGGCGCACGGCCCCGTGGCGGTCTGCCTGCACGGCTGGCCGTACGACATCCACAGCTACGTCGACATGGCCCCGCTGCTGGCCGAGGCCGGCTACCGGGTGATCGTCCCGTACCTGCGGGGCCACGGCACCACCACCTTCCGCTCGCCGACCGAGGTCCGCAACGCGCAGCAGTCCGCGGTCGCGCTCGACGTCGTCGCCCTGCTGGACGCGCTGGGGATCCGCAGGGCGGTCCTGGCCGGGTTCGACTGGGGCTCGCGGACGGCTGACATCGTCGCGGCGCTGTGGCCGGAGCGGGTCAGGGCCCTGGTGTCGGTGAGCGGGTACCTCGTCACCGACGTCCGGGCGCAGCAGAACCCCCTGCCGCCGAAGGCCGAGCACACCTGGTGGTACCAGTACTACTTCGCCACCGACCGCGGCCGCCGGGCCCTGGAGAACCCGCAGTACCGCCGCGAGCTGGCCCGGGCGGTCTGGGCGGAGGCCTCGCCGACCTGGGCGTTCGACGACGCGACCTTCGAACGCACCGCCGCCGCCTTCGACAACCCGGACTACGCCGCGATCGTCACCCACAACTACCGCTGGCGGCTGGGGCTGGCCGCTGGCGAACCCCGCTACGACCGCTACGAGCAACGGCTCGCGGACCGGCCCACCATCGGCGTGCCGACCATCACGCTGGACCCCGGGCTCGATCCCTTCCTGGCCTCCACCGACGGACTCGGGTACCGGAAGTTCTTCACCGGCGCGTACGAGCACCGGGTGCTCGACGGCGTCGGGCACAACGCACCCCAGGAGGCCCCGGCGGCGTTCGCGCGCGCCGTGCTGGACGCCGACCGGCTGTGACGGGACCTCGGACATGTGCCCACCCGTGAACAGCCCGGCGAGAGAACCCAATAACCGTCACGGCAAGCACCGTTGCGGTAATAGTGTCTCCGTACCTTGATCTTCGAATCTTCGAACGAATTCAAGAGCCCGGGCATTCACACGGAGGACACCATGACGGCAAGCGCATCCAGTTGGAGTTCGGACGCCGTGCTGCGGCGGCTGCGAGGCACGGGCGAGGGGCTGATCGGCTCGGACGGTCCCGGCGCGGCCGCCGACCGTGCGATGGGACGGGCCCTGACCGGCTTCCTGGACCGGATCGCCGGGCGCGGCTCGGGGCCGGCGGTGGACGGAATCGTCGCGCTGCCGTTCCTGGTGCACGGGACGCACTCCGGCGACCCGGCGCCGGCCGAGCCGGCGGCGGTGGCGCACGTGCTGTGGTGGGTCTCGGCGCGCTACGTGGACGACCTGTCCGACGCCGGGCCCCGGTCGTCCGCCGCGGCCGACACGGGCAGTGCGGACCAGGATCTGCTCGCCGTGATCGGGATCGCCTGCCACCTGGCGGCCGAGGTGCTCGACGAGGGATGCCGCGACGACCCGGAGCGGGCGCTGCGGCTGCGCCAGGAGCTGTCGCGCGCCTGGCACCGGGGGATAGCCGGGCAGCTCGTGGACCTCACGGCGACCGCGGCGACGGCGACCGCCGACGAGGTCATGGCCGGCTACCTGGGCAAGACCGGTGCCCCGTACGCCATGGCCGCGGCGATGGGCGCGGTGCTGGCCGGGTGCGACGGGGCGCGCGTGGACGCGTGGCGGGACTTCGGCGCGCGTTTCGGCGTGCTGCGGCAACTGGTCAACGACCAGCGGGACATCGCCTCGGGACGGTACGAGGACCTTCGCAACGGGACTGCCACCTTCATGGTGGTGCAGTACCTGCAGTCGCTGTCCGAGCCGGAGCGCACGGCGGCGGAGAAGCTGCTCGTCGGGTGCGCGGACTCCCCGGCGGCCCGGGAGGAGTTCGCGGCGCAGCTGACCGAGCCGAGCCGGCTGCGGGCGTTCGCGGCGGTGGTCAGGCCGCTGATCGACGGGCTGCACACGAGTATCGACGAGGCCGGCGGGGTGGGCGAGTACGTCGCTGGGCTGCACGGCCTGGTCGATCAGACGGTGAACCTGTACCCGGAGTACCTGCTGGGTGCCCGGGACCGATAGCCGGGACCGGGGCGGCTGTAGGACCTGCCGGGCCGGAGCGTGGTCACCGCCCGCCGGACAGCGCCCCGTCGAGCTCGCGGCGGGAGGCGATCCCCAGCCTGACGAAGACCTTGCGCAGGTGCCACTCGACCGTCCGGGGGCTGATGAACAACTGGGCCCCGATCTCCGCGTTCGAGTGCCCGGCGACCACGAGCCGGGCGATCTGGGTCTCCTGCGGCGTCAGGGCCGGTGCGTCGACGGCCCGGCGGCGGACGGTCTCGCCGGTGGCGAGCAGTTCCCGCCGGGCCCGCTCCGCGAACGCCTCCATGCCCATCGCCGTGGTGGCCCCGTGCGCCGTCCGCAGCTCGGTACGGGCCTCGGCCCGCCGGTTGCGGCGGCGCAGCCACTCGCCGTACAGGAGCCGGGTCCGGGCCTCGAACACCCGGAGCCCGCCCCGGTCGTAGTGCTCGATCGCGTCCCGGTAGCGGTCCTCGGCGTGCTCCTCGGGACCGGTCAGGGCGTCGGCGACCGCCGCCGCGCCGCGTGCCCAGGGGGTGCCGGCCAGGCTCCGGTCGGCCAGCCGCTCCCGTGCCTCGCGCGCCTGTGCCTGCGCGTCGGGGCCGCCGACGCGGGTCGCCGCCTCGACCAGTTCCAGGCAGGTCCAGTGGTGCACGGCGAGGTCCTGGTACTCCAGGCCCCGCTGTGCGGCGTCCAGCGCGAGCGGATAGTTGCCCAGGCCGTTGTGGAGCACCGCCCGCGCGTACGCGGCCACGGCGATCGACCGGCCCAGGCCGCGCCGCTCGCCCTCCCGTTCCAGTGTCTCCAGCGCCTCCAGGGCCGAGCGCTCCCGCCCCTGACAGGCACTGAGCAGTCCCGTCGCGGCCAG
>NZ_JAIY01000011.1:211629-218873 GCF_000710405.2 Kitasatospora sp. MBT66 | reverse complement strand
TCGTCGACCAGGCACACCAGCGGGCTCCCGGCCGCCGCCTCGGCGAACAGTCCCAGCACCGCCATCCCGACCAGCAGCAGCTCGGGCGCGGGCCCGCCGCTCAGGCCGAACGCCACCCGCAGCGCGTCCTGCTGGACCGGCGGCAGCCCGTCCAGGTGCGTCAGCAGCGGGGCGCAGAGCCGCTGCAGGCCCGAGTACGCGAACTCCGACTCGGCCTCGACGCCCTCCGTGCGGACCACCCGCATCCCCGCCGCCCCGGCGGCCACGTGGTCGAGCAGCACGGACTTGCCGATCCCCGCCTCACCGCGCAGCACCACCACCCGGCTCCGCCCGTCGCGCACCTCGCGCAGCAGCCGCTCCAGCGTCTCCGCCTCCCGCTGCCGCCCGAGCAACCGGCGCGTCGCGTCCTGCTCCATCACGCATCCTCCGCCGCGTATCCCCTGGCAGAGCCCCTTCCCCAGGAGCCTCGCCCCCATCCTACGAACCCGCGCGAAGCCCGACCGGCCCGGTGGCGGCCGGCCTCGCGCTCCGACGGAACGTCAGGGTGTGCCGACGGTTCCCTCTCCCGGGGCCGCGCCGCCGCGCCGCAGCCGGAGCGCCTCGGCGTCGCGGAGCCCGTAGGTGGCCCGGTGACGTTCGGCCTCGGTGAGGTCGAGCGCGTTCAGCCGACGGCGCCACTCGTCGACACCGTCGGTCTCCTCCATCGCGGTGGCGAGCTCGACCAGGGTGGCAAGCGTCAGGGCGACCTCCAACGGCGCGGCGGTGTCCCCGTGCCGGCGCAGGGCCGTGACCAGGACCCGCAGCGCGGCACGGTCGTCGTTCTTGAACTCGCTGAGGACACGGGCGTTGTCGAGCGCCTTGGCCAGTCCGGTGAGGTCCTTCGAGCCGCCGTACTCCAGTTCCGCGGGCTCGTCCCGCTGGATGAAGATGATCGAGTTCCCGGACGGGTCGACGAGGGTGAAGCGGCTGGCCCCCGGCCTGAACCGGGTGATGCGCGGCCGGCCGGTGGACAGCGTCCGCCCGTAGGCGGCGCGCAGGGCCCGGGTGAACTCGGCGTGGTACGCCGCGACTTCGTCGACCAGGACCAGGCAGGCGCCGCCGTCCTCGTGGCTCGGCTCCAGGTTCTTGGGCGGAGTCCCGAAGTGCAGCGCGAACCCGCTCCACTCCAGTGCCAGGTAGACGTAGGGCCGGGTCTGCTTGTAGGTGACCTCGAACCCGAGCGCCTGGTAGAACTCCAGCGTCTCGTCGACCGACACGCACGGCAGCACCGGCACCGTGGTCTCGTTCGCGCGCACCGTCGATCCTGTCATGTTCGCCACCTCGTCCGCTCCTGCCCGACCCGGACCTCCGAGCCTGCCGCAGAACCGGCCCCGGCGCCTATGGAGTTCTTCCGTGTCGCTGCGGCCACGGAGTTCGTCCGCGAGCGAAGGGTGCGGATCGAGGGGCGACGCCGACGGCAGAAGCGTCCTTGCCCGATGCCAGCCCGGCCCGGCACGCGGTGTGCCGGGCCGGGCCGGGGTCGGGGCCCCGGAGGTCAGCCGCGGGGGACGGCCTTGGTCCACCAGCCGCCCCAGTTGCCGCCGGCGTCCCGGTCGCGGAAGAGGTCCGCGCCGATGGTGAAGGAGCGCGAGCCGATGCTGAAGGCGTTGCCCTTCTTGTTCACGATCTTGACCTTGTTGGCGAAGTCGTGGTCGCCGCCCAGGGACATCCACGCGGCCTGCGCGCCCTTCGGCGGGAACCAGGTCGTCCACACGTTGAAGTCGGTGCCGATCACGAACAGCTGCTTGGTGCCGTCGGAGAGGGTGACGTAGGTCTTGCCGTCGCCGTAGTCGCCGCCGCAGAAGAAGGTGCCGCCGCTCGCGTTGCAGGTCTTGGGCCGGGGCGCCGGCTGGGCCTGGCCCCGGTCGTCGCCCTGGCTCTGGGCGAGGGCGGGGGACGAGGCCAGTCCGAGGGTGGCCACGGCGGCGAGGGCCACGACGGCGGTCCTGATCCTGTTCATCACTGCTCCTGGGGAGTGCTGGTGCTGCACGGGAGGTGCGGGCCGGTGCGGCCCGCGGCCAGCCTCGGCCAGCTCTTGACGGAGCGTCAACGAAATCCGGGGCCGGTGCCCCCGGTGCTGGTCGGCGCTGCCTCTGTGGGCAGGAACCGCCGGAACGGTGAACCGCGCGGCGGCCGCGGCGGGGCGGGGCGCGATCCGGGGCGGTTCGCGCCCACGCGTGCTCCGGGAGCCGCTGCCCGCGCTCTCGTCCGTACAAGAACCATTGCCGCACCCTGAAGGCGGATGCCACCGGATCCCGGCACCGGAACAAAGGGGAAGAACGTGACCACTCCCGCCCCGTCCCGCATCACTCTCGTGAACGGCAGCTTCGAGCAGCCCGCCGTCGCCGCGGGCAGCAACGCGCTGCTGCCCGACGCCTCCCAGACCCAGAGCCCGAACCGCGTCCCGGGCTGGCTGACCACCGCCACCGACCACCTCATCGAGCTCTGGCACGACGGCTTCAACGGCGTCCCCTCCGCCGACGGCGCCCAGTTCGCCGAGCTCAACGCCAACCAGGTCTCCACCCTCTACCAGGACCTGCCCACCACCCCGGGCGCCACGCTGTACTGGCGGCTCTACCACCGGGGGCGGCTCGGCCAGGACACCATGGCCCTGGACATCGGCCGGCCCGCCGCGGTCGTCCAGCAGCGCCAGTTCACCGACGGCACCACCGCCTGGGGCTTCTACTCCGGCACCTACACCGTGCCGGCCGGGCAGACCGTCACCCGCTTCGCCTTCCGCTCGGTCGCCTCCGCCGGCGGCAACCAGTCGGTGGGGAACTTCCTCGACGGCATCTTCTTCGGCACCGCCCCCGCCGTCACCCTCACCAAGTCCGCGATCCCCGACGGTCCCCTCCAGGTGGGCGACACCATCACCTACCGGATCGTCGCCAGGAACGAGGGCGGTGGCAACGCCGAGGCCCTCGTCCTGACCGACACCGTCCCGGACGGCACCACCTACCTGCCCGGGACCCTGCGCATCGTCAACGGCCCCAACGCCGGGGCGAAGACCGACCGGCCGGGTGACGACCAGGCCTCCTACGACCCGGTGGCCAACCGGGTGACGTTCAACCTCGGCAACGGCGCCACCGCCGGGCACGGCGGCAGCCTGCCCAACACCGACACCCTGCCGAACGGCACCACGGTGGAGTACCGGGTCACCATCGACGAGGACAGCGCCGGCGGGCACCTCACCAACACCGCCACCGCCACCTACGAGAACCGGCTCGGCGCCACCCCCGAACCCCTCACCGCCACCTCCGGCCCCGCCGACACCGAGGTCCTCCCGGCGGCCGACCTGAGCGTCGCCAAGTCCGCCGACGAGACCACCGTCACCGTCGGCCAGACCGTCACCTACCGGGTCACCGTCCGCAACGCCGGACCCAACACGGCCACCGGCGTCACGGTCACCGACCCCCTCCCGGCCGGCCTGGCCTTCCTCTCCGCCGAGACGGGAAGCGGCAGTTACGCCCCCGGCACCGGCGTGTGGAGCGTCGGGACGCTGGCCGCGGGCGCCTCCGCCACCCTCACCCTCCGGGCCAAGGCCACCGCCCCGGGCGCCGTCACCAACACCGCGACGGCGCACGCCACCGAGACCGACCTCCACCGCGCCGACAACACCGACTCCGTCACCGTCTGCGTCAAGCCCGCCCCCGCCTGCCCGCCCCCCGGCTGCGGCCCCTGCTGACCCGGCCGACCCGCTGTCCGGCCCCGGCCCGTCCGAGCCGGGGCCGGACCCGCGAACCCCCGCCTCACCACAGGATGTCGATCACTGCAGGATGTTGATCGCGCGGGCGATCACCAGCGTCGCCACGATCAGGGAGGTCGCGGCCTCGACCATCATCAGCAGCTTGGCCCACCGCCTGATCGCGGAGACATCGGTCGGGCTGAACGCGGTCGCGGTCCAGAAGGACAGCGACAGGTAGTCGGCGAAGACCGGCACCCAGCCGGCCGGTGCGTACGCCGTGTGCTGCATCTCGGGGAACACGAACGCCGGTCCGGTGGCGGGCCGGTGGGCACGGGCCGCGGCGCCACCGCGGTCCAGGTCCCAGTACCAGAGCGCGAAGGCGATCACGTTCGTCACCCAGGTCACGCCACCGGTCGCCAGCAGGCCGGTGGCGTTGTCGGCGAACAGCTTGTTGTCGGTCAGGATGTCCGACACCAGGTGGATCCCGGCATACAGGTTCGAGGCGGTGATGAAGGCGATCACGGTCTCGGTGACCACCCGCAGCCAGGCCTTCTGCCGGTCGATCCGCCCCGGATCGCCGACGACCAGCACCACCAGCAGGGTGAACAGCACCACCGGCACCACCCACACCGGGTCCACCCGGTACGACGCGGGCAGCGCCACGTGCAGCAGCCCGGCACTCACCACCGCCACCGAAACCGGCCACCAGTGCTCCCCCCGCACAGCGGCCCCACCTGGTCCCACCGACGACGGACCGACCGGACCGGGGCTTGCGCGCATGCCTCATTCTGCCCCCGCCGGTGGACGCCCCCCACCCGATCCACCGCGCGACACGCGGCGGGCCCGCACCATCGGCAGAACCGGAGGTGGAAGCGGCCGGTCGGTGCGGGACCCACCCCTCCTCGGCCGGCTCGAACAGGCTGAGGGTCATCTCCCGTGTGCGGCGGCCGGCGCGCAGGCGGTGCGCCGCATCCCGGGAAGGACGGACGCCGGTTCCGTGGCGGGGCGGTGGACGCCGGCTCGGGTCACCCGGTGGCGCGCAGGGCCGAGAGCGGGAACCGCAGGGTTTCCGGGACGGCGGCGTCGATGGCGGCGAGGGCGGGGCCGAGGCCGGCGAAGAGCTCGGGGGTCACGGGGACGAAGCAGTTTCCGAGGCCGTGCAGGATGCGGCCGCCGTCGTGGACCTCGACACCCACCACCTCGGTGTACGGGAAGCCGTGGACCTGGCCCTCCTCGTCCTGCCACCACGCGCCGTCGGCGTTCACCACGAGGCGGACCTTACGGGCCGCGCCGAACCGTGCCCGGGCGAGCAGCGGCGGCCGGTACTGCGGCCCGGCGGGCAGCGCGGTGCGCTCGGAGCAGTCGGCGGCGGGCAAGGCCGAGCGGTCGGGCCGGCCGAGTGTCAGCTGCTCCACCTGGTGGGGCACGAGCAGCAGCGCCGTCTCCATCGCCGCCGCGAAAGCCTCCCGCACCTGCGCCGGGGTCACCTCGGCCTGCTGCGCGAGCTTGGTCGCGGCGTCCAGATGGGTCTCGTCGAGCAGCAGGTCCGCCGCGCGCTCGGCAACCTCCATGTCGAGCGTGCGGGGGTCGGTCAGGAACTCCCGGGCGGCCTGCCGCTCCTCGGCCAGTTCGGCCTCGGTGGGCTCCTCCTCGGCGAGGCGCAGTGCCTCCTGCCAGAGCAGTTCGGCGACGCGCTTCTCCTGGCCCTCGCGGACGTCCAACTGGACGCTGCGCTCGCCGCGGCCGGGGCCGACGTAGACGGCGGTGCCGCCGACGTCGTAGCTCAGGCCGTGCTCGTGGCGGACGGTGTCGGTCAGGCGCTGGGAGAGGACGTGGGTGGCGAGCAGCATCGCCTGGTCGTTGAGGTCGCAGGAGAGCAGCAGACCGGGACCGGGAACGTCGGCCCGGTGCCAGGACGGGTCGGTGCGGCGCGGGGCCGGGTGCGGCGCGCGGGCGGTGCGGGCGCCGGGGGGCAGCGGGAGGCGCAGGCCCTGCGGCGGAGGGCCGGTCAGGGCGAGGACGGCGTTGCCGGCGTGGAAGTGGCGGGCGACGGTCTCCCGGACAGCGTCGAGCGGGATCCGGTCCGCGCCGGGTCCGCCGAAGGAGGCCAGCCCGAGACCCTGGGTGCCGTAACGGATCGACAGCAGTTCGCCGGTGACCGGGTCGGCCACGCCGCTGCCCTCGGCGGCGAGCACTCCGGCCTCCTTCTCGATCCGCTCCAGGGGCAGTTCGGTGAGGGCGGTGCAGACGCGGGCGAGGAAGTCGACGACCTGTTCCGCGCGGCCGGTGCAGGTGAAGTCGGTGATCGAGAGGCTGACGGAGGCATTGTGCTCGAAGTGCAGCCGGGGGAGCGTGCTCATCGCCAGGTGCTCGACCAGGTGCGTCACCCCGAGGGTGCGGAAGGTCTCGTCCTGGACCCCGCAGCCGAACATCAGGGTGGCTTCGAGCGGGCCGGGCGTCTCGGTCCAGATGACGGGGACGCCGTCGATGACATCGTGGTGCATCGGATGATCATACATTCATCGCTTTGTCGACCTTGAACACCGATGCAGGAGCGACGTCGCCCTGTCGGAGGTGATCGCTAGGCTGCCGGAGCGGCCGGACGATCACTGCCCGGCCGCCGAACAGCACGGGGGAGTGGCGGGTCATGGTCGGGGAGATCGGTGCGCAGGGTTACGTCGCGCGGCTGGAGGACGCGAAGCTCGTCTTCCGCAACGAACGCGGGCGGGTCCTGAAGAAGGTGCCGCCCGCGCTGGCGGGACATCCCGGCCTGCCAGGGCTGGTCGCGCTCGCCGCCGGTGCCGAGGCGCACCGCAGGAGGTGCGAGCAGGAAGCCGAACGGCTGGTCCGCGAGGGCGTCGCGGTGCCGGACCGGGCGGTGGACCTGCTCTCGGCGGACGCCGCCTGGGCGGAGGCCCTGGCGCGGGCCGGACTCAAGCCCTCCGTAGGGGAGCCCGAGGGCGACAGCGGGCTGCTCGCCCGCCGCTACCGGCACCCCGCCCTGCCCGACGCGGAGCGCGTACTGCTCACCACCGTCGACGCCGCACGCCACCGCGACCGCCTGATGGCGCACCAGGGCTGGGAGCCGGTCGGCGCCCTGGCGGCGACCGGGCTGCCGGCCGACGGAGCGATGCCGTTCCCCGAGTCCGCGCTCGCCGGGCATCCCGCCCGCGAGCAGGAGGTGCTGCGGTACGTCGAGCGCCTGGAGGAGGCCACCTCGGCGTGGCGGGTGTGGGTGAAGCGCGACGTCGACGCCGTACTGAAGGCGATCGCCGCCGCCGAGCCGGCGCTCTCGCGCTGCTTCCTGGACGGCGTCGCCGACCTGTGCCTGCGCCACGGCGGGGAGCGGGCCGACGCGGCGGCGTGGTTCGCCCGCGCGAGGACGGCGGAGCGCACCGCGGGCGAGCAGGTCGACCAGGAGTGGCTGGACGCCCGCTACGCCGCCGCGGACGCGGCCGGCGCACTCACGGAGACGGCGCTGCGCGAACGCCTCCGGCAGGTCACCGCGCGCGGCGCCGAC
>NZ_JAIY01000011.1:108013-211587 GCF_000710405.2 Kitasatospora sp. MBT66 | reverse complement strand
GCCGCACGCTCGCCCTGCTCGGCGACCGCACGCTCCGCGAGGGCCCGCGCCCCGGACTCGCCACCGACCTCGTGCGCACCGCCCGAGCCGCCGGCCTCGACCCGGCCCGCGAGCTCGCCCGACTGGCCGGCCGGCTGCTGCCGGCCCGCGACCTGTGGCACACGGCCGCCCGCGAGTTCTGGGCCGCGCTGCTCGCCGACCCCGCCTGGGAACTGGTCCTGGCCGAACGTCCGCACCTCGCCCGGGAGGTGGTCGCGGCGGGGCCGCAGCCCGGGATGCCGGACGCGGACCTGACCCTCGACTACCTGGAGCGGACCGGCGCGCTGGCGCACCTCACCGCCGCCGCCGACACGGGCGGCGCCGCACCCGGTACCGCCGTACCCGGCACCGCCGCACCCGGTACCGCCGCCGACTGGCTGCGCGCCCTCGTCCTCCTGGCCGACCGCTCGCCCCGCTCGGGCGCCAGGCCGGTCGTGCACCGGATCGCCGCGCTGCTGGCGCCCCGGATCGCGGCCGACGGCGTGCCCGTCGACCTGCCGTACCCGAGCCGGTGGGACCGGCGGGTGTCGGGGAGCCCGGTCCTGCGGCTGGGTGTGCTGGACCTGCTGCTGGCCGCGGGCGCGCCGGTTGCCGACCCGCCGCCGCGGCTCGCCGACCCGCACCTCTACCGCGTCGAGACCGCGCCGCGCCCCGGGCTGTCCTCGCTGTGCGCCGATCCGAGGTTCGCCCGCGAGCTGCGGGCTCTGCTGCGGGCCGAGTTCGAGCTGACCAACGGCGGTGACGCGGACAACCTCTGGTACCAGCCGCACGACCCCAAGGGGTGGGCGAAGGTCCCCACCCTGGTGGACACCGAACCGGGACGCGCCGTGCTGGCGCAGTGGTGCGACGAGGAACTCGCCGAGCTGCCGGTGCTCGACCTGGACGGGGCAGCGCTGACGCTCGCCCGCTTCCAGCACATCGGCGCCGCCGCCGTACCGCTCGCCGACCCGGGCCGGGCCCGGCGGCTGGCCGCCGTCGACGTCGCGGCCCTGCTGCTCGACGCGGTGCGGGCCGAGGCCCCGGAGCCCGCGCTCGACCGGGCGGGCGCCGACCTGCTGCTCGGCGCGGTCGAGGCGCGCTCCGTGTTCCGCGACGCCGCCGCCGGCTCGGTGCGCCAACGGATCGGGCGGCTCCTGGGGATCGAGGAGGAGCGGGTCGGCCGCGAGTTCGCCCGCCTGGTGCAGATCGCCGCGAACTGCCGGGACGGACTGGCGCACCTGGTGCCGCTGCTCACCCCCGCAGCCGCGGTGCCCGCCGACCCTCCCACTCCCGCTCCTCCCGCTCCTCCCGCGCCGGCCGACCCTCCCGCCGAGCCGGCCTCCGCCCCCGCCACCCCGGCACGGGTGCGTGTCGGCCGCCTGCTGCGCGAGGCGGCCACGAGCAGTCCCCTCTGGGGCGGCGACCTCGACCGTCCCAGCACGATCGTCCCCGGCGTGTCCGCCGCCTTCCCCTACCTGGTCGTCGACTGGCAGACCGAGCTGCTCCGCGGTGACGCCACGAGCCCCGGGCGGCTGCGCGAGTACGCCGACCTGCCGTTCGTGGCGGAGCGGGGCCCGGGCCGCTGGCGCACCGTCAACGTCTCGCGCCCGGACCGCCGGCCCACCCCGCCGGCAGGCCACCTCTTCCGGACCGCGCTGTCGACCACGCTGGTCCTCCACAGCAGCTTCCACCAGGCCGTGCTGCTGGAGTACGCCCCCGGCGGCACCTTCCCCGAGGACGGTCCGGCGGCCGCCGCCGGCTGCGAGGTCCGTACCGGCGTTGATCTGGCCCAGCAGATCGACCCCGACCTGCTGCACGCCTATCTGGAGCTGTTCGCCGAGCGCGGCCCGCTGCCCACCCACCCCGGAACGGTCGAGCGCTTGGCCGAACGGCTCGCCCTGACCCCGGCCGAGGCGGGCGCCCTGCTCGCCGTCCGCACCCACCACCGGGACTCCCGGAGCGCCGCCGAGAAGGAGATCGTCCGACGGATCGGGGCCGACGCCGTCCGGGAGTTCCGCACCCGGCTGGTGCCCACCGAGCCGGAGCGCCTGTGGACGCACGGGCCGGACGTCGACCGCGCGGTGGCCTGGTGGCACGAGCGGTACGGCGCGCCGCCGGTCGAGGCCGAGCTTCTCGCCCTGGCCCGGCGCGAGATCCGCTTCCCCACCGGCGAATGGGCACCGACGGGCCCCGGACCGGCCGTCGACCCGGTCCCGCCGGGCCTGCGCAGGCGCTGCCGCCGCCCGGAGGCCCTGCTCGCCGCCGCCCTCGCAACCAACGGCGGTCCCGACGGCGATTCCGACCGCGACCCCGACCCCGACTTCGCACCCGCGCCGTACGCCTCGCCGTACGCGATGGCCTGGCTCGCCTACCGCACGCCCGCCGGCCACCCGCTGCGCCCCGCACTCGCCGCGGCCGCACTGCGCGTCACCTCCGACCACACCTCCGAGCACGCGTCCGACCGGGCAGAACCCCGAGCAGCGTGGCGGCTCTTCTCCGTCGACCGCCGCAGCGCCACCGGCAGGCCGTCACCCCCGCCGGCCGACCTGCCCGGCGTGGAGGTGGTGGACGAACCGGCCACCGGCCAGTGGCACGTCCTGGTCCGCCCCGGCCTGCTCACGGGTGCCGACGACCCGGTCCTGGACGCGCTCGACGACTACTACGACCAGCTGAAGCCCTCACAGGCCCGGCCGGCCGGGTCCGGCCTGCCCGCCCTCGCCGATCTGCGCATCCTGCTGTCCGGCGACCTGGCTGCCCTCGGCCACCACCTCGCCGCCGACGCCCACTGCACCCCCGGCTGGGAACAGGACCCGCGCCGCAGCGCGCCGGACGTCGTCGCCGCCTGCGCGAGCGCCCTCGACCTGCCCACGGACGCCGCCGCGCTCTACCTGATGCTGCTCGCCCTGCCCGACCCCACCGACCGCCAGGTCCGCCGGTGGACGGGCTGGACCCCGGCCACGCTGAAGGCCGCCCAGCAGCGGCTGTGCGCCACCGGCCTGGTGCTCACCGCCCGTCGCCCCCGCGCCGGCCGCACCCTCTTCCTCCCCGGGCCCTGGCTGGACCTGAAAGCCCCCCGACTCCCCGTCGAGACCGCGAAACTCGCCCACCTCACCCTCGCCCCCGAACGCGTCGGCACCGCCCACGCCGTCCTCGTCCCCACCGGCCCCCTTCCCACCCTCTTCGCCACCGCCTGGCGCACCGCCCACCCCTGACAGCGCCTCGCGCGGCTCCGACGCCGCCCGACCGTCGCCGACTCCGTAGCGAGCTCGCGGTGGCACGGGCGCGTCGGAAACCCGTCGAATGATGGGTGGGTTTCGTGAAAGTGTTCTCCTGTTGATCCACCCGACCGGAGACCTTTGTGACGATCCGCCGTACCACCCTGACCGCCGCCGCCACGCTGCTCGCCCTCTCCGCAGTCGCCGCCTGCAATGACGGAGACGCGCAGTCCGCGCCGACGGCCGCCGGCGCCCCGGCCACCGCGAGCGCGACGCCCACCGCGACCGCGACCGCGAGCGCCACGCCGACACCTGTCCCGACGCCGACGCCGACGTCGACGCCTACCCCGACGCCGACCGCGTCCGCGACTCCCACCGGCGCCCCGGTCGACGCCACAGGGGCGTTCGACCCCGCCGTCGCCCTGGCCAACGCCGACCGGACGCCGTACGCCGCCACCGAGACCATGAAGACCACCGCGACGGCGGGCGGACAGGTGGGATCCGTTCTCGCCGGTACCGGCCGGGTCAACTACAACACGCCGACCCGTGAGGGCCGGACCGAGACGAAGATGACGCTCGCCGACAGCGACGAGCCGGCGCTCTGGATGGAGACGGTCAACACCGGCACAACGATCTTCATGCGTGACAGGACCAAGCCGGGCAGCGCCTGGCGCGCCGAGGAGCGCGGCGACAAGGCCCGGGCCGACGACCTCACCGTCTACGTCAAGGCCCTCGTCGAGGCCGGTCCCGCGGCCCGCAAGGGCATGGAGCAGAAGAACGGCGTCCCCGCCTACCACCTCGGCGCTCGCCTGACGGCAGCCCAGGTCAAGGCCATCGACCCCACGGAGTACCAGAAGATGGTCGACAAGGGCGTCGACGGCGGCAAGCAGATCGACGTCTGGATCGACCGGGCCGGCCGCGTCCTGGCCCAGACGCAGTCCATGAAGATGACCACCGGTGGCACGGCCGTCACCAGCACCATCGCGTTGACCTACACCGACTTCGGCCCTCGCGAGACCTTCAGCGCGCCGACCACCGCTGCCGCCGGCTGATCCCTCCCGACCGGCGCGCTCCCGTCGATGCCGACGGCCCGTCCGCCCCCGGAAACCCGCCCGGGGCGGACGGGCCCCGCAGCGTCAGACGGGCGGCAGCAGATCGCCCGCACTGATGGTGTACGTCAGCAGCGGTTGGACGAAGTCCGCCTCACGGTTCTCGCGCCGCCGCAGCCGGAAGAACTCCTGCCGCTGGTCCTCGTCCGCCGCGACCAGGGGTTCGCCCTGCGGCAGGTAAGGAAGCCCGTCACGGAACCGGAGCAGAGTCCTCGACGTCCGGAAGGTCACGCCCAGCCACTGGTTGTCGGCGGTCCGGGCCGGCGCGTCCAGGACGATCCGGTGCCTGAGCCGCCGATTCGACTCGACGGAGAACACGACCGCACCGTGGTGGAGCAGCGGGACCCCGAACGCCTCGCCACCGGACCCCTTCGGTTCCACGATCAGCTTCCGCGGCGGGTCCGTTTCGGGGTACCGGTAGCAGGAGAACACGGCGATGAACGAGTCGTCGGCCAGGTCGAGGGCCTGGTCGGAATGGCTGCCCATGGTGGTGTACGCGTTCGTGTACGTCTCGATGAGCGCGTTGTTGAAGCCGACCGCGAGCCCGGCACGCTCCTGGATCCGCCGCGCCAGCCGCTCGTGCACCGCCCGGAAGCGCTGCACCGGGCCGCCGTAGCGGGTGGTGGTGCGCACGAGCGGCACACCGTCCGTCCCGTCGATCCGGGTGAGTGTGGCGCCCTGCCGGCCCTTGCCCGTGCCCTCCAGGCGGGCCGACGCGGAGAGCTCCGCGAAGAGGTTCCCGTCGGTCGGCAGATCGTACGAGCGGACCTGGTCCGGGATGCTAGGGGTGGGGGGCAAGGTAGTCTCCCGTGTTCATACTGAAACGGAATCCGTCGCCGTAGTCGATGAAGGACGAGGACCTGTTCTCCTCGGCGTACAGCCGGCGCAGTTCGTCCATGCCGGCGGGTGTGGGCGGCTCCAGCGGGACCGGATCCCCGGCGGTCTTGAGGAACGTGCGGCCGTCCCGGTGCACGGCCTCGGCACTCGAACAGCGCACCACGTACCCCAGGCGGGTCGGGAGCAGTTCTGCGTCCAAGGACGAGGGCCGGATCTCGTGCGTGTAGAGGCGGTTGGTGGACAGTGGCACGAGGAACACGGACCCGGGGTGGAGGGTCAGTGTGAACTGCGGCGGCAGCGCGGTCCCGTCGGGCACGGCTGCCTGGTCCTTGAGGTGGAAGCGGAGCCTGGTCAGCCCACTGACACCGTTCACACCGAGGTCGAAGGGATCCTGGGCCAGCGGCCGCAGCCCGTCGAGCCGGTCGTAGAAGGTGCAGAAGGCCATGATGCCGTTGACGGGCATGTCCTTGGTCTTGTCGGCATGGGCCGAGATCCTCGCCTTGGACTGCTTGCGCCCGTCCGTGGCCCCGGTGTTGTGGTAGATCTGGGCGAGGACGTGGTTCAGCGGCGCCTGGCCGCGGAACACGGCGGCGGCCTCGCGGTTCAGCGCCTCGACGACACCCGCGTCGGTCGGGCCGAAGCCCTCGGTCGGCCCCGACAGGTTCGTGGAGCACCGCAGCAGCCGGAAATGCAGCTCGTCACCGTCCCGCGTGACCGGCGTGAGATAGATCCCGCTGCGACGGGCCGTCCCGGGCTTGGTGGACTCGGTCAGCGACTGGAACGCGTGCTCCGCACTGATCCGCCCGAAGTGATCGGCGTCCGGTTCGAAGAACCGCGGGTAGTACACGCCGACACCGTGCACCCGGACGGGAACCCGGCCGAGCCCGACGACACTCCACAACGCGTCGACGCCCTCGCCCCCGTCCCCGCCGTAGCCGTGCGACAGCTCCCGCACCACGAACACCCGCGCGGCCGCCCGCAGAGGGAGGCCACTGATCGCGGAGATGTCGCCGCACAGGTAGACGGTCTTCCGCGCGAGCTCGACCGCACCGGAGGCAAGCTCCTCCGGCGTGACGACCGACCCGAGGAACCGCGTCACCACGTCATGGCCCCGCACCGCCGAAGGCGCGACCAGGACACCGCCCGCGTCCTCGACGCGGGCCTGCGCCGACTCCGTCGCGTCCATCAGAAACCCCCGCCATTCGCAGACATCGGTGAATCGCCCCTACGACCCGTTGACCGTCGATGCTCTCACGGGGGTCTGACAGCGGGTAACGCCTGCCCTACGGCCGACTCCGAGGGCCCCCTCGCGCTGACCGTGGCGGCGGCGGGGACAATGGATCCGTGTCCGAGGAACCGAGCCCGTTGTCAGACCTGTGGCCCCTCGCGCCGGGCGGTGCGACGGACTGGCTGTTCGAGTTGTGCGGCGACGGCCTGACCGGGTTCATGCCGCCGGCTATGCCCGATGCGGCGTGGGTGCTGAATGCCATGTACGAGCACGAGCGTGGGCCGCGTGCCGTCACGCACCACGACTACCACCGGGCACGGCTGGCGGAGGGGAGCACCCCGCGCGACATCGTCGGGGGCATCGACCTCGACGCCGTCACCGTCACCACCGGGGGCGGTCTGGGCCGCGCCGGGCACCCGGGCCCCGGCTGGCGGCGCCTGCCCTGGGCGGAACTGGCCCGGCGTACCGGCGACCCCGTTGTGCCCGATGGCCTGCTGCCCGCCTACCACTGCTTCCCCTCGGTCAGGACGAACGGCAGCTGGCCGCTCGGCATCGCCCCACCCACCGAGGGGAGCCTGGACCGCGAGACCTGGATCAGGCTGATCGACATCCTCACGGCGCACAGCCCCGCAGGCCCGGACACCCGCTGCCTGGCCTACTACAACCCGATGACGCTCGGGGCCTTCGACCTCGACAACCTCCACGTGCGGGCGGGGCGGCTCGGCGACGCCGCGAGCCTCTACGACATCCCGGAGGCCGACCTGACCGACTTCAGCCCCGCCAACCTCTGGGCCGAGGACCGCTCATGGGTCCTGTGCACCGACTACGACCTGTGGGCCACGAAGGTCGCCGGCCCTTCGGCCCTCGTCGAGGCCCTGTTGAACGACACTGGCGTCGAGGCGGTACGGCTGCCCTGGGCGACCTGAGGACGAACCGCCCCGGCTCGCCCGAGACGCCCGCGCGGACGGCTCCTCCGTGGACCTGCCCGGCGTGCCGGTGTGCGGTGCCGGGCCGACTGCCGAGGAGACTGGGCGCTGTGACTGATGTGCGAGAGAACCTGACCTATCAGAAGTTCGGCCTGGCGGTGCGTGACCTTGCCCGGACGATCGCCGACGACGGGTACGAGCCCGACCTCATCCTGAGCATCGCTCGTGGTGGTGTGTTCGTGGCGGGCGGCCTGGCGTACGCGCTGGACTGCAAGAACATCCACCTGGTGAACGTGGAGTTCTACACGGGTGTGGGCACCACCCTGGAGATGCCCGTCATGCTGGCGCCCGTCCCCGCGGCGATCGACTTCACCGACAAGAAGGTCCTGATCGCCGACGACGTCGCCGACACCGGCAAGACCCTGAAGCTGGTGCACGACTTCTGCCTCGGCCACGTCGCCGAGGTGCGGTCCGCGGTCATCTACGAGAAGTCGCACTCCCTCGTGAAGTGCGAGTACGTGTGGAAGCGTACGGACGACTGGATCAACTTCCCGTGGTCGGTGGAACCGCCGCTCGTCCGGCGCGAGGGCCAGGCACTCGACGCCTGATCGGAGCATCGCCGCCGATGCCACGGCCCCGGGCCGTGGCATCGGCGGCACTGAGCAGAAGGGCTCGGCGCTGTGCGATTCCCCGTGGGAAATGGCCGGCCCGGGGTGAGGGGCGAAGGCCCGCACGACGCCGCGGCAGCGAGAAGGTTGGTGTGCGGGGCGGGCGGAACCGGGTAACGTCCTTGTTGTTCCTCCAGACGCCGATCCACGAGTGAGAGCGTGACGGGCCTCTGCTGACATCCTTCGACGTCGCTGCCCGTCCCCCACCGATGAATCCGCAGATCACTTCACATCATCAACCGGAGACACTTGACCGTGAGCAAGAACATCAACAACCCCATTGGCATGGGCGGCGGCCAGCGCAAGAGGCTGTCCCGCGCCGAGCGGCAGAACAACGGTCCGCACCGCAACCTCGACCGCCAGGGCGCGGCCGACCAGAAGGCGGAGCTGGTGCGCAAGATGCGCGAGAAGGCGGGCGCAGCCGAAGAGGCCGGGCAGGCGGGCGACGACACCGCGAAGAGCTGACGCACCGCCGTCGCAGAAAAGCACAGGGCAGGGCCCGGACCGCGACGCGCGGTCCGGGCCCTTCTGTCGTACCGGGCGCCGACCCGGTCACCGCCGCCAGAGCTTGAACGCGCTCAAGCATCAGGGAAACGGACCCGATCCTCGTGACCCGGATCCGGACCCGGACCGTCGCCGGGCCCTGACCTGCATCAATACCGGCCGGAGAAGGCCGGGCCCCTCACGCTCGTCGACGCGAGGGGCCCGGCCTCCAGCGTACGCCCGCAGCCACCCGGTCCTTCCGGCCGGGCCGCACAAGCCTGAGCCCACGGGCCGCCGACGCCGCCACCGCCACCGCCGACCGGCGTCTCGGGCTGTGCTTCAGGGGCGGAAGGTGCGGCGGTAGGTGTCTGGCGGGACGCCGACACTGCGGTGGAAGTGGCGCCGCAGGGTGGTGGCGGTGCCCATGCCGGTGGTCGCGGCGATGGTGTCGACGGTGGCGTCGGTGGTCTCCAGGAGTTCCTGGGCGTGGCGGATGCGTTGGGTGTGGAGCCATTGCAGCGGCGTGGTGCCGGTGAGGTGCTTGAAGTGGCGGCCGAGGTGGCGCGAGCTCATGCGGGCCTGGCGGGCCAGGTCCTCCACGGTGAGCGGTTGGTCCAGTCGCTCCAGCGCCCACGGGAAGAGCTCGCCCAGGGGGTGGTTGCCCGGGTCGGGGACGGGGGTGGCGATGAACTGGGCCTGGCCGCCGTCGCGGTGCGGCGGGACGACCAGGCGTCGGGCGATCCTGTTGGCGACGGCCGAGCCGTGGTCGAGGCGGACCAGGTGCAGGCACAGGTCCATCGCGGCGGCCTTGCCCGCGGAGGTGAGGACATCGCCGTTGTCGACGTAGAGGACGTCCGGATCGACGACGGCCGCCGGGTGGCGCCGGGCGAGTTCCCGGGTGTGGGCCCAGTGTGTGGTGGCGCGCCTGCCGTCGAGCAGTCCCGCCGCGCCCAGGACGAAGGCGCCCGTGCACAGTGAGGCCACGCGGGCACCGGCCGCGTGGGCGGCGCGCACCGCCTCGACCAGCTCGGCGGGTGGCTCACGGTCCGTGTCGGCCCAGCCGGGGACGATCACCGTGTCCGCGTGCGCGAGCTGGTCGAGTCCGTGGTCGGGCTCCAGGAGGAAGCGGCCGACGCGCACCGGAGCGCTCCCGCAGAGGGAGAAGTCGTACCAGGGGTCCACGAGGTGGGTCAGATCGGATCCGAAGACCTCGACGGCCACGGACAGTTCGTAGTGGAGCATGCCGTCGGTGACGGCCAGCGCGACAGCGGGCATGTCCGAAACTGTACGGGGCATGTCGTTTCCGACACTCGTGCGGGGTGCCGCCGCAAGGACAGGATGTGGGTGTCGGGCCGCAGCGGACCGGCATCGCAGCGGGTGTTCGAGTGGACGGGGAGCAGTCTCATGGGGTCAGGTCAGCTGGTGGCGGTGTTCGGCGCGTACGGTCGCACCGGACGGTTCGTGGTCGCGGAGCTCGTCGCACGCGGGTTCGTCCCGGTGCTCTCCGGGCGCAACGCGCAGGCCTTGGCGGAACTGGCCGAGGAGCACGGGCTGGAGGCCCGGGCGGCGTCGGTCGAGGACCCTGCCACGCTGGACCGGGCCCTGGCCGGAACGGCGGCGGTCATCAACTGCGCCGGCCCGTTCGCCTCGACCACCGGCCCCGTGATCGAGGCCGCGCTGCGCGCGCGGATCCCGTACCTGGACGTGGCCGCCGAGCTGGAGGCCAACCTCGACACCTTCGCCCACTACCGCGAGCGGGCCCGGGACGCGGGAGCGGTGGTCGTCCCGGCCATGGCCTTCTTCGGCGGTCTCGGCGACCTCCTCGTCACCGCCGCGATGGGCGACTGGACCGGGGCCGACGAGGCGCACATCGCCTACGCGCTCAGCAGCTGGCACCCCACCGCCGGCACCCGGCTCTCGGGCGCGGTCTCCCGCGAGCGGCGCGGCGACCACCGCCTGCGCTACAGCGGCGGACAGTGGGAGCGCCGCAGCGACGCCGCGCCCACCCTGGAGTGGGCCTTCCCGGAGCCGATGGGACCGCGGTCGGTGATCGGGGAGTTCACCATGGCGGACGTCGTCACCGTCCCGCAGCACCTGTCCATCCCCGAGGTGACCACCTACATGAACACCGAGGCGGTCCGCGACGTCGCCGCGCCCGACACGCCCGCCCCGACCGCCGCCGACGGGAGCGGACGCTCGGACCAGACCTTCCTCGTCGACGTCGTCGTTCGCTCGGGCAAGGCCGAACGCCGGATCACGGCCGCCGGCCAGGACATCTACGCCATCACCGCACCCCTGGTCGCCGAGGCCCTCGAACGCGTCCTGACCGGCGCCACCAGGACCACCGGCGTCGCCCCCGCCGGCGAGATCTTCGACGCCCCGGACTTCCTGCGCGCACTCGGCCCGCACCTCACGGTCGACCTGCACCCGGAGAAGCAGACCGCCTGACCTCGGCCGTCCCGGTGGCGGACGTCCACCGGGTGCGGCCGATCGCATCGGCCGCAGCATCGTCCGCAGCGAAAGTCCCGGAGACGACGAACGGCGTCCCGACGGGCAGTCCGAGCCTTGCCGCCCAGGACAGCGCCTCGTCGCGGGACGCGTCGCGCTCGGCCAGGCGGGCGGCGGCCAACGAAGGTGGCACCTTGCCCTCGTTCAGCAGGACGGCCCACTGGTTGCCGGTGAGGGCCAGGTAGCGCAGGTGCGGGAAGTCCGCGAGCACGGTCAGGTCCTGGACCGCGGCCCGGGAGAGATCCAGGCCGCGCAGCTTCGGCGCCGTGCGCAACGGGGTGAGGTCGGTCGCAGTGGTGGTGGCGAGGTCCAGCGAGCCGAGGTGCCGGTGGCCCTGGAGCGGTGCGAGGTCGCCGCCGGGGAGGTCGACGGCCAGGGACTCGACGGGCAGGTCCCGGAGGGGGGACAGGTCGGTGACGGGGCGGCGCTCGAGTTCGAGTCTCCGCAGGTGGGGCGCGGTGGCGAGCGGGGCGAGATCCATCGGACTGGTAGGTGCGTTGACCTGGATCAGAACGGCCTGGACAGCGGGCGACACCTCATGAGGGATTCCCCGGGATCGCAGCTCCGGATCGGCCCAGGACTCGCACGAGTCGGAATCGTCCATGACGTCGATGTAGTCGATGCCGTCCCCCTCCACCTCGTAGGCGCCCCGGTCCAGCAGGTCCAGGTAGCGGGCGAGGAGCGAGGTGACGGAGTCGCAGACGTAGAGCGGACCGTCGTAGTAGTCGCGGCCGATCTGGATCACTTGTCCGGTCCGTCCGGCATGGGCGGGGGACATGTCGACCGCGAGGTAGTTGCCGTCGTCGGCGGTGGCGAACGGGAACCATGCGGGGTGCTCGCGGCAGCGCCGAACCGTACCGGGCGGGTCGGCGTCCAGGACGACCGCGTCCCAGTTGTTCTCCCAGCCGGTCCACACCGGTTCCCGCAGGCCGGCGTTGGCGGCGACCAGCCGGGCCAGCGGTACCCAGCCGAGGTTGCCGAACAGGCCGCAGGCGTCCTCCCCGCTGCCGTCCGCGAACAGGTACAGCGCCCGCAGGTCGGCGGGCAGCGGTCGGCCGAGGCGCCGCTCGGCGTCCGCGAGGGCCGCCTCGGTCACGGGCGGTGGGAGTGTCTCGGAGCGCCCCAGGATTTCGGCACGCCGCTCCAGGTGGGCGCGGAGCCGGACGAGGGCCAGGTCCGGGTCGCCTGCCGGGCCGGCCGTGCCCTCCTCCTGGGCGTACCCGGCCGGGGAGAGCCGGTAGTTGCGGTCCAGGACGGCCAGGAAGCCCGGACGTTCTCCGTGCAGGCGTGAGACGACATCGTGGGACGCGACCAGCGAGTACTCCCCGGACGGCCGGCACCGTATTTCCAGCCGCGTGCAGTCCCAGCCGCGAGCGGTACCCACTGCCGAAGCCACGTCACGCAGATCCTGGAGGTCGATGCTCGTATGGAACGATCGCGTCCTCGCGTCGGACAGCGTGCACTGGCCGGTGATGTTGAGACCGAAGAGGCCTTCGGTGCTGACCAGCACCGCCTCCGTCCATCCCACCGGTGCGTTCGCCGCGATTGCCCCGGCGGCCCGTGCGACGCCCTGCTCAATCAGCTCGGCCATGTTCTGTTCCGCTCCTGTTGACACGCCGGTGATCATCGCAGGGGGCCATGACAGAGACGGCCGGCAGGATCCCGGCCGAGGACTGCAGCAGGTTCCTCTGCGGGGCGCGATGACCGGCGGCGGGCGGATTCGCTGCCCGTCGAAGCCGCATTCGGCCGCAGTCGAATTCCATCGGCCCGACATGTGGATGGCCCGCTTCCGGGCTCTCCGGCGGCGGGGTCGTCCGCAGGGGAGTCGGCGGTGCCCGGCTCCGGTGCATAACGCATGAGTCACGGCGCAGGAGGGGATCCGCGTACCGCGGTCCCCCCTGTGCCACATCTCTTCAACGCAGGAGCGCCGAGCACCATGCAGTTCACCATCGCCCGGGCCGTGGCCGGGGCAGCCTCCTTCGCCCTACTGGCGTCCGTCGCCGTGACCGGGGCCGCACCGGCCGCCGCGGACGAGAGCCGCAGCAACCGCGTCCTGGTGGTCCTCGCCGACTTCGAGGACGTGCACCATGCCGAGGCCGGAACGGACAAGGCGGGCATCGCGCAGTGGTACTTCGGGGTCGATGACTCGCTCCAGAGTTACTACCGGGCCGTCTCCCGCGGCCGTCTCTCGTACGTTCCCGCGGTCCCGGACAAGGTCATCGGGCCCCTGACCCTGCCGTGGCACGCGAATTGCGACCCGCGTGCCGTCCGTCAGGAGATCGAACGTCAACTGCCCCAGCGAGGTCTGGCGAAGGGCAAGGACTACGACAGCCTGTCCATCGTGCTGCCCCGGACTCCCTGTGCCTGGGCGGGACTTGGACAGGTCGGCGGCCCGGTGAGCTGGCTGAAGGCCCCCAAGGGCCGGGTGGGGTTGACCGCTGTCGCCCACGAGTTCGGGCACAATCTCGGCCTGCCCCACCAGCCGCGCCGGGTCTGCGCAGGCGGGGACCTGGGCGCCTGCGGCGCTCCGGCGGAGATGGGAAGGAAGTCGCCCATGGGCGGCGGAGGTTCCTCCCTCGGCCTGTCGGCCACGCAGCTCATCCACGCCGGATGGCTCGCGTCCGGCGAGCACGTGCGGGTGACCGCCTCCGGCACCTTCGCCCTGCGTCCCCTGTACGGCAGCGACAAGGGCGTACGCGCCCTGGAAGTGCCCCTGGGCAAGGACCGGTTGGTCCTGGAGTACCGCCGGCCGGAAGGAACCCTGGACGGCCGTCTGAACGGTGTCTATGCCTACCGGGTGTCCGGCGACTCCTACCGGAGTGCCACCCCGGTCTCGGCGTCCGCGGGTGACCGCGACAGCGCGGTCACCACCCTCCACGACACCGCCGCCAAGCTGACCGTGACCGTCGGTGCGGTGGACGCGGACAAGGCCACGGTCACCGTCACCGTCGACGGCGTCACCGCGCCCACCGGTACGGCCACCGCGCCCGCCGTGGAGGTGCCCTCCGCGAGCCCCACCATGTCTGCCGCGGCGATCCCGGTTCCGGATCCGGACGGCGGGGACGAGCCGGAGACACCGACGATGTGACGGGCCCGGACGGCCCGACCGCCTCCGCCACGGCGGCCCAGGGGGGAGGGGCCACGGTCCGGGTGACGCCGGCCCCCACCTCCGCCACTCGGGGAGGCGGGGCCACGACCACTGCCACGACCCCCGTCACAACCTCTGCCCCTGCCTCTTCCCCGGCGGCCACCGTCACGGCCGGCCCCTCCGGTGAAGCCGACGCCGGTGCGAACCTCGCCCACACGGGCGGGAACGGTACTGTCCTGGCCCTGACCGCCACCGCCGGGCTCACCCTGACAGCGGCCGGGGCGATCCTCGTCCGACGCCGGAACCGGGGCGGCAGCCACCGGGCACGCGTGCAACGCTGACCGACCACCGCCCGGCCGACCACCGCCCGGTCGGCCGGGCAGCAGGGCAGCCGTACGCGCCGGTACGGGGACCCGGCAGGAGGCGGCACGGTCAGTCGCCGGGGAACCCCTCTCGGCAAGGCCTTCAGCGAACGGAGCAGCATGCAGCCACAGGCACACCACGGCCCGCCGTCCGACGGCCGCGACTCCGGGGCTGCACAGGGGACGGCTCGGCCCGGGGCCGAGCCGGTGGTGGGGGAGCGGGCGGGTGTCGGCCGGCATGCCGGTGCGGGCCCGGACGCGGCGGTGCGATGGGTCGGTCCTGTGGGGCGGGCTGCGGCCTGGGGCAGGCCCCGGTGCGTTCGGGGCCTGCTCGTGGCCGGGTCGGCTGCGTCGCGGTGTGGGTGCCGCGCGGAGTCGTGCCGGTAACACATGCGATATACGAAATTAACGCCAGAGGTGTGTTGCCGCCTCTCCCTCTCGGCGACCGGGTGTCCGCCGGAGGCTTCGCACTCCGGGGTTCGTGCAGGGTGGGCCGGGCCGTGCGCGGGTGTCGCGGAGCCCTGTGCCTGCTGGCGCAGGGCGGCGGGGATGGCCTGCAATGAAGTCGCGAAGAACCCTTGGTCAAGATGTCGTATATCAGATACGTTACGGCGCGTCGCCGAACCTCCCGGCCTCCGCACCGTCACGGCCGCGGTCCCGCGCAGCAGGCCGGTGGTCAGGTGGGTCAGGTGGTGGCCCGGGGCAACCGGGAGTGGGGTGGTGAAGATGTGCCGATCATGTGACTGATACGTTCGTCCGTCCGATCACGGATCACTCGAAGGACCGCACGTGAGCACCCAGGCCCCGCCGCCGGAGTCCACCGACCCCTGGCGCGCCCCGGCAACGGAGTCCGCCCCGGCACCGGCCGCGCAGGGCCCGGCGCCTGCCCCAGCACCCTGGCCGCCGTACCCGCTGCCCGGCCCTCAGCCGCGGAACGGGATGGGCGTTGCGGCGATGGTGCTCGGCATCATCGGCATGGTACTGGCCCTCACCCTGATCCTGTTCTGGTTCGCCTGGCTGCCCGCCCTGGTGGGCGTGGTGCTCGGAGTGCTCGGGTTGCGGCTGTGCCGCCGGGGTGCGGCCACCAATCGGGGCACGGCGCTGGCCGGGGTGATCCTCGGGGTGCTCGCGCTGCTGGTCTCGGGCGCGGTCGCCACCTTCGTGGGGATGGCGGTCTACCAGTCCGCCCAGGCGGAGCGGGCGGAGGAGCAGCGCCGGGCGGCCGACGAGAAGGCCCGCCGGCTGACCTTCGGCCAGAGCTACACCACCGCCGACGGCCTGAGGATCACCGTGGCCAAGCCGGAAACCCGGGCCCCGCGCCCGAACTCCGTTCCCGCCGAGCCGGGTCTGCAGGCCGTCGTGGCGGTGGTCACCGTGGTCAACACCACGGCCGAGCCGCGCACCATGCACCCGGGCCTGCTCTACCTGAAGGGCCCGCACGGCGACGCCGAGGACCTCTACGAGGGGTTCGGGAGCCACATGTCGATCGACGGCACCCTCAAGCCCGGCGAGCAGCTGGCCGGCCATCGCACCTTCGCGCTGCGGCCCGCCGACTTCGGCCAGGTCCAGGTCACATTCGTCCCGGACCGGGCCACCCTCCAGCCCGTCCGGTGGACCGGCACGCTCTGATCCGGCGTCAGCGGACGCCGCGCTGCGCTGCACCGCGCCGCGCCCTCTTCGTTCCCGTTTCTGCGCGAGTCACATAGTGAGGCCCGGTCGGCCCTACAGCTGAAACAGCGTGCGCAGCGCGAGGTCGGCCACTTGCTGCAGTTGGTCGCGGGAACGGCCGCTCGCCGCCTGCACGGCGATGCCGTCGGTGACGGTGTGCACCAACTGGGCAAGGACACGCGGATCACAGTCCGCCGGCAGCTCGGCCGCCCGCTCGAAGCGCCCGCGCAACGCGGCCTCGCCTGCCATCCGCCGCGCGATCACCTCCTGGCGGACCGGTTCGGAGTCCGGAGCGCAGGCATGGACGGTGTTGACGCTCACGCACCCGTGCGGCATGGCCGACCCGGTGGTCAGTTCGACGGCCCCGAGGAGCAGCCGCTCGACATGCCCCGCCGCCGTTGCCGATACGCGCGGCCCGCAGAGCCCGGCGTCGGAAGGCGAGCACGACGTCACCGTTCGGCAAACCTCGTCCGCGCTCGAATGCGGCTGTCTGTCGGTTCGCTGACGCCGACAGCCCTCGTACGACGGTTCGTTCGGGCCTGGCGTCCCGAAAAGGCAGCCGAGACCTGATCCCGCCCGGTGCTCGGCGAGGCATGTGCATTTCCTCAAGGTGCCGGTGCCGGCGGGTCCCCGAAGGCTTCGCGTCGTCCCCTCGCGCCAACTGCCCCCGGCCGCAAAGCGGGTACGAAAGCTCCACCAGGTAACGCCCCGAGGATCGTTGGCCATGGGCGTCGTGCCCGGCCCGCGTCCACGACGTCGGCCCGCCGGGTCGCAGTTGATGGGCGGCCTGTCCCGAGCGGTGTGCGGCCGATACGCTTGTGGTGGGACATCGGTCACGGGTTCGGGGGAGCCGCTGGTGAGTGTTCAGGGTGAAGAATCGCCGGAAGCAGAGCCGCCCGACACGCCGCCCGTCCTACCTCCAGTGCAGTCGGCACCTGCGTCACCGGATGCCCCCTCGTCCGCCCCCGCCGCACCGGGCAGCGGCAAGCAGATCCTGGTCGGGGTGCTGGTCGGAGTGCTGCTGCTGATCGTCGGTGTCCCCGTCGGGTTGCTGACGACGGTGTGGCAGGACGACCTCAGCAAGGACGACCCGCAGTTCTCCGCCCGTTACGCACTGGGTACCGTCGGCAACCCGACGGTTGTGTCCCAGGCAATGAGTGCACCGGACATACCGGCCGATGTCGTCGGGAACGGGTGTGTGAGCAGCCGGATGTGGGCGCACGACCACGGCGGGATGGACATCGGTACATCGGCGATCGATCTCCAGCTGGTCGGTGCGAAGGACCGGACAGTGGCGATCCGCAACATTCGGGCCGAACGCATCGGAGCCCCCCGGCCGCCGGAGAGCGGGACGGTGCTCGGCTGCGTCTCGCAGGGCATCGGAGAGGTGGGGAAGATCGGGCTGGACCTCGACTCGTCGGCCCCGGTCGCGCTGGTCGGCTACGCCCAAGGGCAGGTGTCCTACACGCCGTACTTCCGCGACAAGTTCCACTATCTCGAGAACCAGAAGCCGGAGGTCTTCAGCATCACGACGCTGGCCTCCGAGCACAGCTACGACTATGTCATCAAGGTTGACGGGTCCGTTGACGGCGAGAACCGGACCTGGACGCTGACCGCCGAGGGCGGCAAGCCCTTCCGGATCTCCGGAGTGCGCGAGGAGCGCTCCAACATGCTCACGTTCGGGCTGCCGACACCACGGACCGACTACCGGAGCGGAGCCTCCCTCGGCGCATCCCGGTGCACCACCGTCTGCATCAACGATGACAACCAGGAGGTGAAGCAGCCCCCGGGGATCACCTACCCACCGCCCGCTGCGCCCTCTGCTCCCCAGCGACCGCAGGCGAAGACCCCGCCGCTCACGGTGGTGCCCCGCGACCCCGAGTCGGTGGCCCTCGCCTGGGCCGTGACCTCCCACAGCTTCGACCAGAGTGACACGGAGGCCGACGTGACCGCGCGGTCGGCCCGCTACCTGACCGCACAGCTGCGGGAGAAGCGGGAGTACTACGCATCGACCTCGCTCACCGAAGGCAGCCCACAACTCCAGGAGTTGCGGGCCCACTGGGGCTGGTCCGAAGTGTGGGCCGCGGACGTGATGCTGCAGAGAACCGATGACAGTGACCCGCCGCCGCCTCTGACACGCCAGGAGGTCGCACTGAGGGTCCGGGTTCGGTACGACTACCAGGACGAGAAGGGCTGGAGCGCCGCAGCGGGCGAGCCGACGAAGCTGCTGTTCGACGAGTACCTGGTCACCATGGCCCGCCAGGCCGACGGTACCTATCTGGTGGATGCGTACCTTGCCGCCGGTCGGCCGACCGGCGGCTGACCGGCAGACCCGGAGCTCGGAGCTCGGAGCCGGCCCTGGCCGGTCGCCGACGTGTCCGGGCGAGGGTCGACTGACCGGTCGGCCCGGCCGCGGAAAGGGCCGGCCGACTGCGACGCACGGTCTGCCACCCCGGAGCCGGTGGTCGGCCGTCAAGGCTGCGTTTTACCGGCCCCGGCGGTCAGGGGTCGGGGTGCGTGGTCGGAGGCGTTCCCCCTGCGGCCCGAACATGATCAGGTATTCGACCGGTCCGCCGGTTCCGGCGTTCGCGACGCCGTGGGCGGTGCGGGTGTCGAACTCGGCCACGTCCCCGGCGCTCAGCACGAGGTCCTGGTCACCGAGCGCCAGCCACAGCCGCCCGTAGAGGACGCAAAGCCATTCGTACCCGTCGTGGGAGACCTGCCGCGGCCGTGCCGGCGGCGCGTCGAGGGCGGGCAGGACGTGTTTGTGGGCGTGCAGGCCTCCGACGTACCGGGTCAGTGGGAGCACTGCCTTGTCGTGGGCGGATCGGTGCGGCGCGGGGGAGCGCGGTTCGGCCGCGGCTGCGGGTGCGGTGCCGGCCAGCTCGTCCAGCGAGATGTCGTACGCCTTCGCGAGCCGCAGCAGCACCTCCAGGGTCGGCCTGCGTCGGCCGGTCTCGATCCGCGACAGCGTGCTCGGCGGGATGCCGGTCGCGCGGCTGACGCCGTTGAGCGTGGCCCCGTGCTGCTCGCGCGCGGTCCGCAGCCTGGGACCCATGGTCGCCAGCGTGTCGGCCGTGCTGTCGTCCGTCACCGTCGCCCAGCTCCCTGAGGCATTGCCGCGCGCACCGCGCTGTCCTGCGAGTTTGCCAGAACGGCAACGGTTGCTCGCCTCGTGCGGCCGTCGCGCCCCATGATCGGTGGGTAACCGCGACCGCCCGTGAACCGAGGAGAAGCGATGCACCATCCCGCGCCGTCCACCGACCTGCGCCACCGTACCGTCAAGGCACCCGCGGGACGCCTGCACGTGGTCGAGCAGGGCGCCGGGCCGCTGGTCCTGCTCGTCCACGGCTTTCCCGAGTCCTGGTACTCCTGGCGCCGCCAGCTCCCAGCGCTCGCGGCGGCGGGGTACCGGGCCGCGGCGTTCGATGTGCGCGGCTACGGCCGTTCCTCCAGGCCCGCCGCTACGGACGCCTACCGGATGCTCGACCTGGTGGAGGACAATCTCGCCCTGGTGCGCGCCCTGGGCGAGGAGAGCGCGGTGATCGTCGGGCACGACTGGGGCTCCGGCATCGCGGCGGCCTCCGCCCTGCTCCACCCCGAGGTCTTCCGTGCGGTCGGGCTGCTGAGCGTCCCCTACGCGCCGCCCGGCGGCCCCCGCCCCAGCGACGTTTTCGCGCAGATGGGCGGCGACCAGGAGTTCTACGTCTCGTACTTCCAGGAGCCCGGCCGGGCCGAAGCAGAGATGGAGCCCGACCTGCGGGGATGGCTCGCGGGCTTCTACGCGTCCGTGTCCGCCGACACCATGCCCACCCGTGGCGAGCCCGACCCGCACTTCGTGGCCCGCAGCGGCGGCCGGCTGCGCGACCGCTTTCCCAGCGGCAGGCTGCCGGCCTGGCTGACGGAGGACGACCTCGACGTGTATGCGGGGGAGTTCGAGCGCACCGGCATGACCGGGGCCCTGAACCGCTACC
The DNA here is from genome assembly GCF_000710405.2 of Kitasatospora sp. MBT66. Classification (NCBI taxonomy): domain Bacteria; kingdom Bacillati; phylum Actinomycetota; class Actinomycetes; order Kitasatosporales; family Streptomycetaceae; genus Kitasatospora; species Kitasatospora sp. MBT66. The sequence goes on along the minus strand of NZ_JAIY01000011.1, from coordinate 191,503 downwards.
GCAACATGGACCGCGACTGGGAGGACCTCGCCGGGTACGGCGGTGCCCCGATCGAGGTGCCGTCCCTGTTCATCGGCGGCGCCCTGGACGCTTCCACCACCTGGATGTCCGACGCGATCGACGCCTTCCCGGTCACCCTTCCCGGCCTGGTCTCCAGCCACATCCTGGACGGCTGCGGGCACTGGGTCCAGCAGGAGCGGCCCGAGGAGGTCAACCACCTGCTGATCGCCTGGCTCGCCTCCCTTCGGAGCTGAATCGGCAGGGAGGTGAGGCGGGCGCGCCGAGCCGGGGCTTCGACCACCCGCCCCGGGGGCCGGAGGGCGCGTCGTGCCCCGGTCCGGCGGCCGGGGAGCCGGACCGGACCGGCGGTCGACCCTGGCCCAGGACTGCGGCAGCCTGTGTTCTCGGAGCTGCTCCGTTCGGGTGGCGCGCGGGTTCTTTGGCCGGGTGCGGTGGGCAGAGCATTCGGCATGACGACTTCCATGTGGTGCCGCGGTCGTCGCCGACGACCGTCCGTGCCGGGCGCCTGCGTTCCAGCCGCCGCGGTCCGGGGCCGGGGCGGGTGCTGTCGGAGCTGGTCCGGCGAACGCTTTCGCCCGGGCGGGACGGTCGTGCGCACCACCTGGCACGAGCCCGTCTGTGCGACCTGGGAGCGGTCGTGACCTACGTCGAGCCGGCGCTCGGTGGGCCGTTCGTCCCGGGCGCGACGGTCGTGCGCCGAGACATCCACCTGGGCAGGGTGTGGTCGGCCCAGCCCCACCGGGCGATCTCCGACACCGGTACCCGCGTCGAGCTCGGCTACTGGCCGGGGATCAGCGCCCTCGCCCCGACCACCTGGACGAGGGCGTTGCGCACCGGCGACGACACCTCCCGCAAGGACGGCCTGGCCGACCTTGCGGCGGGCGCCTGGGAACTCGAGCCGTGGGCCTGGCAGCACACCGTCCTGCGCTCGCGTTTCGACCTGACCGGCGAGTGGTTCTCCCTGCACCACTTCCAGACCCCGGCGGGCGAGCCGTTGCGCCTGTATGTGAACTTCGAGCGTCCGGCGGTCCGGACCCGGATCGGGATCGACACCCTGGACCTGCTCGTCGACCTGGTGGTCTCGCCCGATCTGTCCGGCTACTGGTGGAAGGACGAGGACGAGTACGCGCACGGCCGCCGTCTGGGCTTCGTCACCGATGCCGAGCACCGGTCCGTCGGGCAGGCACGCGAGCGCGCCCTGGGTCTCCTCCAGGAGCGTGCCGGCCCGTTCGCCGCCCCGTGGCCGGCCTGGGAGCCGGACCCGTCCTGGCCGCTTCCCGTACTGCCCGCCGACGCCGACCGGGCCGATCCGGGCTGATCTGCCGGTCCGGGCTGCTTGCGGGTCGGCCGCTCGGCCGGCCCGCAGGCAGGTAGTGCGGATCGGCTGCCGCCGCGCTCGACCGGACGGCGCGGACCGGGCCGGTACCTGGTGTGGCTACGCGCGGTCGGGCAGTGGTGGTCTGCCCCGGCGACGGCCCTGGTGCCGTCCGGGCCCGGGGCTGTTGTGGATCCCGCACGCGCTCGTGGGTTTTCGGGCCCGGTGTTCAGTCTTCGTCGTCCTCGTAGGTGAACGGTCGGACGGTCCAGGGCAGTCCGGGGCCGTTGCGGTGGGCGGCGGAGCCGGGTTGCAGGTCGGCGGTCTCGGCGATGGAGGGATCGTGCTCCGCGAGGCAGGAGATGCAGTGGATGCCGCTGGCGTCGGGGAGGTTCGGGTCGTTCACGCCGTCGCCGATCAGCCAGTCGCCTTCGTCGTCGTGGATGACGACGAGAGCCGGCAGGTGTCCTTCTGCGACGGTGCGCTGTACGACGGCGCCGAGGTTGGGTGGGAACCGCCCGTCGGGGAACGGGAAGGGGGCGTGCTGGACGACCGGGTGGGGCGTGTGGCTCATGGCAGCAGTATCGCGGTAGTCCGCAGGAGGCCGTCGGGGAGCATGACGGTGCGGGAGCGGGGCGTCCTGCCGCGTCCCCGGTCGACCGTTGCCGCGTAGCGCGAATTCCCGGACCCGCGGCTCACCGCCGCGGGCCTCGTGCTGCCCGTGGCCGGGTTCATGGTGCAGTCGTTGCGTCGCTGTCGGGGGTGGTGGGGCCGTGACGGTCCCAGTGGGGGGAGCGGACCTCCAGCGTGAGGTCGGGGCTGCGGACCTCGGTTCCGCAGGTGCGGCACGTCCAGGCGGCGTCGAGCGGGTGGTCGGGGTGGCCGGGGTCGTCGTGGTGGGGGTGGTGCCGCAGGACCACCGGGGGTTCGGGTGACAGCCAGCGGTCGCCCCAGGCGAGGAGGGCCTGGGTGAGCGGGGCGAGGTCCCGGCCGGCTTCGGTGAGGTGGTACTCGTAGCGCGGCGGGCGCTCGCTGTAGGCGCGGCGTTCGACCACTCCGGCTTCCTCGAGGGCGCGCAGGCGGGCGGTGAGGCGGTCGCGAGGGGCGCCGGTGTTGCGGGCGATCCGGTCGAAGCGGTGGTTGCCGTAGAAGAGTTCGCGCACGGCGAGCAGCGCCCACTTCTCGCCGAGGACGTGGAGCGCGGCCGCGATGGAGCAGGGGCGGCCGGGCAGTGGCGGGGTGGCTGTGGGCTGGGCGGCGGTGTGCGGGGTCACCCTGCCAGCCTGCCACAGTGGGTTGCGTATTCAAACTCACTGCCGCTAGCGTTCCGGGCCATGAAGTCAGTTGGAATATCAAACCCAGTCGCCGTGCCGGCCGACCGGGACGCCCCTCGCCGCCGCGCCGTGTTCCTGGTGCTCGCCGCCGCGGTCTTCGTCTCGAACCTCGACCTGTTCATCGTCAACGTCGCCCTCCCGGCGATGCAGCAGCACTTCCGCGGCAGCAGCCTGGCCACCCTGTCCTGGGTGCTGAACGGCTACGCCATCGTCTTCGCCGCGCTGCTCGTCCCCGCCGGACGGCTGGCCGACCGCATCGGCCACCGGACGGTGTTCCTCGCCGGGCTGGCCGTCTTCACCACCGCCTCAGCACTGTGCGCACTCGCCCCGACCGTCGGCTGGCTGGATGCCGCCCGGGTGCTCCAGGCGGCGGGCGCGGCCGCGCTGATGCCGACCTCACTGGCGCTGCTGCTGGACGCCACTCCCGCGGCCGAGCGCCCCGGCGCCATCCGGGCCTGGGCCTCGATCGGGGGGATCGCCGCCGGCCTGGGACCGGTCCTCGGCGGACTGCTGGTCGAGGCCGACTGGCGCTGGGTGTTCATCGTCAACGTCCCCGTCGGCATCGCCGCCGTGGTCGTGGGCGCGCGTGTACTGCCCGGATCGCGCGGCAAGGAGAACGGACCGCTGCCGGACCTGTTCGGCGCCGTCCTGCTCACCGCCGCCATCGCCACCCTCACCGTCTCCCTGGTGAAGGCGGACGAATGGGACTGGATCTCGCCCCGGGTGTTGGGCGGCCTGCTCGCGAGTGCCCTGCTGACCGTGTGGTTCCTGCGCCGCTCGGCGCGCCACCGCGCCCCTGTGGTCGAATTGCCGCTGCTGCGGGTGCCGGTGTTCGCGGCCGCCAACACCGCAGCCCTGCTGTTCACCCTCGCCTTCGCCGGCATGCTGCTGACCTCGGTCCTGTGGTGCCAGCAGGTCTGGGGGTACTCGGCGCTGCGCACCGGACTCGCCGTCGCCCCCGGGCCGCTGCTGGTGCCGCCGGTCGCCTTGGGCAGCGCCCTTCTGGTGCGCAGGCTCGGCGCGGGACGGGTGGCCGCGCTCGGCACCCTGCTGTTCGCCGCGGGCATCGGCTGGTGGAGCGTGGCCATCGGTGTCCGGCCCGGTTACGCCGGCGAACTGCTGCCAGGGATGCTGCTCACCGGTGTGGGTGTGGGGCTGGCCCTGCCGACCCTGGTCGGGTCGGCGGCGGCGGCGCTGGCGCCGGCGCGTTTCGCCACCGGTTCGGCGATCACCACGATGGCCCGTCAGATCGGGGCGGTGGTGGGTGTGGCGTTGACGGTCGGGCTGATCGGGACGCCGTCGGGGCCGCAGGCCGCGTTGGACGGTTTCCGGCGGGGCTGGGTCCTGCTGATCGCGGCGGCGTTGCTGGCGTGTGCGGCTGCCTTGTGGCTCGCCGCCGTCCAGCGCCGTGCGGCGACAAGTGCGTCTCGTCGGCCGACATTGACGGCTGGGGCGTGAACTCCTGCGCCACGGCGACCTATGGGCGATCTCACGGCGACTTCGAAGCGCAGGGCTGGTTCTTCACCATTCGCGCAACTGGGACGGCCGTGCGCCAGGCTGCCGGGTCGCCCAACTACTACGGTAGTGGAAAGCAGTGCATGTTCCGCCAGTCCGATCCGTTCAACACCCATACGCGAGTCACCGCACATAAGGGAACATACCTCTCAGGTGTCCGTGTGGACATGAACACCTGACGGTCGGAAGAGTTGGCTCCGTACGTTTTGTCGACGCCCCGGGGTCGCCTTCTGGCAGGCGTTCGGGGCGCCGACGTGGTCCTTGGCGCTTTCGGCGGCATGTGGAGAGGGCTCGTGACGAGGCTCAGAAATTCTATGGCGGCTGCCATTGCAATAGCTGTGCTAAGAAGACATCTCATTTGGATGGGTGAGTAGGCTTCAGGTGTGACGATCGTGGAGCGTCTCGTCCCAGACGAGTTGTGGGAGCTGTTCCAGTTGGTGGTGCCGGAGGCGCCGACCCGGCCGCAGGGAGGTGGCCGGCGTCGCTACGGCGACCGGGAGGTTCTGGCGGCGATCGTGTTCGTCGCAACCTCGGGGTGCACCTGGGCCCAGCTGCCTCCCTGTTTCGGCCCGTCCGGGCCCACCGCGCACAGGCGTTTCACCGAGTGGAGCAGGGCCCGGGTGTGGGCCAAGCTCCACCGGGTTGTCCTGGACGAGCTCGGCGCGCGCGGCGAGTTGGACTGGTCGAGGTGCGCGGTCGACTCGGTGAACATGCGGGCCCTGAAAAAGGGGAGCTGACAGGCCCGAATCCTGTTGATCGGGGCAAGTACGGGTCGAAGATCCACCTGCTCACCGAACGTACCGGTTTACCCCTGTCGCTCGCGGTCTCCGGGGCCAACGTCCACGACAGCCAGGCTCTGGTCCCGCTCGTCGACGCCATTCCACCGATCCGCTCGCGTCGAGGCCCGAGACGGCGCAGGCCCGGCAAGCTGCACGGCGACAAGGCCTACGACCACCGCTTCATACGTTCCTACCTGCGCCGAAGGCAGATCCCGGCCCGCATCGCCCGCCGCGGCATCGACTCGTCCAGCCGTCTCGGCCAGCACCGCTGGGTGATCGAGCGCACCGTGGCCTGGCTGGGTGGGTTCCGCCGCCTCCATCGCCGCTACGAACGCAAGGCCGACCACTTCGCCGCCTTTGCCAGCATCGCAGCAGCCATCATCTGCACCCGCAGACTCTCCAAATGAGATGTCTTCTAAGACCGTGTCCTATGTGGTGAAGGCTCGTAGGCTGCCCCGTCGAGGTTGACGCTGTTGCGCCATGGTCAAAGCGTTGGAGTGTGTCTTTAAAGGAGGGACAGGCCCAGTTGGGTGAGGGTATACCAGACCTAGTAGTGCTTTGTTAGGAGGCTTGTCGCATCGTGTGGTCGGTAGTTCTCTGTTGGTATGAGGGCTGGGGAGTTGGCGTTGTGGCGGGGTCGGTTGGAGGAGTTCGCGGCGGAGGTGTTCGCGCCCTTGGCCCGCTGTGATCAGCGGGCCAAGGGCGGGTTGTACCTGCGGGGGCTGCTGTTGGAGGGCCGGCGCAAGTTGATGCAGCCGATGGCCGAACGCCTCGGGGTCGACCACCAGGCGTTACAGCAGTTCATGACGTCCTCGACCTGGCCGGTCGAGGACGTACGGGCCCGCCTGGCGCGGCGGGCCGTGCGGGCGGTGCGGCCCGAGGTGTGGGCCGTGGACGACACCGGCTTCCCCAAGGACGGAAAGGCCTCGCCCGGGGTCGCCCGGCAGTACTCGGGCACGCTGGGGGCTTGTATCTGAATAACTGTCAGAGTTGATCTGCGCGGGTGCTGTCGTACGGCGGTAGGCGGGCTTGTAGTTGGGCGAGGGTGCGGGCAGGGGTTCCGGGTAGCGGGGTGACTGCGGTGCGGTGCAGGTCCAGGAGGCGGTGGCCGTCTTGGAACTGATTGGACAGGTTGGTGCGGGTGACGTTCAGGAGCTGGGCCAGAAGTGTGCTGGTGGCCGCTCTGCGACGGCGCAACAGGGCGCTCAGCAGGCGGTGGTAGTGGTCGAGGCTGCTGGTCTGCGGGTGGAGATAGCTGCGTGGGCGGTGGAAGCGTCGCTGGAATGCCGCTTCGGCCAGGGCGTCCCAGTACGGCTCCGAGATCGCGACCAGACGGTCGAAGTCGGAGCGTGACATGCCGGTCAGGGACGGGTCGCTGAGCATCGCGGTCAGGGCGGGATCGATTCGCTGCCGATTCGGTGCCGGCTCCGGGAGCCCGGGTGGGAGCGGGGCCAGGGTGTAGTTCCAGTCGCCGTGGAAGGCGTGGGGTGTGATCGGCAGGGCGTGGAACTCGGCGGACGGGACCGCGGTGCCCAGGTCGTACTGGCCGGTGTCGAGTTCGGCTTCGATTCTGAGCCCGGTGCGGGTGGTCGTGGCGGCGATCGTCGCGATGACGACCTCGTAGCTGGTCAGCGGCCGGCCTCGCCAACTCGCGGTGATATGGCAGAACATCCGGTGTTCGATCTTGTTCCACTTCGATGTTCCGGGCGGGAAATGGCAGACCGTGATCTCGAGTCCGCTTTCCAGGGCGAAGGCTGCGAGGTGCCTCTTCCATGTCCAGCGGCGGGGATCGTTGGAACCGCCGCAGTCGGCGGTGATCAGCAGCCGGCCGGCTTCCGGGTGGTCGTTCCGTCCGCGCTGCTTCCACCAGCGACGGATGGATTCCACCGCGAACTCGGCTGTGTCGTGGTCGGTGCCGACGTTGACCCAGCCGGTGTTGTGGGCGATGTCGTAGATCCCGTAGGGGATGACCACGGGCTGGTCGCTGGTGATGAAGGTATGGGAGTCGACACGGATGGGGTTCTTGCCGGGCCGCCAGACACGGCCGGGCCGGTCGCGGTTGCCGAGCCATTCCTTCAGCAGCCGCGCAGAGCACAATGCGGCAGTGGAAATTCTTTGTTCTGATACGGCTTCTCCTCCAAGGGGTTTTTCCTCTATAGCTAGCGTCCCGTATCGCTCGCGCGGCGGGCGCCTCGGAGTCTGGACTCTTTTCTCTGGTCCGACTGGCACTGTACTCGACCTGGAGGAGAGTGGAGGATACATGCTGCATGTATTTTGGCGAGGTATTCCACCTGTCGCCGAGAAGCGGGGGGACCCAATTCTTGCTGGAGGGCTTCAGAGCTTTTTCTTCGTGTTTGTGCCGACGCCGGACTAGTACATCCGGCGTCGGCGCGATAAATCAGAAAGCGGTTACGGAATTATGTCGACTCCGAACTTATCGTTGTGGAGGATCCGGCTCGATCCGTACCAGCTCGCCAGATCGGTGCCGGCGTTTCCGTTCTCGGTCGCATTGACGTATCGAACGGAGAAGTTCTTCTGATCATTCATCGCGGCCCCTTCCCAGGTGGAGGCGAACGGAAATTCGTCACACTCCTCGCCCGGATTGCTCTGGATCGTCGCGCAGACCGATCGGACGACGGCCCGATTGTCATCGTAGGCCTGCTGGGCGATCGGGTTGGCTCCGGGGTACAGGCGGGTGATTAGTGACGGAGGGTTCCCGGACATGTTTCCAGGGATCACCTTCGGGGTGCCGTCAGTTTTGACGGGAAGAGTGGAGCTCGGATCCGTGAAGGCCGAATATATATGTTCGGCTACGCCCTTCACTCGCGGATCGGTCCTGCTGTACTCGAGGTACGGGACGGCTCGGCTGGACACCGCGCCTTCCCGCTGGGGAATGTAGCTTGCCGAGTCAAATCTGATGTCCTGGGCCGGCCTCGCCATCTTTCCTGACCAGCCGCCGTTGTAAAGGGGGGAAGCTACGAACGCCCTGTGCTCCACCTGCCAGTGGCAGTCGACCAGCTTTTCGTCCCCAATGCCAAAGGCGGAGTCGGATACGATGCTCCAGCCAATCTCGCTTTTTGATTTCCATTGCGATACCGAGCCCCCGAATGGATTTATTGCGTCGATGGCCTTACATGCTGTCGGAGTATCAGGGTTCGCATCCTGCTCGGATTTGGTCGCCAGTGCAATCTCGACTATCGAATTCTTTGACCATATGCCCTTGGGCTGGAAATCATCCAGCTTTACGCCGATCAACGTCTCCCTGCCGCCATTGACGGCAGTGCCGATATGCGTCTCGCGGTAACTGAGAGTGCCAAGTGAAAAGCCGTTTCGGAAGGCCGTTGCCTCTGCGTAGCCGTGTCGGCAGAAGTCCTGGCGGTCGATCACTTGGCCGTACATATCGGCGTTGCCCTCGGGCCTTGCCTGGCTCGTCTGAAAGTTGTTCGGAGTCGAGCCCCTGCCAGATCCGCCGAGCCCTTGGTGAAAGGGAGTTCTGACTTGGCGGGATGGTTGCTCTTCGAAGCGGGCTCACTTGCGTCGCGGGCCCCCTGCGAAGTCGATATTTGCATCACATCCGACTTGATGGTTCCCACGGGAAAGTCTGGAAGCTTGGTGCCGCTCATGAACGTGGTGAACGTTATTTCGGGTGCTGCTGCAGCCGAGGCGGTGGACCCAAGTCCAGAAAGAGTCGATAATACAGCTGGAACGAGAATGAAAATACCCCTGGAGTGCAAAGTTACCCTTTTTTCATCTATCGTCGCGCGGGGTGGAGTAATGTTGCCACCGATTTCAATCTATTGACTCATTGTGCGTGTAGTAACGGGGTTCGCCGAGGGTGTCTTGTTTGCATTGATCAAATTATTGGGTGAATCTCTAATTCCACTTAGAATCTCAAGGTCAGGACATGCAGGGGACTGCATGCTGCGATGGCGGCCAGGCCCGGAAGGTTGGCTCGAAGGGGCTGTCAGAGTCGGGATGGGGATCCTGCGGTCTTGGCCTGCGATGGGGTTCGGCGCGGGGAACGCCCTTCCGGAGTTTCAGTGAGCGTCCCGCCGACCGCAGCGGAGCCCACGTTGTGGGAGTTCCAGCGCAGCATCCTCCAGATCCGCGAGGACCAGCGCGGCGGCATCACCGGGCTTCGCGAGAACCTGCACGCCGACCTCCAGGTCCTCGCCGGCCGGATCGAAGAGCCGTGGCAAAGGACGTTTACGCCGCGGATCAGCGCCTGACCGAGCAGCGGCTCGCCGTCCTCGAACGAGATCTCGCGGCCGAGGTCCGGGCCCGGACGGCGGCTGAGGATTCGGCGGCCGCCGCGAGGCGGTGGCTGATCGGCGCGTTCGGGGCTTCGTTGGTCGTCGCGGCGTTGCAGCTGTGGATGCTGTCGAAGGGTGGCCACCCGTAGGACAACGGCCAATCCCGGCCGCTGGCACGGGTTGGCTGCTGAGTACGACCCATCACCTGGTGCGCGGGGGAGAAACGCGAACCATCCTGTGGCTACACCACTGAGCGCCGACGGCTTCCTCAATGCCCTTCGGGGCGAGGGCCTTTCCGTCAACGAAGTTGGGAACTGGCGCGCCCACCAACCACAACCACACGGGGCAGTGGGGGCCGGACAGGATGGCGGAGCGGTGGTGGAGCGGCTGACCACCGCGCCTGCGGGGAGGACGACTTCGAGAACGGCGGGGAGCTGAGCCGCCGGCTGCCCCGCCTGGCAGAGCTCTACAGCGAATAGGGCTGGATCGACCCGTCGGCCCTGCTCTGGTCAAGGCGTGCCCGACGTGCTGATACCCACCAGGTTCATCCGGCTATTTGCCGATCGTCCCGGCGCTCGCACGGAAGAGGTCGAGCAGTTCGCGCCCGGGCTTGCTGTCCGGATCGAAACCCTGGCCTGCCGTTGTTCACTGCCTGGTGCCCGCCGAGCACCCAGCCTGACCGGCCCGTCCGGCCAGCTGTACGCGGAATCCCGTCCCGCCGGGGGTCGGACGGTGATCAGGCCGTGGGGCACGGTGGTATTCCGGCCCCTCGATCTCCTCACCTCGTCGGTGGCCCTGATGCCCTTCCGCCACGGCCGGGACAGGACGGGAATCGCAACGACCTCGCGGTCGACAGCCGACCTGGTGGCCGGCCGCAGCGCGCTCCGCTACCGCACCCTGGCCAGCGCCCGGATGCGCTGGACCATCCACTGCCGCCTGCCCTGCGGCGTCGGGGCCCGTGGAACCCCGGGGCCCGCGAAGTCACGCCGTGTGCAACGCGTCCACCACCGTCATCCGCCCCACCCGGCGGGCCGGGAGGACGGCCGCGGCGAGGCCGGTCAGCACGGTGAGCACCAGGGCCGCGGCCACCAGGAGGACGGGTGGCCCGCCGACCGTGCCCACGGTCGAGGTGACGGACCGGGCGGCCGCCCAGCCGTACGTCACGCCCAGGCCGGTGCCGAGCAGGGCGCCGGCCAGCGCCAGCAGGACCGCCTCCAGGGTGAGCATCCGGCGCAGTTGCTGCCGGGACATCCCGATCGCCCGCAGCATGCCGATCTCCCGAGAGCGCTCGCTGACGCTGAGCATCAGGGTGGCGGCGACGCCGAGGCCGGCGATCACCACGGAGAAGCCGAGCAGGGCCATGCTGATCAGCATCATCCGGTCCAGCAGCGACCGCAGGCTCTCGGCCTGCGCGGCCGTGTCGGTGACGGTGAGCTGGGGCTGCCCGTCCAGGGCCCTGTCCATCGCCTGGCGGGCGGCGAGCCGGTCGGCCCCGGCGGCGGGGCTTATCCAGGCTGTGGTGACGGCCGCCCCCGGGGCGAGCCGCTCCAGGGTGGCCGGGGTGACGAAGAGGACGGCCCCGCTCTGGAGCACGAACGGCAGCGCGCTGCGGCCGGGCTCGATCCGCAGGGTGGCGGCGGGCGCTCCCGCCCGGCCGGCGACCACGTGCTCACCGTTCCCGCCGGGGCCGGCCGGTCCGTCGTCGCCGAAGCCGCTGAGGGCCGTGCCGCCGGCCAGCGCCCGGGCCCGGTCGGCCCCGTCGGTGGCCGGGCCGAGCAGTGCCGGGTCGGCCGCCGCCACCAGTGTGCTGCGGCCGTCGATCTCCAGCGTGGCCGAGCGGACGGGCGTGACGCCGAGCGTCCGCTCCCGTCCGAGCACGGTCAGCGCCCCGGCCGGCAGCGGGGCGCCACCGGGGGCGGTCACCGAGAAGACGCCGGGCTGGCGGGCGGAGACCGCCGGGACGAGGGAGTCGGAGGTGATCTCCAGCGCGGTGACGGCGCTCACCATCACCGTGACGCCGAGCAGCAAGGCCGATCCGGTGGCGCCGGTGCGGGCCGGGTTCAGCCGCAGCTGCTGGGTGGCGAGCCTGCCCGCCGTGCCGCAGAGCCGCCGCACCGGTACGCCCAGCCCCGCGACGACCGCCGGCAGCAGGCGGTGGCAGAGCCGCAGGACCCCGAAGAAGCTGCTGATCGCGCCCAGCGTGACGGCCAGCAGCGACAGCGGCGGCCCTGCCACCACCCCGGCCACCAGCAGCGCGGTGCCCGCCACCAGGAGCAGCACGGACAGCGCCGCCGCGCGCGGCCCGGCGCCGCCGGTGGTGCCGCCGGCGTCACCACCGAGGGCCGCGACGGGCGGCACCGCCGAGGCGGCCTTCGCCGGTCCGCGCACGGCGAGCACCGTGAGCAGGACGCCGAACATCCCGGCCGCCACGCAGGTGAGCGGGGACGGCGTGAGGGAGAGGCGGACCGGTCCGAGGTCGGCGGTGCCGGCCAGCACGGTGCCGGCGGCGCAGAGCCCCGTCCCGAGCAGCACCCCGGCGACCGACGCACCCGTGCCGAGCAGCAGCCCCTGGCGGCGGATCAGCCGCCGGACCTGCGCCCGGTCGGCGCCCACACACCGCAGCAGGGCCAGCTGGCGGGCCCGCTGGGCGAGGACGACGGAGAAGGTGTTGCCGACGACCATGCGGGCCACGGCGAGGGCGATCAGCACGAACGACAGCGCCGCGATCAGCACCACCCCGTAGAGCGTCCTGCTCTGCCGGGTCGCCTCGGCGACGGAGGCGTCGTGGGTGCGGACCTCGGCCCCGCCGCCGAGGGCCTGCCGCAGTGCCTCGGCGGTCTGCGAGCGCGAGGCGCCGGGGGCGAGGCGCAGGTCGAGCCGGGCGGCGCCGACGCCGGTCGCGTACTGCGCCACGGCATCGTCCGGCACCGCGACGACCGGGCTCCCGGCGAGGCTGGGCGCGCCGCGGCCGTCCAGGGTGCCGGCCAGGCGGACGGTGCCGGTGGTGCCGTCGGCACGGGTCAGCCGGACGTCGGAGCCGGGCCGGGCGTCGACCCGCCGGGCGGTGTCGGCGTCGAGCAGGATCTCGCCGGGGCCAGCCGGCCACCGGCCGTCCTTGAGCAGCTGCCAGCGCAGCGCCGGGTCGGCCGCGATCGAGCTGACCACGGCCGGCTCGTCCAGCGGCCGCCCGGCGGAGGTCAGCACCCCGCCACGGCCGACCAGCCGCGCCGACACCGCGGCCACGCCGGGCACCTGCCGCGCCCGGTCGGCCGTCCCGGGCTCCAGCGGGCCCTGTGCCTGCGCCCCGGTCACCTGGACGTCGGCCGGTCCGACCTCGGCGGCGGCGGTCTGGCTGAACGAGTCGACCAGCGCCCCGCTGCCGCTGACCGAGGTGATCAGGAAGGCCACCCCCAGTGCGATCGCCGCTCCGGTGAGGACCAGCTGCCGGAGCTGCCCTCGCAGCTCGGTCAGGGTGTATCGGTACGTCGTCATGGTCCCTCGGCTCAACCGCCTGACCAGCCGTGATGTGCCGTCAGGATCATGATAGAGCCTAGGTCGGCCGGCCCCCGCCCCCGTCAGCACGACGTCGCATCCTTGATCACTCCGAGGTCTGAGCCCCTCCGCCCGCCCGTCCTCCTCGGGAGGTACGCCGCCCCCTACGGCGGCAACGGGCCCGAGGCCGGCGAGCGGCCCTGGTGAGGGTCAGGGCATCGGCACGGCGTGGTGGGGTCGTTTCCTCAGGTCGAAGCTCGCGTCCATCGGCGACGCCGTCCCGCCCGTGTGCGCGGGGAGTGCCCCCAAGAGGCGACGGGGTACGCAGCACTGGTGGTGGCGCGGACCCGGCTGGAGATGACCAGGACAGCGGCGCGAACGTCCAGTCGACGCGGCGCGCAGCTGCTCGGTGACTTCCCGGGCTCGCGCCGCGTCGACTGGACCAGCCTGCTCCTGGTCTTCGTCTAGGCCCGGCTCATGTCCGACGCGGCCAACCGGGAACCGGGTAGCCGCGTAGACCCGGGCTACAGGAACGGCCTGGCGAGGATGCGCAGCTGCTGTTCGACGATGGCACCCATCGGCCCGGCGGTGCCGAGGTGCGCCCCGACGGTCGTCTTGCTGACCGGGCGGTTCTCCCGCCGGACCCTCCCACGACACCGATGCCCACACCCAAGTGGCTGGGCGCTGCTCACCAGGTGACCGGCCGGCTCGTCGACCGCCGGTTCAACGGCGCGGCGCGGCGGGCCGGCATCACCTGCCGGGGACGACCATCAGGTGCTGTGGACCGTGCCCCGCTAGGTCGAGCGGGCACAGACCCACGCCGCGGCCGAGCGCGAGCACCAGGCCAAGCAGGCGGGCGAGGAGCAGCGGCGGGAGGGGTGGGCCTAGCCGGGGGCGGGGCAGGACCGGCGGGCCGTCATGCCGATGAGGCGACGTTTCCGGCTGGAGGCCGCGGCCGCCCGGTGGGTCGAGGCCGACCGCGGGCGGCCCGCGCGCCTGGGCCACGAGGAGATCTCGCAACCCCGGTGGGCGGGCGGCCTGCCGGTGTATGCCGCAGGCCGCCCGTACGCCATCCTGCGGTCGGCCGCCCACGGCGCGGGCCGGGACGAACCGGCCGGGCTGGTGGTGCTGACCGCCGGCGCCACCGAGCATCGTGCCGTCGTCGACCGGGCCCCGGCCGGAACCCGGGTCGTCGACCTGTCGGTCCGGCGCTCCGGCCCGACGACCCTGCGAGCGCCCCGGACCCCCCGCACTCGCCCGGGAGTCGGGCACCGACACCGCCGAACACCGACCGGCTCCCGCTCGCCCGCGGCCCCGGTGCCCGACTCCCGGCGCGCGGACGGGAGACGTCCTCGGCGACCGGGCCCTGGTGGCCCGAAGCGGCTCGGGCCGGGAAACCCGGTGCTCGGCGGCGGCCGGTGCCGGCCGGTCCGGCAGTGCGTCGGGCCGGTCCCGGCCTGCCCAGGTGGCTGAGCCCGGCTGCGGCACAGTGAGGGTGATCATCCGCAGGTGTGGAACGGGAGGGTCGGGCAGGATCAAGAAGAAGCGACGCGAGCACCCACCGCTCACGGAAGCGGAGTGAGCGGTACCCGCAGCCCCCGGCTCCGACACGCTCGCGCGCCCGCCTGCGGACACAGGTTGACGAAGCGTCTGGTCTATGATCCGCCTGTACGCGTCAATCGGGCGCAGGGGGAGGGGTCAGCATGCTGACGGAGGCTCTGGCGGCGTTGGCCGCAGCGGGGGGAGCGGCTGTGGTGCAGGCCGCCGCGACCGACGCCTGGGCAGGGACCAGGGAGAAGGTGGCTGGCTGGTTCGGGCGAAGGGATCCGTCCCGGCAGGCCGCCGAGCTGGAGCTTCTCGACGAGACCGCCCGGGTGATCGCCCAAGCGGAAGACGACCGGCGCCCCGATGTGATGGCCGCTCATGAAGCGTTCTGGCGATCCCGGATCGAGGGGGCGCTGGCCGCCGCGCCGGACGACCAACACCGGAACCAGGCGGCGCGGGAACTCGACGTGCTGCTCCAGGTGATCCGAGCCGCCGCGCCGAGCGGCAACGGAAGTCTGACGGTCGGCGGTGACCTCACGATCCGCAGCGCCCCGGGCTCGATCGCCGCCGGCGTGATCAACGGGGGCGCGGTGGTCAACTCCCCTTCCCGGCCGGAGCGGACAACGGGCTGAGCCGCTCCGGGACCCCCGGCCCCGTCACCATCAACGCCACTACCGTCCACGGCGGCATCCACCTCACCCCAGGTGGGGCCGGCGCCGGACAGCCGACCGCGATCCTCGGTGTCAACACCGAAACCCGCCCCGGTTACCCCATCCCCTACCGGCTCACCCGCACGGGGCGCGACACCTTGATCGAGCCCACCGACCCCTACCTCGCCGCTGTGCGCGCCGGCGAGCCGTTGCACGGCGGCCTTCTCGTGCACCGTTGGCCGGAGCTCGACGTCAAGGTGGTCAACAACACCGGCGAGACCGTGCTCCTCCACGAGGCCCTCCTCGATGTCACCTCCTCCGAACCCGACCTGCGCGCCCTGCCGTTCCTGACCTGCGATGAGACGGACATCGTCCTGTTCAACGGCGGCTGGGGCCCGCTGACGGAGGCCACCGTCACCTACTCCCTCTTCGACACCCCCGACGCGCCCGACCCCCTCGCAGGCCCCTACGTCCTGCGCACCCCCGAAGTGCGCAGCCGCGAGCGGCACTCGTGGTCGGTGGAGGACAAGCTCAGCCCCTTCGCCTTCCACGGTGCCGGCCGCCTCCTCCCGCGCCACGAGGTGGCCGTCCGCGGCGTGCTCGCCTTCACCCATACCGGTGCGGACGGCGCCGTGGTGCACTCGTCCAACCCCTTCACGGGGTGGCTGGTCCCGCGCCGCTCCACCAGTACGATCCCCCGGATCGGGTCATATCTGGGCCCGGGCCAGAAGTACTCCACCGCGCTCGCATCCGTCGGCACCGGCTACCGGGTGAGCGTGCCGCTCTCCCAGGTCGTGCAGGCCGGAGAAGCTGACCGCTTCTCCGTCACCATCGCCTCCGACCGGTCCGCCTTCCACTCCTTCTCCCTCGTACTCCGGTACAACGACGGCCAGGAGCTGGTGGTGGCGGACAGGATCCACCTGGCACTGTTCCTGTCGGTCACACAGGAGCGCCACGCACCTCTGCTCGTCCGCCCTGGCCTCGCGGTTCGGCCCCAGTCCCGGACGCAGCCCCAGCCCCGACGGCGGTGGTGGCAGCGCTTCCGCCGACCTTGACCGCCGACGCGTCGACCGCCATCTCGCCGACCTGGCTCGGCTGGGCTGTCCGGCCGAGCCGGCCGGTGGGGGTGTGGTGGCGGTGCTGGTCCCGGAACCGGCGTGGGGCACGGCGCCCGGTAGCGGACCGGCGCAGCGGTCTGCCGATGGCCCCGTTCTCGTGAACAGAGCCGGCCGTGGATGTCCGCCTCAGGCGAGAACCGGTTCTGCCCCGGGGTACGGGCTGAGCATGGTGTCGAAGTAGCCTTCCGGGTCTTCCTCCAGGAAGGTCGACAGATTCTGAAGGAAGGCGCGCAGCGGGGGTGTTGCGTTGTGCTGGTCCAGGTCTGCCTGGGAGCGCCACACCTCGTACAGGAAGAAGCGGCCGTCCTCGTGCTCGTGGAGGTGGTACTGCATGTTGCCGGGTTCTCGCCGGGTGGGTTCCACGAAGGAGGAGAGAATCCGCCGGACCTCGTCCGCGCGCTCCGGCCTGGGGCGCAGGAAACCGTAGAGGGCTATGGGGCGTTCTGTGTTCGTCATGCCCTCACGCTAAGATCTCACATCAATGTGAGGTTCAAGGGGTTGTGAGGAGCGCCACATGAAGATCGGTGAGCTCGCCGCGACAACGGGCACCTCCGTCCGGCTGTTGCGCTACTACGAGGAGCAGGGCCTCCTTGAGTCCTACCGCCTCGACAGCGGCCACCGCCGCTACGACGACAACGCGCCCGTCGTAGTCCGGCGCATTCGCGGGCTGCTGGATGCCGGCCTGCCGACCCGCGTTATCCGCGACCTGCAGCCGTGCATTCGCCAGGACGGCACGGTCGCCGGATGCAGGCTGGAGACCCTCCAAGAACATCTCGACGGTCTGGACGACCGAATCTCCGCGCTGTCGGAAACCCGCGCATCCTTGGCCCGGCTCGTCTCCGACACCCAGGCCCGTGAACGGGTCCGCATTTAGGGCGACCCGTCGCCGGAGCCCGCGGTGGCCCTGACCGCGGGCGAGCCGACCAGGGGTCCGGGGCTGTAGCGCTCGGCCTGGATGAGGATGTGTCGCCCCGTCGGACCGGTGGCCAGGACGTCGGTGGCCAGGTTGCCGGCCCCGCCGACGACGGTCACCTTCGTGCAGCCGTCGCGCCGGCACAGGTCGGCGAGCGGGTGCTCGAAGGCCTTCGGGGTCATGGTCCTCGGGGTCATGGTCATGAACGCGCCGATGTGGCGCAGCTGTGCGGTGCGTGTGTGGAAGGTGCGGTGCTCGGTGGCGGCGCGGGTGCGTACGGCTGCGACGGTCGCGGCCGGGGCGATGGCGAGCAGGGTGAGGACGACGAGCAGGTGCGGGTGGCGCGGCTCCTGCCGCGCCACCCGCTGATCACATCGTGGCCGGGTCCTGCGGAACGGGCTCGGGGCTGATGCGGGACCGGCGGCCGGGGTCTGTCCGGCCGTCTTCGGGCCCGTGTCGCTCCGGGCATCAGCAGGGCACCACCACGCTCGTGCTGATCGGGTGGGTGTACCAGCCGTCGGCGGAGACCGAGAGGGTCGCGGTAACGGTCGAGCCGCACGGGACGGTGCCGCCGTAGCCGGCGATCTCCAGCGTGGTGGCCCGGAAGAGCAGGGACTGCTGCACGGTGCCGAGCGACTCGCCGCCCTCGATGTCGGTGGTCAGGACCGCGTCGACCAGCTTCGTCCGCAGCGGCGGGCTGCCGGGGCTCGGCGGGCCGGCCAGGCCGATCCGGCCGGTGAACTGGACGCCGTCCTCGGTGGCCGTGTAGCAGAGCTTGGTCCAGAGGCCGGACTGCAGGCCGGAGGCGTCGCAGACCTCCGTGGCGGTCGCGGCGGTGGTGGCGGCGGTGGTGGCGGCGGTACCGGCAGCGACGGCCGGGGTCGCGCCGGCGAGAGCGAGTGCCAGGGCACCCGTAGCGGCGGCCGTCGTCAGCATCTTGCGAGTCATGAGGTGCTTCTCCTGTGTGCAGAGCTCCTGGTCCGTCCAGCAGCACTGTTATGTGATATTGCACTATCTCTCTGTAGTCGAGACGTCGCTCATATGAATGGAGTGAGTCCGGTTGGCGCGGATTTGGTACGTGGAATCCGGATGTTTGATTCGGTCCAGCGGGCGGTTTGATTCGCCCTGCCGACGGTTACCGGCCCAGCGCTTGAGGAGGGCCCGGGATTCCCGGCTCGGGGCGGCCTGCACTTCGGTAGCTACGTGTGCCGGGCTCCGGCAGGCGCTCACAGGTGCGGCCGGGCGAATGGTCCGTCGACCGCTCGTCGACCGCTGCCGTCGACCGCTGCCTCCTCGACGGTGTCCTGCCCGCCCAGGACGCCGACTGCCCCTCGCCCCGACCGTAGCCCGGGTGCTCGGGAGCCGTGGTGGCTCGTCGGACCCGCCGGGCCGGTTGTCGAACGGGGTGTTTTGCGGTGGCGGATCGGGGTGAGAAGAGGGTGCGGTGGGCGAGAGCGCGGTCCGGACGGCGGGCATCCCCTCCTCGCCGTCCGGACCGGCCCACCGCGTTCGGAGCCCGGCCGCCGTGACTGCCGCACACCGGTGGCCGGGCGTGCCGGCGACCCGGCGTCCGGCGACCCCGCTGCCCGGGGCCGCCGGAACGTCGGGTCAGGCGGCCGGCTGCGGCTCCTTCGCGGCGAAGCGGGCCGCGACGGCCCGGATGTGGCAGTAGTAGGCGGCCGGATCCTCGGAGTAGCGCCAGGGGAGCGCGTCGACGTAGCCGTCGACGACCCGGAACTGGCCCAGGGCCTCGGCCGGCCGGTCCGTCATGGTGTAGCACCAGGCGAGCAGGTGACGGATCTCCGCGGCCCGGGCGTGCCCGGCCGGGGCGGCGTCCACGGCCCGGCGTGCCGCGTCCACGGCCGACCGCGCGTACGGGGTGGACCAGTAGGCGCTCTCGTTGTCGTCGGGCTCGTGCTCGAAGAGCGCGACCAGGCGCATGCCCGCGAGCAGGCTGCCCGCCGGGGCGTCGGTGGCGGCGTGGTCGGCGAAGGCGTTGGCCTCCTCCTCGGAGCCGTGCCACTTGGCGGACCAGTACTGCACGGCGGCGTAGTGCGCCGGGTACAGGTGCGGGTCACGGGCGGTCAGCCCGGCCCAGACCCGGTCGAACTCCGCCCGTGGGTAGTTGAGGCCGAGGGCGATCCAGAGCTCGGTGGTCCACGGCAGCGGGTCCTGCGGGTCGATCTCCTGCGCCTCGCGGGCGGCGGTCCGGGCCTCGGTGAGCAGCCGGTGGAAGCCGGCGGCCTGCTCGTCGCTGGTGTCCTCGGCGTACGCCGCGCCGCGCAGGCGCCAGGCGAGCTTCACCAGGGCTTCGGCGTGGACGACGGCGGCGTCCGGGTCCCCGGGCCGTTCGGCCCGCCAGGCCCGGAGCCAGTCGTCCTGATCGGCGCCCGCGTCGGCCAGTTCCTCGACGAGGCGGTAGCGCCGGTCCGCGTCGGGTCCGGCCGCGGCGAGCTGTTCGGCGCAGGCGCGCCAGTCACCGCGGTCGGCGGCGGCGCGAAGCGCGTCGAGTTCGGGGGCGGCGCAGGCCCGGTCGGTGTTCTGCCGCTCCTCCGGCAGCAGGCCGTGCTCGGTGACGACGCGCTCGTGCCAGGAGTCGATTTCGGCCTGCTTGCTGGCGGTGTAGCGGTTGAGCGCCCAGGTGACGAGCTTGAGTACGCCGACGGTGACGACGCTGACGAGGATGACGACTACGGGGGCTGGCACGGTGAACCTTGTGGGTCGTGGATCGAGGATCGTGGCTTGCGGAAAGGGACGGCGCAGGGGCCGGATCAGGGGACGGTGACGGTCGGCGCCGCGGCGGTCGGGAGTCCGGCCTCACCGAGCAGGGCGCGGACGGCGGTGGTGTCCGGGGTGTCTGCGCAAGCCGCGTCGAGGGCGGTGGTGAGCCGCTCGCCCAGGTCGTCGGGCAGCCGCAGACGGGCCGGTCCGGACCAGGACAGCTCCCAGCCTGTCAGCCCGGCGTCGACCAGGGCGAGCACGGTGAGTCCGGAGAGCGCGCCGCGCAGGACCGGGCGGGCCAGCTCGCGGGCGGCCCGGCCGGTCGCCGCACGGGCCTCCGGGCTGAGCGGCAGCCGCTCGACGAGCTCCGGGGCACGGCCGGCGTCGATCGCGTCCAGCGCGGCGCCGACGGTGGGCGCCAGGCCGAGGGCGGCCAGTGCGTCGCGCAGCGGGCGGGTGGACCGGCGGCAGTCTTCGAGCAGCGAGCGGTGCACCAGCGCCGGCCAGTCGACCCGCTCCTTGCGGGCGGCCTCGGGGACCAGGCTGACGACCTCCAGCGCTGCGAGGACCTGCTCGGCGTCGTGCAGCAGGCCGAGGGCGGGGGCGGTGCTGCCGGCGCCGCGGCCGTCGTCGGGCAGGGCCTCGACGGCGGCGACCCGGAGCTCGATCGGCGGGTGCGAGTCGTAGGGGTCGGTCTCGGTATCGGGCAGTTCGAGGGCCAGTGCGTCGAGTTCGGCGCGGCGCTCGGGGTCGGCGAGCAGGTGGGCGAGGCCGCCGTAGAACTGCCCGGGGGGCGGCAGGAGGCCGGCCTCCCAGCCGAGGGTGGCGTAGTGGCCGAGGTAGAAGTCCTGGGCCGCGTCGAGTGCGGGGATCCGGCGCAGCGCGGAGGCGGTGGCGTCGCGGCCGGCGAGCCGGGCGGCGACCAGGTCGGCGGCGTACTCCTGGCGGCGGCCGACCGCCTCGGAGACCCGGAAGTAGAGCTTGCCGTACTGGGTGAAGAGCTTGGCGAGCACCCGGTCGACGCCGCCCGAGGCCTCCTCGGCGGAAACCTTGCGGCCCTGGGCGAGGCGCTTGTCGGCCTTGGCCTGCAGCTTGGCGGCCTCCTTGGCCTGGTGGGCGTCGGCGCGCTCGTGCAGACCGCCGACGGTGCGCAGGAGGGCGGTGCGGCCGGCCAGGGTGAGCCCGGCCAGGCGGACGTCCTGGTTGCTGTAGTGCCCGAACTCGTGAGCCAGGACGGCCTCCAGCTCCGCCTCGGTGAGGCCGAGCAGCAGGGGGACGCCGATCACCAGGTGCCGCTTGCCGGGCATCAGGCCGAGGAACCTGGTCTCCTCGCGGACGCCCGCGTTGACCTCCGGAACCAGTCGGATCTCGGCCGGACCGCGGATGCCGGTACGCTCGGAGATCCGGTCGACCGCGGCCCACAGCCGGGGCTGTTCCTCGCGGGTGACCGGCAGTCCGGGCAGCTCGCGGTCGTCGCGGCGGTGGCGGGTGAGGAAGACGACCCGGACGACGGGGTAGGCGATGACGGCGCTGACGGCCCAGATCTTCAGCAGGGCCGGGCGCAGTTCGCCGGAGGCCAGGTAGAGGCTGACGTCGAGGGCGACGAGTGCGGCGACGATGCCGAGGGCGAGCAGGTAGAAGCCGGCGAGCATGGCAACGGCCGTCAGGGCTCTGACGGAGGTGCTCATGGAGGAGGAGGGCCTGCCGACGGCAGGCAGGGACGTGCCCATGCGGGTCCTTCATCGGGGAGCGCGCCACGGGACGGTGGCGGCGGGGGACGGATGCAGTGCTGAACGTGTGTTCGGCAGGTGAGCATGGTAGCTGCCGGGACTGACGTTCTCCCACCCGTTTCCCGTCTGTGACCTGCGCTTTTCCGACGCCGCCGGGATTCGCGGAGGATGGCGGGACGGACACGGGACACCGGGCACAGGCCGCTGCCGGCCACCCCGGGCGGACGACCCACGACGCGGGTACGGGCAGGGGCCGGTCGCCGTGTGGGCCCGTGTGTGCCCCGGCGCCGGTCGCCGTGTCGGCCCCGCGCCGGTGTCCGTGGCTCTCGCGCCCGGCACGGTCACCGCGATGAGGGGGCGTCCGGTCCGGCTCCTTCCGGTGTCTCCTCGACAGGTGCCCGGGCTCCTCGCCCGGTGCCCGGCTCGGGCTCCAGGGAGGGTGTGGCGCTTTTCGTAGGCCCACATCGCGATCTCGGCCCGGTTGCGGGCGCCGAGTCGGTCCGGCGACCCCGGACCGCCCCGGTCACCGGCCCGTCGTCCGGATCAGTCGGGGTCGCGCGCCAGCCAGGCGCCGACGGTGGGCAGTGCTTCGGGTCCGCTGCCGGCGGCCACGTTCGCGGCGAGGTCGGCGATCGTGACGGCGGCCAGGGAGGCGCGCCAGGCCGCGTCGGCGGCGCCCATCACCCTGGCGATGGGGCACGGCCCGGTGCACTTCTCGGGCGGGGTCCCCAGTGGGCCGCGTTGGCGGATCTCGGTGCAGACGAAGGCGGGGTCCGCCCCGTCAACGGCCTGCACCACGTCCAGCACGGATATCCCGGCAGGTTCCCGGCTGAGGACGTAGCCGCCGGTCTTGCCCTGCACCGAGTGCACCAGACCCGCGCGGGACAGGGCCTGGAGCTGTTTGGCCAGGTAGCTGGGCGACACGTCGTGCAGCGCGGCCAGTCGGGCGGCCGGCACCGGCTCCGCGGCCGCGGTCAGCACCACGCAGCAGTGCAGCGCCCACTCGACGCCACCCGACAGCTTCATTGCGCCTCCATTGACTCGGACAAAGGATATCCGAGTAGTATCTCGGATAGAACTTGTCCGAGTTTGGGTCGGGTGTTCGCGCCCGGCCGACGAAGGAAGGCACTTTCATGAAGATCACTGTCATCGGTACCGGCCTGATCGGATCCCAGCTCGCCGCCGAGCTCACCGCCCGGGGCCACGAGGTGACGACGGCCTCGCTCTCCTCCGGCGTCGACCTGCTGACCGGATCCGGTCTCGACGGGGCGCTCGCCGGTGCGGAGGCGGCCGTCAACGTCACCAACTCGCCCACTTTCGACGAGCAGTCGATCGCGTTCTTCCGCACCACGGTCGGCAACCTGCTGGCCGCAGGCGAGCGGGCCGGAGTGCGCCACCAGGTCGCACTCTCGATCGTCGGCGTCGACCTGGTCCCCGACCTCGCCTACTACCGCGCCAAGACGCTCCAGGAGGAGCTGCTGCGCGGCGGCGCGACGCCCTGGTCGATCGTGCGCGCCACCCAGTTCTTCGAGTTCATGGAACCGACGATGTCCTGGACCTCGGACGAGGACGCCGTGCGCCTGCCCGCGACCCCGATCCAGCCGATCGCGAGCGCCGACGTCGTCACCGCGCTCGCCGACGTGGCCACCGGGGCGCCGCTCGGCGGCATCCTGGACGTGGCCGGCCCCGACCGGTTCACGCTCGACGAGATCGGTCGCCTCACCCTGGCCGCCCGCGGCGACCGCCGCCCCGTCCTGGTCGACGACCGGGCGGGACTGTTCGCCGCCGTCCCCGGCGACGTCCTCACACCGGGCCCCGGCGCCCGGCTGGCCCCCACCCACTACCGGGACTGGCTGGCGGCGGCCAGCTGACCGCCGGCCACCGCACACCCGGAGGCCGCCGCACCCAGGCGGTCCGCCTCGGCGGTCGCCGGGGTGCCGGACGTGCGGAGGGCCCGGGGCCTGCCGTCGGGGAAAGGCGGACCGGAGGCGGACGCGCGGGAACGGGAGCGGTCCTCCCGGGTCCTGCGCTTCGGGACGGAAGGTGATGGTGGGAGGGAGGGAACGCATGCTCGAAGTACCATCCCTGCAAGGTTCTCCGGCCGGTACTTCCCGACCTCCGCGGTGGCGTAGTCGGACGGAGACATTCTGCAGAGAGGACCGGGGGCAGAGGGCGATGAGTGTGGCTGAGAGTTGGTCGCGTGTGATGAGCCTTCTTCGGCAGCACGCGCCGGCCGATCACGCGGATCTGCCGGGGCCCGCTACGGAGCAGATGCTTGCGGCAGCCGAGGAACGGATGGGGGTCTCCCTGCACGGGGACCTGCGGACGTGGCTGTTGCAGAACAATCTGGATCTGCCGGAGGAAGACGTCGACGACGACGTGATGTGCTGCGGCTTCGACGGGTTCCCCGACGAGGGAAGCTTCTTGCTGGGCATCCGGGCGATGGAGAGGCTCTACGCGAATCACCCCTTGTCCGGTGGGAGCGAATGGCGCGAGGAGTGGATCCCGTTCCTGTCGGACCGGGACGGCTGGACGGGAAAGTTCATCGACGCGAGGGACGGACGTATCGGCAGATGGTTCGTGGGTGCGCCCACGGTCACCGGCGAGTACGCGTCACTGGCTCACTACTTCGACTCCGTGGCGGAGATGCTCACGAGGATCGGCGCGGGGGACTGTCCGGTCTGTTCCGTTGCCGAAGGTCGACTTGTCTGGTCGTGAGACGGTTCCCAACTGGACGACGGCCATGGCCAATCCGTCCTCGCCTTGGAACGGCAATGGGATTCATCGGCGTTGACGTTCCAAGGCGAGGACGGCTGCTGCTGGCGCTGCCCGGGCGCCGAGGAGTGCTGCGGCTCGCCCACGCGCGGCTTCCCGGCGAGGAACTGCTCCCCGATGCGGACCATCCCGCGCTCCTGGTCCGCATGACAACCTGAGCACCGACCGGAAGCACGACCACTCGGCGCGGACGGTCGCGCGGCCACCTCGACAGCAGGTCGAGTGTGGCGTCAGACCCAAGGCCCGTGAACTCCTTCCCGTCCTAGATGTCATGGAGCGGGCCGTCGCACACGGGGATGCACTTCGCGATCCGTACTGCTGGCCCGTCGGCTGACGCCGGCGGTAGGCGGTCCTTCCGGCCGCCCTTTCGATCGAGGGGGAGTGATCGGGGGCAGCGCGGAAGGGCATCGGGGGCCGGTCAGGCCTGGATCTGCTTGGGGTCGCCGGTGCGGTTGATCGCGATCTTGCGGGGCTTGGCCTTCTCGGCGACCGGGATGCGCAGGGTCAGTACGCCGGCGTCGTAGTCGGCGCTGATCCCGGCGGGGTCGAGGGTGTCGGAGAGCATCACCTGGCGGGAGAAGACGCCGAGCGGGCGTTCGGAGAGTTCCCACTTCACGTCCTCGCCCTGGTGGCGGGGGCGGCGTTCGGCTTTGACGGTCAGCATGTTCCGCTCGACGTCGATGTCGATCGCGTCCGGGTCCACGCCCGGCAGATCGAAGCAGATCACGTACTCGTCGCCCACCCGGCAGGCGTCCAGCGGCATCGGGGCCGGCCGGGACCACGTGCCGTTCGTGCCCAGGAACTGCTGGGTCAGGCGGTCCAGTTCGCGGAACGGGTCAGTGCGCATCAGCATTGCGAAACACCTCCACAGGTCGATGGGAGCCAGTGCGCTGCACCTGGCACCCTTTGTAGCGTGTCATCCGTCCGATGACAAGCCGGACTGTCGCCCGTAGAGTGACTTCATGAGTGAAAAGTCCCGCCGCCCCGCCGCCGACGCCTCCCAGCCGGTCGAGCCCGCCTCGTTCCTGGCGGCCGCGGCGGCGCTGGCCGCCATCGACGACGCCGTCCGCACCGCCCAGAACCCCGCCTCCCAGCCTCCGGCCGCCCCCGGCGAGCAGGAAGGCCCCGCGCAGGCCCTGGCCGCCCTGATGCTGCTGCGTGAACTGCGCACCCAGCTCGCCGGCTGGGAAGCCGGCCTGGTGGAGAATGCCCGGGAAGCGGGCGCCACCTGGGCCGACCTGGCCCGGCCCATGGGCGTCGCCAGCCGCCAGGCCGCCGAGAACCGCTACCTGCGCCTCAAGCCCGGCGGCACGACACGGGCCGGCACCGGTGCGGAACGCGTCAAGGCCGTCCGCGACCGGCGGGCCGCCGACCGAACGGTCACCGCCTGGGCCCGCGACAACGCCGCCGAGCTGCGGATCCTGGCCGCCCGGATCACCGTGACCGCACTCGCCCCCGACGCCCGCCCCGCCCAGGCCGCCCTGACCGCCGCCCTCGGTGCCACCGACCCCGCGGACCTCGTAGAGCCCCTCACCGCCGTCCGCCCCCACCTCGGCCCCGACCAGGACGACCTCGCCACCCGCCTCGACACCCTCACCCACCGCACCACCCAGCTCCGCGACGACAGCGACCGACGCCGCGCCTGACCCGTCACCGCCGCCGAAACGCGCTGGTATGTCCTAAGAGGAGCTAACACAAAGCTCTGGTGTGGCCATGTCTGCTTGACCGTCTGCTCGTTGGTCTACCCGTGGGGAAGCTGAAGGGTCCGCCATGGGTGGTGTCGGACGATCTGTGGGCACGTATCGAGCCGTTGCTACCGGTGCGGCAGCGCCGGTCACGCAATCCGGGGCGCCTTCCGCTGGATGATCGCGGATGCCTGCAGGGGATCCTGTTCGTGCTGCACACGGGCATTTAGTGGGAGTGGCTGCCGCAGGAACTGGGCTTCGGATCCGGGATGACGTGCTGGCGTCGGCTGCGGGACTGGCACGAGGCCGGCGTATGGGACCGGCTTCACCAGCTCCTGCTGACCGAGCTGCACCGAGCGGGAAAGCTGGACTGGTCCCGGGCGGTGATCGACGGCTCGCACCACCAGGCCCGTCGGGGCGGCCCAAAACAGGTCCGAGCCCGGTCGACCGCGCCCGGCCGGGCTCGAAGCACCACGTCATCACCGACGGGCACGGCACTCCGCTCGCCATCACCCTGACCGGCGGCAACCGTCACGACGTGACCCAGCTGCTGCCCCTGCTGGACGCGATCCCGCGCATCCGCGGCACGACGGGCCGTCCGCGTCACCGTCCACGGCAACTGTTCGCCGACCGCGGCTACGACTACGACAAGTACCGCCGACTCCTGTGGAAGCGCGGCATCAAGCCGGTCATCGCCCGCCGCGGAGTACCGCACGGCTCCGGATCGGGCACCGTCCGCTGGGTGGTCGAGCGGACCAACGCCTGGATCCACGGCTTCCGACGCCTCCGCATCCGCTGGGACATCCGCGACGACATCCACGAGGCATTCCTCAAGCTCGCCTGCTGCCTGATCACCTACAGGCGCGTCCGCGCTTTGTGTTAGCTCCTCTAAGGGCGTCGAGTCCGCCCAGTCCCGCGGGCGAGCCGTGGATACGCCCCACGTCGTTGCGCTCGTCCGCGCCGGGGCCCGCTTCGAACGCGGGCAGCTCGTTGAACGGCCGCAGACGACCGCAGCGCGAACAGGGTGGCGGACCCGCCCCGAAGTCCGAGAACATTAGGTCATGTTGGACGGCACGGCAGGACAGGACCTCCCGGTCGGCTTCGGGTTCCGGCCGTACCGCGGCGACGAGGACCATGGCGCCATGGCCGCCGTGCGGCTGGGGTGTGTCGAACGGGACCGGGTCGATGTCCGTTCGGTCGTGGAAGGGCTGCCGACAGCGGCCGAGATCGCCGAAGCTTCTGCCGAGTCGGAGGAGCCGTCCAAGAACCAGATCCTGGTGGTGCTCGACGGGAGCGTCGTCGGCTACTCGACTATCCGGTGGTGGCAGGAGCGGGACGACACGTGGCTGTATCTGCATCGCGGCTACCTCTTGCCCGAGCATCGCGGCCAGGGCATCGGCTCAGCCATGCTGGGCTGGGCCGAAGAGCGGATCCGCCGGCTCGTCGAACAGCACGGAACGGCGCGGACGGCAGTGATCGGCGCCAACGCCACGGCCTCCGAGGAGGACGCCACGGCACTTCTGCGCGCAGCCGGCTACCGGCGTGTCTTCAGCCTGGTCGAACTGGAGCTGGGCGATCTGCAGCAGGTGCCCGGGCCGGGCAGCGACCTGCCGGCCGGGATACGGACAGGGCCGATCGGGACGAGCCACTACCGTGCAGCC
This sequence comes from Kitasatospora sp. MBT66, assembly GCF_000710405.2. Taxonomy (NCBI): domain Bacteria; kingdom Bacillati; phylum Actinomycetota; class Actinomycetes; order Kitasatosporales; family Streptomycetaceae; genus Kitasatospora; species Kitasatospora sp. MBT66. Next base: position 163,996 of record NZ_JAIY01000011.1, on the reverse strand, counting down.
TGGTGGACGGTCGTCGATTCGTACGCGGCCTCCGGTTTCACTCGGAGATGGCCTTTCCAGGACTTCGTCGACACCGCCGACCCGGCATGCTGGAGGGCTGCCTGGAACGGGCAGGACATGGTCGGTGTCGCCCTCTGCTCCATCCGCCGTCACGACCGCACCGTGGGCGAGGTGGAGGAGCTGAGTGTCCGGACGGACCGGCGACGCCTCGGAATCGGCCGGGCCCTGCTGCTGGACGGGCTGCGGAGCCTTCGCGAGCAGGGTGCAACGACCGCCCGGCTGTTCACGGGTACGGCAAATCCGCACCGGTCCTACGACCTCTACGAGAGTGTGGGGTTCCGGCGGCAGAACGAGTACGTCCGTTACCGCAAACCGCTCGCTCGATCGACCGGGCCTTCGGCGTTCTCACCGTTCGGCGTCCACAGGTCCGGGTCGTGACGCCGCCGGGCCGCGGACAGATGCGGCCCCTCACGCCAGGACCGGGGCACGCGCAGGGCAGCTCGCCGCAGCAGCCGGGCCTGAGCCGTCACCAGGGGGTCCGTGGCCGGGCAGCCGGGCAGGCCGTACAGCCGACGCGCCCACGGCGGCAGCATGCCTACCGCGCAGCCGACCAGGCCTTCCCAGGCCGGACGCAGCGGACCGGCGAGCTGAGCCCAGCCGTGCAAGGGCGGCAGCACGGCGAACCTCAGCGCCTCCCGGGCCGCCGGGGTCACCCGCAGCAGCGGGCGCACCGCCACCATGTAGGCGTCCAGCTCCCTCACGGTGGTCGGAACCGGGAATTCCCTCGGAACGCCGGTCGGCATCGATCTCCTGCTGAATCAGCGCCCGAAGTGCGGCTCCTGCCACCGGGTCGTCCGGCTGCTCATCGACGGCTCGAAATGCCGAACGTCCTTCCTCGCTGCGACCTAACCGTTCTCGTACGATGCCCGACACCGCCTGCCCTACCCCGGTACCCACTGCGGTTGCCGTCCCGCCCGCCATCTGGGCAATGATCTGGACCACCGTGTCGATCATCCCGCTGTCCCCCCTTGTTCGGCAGCCAGCAGTCCGCCGGCAACGGAGCCCATTGTCGCGTTGCGGGTGACGCAGGGGGCGGCAACCGACCAAACTTCCGAAGGTACTCGGGCAAGGCGTACGAGGCGCTGAGGGACCCAGCACCCTGACGGGTGATGCCAGAGCCGAATACCTTGATGCCCGGAACGGCACGGGCCGCCAGGCGGGCCTACAGTCCCAGGCCCCGCAATGGGCCCGCGTGTGGTGGGCGAGGGAGTGCCAGACGGCGGCGCCGGTGCGGTGTTCCTCGAGGTCGGCCAGGCGCGCCGCGCCGGCCTTCACGGTCATCGGCATCCCGCGGCGCGCACTTGTCGCCCACCGCGCAGGCACCGGTTTTGAAGGTGACGTGGGTGCGCACGACGGCCAGGACGTGGCGGACCCGCAGCCGCGCCGCGGTCCTGTCCTCGGGCAGCGGCGGGGAGGCGATGCCCTCCAGCTCGGGGAAGGTCGCGGCAATCCGCACCGCGTGCTCGGTCAGGAACCACGTCCGCTGCTCCCGGCCTGCGGCAGAACGACGCTGTCCACCAGGCCCTCCTTGGCCAGCCGCCGCAGCCGCTTGCGCATCCGCTACGAACCGGCCCCCGGTGTGCAGGCCGCGCAGCTGCTCGGCGGTGGCCATCCGGAACTGGAACAGCGTGGCGATCACGGCGTGGTCGATCTTGGGCGGCACAGCCATCACGGACTCCTCGAAGGTCGGTGCTCGCCGCCCTGGTGGCAGCGAGCACCGCATGGAAGCCCGCGCCTCCCACCGGATTTCTCACCAGCGACGGTCGCTGCGATCACGATCCGACAGCGGGTGGTACTGACCGGCCCGACAACCGGGGTTACGAACCCGTCCGCAGACCGGCGGACGACCCTACCGCCCGCTGCACTCCGGAAGGAGGCAAAGACGCAGGTCGGACGAGGTAGTGAGGTCCTGGAAAGGTTGAACTCATCACCCCGACAACCCTCTTCTCCTTCTTTTGGTCTTGGTGGTTGGCGGTTGTCGTTGGTCGGTAGGTTCGGCGCCTGCGGCGGGCCTCTCGTCTTCGAAGTCCGGCTGGGGCCGGCCGCGTGAGGTGGGGGCGGGAGTGACGGCGGCCGGCAGTGCGGAGTGTGTGGCGTGAAGGCCGCCAGGAGCACCGGGTGCCCCCTGCGCCGGGGCCGGGGCACGGGAGACGGCCCGTGAGGGCCCGTCACAGCCCCGTGCGGTCCAGCGGCAGCTGGTCGGCTGGCAGGTTCGGCCCCGGCGCTGTTGCCGTTCCAGGGAGGTTCGAGGTGTTCTCGTCGTCCCGGTGACCGCTTCATCGTCCGGGGTCTGAACCGCTGGACGTGTGCGGAGCGTTGTCAGGTACGGGGCCACTGAACGGGGCTCCGGACCATCGGCGGGGCGGGGGAGCGGTACCGCGCCGCCAAGAACCGCAGGCCCGGGAGCGTTCGGAAACGCTCCGGGGCGAGGAGGAACGCCATGACCATCCGCAGGACGTCCAAGCGGCTCGTCGCGCTCGCAACTGCCGCGACCGCCCTGGCCGGCGTCATCGGCCTCGGCACCGCCACCAGCGCGTCGGCCGACGTCGGCCAGGAGTGGGACTGCGCGCGCAACCCGCGCGGCTGGGACCACATGGACTGGCGCAACTGCCTGCTCCCCGGCGACTCGCTGGTCTCGGGCAACGGCGACGAGCGGCTCGTCTACCAGAACGACGGCAACCTCGTGCAGTACGACGAGGGCGGCCACGCGGTCTGGAACACCGCGACCGCCAACACCGCGCCAGGCCGGGTCATCATGCAGTCCGACGGCAACCTCGTCGTCTACGACCGCTCCATGCGCGCCCGGTGGGCCTCCGGGACCGCCCTCGGCTGCAACCCGCCCGCCAACTGGCTGCGCCTGCAGAACGACGGGAACCTGGTCATCTACCGCCCCCACAACGACGGTCCGTGGACCGCGGTCTGGTCCCGACTGAACGGCCGCGTCGGCACCTGCTGACCCGACCCGGACCGGACCTGCCGCACACCCGGCGCAGGCGGCTGAAGCCGCTGGCTCCCGCCGCCTGACGTCCGCTGTCCGCCTCCTACTCCTGACGGTGCGGCCTGGGGCGGCTGCTCTCTGTGTCCCGACCCTGACGTGACGCGGGGTGCAACACGGAGAGTCGTGTTGCACCCCTGGCCCGGCGCAGACCGGTGCCGCCGGGCCCGGCGGGCCGAGGTCCACTCCCTCGCCCCGGCCCGGGTGCCCGGCCGCCGCGAGGACGTGCGGGAGTGCGGCGTGACGCTGACCGTCCCGTTCCCGGCTCGCATCGGCCGGGACGCCGGCCGGACCCACCACGGCGGCCCGCGCCGCTGAGCGCCCCGGTCACCCCCGCGCGCGGGCCGTCGGACTCCCGGTCGGGGCTCGCGTCGGTCGGGGCGGGAGGCTCGCGGGGTCCGCGGGGGCGGGGAAGGCCTGCGGAGGCCAGGGCCCGTGGGCGAGGTCGCGGCGCAGGGCGTCGAGTCTGCCCAGGCAGGTGTCGAGGGTGGCGATGGCGGCGCTGCTCTGTTCGCGGACGCGGCGTTCGATGGCGGCGAGCCGGTCCTCGATGTGCTGCCAGCGCTCCTCGGCCGTGGCCGTGGTGCGGGGGTCAGGTGCGTCGTCGGTCGCTGTCATGGCGCAGGCGTTCGGTGCGGTGGGTGAGGTCGTCGAGGCGGGCGGCGAGGTCCGGATGGGCGGCGACGTGGGGTCGCATCGCCGCGAGGGGTGCTATCAGGGCGGCTGGGTCGGGCGCGCCGAGGGCGGTGGTGAGCGCGGTCAGCGCGGGCCGGGCCCGGGGTGTGAGGCCGGGCACGGCGGTGATCCGGGCGGCGAGCACGCGCAGGTCGGCGGCGTGGTCGCGGGCCCAGGCGCCGACCGCGCGCTCGGCGGCCCGCCGGTCGCGGACGGCCTTGACGCGGTCGGCACCGGTGCCGGCCTGCCTCGCGCCGGCTGCGGGCTTGAGACGCAGGTAGCGGTTCTCGGCGGCCTGGCGGCTGGCGACGCCCATGGGCCGGGCCAGGTCCGCCCAGGCGGCGCCGGCCTCCCGGGCCGTATCGACCAGGCCGGCTTCCCAGCCGGCGAGCCGGCCGCGTAGTTCGCGCAGCAGCACCAGGGCGGCCAGGGCCCGCTCGGGGCCTTCCTGCTCGCCGGGGGCGGCCGGAGGCTGGGACGCGGGGTTCTGGGCGGTGCGGACGGCGTTGTCGATGGCGGCCAGCGCCGCCGGGCCGCCAGGAACGAGGCGGGCTCGACCGGCGGGGAGGCGTCGGCGGCGGCTCTGCGGGACGTGTCGCTCATGACGTCACTCTACAGGCGACACCCCATCTTGTCATCGAACGGATGACGCGCTACAAAGGAGTCAGGTGAAGCGCACCGGCTCCCACGGCCCAACCACCTGGAGGTGTTTCGCGATGCTGCTGCGCACTGACCCGTTCCGCGAACTGGACCGGCTGACCCAGCAGTTCCTCAACACGACCGGCACCTGGTCGCGACCGACGCCGATGCCGCTGGACGCCTACCGGGCCGACGACGAGTACGTGATCTGCTTCGACCTACCGGGGGCGGACCCGGAGGCGATCGACATCGATGTCGAGCGGAACATGGTGACCGTCAAGGCCGAGCGCCGCCCGCGCCAGGAGGGCGAGGGCGGCGTGTGGGAGTTGTCCGAGCGCCCCCTCGGCATCCTCTCCCGCCAGGTCATGCTCTCCGACACGCTCGACCCCGCCGGGATCACCGCCGACTACGACGCCGGCGTACTGACCCTGAGGATCCCGGTCGCCGAGAAGGCCAGGCCCCGCAAGATCGAGATCAGCCGCAGCGGCGACCGCAAGCAGATCCAGGCCTGACCCCTTTCCCCGATACCGTTCCGCGCCGCCCCCGATCTCTCCCCCTCGATCAGAAGGGGGCGGCCGGAACACCCCCGCACCACAGGGCCCCGGACCGGCCCACTCATAGCACCGCCATGAGCAGCGAGAGCAACGAACCCTGCACCGTGAGGGTGAACGGCGAGATCGACCTGGACACCGCACCCTCGCTCGGTCGTGACCTGGCCACCGCACTCGATTCGCACCGCGAGGTGGTCCTCGATCTGTCGGAGGTGACGTTCATGGACTGCGCAGGCCTGGGCGCCCTGGTCCGCGCCCGCAACCAGGCCGACCGGTGCGGTGCCCGCCTCGTCCTGCGCGGGGCCGGCCGCCACGTGCTTCGACTGCTCGAGCTCACCGGTCTGCACCGGCGCCTGACCGTCGAACCCTGACCGGCGGCGGGCGGCAGACCCGGCAGGCCTGACGGAGGAAGGACCGCAATGACGCTTCGACGGGAGGTGTTCCTGGACAGGGTCCGGGAGCGCGGTGACCTCGCACGCCGCAGGAGGCCGAGCGCGTTGCCCGGGTCGTCCTGGCCCTGCTCGGCGCCCACTTGGTCGGCGAGGTGCGCGCGGACTTGGCCGCCCGCCTGCCCGAGACCATGGCCCTGATCCTGCTCAACCCCCTGCAGGCCGCCGAGCCCCTCACCGCCGAGCGCTTCGTGCGCGCGACCGCGGCCTGGGTCGAGGGCGCCACCGAGGCCACGGCCCTGTGGGACATCGGCGCCGTCCTGTCGCTGCCCTGACCACAGCGGCCGGCGCCTGCGCGTCGGCGGCGCAGGCGCTGTACCAGCCCGTCGCCGACGCCCCGCCCGGGCACAGTGCGGGCGATTGCCGCCGAGCCGGGTCGTAGCCCGTCCACGGTCAGCCGGGAGATCCGGCGCAACCACCACCCCGGCAGCGGACAGTACCGGCCGTATGCCGCCCAGGCCCGCGCGGCCGCCCGGCGGCCGCGTCCCAAGCCCGGCAATCCGGCCCCGACCCTGCCGATTGACGGGACGCCCGTTCACGCACGCCGCCCGGAGGGATCGAGGGCGCCCGGGGACAGCCCGGCGATGCTCCAACTCCGGTCCTGGTCAGTGGGATTCGGGTGCGCGCTTCGCCGGCGTCGATCGCAGCAGCCAGCGGCAGCCGAACATCGCCCCGCTGGTTCGCGCCAGTGCCGAGACGTCCTCGCTCGGTCCGTCTCCGGCGCGGGTCAATGCGACCAGTAGGTGTCCTCGGTGTCCGGTCGCAGGGGCGAGAGCGGGCGGGCGTGCTCCGGCGCGTAGGCGACGTGGGTGTCGCTGACGGACATGGTGAGGGTGAGCGTCCCGTCCGTTTCCGGGGAGAGCGCGACCCACACGCCGATGTCCTCCGACGTCTCGGCGCTGAGGATGTCCGGGCCCTGGTCCGGGCCGTTCGGGGTCCAGGCCGACGGTTCCTGCCAGTAGCTGTGCTGCCGCCACGCGGCCTGGACGCGGTCCTTGAGCTCCTGCCGGTGGGAGGCGCTGATCCTGGTCCGGGCGGTGAACCGCCGGTCGAAGGTGGCCAGTCTGCTGGCCGTGCCGTCCGAGCGCGGCCCGTGCCGCTCGACGGTACAACCCCTGTCGCTCAGTACCAGGCCCAGGCTCCCCAGCGTGTCCTGGGCGGTCCGCCCGCTGAGTTCTTCGAACTGCTCCGGCGAGTGGCGCACGACCTCCGGCACGGGTTTGGAGGAGTGGTCCTCGGACTCCAGGGACCACCACTCCACCATCAGCAGCACCAGCATCACCCCGACCGCGACAGCGACACTCGCCACCGCGACCAGAGCCGCCTTCACCCACTCCCTGCCGGACAACCTGCACCCCCCTGCTGCGCCTTGTGTCGCCACCGTACGCGCGCGACCCGGTGCGGCTCCTGAGCATCCGTACTCAGTTCGGTGCCGCAGGTTCGTGGTTCTTGTCCGGGACGGGCTGTCCGGCCCAGGGGTTCGGTCCCTGCTTGAGGACGTCGAGCTCGCGCGTCCGGGCGGCGGGCCATAGGTCGATCCGGTAGAGAAAGTGATCGCCGGGGCCGCCGTCGGTGTCGCCGGCCGGTGGGTCGCAGGGGAGGTAGGAGACCCGGACCCGCCACAGCCCCGGGGGGACGGTGATGCCTGGCCCGTCCTACGGGTGCGCCTCCCGGCGCCCGGGCGGCGTGTCCCGCTGTCACCGGCCGACCTGCCACTGTCGCACGGTCCCGTCCGAGGACCCCGAGAGCAGGAAGCGGTCGTCCGGGGTGAGCGCGATCGCCCGTACCTCGTCGGTGTGTCCCTCAAGGGTCTGTACGCAGCGGCCTGTTGACGTGGACCAGATCCGGATCCGGCCGTCGTTCTCGCCGGTGATCGCGAATTGTCCGTCGGAGGTCAGCCGGGCCACCAGGACGTCTGCGGACAGGTCTTCGGAGTGTCGGGGCGAACGCCCGCGAGCGTCCTCGAAGGCGCGAACCAGCGCACCGGTCGTGGCGTCCAGCAGCCACAGCGTGCGGCCCCCGTGATCGCCTGCGGCGAGCACCAGCCGGCCGTCGTCGCTCAGGCAGACAGAGGAGACCCACCCGTCGGGGTGTGGGATGGACAGGGCCGTGCCGCCCGCCACGTCCCACACCCGGATTTCACCGTCGGAGCCGGCGGAGACGGCCCGTTGCCCGTCCGCGGAGAGCCAGACGGCGGTGGGGTAGGCACCGTGGCCCTGCAGGGTTCGGACCGGGGGGATCCGCACGCCCGGCCCCCGGAGGGTCGGGACGAATGCGGGGCCGGCCAGGTCCCACATCCGCAGCGCGTTGTCGTCGCAGATGCCGAGTGCGAATCGCCCGTCGGCGCTGAACGTGATCGCTCCCCGGCGGTCGCTCGCACCGGTATGGAGCACTGGCTCGCCGCGCCGGCCCGCCGGCGGGCGGGTGTCGAGCCTGCCTTCCCAGCCGAGCGGCGAGGTGTTCCAGGCATTGAACCAGCCCCCGCCGCACGCCACCACCCGTCGCCCGCAGGTCCACAGCCCCGCGCCGCCCGCACCATCGGTGCCGAGTTCCCGCAGCAGGGTGCCGGTGGTCAGGTCCCACAGCCGGACCGGGTCGTCACCGCCGGCGCACAGGCCGTACCGCCCGTCCGCTGAGAGCGCGACCGTCCCTACGTCGAAGGAGCCGGGCAGCGACCGGACCGGCGTCACGGCGCCGAGGCCGCTCCCCTCGGTCTCCCCTCGCAGTCCGCGCCAGATCTTCCTCATCCGCAGCCCCCGTCGCGATGTCCTTCGTCCCAGTCTGCCCTCCGAATGCCCCCGGGACCATGACGCCGGCCCGGACGGGCCGGAGGGCCCCGAGTGCGTACAGGCTTGCGCGGCAGAGGAGTTGGGTCCGCTGGTGCTGCCGGTCCCGACCTGGCGCGAGTTGGTGGCCGCGCTGGCTTCTGCTCCGGACGGATCCGTGGTGGGAGTAGCGGGTGCTGCACGCGAGGCTCTGCCCGGCGAGGGGGCCGACTGGTGTGACGTGTTGTGCTCTGTGGGCGTGTTTTGGCCCTCATGGCATGTTGTCTGGACCCTTGCTTGGGCGTGTTGGGGGTGTTCGGCCCGCTGCGCGGGTGGCCAGCGTCCGCGACGGCTCCCGGATCCTGCCGCGCCTGATCGACGCGGGCCCCGCTGCCGAGTCCGGCCGCGGATGGCGCTGGTCCACCACCTCACCGGCGGCCACTGGGGTGTCACCCCGGAGCCCTATGGCAAGACCGTCCACGCCGACCTGCGCGCGTTCGACAGCAGCCGGCTGACTTCCGCCGCGCGCGTTCCAGGCCGCCTTCGCGCGCCTGCGCCCGGCCGAGCCCCTCGGCTCCTGCCTTCCTCGTTCCTGCCACGCCGGGGGAGTTGAGCTGTTCAAGCCTGCGTACTGTTCGGCTAGCACCGGTGGTAGTTGTAGGTATGGAGGAAGTCCGCCAGGGGTTCAGTGCGTTCGGCATTGCTGGAGTACGGGCGCACATACGCCCACTCGTCGAGCAGAGTGGGATTCAGGCGCTCAACCTTGCCGTTCGTCTGCGAGCGATACGGGAGCGTGTGCCTGTGGACGATCCCGGTGGCGTTGAGCGTCTGAGCGACCGGTGGGGCCGACGTCGTGGCCGCTGCCGGCGACCACGACCACGACCACGGTGCCGGTGAGGCGGGGGCGGTCATCGCTTCTGTCGGCCCTCCCAGTCCAGGCGCAGGACGGCGAGGTCGTCGGTGTGCCGTCCGGCGTTGAGGGTGTGGGTCTCCTTGATGAGGAGGTCGACGTGGGTGGCCGGGTCACAGGGCGGCAGACGGCCGATCAGTGTGAGCAGGCCGTCGACGCCGAGCCGTGTGCCGGTGCTGCCGTTGTGGCCCTCGGTGAGGCCGTCGGTGTAGATGGTCAGGGATCCGCTGGGCGGTAGCGGGACGGTGGTGCGGGGCCAGTTGCGCAGTCCGGGGAGGATGCCGAGGGCTATGCCGTGGGCGGCGGTGACCTCGCGAGTGCCCTCGGGGGTGGTCAGGAGCGGTTCGTGGTGCCCGGCGAGGTGGAGGGTGGCCGTCGCGGCGTTCTGGTCGAGGGTGAGGAGGGTGCAGGTGGCGAACATGGAGAGGTTGCCGCGTTCGGCGACCAGGATGCGTTCCATCAGGTGGAGGAGGTCCTCGCCGCGGTGGCCGCCGAGGATCAGCGAGCGCCACGCGATGCGCAGCAGGACGCCGAGGGCGGCGGCGTCGGGGCCGTGTCCGCTGACGTCGCCGACGACGGCGTGGAGGAGGCCGTCGTCGTCCACGACGTCGAGGAAGTCGCCGCCGAGCAGGGCTCGCGCGCCGCCGGGCAGGTAGCGGCTGGTGACGGTGACGGTGGAGGTGTCGAGGATCGGCGGGGGCAGCAGGCCGCGTTGCAGGCGCGCGTTCTCCTCGGCGCGCAGCTGGGTGGCCTGGGCCTCGATGCCGGCGCGTTCGGTGCGACTGCGGTAGACGGCGTAGCGCACGCTGCGGCGCAACAGGTCGGCTTCGACCTTGCCCTTGACGAGGTAGTCCTGGGCGCCGGCGGCCATGGCGTCGGCGCCGGCCCGTGCTTCGGACAGGCCGGTGAGGACGATCACGGCGGTGTGGGGGGCGACGGTGCGCACGGCGGTGACTGCGGCTGGTCCTGCGGCGTCGGGCAGGTGCAGGTCGAGCAGGATGCAGTCGACGGGTGCGGTGACGAGGGCGGTGCGGGCCTGCGCGAGGGTGGGGCGGACGGTCAGCTCGACGTGCAGGCCGGTGTCGTGGAGGAGTTCCTCCACGAGGAGGGCGTCGGCGGCGTCGTCCTCGATCAGGAGGATGCGGTAGAGCGACTCGTCGGCGGTGGCCGCGGGTACGGCGGCTGCGGTGACGGTCACGCCGTGGCCTCCCCGGTGTGCTCGGCGGGCGCGAGGACTTCCGGTGGGTGGGGAGCGAGGGTGAAGTGGATGCGCGCGCCGCCGTGGTGGTCGGGGTCGACATGGATGGTGCCGCCGTGGAACTCGACGATCTTCTTGCACATGGCCAGGCCGATGCCGCTGCCGGAATAGGCGTCCTTGGTGTGCAGGCGCTGGAAGATCACGAAGACCGTCTCGGCGTATTCCGGTGCGATGCCGATGCCGTTGTCGGTCACCGAGAACCGCCACGGCCCGTCGTCGTCGCCGTCGTTGTCGCGTTCGGCGGTGATGTGGATGCGGGGGGCCTGGTCGGGGCGGCGGAACTTGACGGCGTTGCCGATCAGGTTCTGCCAGAGCATGCCCATCTGGGTGGGGTCGGCGGCAAGGGTCGGCAGCGGGTCGTGGGTGATGTGCGCGTCCGCCTCCTCGATGGGGACGCTCAGCGCGGCCAGGGTCTGTTCGAGGACCTGCTCCAGGTCGACGTCCTGGTGGGTGTGGTGGAGGCGTCCTACGCGGGAGAAGTCCAGGAGGTCGTTGATGAGGGTCTGCATGCGGTTCGCGCCGTCGACCGCGAAGGCGATGTACTGGTCCGCCTTGGCGTCCAGTTGTCCGCCGTAGCGGCGTTGGAGGAGCTGGGTGAAACTGGAGACCTTGCGCAGCGGCTCCTGCAGGTCGTGGGAGGCCACGTAGGCGAACTGTTCCAGCTCGGTGTTGGACCGCTGGAGGTCCGCGGCCTGGGCGTCCAGGCGGGTGCGGGCCTCCTCGGTGAACGCCAGCTCACGCACCAGGCGCCGGCGCATGAGGTCGATCTCGGCGCCGAGCAGCCGCAGGTCGGCGGGGCCGGTAGGGGTGATGGGGTGGTCGAAGTCGCCGCCGGCGACGGTGCGGGCGTCGGCGCCGAGGCGTTCCAGGGGAGTGGTGATACCGCGGCGCAGCCCTTCGAAGACCAGGACGGTCAGGACGGCGACAAGTGCGGCGATCGCGGTGAACAGCCCGTTCCTGAGTCGCATGACGCCGGCCAGGTCCTCGCGTGCCCGCGCACGCTCCGCGGTCAGTCTGCCCTGCTGGTCGCGCAGGGCGGCACGCAGTTCGTCGAAGGCGGCTTTGCTCTCGGCCGCGCGTTCGGCGGCCAGCTGCACGGGCGCGCCGGGAGGCTGGGCGGCGATCGGCCGGGCGATCCGGTCCTGCCATCGCGATATCGCCGCCCGGACCGTCGAGAGGTCCGCGAGCGCGGCCTCGTCCCCCTCCAGCAGCTGCGAGAGCCGGTCGGTGTGGGTGGTCTGGTCGGTGAGGCCCTGCCTGTAGGGCTCCAGGAACTCCGGGTTGCCGGTGAGCCCGTAGCCGCGAATACCGGTCTCCTGGTTGAGGACGGCCGACTCCAGGCGGAACGAGGTGGTGACGGCGGGCGACTTCTTGTCCACGAGGCCGTCGCTGATCTCGGCGGTGCGGTCCAGCACCCACGCCCCGCTCACGCCGAGTACGCCCAGGACCGCCAGCGAGACACAGGCCCCGACACGCAGCCACAACCTGGTCGTCCACCCGGTGTGCCCGCCTGCACGGTGAGTCCCCTCATCGCCGGTCATCGTCTGAAACCCTCCACTGAGACAGCCGCCGCCCAAGAGGCGCAGCGCACACTGTAGAGGGTCGTTGACAATGTTTGTTGTCGCGGGGTCCTGCGGCGGCCTAAAGTGCGGGTGTGCCTGGCAAGAACTTCGTCCTGCGGACCACCCAGCACCAGACGGCGGCAGTCGCGGACGCGGCGGTGGGCCGGCTGGCGCGGAGGCTTGCACTGGAACTGCTGGAGGACCCCTCGCTGGCCGCTACCGGCGGGCCGGCGGGCGCACTGAGCCTGCTGCACGTCCTGGACCACCTCCAGCACGCCACCGAGCGCCTCAAGTACGAGGCTGCCCTGACGGCTGCGCGGGCCGGCGCGGGTTACCCGCAGCTGGGAGCCGCGTGCGGCATGACCCGTCAGGGCGCCCGGCGCCGCTGGCCGGGGCTCTTCGACCGATCCGACAAGAAACCTGCGGAGCAACCTGTGATGACCACCAGCCCTGGCCGGGCCGTCGACGTCCTGCTTGTCGAGGACGACGTGGCCGATGCCATGCTCATCGAGGAGGCCCTCAGCGAGCGGGGTACCCGCAACCTCGTTCAGGTCACGGACGGAGTCGCCGCGCTGGAGCACCTGCGCGACCCCGCGAGCGCGCGCCCGGACCTGATCGTCCTCGACCTCAACATGCCCCGCATGAACGGCCGTGACCTGCTGAAGGTCCTGAAGAGCGACGAGGACCTGCGCACCATCCCGGTGGTCGTCCTCACCACCTCCTCGGCGCCCGACGACGTCACCGGCGCGTACAGCAGCCACGCCAACGCCTACGTCACCAAGCCCGTCAACCTGGCGGACTTCGAACAGGCCGTCCAGAGCATCGACGCCTTCTACGTCGACACCGCCACCCGGCCGCCCCGACGCTGACCTCGCGGACGCACCCCTTCGGAGTCAGCCAGTTTGTCGGCAATTCGGCGAAGACGGCTGCCGGAGATGCAGTCACTGTTGAGCGCATCACGGACCGGTGTGTGCGGATCGGTGTCCGCGACGGCTCCCGCAGAGGGCGTCGAGGTGGGACAGAGCTTCCTGGGTACGGCCGTGCTCGGTGTACGGGGTGCGACTGCTTGTCCAGCCCCGTCGAACTTCGAGGGGACTGGTCACGAGGCGGCCTGGGACTGTTCACCGTGGTTCGCGAGGTGACCGGGCCCGGGCGAACGGCAGCGTGTACGGCGGCGGACACGCTGCCTGGAACGCTGATGAAAGTGTTGGGTTCTGGCCCCGCCGTGTGAGCGGTGGGGCCGGACTCGTGTGTGTGGCGAGGGGGGAATGGGCCGGGGAGGCGGTCGGGCCGGACGTGTGGGAGAGCTGCCGGGAGCTGATCCCGGCGGACAGTGTGTTCGCGTTCCTGGCCGAGCACCGGGGCCGGTTGTTCCCCGCAGCGATGTTCGCGGACATGTATCCGTCGACGAACGGCCGGCCGAGCAAGCCGCCGCAAATCCTGGCCGCGGCGATCACGCTGCAGGCCCTGCACGTGCTGTCCGACTTCGAGACCGTCCAGGAACTGCGCTGCGACCGGCGATGGAAGGCCGCTCCGGCGGTACCTACCCGGGGCGATCACGAAATTCTTTTCGGACCACAGGTGGATGGTCGACGCCGTCCGGCTCCAGTCCGACTGGGACCGGTCGTTCAGGTCGCAATCGTGCACGAGGCGATGCCGGTCCCGGCCTGGGCGAACGGCAGGGGAGAGCAGCCGGAGAGCTACTTCCGCCGGCCGATGTCGAACGCCGTGCGGGCCGTGATCGTGGGCGGTATCTCGGGGTGGACCGCCGGCTGCACCCCTCCGAGCTTGCCGGACTGCGCGAGCGGCGCGCCGGGATCGCGGCTGCCGACGGGCAGGTCGCGGCCGCGCGCAGGGGGACGTTCAGACTACGGCTGGGACGGCAGCCAGCCCCGCTGGACCGCCCTTACGCCGAACTCGAACAGCGCGCGGAGCGCGGTCAGGGTGCCCTGGCCGGCCAGCACCACCGCGCCGGCCGCGGTGTCATCGCTGTTCACGGGGATGACCGCGCAGTGCCGGTCGAAGATGATCATTCTGGTGGCCAGCTCGGGCGTGGTCCGGACCTCACCCCCGAGCGCCACCAGCCAGGCCACGTACTCCACCGTCGGCTGGTTGTCGCGCACGCTGCCCAGGCAGACCGTGCGCATCCGGATGCCGCGGGCCAGCAAGTCCTGGTCGTGCGGCTTCGCGGCGGCGATGCTCTCCGCCCGGTGGCCACCGCCGTGGGCGAAGGCCATCACCTCGTGGTCCAGACCGTGGGAGAGGGCCGCCAGCCGGTCCCGGATCTGGTCCAGCCTGAGCAACTGCTCGATCCCCGGACGGCTTGTGGCCGGGCCCAGCTCCGCGAACTCCGTGATGAGCTGGGCCGCCGCCACCCGCGAGGACTCGATCCGCGCCTGATGGGCCGCCAGCTCGGCCTTCTGGCGGCCCATCAGTAACTCCATGCCGATCTCCGCTGGAACGGAACGGAGTTCACCGTCCCGCTCGTACGAGGTCCGGATCAGTCCGAGCTCGCTGATCAGGTTCAGGTTCTGCCGGACCACCGGCTCCGCCACCCCCAGCCGCTCCGCCAGGGCCCTCACCCGGTGCGCGAGCATCGCCCGGTAGACGCTCTCGGCCCTGCGGTCGAGCCCGAGTATGGCGAGCAAGGCAATCCCCCCGTGAAGGTCCTGCGGACAACGCTCTCGGGACCATTACACGAACGACCGCGACCGGCCAGGGCCACGTCGGCGGACTGGACCGGCCACGGCCGGAATCGTCCAAGTTGGCCCCCTGTGCGCGAGTTGAACCGTTTGGGAGGGTCGCTGCATGTATCTCGTCCACATTCCACTCACCGCCCTCGGGCCGGGTGCCGAGCTTCCGGCCGAGCTCGCTGCACTGCTGCTCGCCGGGACGGCGCCGCCGAGGGAGCCGGAACACATTTCGGTGCACCGGCACGGCCACGCCGGCCCGGTAAGCCGGGCTGTACCTGGTCGCCCCCACCCTGGAGCACGCCGAGGCCGAGGCGGCTGCCTTCGTCCGGCGCGCCCTCGACGAACTGCCCGCACTGCCCGCACTGCGCGGCTGGACGGCCGGGCCGGCCGCGGCCCCGCTGGTCGCAGCGTTCTACGAGCGGCTGATGGCGTCCCCGACCGACCCTGGCCGATTCGGTCCAGGACCCCTTCCGTCCACCTGACAGGCCTTCCAGGCGGACTGGGCGGCGACGAAGCTTGTGCTTGCCGCCGGGGAACACCGACCCGGAGGACAGCACCGGTGAACGCGCCACCGCGGGGCGCGCAGCCGGTGAACCACCGCCATCCCTACACTCCCGAAGGACACCCCACATGCTGCGTATCCGTCTCGTCCGGGCCGCCGCGGTCGCCTCGCACGCCCTCGCCGCCGTGGCGGCCGTAGGCCCCCAGGTGGTCGACACCGACCGGCGCGCTTCCACCGGCACCACCGTCGCAGCCGCCGCTCCGGCGCCGCAGCTCGACAACATTATCTGGGAGTAGCCGCCCGGCGACTCCGCCGCGCCGCCCCGCGCCGCGCACCCTCAACTCCGCGCACCTCGTATCGCGTATCGCCCACCGTCAACGCCGCACCAACGGCCCGCGTCGACCCCTCCCGGGTCCGGGGCCCCTCTCTCCGGCCGCCCGGCGTTTCCGCACGCCTTGGAGCAGGCCTCCACCCCACGACCCAGCCATGGAGCACACGAATGTCCGTCGCGACCCGTCCCGCCGTCCGCGCCGCCTCCGTCCTGCTCGCCGCCGGCCTGTCCGCCCTCGCCCTGGGCGCCGCCCCGGTGCACGCCCAGCCGGCCACGAACGCGCCGTCGGACGCCCCGTCAGGCACCGCGTCGGGCGTCCCCATACCCGGCGCCGGCGACAAGGGCAGCCCGGGGCAGGGGTCACCCGACCCGGGCAAGGCGCAGGACGCACCCGCCGCCGGCCCGTTGGCCCGGGCGGTCGCCCCGCAGGTCAGCCGCTCCGAGGCGACCGCCCGGGCCAACTCGTGGGTGTCGCTGGGCCTCGACTACAGCTGGTCCACGTACCACAACGGCTATCGCCAGGACTGCTCCGGTTTTGTCTCGATGGCCTGGAAGCTGGGCACGCCCGGCCTGGACACCACCAGCTTCATCCCCGCGGGCGTCGCGTCGAAGATCTCCAAGGAGGAACTCAGGCCCGGCGACGCGCTCCTCAACGAAGCCGCCGGCGCCCTGGGCCATGTCGTCCTGTTCGACCGCTGGGCCGACACCGCCCACAGCGCTTACGTGGGCTACGAGTTCAGCGGGAGCGGCGTCCATCACCGGACGATTCCCTATCCCTATTTTCCCGGCTCCATCCCCGCAGGCACCAGCTACAAGCCGGTCCGCAACAACAGCATCGTCGACGACGTGACGGTCCCGGCCCCGACCCCCACCCCCTCGGGTACGTCGCCGGCTGCGGCGACCGTGTACAACCCGGAGACCGGGACGACGGAGGCCTTCGCCGTCGGGGCCGACGGGATCATGGCTCACACCTACAGCACCGGCGGCGGTGCGTGGGCGGCCTGGAGCACGCTGGACCCGTCGTTCCGGTTCACGGGTAGTGCGAGTGCGGTGTACAACCCGGTGAACAAGGTCTTGGAGGTGTTCGCGACCGGGACGGACGGTGTCATCTCCCACAATTACCTGTTCAACGGGGGGCAGTGGAGCGGCTGGGCGACTCTCGGCCCGGCCTTTCGCTCCGGCAGCAGTCCGACTGCGGTGTTCAACGCCGCCACCAACGCCATCGAGCTCTTCGGCATCGGTACGGACGGTGTGATCAACCATACGTACAACATGAACGCCGGGTCCTGGTCCGGTTGGCAGCCGATGAACAGGGACTACAAGTTCACCGGTCGCGCCTCGGCCACGTACAACCCCGACTCCAGGACCGCCGAGGTGTTCGCCACCGGTACGGACGGTGTCGTCTCGCACGCCTACAGCACCGGTGGCAGTGCGTGGTCCAACTGGTCCACCTTCGGCCCCGACTACCGCTTCGCCTCGAATCCCGCCGTGGTCTACAACCCCGTGAACAAGGTCACCGAGGTGTTCGCAACCGGGACGGACGGCGTGATCTCCCACAACTACCTGTTCAACGGCAGCCAGTGGAGCGGCTGGAGCACCCTCGGCCCGGCCTTCCACTTCAACGGGAGCCCGACTGCCACCTACAACGCCGCCACCAACGCCATCGAGTTGTTCGGCACCGGGGCCGACGGAGTGATCAACCACAACTACAACATCGACGCCGGCGAATGGGCAGGGTGGGAATCCCTGGACACCGCGGCCAAGTTCACCGGCACCCCGAACGCGGTCTACGAGTCCGGCACCAACGCGGCCGAAGTGTTCGCCATCGGCACCGACGGCGTCATCTCCCATGCCTACAACATCAACGGCAGCCGCTGGAGCCAGTGGGCCTCCCTCGGTGGCTGGAAGTTCAAGACCAGCTGAACAGGACTCACGCCCCCGGGGCCGGTCGCCGACAGTTTGTCAGGCGGCCGGCCTGGCCTGTTGCGTTCGGCGTGCGGCTTCCCCCGGCTCCCCGGTGAGTGGCACGCCCGCCCCGAGACCGTCGACGTCACCGAGGCCGTACACGGCGGGCCGTTCCCTGACGGCCCGTAGTGCTATGGCCGGGAGTGGGCCAGGGGTCACCGACGGCCGGTCGGCGCAGCGAGGCCGCCACGCACGGGAGGCCGGACTTGGGTGTCACCGACGGGTACAGTCCGATTATCGGGGGCCGTCCACGGGGCCGCACGACCTCGCCGAACGGCGACCGCGCCGAAGCCCGCCCGCAGCAGCGGCATGGCCCGGTCGAGGTCCGCTGCCGATCCGAACCTCGTCGACCGTCGAGATCCTTGTAGAGCTGCCGCACCTCGCCCGGTGCGACGGCCGGGCGCCGAGTGTCCGCCCGCCGACCGGTCGCCGGCGTGCCCTCATTTCGTCGAGTGCGTTCGTCACCGCGCTGCTGATGATTCATCAGATTGTGCGTACTCCCAATGGGCGCACGGTCGGGCCGGATTACTGCCCGTACGCTCATTTGCGTCGCCCGGGGAGAGGGCGGCACTCGTCGCGTGCCGCACGCGCGCCCCGCTCGTCCCAGCCGTAGTGCGCTGTTCGGAATGCGAGTGGGCTATTCAACTTGGAGTGGAAATGGCCTCTTTGGGTCGTAGGACCATCACCGTGATGGCAGCGGCTCTGGTGCCGCTGGGCGTGGGGAGCGGCGCCATCGCGTCGGCGGCGACCCCGCCGGCCTCGCCGTGTGCCGGCGCGGAATGCCCCAGCCTCCAGCCGGTCAACATCGCCGCGAGCCAGGGCTCGTTGAACATTACGCAGATGCAGCTGGAGAACATCAGCGCGACCGTCGTCGCCGCCGTCTCCGGAGAGCCCGTTCGCGGCGTCCAGGTCCAGTTCTACACCACCGGAGGTCGACTGCTGGGGGCGGCCTACACGAACCACAGCGGCATCGCCGCGATCTCCGCGCCGGAGAACCTCGGCCCCGGCACAGTCCAGGAATTGCTGGCAGGCTACGACGCCGTCCTGCTCGGTGACGGCGTTCATACACCGGCCAGCGCGCATGGAGCGATCACCGTCGGGGACGACGGCAGCCTTCTCTTCAGCGACCGTGGACTGAAGAAGGACGTCATCCCGGTCGACTGGAGCCGATAGAGGTGCGCGTCTTCCGCCGCCGCTCCCGGACGGCTGACCACAACACCCCGACTCGTCGTCCGGCCGGAGCGTGGGAGAGCGGCGCGGTGGCCCCGGTCGGTGCGGTCAACGGCTTCACGGTCCTGGAGACCGTGGCCGCGCTGCCCGTCAGCACCTGGAGCTACCTGTGGGAGCCCGAAGACGTGCGCCACCTCGGGCCGATGGCCCAGGACTGGCATGCCGCCTTCGGCTTCAACGGGGACGACACCACCATCCCCGTCGTCGACGGTCTCGGCGTCTCGCTGGTGTGCATCCAGGCCCTCAACCGCCGTATCGACGAACTGACCGCCGAAGTCGGGCGCCTCGGCGAGAGCGCCGAAGGCTGACCACAGGACAGTGCGCCCGCGGACACCGGCCCTGCGCATCCTTCGCCGATCCGCCCACGTTCGATCATCCCTCCGGAGACACCGTGAGGTTCCCCGCAGGCAGGGCCATTCTTGCTCTGAGTGTTGACGTGATCCACCCGGACCGAAGTCCGGGTGCGGGGCTTCGGGCGCTCCTGCGACGGCCTGCCCGCGTGAGCCTGGATCGCAGCGGTGGCACGGGAGAGACGTTCGCGCTGGAGAGGTACGGCAACTGGCGGGGCGTCTACAACCGGCTTCGGATGTGGGCCGTCGATGGGACCTGGGAACGGTGTTCGTCGCGCTGATGGCCCAGGCCGACGCCGACGAGGAGCTGTACC
Source organism: Kitasatospora sp. MBT66 (assembly GCF_000710405.2). NCBI lineage: Bacteria > Bacillati > Actinomycetota > Actinomycetes > Kitasatosporales > Streptomycetaceae > Kitasatospora > Kitasatospora sp. MBT66. The sequence goes on along the minus strand of NZ_JAIY01000011.1, from coordinate 144,747 downwards.
GGGCGGTCTCGGTGGACTCCACAATCGTGCGAGCACACCAGCATGCGGCCGGGGCCCGCAAAAGGGGGCCCCGGCCGAGAGCCGGGCGAGCGCGCGATCGGGCTGTCCCGCCGCGGGCTGACCTCGAAGATCCACCTGGCAGCGGACGGCCGGTGCCGCCCGCCGGCGTTCGTCCTCACCGCGGGCCAAGCCGGCGACGCACCCGCGTTCACCGCCGTGATGGCCCGCCTGCGTGTTCCCCGACCACGAGGGCGGCCCCTAACCCGGCCGGACGTCGTCCTGGCCGACAAGGCGTACTCCTCGCGTGCCATCCGCGACCATCTGCGCAGGCGGGGCATCCGGACGGTGATTCCCGTTCCGGTGGACCAACGGGCCCACCGGGTGCGACGCGGCAGCCGTGGAGGCCGCCCGCCCGCCTTCGACCGTGAGAGAGACCGCGACCATCTGCCTGGCCGGGCTCCACATCGCGGGAATCTTCCTCTGGTCCGCTCGATGATCTAAACGAAACTGTCTGGGTCAGAGGTGCCCGCCGTCGGTGTAGTAGTCGCTGACCTGCCGGCGGTACTCCGGGTCGTCGGTGTGCTTGTCCTTGTCGAACTCGGGTGAGTTCTTGATGTCCTCCTTGGTGCGGCCGACCCATACGGTCTTGTCGTCCGTGTCGATGCGGGTGATGGTGCCGGCCGGGAGGAGGACCTCGCGGCCGAAGATCCACGGGCCGGTGTCCACCACGATGTGGGCGGTGTCGACGTCCTCGGTGTGCTTGTCCACCTTGCCGATGTGGCCGTCGGTCGCCTCGACCCGGAAGCCGGTCAGGTCGCTGCCCGCCACGTAGCCCCCGGCACCTTCGTAGCCCCACAGTCCGCTGCTCACAACTGCCTCCTCGTCGGTTGTTCCTGCTGTGACGCAGGGGCGGCTACCCGGCAATCGGGGACGCATTCGTGCGACTTCTCCTGTTCCGGCGGTGTGCCGGCCGGGCGGGGTTCGGCCAGCAACCGTTCGAGTGGTCCGGGGTGTGGGTGCGGAGGAACGGGGCAGGCGGTGCGGCACCGGACACCTGTGGAGGCCCGCTCATGATGATCCTGCTGTTGCTCGCGTTACCGGCGCTCGTCGCCGTGGCGGCCGTCGTGATGTCCACGAGCCCGATCGGGCGTCACCGCGGAGCCCGCCGGCTCGTGACCGCCGGGCCCGGCCGCCGCGGCCCGGCCCGTCACCGCCGCTGACCCCCTGGCCAGGGGCCCTCCGACCCCGGCACCGTGAGTTTCCTCCCTGTCGGCGTACGGCCAGGTGCTGGTGATCGGTTGCTCCCGGGAACAGGCGGTGGTGAACCAGTAGGGCGGAATCCGTGCGCGGATTCGCCGACTACGACGAGCCTCGTGACCTGCGAGGCTCGGTGAGCACCTCTCCGACCGCGACGGACAGTCACAGCTGTGCCGAACCGCGCTGATTGTCAGCCGCGCGAGAACGAGAACAAGGTCAGTCCGGGGGACGAGCTCCGCGATCTCCCGGACCTGGCCCGCTGTGGTGAATTCGCCGAACTCGGACCGAAGATCGCGGATCGGCCGCCGTGGACTTCATCACCTCGAAGCCCTGGAAGCGAATCCCTCACCCTTGGTGACGAGTGCCCGTGCGGCGGCCCCGGCCCAGCCGCCTGTCCGGCGCCACCCGCCCGGCCGTCAGCCGTCCCCGGTCAGCCGTCGAGCACCGCGCGTGCCCGGTCGGCGACCCGCTGCGCGGCGGACCGTTCGGCCGACAGAGCGTCCTTGTTCCGCTTGATCATCTCGTCCTGGTACGCGGCCTCGACTGCGAACCACTCGCGGACGACGCCGGACGAACGGCTGCACCGTACTTCCGAGGCGGCCTGTGCACGCTCCGCCGCCTGGTCGGCGGGTTTCCTGTCGCTCGTGTCCACGGGTGAGGAGGCGTGGTAGCCGAGCGCACTCATGCATGACGACCATCTGGCCGTCGCCGCCACGACGCGGGAGTCCTTGGCCGACACGTCCCACGACTTCCGCTGCAGTTCCATGGCGACCGGTGTCTCCCGGACCCTGGCGGTGTCGCCGAGCTGCTGGACGGCCCAGTCCGCGCAGCCCTGCGGCGGCTGCTCGTCACCCGGAGTGCCCTCGAAGACGAGGCGTTGAGCGTCGGTGAGCTCCGGCGGGGTCGGTGGCGCGGCGGCGTCCCCGGACGGAGGGAGCCCGTAGCCGTACCGTTCGGCCTGTTCCAGATCGGTCAGGCCGTAGCGCCGTTCCAGGAAGTTCTTCAGGGGCGGGCGCACATGCACCAGCGGCTGGATCGGCGCGCCCCGTTCGCGCATGCAGCGCTCCACCAGCCGTTCGTAGGCGCTGTTCAGGTCGTCGCGCTGCTGATAGGTGAGCAGGTACGCCTGCACCGGGAGCTCGGCCCGGGTGCTCCCGGCACCGTCGGTGCCGCGCCCGGCGGTGGCCGTGTAGCCCACCGCTCCGCCGGCCGCGACGCATACGGCGACCGCGCATGTCGTCAGTACGGTCCGCCTGTTCACGGCCCGGACTGCACCGAGGCGTTTTCGTTGTACGTGTTGACGAGGTTGGCGAGAGTGTTGAGCTGGATGAAGTCGCTCGGGCCCAAGTAGTTGAACCGGTAGAAGACGGCAGCACCGTACCAATCGCTCGTGTTCCGCGCCGAGGCAGCGTTGTTCCAGACGCTCTCACCGAGGCCGTTGCAGTTGGTCCCGCAGGCGTTGAACCTGACGTCCGTCAGGTTGGGGATGTTCTGGTAGAGCCTGACGAACGCACCGCCTCCGTTGGAGTTGTAGTAGAGGCAGAACCACCCGTTGATGCAACTGTCCGCGCTCGCCGGTGAGGCCGCCGCCACGGTGCCCGCTGTGAGGCTCGCCGTGGCCAGTGCTGCCAGTAGCAGCCCTCGCGCGCGCTTCTTCGCTCCTCGCATGGTCTCTCCTCGGTCGATGGATGGGGCGTCGTGACCCCGCGCGAGAAGTCTCCGTCGGACCTTTGCCGGTGTCATTGTTCGTCGGCGCAGCCTTCCTTGACACCGCGCGCAAGGCGACCGGAGCCGGTGCGGGCGGCACGGGGAGCGGGAAGTGTCGATCGCCGGTGCTCGGCGGGGGTGATGCCGTAGGCGCTGCGGAAGGAGCGGCTGAAGGTGGCGGCGTCGGTAAAGCCCCAGCGCGCGCCGATGGCGTGAACGGGCAGCGCACGCAGGGCGGGGTCGCTCAGGGCCGCGTGGCAGCGCGCCAATCGGCGGCTGCGGATGGTCGCCGAGACGGTCTCCCGCTGTTGCCGGAAGAGATAATGGAGCGTCCTTACCGAGATACCGTGGTGGACTGCGACGGACGCGGGGGACAGGGCGGGCTCGGCCAGGTTGTCCTCGATGAAGGCGTTGATCCGGGCCAGCAGCATGCGGGTGCGGGCCTCCGGTGGCAGGCGGTCGTGTGCGTCGAGGTGGTGGGCGAGGAAGGCGGCGGTCAGTTCCCAGGCCGCGGTGCCCATCCGGTCCAGCGCCGGCCCCTCCAGCGACGGTGCCTGGTCGACGACGCTGCGCAGGAATGCGGCGAGCACGGCGCCGGCACCGCTGCGCCCCGGCAGCGCCCGGGCCAGGACGCGGTCCACCCTGCCGCTGGGCAGCGGGAACCCGGAACGCGGCAGATGCAGCACGATACCGCGCAGCAGCGGGCCGGCCGTCCCGCCCAGTCCTTGGCCCTCGTACGGCAGCGACGTGCTCCACAGAGCGAAGTCGCCCGTCGACAAGCGGCTGTCCTGCCGGGACTGCGATATCGACATCTCGCTGTCCAGGATGAGAGCCAGTTCATAGCCCTCGGGGTCGGAATTCCTGATCAGCGCGGGCGTGCGCAAGGAGTGGATCGGCGGAAACGACATCGTGGTCAACCGGACCGCCCCCAGGTCCAGCGCGCCGGCGTCGGCCAGGAAGTTGGAGGTGTGGCGGCTCCGGACTCGTACGGGGGCGACGGAACGGCCTATCAGGTCGCACCACAAGTCGAAACGCTGTTCGGCCGGCACACTGGTCGTGCTCAGGACGGTATATCCCACGAAACCTCCAGTTCCCGCTTCAAGATGAGGGGAGCACGGTCCGGTCCGCGTCCAGGAGGGACATCCAGCGTTGTACGGGTCGATCGAGGCCGCGCGGCGCCCATGGACAATTGCGAAGAGCCCCTTCGACAGTAGGCAGAGCGCACCTGCCGGGTCCCCGCGATTCAGTTGATCCGGCCCGAACCCATTCCCGTGTGGCCGGAACACGCGCGGATGCGGGGCATCGACAGATCCGTGGACAAGCGGTCGACCTCCGAATTCGGCCTCAGCGGCGGCTACGGTGGTCCGGGCCCGAACCGCGGTGGAGATGAGGTCCAACTCGCGCAGGCCTTTCGAGAAGCGTTCGAGGTCCACAACCATGGGCCCGGCGGCCGGGCGAGCGCCACCTCGACCGGCAGGCGGACGGCAGCGTCACCAGCTTCTACCTGTCGCCGTCCACCGGCGTGCCCGGTCCGATGCCGAGGAAGTAGGCGAATGCCTCGGGCGCGCACGCGCCCCGGCCCGCCCGTCACCGGAAGGGCACCAAACCCCGACGAACCGCTACAAACGGTTGAACGGCAAGCTCAGAGGAAGTGCCGGATCGGGGCGGTTGCCGCCTCCATCGCGCGCCGGGCCGGGCCGCGGCGGCGCCAGCGGGACGGTGTGAGGGCCTGGCTGCGCGTCAGGTCCCGGTCGAAGTCCTGGTCCAGCCGGGCGGTGAACTCCTCGTCCACCACGGCCAGCACCACCTCCTCGTCGTGGTCGAGCGAGCGGCGGTTGAAGTTCGCCGAACCGATCACCGACATCGTGCCGTCCAACGTGAGGACCTTGGCGTGCATCATCGTCGGCTCGTACTGCCAGACCGTCACCCCGCAGGCCATCATCCGCCCGAAATGGCGCTCGCCCGCCAGCTGGCAGACCCGCTTGTCGGTGTGGCGCCCCGGTACGAGGAGCTCGACGGTGACGCCGCGCCGCGCCGCCTGGCAGAGCAGGTCGACGAAGTAGTCGTCGGGGGCGAAGTACGCGGTGGCCACGCGGAGCCGGTGCTCCGCGGAGGAGATCACCACCCGCATCAGGGTCTGCAGGTCCTGCCACCCGACGGCGGCCGAGCCCCGGACGACCTGGACCACCGCGCCGCCCGGCTGCTCGTGCTCCTCGAACCGGTCGGCCCCGTCGTAGAGCGTTCCGGGGGCGCACTCGGCCCAGTTCTGCGCGAAGGCGGCGGCGATGCCGTCGACCGCGGGGCCGACCACCCGGACATGGGTGTCGCGCCACTCTCCCGGGTGGCGGGCGTCGCCGCACCACTCCTCGGCGATGCCGACTCCGCCGGTGAACGCGATCCGGCCGTCCACCACCATGACCTTGCGGTGGCAGCGGTGGTTCTGCTTGAACGGCGAGAGCCTGACCGGGCGCCGGAACCAGGAGATCCGGACGCCGGCCTTCTCCATCAGGTCGATCAGCTCGGGCTCGATCAGCCTGCTGCCGAACCCGTCCAGCAGCAGCCGTACCCGCAGCCCCTCGGAGGCCTTGCGGGCCAGCGCGTGGGCGAACCGGCGGGCGATGTCGCCGCGCCAGTAGACGAAGGTCATCAGGTCGACGGTCCGCCGGGCGGTGTTCACGGCCTCCAGCATCGCGGGGAAGATCTCGTCTCCGTTGCGCAACGGCGTCAGCAGGTTGCCCTCGGTGGCAGCGATTCCGATCAGGGCTTCCAGCCGACGGCGCAGAGTCGGGCCGCGGTCGGGTCCGGAGGCGGCGGCGGCCTGTTCGACGGAGCCGGGCCCGGAGGCGGCCGAAGCGTGTGCGACGGGACGGGGGCCGGGTGCGGTCTCGGTGGTCATCGGGGGTGTTCCGTCCGGAGGAGGGGCTGATGATGGCAGACGCTCCGCTACCCGTTCTCGGCGGGTCCACGCCAGGGGATGAAATCCGGAGATCGGGGGACACGGCGTCCGTGACGAGAACTCAGGCGCGCGCCGTGCGGATCGGCGTACCGGTGCTGGCGGCGACCACCCAGGGAGCGGTGCTGGTCGCGGTCGGGCTGCTGATCACCCACCCGCCGGCCGGCTGGTGGGATCCCGGCGAGCGGGGCTTGGTGGCCTGGCTGGCCGCGCACCGCACCCCCGCCTTGACCGGGGCGAGCGACTGGTTGTCCGCGCTCGCCTTCACTCCGGCCGTCGTGACGGTGACGGCGCTCGCGGCCGTCGCACTGCTGGTCGGGCGCCGTTGGCGGGGCGCGGCGCTGCTCTCGGGCGCGGTCGCCCTTCAGGCCGCCCTCTTCGTGACCGCCGCCCACCTGGTCGACCGGGCCCGGCCGGACGTGGTCCGGCTCGACGGGGCGCTGCCGACCTCCAGCTTCCCGTCGGGGCACGTCGGTGCGGCGACCGCCCTGTACGGAGGCCTCGGTCTGCTGCTGCTGCGCCCGGGGCACGGGTGGCGGCGGGTGGTGTGCGCGCTGCTCTGGGCCGTTCCGGTGCTGGTGGCAGCCAGCAGGCTGTACCGGGGCATGCACCACCCCACCGACGTGGTGGCGGGCGCGTTGAACGGCGCTGCGGCGCTGTGGGTGGTGTCCCGAACGCTTCCCGCCCGGCAGCGGCACCGCACCGGTCCCGTAGCTCCGGTGCGCGGATCCGTCGCCCTGGTCTACAACCCGGTGGGCGTGGACGACGCCCTGCTGCAACGGCTGTACGCGGTCGTCACCGCCCACGGTCACCAGCCTCCGCGGCTCCTGCCCGGGTCCGCGGAGGACTCCGGCCGGGCGGCGGCCGAGCGTGCCGTCGCCGGTGGGGCCGGCCTGGTGGCGGCCTGCGGCGGTGACGGCACGGTGACGGCCTGCGCCGACGCACTCGCCGGGACGGACGCGGCCCTCGCGGTCGTCCCGTGCGGCACCGGCAATCTGCTTGCCCGCAACCTCGGCCTGCCGGCCGACCCGGCCGACGCACTGGCCGCCGCCCTCGGGGGCCACGCCCGCCGGATCGACCTCATGCGGGCAGAGGGCGACGGTCTGCCCGCCCGGGCCGCCGCGACCATGGCCGGGATGGGCCTGGACGCCGCCGTCATGGCCTCCACCCACCGCGGCCTGAAGCGGCGCCTCGGCTGGCCCGCCTACCTGCTCGGCGCGATCCGGCACCTGGGTGACCGTCAGTTCGCGCTGACCGTGCGCGTCGACGGCGGCCCCCCGGTGCGGCGCCATGTCCGGATGGCGGTGGTCGGCAACGTCGGCACCCTCCAGGGCGGGGTGCGCCTGCTCCCCGGTGCCGTGCCCGACGACGGTCTGCTCGACCTCGTCCTGGTGCAGCCGCAGGGCCTGCGCGGCTGGGGCGCCGCTCTGGTCGGCCTGGTCACCGGCACCCACCGGCCCGGCCCGGCCGCCCCGCTGGAGCACTTCCGCGGCCACCGGATCGAACTCACCGCCGACCGGGCCCGCCCGCGGGAGTGCGACGGCGACCCGGTCGGGGACGGCCGGGTGCTCGCACTGAGCGTGCGCCCGGACGCCCTGCTGGTGCGACTGCCCGGCACCGCCCGGGACACGCCGCTCGAAGGGGCGGGGACAGCACGCACGCAAGAGGAACGGGAGACGGCATGACACGGACCGACCACGGCCGCCGGCACCGACGGACGGAGGACCTCTGATGGGAACCGCCAGCCGCGTCGGCGCCGGCCACGAGCACCTGTCCGCCGACGAGGCGGTGCTGACACTCCGCCGCAGCGCCTGGTGGCCCCTGGCCCGTGACGCCTTCCTGCGCTTCCGGTACGCCGACGGGTTCAGCCACGCCCGCGCCCTCGCCTTCCAGATGGTGCTCTCGCTGGTGCCGTTCGCGATCTCCGTGGTCGGTCTCGCGTCCTCGGTGCACGGAGGGCCCTTCGGCCAACTGGTCGCGGCCAGCATCGAGCGGATGGCCCCCGCATCCAGCGGCGACCTGGTCCATGACGTCCTCGACCGCAGCCGCAACCGCACCGGCGGCACCGTCGCCCTCTGGTTCGGTGCCCTGTTCGCGCTGGCCAACCTGGTGACCGCCATGTCCCAGATCGAACGCGGCGCCAACCGCATCTACGGCATCGAGCGCGACCGCCCCTTCGACCGGAAGTACAGCCGAAGCCTCATGATGGCCGCAGGTGCGGGCCTGCCCCTCGGCACCGGCTTCCTCGTCCTCGTCGCCGGCCCGCAGGTCGCCGCGGCGGCCGACCAGGTCTTCGGCCTGGGCACCGAAACCACCACCGCCTGGACGCTGCTGCGCTGGCCGATCGGCCTGCTGCTCACCCTCGCCTCCACCGCCCTGATCTTCCGTAGGGCCCCGCGCCGCCGCCAACCCGGCTACAGCTGGCTGGCCTTCGGCGCCGGTGTCCACCTGGTGCTCTGGCTCGCCGCGACCTGGCTGCTCACGCTGTACCTGCGCGTCAGCGGTTCCTTCGACGCCGTCTACGGACCGCTCAGCGTCGTCTTCTCCTTCCTCGTCTGGGCCTACCTGACCGCGATCGCCCTGTTCCTCGGTCTCGCCTTCGCCGCCCAACTGGAGGCCGACCGCACCGGGCGGCCCGGCCCGGTCCTGCCCGATCCGGAAGGGAGCGGATCGTGATCCCCCGGCCCGGACGCCACCGCACCCCGCTGCGCCCGTCGCTGCGTACCGCGGACCTCCGACTCGGGGAGCGCCTTCTCGCCGGCGTCGTCGCGTTCGGCGTCGCGGCGGTGCCGGTCGCGCTGCTGCTCGTGCTGATCGAGGCGAACTGGCCACCGCTGCAATGGCTCGACGCCGGAACCGCCGGGCACCTGCACGCCTCGGTCCGCGACCGCCCCGGTGTGCTCGCCGTGCTGCGCGTCCTCAGCGACGGCGTGTGGGACCCGCTGACGATGCGGTTGCTGATCGCGGCGACCGTCGGCTGGCTGTTGTGGCGCAGGGCCTGGCGGCTCGCGGTGTGGGCGGCTGCCACCGTCACCGCGTCCGGGCTCACCGGCCTGGCGGTGAAGGTCACCGTTGCCCGCGCCCGCCCCGCTCTGCCCGATCCCGTGGCGCACGCCCCCGGCTTCTCCTTCCCGTCCGGGCACGCGATGACGGCCGCCACCTGCTGGGCGGTGCTGCTGCTGGTGTTCACCCCGGTGCTGGGCCGCCGGTGGCTGCCGGCGGCGCGGACGGCGGCGGTGATCAGCGTCCTGGGGGTCGGGTGCACGCGGATCGCGCTCGGCGTGCACTGGGTCAGCGACGTCCTCGCCGGGTGGCTGCTCGGGCTGGCACTGGTCGCGGCGACGGCGTGGGCGTTCGAGGGATGGCGCCGCGACACCGGCCGGTCCGTGCCACCACCGCTCACGCAGGGACTGGAGCCCGAACTCGCCCGGCACGGGCCGGCGGAACCCGAGGCGACCGGCGGCCGGTGAGGCCTGCGGCCGACCCCGGCCGGGCCGGCCGCCGAGTGCGATGTCCTCGGCGTCCTCCCTCGCGTACGAGTAACAGAGCTGGCTAACGAGCTCGTGCACAGTAAGCGGTGAGACGTCGGGCCACGGATGGTCGATCATGGTGGGGTGGTGGGGACCGTGACTCGTGCAGCGATCGTCAGCAGTCGTCGGATCACGGGCCTGTCGGCCGGTGTGATCGCGGAACTCGTCGCGGAGCTGGGCCCGTTGTGGCATGAGTGTCATCAGGCAAAGCTGGCCTCCCGGCCGCGGCAGCGGCGTGTGGGAGCCGGCGCGAAGCACCGGCTGGTGTTCGTCGACCGGCTCCTGGCCACGCTCGTCCATCTCCGTCACGTCACCCATGACGTGCTGGCCTGCTGGTTCGGCGTGGATCGCTCCACCATCACCCGGGCCATCGGCGAGGTGCGGCCCCTGCTCGCCGAGCGGGGGTGCACGATCGGCCCCGGCGTCCGGCTGCGGACCCTGGCAGAGGTCGTCGACCACCTCGGCGCCGGCGAACAGACCGGAATCATCGACGGCACCGAGATCCGGGTCCGCCGTCCAGCCGCCGGACGCAAGAACCGGGGCACCTTCATCTCTGGGAAGAACAAGCAGAACGCCGTCAAGTTCATGGTGGTCACGGACGGCGAGGGCCGCGTGCTGTGGTGCAGCCCGACCGAGCCCGGGAGCTGTGCGGACATCACCCACGCCCGTCAATCAGGGCTGGTGAAGCTCCTGGCCGACGGCCCCGTGGTCGAGATTCTTGCCGATGCGGGCTACCAGGGTCTCGGCGCTCAGTCCGGCGGACGCGTGGTCACACCACCGCACCGCAAGTTCAAGAAGAACGCCCCGGACTGGTACGAGGAGATGCACGAGCGCCAGCGCAAGGCACACTCATCACGCCGTATCCGCGTCGAGCACGGCATCGCCCCTCTGAAGAACTGGCGGGCGCTGGCCCGCCACCTCGGCCGCCGCGAGCACATCAGTGACACCGTCGAGGCCGTCGCCGGCCTTCTGTCACATCAGCAGACCGCGGACCTGTACCCACGACGACAGAGGTGAGCACCAGGCCTGCCGGAGCCCTCGACGTCTCACCGCTTACCGTGCACGAGCTCGTAAGGGCTGTCCCGTAATCCCAGACCCTCTCTAGGATCCTCACACCCGGAGTCAGAGCTGCAGACGGCGGAATGTGCGCAGGATCTCGATGCTTCCGGACTGCCCCAGGGCGGCGAAGCGGCCCGGCCCCACCCGCGTGAACATCGCGGACGCGTCCAGATCTGCTTCCTCGGCCCCGACGGCCTTCGGGTCCGGCCGCAGGAATACCGACGCCGCGTCCGACTCCGTCAGGTGCAGGCCCGGCCGGAAGCGTGCCCGCCGCCCCTCGGCCCCGCGCCTGCTCTCGCGCTGGTCCTCGCCCTCGGTACGTCGCCTGTCGCGCCCCGCCGGACCGCGCTGACACAGGAAGTCGAAGTACCCGTCCCGTACCTGGCTCTCGGTCGGCTCCTCCTCGGCGGCCGGCAGCAGTTCGACATCGTCGACCGGCCGCCAGCACGGACCGAGCGAGGAAAGCGCGCCCAGCGGCATGCTCACCAAGTGCCCCTGCGGCAGGCGGGCGATCAGCCGGAGCCCTAGTCTGGCCACGGCGGAGAACTGCCCGGTGCTGATCTCGCCGACGGTCCGGAAGCGCTGGTTCGGACCCTGTTCAAGGACCGTGAGGCCGTCGGACCGGTGGACGAGGAGCAGGGTGCCGTCGGCGGTTCTCACCGGGTCGAGAGCCATCACGTCCCCGGCGACGTGATGCTCCTGCTCCCTGACCAGGAGTGTCTGCACGCCGCAGATCTCGGAGGCACCCAAGGCCGTGGCGTCCAACTCACTTCCATCGGCAGCTAGTTGCTCGATGCTCAGCTCAGGGACGTCCGCGAGCAGGGACACCCGGAACGGTCCGCCGGGCGTGGTGCGCAGACGCGCCCGTACGGCGTTCTCGTCCTGCTGTGCGCGGACGAGGACTCGCTCGGTGGCCCCGGAAACCCTGCCGGTGAACGCCCAGAGCCGACGCGTGCGTTGGGCGAGCACATCCGGCGGATCAACCTGCCACCTAATGTCCCACCGCTTCTGCTTCGCGTAACAGCGGCTGATGCGCTGCGCCTCCGCCTGGATTTCGAGGTTGCGCTGCTCGTCCTTCGACACCGGGGCACCGGCAGGTACCACCATCTGGCGTCCGCCGACGCTGGTGACGACCACGACGGGCACGTCCGAGAGCAGATAGTTGTTGTAGGGGATGTCCAGATAGATCCACGTATCGGTCGGGCAGGACGACGGCTGGATGGATGTCGTAGCGACCGGGGCGAGGTCACTGTCCAGCACGATGAGATCGCACACCTCGACATCGTGACTGCCGCCTCTGCGTTTGACGGTGATGTAGGCGCTGTACCCGGGTCCGTTCGCGGCGAAGGCTCCGCCCGAACAGGAGTGCACGGAGGGGTGATACTTCAGCGGTGTCACGTCGATGTCGAGGTCGGGGGTCGAGGCCAGGGGCAGATCGAGGGCGCCGCCGACGGCGAGTCCGTCCGCATGGCCCTGCACCGTTGCAGGGCGCATCACCCGTCTCCGCCCTCCGCAGCCGTCCGGGGCCGGGAGGTCGGGGATCGGGACTTCCATGAAGAGGTGGGCCGGGTCGTTCGGGTCCTGTTGCAGCTCGGCGGGCAGGCTCAGCGGCGCGGTAGGGACCATGCCGGAGATGCCGCCGGTGGCCATGTGAGCCATCTCTGGAAGCATGGCCGCAGCGACGACATGGTGCTCCCAGGAAAGCCTGTCGGCCGTCGCGGCCACGGTGCCGCCCACGGCCAGCGTGAGCACGAAGGTGACCGCGCAGCAGACCACTTCCAGGTCGTCCGTCACCTCGAAGGACCCCCGGGCGTCGAAGCGCAGCTTGTCCCCGGCCAGACTCGCGGTGACCGAAGCGCTGAGCGTCACGTCAAGGTCGATCTTGCCCCAGAGGCACTGGCAGGCGTCCACCACTTCGCCGTCCACGGACATTCCGTAGCCGGGAAGCGCGGCATTCCACGCCACCTGCGCCTCGCCCGCGCGCCGGAAGCGGCCCGTCGCGTCGAGGGCCGCGCCGACCTCGCGCCGCATGACTGCGCTTCCGATCCGCTGGTCGAGCAGTACCGACCAGTCCTTGTCCGGCAGCAGCGCCTCGATGCGGCCCGCGTAGAAGTCCGCCCACGATGCCTGCGAATCCCCCGACAGGGCATCCGCGAGAGCGAATTCGACCCGCAACTCGACCCGTTGGGCACCCGGGACGAACGCCATGTCCACGTGGTGCGGCGCCAGCCCGACCTCGGCCGCGGAGGTTTCCTTCGTGAGCCGCTCGACCATCCGCAGGGGAATGGGCTTGTTGCCGATGAAGTCGCTGATCCTGGAGGTGTCAGCCCCAAGCGCCGCGAACAGGGAGTCCTGGTCGGTGTTCAGGAACTCCGCCCTCACATGGTCCACACCGCCCAGAACCACCAGCTCCAGGGCGAACCTCGCCTTGACCGGCTGCGGCCCCGTGGGCACCGGCAACGTGGACGCTCCCACCTTCTCGACGCGTACCGCCAACGGCACCGTCATCCCGATACGCCTCTTGGAGAACGTACTCACCGGTGGTCCCGAGACGTTGGGGTAGATCACCGAGCGCGCGTCGGCCTCCTCGAAGACGGGCGGGCCCTCGAGGGTGACGTGGGTGATGAGGACGCGGGCCAGCGGATGGTCCGGTGGAATCCCGTAGAGAACCTGCGGGCAGGGCCCTTTCGCCGTGGCTGTCTGCTGAGAGATCAGCCGCCCGAACGCCTCGGACGAGAACTGGGTACGGGTCAGCATGACGGCGCTCCTGTGCTGCGTTGTCAGTCCGGGACCTGGGCGAATTCACCTGCTGCGGGCAAGTGCCCTGCGGCAGAGGCAGCCCAGGGCGAGACCGGTGAGCCCTCCGGTGAGCGCGAAGAACACGCAGCAGGTGCACCCGGTCTTTTCCGGCCCGGTCTGGCTCTCCGGTGTGGGCTCGACATCTTCTATGCGCCCACCGCCGGCCACGCACGCCTCGGCATCATCGCCGGTCTTGATGGGACGGCCGTCCTGCTTCCCGCCCCGGCAGACTTTGTCGACCATCAGTCCTCCCTCGATTGCCAAGGACCCCCTCTCTCCAGGATCCCCGTACCGGGCCGACCGGGCCAATCGGGAGCGCGGCACCGTTGGTGACCGGTGCGGCTAAAGGGCTGCCCCCCGTAAATGACCTCTGTCATGCTGGATGACTTGCTTGTTTCTCTGTCACCCGGCGAGGCTGAGGTTGTGCAGGCGGGCGATGCCGAGCATGGCGTGGTGGACGCCGCCGCCCCTGAGGCGGCAGTCCCGGAGGATCTTCCAACCCCTCAGGCGGGCGAAGACATGCTCCACGACGGAGCGAGGGACCGCACGTCCCCTCACATTTCTCGTGAGCATTCGCAGCACCCAAGATTGCCAACTGCCGCCCAACCTGCTGATCAAACAACGCCGCTGCTTCACATGAACGAACCCAGTGACGGCCGACTGGGTCCGTCGTCGGTCCGCGGCGGGGTTTCCCGAGAGCCGTCATCCCCGTCCCCGGAGACGCCCTGCCCGGCCAGTCAATGCGGCATGCCGGAGCGCCTCCCTACTTGGGGGCCGAGTAGGTGTAGGTGGCGGTTCCCTTGTGGGTGGTGCCGTCGTCGAGCTTGCCGAGTTCGAACTCGAAGGTTCCTCCGCGCAGCCCGTCGAAGGAAACCGTATTGCCTTCGGCGCACTTGATCCTCTCGTGACCGATATCCGTATTGATTCCGTCGGTGCTGCGCAGTGTGACGGTCATGTCGGACTTGGGGCGGTTGCAGCTCTTCACGGTGAGCTTGATGGTGCCGTCGCTGGTCTTGAACTCGGGCGTGATCCACAGGTGCTGGTACTCGAAGCTGACCGTGCGGCTGGCAGCGTAGGCGTGGGAGGCCTGGGTGACGACGAGAACGGCAGCGCAGCTCGCAGCCAGCGCGATGCGGGCCAGGTGTCGCATTCCGGAGCGGGTTCGGATCATGTGGCTCTCCCTGTAGATGCGGGCAGTACGTAGGCACATCGTCTCGAAGAGGAGCTCGCACCGGGTATCACACGGGCGAGTGGCAGCGACCATCCGGTGTTGACCGGCTTGGCCCGATCGGAGCACTGTTGTGCAGGTCCTTGGTAGCGCGGCCGTCCCGGGCGAAGTGACCCGCTCGCTGCCGGGCGCGGACGGCCTCCCTGGCGGCGTCGGAGCCCAGGCTCTGTGTTCGGCGGGTCCTGCGAGCGTGCCGAAGCTGTCGGCGGCCCAGTTCGCCGAACTGGAGGAGGAGTTGGCACAAGGCCCGGCCACCCACGGTTTCGAGGACCAGCGATGGACCCTGGCACTGGTCCAGACGGTCATCGATCGCCGGTTCGGATGCGACTGTCGATCGCGACGGAGTGGCGGTTGCTGAAGCGGCACGGCTGGTCCTGGCAGGCCCCGCCCGCCGGGCACTGGAGCGCGACGAGCGTGCGTGGAGCTGTGGAAGCAGGTGGGGGTACCCCCGCTTGCGGGGGAGTGTGGCCGCGGGTAAAAGCATCGCGGCGGCGCTCGGGGCCTGGCTCGTCTTCGACGACGAGCCAGGGTTCGCGATGACGCCGCCACGCGCCCGCACTGGGGCCGGCGCGGGCACACGCCCGTCGTCCGCGTCCGCGGCCGCTCCCGGCGCCGGATCTCGGTGGCCGCGCTGTGCTGCTACAAACCCGGCGAGAAGAGCCGGATGATCCACCGACCCCGCTTCCACCTCCCACTCAAAGGCGCCCGCAAGAGCTTCGCCCGGACCGACTACCGCGACCTCGCCGTCCGTGCACACATCCAACTCGGTGGCCCGATCGTCCTGGTCCGGGACAACCTCAACGTCCACCTCGCCGCAGGAATGAAGCGATACGCGGCCGATCACGACTGGCCCACCGTGTTCCAACTGCCCACCTACGCAGCGGACCTCAACCCGCAGGAGGGCATCTGGTCCCTGGTCAAGCGCGACATCGGTAATCTCGCCGCCGCCGACCTCGGGCAGATCACCAGAACCGTCAAGCGTCGACTGAAGAAGGTCCAGTACCGTCCGGACCTGGTCGACGGTTGCCTCACCGGCACCGGCCTGACCTTCGACCGATCGGCCGAGTCCACCCGACCCGGCGCAGGAGGTGCGGCAGTCATCCCCGCACGACGCCCACCTCTGACGTGGGCGGGTAGAGATCGAGAACGACATCGAGACCGAGCCCGCCGACTTCGGCGAGCAGGTGAGCCGGCAGGAAGCACCCTCCCTGACCGTTCTCACCGCCGAACCCGAGAAACAGCTCCAGCTCGCACTCGGCGGACAGACGCGTCAGCTCCTCGCGACAGTCTCGGACCAGTCGTACGAGCGCGGCGACGTGCTTCTCAAGCTCGCTGTGGTTTCCCAGACCGCTCCGCCGGATCCAGACACTGGACTCCCTCCGAGCGCTCCTCGGGTTCCGGGGACTCATCAGGCTCCCCAGCTCGAACAACTCGTCGGGAACGATCCCCAAGCGAGCAGAGATCTCATCGGCGCGGAGGGTCCGGCTCGTGATCCGGATCGATCCAGCCGCCCACTTCGTGTCCGGCAACGGCGGGCGCGTGGTCAGCTCTTCTGGCACGCCCTCACAATCGCAGGCGGATCAGCATTGGGCCAGTGCATTCCCATGAGAGGGCGGTACGTGAGTTGATGTCCGTTTCGGATCGCGGCTTGCATGAGGCATGGCGACAGCAAGACCGGTGGAAAGCTCCTTCTTGATGTGACCGGACCTCAGCGTCCCGCTGCCGGAGGCATAGCCGTTGAGCATAGGGTGTGCTTCATGGAATCGAACGTGCTTGTCGTTGCCGATGTGACATGCAGTCCGGAGAACGCCGTTGAGTTCAGCCGGCTCCTGCACGAGTTCGCTGCCGCGTGTCGCGAGGAACCGGGTTGCCTCTCCTATGACGTGTTCCGCTCCGAGGACACACCCGAGCGGTACGTGAGCATCGAGAAGTACGTCGACTCCGCGGCATTCGCGGCTCACCGCGACTCCGACCACTTCCGCGAGATCGGCCTTGCCCGGCTGATGCCGCTGGCGACTGCACGCGACGTGCGGATGTATGACGAGCCTCGCGAGGTCCCGCCCGCAGGACGTTAGAAGAACGGTACGTGGGCTGATGCCTGTCTTGCCGCTTTCGGTTGGGGTAGGCGGCATGGCTGCGGGGGTCTTGCTGGGCGGTTACGGCCGCGGCAGGGTGAACAGTCCCTGCTCGGTCTCGGTCAGGATCCTGCGTTCGGCGAGCCGCTTGAGCTTCAAGCGGACGTTGTTGACGTTGCTGGGCGCGATCTCCACGTCCATCGCCTGGCACACTGCCCGTGCCCGCAGCGGGGCGTCGGCCGAGGCGAACACCGCCAGGATTTGTTGGTAGGCCGGATGGTTTGGCAGCTTCGCGGCCGGCGGCACGGACGGTGGTGGACCGGGCGGTCAGCGAGCTGTGCCCGGTGACTGCCGCCCTGGTCTTGGTGCTCGGGCAGCCACCGTGCCTGCGTCAGCCGGTCACCCGGGCCAACGGAGGCACGGTGTCGGATCTGCTTGCAGGTTCTCCCCGGGTGCCGCCCCGGAGACGGGTCGGTCCCGCTGATCGATGCGGATTGAGTTCGGCGGGTTTGGCCGGGGTGGGCTCATTCATCTGGGCCACGACCGGCCCGGCCCGGGCTAACCTGGTTCGGGACTGGCGGAGTTGGGTCTCCCGCCACATCGGAGTCGGGAGGACGGATGTTGGCCGAGTCACTGACGGCGCTCGCCGGCGCGGGGGCCAGTGCGCTAATCGGAGCCATGGCCACCGACCTGTGGCAGGGCGCCCGCGGCGGAGTCGTCCGGCTCTTCGGGCGGGGCAGCGAGGCCCGCGGGGAGGTGATCGGCGCGCAGCTCGACGAGGACGCCGCCCTCGTCGGCCGCGCCGAGCCGGCTGGCGCGGCCGAGATCCGGGCCGAGCTGCTGCCCGTATGGCGTCGGCGGCTGCTCCTACTGTTGGAGGAACACCCCGATTCCGAGAGCGAGTTGCGGGAACTCGTCGCCCGAGTACAGGATGGCCTGCCCGCTGGACACCAGGTGTGGACGCAGTCGAACACCGCCCGCGACCATGGCACCCTCTTCGCCGTGCAGGGTGGCAACCTGCACTACCACCAGGCAGCCGAGGGGCTGGTGCCACCGCCAGCCGACGAAGACGGCAAGGACGGGACCGGCTGACCGTGGACGTCCCCGACGAGGTCCACCAGCAGGTCCGAGCCGTCGCTGGCTTCGCCTACGGCGCGGTCGGCGCCGACATCCACGTCTTCGGCGACGGCACCCCCGTGTACCTGCTGTACGCCCGCGACACCCACGGCGCCGCCGACAGCCTGCGGCGGGACTCCGCCTGGCTGCGCGCCCAGCCCAGCAGGATGCTCGACGCCCGCAGCGAGATCGTGGAGTTCACCGGCCGCGAGGCGGAGCTGAGCCGGCTCCGAGTGTGGCGCGACCAGCCCGCGCGGACGGCCGTGCGGTGGCTGCACGGACCCGGCGGCGCTGGCAAGTCCCGCCTCGCGGCCCGCTTCGCCGCCGAATGTGCCGACTCCGGCTGGCTCGTCGTCGACGCCGTGCACGGAACCGACACCCACCCGCCCGCCGAGGGAAGCCAGGACCTGCGCACCGACCAACGCGCTGGGGTGCTGATCCTTGTCGACTACGCCGACCGCTGGCCGGACGTCCACCTTGCCTGGCTCTTCCACAACGGCCTCCTGCGCGGCGAACTCCCCGCGCGGGTCCTGCTCATCGCTCGCTCCGTACGGCCCTGGCCAGCCCTGCGCGCCCAGCTCGCCCGCCAGCGGCGCCCCACCGAACTCTCCGACCAGCCGCTGGACCCGCTGGCCGACTCCGGCCGCCAGGGGGAGCGCACCCGGATGTTCGAGGCCGCCCGCCGGGGCTTCGCCGCCCACTACCCGGACCCCGCCGCCCTCGAAGCCCTCCGCCCGCCCCACGAGGACCTCGCCCGCCCCGACTTCGGGCTGACCCTCGCCGTCCACATGGCCGCGCTCACCGCCGTCGACGCCCGCGCCGCAGGCCGGGAACCACCCGAGGACCTCACCGGGATGACCGCCTACCTCCTCGACCGCGAGCACGAGAACTGGCGCCGCCCCGACGCGCGCGCCCCGGGCGCGGACGCCGCCGACCGCCGCGGCCTTGACCTCGCCCGTACCGTCTTCACCGCTGTCCTCACCGGCCCGATGCGCCGCGACGCCGCCCGCCCGCTGCTGGACCGCCTCCTGTTACGGACCACGGCCGACCACGCGCTGACCGCCCACGCCGTGCATTACCCGCCCACCGATCCGGCGGCCGCCCACGTACTCGAACCGCTGCTCCCTGACCGCCTCGCCGAGGACTACCTCGCCTTCACCCTCCCCGGGAGCCCCGTCACCGGATACCCAACCGACCTGTGGTCGGTCACCGGCACCACCCTCATCCTCCAGCGCGACGGACGAGCCGCACCCCCCTGGACCCCCCGCGCCCTCACCTTCCTCATCGCCGCCGCCGAACGCTGGCAGCACGTCGGCCCCGCCGTCCTCTTCCCGCTGCTGCGCCGCGACCCCGCCCTCGCGGTCCGGGGCGGCGGCGCCGTCCTGGCCGCGCTGGCCGCCCTCGACTCCGTGGACCTCGACATCCTGGAGGCCGTCGAGCCGCTGGTGTCCTTGCCCGACGTACGGGTGGAGACCGGCACCGCAGTCCTGGCCTCACGCCTCGCCACCCACCGCCTCGAAGGGGTCACCGACCCCATGGAACGGGCCCGGCTCTTACCGGACTTGGTCGCCGCCCACCTCAAGGCGCACCGCAGGAGCGACGCCCTGGTGCTCATGGAGGAGGTCGTACGGCTCACCCGGGAGGCCGCCCGGCAGGATCCGGCACACCGGCCCGACTACGCCGAAGCCCTCCTCAACCTGGGCGGCCTCTTCATCGGGGAGATCGACTCCGAGCGCCGGGTCGAACTCCTCCGCGAGGCCATCGGGCTGCTGAAGCAGGGGCCGGCGGACGACGAGCCCTTGGTCTCCCTGGCCCAGGCGCACACCCGGCTCGCCTTCGCGCTCTGGCAGACCGGGGCTGAAGCGGCCGCCCACGCGTCCGTGGCCGAGGCACGGCGGCTCTTCGGGGAGATCCTGGATCGCGACCCCATGCTGTATCTGGCCCTGACTAAGGACGTGAACTGCCTGGAGATGGTGAGCGGCTACCTGCTGGCCAAGTCCGGGCGATCGGCGGAGGCCGCCGAGGGGGCCGGCCAGATGGTGGAGTTCCTGACCCAGATGGCGGGCCTCCGTCCGGCCGACCACGGGGAGGGCCTAGCGGGCGGTCTGTACACCGAGAGCCTGCACCTGTGGGACGCCGGGCGGCACGCCGAATCCGTCGACGCGCTCCTGAAATCCATCCGCCTCTACCGCCAACTCGCCGAGGTGGTCCCCCGCTTCCAGGAACTCCTCGTCGCCCGTCTCTACGACGCTGCGGCCAAGCTCATCTCCCTGGAGCGGCACGCCGAGGCCACCGCGATCGTCGAGGAGAGCCTCTCCCTGCGCCGGGAGCGCCTTGCCCGCCTTCCGGACACCGCCGACGGCCGGGACGCCGCCGAAGCCGAACGCCGTGCCATCGGCACCGCGCTGCTCTATCTACGGGAGCGGCGCGGCGCCGACCGCCTGGCTTGGGGAGCGCCGGCCGAGATCGACTCGGTGGCCGAGCGGCTCGTACGGGCCGCCGACCCGGCGGGGCTCTGGAGCCTCATGCGAGCGGTCCCCGTCACCGACGCGTTGCGGATCGCCCACCGCCACCCGCCCGAGCGCTGGGCCCCGCCCGAGGACCCTCGTGGTCTGGTCGCCCGGCTCACCTCGCGGCGCCACAGGCCGCGGGCCGCCGAGCGCGCGGCCCGCGCCGCCGCCGAGTCGGCGGTGTGGCGGCTGCCCGACCGCGGGGGGCTGGGGACGGCCGGTCTGACGGGGGCCGGCCTGCTCTCCTTCGCCCCCGCAGGGTCGGCGCGGGCGCCGGTCATGGTCCGGGAGGCGTATCTGCCCGGCGGGGCGAGCCCCGCCGGCGTGTCCGCCACGCGCATCGATGTGTACGACCTCCGCTCCCGCTCCGTGCTCTGGTCCGCTGACCACCGCAGGACCGGCTCCGCCGCCGTGACCTGCCTCGGCGCGGACGCGGTCGTCGCCCTGCGCACGCAGCCGTACCGGGCGGAATCGGAACTCGTCCCCTACAGGCCATACGGGGCGGAGGTTCTCGCGCACGGCCGGGTCCTCAACGGGGCCCGGATCTTCGCCACTTCGCGCGTCTTCGTCGTCCTGCTGTGGGGCACGACGGTTGCCCTTATCGGCACGTACGACGGCCGGCTGGAGCAGGTCGACCTGTACGAAGACCTCGGTCTGGAGCACGTCACCGTCCACGCGGTCGACCCCTTCGGCGAGCGGCTCGTCTTGGCGGACCGGCGCCGCGTGCTCCTCACCGACGCCGCCCTGGAGCCGCTGTCGGCCGACGGCTTGTGGGGGGTGCCCGAGCAGCACGGTACGGTCGAGTCCGTGGTGTTCCTGTCCCCCGAGGAGTTCGTCACCGCCGCGTCGACCGGCGGCGTCTACCTGTTCCAGCAGGAGTCCGACCGGACCGTGGTGACCGCCTGGCACGTCGGGCCGACGCTGGAGGACCTGATCGCCGTCCCCGGATGGCGCGTCGTCGGCGGTCGGTCCCGCGGCGGAGCGAGGACGCACTTCCACGACTCGGTCACCCTCGCCCCGGTACCGCCGCCGCGCCTGCTCGCGGGGGCGTCGCACGAGGACCCGCCGCGCCTGCTGGCCACCCCGCCCGGAGGCCGTCATGTGGTTCACGGCACGGCCGTGCACGACCTCGGCGACCCGCTCTCCTTCGTGGGCAGGCCGCTCGCCTCGCTCACCCCGGCAGACCGGGAGCTCCTCGGCGCCTACCTCGACCGAGGGAGGGCGCCGTCGGCCGCGATCTGGGAACTGCTGGAGCTCGTACGGGACCTTGGGTCCCCCATGTGACCGCCACCGAGGCAGGGAGACCAACCGCGAATGTTCCGCAGGAAACGCGCCAAGGGCACCCCACCGGACCCCCGAAGGCCGACGCGCCCAGAGCGGCCACCGAGCCCGCCGCAGGAGTCCGACAGTCCGGAGGACCCCCTCGACCTCCGGCTGGGCGAGTACGACGACGGGTCGATTCCCCTCAGCATGGACACCATCCTGCGCATGCGCGACAACCTACTCAACGCGGAACGGAGGCTGGGCCCGGGCCACCCCGACGTCCTGGGGCTGCGCCACAACTACGCCTTCTTCCTGTGCGTCTGGTCGGCCGCCGCCCTGCCCGGAGACACGTACATGCTGGACCGGGCGGTCCCCCTGTTCCTGGTCAACCTGGATCACCAGACGGCGACCCTGGGCCCGTACGCCTGCGACACCCTGCTGACCCTGGACGGGATCGGAAGCGCCCACCTCTCGGCGGGACGCCCGACCGAGGCCCTCCCGTACCTGCAACGGGCCCTGGAGGGCAGCGAAATCGGCCCCGACCGCGACGAGGAGCGGATCCTCGACCGTCGCGAGAAGCTGTCGGACGCCTACGCGGCGGCGGGCGACACCGACCGGGCGACCGCCCTGCTGGAGGAGACCGTGGCCGGCAGCAGGCGCCTCCTGCCGCCGGGTGGCGAACTGCTGGACGCCCGCAAGCAGAAACTGTTCTCCGCCTACCACAAGGCGGGCCGGCCCGCGGCCACGGAGCTGTGCCGGGAGATCCTCTCCGACCGGGAGCGCTTCTACGGCCCGGACCACCTCAGCACCTACATCTGGGTGGACAACCTGGCCCACCTCCTCCACGACGCCCGTGACCTCGACGGGGCCATCGCCTGCTACGAACGGGTCGTCCGAGGCTTCGAGCAGATCCATGGAGCCGACAGCGACGCGATCTCCTACCGCTACCACAACCTCGCGATCGCCCACCTGGAAGCCGGCCGCCCGGAGGTGGCCCTGCCGTACCTGAAGGCGGCCCTCGCCGCGCGCGAACACAGCCGGGGCCTCGACGACCCGGGGACCCTGGAGGCCCTGGTCTCCCTGATCTCCGGCTACGACCAGGCCGGGCGGCTCGCCGAGGCGATCGCGGCGACCGAACGGCTGATCGCGGACCTGGTGCGCGTCGGCGGCCCGCAGCACCCCGACCTCCCCGAGGTGTATGCCTATCTGGCGGAACTCAGGCGCGCCGGTCGTGGCTAGATGAAGGATGACGGCGGCGAGCGCTGTGAGCATCTCGGCGTAGCGGTCGGTGACGAGGCACTTGAGGTCGAGGCCTGCGCCAGGACTTGTCACGCTACTGACTTCGGCGCCTCAGGGTGAACTGTCGCGAGGCCCCTCATGAGCCTCGGAGGCGGCACATCTGATGACGGTGCTTGGAGCGCCGACGGGGCCTTGGGGTGAATCTGGCGGGCGTTCGAGTGAGGGGCGTGATCACACAGACGGCCCAGCCACACGAGGTTTGCAGGTGACTGATTCGCTTACGTCCCACGGAGAAGCGGCTACCTCAGCCACCCTGCAAGAGGGCACCTGCGGGCACCGCGCCGGCTGGCTCCGGCGTGCTCAACTACCCCTCGGATGCAGGCAGAAAGCCCGTCGATCCCGTGGATCACCGTCAAGAGCAGCGAGCAAGCTACCGCCAAGGGCGGCGTGCCGAGGAGTTGGGCAACTCCTCGGCACGCGGGCGGCCTTCAACGATCAGTGCAACCCCGGGCACTGGCCGGTGCACGACCGGGGAGTTGAGGCCAGATGGTTCCCGTGTTCACTTCGTTTCGCTCGACGAAGTAGGAGCCCGACTGTGTCCCTGCGGCATCGCCACGAGTACGCCGTAGTCCTTCCTCGTGGCCTCCCGGCCGGCTTCGAAAGACCGACCAAGGAGTTCCCCGCCGTCCAACGACGAGTGCGCACCGCTTCCGGCCCAGATCCGCCAGGCTCGAGCCGATGACATCGTCAAGAGACGTAAGGACGCCGGTTCCTCGGGTACTCCTCTTCATCCCGCTCGCCGAACCCGCACCATCTGGCAGTACTGGCACGTCCCGGCTTTGTCAGGGCCGCTCCCGCCCTCCCCGGCATCACCCGGATCAGGCTGCCCCCACCTCCACCCCTCTGCTACGACAGAGAAGCGGCGAAAGTCTCTCACCTCCACACGAACCACAGCGCCTCACGGCGCAACTCGAAGCAGATGTAGCCCCGCAGGCCGCCCGCGCTCTTTTACCTCCGCCCAGATCACCTCCCTCCAGGCCGTGACGGCCTGCTCGTCCCGCTCGGCCACCCGATGCGCGGGAACCTGCGGGCTGAAACCGAGCCGGTGCATCAGCCTCGTCGCCCCGGACACGCTGTAGGAAACGTGGAACCTCCGGCCGATCAGCGTGGCCACCCGCGCGGCAGTCCACACCTGGTTCTCCACCCAGCGATGCGCGGCCAACCTCTCCTCCAGGAATGCGGCGAGTTTCTCCAGACACCGCGACGACAGACGGCACCGCGTCCCACCTGGACCATGGGAGGCCAAAGTGCCCACATCGCCATCGCGCCACAACTCGTGCCACCGGTAGGCCGACTTCCGGCTCACCCGCAAACGACGCGCCACTTCCGACGGCCTGGTCCCCTGCTCGAACAGCTCCGCCGCCTCAACCCGCACCGACTCCTGGCGCAGCCGACCCTCAGCAGTCAGTCCGCCACCATCCTCATACCTAACACACCATCAAATGCAGCCACCACCCCACACCCATCAGGAACGTGGAGGCAGTTCACCCTGACGGGCCGAAGCCAGTAATAGACCCTGACCCGCACGCCAATCCCATGACAGCGTCAGATACCAGGCAAGACCTCGCATGCCGCCCTCTCAGGCCCCCGGCGCTTGCGTTGTCACCGTGTACAGGCCCCGCCCGGGCCGCTGCGCCCGGCCGTCCTTGGCGAGGCGCTCCAGCCGAGTGCGGACCGCGTTGACGTTCGCCTGCAGTGGTTCCAGTCCGAGCTTCTCGCTCACTTCACGGGCACGCATCGGTTCTGCCGTTCCGGACAGGACCGCCAGGATGCTGTCCGCGTCCGTCACCGTTCGCCGCCCGGCGGTCGACGCCGCGGCCGATGCCGCGGCCGATGCCGTGGTCGGGGGCGTGGCGTCGACGGGGCGCGGGCGCGGCGCGGTCCGTCCGGTCCGGGCTGCCGGCTCCTGCTTCGCCGCCGTCCTGGCGCCGCCGCCCGTCTTCGCGCCACGGGCCGTGGCCCGCGTGCGCGCTGCCTTCTTCGGCTCGGGGGCCTTTCGGGCCGGGGCCTTCCTGGCGGGCGCCGCCTTCTTCGTGCCGGCCGCCACGGTGGCGGGCTCGGTGGCGGGCTCGGCAGGGACCGGTGCAGCGGGGGCGGACGCGGCCTGTTCGGTGTCCCGTGCGACCTCGGGCGGTACGGGCGGGGCATCGGCCGCAGGCGTCTTCCGGTCCCCGTCGGTGCGAGCGGGTCCACCGGACAGCAGCCGCAGTGCTTCGAGAGCCTGGTGGACGGCGTCCCGTTCGGTGGTCGCGGCGTCGAGT
Source organism: Kitasatospora sp. MBT66 (assembly GCF_000710405.2). Lineage (NCBI taxonomy): Bacteria > Bacillati > Actinomycetota > Actinomycetes > Kitasatosporales > Streptomycetaceae > Kitasatospora > Kitasatospora sp. MBT66. The sequence continues at coordinate 119,690 of NZ_JAIY01000011.1, read as the reverse complement.
TCGGCCTGCGCCCGACGCAACCGTTCCTCCACGGCGGGCAGTTGCTCCTCCAGGACGAGGATGGTCGAGCCCACACTGGTGTCCGTACCGAACGTTGCCACGATCACTCCCGTTGCGTTGTCACCCATCCGTACCGGCGAATGTACGGCCCCCGCGGCGTGCCGTACGCGGAATGCGGAATTCACGCCGCGGGATCCGGGAAGGTGACGCAAACAGGCGGAGTGGAAAGGGCGATCCGTTCGGCACTGCCGCCCGCCAGGGTGGCTTGGGGAACTGACGAGCCCTGCGAGTCGCCCTTCCGCGCCCAGGGCGAAGAAGCCGGAGCACGTAGTGGGCTGATTCCGCCTCCCTCGTCGGGCGCCGCTACGCTCTCCCGTCCAGGGGGACTCGTCGGGTGGGGAGGGAACGAGGATGAACGGAAGCCTGCTGGGGCACTTGGCGCACCGGTTCGGGGTACGGCGCGAGCCGGTCGCCACGACGGCGGTGTGCCGCATCGTCGGGCAGCACGCCCGGGCCCGTGCCGCGCTTGTGCAACTGCTGGCCGACGGGACGGTGCCGGCGCAGGTCCGGGAGCGGGTGACCTTCGCGACGGAGGTGCACGACGCCAACGACGGCGGTATCACCGATCTGGAGGGCCGGGTCGACGGGCTGACCTGGTTCGTCGTCGAGGGCAAGTTCGGAGCCCCGCTGCAGCCGGTCCAGCCGGTCGGCTACGCCGAACGGCTCCAGAACGGCGGCTCGCTGCTGTTCGTCTGCCCGGACCAGCGCATCCCGGCGCTGGCCGCGCAGTTGACCGACCGGGTCGACGAGGCCGGCATCCGGGCCGACGCCGCGGCCTGGCACACGGACGAGGCAGGGACGCGGTGGTTGGGGCTGTCCCGGCAGCGGCGGCTCGGCATTACGTCCTGGGGTCGACTGCTCCACGCACTCAAGGGGCGGGACGCGGCCGACTCGGCCCAGTTCGCCCTGCTGTCGGACATACACCAACTGGAGGGCCTGGTGGCACAGTTCGAGCGAGAAGTCTCCCAGTGGACCGCGGCGGAGCTGACCACGGGCGGCACCGGGCTCACGTTCGCCAAGGCCGTGCACGCAGCCAACGACCTGTGCGCCCTGGTCTCCGACGAGCTGGGGATCCCCCTGCCGTCGCGCCACCCCCAGTGGTGGAAGTCGCCCTCCGGGACCCTGAGCCCCGCCGACTACCTCGACTGGTACGGCGCCCTGTTCGACCTCCCCGACGGCAAGCTGGCCGCCGCCTTCGAACCCGTGAAGTGGGGCACCGAAGGCTTCCCCTCGCCCCTGACCCTGAGCATCAACCCTCGCGGCCTCACCCACGACGCGGCCCAACGCGTCCGTTCGGCCTACCTGCGCATGGCCGACGCCGCCACCGACCGTCTGCGCGAGATGCTCGACCACCCACCGCTCGTCGCGCGCACCTCGGAGTACGGATGGTGGGAGCTTCCCGTCCCCCTGCGCCCCGACCTCACCGCCCAGGAGGCCCGCGACGACATGGCCGTCACGGTGAAGCAGTTGCTCGCCCCGCTGCGCGAGCTGTGATCACCGCAGCCCGCCCGGTGTACGGGAACCTCGAACTCCTATCCGGTACTTCAGTGGCACCCGGGGTGACCAGGCTGTCCACCTGAAGGAGGTGGCTTGTCAGGGGGTTCCTGGCAGGATGCTGCGTTGTGGGTGGGAGATCGGAAAGTGACGAGGCATACGTCCTTGACCTCTGCGACGAGTATCTCGGTGAGGTCGCGCAGTGGCAGCAATGAACGGGCCGTAGCTCTCGGCGGTGTCCAGCAAGGTGATGCCGAACTGGAGGGCGCGGCCGATGGTGGCCAGGGATTCGGTCTCGTCGGTGGTGCCGCAGAAGGCACTCATGCCCGGTTGCCCGGTTGCCCGGTTGCCCGGCCGCCCGGCGGACGGCATACGGCAGGAGCCCCCGCTTCCGGTGGCGCGGATGTCAGGGGTTGGAGGGGCGGGTGTCGGTCCAGTCGACCATCAGGAGGCGTTCGGCGAACAGCCAGGTGCCGTCGTGTCTGACCATGGTGTCGAGGTAGCGGATCGAGGCGACCATCAGCGTCCGGGTCCCGTCCTCGGCCTCGGTGACGTGGTGGGCGAGGCAGTGCGTCACTCCGGTCGCCCGGTCGCCGTCCAGGGTGACGGTGCTCTGGCCGTTGAAGTGGGTGGTGGCGGCGTACGCGTTGAGCGCGTCGAAGACCGGTGCCAGCGATTCGCGGCCGTGCAGTTCCTGGGAGGGGTTGGGGTCGCGGGCGTCCATGTACACCACGAAGCGGGTGTCCTCGGTGAACAGGGCCGTCTGGCCCTTGGCGTCGCGCCGGTCGGCGCGGTGCGCGTAGGCGTCGACGAGCTCGCGCAGGGCGAGCCGGTCTGCGGCCTCCGCCGGAGTGACGGGCGCGTGGGGGCTCATGATGCGGTTCCTCGCTCCTCGGCCCGCGGACGATGGCCGAGTCGGGTCCTCCGTCAAGCGATGCGACGAGCCGCACCAGCCCGGACCTCCTGTCTCCTGGGCTGCTTCGGCGTCGTCGGTTCCTGCTCTCGCGCACGCTGGGTACGGGCGCCGGCGGGCGGGACCGGCGCGGGGAGCGCGGCGGTGTGGGTGGACCGCACCAAGGACGAGATCAAGAATTCCCGCGCGTTCGACAAGGGCAGGCACAGCGGCGACCGCGAGTACCACGAACGGTTGGAGGGCCACTACGGCGGCAGCGGCACTGCCCGGTGACACCGTCGGCCCGGGCGGGCTCCGCACCACCACTTGGTGGTGCGGAGCCCGCCCGTCTGCACGCCGGGTTCTGCCGCGAAGCACCACCGGCGCACGCGCGGCCCGCCGGGCGTGCGCCGTGCCCTCCCCGTGCTGCAACGGGGCCCCGTCGTTGCTTCCCGCTGTGCGGGTGCGGGTGTACGTGCTTCTGATGCACGACGGCGTACTCTGCCTGCGCCACCTGTCGACAACCCGCAGGGCGGGCCTACGACGCCACCTGACGGAGCACTACTGGGCGATGTTCGGGTTGGCCGGCTGTTCCGAACCGGCTGCCACCCGGCGGCCCTTGCCGCGCTTGACGAGGACCACTGTCTTCATGGTGACCCCCGGGTGGTTCGGTGTGTAGTACGTGCCCGTCCAGTAGTCGTGGAAGGAGGCCACCGTGCCGATCGTGTACGTCATCGGGTTCGCGGCCGTCTGGCCGCTTCCGGCGAAGGCCTCCATCGTCACGGTGTCCTGGCCGTCCATGCCCACCACCGCTGCGGCGTGGTACTGCGACATGATCTGCTCCCCGGGGTTCATGGCGAGCATCAGGTAGGACTGTCCCACCACCGGGCTGGCGTTGCGGTCCGTCGCCCCCTGGAAGTCGCCTGCGCGGTCGCGGTTCTGCTCGTCCGACATGCCGAAGGCCTTGAGCCCGGCGCTGGTACGGACGTTGCTGTTCGCGCCGTCGGCCAGCTCTCCGACGGCGTTGTGCATGATCTCCTCCGCCGTGTGGAGGCAGTCGTCCAGGATGTTGCGTGCCAGCTCGTGCTCCTGGTAGAGCTCCGTGCCGCCGAAGAGGGCCTGCTGCGCCGTGCTTGTCGGGCGCAGTGCCGGGGAGTAGGACCCGCCGGGCGCGCTGACCCGGATCCAGATCGACGTGGCGTCGTCGTTCGGGACGGCGAAGACGCCGTTCGCCGAGACCGTCATGTTCTGCTGGTCCGGGCCGGCCTGTGCCGCCCAGCGCTGGACCGATTCCTGGGCCGCCCCCCGGTCTGCCCGGCCCGCCTCCTGTGCGTGCTGATCGGTCCTCGGTGCCGCCCCGCTCATGGCGCGGCGCGCGTTGCTCTCCGCCTCCCGTTCGAAGCGGTCGGAGGGATCGGAGAGCCGCAGGCCCGCTCCGTTGTCCGTACCCGCGACGGGGCCCCGGCGCTGCTGGATCACGTGGGTGAGTTCGTGGGCGAGCGTGTGCTTGTCGGTGCCGCCGTCCCCGATCACCACGTGGTTCCCGCTGGTGTACGCCCGAGCGCCCACCTCGGCCGCCGACGCCTTCGCCGCGCTGTCGTCGTGGATGCGGACGTCGGAGAAGTCGGCGCCCAGCCGCCGCTCCATGTCCGCGCGAGTGCCGCCGTCCAGCGGCCTGCCGCCGGCCCGCACCACGTCGTGGACGGCCGAGCGCTGGACCGGCGCCTCTTCCGCCTCGTGGCCGCACCCCGCACCGTGCCGGTGCTGCTGCTTCAGGCGCTGGACGACCACCGCGTTCCCCACCGTCGCCTGCAGCCCGAGGAGCCCGGAGGCCTGTGCGGGTGGTGCGGTGACCGGCCTGCGGACCGTGGACCGGGCGTCCTCGGTGGCGTTCGACCTGGCCTTCGCGTGGTTCTGCACCGGTGCTTCCTTCGTCGGCGGATCGGAGCCGTACGTGATGCCTGTGTCCTGCGTACGTCTCGCGCAGGTCCTTGTCCTGGATACGCCGGGCGACCCCGCGGACGCCAGGTACCCGAGGGCAGACTCGACCGGCGGTGAGGGCAGTCTCGGTTCCCTCCTGAAGAACTCGGCCTCGGCCGGCGCCACATGACGGCCTGGGGCGAGCCCTGCCGCCTCACGGATCACCAGCCGTGTGAGAGCGGACAGCGATGGGGCTTCGCATATGCTGAACCGATGTCGGACGACGGCGGGATTCCAAGTATCGCGGACACGGGTGTGGAACTGCCTGCAACGCTGCGTATCGCTGGGCTTGCGTTGGAACGGACGGAGAGCCCTCCGTCCTTGGCCTGCTGGACCGGCTGCTTCCCGGAGTCGGCGGGCGGTAACGCGGCGGTTGTGAGTCTGGTGGTCGAGCCGGCCGCGCCGCCTGAGGAGGTTGCCCTCCAACTTGCTCTCGATGTTGTGAGCAGTTTCGACGTCTTTGTCGACCGAGCCGTGCGGTACTGCCGGACCCGGCTCAGGGAGCGGCACTTCGAGCTCACAGCCGAGGAACTGAGCTGGCTGGATCTTCCGGAGTTGCCGTTGGCAGGTCCCGAAGCGGTGGTGTGGGCCGACCGGACCTGGGCGATCCGGTTCACGGAGAGCAGGTTCCGGCTGGCGGACCCGTTCGGGATCCTGGTGACCTTCAACGGCACGCAGCCTGTCGACGTTCAGGGCCTCGAGGACGAGGACGAGGACGGGCAATGAGCCGCTTGTCGTGGCATCGCGATCCTGGGGACTGTCGGATCGGTCAGCAGGCGGGGCCGGTCGGCGGACGGCCCGGGGGCCGGGTCGCTGCTCGGTGACCGTGGCCGCGCGGCGGAGGGTCGCCGGTAGTACCGGGTGCGGTGGGGAAGGGACTCTCCGGGTCAGAAGCGCCGTCGGTGTGCGGAGACGAACGAGAAGACGCCGAACAGCAGCAGTCCGACTGCCACGACGGCGAGCAGCCACGGGCCGGCCGGGGTGTCCGCGAAGGATCGGAGGGTGTCGTCGATGCCTCTCGCCCGCCCGGGGTCGAAGCGGGCCGCAGCCGTCATGACGAAGAGCCCCACGCCCGCGAACACCACGCCGCGCGCCGCGTTGCCGGCGAGCCCGATTCCGGTGACCGCGGCACGGGTGCGCGGGCCCATCGAGGCGGTGTCCAGTCGGCGCAGGAAGGTCCGCCGGGCGGCGCGGACGGTGATTCCCACACCCACGCCGACCAGTGCCAGGCCGGCTGCGCCCACCAGCAGGCGGCCGCCCGGCAGGGCGAGCGCGTCGGCCGTCCAGTCCTTGGAGGCGCGGTCGCTGTTCGACCCGCCTCCGGTACCGGAGGCGAAGGCGGCGGTACCCCAGCAGACCGACGCGTAGAACACCGCCCGCCCGGCGTCCAGCAACCGCTTGCCCGGCTTGCGCCGACCGCCGTCGTGACCGTCGTGCGAAAGTGCGGCGGCGGCGCGCCAGAGCGTCATGCACGCGAAGCCGAGGACGAGCAGCCACAGGAGAAGCGTGCCGCCGGGCCGGGCCGCGATCTGGCGCAGTGCCCCTTCACGGTCGGCCTCGTCCGGGCCCCGGCCGTCCATCGCGATCCGCAGGGCGAGGTAGCCGATCACGACGTAGACGACTCCGCGGGCCGTGAACCCGGCCCGCCCGGCGGCGCGCAGGAACGGACCGGCCGACACCGCCCCACTGGACCGGGACTCCCGTGCGGTGGCCACCATGACGCCTCCTCCGTAACCGGAGCGCGCGGCGCGCCCGGCAGCCGTGTGCCCCCTTTCCGGCCTGCCACGCACAGCACCCCCGGCACCCGGCTCCACCGTCCCTCGCCGTGGTCCGGCCGGGCCGTTCCTGCGGAACCGTCACTGTCACCGGCACCGACGCGGCCGCCGCCGCGAGCCGGAACACCGTTCTCGCACGTCCTGCTGTCGTCGCTTCCGGTCCGGTCTCATGACAGTCGTGCCGGACCGGAGGCCGGGCGCCCTGTTGCGGGGCCACGAAGAAGGAAGCGGGGGAGTCGGTCGGCGGGGGCTCTTCCGCGACCTTTCTCGAATTGAGGGCTCATCACACCGAGGCCGGTCGGCGCCGGGTCCCGTCGCCCGCTCGACGGCCGCCGGGCCGGCGACGCCTGCGGCCGGCCGTGCCGCGACCGCCTCCGGTGAGTCGTGGTCGGGTGCAGGTCGCGCCCCTGGCATGCTGCTGGGCGCGGCTCCGTTCGGCTCCACCCGGGCGGGCCGAGCGGGCCGGCCGATGGGCAGCGGCAGCGGGTTCCAGAAGTTCAGGAGCCCCAGGTACCCCCGGGAGCCCGGGACGGACGAGCGGGAACGGAAAGGGGTGCGTACATGGACCCGGTGACGAAGGCACTCGACGAACTGCACCGGCGGATCAGCGGGCTGAAGGGCGGCGAGGTCGCCTCCTACATCCCGAAGCTCGCCCAGGCCGACCCCGAGGACTTCGGCATCGCGATCACCAGCATGGGCGGCCGTCGCTACCAGGCGGGCAAGGCCGACACCGAGTTCACCATCCAGTCGGTCTCCAAGCCCTTCGTCTACGCCCTGGCCCTCACCGACCTCGGACCCGACGAGATGCTCAGACGGGTCGGCGCCGAGCCCAGCGGCGAGGCCTTCAACGCCATCAGTCTGGAACCGGGCACCGGTCGGCCGGCCAACCCGATGGTCAACGCCGGCGCGATCGCCACCACCGCCCTGGTCTCGGCGGCCGACACCGAGGCGCGGTCCGCCCGGATCCTGGACTGCCTGTCCGCGTTCGCCGGCCGTCGGCTGGGCTACGACGAGGAGGTCTACGCTTCCGAGGCCGCCACCGGCGACCGCAACCGTGCGCTGGCCTACCTGATGCGCTCGGCCGGCTCGTTGAGCGACGACCCGTACGCCGTGACGGCCACCTACTTCCGCCAGTGCTCGGTCCTGGTCACCGCGGCCGACCTGGCGGTGATGGCTGCGACCCTGGCGAACGGCGGCCGCAACCCGGTCACCGGCGAGCGGGTCGTGGAGCGGGGCGTGGCGGTGCGGACCCTGGCGGTCATGGCCACCTGCGGGATGTACGACGGCGCCGGGGAGTGGCTGCTGAACGTCGGCCTGCCGGCCAAGAGCGGGGTCTCCGGTGGGCTGATCGCGGTCGGCCCGGGCCGGTTCGGCGTCGCGGTCTACAGCCCGCCACTGGATTCGGCGGGCAACTCCGTGCGGGGCGTGGCCGCGCTCACCGCGATGTCCGAACGGCTCGCCCTCCACCTCATGCACGCACCGGTGCACCTGACGGCCACCGTCACCGACACCGGGCACGGCGCTCGGTCCTCCCGTGCCCGCAGTCCGGAGCAGACCGCGCTGCTCAACCGCAGCAGCCGGCGCATCATCGCCGTCGGCGCCCAGGGCGAGCTGGAGTTCACCGAGACCGAGCAACTGTTGGCTGCCGTCGAGGGGGCCGTCCCCTCGACGCCCGGCTGGCTGGTGCTGGACCTGATGGCCGTCACCGGCATCCGACCGGGCTCCGCCGCGATGCTCGCCGCCGGTCTGGCGGACATCGCCCGACGGGGCCACCGGATCGTCGTCGCCGCCCAGGAGCCGTTCCTGGCCGCCGGCGACGGGCACCCCGACGGGCACTCCGACTGGCACGCCTTCGGCAGCCGCGACGACGCGGTGGCGTGGTGCGAGGATCAGCTCCTCGCCGGCGAGCCGCCCGCCGGCCCGCCCGCTGCGGAGGGCGGGAGCTGACCGCCTGTCGGGGCCGGTTCTGGGCCTGGTGTGTTCGGTTTCTGGTGGTGTGCCGGTTTTCCGGCCGTTGTGCGGTGGGGGTGTCGGTCCTGTTCCGGCCTCCACGTTTCGGCCCCCCGTGTTCCGGCTCCCCGTGTTCCGGTCCTGTTCTGGTCTGGTCCGGTTCTGTTCTGGTGCCGGGTTCCGGTTTCTGTGTTGCGTGTTGTGTGCGGTTCCGGGGGTCGGTCCCGGTTGCCGTCCCCTGCGCTTGGTTCCGTTGCGGGGGGCGGCAGCCGGGGGGTGCTGGTGCTGGTGCTGGTGTCCGGGTTGGGGTTTGTTGGTTGGTGCTGGTGCTGGTGCTGGTGCTGGTGCTGGTGCTGGTGCTGGTGGTGGGGGCCGGGTGGTGGTGGTGTTAGTGGGTGGTGGTTGCGGTGATGGTGGTGGTGTTGTCGGCGCCGCCGGGGATTTCCTGCCAGGTGGTGGTCCATTGGCCGGTGGTGTAGTCGGCGTCTTTGGTGTAGACGTGGCCGGTGGAGCCGAGGACGTAGACGTGGACGGTGTTGCCGGTGACCGCGCTCGCCAGCGCTTTCCTGAGGGCGGTGCCGCCCTGGGGGGTCCAGGTGCCGGACCAGCCGGTGCCGGCGTAGTCGCCGTCGGTGGTGTGGAGCGCGCCGTCGGAGCCGATGATGTTGAGGTGGACGCGGTTGCCGGTCGCGGCGGCGGTGATGGCCTCGGCGCCCTCGGCGCCGCCGGGGATCTCCTGCCAGGTGGTGGTCCATTGGCCGGTGCCGTAGTCGGCGTCCATGGTGTAGACGTGGCCGGTGGAGCCGAGGGCGTAGACGTGCATGGTGTTGCCGGTGGCGGTGCTGGCGAGGGCCTTGAGGGCGGTGCCGCCCATGGCCACCCAGGTGCCGGACCAGCCGGTGCCGGCGTAGTCGGCGTCGGTGGTGTGCAGTGCGCCGTCGGAGCCGACGATGTTGAGGTGGACGCGGTTGCCGATGGTGGTGGCGCTGACGGCGGTGGCGCCCTCGGCGCCGCCGGGGACCTCCTGCCAGGTGGTGGTCCACTGGCCGGTGGTGTAGTCGGCGTCCTTGGTGTAGACGTGGCCGGTGGAGCCGAGGGCGTAGACGTGGACGGTGTTGCCGGTGACCGCGCTGGCGAGGGCCTTGAGGGCGGTGCCGCCCTGGGTGGCCCAGGTGCCGGACCAGCCGGTGCCGGCGTAGTCGCCGTCGGTGGCGTAGAGCGCTCCGTCGGAGCCGACCGTGCTGACACGTGCCTTGGAGGCGGGCGCGGGGGCGGGGGCGGGCGGCGCGCTCGCCATCGCGGCGACGATGCGCTGGGCGTCGGCGGCCTGGGGCTGGTAGGCGCCGGGGAGGGCGGAGCGCTGGACCTTCTGGCAGACGGTGCCCACCGGCTGGGTCTTCCAGGCGCCGTTGGGGTAGGCCTGCAGCATCCCGTCCAGGAAGGCGTTGGTGGAGTAGGCCGGGTTCAGGCGCTCCTCGGTGCTGCCCCACCACGTCTGCTGCTGGAAGAGACCGACGCTGGTCGCGTCGAGGACGTTGGGGTTGTTGCGCAGCTCGGACTCGACGATCGCGGTGGTGACGGCGATGACGGCGGCCTGGTCGGACAGGTCGTGGGCGCGGGTGGCGGCGACGATCGCCCGGGCGCAGGAGAACCGGTAGGCGGTCATGGCGTGGGCGAGCTTGCCGGTGAGGACGGTGTTCAGGCTCGCGGCGGCCGCCGAGTCGGCGTCGGTGACGGTCCCGCAGGAGCGGTCGGGCTGGGGTGCGGCGTCGGCGGGGCCGGCCGTGACCGCGAGGGGCGACAGCAGGGCGGCGACGGCGGCGGCGGGCAGGAGCTTGCGGAGCTGCTTGCTCATGAGGATGCGGTTCTTCCTGGTCCCGGGGCCGGGTACGGGGCACGGAACACGGGTGTGCGGGCGGCGGCAGCGGCCCGGGGGCGGGGTGCCCGGGAGCGGGGTGCCCGGGGGCAGCGGCCCGGGGGCTGGGTGTCCGGGGGCGGGGTGCCCGGCCCCGGGGCGGGACCGCGGGGCCGGGCCGAGGGGGGTGCGCACCGGCGGCCGGGCGGCCGGGCGCCGGTGCGCGCGATGCGGGGGTCAGAGGCCCGAGGTGGCGGCGATCTCCTGGATGCCGCTGTTGCCGGCCAGGGGCTGGAAGGTGCTCCAGGTGCCGTTCGTGTAGTTGCCGTTGGCGTTGTAGACCCGGTCGTCGGAGCCGACCGCGTACAGGTGGACGGTGTTGCCGACGGCGTTGGCGGTGATCTTCTTGATGCCGCTGTTGCCGGCCAGGGGCTGGAAGGTGCTCCAGGTGCCGGTGGCGTAGTTGCCGTCGGCGGTGTGGACGGTGCCGTTGGAGCCGGTGGCGAACAGGCGCACCGTGGTGCCGGTGGTGACGGCGGCGATCTCCTGGATGCCGCTGTTGCCCTGGAGCGGCTGGAAGGTGCTCCAGGAGCCCGTCGCGTAGTCGCCGTCGGCGGTGTAGATCCGCTCGTCGGAGCCGACGGCGAACAGGTGGACGGTGCTGCCGACGGCGGTGGCGGTGATCTTCCTGATGCCGCTGTTGCCCTGGAGGGGCTGGAAGGCGCTCCAGGAGCCGGTCGCGTAGTTGCCGTCGGCGGTGTACACGGTGTCGTCCGCCCCGACGGCGAACAGGTGGACGGTGCCCCCGACGGCGGTGGCGGTGATCTGCTTGATGCCGCTGTTGCCCTGCAGCGGCTGGAAGCTGCTCCACGAGCCGGTCGCGGTGTCGCCGTCGGCGGTGTACACGGTGCCGTCCGAGCCGATGACGAACAGGTGGACGACGGAGCCGATCTGCACGGCGGAGATCTGCTGGATCCCGCTGTTGCCGGGCACCTGCTGGAACGCGCTCCACGCCCCGGACGCGAAGTCGCCGCCGGCGTTGAAGACGGTCCCGCCCGAGCCGAGCGCGAACAGGTTGGTGACGTCCTTGGCCGCCGGCGCCGGTGCCGGGGCGGGGGCCGGGGTGGTGTCCGTGCCGCCGATCGGGGAGACGTAGCCGCTGATCGACTGGCCCATGTAGGAGCTGTAGCCGAGCGCCGAGTTGTACGGCCCGTCCAGGCGCACCCGCGACGTCGCGGCGAAGTTGCCGCGCTGGCCGCCCTCGTTGCCGCCGATCGTCTTGATCTGGCCGTTGCCGACCTCGGTGACGATGGCGACGTGGTCGGCGTAGCCCGCGCCGTTGTAGTTGAACACGACCGCGTCGCCGACGTGCGGGGTGCTGTGCAGACCGCCGTTGTACTGGCCGAAGCTGCCGGCCGCCGGGGTCAGGCCCGAGACGTTGACACCCGCCTTCGCCCACACCCACTTGGCGAAGTCCGCGCACCAGTGCTCGGGCTGGCCGCCGTTGCCGGTGCAGCTGGAGTAGAAGCCGGTGGTGCCGGCGCTGTTGGTCGCGCAGGCCGTCTTGTAGTTGTTGGCCAGGGCGATGCCCGTGATGTTCGAGCCGACACTGGCGTGGGCCGAGGAGGCACCGAAGGCCAGGCTGACCGGAACGATCGCGAGGGCGAGGGC
>NZ_JAIY01000011.1:99623-107046 GCF_000710405.2 Kitasatospora sp. MBT66 | reverse complement strand
TCGCTGCGCCCGTCCGTTCGCCGCGCCCGCTCGTTCGTGCTGCGCCTGTTGGCCGGAGAGTGCCGGCACCGGCGTCCGGTGTCGCGGGCCGTCCCGCTCCGGTGGGCCGTCGCAGGCCGGCGACGGCCGTGGTGGCGTGGTGGAGCGGGACGGCCCGCGGTGGTCCGGTCCGGTCGGTGTCCGCCGCGGTGTTCCCGGGCGGGTCGGGTCGGGGTCGGCTCTGCCGGTCCGGCGGGTTCGGTGACCGGGGCGAGGGGGGTCTGCTGCCCGTGGGGGTGGCCGGGTGCGGCGGGGTGCGTGCCGCGAGCCGTGCCGCGAGCGGTGCCGTGGGCGGGTCCGGGCGGCGCGACCGGGGGGTGCTCCGGCAGCCGCTCGGCGACGGGGCCGGGCGGGGGCGTCGACCGGGCGGGGGAGAAGGCCGGCCCCGGCTTGGTGCGCCCCCGTGCGGACAGCCCCCGCCGGTGCCGCCCCGCCCCCGTGCCGCGCCCGGCGCGGTGGGCCCGGTGGGCGCGGTGGGGTGTGTGTCGGGGGTGGCGGTGCGGGGGCTGTCGGTGTCGCAAGGGGGGTGGGTGTTATCGGTTGGGTGTGTCGAGCGGGTACCTGTCGGTGCGGCCGGCCACCGGGTGGGTGCGGTCGGCCGCCGGGCCGGCCACCGGGCGGGTGCGTCCGGTGCGCGGCCACAGTGCCAACTGGGTGATGCCCCAGGCGATTTCGAGGGTGAGGAAGGGCCACAGGATCCGTGGGGCGCCGTGGGCGAGCGCGTAGGCCATCCATGAGGAGAACAGGACGCGTGCGACGGCGTCGAGCAGTCCGTGCAGGGGCAGTGGCCGGACGATGCGCAGGGCGGCCCAGACGGTCACGACCGAGCCCATCAGGTTGGCGTACAGGGTCTGCCACGTATCGGGTGCGGGCAGGACGCCCCAGCCGAGGCTGTCGCCCAGGGAGGAGAGCGCGTGGTGGACCGGTGTGTAGGTCCAGGGTGTCGCGAATCCCGCGGTGACGGCGAGGTCGTACCAGGCGCTGGCGCGTACGACACGCAGGTAGGAGGGACGTGCGGGGGCGCAGGGGCGGTTCACGGCGGGGCTCCGGGTGGTCGGGGTCGGTGGCCTCCCATGCTGGACAGTGGAGTACGGTCCAGGGTCAAGTCCACGATCCGGGAGGGGCGCCGGGGCATGCGTATCGGGGAGCTGGCCGCGCGGACGGGGTTGACGAGGGACACGATCCGCTTCTACGAGAAGTCGGGGCTGCTGGTGTCCGGGCGTACGGCCAACGGGTACCGCGTTTTTTCGCCCGGGGCGGTGGAGTGGTTGCGCTACGTGCGCACCGCGCAGGCGCTCGGGTTCTCCCTGGCGGAGATCGCGCGCACCGGTGAGGAGTTGCGCGGGGCGGCGGACACCGCCGGGGCGCTGTCCGCGCTGTTCGAGGAGAAGATCCGTGTCGTGGACGCGCGCATGGCCGAACTCGCGGTCCTGCGTGCCGAACTCGCCGCGCGGGTGGGCACCGGGTGCCCGCTGCGGGCGTCCGGTGCGCCCGGCTGACGACACGGCCCGCGGCCACGACGGGGGCCCGGCCGTTCACCGGGGCCGCCGACCGGGGCCGCCGACCGGGGCCGCCGCGTACCGGCCGGGGACCGGTCCTCGGGGCGCCGGGGGCGTCCGGGGAACGGCCGCGTGAGTACCGGGGGCGGGCTTCGTTCACGGTCAGCAGCAGCGGTTGTTCGCCGGTTTCGGCGGCAGTTGGTGCTCGGCAAGTTCGTGGATGTCCGCGAGAATTGACGGCGGTGTCGCCTCGGGGCGGTCGAATTCCGGTGCGTGACGTCCGGCTGGGTCTCAGACTGCGGACATGGATGAAACCACCGATCCCGCGGCCGTCGCGCCTGCAGAGCAGTCGAGTCAGCTACTGGGGTATCCACCTGGTGCGCGGCTGCTGATCGTCAACTGCGACGACTTCGGGATGTATCCGGCGATCAACGCGGCGGTGATCGAGTCGATCGAAGAGGGCATCGCGAGTTCATGCAGCCTGATGGTCCCGTGTCCCGCAGCGCCGCAGGCCTTGGAGATGCTCAGCCGACGCCCGCGGATCCCGTTCGGGATCCACCTCACCCTGGTGTGCGAGATGCCCGACATGCCGTGGGGGCCGCTGACCGCCAGGGAACGAGTTCCTTCACTGCTGGACCCTGCAGGCGAGCTGTTCTCACCGTCGCCCGCCGGACGGGCGGCCTTGCTCGGCCAGGCTCGGCTCGATGAGATCGAACTCGAGTTCCGCGCCCAGATCAACGCCGTCGCCGACGCCGGACTCGCGCCGACCCATCTGGACTTCCATTGTCTGGCCGACGGCGGCCGCGACGACATCCTCGACCTGACCGTTGTGCTGGCCGCGGAGTACGGCCTCGCAGTCCGGGTCTGGCTCGATCCCGGGCGCCGGACGATGCGCGAACGCGGGCTGCCGGTCACCGACAACGACTTTCTGGACAGCTTCTCCCTGGGCCTCGAAGGGAAGGCTGAACGATACGCCCGGATGCTGCGCGACCTGCCTGCGGGACTCAATGAATGGGCGGTGCACCCCGGTCTGGGCGACGAGGAGTCGCAGGCCGTCGACGGTGGCCGGTCCGTGCGCCGGACAGACTACGAGTTCCTGACTTCGCAGCAGGCCCGTGATGTTCTCCAGCAGGAGGACATAGCCGTCATCGACTATCGAACGGTCCAGCAAGTCTGGTCCCGGGGCACGAGCTTCGGATGAGCGGTCCGGCCCGTCACCCGTGCGGGTGACGGGCCGCGCCTGTCGGGGCGCTGAGGTCAGCCGACCTTGGCGGGTGCTTGGGCCCGGGCCCGGGTGCTGGCGAGGCGGTGGGAGTCAATGCCGGTCTCGATGACGGTGCCGTTGAAGGTGCGGCGGTCGACGATGGCCGCGCAGAGGCGGGGGTCGGTGAAGGTCTTGGCCCAGCCCGCCGAAGGACTCGTTGGCGGCGATGGCGACGCTGTTCTTCTCCTCGCGTTCGGTGAGGACCTGGAAGAGGAGTTCGGCGCCTCGGCGGTCGAGTTCCATGTAGCCGAGCTCATCGGTGCAGAGCAGGTCGACGCGGCCGTAGCGGGCGATCTCCTGTTCGGCTGCTTCTCGTCGGCGGCCTCCACCAGCTTGTTCAGCAGCTTGGTGGCGAGCGTGTAGCGGAGCAGGTCACCCATGCGCCGGCGGGCTTCACCGTCACGTCGCCGAAGTCGACCTCGGCCTCCATGCCGGGCTGGTGTGTCTGCGGGATGAACGCCCCGGTCGGGGCCTTGCCCGACTCCACCAGGATCTGCGGCTTGCGGTCGGCGACGTAGCGGCGGACCTGCTGGTAGGAGATGTCGGCGCCGTGCTCCTCGACGAGGCGGTGGAGGATCCGGGTGAGCGTGTGCCGCTGCTTGCGCGGCGCGTCCAGGTCGGCCTGCAGGATTCCGTCGATCACCGCCTTGTACGGGTCCAGCGCGGTGGCCCGGGGCGGGAGCTTCTTCCGCGGCTCCGGCCGGACGGAGTCCACGGCCTTCCTGATCGTCCGCCACGACACGTTGTACGTGCGCTCGATCTCCCGCAGCTTCATGCCGTCGCGGTGGTCGCGCCGGATCGCGGCGTACAGCTCGACCTTCGACATCTGCGGCATGACCAGGGCCCTTCACCATGAGCACTCCCGATGCTGGCTTGGCAAGCACCCCGGTGACGTCAGAACTCGTGAACATCACCCGTCCGTGGTTCGGCGTGCCTCCCGAACTCGTGAACAACTGACTCACGACTCGTGATTGAAGCCGGCCCGCGGTGTGCCGGGCCGGTCCCGCGTGCCGGGCGCGCAGCGAGGAGTACGGGTCCCCTGGGGGCGGCGGGAGCGGGACCGGCGCCGGGGTGTCCGCCGGCGGCCGTGCCACGCACGGCACCGGCGGCAGCGCGAGCGGGAGGCCGAGGCCCGGGCGCGGCGCGGTGCGGGGCGGGGCGGTGCGTCGGCTCCGGACACCGGAGCCGGGGCCGGGGCCGGGGGCCGGGGCCGGGACCGCTTCACGCGGACGGGGCCGGTGGAGAGGCGGGCGGCGGTTACCGGGCCGGACGGCGGAGGACGGCCGGTGCCCGCCGATCCTCCCCGGGGCCGCCGTCGTACCCGCCCGTTCGGGTGCCGAACGGCGTCGCCCGAAGCTGCTGGGGAACCGGGGTGTGACACCCGCGGGGGGTCACCGCGTCCTTGGACCCGCAAGGGTGTCGGAGCAAGGGATGACGATGAACCGCAGGAGTGCCGCCCGCCGCAGCGAGGACAGCGAGTTCCGGGAGTTCGCCCTCGGGCGTTTCGACCAGCTGTACCGCTCGGCCTGCATGCTGACCGGCGGCGACACCCATCTCGCCGAGGACCTCGTGCAGGAGACCCTGGCGCGGATGCACGCGATATGGCGTCGAACGACCTGGCTGCCGGGTATCTCCACCGGCAAACGGATCGACAACCCGACCGCCTACGCGCACAGCGTCCTGGTGCGCCGGTTCCTCAGCCACCACCGCCTGCGCAGCAGCACCGAGCGGCCGGTCGGCGAGCTCCCCGACCTTCCCGTCCGCGTGACGGGCGACAGCGACCTGCGGCTCGTGCTGATCCACGCCCTGGCCCAGCTCTCCGACCGGGACCGGGCGGTGCTCGTCCTGCGCTACTGGGAGGACCGCAGCGTCGAGGAGACCGCCGACATCCTCCGGTCCACCCCGGGAGCCGTACGGACACAGAGCTACCGGGCGCTGGGGCGACTGCGCTCACTGCTCGGCGACCGCCTCGGCGACCTGATCACCCGCTGACACCACCACCCGTCACCCGTCCTCGACGGATCGAAAGGCGTAGCACCCATGGCAGAGGAACACCGCGCGGACCCGCGTTTCGAGGGCGTCCTCGGCGACGCGTTCTCGGCGGTCGGCGAAAGCTTCCGGCCCACCACCGGCCCCCGGCTCGACGAGGTGACCGCCCGGGGGCGCGCGCTGCGCCGTCGTCGGACGGCCGCTTTCGCGGGAGGTGTCACCGCGGTCGCGGTGATCGGCGTGGGCGGCGTGTTCGCCGCCGGTCTCGGCGCCGCCCCCGCCCGGTCGGGCGGTTCGGTCGAGGCGCCGGCGGCCCCGAGCAGCGCCGCGTCGCCCGTCCCGTCGCCGAGCGTCCTGACGCGGCCCGCGCAGGCGAATCCCGACGCGGTCCCGCCGAGTGCGGAGGCCCACCCCGAGGGGGGCGAGGTCCTGGCCGTGGCCGCGACCCTGCTGCCCGCCGGTCTCGCCCCGGCCGACGCGAGCACGGGGGAGGGCTTCGCCAGCTTCAACGTCGACGACGGCAGGGGCAAGAGCGAGGTCCAGGTCTACGTCGCCAAGCAGCCCGCCGGTGCCCCCGACCCGCGGTACGACTATTCCACCGTCCTTCCGGACGGCAGCAGGCTGGTGGTCCAGCAGGGAGCACCGATGTCCGGCAGCGGGTCGGTCCGGTGGTCGGTGGAGATACTGCACCCCGACGGCACCAGGGTCGTCGTACGGGCCTTCAACACCGCGGTCCGCAGGAACACGGCCAAGGCCGAGCCCGGCCGTTCCACCCCGCCCCTCACCCTCGACCAGCTCAGGGCCATCGCGACCAGCCCCACCTGGCTGCAGCACAGCGGCAAGAAGTAGAACCACACGGCCCGCCCCGCGGGCCGGCCCGGGCGGGGAGGGCCTGTGCCAGTTCCCCGGTGCGCGAGGGCGGGGCAGGGGCCGGCGGGGGCAGGTGCGGCGGCGGTTGCGAAGGAGGAAGGCCTCGGTCGGATCCTGCGTCGTCGGGGTTGCCGCGAGCGGCGCCCGCGGCTGCGGCGGGGTGTTCGCGCGGCAGGCGATCTCGTTGCGGACCAGGACGTCCGGGTCCTCGGTCAGCGGGTCGCGGCGCGCTGCGGGGAGTTCGGGGTGGGCGGCGACGGCACGGCGCACACCGGGATCCGGATCGCGGGCCGGTTCCGGGGGCGGGGGTGAGCGCCTGGCGGTGGCGGCGCGCGGGCCCTCTCGGAACTGCGCGCCCGTCCCGGAGCGCCGCCCGTCCCGGAGCACCGCCCGCCCCGGCGCGCCCACCGGCCGACGCGCGTCCGCACGGTCGGCGCGACAGCGCGCCACCTGCGGACCGGATCGTCCGGGGCGGTACGGCGATGTCCCGTCGCACGTGGTCCTGACCGTTCGTCCGGTGCGACGTCGAGGCGCCACCAGGCGGCGGTCCGGTTCTCCGCGAGAGCCTCGGTGCGGTGCGGCAGTGCCGGCCGCCGCTCGATGCCGATCGCGGGATCGCCTTCGATCCGGCTCCGGCGCTGCCGCCGGCCGATCGCGTCGCGGACGGCGGACGGCGGACGGCTTCCGGCCGACGGTGCCGGTGTCCGCCCCGCCCGCGCCGCCGGGGCCCGGGGTCTTCGCCGGTGGCGGGTCGTCGGTCGCGGGAAAGGGGGGCGGGAGGCGTCGCGCCCCGGCGGGCGGGCGGGTGGGGCGGCGCCGGGTCCGTCGGTGGGTATCCGTCCCCCGGGTCGTGAGGGAGTTGCGGTTGATCCGCGCGGAGGGGTACGGCCCGGGCGTGCGGCCACCGCAGCGCGGCCCCGCCCCCCGAGTCCGATGGTCGCGACCTCCCGCGGTTCGGCGCCGCCGGGGTGGACGCGCACACCTGGCTCCGTCGGCCGGAGCGCGCCGCCGCGGGTCGCGACGATCACGGCGGGGGCTCCGCCACGGCGGAGCCGGGCGTTTGCTGCGGCGGTCGCGAACGCGCTTCCGGTTCCGCGATCGTGGGTTGGTCCGTGTGCGGTTCCGCTGTGTGCAGTCGAGGGGGAGGGGCTGTCAGTGTCCGGGGCCGGTGTGCTTGCCCGGGTCGTGTGCCGGGGCGTGTGCCGGGTCCGGGGTCACGGGCAGGCACTCGGTGAGCAGGTCGAGGACGTCGCGCCAGGCCCGTTGTGCGTGGCGTGGGTGGTGGCCGACGCCGGGGACGGTGGGGTGGTCGACCGGGGGGTGGTGGAAGGCGTGCAGGGCGCCGCCGTAGATCGTGAGGCGCCAGTCGACGCCTGCGGCCTGCATCTCGGCGGTGAACGCCTCGCGTTGCGCGGGCGCCATGATGGGGTCCTGGGAGCCGACGCCGGCCCACACCGGGCAGCGGATGTTGGCCGCCTCGCCCGGTCGGCCGGTGGTCGTTGCGTTGACCGTTGCGATCGCGTGCAGGTCGGCGCCGGCGCGGCCGAGTTCCAGGGCGACGGCGCCCCCGGTGCCGTAGCCGACGGCGGCGGTCCGCTCGGGGTCGGTGCGCGGTTCGGCGCGCAGCACCCGGAGTGCCGCGCGGCCGATGTCGCGCATCCGGTCGGGATCGGCGAGCAGCGGCAGGCAGCGGGCCAGCATCTGTCCGGGGTCGCCCAGGTAGCGTCCGCCGTGGAGGTCGAAGGCCAGTGCCACGTACCCC
>NZ_JAIY01000011.1:97857-99010 GCF_000710405.2 Kitasatospora sp. MBT66 | reverse complement strand
CGCGGCGTCGCCCGAACCGGTGGCGCCGGTGCCGAGGGGCCGGCCCCTGACCGCGGGACAGTTCCGCGGCGCGCGCCGGTTCGACCGCGAGGAGCCGCCGACGGCGGGAGCGGGGCCGCGCGCCCCCTTCCTCCTTGGCGCCCAGAATGTACGGCCGTACTATTCGTTCAACTTCTACTGTCCGGGAGTCGTGTTGTGAGGATCGGTTTCGACGGCGATCAGGTCGAGGTGCCCGACGACCTGGGCCGGGCGCTGCTCGCGGCACTGCGCGAACACAGGCCGGTCGAGCCGCCGCGGGCCGCCGGCTTCGAGGACCTCGCCGCTCTGGTCGCCCGGATCGGCCACGTCGTCCAGCACCTGACCGTGTTCAAGGAGTTGACGCTGTCCCGGGCGGACGCCACCAGCGGCTACTCCAACCGCCGCGCGCTGGGGACGGCGGCCGGAATGTCCCCCACGCAGCTGGGCCGGGTCCTGGAGGGCCACGGCCTGCCGCGGGACCGGCGCGCCGACGGCGTCAACCTGGTCGTCGCGTTCCGGACCACCGACGACGGTGTCCTGCACCTGGCGGGCGAGCCGGACGTGGCGGGCCTGCCCTCGTTCACGCTGCCCGCCGCGCCCGGGCCCGACGATGCGCCGGGCCAGGTGGGGACCGCCGTCCGGGAGCTGACCTTCTACTACCGTGCGCAGGTGCCGATCGCGGTGGCCGCCCTCGGGCGCAGCGCCGGCCACACCCTGCGCCACGCCGAGCGGGCCCTGGTCGCCTGCGTCACCGAGGACGTCTTCGACGCCCTGTTCGGCGACCCCCGCCTCGATGCGACCCGACCCAACGGCCGCTGAGGAGCAACGGCTCCGACGCCACGGAAGGCAAGCCCGCTGATGGACCGCAAGACGTACACCGCGAAGGTCGCCGAGCTGCGCCCGCTGCGCGAGGAGATCGCCAGGGCCGAGAAGGCGGTCGCGGCCGCGCAGGCCAACCTCGACCGGCTCGACCAGCAGCGCGCCCGCCGGATCAGCGAGCTCGCCGGCTACGAGGGCGCGAAGGCCGACGCCGTCGCGAAGGCCGCCGGGCTGTCGCTCGGCGACGTCGTGCGGATCGCCCCGCTGCTGGACCCGACCCCGGCCGCCGTCCGCGCCGCCAGGACCGACGACCGGG
>NZ_JAIY01000011.1:75870-97653 GCF_000710405.2 Kitasatospora sp. MBT66 | reverse complement strand
ACCCGGCGTACAGGCCGACCCCGCCACGCCCCCGCAGGGCCGCGCCGCCGCCGAGCGCTCTGCCCCGGCCGCCCCGGCCGTCGAGGACCAGGCCGCGGTCGAGGAGCCGATCGCGGTCGAGGACCAGGCCGTCGCCGGGCAGTCCGTCCCCGCCGCTCCCGCCGCTCCCGCTGCTCCCGCCGCTCCCGCTGCTCCCGCCGCTCCCGCTGCTCCCGCCGCTGCCGCCGCTGCCGCGCCGGTCGTTCCTACGCTTCCCGTCGTTGCGGCCGAGGCCGGCCCGCGCGAGCTGCCCGCCCTCCCGGAGGGCGCGGCCGGTGCCCGGTTCGAGGCGGTGACCACCGGCTTGGTCTCCAAGCGCCCCAACTTCGTCCAGCAGGCCCGCTCCACCGTGTTCCTGGACGCCGCGGCCGGGACGCTCGCCGTGCGCGACCGGACCGTGCGCCTCGACCTCGGCGCCCGCACGCCCGGAGAGATCCTGGACGCCGTCCTGGCCGCCGCGCCCGGCACCGAACGCATCTACATCACCGCCGGCGCCCCCTGGCACGACGGCGCCGAACGCTACAGCACCCTCAAGGACGCGGTCGCCGCCTGGCTGAACACCCCCTGCGAGCGGTGGACCACCGCCGTCGGGAGCGGCCGCGACAAGCTCGCCGGGCACTTCGTCCACCAGCGCCAGCCCGTCGGCCGCTACGCCCCCGCCGCCGCCCCCGACAGCGCCACCACCGAGATCCGCTCGATGGGGGAGTGGTTCGATGCGGACGGCGCCGACGTGACGACCTGCCGGGACGCCTTCCGGCTGCTGTGGCAGGCGCTGCGCCGCCACTGGGGCGACGCCGTCCTCATGGGCTCGCCGTCGCAGACCGGGCGGGACCTGTGGTCGCGCACGATCCCGACCACCGGCAGGTGGGCCGGCGGCTACCCGGTCCTGTCGGAGGAGCTGCGCGCCCTGCTGCACGCCACCGGCGGCCAGGGCCGCACCGAGCTGCTCCTGCCGCCGCGCGTGCCGCAGCAGTTGCCCGCGCTGGTGGAGTACGACCGCACCTTCGCCTACGCCAAGCACCTGTGGAAGTCCCCGGTCGGCGTCCCGCGCCGCATCACCGCGCACGCGTTCGCGGCGATGACGGAGGCGGAGCAGACGAAGGCCCTGATGTCCTGCTCGCACTGGAACATCAAGGTGACCGTCCCGCAGGGGTGGAACCACGTCGGCCTGCTCCCGGCCCCCGTGACCGGTGACCGCGCCTGGATCTACCCCTCGCAGCCCGGCGCCACGTTCACCACCTGGGCGGGCGGCGCCGAGGTCCACCTGGCCCTCGCGAACCACATCGCACCGTGGCGGATCGAGATCCTGGGCGGCCTGCTGTTCGAGGACGGCAAGCCGCTCGACGAGTGGGGCAAGCGCCTGAGGGCCGCGTGGGCGGACCTGACCAACCTCTCCCGCGCCCACGGCGACGAACGCCAGCGGCAGGCGGCCCACCTCGCCTCCCGCGCCGTGCGCGCGGTGCTGCTGTTCGGCCTGGGCGGCTTCGCCCAGCGCCCGCGCCTGGTCTCCGGCACCACCCCCCTCGGCGAGGCGCTCCCCGCCGGGGTGGAGATCCTCGGCCAGGACGACACGGTGGTCACCTGGCAGCGCCAGGCCGGCTTCTCCCGCGACCCCTACGCCCACCCCGAATGGGCCGCCTACGTGTGGTCAGGGGCCCGCGCCGCACTGCTGCACACGCAGTACCGCCAGGGCAAGGAGATCGTCGGTACCGCCGGCGCCCTGCACGCCAGGCCCGGTACGGTCGTGTACTTCGGCACCGACGGCATCGCCCTGACCGAGCGCCGGCCCTGGCCCTACCGCGGCGAGGTCGGCGACTACCTCCTCAAGGGCCACCTCACCGGCCCCG
This sequence comes from Kitasatospora sp. MBT66, assembly GCF_000710405.2. Classification (NCBI taxonomy): domain Bacteria; kingdom Bacillati; phylum Actinomycetota; class Actinomycetes; order Kitasatosporales; family Streptomycetaceae; genus Kitasatospora; species Kitasatospora sp. MBT66. Next base: position 95,767 of record NZ_JAIY01000011.1, on the reverse strand, counting down.
TCGAGCACCCGACCTCCCAGGAGCAGTACCTGAGGCTGCGCGCCCTGGGCCGTACCGAACTCGCCGCCGCCGAGAAGAGGGGCGACCAGTGAGCCCGGCCGACCCGGACCACCCGAACGAGGCCGCCCGCCTCACCCAGCAGCTGATCGACCAGGGCTTCACCAGGCGCCAGGTCGCCAGGATGCTCGGCCGCGACGCCTCCCTGGTCTCCCAGTTCTTCACCAAGGGCAAGGGCGCCAGCATGGTCGGCGCGCTGCGCCAGCTGGTGCGGGCGGTCCGCGGCGGCGAACGCGACGAGGAGACCCTGTCCGGGATCGCCGGGGCGAACACCACCCGCCGCCGCACCAGGACCGGCCACAAGGCGCGGGTGCGGGGCAAGGACGTGATCGGCACCCCGGGCGGGTCGATGGCCGGCCGCGCCGGCCGGCAGGCCATCAGGTCCGGCGCCGCGCACCTGGCCGCCGTGATCCACGCGGCCGCGCAGGCGGACGGGCGGGTCGCGCTGACGGTGCGCATGCGCGCCCGCTACTTCACCCTGGCGGCCGGCTCCCGACAGGACTCGCCCGGCATCCGGCGCGGCGTCGTGCCCCGCGCGGACGGCACGGAGGAGCGCACCTACGGCTCCTCCGCCACCGGCGGCTTCCCCGCCACCGAGTGGTCCCGGCGGGTGGCCGACGCCCACGGCGACGTCGTCCACGCCGTGCTCACCTGGCTGGTGGAGAGCGGCCGCGCCGTCGAGGACGCCGAGATCGTCTACCTGGAGATCCGCACCTGGACCCCCGACGGCCACCACAGCACCCGGGTCCTCGTCAACGAGTAGCACCCCGGGTCCACCTCCGACGGCCCCGCCCACCTCCGACGGCCCCGGGCCCGCCCCTGACGGCCCTGGGCCCGCCCCTGACGGCCCCGGGCCCGCCCCTGACGGCCCTGTGCCCGCCTCCGATGCACGAAGGACCCCCGTGACCGACCGCCCCGACCCGGGCCGCCCCCTCGGGACCCGCACCGCCTACCGGCTCGCCGACGCCGCCGGCCTGTTCGCCTGCGCGACCGGATCGCCCGGGCCGTTCCGTCCGACTTCGAGCAGGACCGCCTGGACGAACAGCCCGGCGACGTCATCGCCGACCTGACGGCGCTGCGCAAGGCGCGATTCCGCACCTGCCCCCGCTGACCCGCCGCGCCCGCCCGGCCGCACGGCACCCCGCCTTCCCGCGACCCGGCCGACGAAGGAGAACACCCGCGCCGTGGACACCACGACCACCACCACCGCCGTCGAGGACGTACCGGCCGCACTGCGCGCCGCGGCCGGGCAGCCGCTCCCGGCACCGCTGTCCGCCACCGCGGTGAACCCGCTGCCGCTGCACCGGTTCCAGAAGGACGCGGTCGCGGCCGCCGTGCGCGAGGTGAAGGACGGCGGCCGCGCCACGGTGGTCGCGGCGACCGGCTCCGGCAAGACCCTCGTCGCGGCCGGCTGCGCCCGGCGCCTGGCCGCCCGGGGGCGGGTACTGGTGCTGGTGCCGACGATCGAACTGCTGGAGCAGACCGCCGAAGCCTGGTCCGCGAAGGGCGCCCGCCGCGGCCTGGCGGTCGCGGCGTGCTCGCGCCAGGAGGCGCTGGAGAGCGCGGAGGCCGGCGGCCGGATCCACGCCCGGGTGTCCACGCAGGCGGCGCGGATCGCCGACCTGGTCGCCGCCGGGAAGACCGGCGAGCCGGTCACCGTGTACGCCACCTACGCGAGCCTGGAGCGCATCGTCCGGGCCCACCGCGACTTCGGCCTGCCGGCCTGGGACCTGGTCGTCGTCGACGAGGCCCACCGCACCGCCGGCGCCCAGGGCAAGGCGTGGGCGGCCGTGCACGTCGACGACCAGGTCCCCGCCACGCGCCGCCTGTACTTCACCGCCACCCCGCGGATCGCCGACGACCGGCGCGCGAAGGACGACCCGGCCGACCTCGCCGACGCCGACGGCCGGGCGCTGCCCGCGCTGTGCTCCATGGACGACGAGCGCGTCTTCGGCAGGACCGTGTTCACCTGGACCCTCGGCCAGGGCATCGAGCACGGCTACCTCGCCGACTACCGCGTCCTCGTCCCGGTCGTCACGGACGAGGACCTGCGCGAACTCCTCAACCTCCCCGCCGTCGCCGACCTCCGCTCGCAGCGCAGCAACGAGGAACTGCTGCGCCTGGCCCTGCAGATCGCGCTGCTGCGCGCGGTCGCCGACCTGGGCCTGCGACGGGTCATCACCTTCCACTCCCGGGTCACGGCGGCCCGCGAGTTCGCGAACACCCTGCCGGACGCCTCCGAGTTGCTGCCCGACGCGGACCGTCCGGAGCGGATCCGGGCGAAGGCGGTGGCGGGCACCGACCGGCTCAGGGACCGCCGCGCCGCGTTCGCCGAGTTCAAGGCCCACACCGGCGAGGACGGCGAGGAGTGCGGCATCCTCGCCAACGCCCGCCTCCTGTCGGAAGGCATCGACGTCGCCGCCGTGGACGCGATCTGCTTCGCCGACCCCAAGAGCTCGGTCATCGACATCGTCCAGGCCGTCGGCCGCGCGCTGCGCCAGTCCTACCGCCAGGGCAAGGTGTCCTGGGTCGTCATCCCTGTGTACCTGCCCACCCCCGGGACGGGCGACGACACGGCCACCGCCGACCCGGCCGAGGTCCACGACGCCGGCGAGGCGGTGAAGGCGGAGGCCGACGCCGAGATCGAGGCCAGCTCGTTCCGCACGATCTGGCGGGTCCTGCGGGCGCTCGCCGCGCACGACGCCCGGGTGGTCGGCCGGATCACCGAGCTGCGCGGCACCCGCTCGCAGGGCACCGCGCACACCACCGCGGCCACGTCGCCCGAGGACGAGACCGTCGAAGCCGATGAGCAGCCGGCCCCGGTCGAGTCGCCGGTCGAGTCGCCGATCGAGTGGCTCAGGATCGACGCCCGCCGGCACGCCGCCCGGATCCTGCGGACCGTGAAGCTGCGCGCCTTCAACCCGCGCGCGCTCGAGTGGCAGCGCATGCACGCCGTCGCCACCGCGTTCCACCTCCAGCACGGCCACCTGGATCCCACCGACAGGACCGAGCACGCCGAGCTGGTCTCCTGGCTCGCCCGCCAGCGCCACCTGAACGGCCAGCACCTGCTGGACGCCGCCCGCGTCTCGGAGCTGGAGGCGCTCGGCATGATCTGGTCGAAGAACGCAGGCGCCTGGGAACGCGGGGCCGCCTACGCCGCCGCGTTCCACCACCGGCACGGCCACCTCGCGATCCCCGCCACCGCCAAGCTCGACGACTACGCGGTGGGCGCCTGGATGCGCCGCCAGCGCAAGGCCGCGGGCCTCACCCCCGACCAGGCGGCGAAGCTCGACGCCCTGGACGAGCTGTGGCGCCTGGAGCCGGACTGGAACCGCTCCTACCGCCGCCTGCTCGCCTACCTCGCCGCCGGCGGCACCCTCACCGGCCCCGTCAACCGCACCGGTCTCGCCGACGACCCCACCTTCCGCCCCGGCACCTGGCTGCGCAAACAGGACAGAGCCCGCACCGACGGCAGGCTGACCGAGCACCAGGCCGCGCTCCTGGACGCCCTGCACCGGCGCCCCGGGACCGTCACGGGCTGACCCGCCCCGCACGACCCCGCACTCCCGGACCGTGGAGGGGCCGCGGGGCCGTCGTCCGCGGTCCCACCCGCCAACACGTGGCGGCGCCGGTGCCGCGCACCCGGGCGTGCGGGCCCGCGTCGGGGGCACCGGGGGAGCGGCCGGTCGGCCGCTCCCGTCGGACGTCGACGCCCCGGCCGGGGCGGCGGGTCAGTGTGCGCTGGCCCAGTAGGCGGCGAGCGGGCGGTTGCCCTGCGGTGCGGCGACGGCCCGCAGGACGTCGCTCTGGCCGAGGACGAGGTGCCGTACCGGTTCGGACAGCGCGGCCAGGCGTTCTCCCGCGGTGATCAGGTCGAGGCAGGCGGTGATCTCCCAGTCCGCGTCCTGGAGTGCGCCGGTGTCGACCGGTCCGCCGCCGTCCGCCGTCCAGCCGGCCCCGGGCAGGAGCCGCAGCAGTGCCTCGCGGGAGAAGGGTGTGCGGATGTTGCCCTCGCCGTGCGCGCCCGCGGCCTCGATCTGGCCCTGGACCAGTACGGCGAGCAGGTGTGCCAGCTGGTCGCCGCTGGAGGGGGTCAGGTCCCACTCGGTGAACCACAGCCGCCGTGCCCAGGGCCGCACCCGGGCCAGCGTGTCGCGCAGTTGCCCAAGCGAGGCGAAGTACCAGGAGCAGTGGGCGAGCACGACGTGGTCGAAGGCGTCGCGGGGGAAGCCGACCGAGGGGTCGAGGACATCGGTGCCGAAGCGGAAGTCGATGCGCGGCCCGAGCGGGCCCGCCGCGAGCCGGGCCGCCGACTGCCCGAGTGTGACCGGCGCCCCGTAGGACGGAGCGGCGACATCGACGGCCACCACGCGTCCCCGGGGTCCGACGGCCTCCGCGAGGACGGCGGTCATGTCGCCCTGTCCGCAGCCCAGTTCGAGGACGGTGGACCCGGGCCCGATGTCCCAGTCCTCCACGAGCGACGCACGGTGGCGGGTCTGTGCCAGCTGGGCGTGCGGGCTGTGGTCGGCGGCGGCCATGGCCTTCGCGAGCGACGGAATCCTGGCGCGGAGATCGAAGTGCTTCACACAATCCTCGGGGGCTGTTCGGTGGACCGGTCACGAGGAGCGTACGAGACGCCCCCGGGCGGCGCCTGCGATTTCCCGCCCGGGTCCCGCGCACGACAGCACCGGCCCCGCATCCCCCGCCGGCCCCCGCATCCCCCACAGCCCCCGCATCCCCCACAGCCCCCGCGGCCCCCCAGTACCCGCTCCCACCTGCAGAATCGACGGACGTGTGACGCGCACACATCCGCGTACTTCGGGGCTGTTTCGTCTTCGTGTCCACATGTCTGGACCACTGGTGCCCACGTGTCGCTCGCACACAGACTTGGCCTCTGCACCACAGTGCAAGCACCCCCTGGACCGAAAGAGCGCCACCCCATGCTCAGCTCCGCCAGACCCGGCACCTCCCGGCCGCGCCCGCCGTCCCCCGCGGGGAGGTGGCATCCGTGCTCCGGTACGTGACACGCAGGGCAGCGGGCTGGTTCCTGGTGATCGCGGTGGCCACCAACGCCACGTACTTCCTCGCCAGTTCCTTCCTCGACCCGCGCTCGAACTTCAAGGAGCTGCGCCCGGTCCGCACCGACGAACAGGTCTCCCGCGCCCTGGCCCCCTACAACCTCGACCCGCACGAGCCGCTGCTCCACCGCTGGTGGGACTGGCTGAGCGGGGTGGTCCTGCGCTTCGACTGGGGCCGCTCCCCGGTCGGGGTGGAGGTCAACGGGGAGATCGGCCACCGCTCCCTCGTCAGCGCCCAGTTGGTGATCGGCGCCACGCTCCTGTCCGTCGTCGTCGGTGTCGCGCTCGCCGTCCACACCGCCTCGCGCCAGTACGGCTGGCGGGACCGGGCCGCCCAGGCCCTGTCCATGGCCCTGTTCAACGTCCCGGTGTCCGTCGCCGCACTCGCCCTGGTCCTGCTCGCCATCCGGCTGAACGAACAGGCCGGCTGGCACTTCCTGTACGTCGCGGGCGAGAGGTCCCCGGACGTGGAGGGATTCTGGGCCACGCTCGGCGACCGCGCGGCGCACCTGGTCCTGCCGACACTGACGCTCACCCTGACGGGGTACGTGGGCCACCACCTCACCCAGCGCTCCCTGCTGCTGGACGTGATCGGCTCCGACTTCGTGCGCACCGCCCGGGCCACCGGGCTCACCCGTGCCCAGGCGATCCGCCGGCACGCCCTGCGCACCGCCCTGATCCCCACCGCCCAGTCCGTGGCCTTCAGCATCCCGGCCGTCTTCACCGGCGCCGTCCTCACCGAGACCGTCTTCGGCTGGAACGGCATGGGTCAGTACTTCGTCCAGACCATCAACAAGAACGACGTGCACGGCACCGTGGCGACCGCCGCCTTCGCCGCCGCCCTGACCGCGATCGGCGCGATCCTCGCGGACATCACCACCGTTCTCCTCGACCCGAGAGTGCGGGTGAGCTGAGATGGGCACCCCCGTGAGCCCCGACCCGACCCCCGACGGCATCCCCGCCGCCACCACCACAGCCACCACCGTCACAGCTGCCGCCGGCCCGGCCGCCGAGCGGCCGCCCACCGGCCACGACGGGCGCTACCTCGGCCGCCGCCGCCTCTACCTGCGCCGCTTTTGGCGCAACCGGACGGCCGTCGCCGGCGTGGCGATCCTCCTGCTGCTCGTGCTGTTCAGCGCCTTCGGCCAACTCCTCACCCCCTACCACTTCTCCGACACCGACTTCTCGGCCCTCACCCAGGCCCCCGGCACCGAGCACTGGTTCGGCACCAACCAGGGCGGCAACGACGTCTACGCCTCGGCCGCGCACGGCCTCCAGCGCTCGCTGGTGATCGCGGTGAGCGTCTCCGTCCTGACCGTCGCCGTCTCCGCCGTCGTGGGCGCGGGCGCCGCCTACCTCGGGGGCCGCACGGAGAAGGCCACCCTCGCCCTCATCCACTTCCTGCTGATCGTGCCCTCCTTCCTCGTCCTCGCCCTGGTCTCGCACAAGCTGGCGGGCGACTGGCGGGTCCTCGTCCTCGTCCTGACGGTGTTCGGCTGGATGTCCACCGCCCGCGTCGTCTGGTCGGTGTCGACGTCCCTGCGCGAGCGGGACTACGTCCTGGCCGCGGAGTTCATGGGCGTGCACCCCCTGCGCATCGTCCTGCGCCACATCGTCCCCAACCTGGGCTCCCTGCTCATCGTCAACCTCACCCTGGGAGTGGTCTCCACCGTCCTCAGCGAGAGCGCCCTGTCCTTCCTCGGCTTCGGCGTCCAGACCCCGGACGTCTCGCTGGGCACGATGCTCGCCGACGGCGCGGGCACCATCACCAGCGCCCCCTGGCTCTTCGCCTTCCCTGCCGCCCTGACCGTGCTGCTCACCGTCTCGATGACCTTCGTCGGCGACGGCCTGCGCGACGCCCTCGACCCCACGTCCACCACCGGCGCGGCCGGAGGCCGACGATGACCCTCGCACCCGCCCGCCCCACCGGCCCCGAGAACCCCGGCCCCGAGAACCCCGGCCCCGGCCCCGAGAGGCCCGGCCCCGAGAACCCCGGGCCCGGGAGCGGCCCCGGTCCCGCCCGGCCCGCACCCGTCCTGTCCGTACGCGACCTGCGCGTCTCCTTCCCCTCCGAGCAAGGACCGGTCCAGGCCGTGCGCGGCGTCGACTTCGACCTCCTGCCCGGGCGCACCCTGGGCATCGTCGGCGAGTCCGGCTCCGGCAAGTCCGCCACCGCCCTCGCCCTCATGGGCCTGCTGCCACCCACCGCCCACCTCGAGGGCCGGATCCTGCTGGGCGGGCGCGACCTGGCGGCCATGGACGACACCCGACTCGCCCGCATCCGCGGCAAGGACATCGGCATGGTCTTCCAGGACCCGATGTCCGCGCTCACCCCCGTCCTCAGCGTCGGCCGGCTGCTCTCCCAGGCCCTGCGCGTGCACCAGGACCTGTCCAGGAACGACGCCTGGGAACAGGCGGTCCAACTGCTCGACCTGGTCGGCATCCCCGACCCGCGCGAACGCGCCAAGGCCTTCCCGCACGAGTTCTCCGGCGGCATGCGCCAACGCGTCGTCATCGCCCTGGCCATCGCCAACAAACCCTCGGTCCTCGTCGCCGACGAACCCACCACCGCCCTCGACGTCACCGTCCAGGCCCAGATCCTGGAGGTCCTGCGCCTGGCCCAGCGCGAGAGCGGCGCCGCCCTCGTCCTCATCACCCACGACCTGGGCGTGGTCGCCGGCCACGCCGACGACGTCGCCGTCATGTACGCCGGACGGATCGTCGAACACGCGGGCGTCGACGAACTCTTCGCCCGCCCCACCATGCCCTACACCGCCCGGCTGCTGGCCGCCGTCCCCACCGCGGACAGCGGCGTCCAGCGGCCCCTGCTCCCGATCGCCGGCGAGCCGCCCTCCCCGGTCGCCCTGCCCGACGGCTGCGCCTTCGCACCGCGCTGCGCGGTGGCCCGCGACGTCTGCCGCACCACCGAACCGGACCTGACCGCACCCGCCGGGCGGCCCGGGCGCGTCGCCTGCCACCGCGCGCAGGAGATCGCCGACGGCACCCTGGACCCGGCCGGGCCCGCCGGGTCCGCCGTTGCCCTCACCCCGGACCGCGCAGCAGCGCGGCGCACCCCGGGCGAGGTGGTCCTGCGCGTCGAGGACCTGGTCAAGACGTTCCCCGTCACCAGGGGCGCCCTCCTCAAACGCCGCACGGGCACCCTGCACGCGGTCAACGGCGTCGGCTTCGAGGTGCGTGCGGGCGAGACCCTCGCGCTGGTGGGGGAGTCCGGCAGCGGCAAGACCACCACGCTGCGCGAGGTGCTGCGCCTGCGCGCCCCCGAGGGCGGCCGGATCGAGGTGGCGGGCACCGACGTCGCCACGCTGCGCTCGGCGGCGCAGGTGCGGGAGCTGCGGAGCGAGGTCCAGATCGTCCTCCAGGACCCGACGGACGCCCTGGACCCCCGGCTGACCGTCTTCGACCTGCTGGCCGAACCGCTGCGGGCCGCCGGCGCCGACCGCACGGCCGTGCGCTCGCGCATCCCGCGGCTCCTGGACCTGGTGGGACTGGACCGCGCCGTGGGCGACCGCTTCCCCGCCGCCCTGTCCGGCGGCCAGCGCCAGCGGGTCGGCATCGCCCGCGCCCTGGCGCGCGAGCCGAGGCTGCTGGTCCTGGACGAGCCGCTGTCCGCCCTGGACGTCTCCGTGCAGGCCGAGATCGTCAACCTGCTCGTGCGGCTGAAGCGCGAACTCGCCCTGGCCTACCTCGTGGTGGCGCACGACCTGGCCGTGGTGCGGTACTTCTCCGACCGGATCGCGGTGATGTACCTCGGACACATCGTCGAGTCCGGCGCCACCGAGGAGATCTTCGCCCGGCCGCGGCACCCGTACACCAGGGCCCTGCTGTCGGCGGTCCCGCTGCCCGACCCGCAGCGCGAGCGCCGTCGCGAGCGCATCGTCCTTCGGGGCGAGCAGCCCAGCGCCGCCCGGCTGCCGGCGGGCTGCGTGTTCGTCGACCGCTGCCCGCTCCACCGGGAGGCCGACGAGAGCGTGCGCACCCGCTGCCGCACCGAACGGCCCTCGACGGTCGGCGCGCCGGACGGCTCCGACCACCGGTACGCCTGCCACGCGCTCTGACCTGCGCCCCTTTTCCTCACCCGCTCCCCGCCTGTCACCCGCCCGCGCCCTTTCCTGCCCGCGCCCCCTTCCCCGGCCCGCGCGCCCCCTTCCCCTTCCCCTTTTTCCCTTCCCACCTAGGACATCCCGTGCGTCGTCAGCTCGCCCTGCCCCTCGCGCTGGCCGCGGCCGTCTCGGTCGCCGCCACCGCCTGCTCCTCCTCGCCGTCCTCGGGCGACTCCTCGGGGAAGCAGACCCGCAACGCCGCCGAGGTCGCCTCCTCGGTCACCGACTACAACCCCCAGCCCTACGAGAACCTCAAGGACGGCGGCACCTACACCACCGCGGGCACCTTCGACGAGCAGGGCAACCCCTTCAACGTCAACGGCACCCTCAACGCGCTGCGGATCTGGTCCTGGTACAACGCCGACGCCATCACGTACTCGCCCACCGGCGAGGTGCAGTACAACCCGGACTACTACAGCGACGTGAAGGTCTCCGTCGAGGGCGGCGACCAGAAGGTCGTCATCACCCTCAACCCGAAGGCGGCCTTCAACGACGGCACCCCGATCGACTGGCGTGCCCTCGAGGCCACCTGGAAGGCCAACAACGGCTCGGACAAGGAGTACGCGGCCTCCTCCACCGACGGCTACGACCGCATCACCTCCGTCACCCCCGGCGCGGACGCCAAGCAGGCGGTCATCGCCTTCAAGGGCGTCAACGCCTCCTGGTCCGCGCTGTTCACCACCTTCCTGCACCCCCAGGCCGCCACCGTCGAGAACTTCAACAAGGCGTACGTCAAGACGGCCCACCCCGAATGGGGCGCCGGGCCCTACACCGTGGGCACCTGGGACGCCCAGTCCGGCAACATCACCTTCGTGCGCAACCCCCGCTGGTGGGGCCGCAAGGGCAAGCTCGACAAGCGCGTCTACGTCAACCTCGAGCGCGCCGCCTCGGTCAACGCCTTCAAGAACGGCGAGATCGACTACGTCCCGGTCGGGGACGCGGAGAACCTCAAGCAGGTGAAGGCCGTCAAGGACGCCGAGGTCCGCAGCGGCGGCAGCCCCTTCGAGTACGCGCTGTACCTGAACACCAAGTCCCCGTTCCTGGGCGACGTCCAGGTCCGCGAGGCGGTGCAGAAGAGCATCGACCGCTCGCAGATCACGAAGATCCGCTTCCAGGGCCTCGACTACAGCGAGCCGCTGCCGGGCTCGGCGGTCCTCTACAGCTTCCGGCAGGGCTACCAGGACAACGTCTCCGCCGTACTGGCGTACGACCCCGAGCAGGCGCGCAAGGCCCTGGACGAGGCCGGCTGGAAGCCCGGGAGCGACGGCATCCGCGCCAAGGACGGCAAGGAACTCGAACTCGGCTACACCCTGCTCGGCGACGACCCCGTCGAGAAGGCCGTCGCCGGGGCGTTCACCGCGATGCTCAAGGCCGTCGGCGTGCGGCTGAACGTCAACAAGGTCTCCTCGAACGACTTCTCCAAGGTCCTCAGCGAGCGCCGCTTCGACCTGTTCATCTCCGGCAACCGCTCGACGGACCCCTTCGGCGCGCGTTCCCTGTGCGACTTCTACTGCTCGGACCGCGAGTCGAACATCACCGGGGCCGGCACCCCCGAACTCGACCGGGAGATCCGCGCCACCGGCGACATCGCCGACCTCGGCCAGCAGATCGAGGCCGTCAACAAGCTCGAGCAGAAGGCCCTCCAGCAGTACTCCCTGCTGCCCCTCTACAGCGGACCCTCCACCTACGGCCTGCGCAAGGGACTCGCCAACGTCGGGGCCACCATCTTCCACAGCCCGCTGCCCGAGACCATCGGCTGGCAGAAGTAGCACCGCCGGCCCGCCGCCCCTCGCCACCCCGGCGGTGACCGCCCCGCCCCGCCCCGCCCCCGGATCCCGGGGGCGGGGCGCGACGTCAGTCGCGGTACTCGCAGAGGTAGGCGCTCTCCACCGCGCTCCTGACCTGGAACCTGCTGTCGGCCGGGACGTCGAACCGCTCGCCGGCCCGGAAGGTCTCCCACCGGTCGGAGCCGGGCAGCCTGACGCTCAGCGCGCCGCTGACCACGTGCATGACCTCCCGCTTCGCGGTACCGAACTCGTAGTCACCGGGCGCCATGACGCCCACGGTCGCCGGACCTTCCTCCGCCGTGAAGGCGACCGACTTCACCGCACCGTCGAAGTACTCGTTGACCTTGAACATCGGCATCCTCTCGGGAGACGGGCAGACAAGGGGGGCACCCCGCCCCTCGCGGGCCGGCCCCCGGAGAGGGAAGGCTACCGGCAGCCGCCACCGCCCCTGCGCGCAGGCCGCAGCCGCGACCGACCACCCTCCCCCCTAGGCCGGGCAGGCACCGGTACGCGGCCCCGGCCGGCTGCGCCCGGGCGCCGGAGCGGGACCGGCTGCGGAAACGGCTGAGGTCCGTCGCGTGCGCCGAGCGGTCGGTGACCGCGCCCGGCTGCGACGCGGTGAACAGCGGCGGTTCCCGGTACCGGGCTCCTGGGGTGGTGGGTCTGCCGGAAGGCAGGGGCAACCCACGCACCCGGCCGGCCCAGGAGGTCTCGACGGCGACGACGAACGGCGGTGGTGACGCTCCCTCACCCGCCGCGGTGGAGGTGGTCCTCGGGGCGCGGTGCGCGGCGGTGCTCACGGAGCTCCGGCGCGCGGACGGGAAGGCCGCCGCGCTTCGGGTTCCGGGGGGTCGGGGAGCATGTCGCGCGTTCGGTTCGATGTCAGTCGTCCTCGGGCCGGACGCGGCCGCCGCGGGCGCAGGCCAGCACCGTCGTGGCCGCGGCGTTGAGGAAGAGCATGAATCCCCAGGCCCGATCCGCTGTGCTGATCAGGCCGATACGCAAGGGCTCGTCGGCTGCTTGTTCGAGGATCCCAACGGTCTCGGTGAGGCCGAGCGTCGCGACTCCGCGCCTGCGGGCGGTCCGCAGACGGCGCCGGTAGACGCCGAAGTGCTGGTTGGCGGGGATCAGGCTGTCCCAGACCGTGAAGGTGCCCCCGGAGAGCAGGGCCTCGCGTGCGGGGCCGCAGGCCGGCGTCTGGTCGGCGAGCATCTCGGCGAGGTCGTCGCGTGTCATGCGACAGATCCTGCCGGGCGTTGCTCGACCGGCCAACTGAAATGCGCTCACCACCGTCCTCCGCACACCTGCCCCGACAACAGCGAAGCACCCTCGTGCCGACACCACCGCCGATCCCGCCCGCTTCCGCTGCGCCGGCTGCGACCCCGGCCGGGTTCCTCGCCCGCGACCGGCACCGGCAGACCACCGGCGGGCACCCGCGAACCCCGCTCCTCCGCCTTCTCATTGATCCTCTTCCTGGCCGTGCTCGTCGCCCAGGCAGCCGGTTCGGCAGGGAGCACGGTCGGGGCCGCTGCCCTGTATCTCGTATTCGCTCTTCCCTTTTCCGGTGTCGTCCGGTGGCTTTCGCGCCGGTGGCCCGGCCAATGGCTCCTGGATCGGTCCGGTCCGAAGTGCCCCTGCGGTTCGATGCCCTGTCGGCCGGGACCAGGTCCCGGTGGCGCCGTCGCCCGTCGCCGCCCGGGCCCTGACCGTGCCAACGGGGACCGACGCCGGCCGGTGGAACGAGCCCGGGATTCGTGCGGTCATGATGCCCAGGCCCGCTGCCGGCGCCCACGGCCGGAAGGGGCCGGACCGCGGCGCGGGCCTTTCGCCGGGCGGGTCTGTCGGCGGTGGTTCGTAGGGTGCGTGCGTGAACATTGATGATCTTTCCTGGCAGGCGCGACACCACGGCGGCATCTACCCGCGGTTGGCGCGGACCCTCGTCGACCTGGGGGAGACGGAGCTGCTGATCGGAGCGGCGCGGGAGCGCGGCGACTGGATCGGCACGCAGGCCGCGGCCCGGGCGCTGTGCGCGGCCGGGGACACCGACCGGGCGGCGGCCCTGGTGGCCCCGTTCAGGGAGATCGGATGGCGCGAGGCCGACTGGGCCACCGCAGAGATCATGATCGTTCGGGGCGAGGGCGAGGAGGCGCTCGCGACGGTGCGCCCGGACGCGGCCGCACTCGGCGACGGCCACGTGTGCGCCCGCTACGCCGGGCTGGCGGCGACGGCAGGGCGGGCCGACGAGGCGATCGACGTGCTCGCACCCCATCTCGGGGAGTCCTGGCTCCGCTCCCGCCTGGTCGAGGTGACCGAGGGCCAAGGCCGCGACGACCGGGTGCTGCACCTGCTCACGCGGGAGGCGGAGCACATGGAGCACAAGGACAGCGAAGGGTGCGGACGGTGCGGGCAGGCGTGCCGGGCGTCCCGCACGGACCGGTGGGACGTGCTGCTCCTGATCTCCCAAGTCCTGGAACGCGCCGGGCGGGCGCAGGAGGCCGTCGAGGTCGTGCGCACCGAGACGGCCTCGGGCCGGCGCCATCCCCTCAACTTCCCCGAGCACTACGCGCAGCTCCTCGCCCGGCAGGGGCTGATCGAGGAACTGCGGGCCCTCGCCGAGGCGGAGCACCGCGCCGCCTTCGCCGTGTACGCGAAGGCGCTGGAGGACACCGGGCGCGCCCTGGAGGCGGAGGCCCTGCTGCGCGAGGCGATCGAGGCCCACGACGACCCGAACGACCGCGCGGCGCTGATGCGACTCCTGGTGCGCCAGGCCAGGATCGACGAGGCGGTGGAAGCAGGCCGGCCGACCTACGACTACTACGACTGCTGGAACTTCCTGCACTGGGCGCTGGAACTGCTCGTCGGCGACGGCCGGCCCGGCCGGGCCCTCGAACTCCTGGACGGGCTCACCGGCGCGTGGGCCGAGGGGCATCCGGACCAGGTCCTCGACCTGCGGCTGTGGCTGCTGGGCGAGGCGGGCCGCTGCGAGGAGGCCGTCGCACAGGCCACCGCCCTCAACGAGAAGGAGCCGGGCGAGTGGGACCTGCGCCTGGCACGGCTGCTGGAGCGGGACGGACGGCTGGAGGAGGCCCTGGCCCTGCTCCGCACCTCGACCCAGCGCTCGGCCGTCTACGACCTGGTCGACATGCTGCTCGAGCACGGCCGCCCGGCCGAGGCCCTCGCATCCGTCCCCACGATCGCCGAGAAGCGCGCGGCCCACGAACAGCGGGAGGCGGCGGCACGGCGGCCGCAGGACGACCCCTGGGCCGTGCCGGACGGGTACGCCTCGCAGCCCTCGTTCTAGGTAGTGCGGCGGCAAGACGCCTCCGTCGCGCCCGCGACCGCCCCAGCAGCCGGGGGCGCCCCGGCCCGTGCGGCCGGCGGCACGGCGTCCCGGGAACGGACAGCCCGGACACAGCCGCTGCGACCCGGGACGCACCACCAGGGGGATGGCATGTTCGCGGCCGAAAAATCGCAGGTCGAACCCCTGGCCACCGCCGCTCGGCAGGTCTACTGTTCCCCGCACGGCGGCCCCACCACAGCACCACCGGGCCGCCGGCCAGAGCAGCTGCGCCATGTCCCCCGGCGCTGCTGGCCCCACGGCCGGGCCCCGCGGACCAACCCCCCTACGTCCCCGGGCCCGGCCCCTTCACGCCCCTCGGGGGCACCCGTCCGAGGGCTCGCGTGCGCGGGCGGTGGCCTGTGCGCGGTGGAGGGTGCCTGCCCCGCAGGCTCCTCTCCCGTACCCGATGACGCGTCTTCCGCTCCCGACGACCTGATCGAGCTCCAGCCGGGGTGCGGGCCGCGCAGCGTGCGGCCCGGACAAGGCCCGTTGGCCGCACCTGGACGAGCACGAGCGCCTCGTCGCCCGCTCGCGCGAGCGGATCGACCACCGGGACCACGACGACGGCCGGGACGACGACGCCGTCCCGGGGAAGACACATGTCCCGCGAGGCTCGGCTACCGAGGCGGCCGTGCAGGCCCGCCGGGAGGCCTGCACCGACCCCGAGATCCGCTTCGACTTCCCCGACCTCCTGGACGACCTCGAGCCCACCATCGGCCCCGGCCGGGAACTCGGCTCCTGGCTCACCCCCGACGCCAAGGACATCCTCCAGCTGCGCCTCGACAGCACACCGATCGGCTGGACCGCGCCCCTGCCCGACGACGGGCCGTGGGGACAGGCCGGCTGGATCGCCCTCCTCCACCAACCCGGCGGCGCCGGGCTCCTCGTCGACAACCTCTCCCGCCCCAAGACCCACCCCACCGCGGACCTCGCGCTCGACGCCGTCCTGCGCACCCACCGGACCAGGGGTGGTCCCATCGGCGCCCTCCGCCTCACCGGCTGCGACAACATCGCCGCCGGCCTGCGCAAACACGGCCGAGACGCCACCTGGCCACTCGACACCCTCGGCATCACGTGATCAGACCGGACGACCCTCTGACGACGCCGCCGCGGGGCTTGGCACGACTGTCGGGAGAGTGCACGTGATCGACGCGGGAACGGCCGCGGGGGGCCGGGGGCGGTGGGGTCTGCTCAGGAAGTCACCGCGGGAACGAGGTGGTCGAGTCCCTGCGCACTGCTCGTCGCGGCCTCGATCGAGCGCGGCAGCATGATGCTCTCGTAGGCGTGGACGGCGTCGTCGATGCCGGGTTCGGTGACGAGGGCGTGGGCGAGGTCGGAGCCGTCGAGCATCGCGAGATTGGCGCCCAGCCCGGCCGGGGGCATCAGGTGCGCGGCATCGCCGAGCAGCGTGACGCCGGCAACGTGCTGCCAGGTGTGCGGGGCGGGCAGGACGAACAGGGGCCGGTTGGTGAACCCGCTGTCGCTGTTGCGCAGGACGTAGCGCAGGCTCTCGTCCCAGTCGTCGAACATCCTCAGCAGGTGCGCGCGTACGGCCCGCTGGTCGCCGAGGTCGATACCGGCGGCCGTGTGCCAGTCCTGCGGCGTGCGGAGCGCGATGTAGGCGTGGATGCGGCCGTTGCTGTTGCGCTGGGCGACCAGGGACCTGCCGGCGCCCTTCGCCAGCATCGATCCGCTGCCGACCAGCCGCGCGAGGTCGGGATGGCGGGTGTCGCAGTCGTCGAATCCGGTCTCGAGGAAGGTGACGCCGGTGTAGCGGGGTTTGGCGTGCGACAGGGCCGGGCGGACGCGCGACCAGGCGCCGTCGGCGCCGACCACCAGGTCGAAGTCCTCGGCGGCGCCGTCGGCGAAGAGCAGTCGGCAGGTGCCGTCCGCGAGGGGGGTGACCGTGCTGACGGCGCGGTCCCACCGCACCGTTCCCTCGGTGAGTGAGTCCAGGAGCAGTTCGCGCAGTTGGCCGCGGTCGATCTCCGGCCGGCCGCCGGCGGCGGAAGGCCCTTGGTGTGCCAGGAGGGCGGCGTCGGTGAAGTCGAGCACGCGCCACTCCTCTCCTTCGGGGCGGGCAAGGGTGTGGAACGGGTCGAGGAGCCCCGCCGCCCGCAGGGCGCTCTGGCCGGTGTCGGCGTGCAGGTCGAGGGTGCCGCCCTGCGGGCGGGCGTCGGCGGAGGCCTCGCGTTCGAAGACGGTGGCGGAGCGGCCGTGCTGCTGCAGGACCCGGGCGCAGGCGAGGCCGCCCGGGCCGGCGCCGACGATCGCGATGCGGGGATCACGAGCAGAGTTCATGGGAGTGTCCCTCGGGAGGTGGGTGAGCCGCGGGGAGGGCCGGCACCATCAAGAAAGCACACTCGCAAAATAAGTGCAATGACTACACTTTCGAAGTCGATGCATCTTGGGATATCATGGGCGAGTGACCGAACCGACCGGGCGCCGCGAGCGCAAGAAGGCCCAGACGCGCCAGTCCCTGGCCGACGCCGCACTCGAACTCTTCCTCGAACGCGGCTACGACCAGGTCGGCGTCAAGGACGTCGCCGACGCCGCGGACGTCTCGGTGACCACTCTGTTCAAGCACTTCCCCAGCAAGGAAGCCCTGGTCTTCGACCAGGACGACGACCTTGAAGCAGCGCTCGTCGCCGCCGTGCGCGACCGCACCCCGGGCCAGTCGATCCCCCAGGCGCTGCGCGAGCACATCCTGCTGAAACAGACCCAGTTCGCCGTCCACACCACGGACCCGCGGTTCGCCGACTTCACGCGCATGGTGCAGGAGACCCCCGCGCTGCGCGACTACGCCCACCGCATGTGGACGCGCCACGAAGCGGCCCTGGCGCGAGCCATTACCGAGGCTGCAGGTGCCCCCGAGGACGACATCAGCTGCGCCGCACTGGCCCGTTTCGCCCTTGAGGCCCGCGGCCTCGTCCTGCGGCACGCCGAGCCGAACCGCGCCGCCGACGAGGCCTTCGCGCTGCTCGAACACGGCTGGGCGGCCTCCCGCCCGGGCAGCTGACCCGCTCTGCGCGGAGCCCCGGTGTGCGTGGACGCGTTGCGCGCCCCACAGGCTCAACCTGAGCAACTACGCTGCCACGCTGGCCACCTGAACCGGCATCCAGCCGGACAGAACCTCTGAACGACACCGCCCTGGGGAGTACTCGGGGGCGTTCCTCGAATCCGCAGGGCCCGCTGTCACGACGTTCCCGCCGCGGTCGATGCCAAGGATTCGGGCCGCCCAGGGCTGCCGGCAACCCTCTCCCTTCCCTTCTTCGAGCTGTTGGTGGTTGGTCGTGCAGTGGGGTACGGCGGGCTCGGGTCCACCGCCGGGGTCATCGCCGCCCCCGCTCCGCCGCCGGTGGGGCCCTCCCCTTTTCCCGGCCGGGGAGGCCGGGCGCCTCCCTGGGGTCGGCTACGGACAGCAGTCGGCGGGTGTGGCGGGGGTGGGGAACGCGCCGTGTGCGTTCCCCACCCCCGCGGCCCCGTTCGTCCGGGCGGTAGCGCCTGGGCCTACCACCGGTACCAGCGGCCGCGGCCGCCGGATGCGCCGGTACTGCGGGCCACGAAGCCGAGCAGCCACACCGCCAGCACCACGACCGCCACCCACCACAGGGCCTTCAGCGCGAAGCCGGCACCGAAGAGGAGCAGGGCCAGCAGCAGAACAAGAAGAAGGGGAACCATCTCGACCTCCACAGTCAGTGTCGGCGATCCGGCTGCCCCGGCCCGCAGCGAATATTCGGGGGAATCTTCCGGGCGGGCTGGGGCAGGCGTTGCGTCGACAGCTTCGACGAACCGGAGGTACGCATGAGCGCCGGCGACAAGATCGGGAACATCGCAGAGAAGGCCAAGGGCGCGGTCAAGGAAGGCGTCGGCAAGGTGACCGGCAATGAGCGTCTGGAGGCCGAAGGCAGGGCCGACCAGGTCGAGGGCGACGTGAAGCAGGCGGGCGAGAAGGTCAAGGACGCCTTCAAGCACTGAACGGGCCTCGGGCTTGCCCGGCCTCGAACGTCGAACGGCCGGACCCCTCTCCCCGGGGGGCCGGCCGTTCGGTGTTCGTGCCACCGCGCTGGGCCTTCGGGCCCCGGCAGCCCGCGCCGGGAAGCCCTCGTGGAAGGACCGCCCGCCGTGGCGCGCCACCCGATCACCGCTGCGCGGCAGCCTGTTCCTCGGCCGGGTCGTCGATGTGCCGCAGCCGACGGCGGGCGGCGACCCGGTCCGCGCCGAAAAGCCGGCCCAGTACTCGTCCGCCCGCACCGGACACGAGCCTGCCGTTCGGCCTCCTCCCGGGCGGAGGCGACCAGCTGCTCCTCGCTGGGACCGCGCCGGGCGGCTTCCGGATCACCGCTTCACGAAGGCGGCGAGGCGAGGAAGGCGCGGCGCTCGGCCTGCACGACCGCCGGCGCCCGCTGCGCACCGACCCGGACGGTCGGGACGCTCGAAGGTCTCCCGCGTGACCGGGCCCGAAATTGTCGGGGCGGGGCGCCCGCGCGCCCCGCCGCTCTGTTCGGCCGTGCCGGGGTGGCGGGTTTCTGTCAGGCGGGTAAGCCGCCTGTTGCCCGGTGGCTGTCGGCCGCGTGGTGCTGCGGGGCTTCCGGGCCGGTCTGCGTAGGCCGGTGGCCGGCCGGGCCGAAGGGCCTGGCTGCCGGGGTTCGCGTCGGTTTGCGGCGGGCGGTGCGCAGGGTCTGGGGGTGTGGGGGAGGCCTGTGGGGGCCAGGGTCGGTGGGTCAGGTCGTGGTGGAGGGCGTCGAGTCTGGTCAGGCAGGTGTCGAGGGTGGCGATGGCGGCGCTGCTGTGTTCGCGGATGCGGTGTTCGATGGCGGCGAGCCGGTCCTCGATGTGCTGCCAGCGCTCCTCGGCCGTGGCCGTGGTGCGGGGGTCAGGTGCGTCGTCGGTCGCTGTCATGGCGCAGGCTGTCCGTGTGCTGGGTGAGGTCGTCGAGGCGGGCGGTGAGGTCGGGGTGGGTGTTGCCGAGGTGGGGTCGCACGGCGGCGAGGGGCGCTATCAGGTCGGCCGGGTCGGGGGCGCCGAGGGCGGTGGTGAGGGCGGTCAGGGCGGGGCCGGCCTCGGTGGCGAGGCCGGGTGCGGCGGTGATCCGGGCGGCGAGGACGCGCAGGTCGGCGGCGTGGTCGCGGGCCCAGGCGGTGACGGTGCGTTCCGCGGCCCGCCGGTCGCGCACGGCCTTGACGCGCTCCGCTCCGGTGGCGGCCCCGTCCGCTCTCCTGTCGGTGGGGCGCAGGCGCAGGTAGCGGTTCTCGGCGGCCTGGCGGCTGGCGACGCCCATGGGGTGGGCGAGGTCGGCCCAGGTGGCGCCGGCGTCGCGGGCGTTCTCCACCAGGCCCGCCTCCCAGCCCGCGAGCTCGGTGCGCAGTTCGCGCAGCAGCACCAGGGCGGCCAGGGCCGGCTCGGGGCCCTCGTCCGGTGCACCGGTGCCGGGCCGGGTGGTCGGGCGGGTGTTGCGGGCGGTGCGGACGGCGTCGTCGATGGCGGCGAGCGCGGCGGCGGCGGCGAGGAAGG
>NZ_JAIY01000011.1:71040-75778 GCF_000710405.2 Kitasatospora sp. MBT66 | reverse complement strand
CATCGGATGGATGACATGCTAGAACAGTTTCAGGTGAAGCGCACTGGCTCCCATTGATCAGTGGAGGTGTTTCGCGATGCTGATGCGCACTGACCCGTTCCGCGAACTGGACCGGCTGACCCAGCAGTTCCTGGGCACGAACGGAACCTGGTCCCGGCCGGCCCCGATGCCGCTGGACGCCTGCCGTGTCGGCGACGAGTACGTGATCTGCTTCGACCTGCCCGGGGTGGACCCTGAGGCGATCGACGTCGACGTCGAGCGGAACATGCTGACCGTCAAGGCCGAACGCCGCCCCCGTCACCAGGGCGAGGATGTGAAGTGGGAGCTGTCCGAGCGCCCGCTCGGCGTGTTCTCCCGCCAGGTCATGCTGTCCGACATCCTCGACCCCGCCGGGATCAGCGCCGACTACGACGCCGGCGTGCTCACGCTGAAGATCCCGGTCGCGGAGAAGGCCAAGCCCCGCAAGGTCGCCATCGGCCACAGCGGCGACCGCAGGCAGATCCGGGCCTGACCCCCGGACCGTTCCGTGCCGCTCCCGATCCCCCCGAGGAGCGGCACGGAACACCCCGAACCGCCGGCCGCCCGCCCGCGGAGACGGGACAACGCCATGAACGCCCGGAGCAACCAACCCTTCGTGGTGCGGGCCGGCGGCGAGACCGACCTCGATACCGCCCCCGCGCTGCGCGGTGCACCGACCGCCGCGTTCGAGTCGCACCGGGAGGTGGTGCTCGACCTGCCGGAGGTGACGTTCGTCGACTGCGCGGGCCCGGGAGCCCCGGTCCGGGCCCGCAACCAGGCCGACCGGTGCGGCGGCCGTCCGGTCCTGCGAGGGGCCGGCCGCCGCGTGGTGCGGCTACTGAAACTCACAGGCCTCCACCGGCGCCCGGCCGTCGAGCCCTGACCGGGCGCCGGCCGCGTTCGCACCGGCCCGTTGGGACGGAGGGAGACACATCATGACTCTTCGATGGGAGGCGTTCCTGGAGGAGGTCCGGGAACGCGGTGAGTACGACACGCCCGGGGAGGCCGAGCGGGCGGCGCGCGTCGTCCTGGCCCTGCTCGGCGCCCACCTGGTCGGCAACGTGCGCGCCGAACTGGCCGCCCGCCTGCCCGAGACCCTCGCCCTGATCCTGCTCAACCCGCTGCAGGCCGCCGAGCCCCTCGGCCCCGAGCGGTTCGCACGCGCGACCGCCGCCTGGATCGAGGGCGCCACCGAGACCACCGCGCTGTGGGACATCGGCGCCGTCCTCAGCACCGTGGCCGACGCCGCCGGCGACGACCTCACCGGGCGTGTCCTGCTCCAACTGCCGCCCGGCTACGACCTCCTGTTCGGCCGGCCCCGGCCCGGCCACCGCCCCTGAACCCGTCCGCGCCGCCCGCCGCACCCGCCCGGCCGGCCCCGCCCCGGAAGGCCACCGCCATGACCCGGTACCGCCTCCTTCTCCAGCAGGTCCGCACCCTCGGCCGCTACACCACCGACGAGGAGGCCGAACGCGTCCTGCACGCCGTCCTGGCCGTCCTCGGCTCCCAGCTCACCGGCGAGGAACGCTGCGACCTCGCCGCCGCCCTGCCCGAGCGCGCCCGCACCGTCTTCGCCACCCAGATCCCGCTGCCCCGACCCGTCGCCGCCCCGGCCTTCGTCGAAGCCGTCGCCCGCGCCCTGAACACCAGCCTCACCGCCGCCCGCTGGGACGCCTCCTCCGTCCTCGCCGCCCTCACCGACCTCGCCGGCGACCCCCTCACCGACCGCCTCCTCGCCGACCTGCCCCGCGGCTACGCGCTCCTGTTCGGCCGCGCCGACCTCACCGTCGCGGCCTGACCCGGGACGGCACTGCCGACGCCGGCCACCCGCCACTCGGCGTGGCACGGCGCCGGCAGTGCCGTCCGGCCGGCGACGGCCACCGGAGCACAGGCCGACGACGCAGGACCGCCACCGCCGGGTAGCGGTTCGAATCCGGCGCCACGCCGGTGGTGCACCCGCGATATCCACCTCGGCCGGGTGCGGCCGGCCCAGCACTGCCGAACACCGGCTGGAACCGGAACCCTGCTGGAGTTCGCCTCCCGGCAGGGCGTCAGCCCCCTCGCCCCGGCCCAGCAGGGCGAGCGCGCTGCGCACCACGACGCCGGGCGCAGGACCGACCCGGGCATCCGGTCGGGCAGGTCCGCGAGCGCGGCCCGACAGGAGTCACCTCTGCCCGTCGGCGCCGGCTGGGCGGGCGGTGTCGAGGGCGTCGCGCAGGGCGTACGGGTCGGTGATGGTGGTCTGTTCGGCGAAGCGGGCCAGCAGTCGGCGGACGGTGCGGGCGTCACCGTCACGCACGGCCTCGGTGATCGCCTGGATCAACGCCGCCTGTCCGTTCCGGACCGTCTCCGGTGCCACGGGCGCCGGGTGTCCCACTGCCGCCTCCCTGTGCGGCGGCGCTCGCTGTTTCGGGCTGCGCGGCGGCGGCCCGGGGGGTGCCGCCGCGCAGCGGAAGACTACCTCACGCACGGGCAGCGCAAAATATATGCGCGCTGGAGTAGACATTGGTTGCGGGCGGGTCTAACGTTTCTCCCGTAGACAGCAGTCGGCGATACCGGCCAGACACGAACTGGCCGGGGTAGTTGGACAGAGTTCGCGGTTCGGTCCGGCAGTGGAGTTCCGAAGCCAGGCAGGTGCAGGACGGCGACAGGACTGACTGCCGGACCGGGCGGCCCGCAGGTATCAGGGGCCGCCACCAGCGGAGTCCCGCAGTACGCGGTTCAGTGAGTGCAGTACCAGCAGCACAGGACAGGCATGACCACGGTGAAGGCGCCCAGGCTGCGGGCGCGCGCACCGGGAAGTCCGGGCAGTGGGATTCCGGGCCGACGCAGGTGCACGACGGGCGACGGGGCCGGCTGCCGGAACAGGTGGGCCACCACCGCCACCGAAGCGAAGTCGCAGTTCAGCAGGCGCAGTACCAGCAGTACGAAACTGACAGTGCAGCCCAGAGGATGAATGGAGGGCGCAAGCGCCATCAGGATCGCCCGGCCCGTGAACACTCGCCCGGGCGGACACCGCAGACCCCAACGCAAGGACGGTGGTTTCCGGTCACGCATACGCGATCCCCGCACACCCCCGCCCCCGGGGCGGTGCGGAACCCAAGGACCGGCCCAGGCCGGTAGGTGGTGTTGTTCCCCTTCGGGGCCCCGGAGCCGACACGGCGCCGGGGCCCCTCGACGCGTTCTCCCCGAGAACCAGAGAGGTGCAGTGACGGCAACGGCCAGCCCCGACGCATCCGACAAGCTCGACGACGACCACTGCCCCGCCTGCACCACGGGCCGCGCCCCCGAGATGACCGGCACCACCCCCGGCTTCCTGCGAGCCCTCGGCGAACACCGCCTCATCACACCCCTGCGCTCCGACGGCGGACACCGCCGCTGCTCCCGCTACCAACTGCGCATCGCCATCCGCGTCCGCGACCTCGTCGACCAGGGCACCCCCGCGTGAGGAGCTTCAGCGCACTGTGGAGCGCCTTCGCCGCCTCCTGCGGTGTCATCCTGAACCGCAACGGGCCCACACCGTGGAGCGGCTCCGCCATCCATCGGATTCGCTGCTCCTCCGCGACAACATCCCGGCTCACGCGTCCGACGCCCTTTTTGCCGTCGGCGCCGGAAGCACCGGGCCGGGCCGGCCGGTCCCGTCGGCCCGGGGGACCGTACGGCAGGACGGTGACAGTTCGTACCGGCAGGCGCTCGACCGCGCCGGTCGGGATCACTCGGGCGCCGGTCGGGGGCCTTCGGGCTGCTGCTTCGGTAGGCGGGAGTCCGGGAGTGCGCAGGCGACCGCGGCGGTGAGGGATCCGGCGCAGAGCAGGTAGAGGGCGGCCGTCCGTACGGTCCAGGGCGGTGCGCCGGGGACGGGGCCGAGAGCGGGGCGGAACTCGTGGCGGGGGTCGTAGGTGAAGAGCACCGGGCGGCCGACCTCGAGGTGCTTGTCACTGGGGTCGGTATCCAGGGTCCAGCGGGTCCCGTCGGGCGTGCGGGCGGTGAGGTAGTAGCTGGGGGGCGGGCCGAGGCCACCGGTGTCGTCGGCGCCCCGGCTCCACCGCCGCTCCACGACGCCGGTGACCGCCACCCCGCGCTCGTGCCTCACCTGCACGTCGGTCCAGCCAGGGGTGACCGTGCCGTAGGTGGAAGCTCCCAGCAGCACAGCGGTCGCGGCGGCCGCCATGACGCCTCGCGGGAGGGACTCCCGGGCGGAGCCGTAGGAGAGGACCGTGACGTGGACCGTCAGGGCGGCCAGTCCGATGACCAGCATGGCCAGGTAGAACAGCCCGTCGGCGGTGTGCCGGTACACCGAGGCCGTCACCCACGAGCCGGCCACCACAGCGGCGACCGGAGCCACGGCCGCGATCACGAACCGCCCCAGGGCCCACAGGACGCCGACAACGCGGCGCCGGAACGTATCCCCCATGGCGCACAGCGTGACCCTCTGCGCCTCGGCCGACAAGCCCTCCGGTGCGAGCGGACGGAATCGGAATTCACCGGCGGCATCGTGGCCACTGCCGCCGACGTGCTCGAGAAGCCACCCGCCCCCCGCCCGCGGCGCCCTACGGCTCACGGGCGCTGCTCGGGTGGCTCGGGGCGGCGGTGCCGCCCTTGGAGCGCGCTTCGCAGGCCGGGCAGGTCGGCGAAGGTGATCTGCTCGGCGAGGCGGGCCAGGAGTCGGCGCAGGGTGCGTTCGTCGCGGTCGTGGACCGCTTCGGCCAGCGCCGCGAGC
>NZ_JAIY01000011.1:25669-70754 GCF_000710405.2 Kitasatospora sp. MBT66 | reverse complement strand
TCGCAGGTCGGCGCGGTTGTGGGGTTCCGAAGCCAGGGTTGGTGCAGTACGGCGACAGGACCGGCTACCGGGCCGGGCGGCCCGCAGTGATCAGGGGCCGCCACCAGCGGTACCGCAGTGAACGCAGGTGCAGTCGAGTCGCAGTCACCAGTGGATGAAGTACGCAGGGCCTCAGCAAAGGCGCCGGACTGCGGGCGCGCGTGCTGGGGAAGTCCGGGCAGTGGGGTTCCGAGCCGAGAAGGTCGAGCAGGACGGGCGACGGGGCTGGCTGCCGGACCGGACAGTGGGCCTGGACGGCCACCACGGCAGGACAAGCAGTAGGCAGCACCGGCAAGTGGCAGTACAGCAGTACGAGCAGTTCGCAGGTTGTCAGATGACGCAGAGGAAGAACGGAGGGCGCTGGCGCCATCAGGATCGCCCGGCCCGTGAGATGAGCCTCGTCCGGGCGGACACCGCAGACCCCTCAAGGTACGAAGGACGGTGGTTTCCGGTCACGCATACGCGATCCCCGCAACCCTCCTCCCCCGAGGAGTTGCGGACACAAGGACCGGCCCTGGGCCGGTAGATGGTGAAGTTTCCCTTCGGGGCCCCGGAGCCGCAACGGCGCCGGGGCCCCTCCACGCGTTCCCGAACAGGAAACAGGAAGAGGTGCAGTGACCACGACCACCGACCGGCCGGACACCCCCGATACCGTCAGCTCCTTCGACGACGACGACTACCCCGCCTACACCATGGGCCGGGCGGCCGCGATGACCGGCACCACCGCCGGCTTCCTGCGCGCCCTCGGCGACCAGGGACTCATCACCCCACTGCGCTCCGACGGCGGCCACCGCCGCTTCTCCCGCTACCAACTGCGGATCGCCATGCGCGCCCGCGACCTCGTCGACCAGGGCACGCCCATCGACGCCGCCTGCCGCATCATCATCCTCGAGGACCAACTCGAAGAAGCCCTGCGCATCAACGAACAACTCCGCCGCACCGGCAACCACCCGCAGACCGCCGCCGACGACTAGGGTCCGTGTTCGGTTGTGACCGATTTGCGTGGTTCGCTCGCGTGGGCAGATCGTGGTCCGGTGGGCCGTGTTGCGTGACGCGAGCGCGACTGTCGGATGCCGAGCGGGGTTCGTCGGGCCGTACTTGCCGATCGGCGAGTACGGCCCGCACCCCGGGGCGGCTGCGGCAGCAGTTCGAGGGTGCGGGCCGGTGCTTCGGGACGAGCGCGCAGTGGCCGGGGTCTGCCCCGACCGGTACGCCGGCCGCGCTCGGCAGGAAGCCGGGCCCGGGCCCATGCGCAGAACCACTCGCCCCGGCCGGCCTGCAACGCCACCTCGTGTTCGTGGCCACGCTCGAGGGTCTGCGCGACCGACTCGGGTGGGATAAGGCCGGACAGGGGCCTGGCCCGACGATCAAGATCAGCAGCGCCCACGGCGCCGCACCTGGGACCCCACCACCGACAGGCGGCCTGGAACCGGCCCACCGTACGGCTGGCACGGCGTACCGCTTGCCCCTGGCTCCCTGAGATGTTCAGGACAGTCCTACCCTGTTCTGGCTGTTCAGCGGATGCGGCGGTGAGTCGGGCCAGGGGTGGGGCAGGAACACCCTGGCGGCTACCGTCCCAAGGTGGCGCCGTCGATCGCGGAGAGCAGCCGGGCGCAGATGGCGGTGGCCGCTTCCCGGGTCGCCGGGTCAGGGTCCTTGAGCCGGGGGTGATCAGTTCGGCGGCCGCGGCGAGTACCGGGGCCGGCACAGTCGCCTCGTGCGGGTGGGGGAGCTGAGGGCGGCGCGCTCGCCCGGGGGTGGCGCGGGTTCGGGCGTCGGGGACCAGGGAGGTGAGGCCCCGGGGCAGGGGATGAGTGCTGGTCACTTCCGGGAGGGGCCCGAGGGGCGTCGTGAGCGGCGGTTCACTCTTGGCGTGCGGGGCCGTGTTACGGAACCTGCGGGAGTCACCGACTTCTTCTGCAGGCTCTGACCTGCTGTTCTTCATGACGGCGGCGGTCCGCTTGTGTTCGGGCCGGTGTTTCTCTAAATTCGCGTCCGGTCCGGATGCCCGTGTGTCCGGTTGTCGGCCCGCCGGTGACGGCGGGCTTTTTGCTGTCGCCGAAGAGGCCCCCGACGCATCTGCGTCGGGGGCCTCTTCGGCGTTCTGGGACGAAAGGACGCAACGCTGTGTCGTACTCGGTTCTGCTGATCATTCCGGTGGTGGTGACCGCTGCGGTGGTGGTCGTGGCCCTCCTCGTCCACGGGCGCATCGCGGGCCAGGTGGTCCGCCGGGCCCGTCCGGCGGACCTTCCAAAGATCCTGGAGACCAGTTCCGCCATGCTGGTCGCGTCGCAGCGTGCGTCCCGGGCGCAGCAGCCCCAGCCCCAGCCCGGTCTTCCCGGGTCCGGCGGCGCGGACCCGGCGCTCGCCGGGGGCGGTGACACGGTGTCCGGGGGAGCGGCGGCGGACGGCGGGACCGGGCAGGAGGAGCAGCGGTGAGGCACAGGCGCTACGGGCCCGACCACGACCCGGTGGGGCGGTACGTCGGCGAGGACGTTCTGGGGCGGGCGCTGCGCAGGCACCTCGCGCCCGCCGAACGGACGATCCTCCTGCACTACCTCGGCCAGGCGCCCCCCGAGCAGTTGGCCCGGCGCCACGGGCTGTCGGTGGACCGGCTCACGACGCTGATCAGCCACCTGCTGGAGCGGCTGCGGACCAGTGAGCTGGCGCCCCTGCTGAGGACGGAGTTGCACGGCGCCGGCCCCAGGTTCTCGCCAGAGGTGTGGCGGGCCGTCAAGGACGTCGTTCCTGTCCACCGGTGCGCGCTGGCGGGGTGCACGGCGCCGCCGTTCGTCCAGAAGGCGGTGGGACACCCCCGGCTGTACTGCAGCTCCTCCTGCCGGCAGGCCGCCTACCGCCGGCGCAGGAACGCCCCTCCTCCACCGGTGCCGCGGCCCGCGGAACAGGATAAGAAGCCGCCGAGGTACTACCACCGTGCCCGTGTGCCCGAGCCCGTCGAGTTCCCCGCTCCCCGTCCGCGGCCCCTCACCGTCGGGGAGTGGTGGGCCGCGAAGGGGCTCCCAGTCGTCCACGTGCCCTTCGGGATCCTGCCCAGCGGCCGCAGGCCATCCGGCCCACCCCTCGCCGTGCCGCCCCGACCGGCCCCGTCCGACCCCCACCCCGGGTTCGGCCCGTCCCGGCCCCTCCCGCTCTTCGGCTCCCGTCGACACATCCGCCCTCTCGGTGAGCGCCGGCCGGCTCCTCCACCCGGGGTGCCCCGGCCGGAACGAGAAGACGCATCGAGCCGATCGGGACAAGGCACCTATGCCGGGCTCGCCCGGCAGCTGAGGGCGCGGGCCGCCGCCAACCCGTCGCTCACGACGCTGCGCCTCGCGGCGGTCCCTGCCGGATCGGACACTCCCGCGAAGGCGCCCGCGGTCTCCGCCCGACACATTCGTGCACGCTGCGTGTCGACACCTGTCCTTCACCACCCACCGGCCGGCCTCACGCACTGGCAGGTCCGACATGTCCGCCCCCGACGCCGTCCGCGAGCACCCCGCCGGTAACCCTCACAGGGGCCCGGCTCCGCGCGGGTGGGTGAATCCGGTGGGCCCGGGCCTGGTTACGGCGTCTCGGCGGACAACAGGCCGGCGGCGACCAGCGGGGCTTCGAGGCGGTGCGCGGCGGCCGCGCAGAGCGCGTCCGCCATCGGCAGGTCGAGGCCTGCGTCGGCGGCCCGGGCGGTGAGGTCCAGGGCGTGGCGGTGTCGGATGCGCGGCGGACCCCGAGGAGGGCGAGTTCGGCCAGCAGGTGATCGCGCGTTCGTGGAGGCCGGCGCGGGCGAGGACGGTGACGAGTTCGCCGGCGGCCGCTTCCGGCAGCGCCGCGTGGTCCAGCCACATGTTCGCCCGGGAGTCGGGGCCGACGCAGATCCACGTGAGGACGGCGCTCGCGGTCGGCGAGGACCGGCGTCCCGAGCAGGGCACCTGGGGAAGGTGAGGAGTGACCGTATCGGCGTGTTCTGTGACAGGGCGGTTTGCGGCTGGGCAACCGGACCCCGGTTGCCAGAGCTGTCCCGTCCTGGTGGGGGCCGGGGTCTGCGGTGCGGTGAGTGGCCTGGGGCGGTGTCAGGTGGCCCGGGTGCGTTCGCACACGGTGGCCCGGATCGGTCGGGCGGGTCGCAGGGACAGCGCGGCGTGTGGTGGGACTCCTGGCGTGACGGCTTCGAAGCGGAATCGCTGGGCGACGGTGGCCAGCACCAGGACGGCTTCTGCCATCGCGAACCGGCTCGCGCTGCCGCGGCCCGTGAGCGGGCGCAGGGTGAAGAAGTCGCCGTCGCACCCGGGCTCCGTGAACACCGTGGCCTGTGTCGCGGTGCGGTTGCGCGGGGAGTACGCGGGCTCGCTGGCGGCGGGGTCGGCGACCTCGGGAAGGGTGATGCACTCACGGCTCGGGGGCGAGCAGGACGCGGAGGGGCGGCTGTCCGTCCTGGCTGACGTAGGTGTACTGGAATCGCGGAGGTCCTGCCGGCGACTTTCGGCGGCGGGGTCAGGCGCGGCGTCGGTCGCTGTCGTCGCGGAGCTGGGTGGTGTGGTGGGTGAGGGTGTCGAGGCGGGCGGCGAGGTCGTCGTGGCCGGTGCCGAGGTGGGGGCGGACGGCGGTGAGGGGCTCGATGAGGTCGGCGGGGTCGGTGGCGGCGAGGGCGGTCGTCAGGGCGGCCTGGGCGGGGCGGGCGTCGGGGGCGAGTGCGGCCGTGGTGATCCGGGCGGCGAGGACCCGCAGTTCGGCGGCGTTCTCGCGGGCCCAGACGGTGACCGATCGGTCGGCGGCCCGCCGGTCGCGGACGGCCTTGACCCGTTCGGCGCCGGTACCGGACGGCGAAGCGGCGGCGGCGGGCTTGAGGCGCAGGTAGCGGTTCTCGGCGGCCTGGCGGCTGGCGACGCCCATGGGGTGGGCGAGGTCGGCCCAGGTGGCGCCGGCCTCCCGGGCGGTCTCCACCAGGCCGGCTTCCCAGCCGGCGAGGCGGCCGCGCAACTCGCGCAGCAGGACGAGTGCGGCCAGGGCCTGATCGGGGCCTTCCCGCGTGTCGGAGGCGGCCGGGGGCCGGGACACGGGGTTCTGGGCGGTGCGGACGGCGTCATCGATGGCGGCCAGTGCCGCCGCGGCCGCCAGGAAGGAGACGGGCTCGACCGGCGGGGAGGCGTCGGGGGCGGCTCTGCGGGACTTCTCGCTCATACAGTCACTCTACAGGCGACACTCCATCTTGTCATCGGATGGATGACGCGCTAGAAAGGAGTCAGGTGAAGCGCACTGGCTCCCACTCGATCCATGGAGGTGTTTCGCAATGCTGCTGCGCACTGACCCGTTCCGCGAACTGGACCGGCTGACCCAGCAGTTCCTCAGCACGTCCGGCACCTGGTCGCGTCCGACACCGATGCCGTTGGACGCCTACCGGGCCGGCGACGAGTACGTGATCTGCTTCGACCTGCCGGGGGTGGACCCGGAGGCGATCGACATCGACGTCGAGCGGAACATGGTGACCGTCAAGGCCGAGCGCCGCCCGCGCCAGGAGGGCGAGGGCATCAAGTGGGAGCTGTCCGAGCGCCCTCTCGGCGTGTTCTCCCGCCAGGTGATGCTCTCCGACACCCTTGACCCCGCCGGAATCACCGCCGACTACGACGCCGGCGTGCTGACCCTGAAGATCCCGGTCGCCGAGAAGGCCAAGCCGCGCAAGATCGAGATCAGCCACCGCGGAAGCCGCAAGCAGATCCAGGCCTGACCCGTTCCCCGATGCGTCCCGGCCGCCCCCGATCTCCCCCCCCGATCGAATGAGGCGGCCGGAACACCCCTCGACCGCCGGTCCGGCCCACGTGGACCGGCCTACCCGCAGCGACGCGCAAACGCCATGAACGGCCAGAACAGCAACCAGCCCTTCATCGTGCGAGCCCACGGCGAGATCGACCTCGACGCCGCACCCTCGCTGCACCGTGCTCTGGCCACCGCCCTCGAGTCGCACCGGGAGGTGGTCCTGGACCTGTCGGAGGTGACGTTCATGGACTGCGCGGGCCTGGACGCCCTGGTCCGGGCCCAGGGCCGGGCCGACCGGTGCGGCGCCCGCCTGGTCCTGCACGGGGCCGGCCGCTGCGTAGTGCGGCTGCTCGAGCTGACCGGTCTGCACCGGCGCCTGGCTGTCGAGCCCTGAGATCACCCGGGCGCACCGGGCCTCGGAACGGAGGGAGAACTGCGATGACGCTTCGATGGGAGGCGTTCCTGGAAGAGGTCCGGGAGCGCGGTGAGTACGACAGCCTGCACGAGGCCGAGCGGGCCGCCCGGGTGGTTCTCGCCCTGCTCGGCGCCCACCTGGTCGGCGACGTGCGGGCGGAACTGGCCGCCCGACTGCCCGAGACCATGTCCCTGATCCTGCTCAACCCGCTGCAGGCCGCCGCGCCCCTCAATGCCGAGCGGTTCGTGCGCGCGACCGCGGCCTGGATCGAGGGCGCCACCGACGCCACGGCCCTGTGGGACGTCGGCGCCGTCCTGTCCACAGTGGCCGACGCCGCCGGCGACGACCTCATGGACCAGGTCCTGCTCCAGCTGCCGCCCGGCTACGACCTGCTGTTCGGCCGCCCGACCGCAGGGACGCGCCCCTGACCCCGCCCCCCCGCACGCCGCCGGCCCACCCATCGGCCGGCTCCTGGAAGGCTCCACGGTCATGACCCCCTACCGCCACCTCCTCCAGCAGGTCCGCAACCTCGGTCGCTACCCCACCGACGAGGAAGCCGAACGCGCCCTCGACGCCGTCCTGGCCGTCCTCGGATCCCAGCTCACCGGCGACGAACGCTGCGACCTCGCCGCAGCCCTGCCCGAACGGGCCCGCGCCGTCCTCGCCGCCCAGATCCCCCTCCCCACGCCCGTCACCGCCCCCGCCTTCGTCGAAACCCTCGCCCACACCCTGAACACCAGCCTCACCGCCGCCCGCTGGGACGCCTCCTCCGTCCTGACCGCCCTCACCACCCACACCGGCGACCACCTCACCGACCGCCTCCTCACCCACCTGCCCCGCGGCTACGCCCTGCTGTTCGGCCGCGCCGACCTGTTGGCCGCAGCGGCCTGAAACAGCGGGCCCGACCCGCCGGCGCGGGAGCGCTCCGCGCCGCCCGGCCCGGGCGGGCCAGGGCTTCGGGGCCAGTGACGGACTGTCAGCCAGAAGTGGTCACTCCGGTCCGCGGCGTCCGTTGTCCCAGCCGTTCTCGCACCCGCACGGCGCGCTCGACGAACCGCGCGCGGAGCGTCTCCTGCCCGCCGAGCGCCTCGGCTCGCCGTTCTCCACCACCACTGCGCCGCCGGCCTCGCGGGACGGGGCCGTCGGCGGACGCAGTCGGCTGGGCCACGGTACGCTGCGCCTGTTCGTCCACTGGACGGAGTCGGACATCTCGGGTCGGACCGACCTGGACCTGGCCGCGGCGATGTTCGAAGCCGACTGGAACCACATCGGCACCTGCCACTACACCCGCCTGCGCTTCGCCGAGGAAGCGGCGGTCCACTCCGGGGACCTGACCGGCGCCCCGGCCCCGGACGGCGCGAGCGAGTTCGCCGACCTCGACCTGGACCGGCTGGCCGCCGCCGGCGTGCGCTACGTCGTCGCCGTCGTCCTCAGCTACAACAACGTGCCCTTCGACCGGCTCGCGGAGGCGTTCGCCGGTGTCATGGTCCGCGACGAGGCCGGCACCACCGGCCCCGTCTTCGACCCGCGCCAGGTCGAGCAGCGCTACGACCTGACCAGCCCGGCCAAGGCCAGCATCCCCATGGTCCTGGACGTCGCAGGCCGGACCCTGCGCTGGCTCGACGTCGTCCAGGGCGGGAGCGGCACCCACCACGCCGTCCACCGGCACACCGACGCCCTGGCCGCGCTCGGCCGGCACCTGACCGACCACTTCGCCTCCGGCGCCCGCGTGGGCCTGGGCGAGGTTGCCCTCTGGCATGCCGCCGCCCGCAGCCGCACCGTGGCGGTGCGCCACCTCGACGGCACCGCCGACGGCTACCGGCGCCGCGCGGGCGAGGACATCCCCGCGTTCGCCGCCCGGATCGGCACCCCGGACACCGACCCGGACACCGGCCCCGTGGACCTGACGGGCGCGCAGCCGGCGTTCCTGCTGCGCGGCGACCTCGCCCTGCCCGCCGGGGCCCAGGCGTACGCGCTGCACCGGGCGGCCCTGGACGCGGGCACGGTCCGGCTGCTGGCCGCCTCCGAGCTGGTCGCGTCGCTTGCCCCGCAGTAGACGCGCGGGCCGAGGGCACCCCGCGCACCGACACCCGCGTGCGGACCGCCATCAACGACCGGTGACCACCACCAGGAGTGTCGTGCGGTACAGGCCGCCGCGTACCCTCGGATGCGTGCCTCGCCATTCGAAGAAGCCTCGCCGACTGGTCACCGACGAGGACGTGTACGTGTGGACGATGCGCCACAGCCACCGAAGGGACGATGACGGCCGGTCCGTGGACTGCCGCCAGGTCCTCACCCTGTCCCCGCAGACGGCCGGCGCCGGCGGCCCGCTGAGAATCGTCTTTGCCGACGGGCCCGGCCGGTACATCCCGGGCGGGGCGCCGTTCGGCTCCGGGGACGTGGGCTTCGCCCAGAGGGCAGGGGCAGAGCTGAACCTGCACGAACCAGGTGCCGTCCGGGCTCTGCTCGACGTGGCGCTGGCCCGCGGGTGGCGACCGGGGGAGCGACGAGCAGTGGAGGTCGACGGCTGGCTGCTGCTGGGGGCGGCGGCCGCCGCCCGAGCTGGGGAGGCCGAGGCCGGGAGCCGGTAACAGGTGGTCCGGCAGGCGGCTGTGCCCGGCGAGGGAACACCGGTGTCGACCTGCGCCTGGTGGCGCCCGGTGAACAGGTCCCGCGACTGCCGCAGACCAGTGGGACCGGCACCGTCTTCAAGACCGCGGCACCGGAACCCACCCCCTGACGCGCGGGACCGGTCACCGGGCCAGGTGCAGGACGCAGATGTCGTCGCGGCGCTCCTGGGGCGTGACCAA
This sequence comes from Kitasatospora sp. MBT66, assembly GCF_000710405.2. NCBI lineage: Bacteria > Bacillati > Actinomycetota > Actinomycetes > Kitasatosporales > Streptomycetaceae > Kitasatospora > Kitasatospora sp. MBT66. The sequence goes on along the minus strand of NZ_JAIY01000011.1, from coordinate 61,742 downwards.
GGCGGGGACCAGGCCGTCCAGGGCCCGGGGTGCCGCGAGGTCGGTGGCTTCGACGGTGGCGGCGAGGCGCTTCATGCCCCGGTCGATGGACTCCCCGGGCCGCTCGATCAGACCATCGGTGTAGAGCAGCAGGTGGTCGCCGGGGAGCAGGTCGACGGTGGCCGCCTCGAAGCGGGGGGTGTGGACGGCGCCCAGCAGCATGCCCGGAGGGGTGGGCAGGGCGCGGGCTCGGCCGTCGCGCACCAGCAGCGGCGGGGGGTGTCCGGCGCGGACCCAGGTCAGGCGGGCGGTGGCGGGCTCGTAGACGGCCATGATCATGGTGGCGGTGTGGAGGTGCTGACCGGAGGTGTGCAGGAGCAGGGTGTTGAGGTTGGCGAGGATCTCGGGCAGTGGGGTGCCTGTGATGGCCATGCCCTTGGCGGTGAAGCGCAGTTGGGCCATGGTGGCCACCGAGTCGAGGCCGTGGCCGGCGACGTCGCCGACCACGAGGAGGGCGTTGCCGTTGGGCAGTTCGACGGCGCTGTACCAGTCCCCGCCGAGCCTGAGCCCCTCCTGGACGGGAAGGTAGGCGACGTCGACAGCCAGCCCGGCCAGGGTCAGCTCCTGCTGCGGGGCTGGGAGCAGGGTCTCCTGGAGGCGGGCCGCGAGGTCGCGCTCGGCCGCCAGCTGGCCTTGCTGGACGAGGGCACTGCGCTTCTGGTGAAGGATCTGTCGCTCGGCCGCCTTGGCCGCGCTGAGGTCCTGGAAGAGTCCATGGACTCGGACGGGCCGGCCCGCCGCATCGTTCTCCGTCTCGGCGATGATGCGCACATGGCGCACCTGCTGACCGGGCACGCGGATGCGGAAGGTCCGGTCCACCGGCTCACCGGCCTTCAGCAGGCCCCGCACCGCCTGCTCCATCACCGGACGATCGTCACCCTCGGCGTGGGTGGCGAGCTCCTCCAGCGGCACGGGGCCTCGAGCGGGGTCCCGGCCGAAGATCGCGTACACCTCTTCGGACCAGACGATGCGGCCCCTCACCAGATCGCGGTCCACCCACCCCATCCGGCCCAGACTCTGCATCAGCGCCAGACGGTGCTGCTCGCGCTCGCTGATGTCCAGCCGGGTGAAGGAGACGACCAGCCCGCCCAGGCACCGCGCCACGCGGACCTGGTAGCGGGAGCGGTGCGGGATGCCGGCCGTGTTCTCCTCGTAGTCGACCTCCCCCTCGTAGGAGTCCGCGCCGGCCAGCACGTCGAGGTAGGCGCGCCACAGGTCGGTGGTCCCGATGCCCGGATAGGCGGCGACAACGCTCAGCCCGAGCAGTTCCGGGCCTCGGCGCCCGGCGATGTCGACCGCCCGGGGGGAGGCGGCCTCCAGCAGGAAGTCCACCACCGGTCCGTGTGGGGCGTGCCGGGGCCGCAGGAAGAGCACCGAGCCGGGCAGGGCCGCCAGTACCTCCCGGACCAGCCCCGCCTCCGGGTCTTCCCCGGGTGGAGGGCAGTGGTCGAGCTGGGCCGCGGCGGGCCTGTGGTCCATCATGCTCCGAGCATGTCACGGCGGCTGCTCCCCGAGTTCACCCGGACCCGGCGTCCATGATGCGAAGTACCGAGTCGTCCGCGGCGGCGCCCAAGTCCAGGGCGAGCGGGCCTCCCGCGTGGCACGTGGCGTTGGCCAGCAGTTCCGCCACCACCATCACCACGTCCGCCTCCGCCGGAGGCGGCAGCTCGGGGAACCAGTCCTGAAGGGCTTGGCGCGTGAACGCTACGCCCACCCGGCTTTTCGCCCGCTGGCCCTGAGGGAACGTCAGGCGGCGGTGGGCCCCGGGATCGGCTGTAGCGGGACCGGCACTCACGTTCTGCACCCCCAAGTGCGGGTTCGTCTCCTGCCCCGGCACACCTGGCGAACGCTGCCGGGCATAATTCTTCGGAGCGGCCACCCCGACCGGATTGGTCCGGCCTGACGACGAGCGTGGCCAAGGTTGGTGACGGCGGGGGTCGGGGCGAGCACGGCTCCACGTGAAGGTCGGTGGTTCTCCACACACTCGGTGATGTCTCACCAGAGCTTGGGGCTGGCCATGGCATGGGCGTTGCCGGAGCGGATGCCGGCCGCAGCGGTGAACGGTCCTGAGCTGCTGGTGGTGCACCTACGAAACCTGAAGCCCCGACGAGACGGCACAGGACGAACTCCTGGACGCTCTCGACCGGTCGCTCCTGGGCGGTCAGGTAGGCGGAGAGCCGGACCTTCAGGTCCGCGGAGACGACGCTTCCGAACGCTGACCTCAGCGCGCCGCGAGCTCCTCAAGAGCTGCCCTTCAGCGGGAACCTGGCCCCGCCGCTGGATGCGGAAGTAGTTCGTACATGTCTCCGAGACATGCCTCAGTCCGGAGAAGAACGGTGCCAGGGGCGTCGTGGTGGCCATCCGCGGTGGGGCAGTGGAAGCCCGTTGACCTCCCCGTAGGCTGAGCGGTGGCGTGGGGCCTGGTTACCTGGGGGGCAGCATCGTGGGCCTGCGCGAGCTGGTCATCGACGGCTGATCGTGGCACGACTGGCACGGTCGGTCACGGCCGCCCGTTCGCCGCGGCGCCGGGTATTGGCGCATTCGCGGATTGTCGACGGCCGTGCCCGGGACGAGGATGGTGCGGCATGGGAACACGCGATCCGTTGCCGCATGAGGCCGTCAGCGCCGCCGAGTTCGTCGACTGCTTGCGGCAACTCAAGGAACAGGCCAAGCTGACGTTGCGGCAGTTGGAGGCGAACGCCAGGCAGGGCGGGGACGTGCTGGCGCGCAGCACTGTGGCGGACATGCTGCGGCGGGACTCGCTCCCGCGCCCGGAAACGGTCCGTGCTTTCGTACGTGCCTGTGGACGGGGTGCGGCCGCCGCTGACTGGGTGGAGGCGAGGAACAGGCTGGCGCGCGCCGAGCCGCCTTCTTCGCCCGCCACCGTCGGCGAGTCGGCTTCCGCGAGCGGTGTTCTGCCGTCCGACGGGTTGGGGGAACCGCCCGTCGGACGGGCTGCCGCGGGCCGTGGCGTTCGGGGCGGTGTCCGTGCGGGCTGGGGGGTCATTGTGGCTGGCGTGGGCGTTGTTCTGCTGGTGGCGGGTGTGGTGGTGTGGGTGTTGGTGCCCGGGGGGCGGGGTGGCGGGGCGGACTCGTTGGGGGGTGGGGCCGGTGCCTCCTCGGTCCTCGTTCCGTTGCCGGGTCTTACCCGTATCCGGTCGGCTGTCGATCCGCGGTTGTGTGTGAGTGAGGGCCATGACCGTGAGGGTCGCTACCGCAGCGAGATCGCCGTCCAGCGTGACTGCGCCGGTGCCGCGCCGCCGGACGTGTCGCTGGTGCCCGTGGGCCGTGCCGGTTCCTTCTTCATCCAGTGGAGCCATCCCGTCCACGGCAACGGCTGTCTCACGGCGCTCGGTAGCGGACACGTCGTCGAGGGTCTGTTCGAGCCCTGGCCCTGGGAGAGTTGTTCGGCTGACCGCACCAGCCAGCATTTCTTCTTCGAACCTGTCGGCCGCTCCCCGGCGCAGGGATTCCGGATCCGTGTGGTGATCAATGGTATGTGTCTGGGGGCCAACGGCGGTGACGATCACGTGGAGGGTGCCGAGATCGCCCAGCAGCGGTGCACGGGGGCAGCCGGTCAGACGTTCCTGGTGGACACCGCCGGTTGACCGCTCCACGGCGGGAGCGGACTCCGGCCGCTGTCGCCCGCGTCGGCCGCGTCGGCCGACTGGGCCCGGGGCCGCCCGTACCCGGCGTCGCACGCGCCCGGCGCCACGAGGAGGTCACCGATCCCGGTGGGCGCTTAATCCGCAAGGAACCTGCGGTGAAGGCTGAGGCGGTCTACTCGTCGCCGTTGGAGTCGTTGGGCTTCAGTGGATACCAGCAGTCCGGGGTGGTCGGTCAGATGCGGGCCAGACTTGCCCGGGCGGCAGTCATGAAGGCGTTCTTGTGCTCTTCCAGGTGCTCGTTGACCTCGACGTCACCGATCTCCCGCCAGACCGCCTGGTTGAGTGCGCGTGCGTATGCGCGGGCCGGGCCCTCCAGGTCCGGGTCGCACAGCAGGGCGATTCCGCGATCAGCCGTCCAGAGCGTGGTCATCAGGGCTTGCGCCCCGGACATCCAGCCGTCCTCGTCGGCACCCCACGGTTGCGGGCGAGAGTAGGCGGCCGGCTCGGCGCGCTGGGCGCAGGCGAGGAACTCCTGGATCGCCTGTACCTGCTCGGCCCGGCGCGTCTGGGCGGTCGCCGCTGACCGTCGCCTCTCCTCGGTCCGATCCGCTGACCGCTGGGCGGCACGCTGAGTGAACGCCGTGCTCATCAGTGTGTGCATCTTCCCGTACCGGGCCGTCGGGTCCTTCCGGATCGGGCGTGTCCGGATCGGGCGTGTCCGGATCGGTGGGCCCGGCACTGTTGGGGTCTGCGGGGGCCGCGGGTGTTGCGGGGAGCGGGTTGTGATCGGCCGGCGGTTCGTTGTGACGAAGGGCGCCGGGCGGTGCCCGGGTCCGGTGCGGGGTCCGAGCGGGTCCCGGACACGGCCGGACAGGGCCCTGACCGGCCCGGACACTGCAATCGGTGTCCCGGACAGCGACGGGCATTGTCCGCGGTGGGGTCGTTCGTCCAGGCTGGCGTCCTGTTCGAGCTTCCGACGAACCGAAGGAGTGACCATGCGTTTGCGTGCAGCGGTGGCGGGACTGGGAATGGGAGCGGTGCTGGCGCTGGGGGGTGTGGCGGTGCCCGCCCAGGCCGTCGCCCGCGACGCGGTGCCCTCCGCTCTGGGGCCCTCGTGCAAGGCGGGCAAGAATCTCACCAACGGGTGGGGGCAGTGCACCACCAGCGGTTCCTACAAGTGGCGTGTCCGTGTCTACTGCACCCTCGGTGGGTCCGGGACGAGCAGCGTGGTGACCGGTGCGACCCGCACCAACGCCTACTGCGGCTGGGGCAACGTGGAGTCCGTGTCCATCGAGTTCCTCTGACACCTCTGGTCGCACCGATCGCCGGTGGTGGGCGATGATCGGGGGACGGTGATCGGTGACGGGCCGTTGCCCGTCGATGGCCCCGCAGGGCGTGATCGGCCTCGGCCCGCACCGGGAGCGGACCCCGCGCTAACCCGGGACGGTTGATGCCGGGACCGCTCGTCGCAGCCCCCGCCCGACCCGGGCGGGGGCTGTTTCGTGCGGTGGCGGGCAGGGCTTCATGGCCCGGGCGGATCCTGTCCACCCGGCGCGCTGTGGTCCGGTTGCCGATGGTGGTACGTAGTCGGCTGGGCAAGGGTGAGGGTTGCTGTCCGGGTGCGCGGTTCTTGCCGGCTCTTTGGAGGGGCGGGGCGGCGGGGCAGCGGTTGCGCGGTGGGTGAGGTGGCGGTCGGCGGGTGCGGTGCCGGGCCGGTGTCACCGGGCGGTGGAGCTGTCTTCGCGGGGAGCGCGGCCTCTGCGGGGCCGGTCGGGTCGGTGTTTGACGTTGTGTGGGCGCGGGCGCGGGGGTGTCGGTGCTGCGGGGGAGGGGTTTCCCGGCACGGGTGGTGGTGTTGTTCCTGGGTCCGGAGGGCAGGAAATTTTGCGGCTGATCGGGCGTCATGAGGCCTGCCCGCCGAGGGGCGTGCCGTAGATCTTCCTGTGGGCCGACGGCACGGTGGGTGGGAAGGCCCTGACGTTCCGGTGGCGGTACGCGGTCGGCGAGGGCCCTGCGGGTGCCGGTCCCGCCGGCCGGGCTGCTGGTGCACGGCGGCCTCGCGCACGGCGCGTTCGCCGAGGTCGTCGGCACAGGCCGCCTGCTCCTCGCGCCGGCCGCCGGCCGAGCGAGCGCCGGTTTCCGTGCACGGAGTACCGTCGTCGGCCTGGAGGGTCTCGGTCTTGCCGCGGCCGCAGGCTGCGGGGCCGTCCTGTGCCGGGTCGGGAAGGGTCCGGTCTGCTGGGGGAGGAAGCGGGGCGGTCGTTGGGTGCACTGTTCGGACGCGGCCGGTTCTGCCGCGGGCTCCGGCCGGTTGGGCGTGCGGATCGTCCTGGGGCGTCGGGCCCGTTGCTGGTCGCTCCCGTGGGGGCGCCCTGCCCGGGGATGGCTGGCGCGGTGGGCCCGCTGTGGTGGCTCGTTGCGGACCCTGTCGCGGGCCCTTCGATGCGCTTCGGGCAACTTCGTTGTGGTGGTACATGGTTGGTGGTTTTTCGGTTTTGGTCGCGTGATTGCGGCTACACGTCGGTCATGAATGGCAGATATCGAGGGGCGGGTACGGCCCGCGCGGTCATGGTCCTCGCCGACGTCGTCGCGGGCGTCCTGGGCCTGTGGATCGTCCTGTACCTGCTGGACGCGAATCCTTCCAACGATCTGGCGCGGTGGGTCCGTGGTGCGGCCGACTGGTTGTCCGCATGGGCCCGCGACCTGTTCACGCCTTCCCAGGGATGGCTGCGGACCCTGCTCAACTACGGTATTCCCGCCGTGGTCTACCTGTTCCTGGGTCACCTCGCGGCCAGGTGGCTGCGTCGCGGGCACTGATCCGGGGGAGCGCCGGAGTGCTCGTTCCCGGGCCCGGGCAGGAGGGGCGGGGCCGCTCCGGTGATGGCGCACCTGCGGTCGGCCGCCACCGGACGGACGCGCCCTGGCGTCCTCGTGCCGTGCTGTCGGCGGGCGGCCCTGGCGCCGCCCGCGCCACTGGCCCGGCCGCCTTCGGTGGCGGCTTCCCTCCTCGCGACCAAGGCGGGCGGTTCGCGGCCGAGCTCGTTCAGCACCGTACGGGGCAAGGGGACCGGCCGGCGGGCGCGCCGGGGCCTGCCGGTGTCGTTCAGGTGTGCGTGGCCAGGTCCGGTCGGCTTTGATCACTGACATCACGCACCGCCTTTCGGTTGCGGGAAATCCGGCAGAGGTGTGAGCAGAGAGCTCCGGTCGTCGCGCTGGCAGCGGAGCAGGTGGTTGCCGAACCGGTCCTCGACCGCGGTGGTGGCGGCGATGCCGAAGGCGATGTCGGGCCGAGCGACGGCTCGTCCCTGACCAGGGGCGCGATGGCGGCGCGGCGGTCGAACTGCTCGTGGACGGCGTCGGCCAACACGTGGTCGCGGTAGAAAAGGGTGCCGGCCGGCCAGTGTGGCGCCGAGCCGCGCTGCGCACCGGGCGGCCGCCGGCTGCGGACCGCCGGTCCGCAGCCAGCGGCCTGCCTGTCCTGGTGCGGTCCACGGTCACCGCTTCGGCCCTGGCGCAGTGGACGGCGGCGTGGCGTTGTTCGATCACACACAGGCCTTTCTGGGGGCGGCCTCGCGGTGCCGGGCGCGCCCTCGTTCGGGGGAATCGGCCGATCAACGGTCCGGATCGTGCTCCTGTGGAGGCCATTCCCGCAAGCGCCTCGCACCGGAGGACCCGTTGCCACATCCCCGTACCACCCCCTCTGCCCGCCGCACGCTCGCCGTCGCGGTCGCCGTCGCCTCGGCTACCTGCGCGCTCGCCGCGCCCAGCGCCCACTCGCGCGGCACCGAACCCGCCCGGGGCCACCGCGCCGCGACGACCATCATCGAGAACCGGCTGCCCTTCACGACCCGGTTCCAGGGCGAATTCCACGGCTCCGTCACCCACATCGGCAACGCCCTGATGACGTGCGACGAGACCAAGCCGCCCGTCGACCCCACCCAGCCTCCCTGCGAGCAGGCCCGCACCGGCGCCGGCACCCGACCGATCAACAACAACTACCAGATGAAGTACGTCAACATCGACCCCGGCTCCATCGGCCCGCTCGGCGACCCGATCTACTCCGCCAGCTCCGCCGACCTCAGCCTCCCCCCGGGCGCGACCGTCAAGTACGCCCGCCTCTACTGGGGCGGAACCCGCGGCATCGGCGACACCGTCCTGCCCGAGGACCGCATCGACGAGATCTACCTCAAGTTCCCCGGCGACGGCGACTACACCAACATCGCCAACCAGCAGCCGTCCATCGGCTACATCACCACCGACGAGGAGAGCAGCTACCAGGCCTCCGCCGACATCACCGACCTCGTCCGCAGCCACGGCACCGGCACCTACACCGGCGCGAACATGGACTCCGTGGTCAAGCCCCACAGCTGGGGCGGCTGGTCCATCGCCATCGCCTACGAGGACCCCTGCGCACCGCTGCGCCACGTCCACCTCTGGGACGGCTTCCAGCCCGAACTGCCCAACAGCCCCGCCCTGTCCGGCACCCTCAACGGCATCCGCACACCCGCCACCGGCCCGGTCACCGGCCACCTCGGCTGGGTCGTCTACGACGGCGACCACAAGTGGACCGGTGACACCCTGGACGTGAAGTCCACCAACGGCCCGCTCACCCGGTTCACCGACGCCGACCACCCGGCGGACGACGCCTTCAACTCCACCGTCGGCGCCCCCGGATCCAGCGGAACCTTCCCCCGCAACCCCGCCCCGCGCAACAACTTCGGCTACGACACCAACCGCTGGAACGTCTCCCCGTTCCTGCGCAACGGCGACACCTCCATCACCGTCACCGTCAACACCCAGGGCGACGGCTACGACCTGGGCGTCTTCTACGCCGACATCGACCTCGACGAATCCGTGTTCGCCGCCAACACCGGCACGCCGGCCGCCTCCGCCTGGAACGAGGCGAAGTGACCACCCCGTAGAGGGGTGACCGAACGTGCCGCGGGTCGTCACCTCGGAGGGCAGCGACCCGCGGCACCTGCCCTTCTCCATGCCGGCACCCCCGCCACCGCGCACGCCGACGGCGGGTCTGTCCACTCTGACGCCTGAGCGCCGACGCCCACTGGCACGCCTACCGCCTCGCCGGCCTGCTGCCCAGAACCGAGGCCGCCGACGCGCCGGACAGCGCGGCGCCGGCCCTGCTCCAGCTGATGGGGGCATTCCCCGCCGCGGTCGCGTACGTCGTCAACCGCCGCCTCGAAGTGCTGGCGGCCAACACCCTGGCCGATGCCCTGCTCTCGCCACTCGCGGACCGCCGCCAGGTCCTGCGTTCGCTCTTCCTGGACCCGGCGGCCCGCGCGCTCTACACGGATTGGCGCGGCGTCGCGCAGTGCGCGGTCGAAGCACTGCGGCTGGCCGCCGGCCACCACCCCGACGATCCCCGGATGGCCGCCACGGTCGCAGAACTGCGCAGTGTCAGCGAGGAGTTCGAGCAGATGTGGCGCAGTCAGGGTGTGAGGTCCCTCGGCCTGCGGCCCAAGACCTTCGACCACCCGGCTGTGGGTACGCCCTGCACCCCTGCCACACCTGCCACGGCCCCCTCGGTGGCACTCACGACGCCGAGCACGAACTCGACGAACGGGCCGGCCCGGACCGCCTGGAATGCCCGCCCTGCGACCGCCGGCGCCGCACCGACAAGCGCCGGCCCCTCAGCCTGGACCTGCCCACCGCCCGAGCCCTGCGCCGCGCCGAGAAGCACGGCCCGCCCGAGGACGATCCCTGGTGGGTCGTGCGCCTCCTCCACGCCGAACGCTGGCCGAAGCAGGCCAGAAGCACCGGAGAAACCCCCTGCAGCATTACCCAGATTCCGCACGGCCGGTCAGTTCCAGACAGGAATTGAAACGGCAAGTCCGCCGCATGTGCGTTCTTCGCTGATGCAATGGATCCAAGAACGTTGAATTTCGCAAAACGAGGCGGGCGCCTGGATGAACCGGCGCCCGCCTTATCAATTCGTTCAGAAGGTGGATTTGACAAGCCACACGAGGAGCCCGGCAAGGACCGATCCAGTGCCGTAGGCGATGCCCCGGACGCCGCTGAAGAGGGCAGTGCGCGCGAGATTGCGGGCGGTGCTCAGACGCTTCTTGCTCATTGGCTAATCTCCTTCGCGGATTCGATGACGCGAAGAATCTTCCCCCAATGCCAGTATTACAGAGACGCGCTGAACCAATGGAAGCGAACAGGTCCGACGCACTGTCAGATCGGCCTAGTATGGGACAGCGTTGAACGGCCTTGAACGCCGTTGAACGGGGGACTCGATGCCGAGAGGGGCCGAAGATGGGCGTGGCGGGACAGCTGAGCCGGCCGGACCTGCCGCCGGGAGCGCACCGAACGCTCAACGAAGCCCTTCACCAGCTGCACTCCTACGCGCGGTACCCATCGGTGGGATCGATCGCCACTGACATGAAGAAGAGCTCGAAGAGCGTCCCCGCACCGCACAGGGCGCCAGTGCCCTCGCGAACCACCATCTACAACCTCTTCTGCAGCACCCGCCGACAGAACTGGGACTTCACCCACGACGTTGCCGTCCACCTCGCCGGCCGAGTGCGATGGGTGACACCCGAGCAGGTGCACAGCGTCAGCATCATCATCGACAGGCTCTGCAGACTGGCCCGCGAGGAAACCGGCCCGAGGACCGATCCGCAGCCCGCGGATACCACCCCCGCATCCGACGGATCAGCGATGACGGTCTTCGTCCCGGCCCAACCACGGGCTCGTACTCGAACACCGCTCGCGCTTCCGGAAGCGAAGGACGCTCTCCACTGGTGGACGGACGAGCTGTCCCTGCCGAGGGAGCAGGATCTCGAACCGGCATTCGTGAAGGCGGTGAGCAGCAACCGGGAACTGCTGAGCATGGCGCTCAGAGCCGTGGGTGCGACCATCGAACCCCAGTCGTAGCACCCGCAGCAGACCACCTCGACGCCGCCCATCCGGCTATCCGCGCTCCCGCACGAGGTTCGGCAGCACCAGGAGTGTTGCTCGGGCTTCGCGGGCGCCCTCCAGGGTGTGAGAGCTATGCGGGATCGCGAGGGAGCAGAACACCCGAGCCACCGCGAGCGCGAGGACTGCCACGCCGGACCGGACCGCGAACATCCACATCACCTGGGTGGGCCGCGACCTGACCGTCACCGAGGTCTGGCACACCGACCGGTGCCCCACCCGCATGGAGCGGATCCTGCTGGTGGCCGGCGCGGAGAGGGCCGACGCGCTGGACGAGCTGGGCGCCCGGAACCGCTCCTACCGCCGCCTGCTCGCCTACCCCGCAGCCGGCGGCACCCTGCACGGCCCGGCCAACCGCACCGGCCTCGGCGACACCCGGCCTTCCGGCCCGGGACCTGGCTGCGGAAGCAGGCGATCGCCCGCACCGACGGGAAGCTGACTGAGCGGCAGACAGCGCTCCTGGACGTCCTCCACCGGCACGAGGCCGAGACCGGCTGACCCCTCCCGTACCGCGACCCGCACACCCGCTGTCCCGGGCCTGCCCGGGCCGGGACAGCCGTCCGTGTCTCGTTCCCGACTATCGGGGGTATCGCGCGATGACCGATACCACTTGCCCCACCCCGGACCCCGCCGCGTCCGATCGGTTGGAGCTGGCCCCGTACAACGGCCGGCCCGCTCCCGCCGACCGTGACCTGGGCCGCCCGGTCCTGGACCCCCGCCGGTACGCGGCCCGGTGTGGCTGTGCTGGTCAGGGTGTGAAGGGCTGAGCTGGGTCGGTGCAGGTGGTGTCCGGGTCGGGGGCGGTGGTGGTGAGGAGGTAGGTGGTGATGTGCCCGGCGGCGCAGGCACTCTCGTCCGGGGAGATGGAACCGTGCCCGAAGGCGTCGACGGTGAGCAGCCGTGTGGAGGGGCCGAGTTCACGGGCTGCGTTCTGGGCGTAGGAGTACGGGGTGGCGGGGTCGTGGAGGGCGTTCACCAGGAGAATCGGTGTGCTCCCGGTGTAGGTGTTCCAGGGGCCGCGGTAGACGTCGTCGTCCGGGGCTGGTGTGTAGGGCCAGGTCGAGCACTGGTTGAGGCCGTTGAAGACCTGCGGGCGGCCGAAGGTGGGGGCGTCCTTCTCCCAGGTGTCGGCCAGGCCGGCGAGGCCGTTCACGTCGCGGGGGTAGGGCATGTCGCTGCAGTTGACCGCCGGGTTGGCGTTGTTCCCGGTGAACGGGGTGCCGGCGGTGCGCGGGCGGGCGGAGCCTGCACCGCTCTCCGGGGGCAGTGCGTCGTGGAGGGCCTGCCAGCGTTTGGCCAGTGCGGAGTAGGTGGCGGGGTCGGGGAGGCTGCCGTAGAGGTCGTTGACGAATGAGTTGAGCGTCACGCTCGTGCCGTCGGCGGTCGTGACCGCCGAGTCGGCGTGGGCGCGCAGGTGGTCGCGGATCGCGTCGAACTTGGCCCGCGGGTTCCCGTCTGCGAACGGGCAGGCCGGCACGCCGGCCTGCTTGCAGCGCTGGAGCACCGAGTCGAGCACGTCCTCGTAGTTGAGCGCGCGGTCGTGTTCGTAGCGGGTCCCGTCGGAGGAGCGCAGGGCCGGGTCGGTGTTGCCGGTGTTCACGATCGCGCGGACCTTGTCCGGGAACATGTTCGCGTAGGTGTCGCCGAGGAACGTCCCGTAGGAGACGCCGAAGTAGGTCAACTTCTCGTCGCCGACCGCCTGTCTCAGCAGATCCAGGTCCCGCGCCACGACGGCCGTGGACATGTGGCCTAGCAACGGTCCGGCGTTGTCGCGGCACAGGTCACCCTGGGCGCGCAGGGCGTCGGTCTCGTCGGCGAGTTGCTGCGGGGTGACCGGGTCGCGCATGAGCATGGCGTCGACCGTGTCGAACTGCTGCTGGGAGGTGTAGCAGCGCAACGGCATGCTGCGTCCGACCCCGCGCGGGTCGAACGCGACCACGTCGAAGCGTTCCAGGACCGCGGGCGAGAAGAAGTACTCCGCGACGACGGGCGCGCCCCAGCCCGCAGTGCCGGGGCCGCCGAAGTTCGTGAGGATCGATCCGATCCGCTTACCCGGGTCTTTGGCGCTGCGCTTCATCAGGGCCAGCGGCACCGTGCTGCCTTCGGGATGCGCGTGGTCCAGCGGGACGGCGTAGGTCGCGCAGCGCATCAGGGCCGGGTCGACGTCCTTCGGCAGGCCTGTCAGGGAGTCCTGTGGGCAGTCCTCCCACGTTACTGGCGGGACCTGCCGCCCCTGTGCCGGTGCGGCTGCCGCGCTGCCCGGGCACCCGGCCCAGAGTGCCAGCGCGGTGAGTGCCACGGTGAGGCGCCGCAGCGGCTGCCGTGTGTCGACGTGAGACGCCATGCCGATTCCCTCCGACTGTTCTGCCCCGTGCTTCCGGTGCTTGAGCGCCGTCGAGTCCTACCCTCACGCCGCCGTGTACGCGACGTGCCCGCTGACAGTTCCACTGGATGGATGTGCGCGGCCGGCCGGTGGGCGGGGCGGCGTTGGGTGCCGGTTCTCCGGGTGGCTGTGCGCCGCTCGGACTCACCGGCCCGCGTTCGACGGCACCGTGGCCGCCGATGGACCGGCCGGCTCGCACAAGTGGTCGAGCAGGTTGATGCTGTGGCAAGAAGACCACGATCGGCTTCGCTCCTGGCTGTATGGCCGGACCGGGGCCGTGCGGTCGCCGGGCGTTCTGGAGGTGCCTGCGGGCCGGTCGGTCAGTGCCCGGAGCCGATCGGGCAGAAGGCCGATTGTGGAGCCGGTCATGAAACGGGTGAGGATCTTCATGCGAAAGCGCGTTGTCGCTTCTCTCGGAGCGTTCGTCCTGGTCGGCGGGGTGGCGACTGCCCGGGCCGCAGGGGTGCATGTGGCCCTTGATGGTGGCACGGTCACCTGTCATGTCAGTCCTGAGCAGTGGAAGGCTCTTTCCGACCTGGGGGTCGGGTTTCGTGCCATGGCACCCGGCGTGCAGCTCATGGACCGAGCGGAGCCGGGAACGACGCTCACCGACCCGGGCGGTCGGCTGGATGTCACCGGCCGTGGTCGGGTCACCTTTCGCGGCGGGTTCCGGCTCGAGACGGCAACGGGTGCCTTCGTCGAGGTGACCGAGCCTCGAACCTCGTTGCCGACGGCCGACCCCGAGTTCCAAGTGAGGAGCAGCTTCGATCCAGTGGGTACGCGCATGGACATTCTTGAATACGCTGTCGATCTCACTGCGCTCCATCTGTCCCTGCTGGATCAGACTCTGGGAATCGATGAGACCGGCATCGTGGTGAATCCCGCGTTCGCGGCGGTTTTGACCCGTGCTTTCGGAGACGGCGCGAGTGTGACGGGCATGAGGTTCGCTGTCTGCTCCGCTGGCCTGACTCTCACCCCCACTCTGTAGGGCAGGACTGCTCGGAGCGCATCGCTGGCCTGGTCCGCCGAGGATTCATCCTTCGTGGCGTGGGCCGACGCCTGTCTCCAGTGCTGGGCTGTGGTCCCGGGCGGTGGTTTCGGGCGTGAGGCGGTCAGGGTCGTAGAGGTTCGGAAGACCACGGTCGAATCGCTCGCGGTCGGCGTCCTTGAGGTGCTCGAACTCCGGGGGCCGGTGGAGCACGCCCAGGGTACAGCGGGGCAGGGTGGATCCGTCGGCGTCCAGGAGGGCGTTGACGGCCTGTCGAGCCGCAGCGTTGGCGCCTTCCATGGTGCTGACGTTGATGTCGGTACGGATCCAGTCGCCGGCCAGGAACAGGTTGCGCAGGGCGGTCCTGGAGTCGGGACGGTCGCGCCAGGAGCCCGGGTGTTGGACGAACAGGGGGCTGGCATTCGCCACGGCGGGGGTTCCCGCCGCGGTGATGGCCGGGTCGAGGAACCACGAATGGAGCATGGCATCGGTCAGCACCTCCTTCCCATGGCTGTTGAGGTGGGCCTTGATCTGTTCCCAGGCCTCGCGGGCGATCTCCGCGGGCGTGCATTCTCGCGCGGGCCTCCGGTTGAACATGCCGGGTGCCGACCAGTCGGAGATGATCGTCGACAGGCATTCCCGGACCGTGCCGTCGTGGTAGTCGGTGAAGGGGCGCTGCCAGAACTGGGCCTGGCTGACTGAGGTGATTGCCCACGGCGAGTCCACATAGTTGACATGGCCGCGAATAACGGGCAGCTCGTTCCTGAGGTAGAACATGAGTCCGTTCATCCACTCGGTGCGAAGGCGTGCGCAGTCGGCCAGGCCGGGGTCGGCGGCCAGCAACGGCGCAGACAGGAGGAAGACGAACCGTTCGACGGGCAGGGCGGAGACGACGTGGTCCGCCTCGAACCTGTGGAGGGTTCCGGCCCGGTCGCGGACCCCTACCGAGGTGACGGCGTTGTTCGCCACGGCCAGGTCGGTGACGGTCCAGCCCACCCTCAGATCGACACCTAGCGTGCCCAGGTGGGCGACCCAGGGGTTGATGAGCTTCTCGCCGGTGCTTCCGTTCAGGACGCGGTCCACCGTCCCTCCCGGTTCGTTTCCCCGGCCGAGCGAGCTCCAGATCGTGGCCTCGAGGATCAGGCCGATGGAGTGGGTGCTGGCGTCCTTGGACTTCATGGCGGCCAGGTTGCGGACCATACCGTCGGCGAACCAGCGCCTGAACGGAACAGACATCCGTTCGGCCCGCAAGAAATCGTTCCAGGAGAGCAGGTCCCACTGACCCAGGCGGCGCTCGTCGCAGCTGGACCAGTAGGTAAAGTATTTGCGTGCGCCGTAGAAGGCCTCGCGGAACGGCACATGGGCCAAGGTGCTGGAGGCGAGGGTGATGAGGGCGATCACTTCCGCCGGCCCGAATGCGTGACTCTCGGGTGGCAGTAGAGAGCCGGTCCGGAACGTCACCACCGTGTCGGCCTGCCCGTTCGCACGGGCCCCCCGATAGGCAGCGGCCCTTACCAGGTTGTCCCAGGTGCCGCTGACGTTGCCGGCAAAGGGGACACGACGCATGGTGTCCGTCAGGTTCCGGTAGAACCCGGGGAAGAACCGGAACCCGTGCTCGCCCGGCAAGCCACTGCCGGGCACAGGGATACTTCGAGCCTTCCCACCCAGCTCGTGACACTCGAACACGGTGACGCTGTAGCCCCGTTCGGCAAGCTCCAACGCTGCCGACAGTCCGGCCACACCACCGCCCAGTACCGCAACCCGCTTGCCGACAGAAAAGATGTGCCCCGGCCTCACGATTCGCTCCTCCGGTCCCCGAGCCGACAGACTGCGGGAACCTTCTCGTTACTCGTACCGGCCGGGTCGTCGTCCTCGCCCGGCGCCACGGCCTGGGTGCGGAGGATGGGCCCCGACGGCCTGCCTGGCAGAGGTCTGATGGAGCTGGGTTGGCAGCGCGAGCCGTTCGCAAGCCTGTCACGCTCACCAGTCGAACTCGAGGCCGCTCTGCAACCGACCTTCCCCTTGTCCTTCACCTGATCGCATCCGTTCGACTTTCGCGAGTCGGGAGGGCGGAACAGGATGAGTGTAAATGGTCAGATCCGGGACATCGAGGAGACTCTTATGCGTGTAGTCCGTCGTCTGCTTGTAGGAGTCGTCGCTACATCGGCGCTCACCCTAAATGGCGCAGTTCCGTCCGATGCCGCGCCGGTAGCGAACACTTGTGGTGGCGCTCTCCAGGATTACATCGGAACTGGTGGCCTGGATGTGCCGTTCACTGGAACCGCGCATGCCAGCGACGACCGGCCCATGACGGTCGCCCCGCTGTTCCTCAACAGCAGCGAGGTGAAGGTGGAGATCAGCGCAGGCTCCAACGAGTCCCGTTATGCCATCGGACCTCTTCGCTTGCGCGTTGACCCCACGGGCCGTGGTCAGATCAGTTTCGACAGCTATGCAGGGGACGGCTGGAGTACAAACATTTCCTGTGCAGTCGGAACGCGGGTGACCGCCATTACCGGCAGGGTGTTCGTCGACGATCTCGATTCCTCTATCGACTTTACTGTTCGTCGCACCTGACCGCACGACCTGGAGAACGCTCATGCAGCCGCGCAATGCCCTGCTCGTGCTCGTCACCGCCGGCCTGCTTACCGCAGGCCCTGTCTCAACGGCCATCGCAGAGCCGGAGCACGAAAAGTACCTGACCCGGTTCGACAACATCGACGTCGACCGCATCCTCAAGTCCGACCGGCTCTTCACAAACTATTTCAACTGCCTCATGGATCGTGGCAAGTGCACACCTGACGGCAAAGAACTCAAATCCCTCCTGCCGGATGCTCTCAGGGTGAACTGTGCGCACTGCACTAATCGTCAAAAAAAAGGCACGGACAGAATCTTGCGATTCATAGTCAAAAATCGTCCGACCGAATGGAAACAGCTCGAGGAAAAATACGACCCAGATGACATCTACGTCGCTCGGTACAACTCGCACGCCGCCGCCTCGGACGGTCAGCCCCCGCGACGCGCCTGAACATCTAACGCGTCGGGCAGCCCGGGTCTCGATCGACGCGCGCGGGCCGGGGCTGTACAGAGCCGAATCCAGCCAATCGGATGCGGCGGGGCCAGTGGTGCCGGTCGTCGCGCGGGTAAGCCGTGGCCCAGCAGCGTGCCACGAGCGTGACCAGGGTGGTGTGCCCCTGGCGGGCGGTGGCCGCTGATGGACACCGCGAACGCGGGCCGCCGCCGCAGGCCGGCGGTCCCACCCGTCGGAACTGCGCAGGACTTTGCCGGATCCGCGGATCGGTCCGCGCGTGTGAGGAGGCGCCCGGTGATTCGCCCGGCCGGTGAGGGCACTTCTACGACCGGCTCGATTGGACGGCAGGTCGGTTCCCGAGAGACCGCAGAGCTCCGATTCCTGATGGACGATCCTTCCGCGGCGGGGCCCGCGATCCAGCAGGTACTGCCGGTACGGGTGTCCGAGGCCGAGGAGGTGCGAATGCTGCAGACAGCGTCCGAGATCCGGGGAGGATGGGGGCGGCCGCGGAGCCCGAAGCACAGGAGACGGAGACACCCGACCGGGACGAAGCCGAGCCGGGCAAGTAGCAGTCCGGGACCGACCCAGAGGTTCGCTTTCCCGCCCTCGGGCCCCGGGAGATGGCCACGGTGCGCGCCAACGTGGCGCGATCCTTCTCGGAGCCGAACGTCGAAATGACATGCGGGCTCGAACCCGGTGACCGGGCGTCTGCCGCGGCGCCTCGGCGGGCGGGGATCGGGGGACCCCTCCTTGGCCTGGCGTCACGTACGCTGTCGGCCGATATTCGGGAGGAGTGGCTGGAGGAGCACCACGGCTACGTGTTGGAGACCGAGGGGTGGTGGTGGCGCCGTCTCGGGATGGTCCTCAGTGAACTTCGCGGGATACCGGCGATAGTCCACACAGTGCGGCGAGGACGCAGGGGGAGCGTGTGAGGGCCGACCCGGACCGTCGGCCGCCCGGCCCGTCCGACGTGACATCCAAGGCGCTCGTGCGCAGGTGGTCCGAGCTGACGTCCCCCGGCGGCGCCATCCTGATCGTCGTTGTTGTGTCCGTGCTCGTTCGGCTCATCACCGTGGTACTTCCCAGCCACCTCGTCATCGGCTGGAAACAGACGGGAAACGCTGTTCCGGCTCGCCGCCACCGCGCTGTGTCGGGCCCGCGGTTGTGCCGCGCGGTGGTGCCGGTGCGCGATGCTGGACTGCTCTGCTCGTGGACCGGGCCTGGTTGGTGTTGGTCGGTGGGCTGCCAGGATGCCCGGGTGGTAGTAGGGGCCGGCGTCGTGGCTTCCGCCGTGACGTCGCCGGATGCGCCTGCGAGGCCGCGCTCCGGGCCCGTCAGACCACCGGCGCCATCCACCGCAGGCCCGCGGAGGGCACAGGGGTCCGTCCGTTCTCCGGTCGTGCCGGCGCCGCGTCCGGGCCCGCCCCGCGTCCGCCCCGCTCCGGGCCGCACGGTCGTGCCGCCCGGCGCCACGAGGGGTGTTGGGCGGGCGGGTTCAGCGCAGTACCTCCAGTTCCGGCCAGTCGTCGCCGGGCCGGTCGAGGAAGCCGGTGGGCCGCCCCGTCAGGTACCGCGTGAAGAAGGCGGTGACGGCGGTGCGCTGGGCGGCCAGGGAGCGCCGGGGGTCGACGGTGCCGATGAGTCCGGCCGCGTCGGGGACCGGGAGACGGCGGACGAGCTGGGGCAGGAGGACCTGGAGGTCGGTGTACGAGCCGTGGGCGGCGTTCCGCAGCCGCAGAGCGTGCCGGGGGCCGGTGGACGCCGCCCAGCAGGAGGCCCAGCTCGGTTCGGTGTTCAGGGTCTTCGTGCCGGAGGCCATCAGCAGGAACGGCTTGGCGAGGCCGCTGTCGGCGACGGGTCCGAGGAGGGCGCCGTCGAGGTCGGCCGCGGCGCGGACGCGGGGCTCGTCGTGGGCGAGCTGGGCGGCGACGGAGCCGCCGAGGGACTGCCCGAGCACGCCGGTCCTGGCCGGGTCGGCGGCTTCGGCCAGCCCGACCGGGAGCGGGTCGGTGCCGGTGTCGGGGCGGTGGCCGCGGGCGAGCCGGTCGAGTGCGCCGAGGACGAAGCGGGCGTCGGCGAGGCGGGCCCGGGAGTGTCCGGCGAGGAGGGTGGCGATGACCTCCGGGGTGAGGTCGTCGGGGAGCGGGAGGGCGCGTTCGACCCGGCCGCCGGGGAACTCGACCTGTTCGGCCTCGTACGTGGAGTCGATGGCGACGACGAGGTGGCCGCGGCTCGCCAGGTCCTCGACCAGGGTGGTGCCCAGGGCGCGCGAGCCGCCGTCGCCGGAGGAGAACAGCACCACGGGCAGCCGGCCGGCACGGCGGGCGACGGGCGCGCCGGTGCGGGCGTGGGTCCTGATCCCCCGCCAGTCGGCGGCGCCGGCGGGGACACCGAGGGCCGGTGCGGAGTGCGTGTCCCAGTCGGCCGCCGCGGCCGGGGGCAGCCAGGGGGCCGTCGGGTGGCCGGCGCCGGGTTCCGCCGGGTACCAGAGGCCGGCCATGAGCTCCCGGTAGGGCTTGGCCGGCAGGAGGGGGTCGGGGCGGCTGTCGTCGACCAGGTGCAGCGCGACGGTGCCGACGGGCCAGGGCCCGGTGGGCGCCGGCAGCCGCAGCGGGACGGGGGTGCCGGGGGCGTGCGCGGGGCCGGCACCCCCGGCCGGGCGGCGTCGGGGGACGGGGGCGGCGGCCACGGTGGCGAGCACGGAGGCACCGAGCGTGCCGAGCAGGGCGCGACGGGTCGGGGGCATGGGCGGGCTCCTCGGGCGGGTACGGCTGCGGGTTCGCCACCAGGGTTTCGCCGCCGGGGGGTGCGGGGCGCCCTGCCGGGGGACGATCCCGCCGGTGGTCGCCGGTCGCCCCGGGGCGCGTCCGCTCCTCCGCGCGGAGGAGGCCCCGGTGTCCCGGGGTCTCCCCGGTCTCCGCCGGTGGGTGGACGCCTTCGCGGGCGCGGGGGCCCTAGCGTGGGGCTCCGGCGACCACGCCGGACGACGCGGACGCGAGGACGGACACGATGACCGAGGCCGGCGCGGTACGGACGGGCCCGCCGGGCGTCCTCGCCCGGCTGCCGGGGCGGTTGCCGCCCCTGGTGGCGGACGCCGCGCTCGCGGCGGCCCTGTTCCTGCTGACGCTCGGGCCGGGGCGGGTGGCGGACGGTACGGGCTTCGCGCTGCAGACCGCTCTGGTGCTCCCGTTGGTGTGGCGGCGGCGGGTACCCCGGTCCGCGTTCGGCGTGATCGCCGCCGCGGCGCTCGCGCAGTGGCTGCTGGGTGTTCAGCTGCCGGCCGACGCGGCGTTGCTGGTCGCCCTCGGGACGGTGACCGCGCGGGCGCCGTACCGGTCGGCGTGGGCGGCGGGTCTGGTGGCGGTGGCCGGTGCGGTGCTCGCGGCGGCGCGCTGGGCGCCCGAGGGACGGTTCCTCGCCTCGGCCGCCGCGATGACGGCGGCGGTCGCCGCGAGCGCGCTGCTCGGGGCGAACACCCGGATCCGGCGGGCCGCGCGGGCGGAGCGGCTGGCGCGCCTGGAACGGGACCGCGACGAGCGGGAGCGTCGGGCGGTGGAGGAGGAACGCGCCCGGATCGCGAGGGAGTTGCACGACAGCGTGACGCACGGCCTGTCGGTGGTGGTGGCGCTGGCGGACGCGCTCGGGCACGCGCGGCCTGCCGACGCCTCCGCCGTGACGGCCCGGATCGCGGAGACCGGGCGGCAGGCGCTGACCGACATGCGGCGGGCGCTGGGCCTGCTCCAGGACGCCGGTACCGACGCCGGGCCCGGGGACGACCGCCGGTCGCCGCCGGGGATCGGCCAGCTCGCGGCGCTGTGCGAGCGGATGGAGGCGGCAGGCCTCGTGACCCGGCTGCGGGTGGACGGCGAGGCCGCCGGGGTGTCGGCCGCAGCGCAGCTGACAGTGCACCGGCTCGTCCAGGAATCGCTGACCAACGTCCTGCGCCACGCGCCGAAGGGGACGCGCGCCGAGGTGCGGGTGTCCTGCGCGCAGGGGGCGGTCACCGTCGAGGTGACCGACGACGGGCGGGCCGGAGGGACCGGGCGGAGGGGATCCGCCGGGTCCGGGCTGGGTCTCACGGGGATGCGGGAACGCGCCGCGGCCTTCGGCGGGGTACTGGAGGCGGGCCCGCAGCCGGGCGACGGCTGGCGGGTCTTCGTACGACTGGATCCAGGCGGCGTGTCGTGAGCGTCCGGGTGCTGCTGGTGGACGACGAGGAACTGCTGCGGCTGGCGTTCGCCATGATCCTGCGCGCCGAGCCGGACATGGAGCCGGTCGGGGAGGCGGCCGACGGGGCGGCGGCGGTGGAGCTGGCACGGCGGCTGCGGCCGGACGTGGTGCTGATGGACGTGCGGATGCCGGGCACCGACGGCATCGAGGCGACCCGGCTGCTCCTGCGCGAGGTGCCCGGGACGCGGGTGCTGGTGCTCACGACCTTCGACCTGGACGCGTACGCCTTCGAGGCGCTGCGTGCCGGGGCCTCGGGCTTCCTGCTGAAGAACAGCCGGCCGGAGGAACTACTGGGGGCGATCCGCGACGTGGCCCGGGGGGATGCTGTGGTCTCCCCCCGGGTGACCCGCCGGCTGCTGGACCGCTTCGCCCACCGGCTCCCCGCCGCCGGGGACGACGGCGCCGGGGGCGACGCGCAGCGGCTGCGCGTGCTGACCGCGCGCGAGCGGGAGGTCCTGCTGGGGGCCGCCCGCGGCCTGACCAACACGGAGCTCGCCGCCGCCCTCGGTCTCGCGGAGCCCACGGTGAAGAAGCATCTCGGCCGGGTCATGGCCAAGCTGGGTCTGCGGGACCGGGTGCAGGCGGTGATCTTCGCGTACGAGTGCGGGCTGGTCGGGCCGGGGTAGGCACGGGCGGCCGTCGACCGGCAGCTCCGGGGCGGGGAGGAGGTCGAGCGGGCCGCAGGCCTCGCCGCGCTCCCGGGCGTCGGCGAGGGCCGACGTCGAGCGGGTGCTCGCGCCCGTGCCTCGCAGCGAGCTGCTCGCCGCCCAGCGCCCGGGCGGTCGGACGGCGGGCCTCGGGGAAGGTCGCCGCCCGGGGGAGTCGGCGGCCTGCGAGTACGTGTGCAAGGGCGGGTGCTCGGGTGTCCGGAGCGGCTCTGCGCGGGGGCGGCGGCACGCGGCGATCCGCTTCCTCGGCATGAACTCTGCTGACCTGCAGGTCGCATGAGCGTCCATCAGGATGCCAGGACGGGTTCCCCGAACGCGGGCGGTCAACGCTTGCCGGGGGCTGGCTGTTTGAAATCGCCTGAGCGGGAACCCGAAGGACGGGACCGACCAGCCACTCCGGGCCGTGGTCAGACCGAAGGAGGAGCGGTATGAGCATCTGGATCGTTCTGGCAGTGGCCGTGCTGGCAACCGCGGCGGCCCTCGCCGTGCTGCTGCCACGGTGGAACACCCGCCGGCTGCAACAGCGTTTCGGTCCGGAGTACGACCGGACGGTGCGGGCGCACGGCGGCCGCACCGGGGAGGCCGAGCACGAGCTGGCCGGCCGGCTGCGACAGGCCAGGCAACTGGCGCTCACCCGGCTGCCGCAGCGCCGCGCCGAGGAGATCGGCAACCGGCTCGCTGCCCTCCAGGAGCTGTTCGTCGACGACCCCGCCCGCTCGCTGGACGAGGCCATGACCCTGCTCGACGGCACGCTCGACGAGATCGGCTTCCCTGCCGAGGACCGGCCTGCCGTGCTCTCGGTCGACCACGCCGCCCTCGTGCCCGACTACCGGAGTGCCCGGCAGGTGCTGGAGCGCAGCCGGTCGCAGCGGGTGGGCACCGAGGAACTGCGGA
This sequence comes from Kitasatospora sp. MBT66, assembly GCF_000710405.2. NCBI lineage: Bacteria > Bacillati > Actinomycetota > Actinomycetes > Kitasatosporales > Streptomycetaceae > Kitasatospora > Kitasatospora sp. MBT66. Next base: position 38,968 of record NZ_JAIY01000011.1, on the reverse strand, counting down.
CGGCGCTGCTGGCCGTGCGTGACCTGTGCCTCGAGGTGGCCCGCTCCGGCGGCGACGAGCAGAAAAGGACGGCCCGTGCCGGCAACTCCACCGGTGCCGTCCACCACTCCGGCCCGCGCCACGCCACCCGATGACGCCGGCGACCCCACGAAGGAGAGGACGACCATGTCCCAGTACGGTTCCGCAGCCCGGAACAACCCCGACGACGACGCGCCGGCCCCGGACCCCCGCAGCGGTCCGGCGAACCTGGCCAAGTCGGACACCGTCCGCCCGCACGGCGCCCACCCGGACGCCGCCCGCGCTGCCACGCCCCGCCCGGACCCGGCCGGCCCGCAGGCCGCCCGCCCGCCGGCTTCCCCCGAACGAGGCGCTGCCGCAGGACGGTTCGCCGTCCTACCGGGAGGCGACCGGGCCGCAGAACGGCCCTCCGAGCCCGCCCGCCCCCTACCGGGACCCCGGACCGGCGACCCGCAACCGGCATCGGCGACACCCGCGCAGAGCGGATCGGGCGGTTGGCTCGGCGTCGAGCGCACGCAGCGACTGCGGGCCGAATGGCACTCCGTCCAGGCGGGATTCGTCGACGACCCCCGTCAGTCCGTGCAGCAGGCCGACGCCCTGATCGAGAAGTCGGTCGGCCTGCTGGCCGAGGCCGTCACCGAGCGGCGCCACCGGCTGCGCGGCGCCGAAGCGGCACCGGACGGCACACCGGCCGCCAGCACGGAGGACCTGCGCCTCACCCTGCGCGAGTACCGGTCACTGCTGGACCGCCTCCTCGACACCTGAACCACCAGCACATCCGGAGCGGAGGGGACGCCCGGACGTCCCCTCCGCCCCGGCACCCGGGGTGCGCTACGCTCGCCCCGACCTCACCGGCAGGGTCGAGTATCCGGAGGTACCGGGCCAGGGCGCTGGTGACAGCGGCGGTGATCTTGTGATCTGTCCAGCGGCCTCGAACAGGCGGACCTGGTGATCACTCGCCCGGGTGTTCCCGGGCCGGTGGAACGGCCTTCGCGTGAATCTGAACTCGACCAATAGATACAGGACTTGTCGCGAAAGCCGTAGTGATGAATGTGGTGGAACAGGGCGGCTGCGCGCGCTGGGACTTCGACCGACTTGTCATCAACTCCTGCAGGGACATCGGACTGCGGCGCTCGACCGGACCACCGACGCGAGAACTGCGTGCCGCCCGACCGCCTCCGGGAGGAGGACGCTCGCGCAGCGGCCCGCAGCGGCCGGGCCCTTCTGCGCCGGCCCCGGCCGCTCACCCAGAATCCGCCCCGCCGCCCGCCCGGCCGGGATGACCCGGGAGGACATCCAGCAAGCCCTGCACCGGGTCCGGGAGGACGAGCGCGCCGCCGACCGGTACGTCGACGGCGGAGACGAGGCCGCCTACGCCACCGCGGCCACCGTCTGCGCCGAGTGGCAGCGCGTGCGCGACCACACTGTCGAGACCGGGGCCCAGCGCTACGACCCCGACCACGACACCGCTCTCCGGCACACGCTGCGCCGTGAGCGTCACCGCCAGGACGTCGCCGAATGCGCCCGCGAGGCCGCCCACCATGCCCAGCAGACCACCGACCTCCGACTGCCGCCCGGTGAGACGGCGGTTGTGTCCGTTCCGGCTCATCGCCGTCTGTGGCCCGGCACTCTGACGTCCTCCGACCCGGACCGGCGGATCTGAGCGCCGTAGGCGGCCCGACTATCCGACGGGGGATACGGATTCCCGGTCCCGTGCCCGGCGCCCGGCGGGAGAGTGCCGTTGGACCTGACACGGAACAGAGGCCCTGACAACCGGCTGGGGAGCGCATGAGGCGAAGTGCCCCGGCGCTCCCCAGCGGTCGTGGTGGTGTCAGCGACCGGATATGGACCGATCTGACGTCATCAGCAGGGCGAGATGGCGGTGAGGTACTGGGTGAACCAGCCGTCGCCGGGCCTTTGGATCGAGACCCTCACCGAGCAGCGTGTCCCCAAGGCATTGATGTACGCCGCCGAATTGGTCACCTGCTCGCCGTAGCTCACGTAGCGGTTGTACTGATCGCGGTAGGTCATGTCGATGGCGAAGCGGCACCACGCGGGACCGCTGACCTTCGTGATACTCGCGTGCATCGTGTTCGGGTGAGAGTGAGCCGTCGTGTAGCGGAAGTACCCGTCCGCGACACACTCGCCGGCTGCGAACTGAATGTCGTAGTTCCCGTTGGTCCAGATCACGCGGTCTCCGGCCGCCGCATGGGCGGTGGAAGCCGGCATGGACAGGGCCAGCCCTCCTGCCGCAGCCAGGGCCATGGCAGTCTTCTTCATCCTCAGCGTCGGTGTGAGCGCGACCATCGCGGTCCGGATCCTGGTGAGTGGCATGTGTCTCTCCTGTCGGTGTTGAGAACTGAGGGACCTGCGCGGAACTCCGAGAACCACGCGCCCTGGGTGTTGCGGTGTTGCACAACAGCGACGGCCGCAGCCCGTACAGGGCTGGTGGCGCCGTCGCAGCGCGCTGGTGTCGAGGTCGGCCCCCCGCTTGCGCCGGCCTCGACACGGCTGAGTTTTCATGGCGGGGCGGTTGTTGCGCAGCCCTCCTCATCACGTGAAACAACAGGCCGGTCCGTCGGCCGGGGTGGGTGCGCCGGAAACCGGGACGGGTCGTCGGGTGGCCGTTGCGGCGGGTTCTGCCGTGTGCGTACGTTGGCGCTGCGGTGTGTCGCCGCGTGGGGGAGGGGGATGGGATGGGGCGTCAGGAGTGTCCGTTAGATCCGGCTGCCGGGCCGGTCGAGCGTTTCGCGTCGGAGCTGCGCAAGCTGCGCGGGGAGGCGGGTGATGTCACCTACCGGGTGATGGCGGGCCGGACCCGCTATTCGGTCGCGACGTTGTCGCGGGCGGCCGGGGGCCAGCAGCTCCCGTCACTGCCGGTGGTCCTGGCCTACGTGGGGGCCTGCGGCGGGGACACCGCGGAGTGGGAGCGGCGTTGGCACGCCGCGGTGCGGGAGGTGGCCGCCGGGGACGGTGACGACGCCGGTGCGCCGTACCGGGGCCTGGCCCGCTTCGAACCCGGCGACCGGGACCGGTTCTTCGGCCGGGACCGGCTCGTCACCGACCTGCTGGCCCTGGTGGACTCCCGTCGGCTGGTCGCCGTCGTGGGCGCCTCGGGCAGCGGCAAGTCCTCCCTGCTGCGCGCCGGATTGATTCCGGCGCTCCGGGACCGCGGCACGTCGGGCGAGGGCCCGGCCGCCATTCGGATCCTCACTCCGGGCCCGCGGCCCGCTTCCGACCACGCCGCGATGAGGGAGCCCGCGGACGGCAAGGGTGACACGGTGCTGGTGGTGGACCAGTTCGAGGAGGCGTTCACGCTGTGCGCCGACCCGGCCGAACGCGACGGCTTCATCGGCCTGCTGCTGGCGGCATGCGCGCCGGACAGCCGGCTGCGGGTGGTCCTGGCGGTGCGGGCGGACTTCTTCGGCCGCTGCGCGAACCATCACGGCCTGGCCGTGGCCCTGCGGGAGGCCACGCTGCTGGTCGGGCCGATGGGCCCGGCCGAGCTGCGGGAGGCGATCGTCAAACCGGCCGCCGGCGCGGGCCTGATCGTCGAACGAGCCCTCACCACCCGGATCGTCGAGGAGGTCGACGGCGAGCCGGGCGGGCTCCCGCTGCTGTCGCACGCCCTGCTGGAGACCTGGCGCCGCCGCAAGGGCCGGGTCCTGACGGAAGCCGCCTACGAGGCCGCCGGCGGTGTGCGCGGCGCCATCGCCCGGAGCGCGGAACGGGCCTACGACCGCCTGACGCCGGAGCAGGCCGTCGTCGCCCGGCGCATCCTGCTGCGACTGGTCACCCCGGGCCAGGGCGTGCAGGACACGAGCCGTCCCGCCGACCGCACCGAATTGGAGTTCCTCGGCGCCGGGTACGCGGACACCGGCACCGCCGCGGTGCTGGAAGTCCTGGCCCGCGCCCGGCTGATCACCCTGGACGGCGACACCGTCCACCTCGCCCACGAAGCACTGATCAGCTCCTGGCCGCGCCTGAACACGTGGATCGACGACGCTCGCGACAGGCTGCGCCGGCACCGGCACCTCACCGAAGCGGCCGTGGCGTGGGAGGAACTGGACCACGACCCCGGAGCGCTCTACCGGGGCACCCGCCTGGCAGCTGCCGAAGCTGCCTTCGCGACCGCCGGGCACCGCGGCGACCTCACCCCGCTGGAGTCCCGCTTCCTCACCGCCGCCCTCACCGCCCGCGACCAGGAGAACCGGAAGACCGCGCGCTCCGCCCGGCGGCAGCGCACCCTGCTCGCCACGCTGACCGCCCTGGTCGTACTCGTCCTGCTGGCCGGGGTGATCGCGTGGCAGCAGAACCGGACCGACGAGCGCCGCCGCACCGAGGCCGCCGCCCGCCGGTCCGCCGCTGTGGCGGACAGCATCCGCACCTCAGACCCCCTCACAGCCATGCGGCTGAGCCTCGCCGCATGGAAGACCGCCGACCTCCCCGAGACACGATCCGCCCTGCTCGGCGCCACCGTCCAACCCGACCAGGACGTCTTCACCGACCCGCCCTCCGACAAGGCTGCCCCGAAGACGCACTTCCTCAGCGGCGACGGCCGCACCCTGCTCAGCGTCGGCTGGGACCAGGTGGTGAAGTGGGACGTCAGCACACATCGGCAGGTGGCTTCGTTCCCCGGCATGGCGAAAAAGGCATCTTTGGTGACCGACATGAGTGCTGACGCCCAGGCACTCACGGTCTACAGCCCGGATCAGGTGGATGTATGGGACCTCTGGGACCTGCCTACGGAGTTAGGCAGCGAAGTCCCGGCAACACGCAGCGTTTCCGGATCATCCCTCCTCGGTCCCACCGCGGCTCGGTTCGGTCCGAGTGGGCGGACCCTGCTCCTTTACACCACCGTCGGCTCGGACGACGTGATCCAGGTCCGGGATCTCCGTGACGGACACCTGCTGCTCGAACGGCGCACCAGGGGCGGTGAGCGCAGGGCCGCCACCCGCGACGAACTGCGCGGCGTGCCGGAATCCAGGCAGCAGCGGATGCGGGAGGAGAACCGCATGCAGCACTACCCGTACCCCGATGCGTCCCTCAGCCCGGACGACAGCCTGGTGGCACTGTGCCTTCCGGGCGAGCCGGTCCAGGTGTGGAACGTGCCCGAACAGCGCCAGGTCCCCACCCCCTGGGCCCCGGACGTCACCGCGCAGCAGTGCCTCAACCGGGCCGTCGGATTCGCGCAGGACGGCCGCCGGCTGGCGGTCGTCGACAGCGACGGAGTCCGGATCTGGGACATCGCCTCGGGAACGGAGCTCCCGCGGATCGAGCACGCCGACATCAGGGAGACGGCGTTCAGCGCGGACGGAACGCTCATGGTGGCCTCCGACGGCAAGGAAGTATCACTGTGGCGCCTCGACACACCATCGGCCCCGCTCCTGCGGCATCCGCTCGCCAACACCGACGCCAGCCAGTTCAGGCTGGATCCGGCCGCACGCCGGATCCGCTACCTGGAGGGCCCGACCGGCGCCGCGGTCCGCACCATCGACCTCACCAACGTCCTCGCCCCGCCCTGGACCAGCCGCCCGATCGCGGTTGCCGCGTTCAGCCCCGACGGCAGCACGCTCGCCACGCTGTCCCCGCCCGAAGGTGACGGCATGTACCGCTTCCAGCTGCGGGACGTCCGCAGGGCCGGACACGTCGTCGACCTTCCCGGCGTCTTCTGCACCTCGCCGCGTCAGGCCCCTTTGCCCTGTACGGTCCTCGCGGCGTTCCGCCCCGACGGGGGAGCATTCGCCTACAGCGTCTCCAACCCCTTCCAGGATCCAGCCCCGGTGTCCATCTGGGACCTTTCCGTCGGCTCCGTGACCGCGACCCTGAACCTGGACCGGGGCGCCACCGGTGAGCCGTCCCCGGGGGCGCCTGTCAATGCGATCGTCTTCGCACCGGATGGACGATCGCTCCTGGTGTCGCGGATGCCGTCGAACGAGGCAGTGGAGGTCTGGGACGTGTCCCAGCGCGCTAGGACACGAGTGATCTCCGGTGTCGGCGGAGAACAACTCGCCGTCCGACCGGACGGACAGCTCCTCGCCACCTCGCACAACCAAGTCGCCGAACTGCCGTCAGACCCGGTGAAACCTCGTACGCTCACCCAGAACACGACCCACACTGTGGCGTTCAGCCCGGACGGCGCATACCTGGCCACCGGCGACGCAGCCGGCCGCGTCACCCTCTGGGACGGCACCGCCGAGCGGAACCTGGGTGTACTGCCCGGCACCTTCCGCCCCAACACCGTAGTGGGGTTCGACTCCATCTCCGCACTGGCCTTCTCCCACGACGGCCGCACCCTGGCCGCCGCGAGCACCGACGGCACACTGTGGCTGTGGGACCTCGAATCCCGTCAACCGCTCGGCCCGGCCATCCCGGCGCAGGGAGGCGCGACCCTCTCCCTGGCCTTCAGCCCCGACGACCGCACCCTGCGCGCAGCAACCGAGCACGCTCCCGGCCGTGAGGTGGTGGTGGCTCCGGACCGGGCGGCGGCCGAGATCTGCGAACGAGCCGGAGACGGACTACCGCCGGCCGACTGGGACACGTACCTCCCCGAGGTGCCCTACCGGGAGGTTTGTTGACCCCGATGGTGCGATTCCCTGCGGTTCCCCGCCCGCGCCCGACACACGATCGGCCACCCCGCACCAGGCCGGGGCCCGATCACCGACCAGGGCTTGCGGTCACAGCGGCCGTGCGGCTGACGTTCGACCACCTCCTTGCGGGGTCGGTGCCGACCACGGTCTGCCCGGCACCGACGGCGGAGGGCGGTCAGCCATCTTCAACGCACCCTGCCGCGCTCATGCTCCGTTAGTGGCTGTTGTCTTTCCGGGCTTGAGAGCTGGGTTTCCGCTGGTCGGGCATAGGGTCGGCAGCCCCGTGGCAGTGGTGACGTGTTGTGTCGTCGCTCGGGTGGAGGTCGGGATGCCGTCGGTCGTGGGGCTGCTGGAACAGCGCGAGCTCACCGCTCGCCGCCGCGTGGACGAACTGCGTGAGGAGGCGGACCGCATCCACGCCGAGCTGGACGTGGTCGAGCGGGAGTGGAAGGAGTAGGTTGTCGCCCGCTCGCGCGTCGGCGAGGTGCTGGCCTCGGGCGAGGCCGCCGCCGAGGACCTGTCGGCTCCCGCTGGACAGCGGGTTCGGTCCGAACAGGCTTACGCAGCGAAGTCGAAGTCCGTGGTGCCGGTCTGGCGCGCGGGGTTGTCCTGGTCGGCGCTGTCGGTGGACTACCAGCGCATCCTGCGGGCCCTCGCGGACCGGGACCGGCTCGGTCAAGGCCCGTTGACGTGCCAGGAGATGGCCGCCCGCTTCGGCCTGGACCCGGTGCCCGCAAAGATCGAGGCGTTGCGGTCGAAGGCGAAGCGGCTGACGGCGCGCGGGTGGCTGGCCGAGCCGGCGCCGGGCAGGTTCACGCTCGCGAAGGCCGTGGCCGGGCAAGGCGGCGCGTCATGAGTTGCGTCATCGACCAGGGGACCATCGCCTCCGCGCTGCCGATGGAACGTTCGAAGTCCCGCACGAGGCGGCGGCTTCGCATCAGGTGGGCGAAGAACCGCTCCACGATCCACCTTTTGGGCAGTACGACGAAGCCCCGCATGTCGTCGCTGCGCTTGACAATGGCCAGCACCACGGCGAGAACGGCGAGGCTGTACTCGACGAGACTGCCGGTGTAGCCGCCATCTGCCCAGGCCAGGGTCAGCCGGTGGTGTGCGGCGGCGACCCGGCCGAGCAGCACCCGGGCAGCGGCACGGTCGCCGACGTCTGCGGCCGTGACCATCACCGCGAGCAGCAGTCCGAGCGTGTCGACCACGACGTGCCGCTTGCGGCCGTTGATCAGCTTGCCGCCGTCGAAGCCGCGACTGTCGGCGCCGACGACGGCGTCGGCCTTGACCGACTGGGAGTCGATCACGCCCGCGCTCGGCTCCGGATCCCGCCCGGCCTGTTCACGGACCTGGCGGCGGAGCCGGTCGTGGAACTCTTTGACCAGGCTGTAGTCGCGCCAGCGGCGGAAGAACGCGTAGACGCGGTCCCACGGTGGGAAGTCGATCGGGATGGCTCTCCACTTCGTGCCGTTGTCGACGAGGTAGCGGATCGCGTCGAGTATCGCGCGGTGGCAGTACGCCTCCGGCTGGCCGCCCCGGCTGCGAAGCCAGCCCGGCACCGGCAGCAGCGGCCTGGTCACCGCCCACTCGGCGTCCGACATGTCGGACGGGTATCGGCGCTCGCGGACCGCGTGGTCGCCGGCGTTCCCGAACCTGTGAGCCAGGCAGTTACACGCGAGAGTGGCCGCAGTGGACCCCGCCTCCGCGATGCCGTGGAAATACGACAACAGGGCCTCCTGGAAAGCTCGTTGGTTTAGACACCCACTGAGCTACCAAGAGGCCCTGCCCATGCCGGATGGCCGTCACGGTCACCCGATCGGGCTCATCGCGGTATGCGGCCGGTACACGCCCGGGTACCCGCGCAGTGCGCCCTTTCCCGCGTGCCTCGGCGCTCGACCGTCCGACGAGCCCCCCTCGGCCTGGCGGCGCTGCACGGCCGCGGGAAAGCTGCGGGGCCGGTGGCGGCCCGGGCTGTCGGTTCCTGGAATTCAGCCTGCCGGGGGTTCGTCGGCGACGAGGTCCAGGAGCTGGTCGGGAGTGAGGGTGGCGAGGTCGACGGAGTGGTCTGCGTGGACGAGCCGTGCCGTCGCCTGCTCGGTGGACAGCTGTCGGGCTCGTTCGATGAGTTCGCCGGCGCGGCGCCGTTTGCGGATCCGATCGGTGATGTCTGCGACCGCAAGCACGGCGGAGGGCACGGACAGGAGCAGTGACGTCACCGCCACGGGGTCGACGCCCTTGGTGTCCGAGTCGGTCACCGTTGCGGTCGACGCAGTGGTGTCGGCGGGGTGGCCCCAGTCGGCGGTGACCGCCGCAATACTCTTCCGGGCAGCTTCGGCTTCCGGCCGACAAACTCGATGATCATGATTCCTCGTCTTCGTCGTCTTCGTCGCCGATGGTGTCCATCAGCTCGTCAGCCAGGGACACGATGCTTGCTGCGCCGATCACAGCGGCAGCAGTCCGGCACGCCTGGAGTGCTTGTCGGGCCTGAGCGCGTGCACCTGAGGCCAGCATCTCCTGCCCCAGAGTGATCCCGGCGACCGCGATACCGTCCGGCCTTTGCAGTTCCAAGAAGTGCCGGAACGAGGTGACCAGCCTCGGCACCGCTGCGTGGCGGTCCCCACGCTCCAGGTCGACTTGGGCCAGGCCCAAGTTCGCTCCTGCGATGCCGTCGATGTCGCCGAGCTGCTTACTGACTTCCAGGCGCTTCAGCTGTAGCTCAACGGCTTCGTCGAGCTCTCCGCGCTGCCACAGGATGTCCGCGATCTGCCCCCAGACGACCGTGGTGGAGCGGGCGTCACCGACCCGCTGGTATTCCGGCAGTTCGACCTCGCGGCGGATCCGCAGGGCCTCCTTCACCTCACCGCGCCGCTCCAGGATGTTCGCGATCTTCCCCCAGGTGATGGCGATGGCGCGGGTGTCGCCGATCCGCTGGTACTCGGGCAGTTCGACCTCGCGGCGGATCCGCAGGGCCTTTTCTAGCTCTCCGAGCTGCTGCAGGACATCCGCGATCTGCCCCCAGGAGACTGCGGCGGAGCGGGTGTCGCCGATCCGCTCGAAGGCCGGCAGCTGGACCTCGCGGCGGATCCGCAGGGCCTCCTCCACCGCACCGCGCTGCTGCAGGACATCCGCGATCTTCCCCCAAGTCATCGCGGCGGAGCGGGTGTCTCCGAGATCGGTGAACAGCTGTTGTGCCTGGTGGAGCAGGGTCTCGGCCTGTCCGGTTTCGCCGCGGATGAGCAGGCGGTTGGCGTGGTCGTGGAGCACTGCCGCGTGGTCTGCCGGGTCGGTGTGCCGCTCGTCGGTCTGGATCTGCCGGACGGCGCGGTCCAGCAGGGCGTCGGCGCGCTCGCCGTCGCCCCTGGTGGCAGCCGCTTCGGCGACGGCGCGCAGCAGGTGGAGGGGGACGGGGTGGTGGTGGCGGTCGAGGAGGGCGATGGCGTGGTGGCCGAGGTCGGCGGCGACGGAGGCCGGGCCCCGGCGCAGGGCGGACACGGCTGCGGCGGCGCAGTGGGCGGTGACGGCGGGGTGGTCGGCGTCCAGGGCGAGGCGGGTCAGCTGGAGGTCGAGGTCGTTGCTGCGGGGGGTGCGGGGTGCGGGGCCGCCCCAGTTGGTGTGGAGGGGTTCGACGGCGAGGGCGGCCAGGGTGGTGTGCTCGTCGGGGCTGAGGGGGCGAGGTGTCCGGCGGCGAGGGCGTTGACGGCCACGGCGGTCGTGGGGCGGTGGTAGTTGTCCGGGAAGGCGTCCAGCAGGCCCAGGCCGCGCAGGCGGGTCGCCGATCCGCCGACTGCTTCGGCGAGGGTGTCGACGACGGGTTGCGGGACGGGGAGGGCGAACAGGGTGCAGGCCCGCAGCATGTCCCGGTGGGCGGGCCCGGCCTGATCGAGGAGGGTGTCCAGGGCCAGGTTCTCCAGGAACGCGGACAGGTCGGGATCGCCGGCCGGAGCACCCTGGCGCAGGTAGTTCTCCATCGCCGCGATGGCGGCCTCTGCCCGGGCCGGGTCGACCTGGGCGCCGTAGACCAGGCGCAGCACGATCAGGTCCTGCAGCCCGGGATTGCCGCGGCTGACCTCTGTGGCCCGTCGTGCCAGGTCGGTCCGCCGGGCCGGTTCGGTGTCCAGGACTCGGCTCTCGGTCGTGGCCAGGTCCTGCTGGCGGCGGCGGAGCTTGTGCCGGGCGGCTGGGGAGAGCGGTTGGAGCTGGACCGGTTCCAGGCGCCTCTCCAGCCCGTCGAGGGTGAAGGTGTAGCGGCTGGTGAGGACGAGTCGGCTGTCGGTGGTGGCCGGGTCGAACGCGGAGATGACGTCGGCGAGTACCTCGGCGGCCCCGTCGTGGAGGCGGTGCGGGCCGTGGGGGTCGTGGGTGAGGACCTGTTCGAGGTCGTCGATGACCAGCAGCAGGGGCCGGCGGGTTCCCTGCGCCTGGGCGCAGGGTCCGGTCAGCAGGTCGACCAGGAGTGCTCTGAAGCGGTCGGGGTGTTCGCGGACGTCGGCGCGTCGGTCCCTGAGCAGGTCGCGGGCGTCGGGGATCGGTTCGACGGCTGTGGCGACGGCGTCGAGGACCGCCGTGCGGGTGTAGTCGCCGAAGACGACCGCGACGGCCCGGTCGGGGAGGCGGTCGGCGATCCGGGCAGCCAGGCTCGACTTGCCCAGCCTGCCCTGCCCGTGGAGCAGCACGCCCCCGTGCCGCCGGCCGCGCAGGGCCCGCAGCGCCTGCTGGAGTTCGGGGCGTCGGCCGACGAACATCTCGGCTGCCGCGACCGGTACGTCGTGCTTGCTGCCCAGGAACGTCGTGGTGGCGTGGTGTGCGGGCGCCATCCGGCGCTTGACGGTTCCCGCGACCAGCGGGCCGCCGCCCGCGGGCCCCAGCCACAGCCGTGCCAGGTGCCAGTCGGCACGCACGTGCTCGTCGGGGCACTGCAGCAGCCGGCGGCGGGTGGCGGCCACGGCCGCGGCCACCCCGGCACGGAGGCCGAGCTGGGCGTACAGGTGCTCGGCGAACAGGGTGGCGGCCCGGTCGCTGACCGAGCCGTCCCAGCCGATCACCGCGGGAATCCCGGCGGCCACCAGCTCCGTGGCCAGCGAGTGCGCCACCGCCGCCCCCGCACCGGTGCCCGGGGCTCCGCGGCGTCCGGTGCCCGCGGGCAGGTGCCCGGCGACATCCGCGCCGGTGGCCGTCAGGCAGGCCGACACGAACGCCAGCCGCGGCGGGGGTGTGAGCAGGCCCACCAGCTCCTTCGCGCTGGTCGGGCGCCCCTGCCCCAGGTCGTCCTCCAGCAGCAGGACCGGCGTGGCAGGCGCCTCGGGGCTCTCGCGCCAGTTGTGCAGCCCGTGGCACGACAGGTGGACCACGGGCATGCCGCCCAGTTCCGACAGCCGCATCCCCAGGCGTTCGGGGTTGCCCGAGTCCTCGACCACCAGGTCCAGGCCCGTCTCCCCGACGGCCCCGAGGACCGCCAACTCCTCCGCCTCGTAGTCGAGCTCGTGTTGCCCCCGGGGGGCCGAGGCCATGAACGCGATCCCCAGCCGCCGGTCGTCCAGGGGATCCGCCGGGCCCGGGCGGCCGAGCCGCCGCACCACCGCGAACTGCTCGGGCTCCTCGACGAGGAACCCGCCCCCGTCGGTGGCCAGCAGCTCGAACGGGGCCCGCAACAGGGCCCACTCCGCGGCCGACGGCCGCTTGGACGCCCGGACCTCGAACAGCAGCGGCGCCGAAGCCTCCTCCAGCAGCCGCCCCAACCGGCGGCGGTCCCCGTCCAGCCACCCGTACAACTCCCGCCCCAGCGCGAGCAGCACCTCCCGCCGGGAGCCGCCGCGCACCGCGTCCCGCTGCGCGGGGCACCGGACCATGGGGGAAGGTGGTCGGCATGTCCGTCCCCTGCGGGGAACGCGGCACTACCGCACCGCCGCGCTGCGCAAACCCGGTCCGACTCGCGCGGACACCTTCCGGCGAGTAGGAAGAGCCCGAACAGGAGCCCGACACGGACCCCGTCAATCCCCGCTCATGTTCCCTGCCCCGGCCATTCGCGACCAACGGCCCGCCGGACCAGCCTCTCCAGCAGCCCGTCCGACCCCGGATCTGTCCGGTGGAGGCGGTCGCGGTCCTGGATCCGCCTGGCGCCGCCGATCACCTGCTCCAGCAGGTCGATCGCCTCGCCGGTGCGTCCCGCCTGCCGGTAGGAGGCGGCGAGGCCGGCGCGGACAGTGAGGGTGAGCAGGTGGTCGTCGCCGAGGATTCGCACACTGTCGGCGAGGACACTCTCATCGATGAGGATCGCCTTGCCGACCCGGCCCGCCCGCCGGTAGCAGGATGCGAGGTTCGCACGGGTGGTCAGGGTCTCGGGGTGGACTGCGCCGAGTTGCTGCTGCCGTTCGGCGAGTACCTGCTTCTCGAGCTCGGTGGCTTCGCCGGTGCGCCAAGCCTGCCGGTAGGCGGCGGCGAGGCTACTGCGAGCGAACAGAGTCTGGGAATGGTCGTGCCCCAGGAGCCTCCCGCAGTCGGCAACCACCCCTTCCAACAGGTCGACCGCCTCCCCGACACGTCCCGCCTGTCCGCAGGCGACCGCGAGGTTGGCACGAGCCGTGAGGGTGTGGAGGTGGTCGTGGCCCAGACGGCGCCCGATGTCGGGCACCACCCGTTCCAGCAGACCGATCGCTTCGCCGGTGCGCCCTGCCCGCCGGTAGGAGGCGGC
>NZ_JAIY01000011.1:0-25599 GCF_000710405.2 Kitasatospora sp. MBT66 | reverse complement strand
GCGAGGTTGGCGCTTGCGGTGAGGGTGTCGGGGTGGTCGTCACCGAGAAGCCGTTTGCTGTCGGCGAGTACCTGTTCCTCGATCAGGATCGCCTCGCCGGTACGTTCGGCCTGCCGGTAGCACGATCCGAGGCTGGCACGGACAGCCCATGTGCCGGGGTGGCTGCCTTTCAGTGACCTTTCGCTGCTGGCCAACACCTGCTCCAGCAAGTCGATCGCCTTACCGGTGTTGCCGACCTCCCGGTAGGAGGCCGCGAGACTCGTGCGAGCGGCGAGAGCACGAGTGATGTCGTGGCTGAGAAGTCGCTCGCAGTCGGCGACCACCTGTTCGCCGATCAGGATCGCTTCGCCGGGGAGCCCGGCCTGCCGGTAGGACGTTGCGAGGTTCTCCCGGGCGGCGAGGGTACTGAGGCTGTCGTGGCCCAGCAGCCGTTCGGCATCGGCGGCGAGACGCTTCCAATGGGCGAGCGCGGCCTCGTAGAGGCCCGCGTCGCTCAGACGGGCACCTGCGGCGAACAGCACCGGGTGCGCATCGGGGTTCCAGAGCAGGTCGCCAGCGTGGTCCGCGAGGGTGTCGGTATTGGCGCCCAGGACAGCGGTCAAATGGGGTGCGGAGTGCTCGTGCTCGTACTCCCAGAGCTCCATGAGGGCGTCGGCAACAGCGTGGACGGTCGCCGGCGTCTCGCCCACAGTGATGCCCTCCCGGACGGTGCGGGCAGTCAGGGCGTGCAGACGTATCGCGCGCGGGTTGTCCTCTGCCTTGCTCGTGAGCAGGGCGTACTGGTGGAGCACGCGGACGGCGGCGAGTGCGCGGTCGGGGGTGACCGGTGCCGGTGCGGCGGTGCCGGATGACGGCGCGCGGTAGGTGGTGAGGTAGCGGGTGAATGCGGCGGTGGACCAGAGGTTTTGGGGGTGGCCGGCGGCGTCGAGGTGCGCGGCGAGGCGGATGGCAGGTGCAGCCAGGCCGAGGGGTTCGCGTTGTTCGGCGGCATCGAGTGCGAGGACCAGGGAAGCGGTGACCTGCCGACCGTAGCCGTCAGTGTCGGCAGCCGGTGGCAGCAGGGTCTCCAGACGGGAAGTGCGGTCGGTGAACAGGTGGAGGTAGCTGGTACTGGCCTTGTCCTCGTTGATCATGTAGGCCGCGGCGTGGGCGAGGGCGAGGGGAAGCCTGCCGAGGGCTTCGACCAGGTCGTCGGTGCGTACGTCGAGCAGATGCTCCGCTCCTGTCGTGGCGAGCCGCTCGCGCAGATAGGACAGTGCTTCGACGCGGGTGTACATGCCGATGTCGACGACCACCCGGCCCGCACCCGAGACGAGCGCGTCACGTCGGCGTGTTGTGACCAGTACCCGTGCGTGGCTTACGGATCCGGCCGGTGGGCGGGGCCACCAAGACTGGGCACCTTCGAGATCCGTGAGATTGTCGAGGACAATCAGCCACGAACGGTCGGTGGTGGCGAGCCAGTACATGAAGGTGCCCGCGTCGCGTTCGGCTTCCTGCCCGTCTGCGCCGGGCGCCCCTACACGGTGTGCGGCTCTTGCGTACGCGGAGACGATCTGCGAGATGTCGGCGGCATTCACCCAGACCAGGACGTCCACGCCCTCGGCGTGGGCCCGGTGGGCGTATGCGGCGGCGAGTTGGGTCTTTCCGACACCGCCGCCACCGGACAGCACCTGGGTGAGTACCGCGGTGGCGTTCCGCTCCCGCGCCCGGTCGATCGCCTCCCGCAGGCCCGGACGGGGCTGGGAAGCCGAAGCCAGCGGCGGCACCGCACCCACCCGAACCGGCCGCCATACCGCTACGGCCGGTGGCGCGGGCTGGTAGGTGTTGTTGACCGTCACACTCGCGGCCTGGAACACATCGCCCTGGACGGTGCCGCCCACGACCCGGTTGTTCACCTCCGTGTGCTCGACACGGCTGCCCTGTCCAACGGCGGAGTGCGCGATGTCGCGCCCCCCTCCTACGGCCTCCTCGCCCGACGCCTCCACCCGGACGGCGGGAGGCGTCCGCGCACCGGCCGACCCGCTGACCGCCACCGGCGCGTCGCTCTCGTCGACCGAAGCAGGCACTGGCGGGATGCGGTCCCGCCCCGGGACCGGTGCGCCGTCCCCTTCGCCAGGGTGGGCACTGCCAGCGACGACCCCCGTCCGATTGCCGGGACCGATTACGTCGGCCGGTTCGTGCCGCTTCCCGAGCCTGCCGCGCCAGGACCAGGGAGGTGGGGTCATGGCCGGCTCACGCTCGAATCGATGCCGCATGCGTCATCGCGGACGGATCCGGGCCGAGCGGCATCGACATCGACGTCGCACTCCTCGAACCACCGGAAACCACCGCCCACCGTTGCGGTCCGGGCGCCGAGCGCGCCAGCCACCACGATCAACACGGTCCCCATCACGCCCCCAGGACACTTCTGCGACGGACACCGTCCGCTCGCCCCGGCCGCAGCGTACTGCCGGCACGTGCCCCACCGCGGCCGATCCCGCCAACCGCCCGGGGCACGATCACGAACAGCTCCGCCTCCCGAGTAGCAGCGGCCGTTCAGGCATCCGGGTGCCGGGTGGCCGGGGGACGGGCCGTCGTCGTGGGACGGCCTGTCGGGGCGGCGGTGTTCTGCGACTGCTACCTCACCGGCGTCGTCGCCTCCGACCGCGCGAACTCCACCCACGGCCGGCTCAACGTCGTCCCGCCCACGTCCTCCACCACGACCCCGCCTTCCGTACCACCCTCACCGAACACGGCGGCAGCCCGCTGGGAGGGACGGCGGGCGAGCCGGCGGCGGTGGAGCTCCAGGACATCGCCGACCCGACCGTCCACGCCGCCGTCCGCCGCGCTCTGGAGACACCCGCAGCCCTGCTGGAGGCCGGACGCCAGACCGTCCCCTTCCACGGCCGCCAGGACCTGCTCACCGACCTGGAGCCGTGGTTACGGGTGGAGCGGGCTCAAGGCGTGGCTGCCGCACGGCCCCGGCGGGCAAGGGCAGGACCCCCTCGCCCACAACCCCGGCCACCAGCTCAGCACCACCGTTGGACCGTCCTTCGGCCGCGCGCCCAGCGCCCACCCCGAGCAACTGCTGGAGGTCCGGCGGGCGGCCAGGCCGCAGTTGGTCGTCCTCGACTACGCCGCGACCCGCCCCAGCCGGATGGCCGCCCTCGCCGAGGCCGCCACCGAGCATCCCGGGAGCAGCCCTGCCAAGCTCCTGCTGACCCGCACCGCAGACCCCGCGTACCGGCTCGCAAACACCCGCACCCTCGGCTCAGCCCCCGGACCCCTGGGCCGCCACCGTGTACAGACCGCGCCCGGGCCGCTGCGCACGGCCGTCCTTGGCGAGGCGTTCCAGCCGGGTACGGACCGCGTTGACGTTCGCGTCGAGCTGTTCAAGGCCCAGCTTCTCGCTGACCTCGCGGGCGCGCATCGGTTCTGCCGATCCGGACAGGACCGCCAGGATGCTGTCCGCGTCGGTCACCGTTCGCCGTCCGGTGGCCGGCGCCGCGGTCGGGGGCTCGGCACCGACGGGGCGCGGGCGCGTCGCCCGTCCGGTTCGGGCGGCCGGTTCCTGCTTCGCGGCCGTCCTGGCGCCGCCGTCCGTTTTCGCGCCACGGGCCTTGGCCCGTGCGGGTGTTGCCTTTGCCGGCTCTGCCGTCTTCCGGGCCTGGGCCTTCCTGGCGGGCGTGTTCTTCTTCGCGGCGCTCGCCGCAGGGGCAGGCCCGGCAGGGACCGTTGCCCCCGGAGCGGAGGTGGCCCGTTCGGTGTCCCGCGCGGCCTCGGCCGGGACGGGCGGGGCATCGGTCGCAGGCGTCTTGTGGTCCTCGTCGGTGCGAGCGGGTCCACCGGACAGCAGTCGCAGTGCGTCGAGAGCCTGGTGGACGGCGTCCCGTTCGGTGGTCGCGGCGTCAAGTTCGGCCTGCGCCCGACGCAACCGTTCCTCCGTGGCGGGCAGTTGCTCCTCCAGTGCGAGGACGGTCGCGCCCACACTGGTGTCCGTTCCGAACGTTGCCACGATCACTCCCGTTGCGTTGTCACCATCCGTACCGGTGAATGTACGGCCCACGCGGCGTGCCGTACGCGGAATGCGGAATTCGCCGTGGGATCCGCGAAGGCGACGCAAATAGGCGAGTTGCAAAGGGGGGTGGGATCGGCGCAACCTCGCGCAGGTGCGCCGACCCGATCCACGGCTCGGCTCCCACCACCCGCAGGGGCCAGCGGCACGGGCACGTCGCAGTGGCGCGGTGGCCGGGAGGGATTCGGGTGCCCGGGCCAACAATCGTGGGTGAAATTGCGGAGCTCGGAACGTAGTTGGCCCGCAGAACAGCCGGCATAGAACTTGATGCGAGGTGTGTACCGGTCGGGCCCGCGGGAGGTCCCGTGGTGCCCGGTGTGCGGGATGCAAGCAGGTCACGGTCCTCGTGGCGGTGTCCCCTCCCCGCAGACACCGCAGGAACGGACGGGACGCCGGTGCCCCCGCCGCCGGCCGGCGCCGGAAACCAGGAGGACCGCTGCTACGCGGCCGAGGAAGGGTTCGGCCGGCCCGCACGCGCACGCGGTGCTGTCGCCCCGAGGCCGCTGGGAACCGGCCGCAGGTCCCCTTCGAGGCCGTGGACGCACAGGACAGCGGCGCCGGCACGGCCGGCGAGAAGGCGTCAACACTCCCGGGGCCCGGCGCAGTCCCCGCAAGCGTGAACCACACACTCTTCCCACCGTCCGGCTCCACGTCCCAGCCGCTACCGGCGGTCAGGCGGCGCACGATCTCCAGGCCCCGCCCGTGCTCGTCGTCGGCGCGGGCGGCCCGCAGGCACGGCACGGTGCTGCTCCCATCGCTCACCGCGACCTTCAGCATGCCGTCGCCCACCGTGCTCCACACGATCCGCAGCTCACCGCCGGGCCGCGGGCCGCCGTACAGGACCGCGTTGGTCACCAGCTCGGACACCAGCAACTTCGCGATCTCGACCCGCTCCTTTTCGAAGACCGGTCCGAGCCCCGCGAGCGTGGCGGCGGTCGCCCGGCGGGCCGCGCCGACGCGGCTCCTGGTGGCGGGAAAGGTGGTGCTGACGGACGGCATGGCACTCCTCGGCATCGCTCCGAGCAGGCCGACGTGCCGTCTCCTCGAGTTCCGAGCAGGGCGTTCCGGGGAACACTTCGACACACCGTGGCGATCCGCGCTGTCTGGTGACGCCAAGTCAACCGGCCTCCCGGGCCGCCGGGTACCGGTCATGATGAGTGGCAGTGTGAACGCCGTGAACGCTCGTGTGCGGAGCAATCGATGAGTGCCAAGACCTCGAACCACGCCCTGTCCGCGCTGCTCGCCGAGGCGCACTGGACCAGAACACAGCTGGCCCGGGCCGTGAACCGCGCCGGCGCCGAGGCGGGCCTGGAGCTCCGGTACGACCACTCCGCCGTCTCGCACTGGCTCCGGGGAACGGTTCCGGCCGCCGCGGTCCGGCCGGTGGTCTGCGCCGTGCTCACCCGCCGTCTCGGCCGGCCGGTAACGTCGGCCGAGACGGGCTTCCCCCGCGACGACGACCTCCTCCATCCCGGATCGGGAGACGTCGTGGAGAAGATCGTGGACCTGGGGAGGAGGGACATGGACCCGTCGCGTCGTGGCGTGCTGAAGGCGAGCCTGTACTCCGCCGCTCTCGGGGTCCCCGCGTTCACCGACCTCGCCGACCGCCTGAACGGCGCCCCGGAAGCCGCCGGCCGCACGGTGCGGGTGGGAGGCGGCGAGGTGGCGACCGTCGAGCGGATGACCGTGCACATCGCCGACATCCTCGACGAACTCGGTGCCGGTCACGCCCGGCCGATGGCCGCCGCGTTCCTGACGAACACCGTCGCCACCTACCTGCGCGCGGACGCCACCCCGCAGGTCAGGGCGAGCATGCTCTCCGCCGCGTCCGACCTGGTCTACCTGATCGGGTGGATGGCCATGTACGAGATCGAACACGGCCTCGGCCAGAGCTACTACCACCGCGCCCTGGATCTGGCGGCCGCTGCCGGCGACCACGTCACCTACTGCCGGACCCTGCGCGGCATGGCGCTCCAGGCGGCCAACCTGAAGTACGGGCAGCGGGCCCTGAACCTGGCCGACGCGGCCGCCGAGGCGGCCCCCGCGTCCGGCCCCCGCCTGCGCGCGTTCCTCGCCGGCCAGCAGGCCCACGGCGCCGCCCTGGTCGGCGACCGCAGGCTCGCCTTCGCCAGACTCCGTGAAACCGAACAGGCGCTGGCGAAGGCCGACGGCCGCAACGACCACGTCGGTGGCTACGACGCCGCCGCCTACCACTTCCACGTCTCGTCCGTGCTGTACGCCCTGGGAGACGTACCGGAGTCGATCACGGCGATGCGGCAGTCCCAGCGGCTGAGGCCCCCGGCCGAGAAACAGGGGCGCGCCCACGCCAACGGCGTCATGGCGCAGCGCCAGACGGAGGTCGGGCACATCGAGCAGGCGGCCACGACCTGGCACCACTTCCTGGACGACTACGAGAAGCTGTCGTCGGCCAGGGCCGACGACCACTTCCGTACGATGCTCGCCACCACCAGCCCCTACGGCCGGAACCCCAGGATTCGGGACCTGCGGGACCGGGCACACACCCTGGTCGCCACGAAGGCCTGAACGCCCGTTGAGGACAGGGGCGCCGAGCCGCTGCTACCGGACCAGCAGGACCGTGGCGCCGGGGGGCACCGGCCGGTCAAGGGTGAGGTTCACCGGGCGGCCTTGTCCGTCCTGGCGCTCTACGACGACGTCGCCCGTCTTCGCGCCACGGGCCGGGGCCGGCGTGGGCGCTGCCTTCTCCGGCGCGGCAGTTTCCGGGGTCTTCCTTCGCTCCCGTTGTGTTGTCACCATCCGTACCGGCGAATGTACGACCAACGGGGCGTGCCTATGCGGAATGCGGAATTCACGCCCTGGAATCCGGGAAGGCGACGCAAACAGGCGGAGTGGAAAGGGTGGTGCGACCGGTGAACCCCGGTCGGGTGCGCTGACCCGCTCCTCGGGCTCACCCGAAACGACCGTACACCGAGCGCATGGACCGGCCCTCTGCGAGAAGGGGCGCTACAGGGGGGAGTAGGCCTGGTACTTGCCCTGCAGGGACGAGGCGGCCGCGCTGGCCACGTCGGCCCGCGGGTCGACTGCGCACTCCTGGAGGAACCCTCGGACACGGGGGCCAGTCCATCCCGCTGCTGCTGTCGCGGCCCAGAACCGGAGGCCGTCGTGGGGCTCCAGGGGATCGAGGAAGTCGAGGATGCGGTCGATCGTGGCCGCGTCCAGGGGAAGCCGCTGCACGGCGACGGCGCGCAGAGCGCCGTCGGCGAGCATCGGGGTGCCGGTACCCAGGCACCAGCGAAGTGAACCGCCAGTGTCCTCGGGGGCGCTCAGCCGGACGATGGCGTCGCCAAGCGCGACGTACACCGCCGTGGCCTCGAGGGGGCGCTGGGCGAGATCCCGGAGCAGGCCGACGGCTGACCTGTGGCCGCACGCTCCCAGGGCCATGACGATCCGGTACTGGGTCTCCCATGTACGGGCATCGCCAACCTCCCTCCGCAGGGCCTCCAACAGCGCCGGACCCGCGGCCGGGTCGGCGAGCCGGTACAAGCGCGACGCGGCGGAACACCGTTTGGGCGAGAGCCGATGACCGAGCTGCGCCACGGCTTCGTCCAATGTCAGTGCCATCGCGCCCCTCTTCCCCGGCGGCTGTCTCCTCGGCAGCGTACGTCTATGCTCCGACAAGGCGGTCCGGCTCCGCGGGTTGGCTGTTCCTGCCGCCGATCCGCGCCACTGCGGGCCTGCACACCTGTCGCTTCCGCCTTGCCCGGCCGCACACCCGTAGCCGCGTCCTCGACCCCTGTGCCGGGACCGGCGCCGACGCCCGGCGGATCTACTGGACCCCGGGTCCTGCCACCGGCCGTGAAGCCGGCGACGGCGGGGACGCCTCGGTGCTCGGAGTGCTGGTGACCGGCCCGCACGACGGCCCGTCGGCCCAGGGCCGGTCCGCCTGCGAGTACCCGCGTCCGCGTGCTCCTCCCGACCGGATCCTACGCAGCGGACCGCGCACCGACCGGGCGGACAGCCGTGCCCGGGCTGCCGGAGGAGGGTGGGGAACGTCCTGGGGCCAAGCGACGAGCGCGCCGACTGTGTCGACGCCCTCGGGGTCATCTGCCGGGAGCCACCAGGGCTCCTGTGCCGGCGGTCCGGCGCGGGCCCCGTTGCGGCAACAGCCGAGGTCCGCCCTGTGTGCCGAGCGATCGGTGACCGCGCCCGGCTGTGACGCGGTGAACAGCAGTGGTGCCCGGTACTGGGCTCCTGGGGTGGTGGGTCTGCCGGAAAGTAGGGGCAACCCGCTCACCCGACCGGCCCAGGAGGTTTCGATGGCGGTGACGAACGGCGGCGGCGATGTTCCCTCACCCGCTGAGGCGGAGGTGGTGCTCGGGGCGCGGTGCGCGGCGGTGCTCGTGGAGCTGCAGCGCGCCGACGGGAAGGCCGCCGCGCTCTGCGCGCTGTCCGGTGGCATGCTGGCCGCGGTGGTGGCGGCCGCCCCGTCCTGGTCCACCGGAGCGGCGCTGCCGACTGCTGCCGTGCTGTGCGGTTGTGTGCTCCTGGCCGCTGCTGCGGCGGCGGCGCTTCTTGCCATCCGGCCGGTGCTGCCGCAGGGGAGGCTGTCGGCCGGGTTCGGGTCCTTGCGGTCCGGTTCGCCGACGGCAGGGGACCTCGCCGGGCCGGCGCCTCTCGACCGGGCGGGCCTGATCGATCTGGAGACGCGGCGCCTTCAGTGCCTGGCCGCTCTCGCCGAACGCAAGTTCCGGGCGATCCGGGCTTCGGTGGACCTGATAGCGGCGGCGGGCACGGTGACCGGAATCGGCCTGTTGATTTCCTGCACGAATTGAGAGCATCGTGCCGCTGGTATTCGAGAAGAATCAGGTGGGAATGTGCATCTTTGCCATGAATCTATCATCGGCGATCAGCTCTGGTCGAAACTGCGCGGTCTCGCACCGGAACGCAGCCGCCCTGCCAGAACCATGCTGCTCCGCCAGGGCGACCCCGCCACCCAGGTCATCCTGCTCAGTTCCGGATCCACCCTGGTCACCCTGGCGGGCGCCAACGGCGAGCGGGCACTGCTGGCCGTCCGCGGCGCCGGTGAACTGTTCGGCGAACTCGCGGTCCTGGATTCCCAGCCGCGCTCGGCCTCCGTGATCACCGCCGAACCGTGCCGCGTCCACATCATTCCCGCACCCGAATTCCTGTCCTTCGTAAAATCCGAGAATCTGGAAGTGCCCCTGCTGCGCCACGCGATCGCGCGTGTTCGGGAAGCGGAGGCGGCCCGTCTGGAAATGGCAACCGCGCCGGTGGCGGCTCGGCTGGCCGCGGCACTGGGCAGAATCGTCGCAGCGGCTTCCCGGCACGGGTCCGAGACGGTGGTACGGCTGACCCAGACCGAGCTGTCGCAGCTGATCGGAGCTTCCCGCAACGGCGTGGGCACGGCGATCAGGCCGTGGCGCGAGCGTGGCTGGGTCGGGACCGGGACCGGCGGCGGACTGGTCGTACGGGACATGCCCGCCATCGAGGCCCACGTACTCGCCTGACGTGACACAGGCCACGGCGGTGGTGCCCAGCACTGGGCACCACCGTTCCGTGCGGCCGAGCAGCATGGGGCCTCGCCAGCCGCCCCTACTGCCGAAAGGGCACCCACTCGTGACTGCCTCCGCCAGCGAACCGGACCGCCACGCCACAGGGCACGACGTGCCGCCCGAACAGGCCGTCATGGTCGTCGACATGAAGGGCTACAGCCGACTCCCCGAAGTACGGATGGCACCGGTGAGGGCCGACCTGGACAGCATCCTGGAGACCGTCCTCACCCAGAGCGGCCTGCCCTCACCCGCTACTTTGGGTACCGGTTACAGGGACACGGGCGACGGCGTCATTATGCTGCTGCCGCCCCGGCACGTGGCGCGGATGGTGGACCCGCTCCTGGCCAACCTGAGTGCCGCGCTCCAGCGGTACGCAGGCATCCGGATGGCCGGCGCCCCGGACATCCGCCTTCGCACGGCCCTCCACGTCGGCCCCCTGAGCGTTCCCGACGGCCGCGGTACCGCGATCAACGACGCATGCCGTCTGGTCAACAGCGACGCGGCCTATCAAGCCGTCGCGGCTGCCACCGACAACGGGCTGTTCCTGGCCGCCGTCCTCTCGGAGCCCGTCTACCGGCGCTCCGTGCAGGCCGGGCGCACCCGACCGGAGATGACGCAGCACCACTTCCTGTCGGCCACAGCCAGGGTGGCCGACAAGCCCGGGTTCGAGGAACCCTGCCGGCTCATCGTCCCCGGCCTGCCCGCCGACTCCCTCCGCAGGCACGTGCCCGACCCCGACAACGCCGCAGCGGGCCCTGCCGAAGAGCCTGCGACAGCCCCTGCGCCGGAGCGGCCCGCCAGGGCGGGGGCGGTCCTCAACTTCAACAACGCGCTCAACGACCCCGTGATCAACGGCCACGTCGAGAACCTTCGGATCGTGAAGCGCGGCCGCTGAGCCGAAGCCGCCATATCCGTCCCACCTGGACAAGGGAGAAGTCCGTGTCAGACACCCCCTACCCGCCCCGGCCCTCCGACGCACCCAACGGCGACGCAGGCAGGAGCAGCGACCCCGGCACCTGGTTGCCGAGCTGGCTGCCCTCGCCCCGAGACGACGAACCGGCACAGCCGGACACCCCGCCGGCCCCGGCCGGGGAAGCACCCGAACAGCCCGTCGCCACGGAGGTGGCTCCGGGGGTCCGCACCGTCACCGCTCCGGTGGCGAACTTCCACAGCCAGGTCGACGTCGCCATCGGCGTCGTCGATCAGCTGATCATCGAGACCCGCAAACGCGATGTCCTCGAGGGCGAGGCAGTCGACCGCGACACTCTCCAGAAGCAGCCGTTCGTCCGTGACGCGTGGACGCAGGCCTGGCAGGAGACACTGGACCCGGAAACCGGCCTGCTGCAGGCACCCGTCCTGGTCGTCGTCGCCCCCCGCGCGATCGGTACCACCACGTTCGCGCTGCGTCTGCTGACCGAACACACCGAGCCGACCGCGATGCTGGTCAAACTGCAGGCGGACTGGAAGACGCCCAGCTGCGCCCGGCTCCCTCTCGATCGGGGGCGTGCCTTCCAGCTGGACCTCAAGGATCCGGAGACCGACAGGGTCTCGGCCGACTTCCTCGGCTCGCTCGAGAAGCACGCGGTCAACCTCGCCAGTTGCGGCTCCCACCTGGTGCTGACGGTGGCTCAGGAAGTGTGGGACGTTGTCGGCCTGCTCTCCAGGCGCGGCGTGCAGGTGCTCCGCCTGACAGAGTCCCCTGCCGCCGGAGCGCTGGTGGAGGCCCACCTCAGGGCCGGCGGCCACCACGAAGCGGCGGAGGAGGTCACGAAGTCCGCCCCGGCCATGGCCCAGTTGCACGGCCTCAACGCCGTGTCGGCGGTACGGGCGGCACACCGGATCGTCGCGGCCTGGGAGGAGCACCGCCGTCTGCACCGTCAGGGCCCCGCGACGCTCCAGGGCACGGCGGGCCCCAGCACGGCGAAGACCTTCGAGGACCGCGTCCTCGACACACTGTCCGACTGGCGCGGTGAGCTGGACGAGCTGTTCGGCGACCACGTCGCCGTCCGCGGCAGGACCGAACGGTCGCTGGTGCTCGAGGACCGCTATCTGCTGCTGACCCTGGCGGTCCAGCAGTGCGCGCCGGTGTCCCGGGTGTCCGCCGGTGCGCGGCGGTTGCAGGCGGAGGTGGAGTCGGCCGGCGCTGAGGCAACGGCGGGATCAGCCCCTCAGCCGTCCTTCGCGGGCCGTGGCCTGCGCCGCCGTATCCAGGACGTCGGTGCCACGGTCGACGCGCGCGACATCGTGCTCTTCGACCGGCCGGCGTACGGGCGGGCTGTGCTCGAGTACGTCTGGGACAACTACGAGGTCATGCGCACACCACTGATCGGCTGGCTCGCGAAGCTCGCCGAGCGTCCGGACCCGACGGATCCCGTGGTCCGCACGATCGCAGAGCTGGCCCTGCGGCACGGCACCAGGGAGCACCTCGGCAAGCTGGCCGAAGTGATCGCGCCGGACCTGCTGGGTGCCGTCCTGCACGCCGTCGTGTACGACGAACACGTCGGACGCCTCGTCCGGGCGACGCTCTACCAGTGGGCCGACACCAACGGCAACGCGCCCACCGTGGTCTCCACCTGCCGCCGGGTCCTGGCCGACTCCGAGGCCGGCCCCGCCGCCGCGAAGATGGCAGTGGTCCGGCTGCGGCGCGTGGCCCGCACCACCACCGACCCGGCCGTCCGCCAGAGCGTCCTCGCCGCGTTCGAGGAACTCGCCCAGGGACCCGGCAGGACCCGCCTGGTCACCGAGGTCCGCACCTGGCAACAGGGCAAGCTCTCCTCCCGGAGCGGAAGCCTGGCCTTCCTCGCCCTGATGTCGGTGGACACACCGGGGCTGCCGTGGCTGCTGTCTGCCGACGTGTCGGAGATCGACCTCCAGCGGGCCCTGCACGAACTGCTCGGCAGCCCGCAGACCGCAGTCGACACCATCCCGCGGATCACCGACTGGATCCGCTCCTGCGCAGGCGACCCCGACAGCTACGTGCAACTGCGCGACCAACTGCTTGTTCCCCTCCGCGGACACCGGATGTTCCAAGCAGGAATGGACCTGATGCAGGCGCTCAGGGGCACCGTCACCGCACAGGGCGTCGACATCGCCGAGGACTTCTACCAGCACCTGGTCAGCGCCCCGCTCCACACGCTCTTCACGCTCGACGGCACCGCTCGATGAGGTGGCCGTGGCAGCGCGCGGCCCGCACCACAACGTGTCCCAGACCGTGCCAACTGCCCAGCGCCGAAACCGGCGTACCCTTCGAGGCTACGCTCACCCTGCGCTGGCGGCCCGCTCGTCGGGAGCGGGCCAACCTTGAGGAGCAGGCCCGCACCGACCTGCGCGCCGCGGCCGCGGAAGTGACCGCCGGGCTGCTGCCGGACGACCTGCCCACCGCCCAGGACACCCTCAACGCGGCGCTCGGCGCACCCGAGCGCCGGCACAGCCCCCACTACCGGCTCCTGTCCGCGCATGTCACCCTCCGCCTGTCGACCACCGCACAGGAAACCCTGACCGTCCGACGGGCCGACACCGAACGCATCAGACGGCTGGAGTTCCTCAAAAGAGCCCTCTACGACCACCCGGACCTCGTGGTGCTCGACCACATCGAGCGAACCTCCGAGATCCCCGACGATGTCCGGACGGCCGACCTCCAACGAGCCGCACGCGCGATCAGGTCCTGCAACACCTGGTGGCACCCACTCCTGGAGCTGTGGGAGTCACTCGGTGCCGGATTCCAGGACCTGGAGACCCGGCACGAGGCCATGCAGATCCTGCTCCGCCAATCCGTCGAGGCCCTGAAGGCAGCCACCGCACCGCCGGACCGGGCGACGGCCGAGCACGGACGCGCCGGATGAGGGTCGCCCTGTGGCGGGTTCTGCTCGCCCCCCGCACGACCCTGCGGGCAGTGCGACTCCAGCGGACCAGCCGACCCCCGTTCGACTCCGACTTCGACAGCGCCTGGCGACAGGCACGGATGCACCACGCGCCCGACGAGATCGAGTACCTCCTGCGGCACTGCGCCCGGACGGAGGATCGCTGACCCACTGTGGCGGGTCGGTGGTTCGCTGGTTGATCTTGTTGGCTGCCTGCGGGTTTGGTGGATGGTTGAGAATTCTGGACCGGGGGTTGGTCTGGTGGTTTGGGGGTGTGGCCAGTTCCGTCGGGGTGTTTGGCTGGGTGTCTGGGGCGTTGGCCTGTGTAGTTGTGTGGTTAGTTGAGAAGTTCTAGATGGCCTGAGAAGTGCTGGGGTTTTTCGCAGTTGTGATGAGAGCCCTGTTTGTCTTCTTGGGGTTCGGGGCTTGTCAGAGGCCGGCGCGGTGTTTCAAGTCGTTGATCGTTGCTTGCCAGCTCTGTTGTGCGGTCGCGGGGATTTGGGGTGTGGCGGCTTCCATGGAGGTGACCGTGGCGGTGGGGCGGTACTGGAACTCGACCGACCAGGAGGAGTCTGTGAGGAGAGCGCGGAGCTCGTTGACGGCGCGGTCCGGCGCGGTGTGGTCTCTCAGGAGGACGGCGGCGCTGGGTGCGCTGTGGTCCGGGTCGGTGAATACCTGGCCGTCTGGGTTGATGAAGAGTCCTTGGAGGGCGGCTTCGCGGTAGGGGTCCGGCCATAGGCTGGGGTTTTTGGCGACTGCTTCGATTCCCTCTATGCGGACGTTGAAGGTCGCTCTGGCTGCTCGCTGTCCGACCGCGAGCCCGAGTGCGCGTTGCTCTGGTTCGTCGAGTTTGGCGATGTTGGCGGCGGTCAGTCGCTGTGTGAGGTCGCCGCTGTAGAAGCTCTCGCCGTCGAGGAGGCCGGAGATGAGGGGCTGTACCGCCCCCAGGAGCACGATGTTCAGCCTGGCCAGTGCCCATCGCGTCCAGATCAGTGCCGCGTGGACGGATGCCTCGGCCACTTCGTCGGTGACGGTGTGGACGAGCGCGCGTCCGTGTCCCGTGCCATACCGGTTGCGTAGTTCGCGCAGTTGGCTCGCCATTCGCCTTGCGGCGTCGGGGATCTGCCGCAGCGGGTCATTGGCGGCCAGCTCAGGGCCGATGGCATGCTCGACTGTCTTGTGTGCGGAGGTCAGTACTTGGAGGTAGTCCGCGTTGTCTCCGCTGGGCTTTCCCACCGAGGCGAGCGTTACCCGGGCAACGGACTCGACCAGTTCCTTGGCGGAGCCGACGAGCAGTGGGCGGTCATTGTCGGCGGCTGCCCGTCTGAGCCGGTCGTAGGCGTCGGTGATGGCGCCCCAGCTTTCCTCTCGTAGCCACTGCGCACGGGGGAGGGGTTCGTCGGTCAGTCTGTGAACCACAGGCCGATCACCTTCCTGTCTGTCGTTGTTGGGGCCCGGGCGCTGAGGACGCTGACCTGCTCGATGTGGGCCGCGTGGCGGTTGCGCCGATAGCTGTCTGGTCAAAGGGTGGCGTTGGTGGTGCGGCGTCGGCGTCGGAGGTCGCGTTGGGCTTGGGAGCGGGCGCATTGCCGGGAGCAGTATTTGACGCCGGTGGTGCGGTGTTGGCCGTAGGCGGCGCGGCCGCGCTGGCGTACGAAGTTGCGGCCGCAGTTCTCGTTGGCGCACCGGCGCACGGTGGCTTCCTCTACGAGGTGGTTGTACAGCTGAAGGAAGGCCACCGAGAGGATGGTGGGGTCGCGGTCGGCCAGGTTTCCCACTCCGATGCTGAACCGGCCCAGTGCCCTGTTCAGCACCTGCTCGAGTGCGTGGATGCGGCCGTCGATGAGGAGTTCACGCAGGTGATCGAGGGAATGCGGCCACGGTGTCCCGCTGACCTCCAGGTTCTCCGATTGGCTGTCGGTGAGGGCCTCTTCGGTGATCTCGGGCTCGACCAGGGCTTCGAGACCGCCTTCCCGCTGGCAGGCGATCCAGGTGGCAACGGCGTCCTGAGCGGTCTCCAGGTAGATCCTGATGACGTCCTTGTGTACGGCGAAAGGGTAGGGCTGCTCGTCGCTGTCGGCTCCGGGAAGCTTCTGGAGCGCTTCCCAGATCTCCGGGGTGTCGATGTGGAGGTCCTCCCGGTCGGTGCCGAAGAGCGAACCGTAGGCCGTGAACAGCGCCGCCGTGCCTTCGAGGTCGTCGGCCCGGACCTCCATGAGCTCGCGCAGGTAGAAGTCGTCCGGCAGATAGACCAGTTCGCGGCCTTGGGGGACCGGAGTCCACAGTAGCCAGTCGCCCTTGATCCGGACGTCTTTGATACGGCGTGCGATCGGGGGGACGGGAATGACAGTGCCAGGCCAGAGCGTGGGACGAAAACGTGGGTCAACGTATGCCGACATGGCGTCAGCTTAGCGGGTAGCGTAGTAGTACGAAAGCGCCGGATTTGGTACCACGGAAGTGTATTGAGGGGGAGGGCCGCGTGGCCGACTGGACCCACCGCAAAGCGATCGGGGACCGGCACGAACAGCACGTCATGCACGAACTCGAACGCCGTGGCTGGACGGTCCACCCGTTCGGCCAGGGCACCTATCCGCCGGCGATCCAGGCCGCGCTGCGCCTGACCGACTCGCCTCTGCGGCAGCTGCCCGACATGATTGCCGCGCGGGGCATGCAGGTCGTCTGCATCGACGCCAAGACCTCGCTGGGCAGCGCGGACTCCCACCGCTTCTCCGTCTCTCGCAAAAGCCTGGTGGCGGGCCTCCAGTTCACAGCCATCAGCGTCTCGATCCCTCTGTACTACGTCTTCGGTGACCTGAGGGTCCTGACTCCCTCGGAGGTGGCGTTCTACAGCGGCTACGGGCACCATCACCCGGGCGGCTCCTACTACCTGGTGACTACCCAGCAGGCGCATGGTTTCGATGACGTCTTCGGCACGGGCGGGCTTCGACAGGCGGGCTGACTGGTGGGGATCAGCGGAACGCGCAGATAGCCGGGTTGTGCGGCGCTGGCGTACGACGGCAGGTCTTTCCTGCCGGTGCCGGAGTGCTCGCCGCGGCCGCCGGGCCGTGCGGTGGGGCCGGCTGGTGCAGGCTCGGGGCGGCTGACCGCAGGGAGGGGTTCAGTTTTCGGCTGGCGGTCGTTCGCGGGTCTGTCGTACCCGGTCGTGACAGTGGTTGTGGACGTGATGGCCCGTCGTGCCAGCGCTAATGGAGATCCATGCGCGCTGGCAGGGCGGGTCCTTTGACGTGGGCCCGCGTGGATGCTGCACGAAGGAGTACGCAGTGGGACCCGCATCTACCGGTCGTCCGGTTGCAGTCGTATCTTGCCGCCGTGGCGGTGCCGCATGACGTTGAGCGAGCTCTCCGCGACGGTGACGGCCGTCGGGGGTCTTTTGGCGGCCCTGTACTACCTGGGCCGTCGGGTGCTGAGGGGACTGGAGGCACTTCTGCTGGCCGTGGTCCCTGTCATCGCCGCGCTGAGCGAGGTGCGCCGGGCGTGGCGGGAGCCGGGCCGCCGGGCCATCGAAGCGGCGGATACGAGCGAGGAGGGCGAGCGGCGTGTTCTCCCCTGAAGTTTGGGCCCAGGTGCGTCTTCTGCACGAGGGCGGCATGCCGATCAAGCAGATCGCACGCCGTGAGGGGATGGCGCCGAACACGGTGCGCCGCCTCGTCCGCGCGGCGGAAGCTCCCCGCTACCGGCGGTCGCCGCGTCCGCCGCTCTCGGCCCCGTTCGAGGCCCGGATCCTGCGCCTGCTGAAGGAGCGGCCCTCCCGGTCTGCTGCGGAGATCGGCCGCCGGATCAGGTGGCCGGCGTCGCAGAGCCTGTTGCGGGCCGAGGTGGCGCGCTTGCGTCCTTTGGTGCCGGTGACGGTGCCGGTACCGCGACAGCGTCTCGTGCCAGAACTGGCGCCGGGCTGGGCGGAGTGCGGTCTGTGGCTGCCCGAGGGCCCGGTGGAGGTGGGGGCCGGGCAGCGGCGCCGCTGCCCGGTCGTGCTGATGGTCGCCGGGGACTGCGGCCGCCTGGCAGCCCGGGCAGCGGTGTCATCGAAGCTGTCGGACGTGTGGGTGGCTCAGCATCACCTTCTCCATGAGTGGGGTGGCGTGCCGCACACGGTGCGCTGGGATCCCCAGGGCATCGATGTCCCGTTATGGAGCTGGGACGAGGGGACCGGCTGGTCCACTTACCGGATGCACGCCGAGTTGGGCAGCACCACGGTCGAGTTCGTCGACGAGGGCACCACCGTGTCGAACCTGCTGGCGACCGCCCGTCGGTATCTCACGGCGGCCTGCCCACCGGATCGTTCTTTCACGTCGCCGGAGGACCTTGCCGCCGCCCTGCACACGTGGCAAGAGGACTTCCACAGATCTTGGGATCCCGACCGGAAAGCGCGCTGGGCCGCTGAGCGCTCTGCCCTGCTCGGGGGTCCTTCAGCTGCTCATCCGCTGCTCCAGCCGCCTCCGGGCAGCCACCGTACCCGGGTGCAGCCGGACTCCGCCGGGTACGTGCGAGCCGCAGGCAACGACTACCTGGTGGGCGAATGGGGAGCACGACGCCGGCTCACCGTGAAGGTCACCGACGCCGAGGTGGTGATCTGCAGTGGCGGCTACCACGCCGGTGGTTTCCACACCGTCGTCTATGCCCGCTCCTGGGCCCGGAGGACGCAGGTCACGGTTCCGCTGCGCCATGAGCTGATAGAGCCCAGCAGCGGTGTGCGGAGGGAAGTGGATGGTCCCTGAACACGGACCGGGCAGGCCGGGGTTAGTGGGTGTGGTGGCGGGTCCAGGTGGTGAGGAGGTCACCGGGTAGTGGTGTGAGGCGGGGCAGGCCGAGCGCGGCTGCCGTGGTGTTGAGGAAGGCGCGTACGGCGGGGGTGGGGTGGCCGTGGCGGGGTGCGGGGAACAGGGCGGTGGTGGCCAGGGCGCGGGCGAGGGTGACGGTTTCGGGGTAGATGACGGCGTCACGGGCCAGGAGTGTCCAGGAGCCGGTCACGGGCTGCACACCGGGGTTGGTGGCCTGGAGGAGGCGTCGGCGGTGCTGCCAGCGGGCGGTGAGGGTGGTGTGGGTGGAGTGGTCGTGCCAGCGGGTGGTGACCACGGTGGCCCAGGTCCACGCGTCCGCGATGTCTGCGCGGCGGCGTAGGCGCTGGTGGCTCGCGTGGGCGCGGGTGAGTTCGGGGAGCGCGGCTGTACCGAGGCTGTGGTCCGGGCCGGCGGCCCGGCGGTGGTGGTGTGGGCAGAGCAGGGCGTGGTCGGGCAGGTAGGCCAGGGCCCGGCCAGTGGTGCCGTGGGTGCGGCGCAGGGTGCAGGTGGGGCAGGCCCGCGCGGGAGCCTCGTGGGCCTCGAGCCTGCGCCAGGTGGCGTGGCCGCCTGTGTGGCCGGGGCGGGCGGGGACCCGGGCGAGGGCGTTCAGGCGGGGAAGGGCGCGGGTGAGGTGGTGGTGGGGGACGCGGGTGAACGCGGCAAGGTGGTGCTGCGCTGTGTGGTCGAGGTGGATCTCGGATCCTCCTGGCGTGTGGCCGGGGCGGCCGGTGGTGGTGATGTTCAGCCCGTCCAGGAGGTAGGGCGGGGGCAGGTGGTGGGCCTGGGCGAGGCGGGCGAGCCAGGAGGCGGTGCTCTCCGCCGGCAGGGGCCGGACGTCCTGGGTGGTGGGCACGGGGGCCGGCAGCGCGGGGTGCGCTGCCCAGCCCGGGTGGGTGCTCACCTCACCTCGGGCCGGGCGATCGGCGTCGGGCCTGGTGGGTGGGGCGGTGGTGTTCTTCGGCGAGGTGGTCGAGGGTGATCGCGTCGAGGGAGGTCTTGGTGATCTTCTCGGTCCCGTCGACGATGGCGGTGATCGCGGCTTCGCGGATGAGGCGGGAGAGGCTGCCGATCCGGCCGGCGGTCCGCTCGTGCAGGTAGGGGGCCAGGCGCCGCAGGGAGCCGGGCCGGTGGGCGGTGAGGTCGAGGGCGTTCTCGAACGCGGCGACGGTGGACCGGAACGGCCTCTGGTCGCCGGTGCGGGCCGGCAGGGGGTCGCAGTCGACCAGCGAGGCGCGCCCGGCGAGCTGGGCGCCGCGCACACCGGAGAACAGCGGGGTGTCGGTAACGTCGACGCCGGCGTACACGAAGGTCGCGGGAAGCCGTTCGGAGAGGTCTTTGAGGAAGTCCGCGGCCTCGGCGCCGCCTGTGGTGCGGGGGTTGAGGCGGTGGATCTCGTCCACCAGGACCAGGCTCACCCCCAGGCTGGTGTACATGCTGCAGACGGTCGTGGTGAGCAGGGCCTGGGTCATGCGCGGGCCGACCGGCAGTCCGACGAAGCGGGCGAACTCGGCGGCCAGGCTCTTGGCGCTCGCTCCGGGCGGCACCAGGATGTACGCGACCGGCGCCCGCCCGGGGACGGGAGCGCGGGACAGGGACCGCTGGTGCAGCTCGTAGGTGCGCCCGACTTCCTGTAGGGCGGTGCTCTTGCCGGTGGTGGGCGGCCCGGTGACGATCAGTCCGGGGCGGGCGGTGCCATCCTGGTGGCGCCCGAGCAGTGTGAGGGTTCGTACGCTGGTGGTGATCTTGTCGAGGGCCGGGGTGCGTACGACGACGAACCGGGAGTGGTAGGCCAGCCGCTGGGCGGCGCTGCGCCGGGGCCCCTCGGGTGAGGGCGGTGCGGGCCGTTTGCGGTCGACGAAGCGCCGCCATTCCTCCCAGGTGGTGGGCGTTGCGCTCCCGGCCTGGGCCGCGGGCTGACGGGCGGCCGGGGTCACCACTGCTGCGCCTCCTCGGCGGCGTCGAACAGCCCGAAGCCGGCGTCCCCGGCATCCGCGTCGTCCAGGTCGTCCGCGTCGTCCCAGCCGGGAGCGTCGTCGTCGAGGCCGTCCGCGTCGTCCTCACCGCCCGGGGCCGGACTTCCTGGGGTGGCACCGGCGTGGGCCACGGTGCGGCGGCGTCGAACAGCGTCGCGGGGGCCTCGTCGGGCCCAGCCGCCGTCCCGGCCCGTGCGACGCCGGCCGGCCGTGGCCGCGGAACGGCGTGTCCGCGATCGTCCGGCTGCTGCCCGGGGCCGGAGCTCTGCGGGGCGGCGGTCCGCTTCTGCTGCCTTGTCTTCCCGCGCCCTCGGGTCCGTCCGTCCGGGTCCTCCATGGCGCCGGGCTCGGTGGGCCCGTCAGTGTCGCGGGGGAGGGCGGCGGGGGCGTGGCGGGTGATCAGGGCGTGTTCGCGGGGGTGGGCGGTGCCGTTGCGGGCGCGGCGTAGGAGGTCGTCGAGGGCCTGGGCGAGGTCGGCTTCGTGCCGGTCGCGGTCCCCGCGCCGGGCGACGGTGTCCTTGAGGTGCTGCCACAGCTGATCGCCGAAGGGCTGGTGGACGTGGTCGGCGTGGATCCACGGGATCGGCGTGAAGCCGCCGTCACCGAGGCGGACCCAGATCCGGCGGGCGTCGTGGGGGTTGTGGTGGACCTCCCACCGGCCCTGCTGCGCCGTGACACCGGAGGGCTGGCCGCGGTAGTCGGTGAGCGCGGGGTGGTCGTAGGTGCGGTGGTTCAGGCGGATGCCGCGCTCGGTGACGGGCTTCCAGAGCACGGGCAGCAGTTCGATGTAGTCGTCGCCGCTCAGGGGGAGCGGTACGTGCCCGGTGGCGCCGAGCATGGCGCCCCACATCTCGTTCGGGGTCAGTGCGGTGGCGGGCATCGAGGGGTGGCGCAGTCCCTCGGTGGGGCGGTTCTGCCACTCGGTGGTGATCCACTGGTCGAGGAGGTCCTGCAGTTGGGCGACGCTCCACACGGCTTCGCGCTGGCTGTCGGATCCGCGGCGCAGGACGTTGGAGCCGGTGTGGCCGGCGACGTGCTGGCAGAACAGGGTGTTGACGGACCCGAAGGCGCGCTCGACGTGGCCCTTGGCGGTGGGGCGCCGGGGCGGGGTGGGCTGCACACTGATGCCCAGGCTCTCGCAGGCGGCCAGGAACGCCGCGGACAGGAAGATCCGGCCGCGGTCGACGACCACGGTCTCCGGCACCACCACCGGGCGGCCCGCGGCGGCCTCCAGGCGCGGGTCAGCGTCCAGGAGGTCCTCGTACGGCACGGGCGCGCGCGACATCGCCAGCGCGTCGGGCCAGGCGGGGCGCAGCGGGTGCGGGACGGCCATCTCGGCGAGCAGCAGCGCCGCGTCGACGGCCTTGGTGCTCGCCGGGCGCAGGACGGCGGCCAGGATGGAGCGGGTGGCGACGTCCAGCGCGATGGTCAGCTCCGGGCGGCCGGTGGTGCCGTCGGCGAAGACGGCCATGACGTCCAGGCGGGTGGAGTCGAGCATGACCTGCTCGCCCGGCCGCAGCGCCACCGTCGGCGTGAACGGTCGCCCCGGTGAGGCGGTGGCGGTGCGTGCGGGCCGGCCGGGCAGTTCGGCGGGGTCGGCCAGCGCCTTCACCAGTCGGTAGAACGTCGCCTGCGCCGGCAGCTTCACCGCCCCCACTCCGTACCGCTCGTCCAGCACCTGGCGAGTGAGCTGCATCAGCCCCTTCACCGTGCCCGTGGAACGGCCGCGCTGCCGTCGCAGCGCCTCCAGCACCGCGGCGACGACCTTCTCGTCGGCGCGGCCGGTGCGGCTGACCGGCTTGGTGGTGCGGTGGTCGACGAGACCCCACAGCCCCTGGCGCCGGTAGTTCAGCCGCATCCGCTGCACCGTGCTGACAGCGACGCGTTCCCACCCCAACGCGGTGAGCTCGTCGGCCTTGGCCTGCTCCCGTTCGGCGAGCGTGCGCGAGAGCGGGTCGTACTGCGGCCGCGGCACCCCCGCCGCGCCCTCCCCACCGACGAGCCCGAACTCCACTTCCTGGATGTGCCGCTGCCAGGCCAGGGCCTTCTCCTGCTCGCGCATCGGCACCGTCTGGAACAGCCCCCACTGCGGCACCCCCGCCTGCGGCCGCGCGCCGGTCACCGCGAAGTCCGGCGCCGCCACCAGGTGCCCGGCCAGCACGGTCGCGACCTCGCCCCGCTCGCCGGCCAGCCGCACCAGCTGCCCCTCCACCCCGACCACCTGCCAGGCACGCCCGTCGAAGACGACGTGCGCACCCACCGCCAGCACCCGCCGGCCCGACCCGCCGCTCACGCCGCCACCCCCCGGCCCACCACGGTCCCGGCGTCCAACGGCCGATCCGCCAACGCCGCGGACAGAGCACCGGACCACAGCAGATGGAAGACCATCGGCCACGCCCGCAACGGCACACCCACCGCCGCGACCCCCTCCGCCAACGCCCTCGGCCGCGCGAACGCGGCCAGCACCGCCTCACGCAGCACCCCGTCAGCACCGAACCGGGGATGCCGGTACCCGGCCAGCCACCGCACATTCGCCGCCACCACCGGCGACGGCGGCTCCAACCGCCGGTACACCCACCCCACCCGCTCACATACCGCCGCCAGCACCCGCGCAGCCCGCTGCGCCGCCGGCCCGCCCGCACCCGGGACGGCAGGACAGTCGGCCAGCAGCGCCCCGCCGTCCGCGTAGCGGGCGAACAGCTGCGGCACCCAGGAACGCACCGTGCCGTCGTCCTCGCGCCACAGCAGCCGCACCGGCCGCCCCGCCAGACCCGTCACCGAACGCTCGCGGTCCAGCAGCATCAACTGCATCCGCATCGCCATCGACCCGTGCGCCACCAGCTGCCCCGTCGTCGAGGACCACCACCACCCCGGACCCCAGCTGCGCCCCGGTACCACCGGGAACGCCGCAACCGGCCCCAACTCCTCGAAGCGCACCTGCCCGGCCGCCCGCCCCAGGCGCTGCTGGACCACCTCGCCGGCGACCGTGACGAAGCACGCCTCCACCCTTGCCGCGTCCACAAAACCCACCCCTTGCCGCTGAGACCTGCCGTCAGGCAGTCAAGTCCGTTGAGAATCCGGCAGATAGAAGAACGGACACCGTTCACTCCAACGAGTGCTGCACGCCAAGCTCTACCCGGCGAGGGGCCGCAGGGTGTGACCTGTTGGCTGCTGTGGGCGTGAAATGGCCTCGTAGTCCTAGTTGTCTGGACCTTTGGTTGGACCTGTTGGCGCGTCCTGCGGGGTCGGTGGCCGGGCTGTTCTGATGACTGTGTGTGGTGGTTGGTGGGGTCGGGGGCCGGGTCGGCCCGCTCGAGGGCCGGTGGGGCATTGTTGGATGTGGATTCGGGGGTTAATTCCACCGGGAATTCCGTTGAATTGTTTTGGCGAATTGTTTGCCGGTGGTGGTCTGAATTCGGGTTGGAATTGCGGGGTGGGGGTGGCGGCGGGGGTTGGTGCTCGGTATGGTGGTCCGGGCTGGGTGCCGCCGTCCGGGGCCGTGTCCGTGCCCGCCTTGCTGCGTCGCCGTCGCCGTCCCGCCGTGCAGGCTGCCGTCCGGGCGCCCTGCTGCGTCGCCGTCCCGGGCCTGCCGTCCGAGTCGTTCCGGCCTGCTGCGCCTGGCCGATGCTGCGCCCCTCACTGGATGGCTGGGTGGCCGTCAGGCCGGCTCGGGGGCTGTTCTGGTGGTGGTCCGGGAGGCCGTCCCGGCCCCGTCCCGGGCGGCCGGTGGGTTGTCGCGTCTCCCTGTCGTGTGGGGTGCTGTCGCGTGTTGTGACGTGGGCGGATACCCCTGATTCCCTGTGTGTGGTCTGGGCGCGACAGGTGGGTGCGACAGGGTGCCGGGGCGGGGCCGCGGCTGTTGCTCGGTGGTGGCCGCCTCCGGGTGCCGACGACCGCCAGGTGCTGGCGGCCGCCGGGAAGGCCGGCCTTCCCGGCGGCCCTGGTCCTGGTGGTGGTGCTCGGCAGCGGGGTGGCCGGTGGCCTGATGGTGGGTGGGGGGTGCAACGCGGGGGTGCGGTGGGGTGCAACACGGGGCCGTGTTGCGGGTCTGACCAGGCGTTATGTGGCTGGGAGCGGGGGCGGGTGGGCGTGCTGCACCTCGTGTTGCACCGGGCTGCGCCGGTCCGCCGGCCTCGGCGGCCCGCCCGCGTCGCCCGGTGCCGCGCCCGGTTGCTGGGTCCTGGCTGCCGTCCTGGTCGGCCGCCAGGCCGTCCCGCTGCGCCCGACGTGGCCGTTCTGCCCGCCGTGCCCGCGCCCGCCCTGGTGGCGTCCCGCCCGTTGCCGGGTCGGCCCACTGCTGCGCCCTGGCCGCCCGTCCAGGCCGCCGTCCTGGCTCGGTGTTCGGTTTGGTGTCGCTGCTTCGGGAATTGGCCGGGTGACGCTGGACGGTAATTTCTGGGTGTCCGGGATTGGCGGTCACTGTGTCGTCGTGGAGGGCCGTAGGCCCATTTTCGGCGCGCTCGAATTCGATTCCTAGCCGCTGCGCCCCGGAAGGGGTTCGGATTTCCCACAGAAAGGGAGTGGAAGGGAATTAGGATTCCCGCCGGAAGTGTGGCCGAATAGAGCCGGGATGGACGGTTGCCGCGAGGTTGCCTGTTCGCCTCCAGCGCCCGCCAGGGAGCCGGTAGGATAGAGCTGTACGGTGCTTCGAGAAACACCACCGGAAACTCCTTGAAAACTCTCCGGATTCCGGTCCGGAGTCTGCGGTTGAGGACCCGTCAGGGGCCGCCGTGCGGGGTGTCTGTGAGGGCCCGCCACCGGGGCCGGTGAGGCCGAGCGGGACCGCCGGTTCCAAGGCGGCCCCCGAGGGCCGCAGGCCCCGCCCCAGGGGCGCCGGATGGGCCGCCAGCCCAGCAATCAGGCGGCGGACTGGCCACCGGCCGGGACCGGGGGCGGGTGCCCGGGGGTGGGGTTGTGACTGATACCCGAAGTCCGCGACACATCGTCAACGCCGAGGGCCGCAGGCCCCGGCCGGCACCCCCGCCCGACCGGAGGGATGGCCTACTATCCGAATTTCGCGTCACATCGTCAACGCTCACCCCCGGGCGTACCCCGGGAAACCCTGTCAGCCAATCGGCCCGTAGGGCCGTGAAAACACTGGCCGAACAAGGAGGGAATGCCGATAGATTGACGGGCCGTAGGCCCGGGACAAAAGCCACCGGATAGGCGGAGCGCAGCGACGCCAGACGCCCCGCCCGCAACTACCTGCACGTGCCCGCGAATTCGCCACCGGCGAATTCCCCCAACCCCGCGCCCCCCGCCCCGGCGTAGCCGGGGCCACACCACGCACGGTGACGGCGTAGCCGGCACCCCCTGGCTGACGCCGCGTCAGCGGCGCCCCGGCCGCCAGGCCGGGGCGCA
>NZ_JAIY01000010.1:1410921-1436324 GCF_000710405.2 Kitasatospora sp. MBT66 | reverse complement strand
CGGGCGGGGGCGGGTGGGGGAGGGAGTGGGAGGAGAGGGTGGGGGGATCTCCAGGTTGGTCTAGACCTTGAAGCGGTGCCGTTCGTTCCTCAAAATGATCGACTGTTGCTGAACAACGGGGAGGACAGCATGCGAAGGGCGGATCGGTCGGACGACGTGGGGATTCTGGGAAGACGTACCGGGAGGAGTCCGGAACTCTCCCGGGACCAAACCTCACTCGCTCTCCCGGCACGGCTCCCGATCGACGCGTGGATGCGCATCGGGCAGGCTCTCGGGGCCGCGGCGGATTCCGCCACCTGGTGGCTCGGCGACTGGCTGGTCTACGGCCAGGACCGTTATCCGGAACGCTACCGGAGGGCCATCGACGAAACCGCGCTGGATTACCAGACGCTGCGGAACTACGCCTGGGTCGCCCGGAAGTTTCCGGCGGTCCGCCGTCGGCCGGCCCTGAGTATGCAGCACCACGCCGAGGTCGCCTCGCTCGATCCCGAAGTGCAGGACAACTGGCTCGACCGGGCCCAGCAGGGCGGCTGGTCCCGCAACGAACTCCGGCGCCGGATCCGCACTGCGGCCAATCCGGGCACGGGCGCGCGATCCATCGCCGTCGAACTCAGGCTCGCCGTGACACAGGCCCGGCGCGGACTCTGGGAGGACGCCGCCGACGCCGCCAACCGCGATCTGTCCGCCTGGGTGCTGGAAGTCCTGGACGCGGCCGCCCGGCGGGGCACGGAGGAGCGCGCGGAGCGCGACCGGATGCGGATCGCCGAGGCGGGCTGACTCCGCCCGCCACCTCGACGGATGTTGACGCGGCGAATTTCCCGGCCATTCGACGAATCGGGTCGGAGGGCGGCGGAACGGCGAACGCCCGGTCGTCCTCGGGCCCGTGAATCAGGAATCAGCAATACGGGATCCGGATTCAGGGATCGGGCGCAAGGGATCAGGAACAAAAAACCAGCCGCAAGGAATCGTGACGGCGGGACGCGCGGTGGAGCGGCGGAATGAAACCGCCGTGATCCGCCGTGATCCGCCGTGTCCGCGCCGTACGGGCGTGGTGAATTCCCGTGGCCCCAGGGATCCGGTCGTGAAAACCGACACGGACCCCGATCCGGTCGGTATTCCGGACCCACCGGACCCACCGAAACCCCAACCCCCCACAGCGAGGTACTTCGATGGATGATGCCAGTAACGCCCCGGCCCAGGTGCGGCTGAGCGGCGCGGTGATGAGCCACCCCCGGCGCGCGGAGGAGGCCCGGCGGATCGCCGAGGCCGATCCGCTGGGCCGCGTCCTGGTGATCACGGACCCCGAGCCGGACGGCCGTCCGACCGCCCTCCGGGTGGCGCCGCTCTCGTGGTCCTGCGTGGCGCCCGACGCCACCCACCACCTGGTGCTGCAGGACGACGTGGTGTTCGCCGAGGGGTTCTTCGAGCACGCCGAGCGCGCCGCCGCGGCGGCGCCCGGTGAGGCGATCTCCCTCTACGCGGGCTGGGACTCGCGCAACGGCGCCGTCGCCCGGCTGGCCGCGCTGGTCGGTGCGCCCTGGGCGTACACCCTCCAGGAGCATGTGCCCTGCCAGGCGCTGATCCTGCCCGCCGAGGCCGCCCGCGGCTACGAGGCCTTCCAGAAGGAGCACGGCGGCGGCTGGCCCTACGACGTGGTGGTGCAGCGCTACTTGAACGCGATCGGCATGCCGGTGCGCTTCTGCACCCCCAGCACCGTGCAGCACGACGACCTGCCCAGCCTCGCCGGCAACACCTACCACGGCTTCCGCCAGGCGACCCTGTTCACCGGCGAGGCCGGTCCGGTGGACGCCGAGGGGCCGTGCCCGCGGTTCCCGGTGGTGCCCTTCTACCAGTACGGCGAGGCCCGCTGCGCCGTCCTCCGGGGCACCGAGTGGGAGTACCTGGAGACCGAGCGGCAGCTCGCCCGCACCGGGCTGCTGGACGCCTGCCTGGCGGCGCTGGACGCCGCCGGGCCGGACGCCGCGGCCGGGCTCCTGGAGGGTTCCGGTCGGCCCGTGTGGCTGACCGCGTTCGCGCTCGGCGTCGTCACCGCCGACCGGCCGGAGCCGGACCCGCGGATCGCCGCCGCCGTCCTGGAGAGCCTCGGGACGGGCGGGCTGTGCCAGGAGTACACCGTCGCCGAACTGCTGGCGGTGGTCACGGCGGTGCGCGACTTCGCGCTGACCGCCCTCGCCGCCGGCCGCCGCGCCGGGGCCGACCCGGCCGTCCGCACGCCCCGTCCGGTTCCGCTCGCCCGGGTGGCCGTCACCGGCGGCGACGCCGACTTCGCCCGGCAGTTGGCCCGGTTGCTCGCCGACGGGGGCCACGACGCGGTGCACCCGGCCGGGCGGCCGTCCGCCGGGGACCTCGACGGCGTCCGGTACGTGGTGCACCTGGGCCGCCCCGAGGACGAGGAACTGCTGGCCGAGGTGCTCGCCGCCGCCGCCAAGGCCGGGGTGGAGCGGGTGGTCTACGCCGGTTCCTCGGCCGTCTACCGGGGCAGCCGCGAACGGACCGTCACCGAGGAGCTTCCGGCCGCCGCCCCGGCGGACCCGGTGGCCTTGGGCTGGTGGCGCGAGGAGCGGGCCGTCCTGGCCTGGGGCGCGGAGCACGGCGTCGCCGTGCAGGTCCTGCGCCTCGCCGACCCGGTCGGCCGGTACGCGCCGGAGGACAGTCCGCTGGTGCGGTGGGTGAACCTGGCCTGGACCCGGCGCCCGCTCGCCCTGAACCCGCTGGGCCGCCACCAGGTGCTGGACAACCGCGACCTGGCCGACGCGCTGCGCGCCGTCCTCGCGGCCCCGCCCGCGCAGCCGGTGCTCAACGTCGCCTCGGCGGCCTTCGACGAGCAGGAGCTCGCCGGGTTCCTGGCCGATGTGTCGCGCCGCACGCCCTGGGAGTGGATCCAGGACCCGACGGTCGACCGCTGGACCATGGCGACCGGGCTGATCGGGGCCGAACTCCACTGGCAGCCCTCGGCGGAGCTCCGCGAGAGCATGCGCGCCCTCGCCCAGTGGTGGGCCTGCGACATCCACGGCGACTACACCGTGCCCGCCGACCGGACCGCCTCCGCCGACCGGACCGCCCCCGCCGCCCCGAGCGGGTCCGACGCGCGGGCGTGACCGTACCGGCCGGCGGCGCCCCGTCCGGCGCCGCCGGCCACCCCGCCGCCCCCGCAGCCCGCCCCCGCTGTCCGTCAGCGCAACCCACCCGCCACCGCCCACCCCTGGAGTACCGCATGTCCGCCATAGCCGGCTGGGTCGACTTCTCGCACGGCACCCCCTCCCACGGCACCGCCGACACCCGCGACACCGCGGACGGGCAGGAGGTCGTCCGGGCCATGACCACGGCACTGGCCGGGCGCGGCCCCGACGGCGAGGGGCTGTGGAGCTCCGCGCACGCCGCCCTCGGCCACCGCCGCACCGCCCGCGACCCGCACCCGCAGCCGCTCACCGCCCCCGGCGACACCGGCCCGCTCGCCGTGCTCTCCTTCGCCGGCCACCTCACCAACGCCCGCGCGCTGCGCGACCGCCTCACCGCCGCCGGGCACCGCGCCGTCACCGGCGGTGAGGCCGAGGCCGTGCTCCAGGCGTACCTGGCCTGGGGCGAGGACTTCGTCACCCGGATCGAGGGCACCTACGCGCTCGCCCTCTGGGACCCGCGCCGGGAGGAACTGCTGCTGGTCCGCGACCGGATGGGCGTCAAGCCGCTCTTCTGGGCGGCCACCCCGGACGGCGTGCTCTTCGGCTCCGAGCCCAAGGCCGTGCTCGCCCACCCCGGCTTCCGGCCCGTCCTCGACGCCGACGGTCTGCGGGACATCCTCTCCGTCGCCCGGGTGCCCGGCCACGCGGTCTTCCGCGGTCTGCGCGAGGTCCTGCCCGGCGCGCTGCTGCGGGTCGGCCGCTCGGGCGCGACCGAGCGGCGCTACTGGCAGCTGCGGGTGGCCGGCCACCCCGACGACCTGGGCACCACCGTGGACACCGTGCGCGCGCTGCTGGAGGACGCGGTCGCCCCGCACCTGGACGGCGGGGAACCGCCCTGCTCGCTGCTCTCCGGCGGCCTCGACTCCAGCTCGCTCACCGCGCTGGCCGCCGCCCTCGCCCGCCGCCGGGGCAGCGGCCCGATCCGCTCGCTCGCCGTCAACGACCAGGAGCCGGGCGCGGACGGCGCCGCCGCGCAGGGCAACGAGGACCACCGCTACGCCCGGCTGATGGCCGAGCACGCCGGCACCGAGCACGGCGAGATCTCCCTGGCCGGCCTGGACCTGCTCGACCCCGCGCTGCGCGCCTCGGTGCTCGCCGCCTACGACATCCCGATCAACAAGGGCGACCAGTACGCCTCGCTGCGGCTGCTGTTCGGCGAGGCGCGCGGGCACGCCGCCGTCGCGCTGTCCGGCGAGTGCGGCGACGACGTCTTCGGCGGCTACAACTGGAACCGGCTGCCGGAGTGGATCGCCTGCCCGACCTTCCCGTGGGTGGCGGAGAACCGGCCGCGCTTCCTCGGCACCGACGTGCTCTTCGACGCCGGACTGCTCGGCAAGCTCGACCTGGCCGGCTACGAGCGGGACTGCCACCGGGACGCCGTCGCCGAGATCGCCGCCGCCGAGGTGGTCGCCGACCCGGTCGAGGCCCGCTACCGCGAGGTCACCTACCTCGCGCACACCCGCCACACCCGGGTGCTCTTCGACCGGCTGGACCGCCTCGGCAGCGCCGCCGGGCTCGACATCCGGGTGCCGTTCGCCGACCCCCGGCTGGTCGAGTACACCTTCAACATCCCCTGGGAGATGAAGGCGTTCGACGGCCGGGAGAAGAGCCTGCTGCGGGCGGCGATGAAGGACCTGCTGCCCGAACCGGTGGCGATGCGGATCAAGACGCCGTACCCCAACCTGCGGGACGCCGGCTACGACCGGGTGCTGCGGGAGCGGCTGGCCGGGGTCGCCCTGGACCCGGACAGCCCGGTCGCCCCGCTGCTCTCGCCCGGGATCCGGGCTGCGGTGGCCCGCGACGGCGCGGACGCCCTGGTCGCGGGGGTCGGTCGCGCCGCGCTGGAGACCGCCCTGCAGACTGACGCCTGGCTGCGCGCGTACCGGGTCGAGCTCGCGCTCTGAACCGGCGCCGACGCCCCCCGCCCCCCGCCGCCTCCCGGCGCCCGCAGCCGCCGGAACAGCGCCCCCGCCCGACCCCGAGCACCCGCCCGCCCCGGCGGACGTCCCGAAGGAGCCCCATGGCCGCGACCCTGGCCGCGCCGACCGCCCCGCCGGCCCGCCTGTGGACCCGCAACTTCGGGTTCTACTTCACCGCCCG
Source organism: Kitasatospora sp. MBT66 (assembly GCF_000710405.2). Lineage (NCBI taxonomy): Bacteria > Bacillati > Actinomycetota > Actinomycetes > Kitasatosporales > Streptomycetaceae > Kitasatospora > Kitasatospora sp. MBT66. The sequence continues at coordinate 1,431,024 of NZ_JAIY01000010.1, read as the reverse complement.
CACCATGGCGGTGCTGGGCGACACCATGATTCCCGTCGCGACGGCCGTGGCGATGCTCTCGCTCGGCTTCGGGGTGGGCGCGGTCGGTGTCGCGCTGGGCGCCTGGATGGGGGCGTTCGCCCTGTTCGTGGTGTTCGGCGGGGTGTTCGCCGACCGCTTCCACCCCCGGCCGCAGATGATCGCCGCCGACGGGGCGCGCGGCGCGATCCAGGCCGGCCTGGCGCTCTGCCTCTGGCTCGGCCACCCGGCGCTGTGGCTGCTGGTCCTCGCCTCGGTGCTCGGCGGGCTCGCCACCGCGATGTTCCAGCCGGGGCTGACCAGCCTGGTCCCCCAGGTCGCCACCGACCCGCAGCAGGCCAACGGCGTGCTGCGGGTCAGCCAGGGCGTCGCCACCATGGCAGGCCCGGCCCTCGCCGGCACCCTGGTCGCCGTGGTCTCCCCGGCGTCGGTCTTCGCCGCGACGGCGGTCACCTTCGTGGTCAGCGGGCTCTGCCTGACGGCCCTGCGGCTGCCCCACGTCGAACCCGACCGCAGCGCCTCCACCCTGCAGAACCTGCGCGAGGGCTGGACGGAGTTCCGCTCCCGCTCCTGGCTGTGGTCGGTGATCCTGATCTGGTGGGTCCTCGGCGTCGCGGTCTGGGGCCCGATCACCCCGGTCGGCGCGGTCTCCATCATCGACGCCCACGGCAAGGCGGCCTTCGGCTGGGCGGAGAGCGCCTTCGGCGTCGGCTGCGTGCTCGGCGGCCTGGTCGCGATCCGGCTGCGCCCGTCCCGTCCGCTGTTCGGCGGGGCGGTGGCGATGCTGCTCTTCCCGCTGATGCCGCTGTCCGCCGCGCTGGTGCCGCCGGTGCCCCTGCTGATGGCGGGCTACCTGGTCAGCGGCATCGGGTGGGCGTTCTGGGGCGTCCAGTGGGCTACCTCGGTCCAGACCCGGATACCGGAGGACAAGCTCAACCGGGTCGCGGCCTACGAGATCGCCGGCTCCATCCTGGCCGTCCCGCTCGGCCAGGCCGTCGCCGGTCCGGTCAGCGGACTGGTCGGCGTGCACCGGCTGCTGTTCCTCGGCGCGCTGGTCGGCCTGGGCTGCGCCCTCGCGCTGCTCGCCGTCCGGCCCGTCCGCCGGTTGACCCGGGCCGTCGGCTGACCCGGGCCGTCGGTTGACCCGGGCCACAGCCCCCCCGGTCGGCCGGCCCCGTCCGCCGCCCCCCTCCGTCGGCCGGCCTCCCTGCCCCGTCCGGCAATGCCACGCACCCCACCAACGACAGGAGACCGACCGTGCGACACCGCCTGACGGTGATCGGCAGCGGCTACCTCGGCATCACCCACGCCGCCTGCATGGCCGAACTCGGCCACGAGGTCCTCGGACTGGACATCGACGAGGACCGGGTCCACTCCCTCAACCAGGGTGAACTGCCCATCCACGAGAAGGGATTGGGAGAACTGCTGCGCCGCAACCTGGCCGCCGGCCGGCTGCGCTTCGGCACCGACCCGAAGGAGGCCGCCGCCTTCGGCGACCTGCACTTCCTCTGCCTCGGCACGCCCCAGCGCAAGGACTCCGGAGCCGCCGACCTCTCCCAACTCGACTCCGCCGTAACCGCCCTGGCCCCGCACCTGGACCGGCCCTGCCTGGTCGTCGGCAAGTCCACCGTCCCGGTCGGCACAGCTGCGCGGCTGGCCGAGCGGCTCACCGCGCTGGCGCCCGCCGGGGAGGCCGTCGAACTCGCCTGGAACCCGGAGTTCCTTCGGGAGGGCCACGCGGTGGAGGACACCCTGGCGCCCGACCGGATCGTGCTCGGGGTGCGCCCCGGCCGGGCCGAGGGTCTGCTGCGCGACCTGTACGGGCCGCTGGGCGACATCCCGACCGTGGTCACCGACTACGCCACCGCCGAGTTGGTCAAGACCGCCGCGAACGCCTTCCTGGCCACCAAGATCTCGTACATCAACGCGATCGCCGAGGTGTGCGAGGCGGCCGGGGCCGATGTGGTGCGGCTGGCCGAGGCGCTGGGACACGACGAGCGGATCGGCCGGCGCTTCCTCGCCGCCGGTCTCGGCTTCGGCGGCGGCTGCCTGCCCAAGGACATCCGGGCATTCGTCGCCCGCGCCGAGGAGTTGGGCACCGGCGAGTCGCTGGAGTTCCTGCGGCAGGTGGACGCGATCAACCTGCGCCGCCGCAGCCGGGCCGTCGACCACGCCCGGGAGCTGGTGGCCGGCTCCTTCGCCGGCCGGAAGGTCGCCGTGCTCGGCGCCGCCTTCAAGCCCGAGTCGGACGACATCCGCGACTCGCCCGCGCTCGCCGTCGCGGCGGCGATCGCGCGCGAGGGCGGGCAGGTCGCGGTGTACGACCCGGCGGCCCTGGACAACGCCCGCAAGGCCTTCCCCGACCTGGCCTACGCCGCCTCCGCCGCGGCGGCCGCGCGCGGGGCCGAGGTGGTGCTGCTGCTGACCGAGTGGCGCGAGTTCGTGGAACTCGACCCGGCGGCCCTGGGCGAGGAGGTCGCGGTCCGGGCCGTCGTCGACGGCCGCAACGTGCTGGACCCGGAGGCGTGGCGCGCGGCCGGCTGGACGTACCGCTCCCTCGGCCGCCGCTGACCGGAGTGGGGGCCGAACCCGGTCGGACCCGGCCGGCCCCCACTGCGCCCGAACCGCCCGCGACCTACGGGAGGTACTCGTTGCTGAAGGCCTCGGCGGGGGTGGCGGGCTTCTCGATCAGGCCCTGCTCCTGCATGAAGGCGGCCATCCGGTCCCAGGTGGCCGGGTCGTTGAGGCCCGGCTTCCCGGTGGCGGGCGGCTGCATCAGCGGGGCGGTGGCGCGCAGGACGGCGAGGGCGGAGTCCTGCTGCTTCTGGTCGTTCATGCCCGGGATGTAGCTCTTGCTGATCGTCACCGCCTCGTCCGGGTGGTCGACGGTGTACTGCACACCGCGCAGCGTGGCCGCCACGAACTTGCGCACGTCGTCGCCGCGCTTGTCCAGGGTGGCCCTGGTGGCGCCGAGGCCGGCCGCGACCAGGGGCAGGGCCGAGGCGCCGCCGGTGCCCTCGACCGGGCGGACGGCCAGGCCGGCCTGCTGGAACTGGACGGCGTCGTTGTTGAGGTAGCCCATCACGGCGTCGACCTTCTTGCCGACCAGGGCGGCCTGCTGGGTGAAGCCGATGTGCTGGACGTCGACGTCCTTGGTGGTCAGTCCGCCGGCCTTCAGCTGGGCCAGCAGGCCGAAGTAGGTCTCGCCGTACGGGCCGGGGGTGCCGACGCTGTGGCCGCGCAGGTCCGCGATCGTGTGGATCGGGGAGTCCTGCGGCACCAGCATCGCCACCGGGTAGGTGTGGTAGAGGGTGGCGATGTCCACGACCGGCACGTCCTTGGCCCGGGCCTGGAGCATCTCGTCGCCGCCGGCGTACACCACGTCCTCCTGGCCGGCGGTCATGGCGCCGAACAGGTCGTCGGTGAAGCTGTGGTGACGAAGCGTCACCTTGAGTCCGGCCTCCTTGTAGAAGCCCTTGCTCTCCGCCACGTAGAAGGGGGCGAACTGGATGTTCGGGATGTAGGTGAGGCCGACGGTGACGGCGCCGCCGGACTTGCCGTCCGAGGACTTGGCGGCGGTCGGGTCGGAGGCGCAGGCCGAGAGCGTGGCGCTGCCCGCGAGGAGGAGGGCGAGCGCCCCGGCGGTGCGGGCGGTGGTCTTGGGCATGCGACAGTCCTTGTTCATAGGGATTCCGACGGGAACAGGAGCGGGAACAGACACGGGAGCAGACACGGGAACAGGAGCGGGAGGCGGTACCGGAGGAGCGGAGGAGCGGCCCCTACGGGGAGCCGGCGCTCAGCGGTCCACGGTCAGCTCGACCAGCCGGACGCTGCCGTAGGTGGCGGCGGCCAGCAGGGTGAGGGTGAGCAGCGAGACGAACAGGCCGGTGGAGTCGGCCTGGCCGCGCTGGACGGCGAGCAGTTGGCCGAGGCCCTCGCCGCCCATCACGAACTCGCCGACCACCGCGCCGGTGATGGAGAGCGTGCACCCGGTGCGCACCCCGGCGAGGATGCTCGGCAGCGCCAGCGGGAACTCGATGTGGCGCAGCATGCCCCACCGGCCCACCCCGTCGACCCGGGCGGCGTTGAGCACGTCGCGGTCGAGTTCGCGCAGGCCGAGCATGGTGTTGACCAGCATCGGGAAGAAGACCAGCAGCGCGCAGAGGATGGCGATCGGCAGCAGCCCGTAGCCGATCCACAGGGCGAGCAGCGGCGCGAGCGCCACCGCCGGTACGGCCTGGGAGGCGGCGAGGTAGGGCTGCAGGGCGCGGGCGGCGACGGTGCTGCGGGCCATCAGGTAGCCGAGCGGCAGGGCCGCCGCGATGCCCAGGCCGCTGCCGGCGGCGCTCTCCACGACGGTCTGCCAGGCGTAGCCGAGCAGTCCGCCGTCGGTGATCGCGTCGACGAAGGCCTGGCCGACGGTGCCGGGGGAGGGCAGGAAGAACGCGGAGACGGCCTTGGTCCGGGTGACGATGTCCCAGGTGCCCACCAGGACCAGGCCGAACACCAGCGGCGGCAGTACCGTCGCCAGGCGGCCGCTGGCCCTTGCGGACCGGCCGGGGCCGGTGGCCCGGGGCGCCGGTGCGGCGGCCGGTTCCGCAGGTGTCCGGTGGGCGGTCTTCAGCTCTGACACGGAAGCTCCGTTCGTCTCCCCGTACGCAGGGTGGGTGGTTCTGGCGCCGGGCTGCGGCCGGCTCGGTGCGCTCCTCATCGGGCCGCGCGGCGCAGCAGGAGGGTGACGGCCAGGACCGCCGCGGCGCCCGCGGCGAGAGCGAGCCAGCCGGTGCCGGTGCCGGTGGCCGTCACGACCGCGATGCCCAGCGGTGGCCCGACGGCCGTCCCCGTGCTCCAGGCCAGCGAGGACAGTGCACTGCCCCGGCCGAGCGAGGCGGGGCCCGAGAACCGTACCAGCAGCGGAAAGAACGCCGAGGAGTAGGCGATCTCGCCGATCGCGAAGAGCGCGGCGAAGGCGGCCAGCAGGGCGGTCCTGGCGGTGCCGTCGGTGGCCGTCGCGAGGGCGCCCGCGCCGAACGCGGCGCACCACAGCAGTGGCGCCGCGATCAGGGCGGCCTCCTCGGCCAGCGCTTCCAGGCGCCGGGCGACGGGGTGCTGGAGCAGCAGCAGGACGAGGGCGTTGCCGGCGGTGACCGCGCTGACGCCGGCCAGGCCGATGCCCATGCCGTGGTGCAGCAGCAGCGGGACGGTCGCCTCGATCTGGGTGAAGCCGGCGGTCGCGAAGAGCGCCTGGGCGAGCATCAGCAGGGCGATCGGACGGCTGCGCAGCAGTGCCCGGTAGCCCGGCGGGTCGGGTTCCCGGTCCGCCGCACCGCTGTCGGGCGCGGGAGGCACCTCGGACACGGCCGGCCGGCGCCGGTGGACCAGCAGGAAGAGTACGGCGAGCGGCACCGAGGCGGCGGCCGCCGCCTCGTACAGCCAGGGCAGCGTGCCCGCCGGGCGGCCGGCGGCGAGCAGCAGCCCGCCGCCGGTGGCACCCAGGCCCATGCCCGCGTTGGTCATCACATGGCGCAGCACGAAGGCGCGGCGCTGCCCCGCGGCCGGCACCAGGGCGGTGACCACCCCGGTGATGGCCGCGTACTGCAGGCCGTAGCCGACGCCCGCGAGCAGGCCGGCGGCCGTCACGGGCAGGCTGCCGCCCGCGACGCCGAGCAGCGCGTAGGAGAGGACCAGCGAGCTGGTGCCGACCGCGCCGACCGCCGCCGCGCTGCCCCGGTCGGCCCGGGGGCCGCCGAGGACCGCGGCGGCGCACCCGGCGGCCGCCATCGCCACGAAGTAGGTGCCGGCGCCGGTCCCGCCCAGCCCCAACTGGTCGCTGATGTAGATGCTGGTCAGCGGGAAGACCAGGCCGATGCCGGCGCTGGACGCCAGCAGGGCGGCCATCAGGCCGTGGAACCCGGCGCCGGGACGGCCGTCCGGCTGCCCGGTTCCGTTCATCGGCCGGCCAGGCCGTCGCGCAGGGCGAGCAGTTCGCGGACCGGGGCGAGGTCGAACGGGCCGGGGACGGAGACGATGATCTCGGTGGCGCCGGCCGCCGCGAACGCCTCGGCCAGGCCGGTCTGCGGGGCGTCGATCATCACGGTGCGGCCGATCTCGCGCGGGTCGCGGCCGACCTTCTCGCACCAGTCGTCGAGCAGGCCGCTGCGGCGGGCGAACTCGGCGACCGGGTCGGTGGAGTCCCAGCCGTACCAGTTCCACAGGTCGGCGTAGCGGGCGACGGCCTGGAGGGTGCGCTTCTCGCCGCCGCCGCCGATGAGGATCGGCAGCGGGCCGACGGGCGCGGGGTTGAGCCGGGTCAGCCGGTCGCGGATCGCGGTGACGGCTTCCTCGAAGGCGTCGATCCGGCCGCCGGGGCCGGGGAAGGGGTAGCCGTACTCGCGGTGCTCCTGCTCGAACCAGCCGGCGCCGACGCCGAGCACCAGGCGGCCGCCGCTGAGCAGGTCGACGGTGCGGGCCTGGTCGGCGAGCAGGTGGGGGTTGCGGTAGGCGGTGCAGGTCACCAGGGAGCCGATGGTGGCGCGGCTGGTCTCGACGGCCATCGCGGCCAGCAGCGACCAGCACTCGTAGTGACGGCCGTTGAGGTCGCCGGTCTGCGGCATGAAGTGGTCCCAGGTCCACAGCGAGTCGACGCCGAGTTCGTCGGCGGCGCGCCAGGCGGCCCGCAGGTCGGCCAGGTCGCAGTGCTGGGGGTGGAGCTGGGCGCCGATCCGCAGGGTGGGGCGGGTGGCGGCGGGGGTGGTGCTCATGGGGGGTCTCCTGGTGGTGCGGGTGCGGGTGGGTGTCCGACGCCTGGAGGGCGCCCGACGGGGTGTCAGGAGGGTGTGCGGGCAGGAGAGTCAGCGCGGTTCGACGAAGACCCGGAAGACCGGCGAACCGGAGCTCTCGGTCAGGGCCTTGTCCGTGTCCGCCAGTTCGTGGCGGGAGGTGACCAGCGGGGCCAGTCCTTCGGCGAGCGCTCCGCTGCGCAGCAGGGCGGCGGCGGCACGCCAGTCGGCGGGCTCCTGGCTGTAGGAGCCGGTCACGGTGAGCTGGCGGCGGTGCACCTCGTAGCCGGGCAGGACGGCGTCGGGGGTGTCGTGGGAGCCGCCGAAGAGGACCAGCCGGGCGCCGTCGGCCGCGGCGCGGAAGCCGGCGGCGATCGCCTCGCGGGAGGCGATGGTGACGAACACCACGTCGGCCTTGGGGAGTTCGGCGAGTTCCTCGGGCGTCACGGCGTGGTCGGCGCCGGCCAGCAGGGCCGCGCCGCGGCGGGCCTCGTCGGTCTCGATCACGGTGACCGAGCGGGCCTGGTGGTGCTGGGCGAGCAGCAGGTGCAGCCGGCCCATGAAGCCGCCGCCGATCACCGCGACCCGGTCGCCGGGCTGGAAGGAGCCGCGCCGGAACGAGTGCACCACGCAGGCCAGCGGCTCGCCCATGGCGGCGTGCAGCGGGTCGGCGTCGCCGACCGGCCAGGCGTGGGCGGCCGGCACCCGGACGTACTCGGCGAGTCCGGCGCCCATGCTGATGCTGCCGTCCGGCAGCAGACTGCCCTGCGGCGCCGCGCAGATGGCGCTGTTGCCGGAGCGGCAGTGGCGGCAGGTGCCGCAGCGGGTGAGCAGGTCCACGGTGACCAGGTCGCCGACGGCGGGGGCGTCCTCCAGTGCGGCGGCGCGCGCGCCGACCTGCTCGACGCGGCCGGAGACCTCGTGTCCGGCGGCCACGGGGTAGACGGGCATGGCGCCGGTGTAGAGCTTGGCCTCCATGGTGCACAGCCCGCAGGCGGCGATCCGGACGAGTACGTCGTCCTCGCCGATCTCGGGGCGCGGGGTCTCGCGGATCTCGACGGAGCCGGGGGAGGTCACCAGGGCTATGCGCATCGGTCGTTCCTTTCGCGGTGCTGTGGTGCTGCGGTGCTGTGGTGCTGATGCAGCGGTGTGGGCTGCTGCGGTGCGGACTGCCGCGTGCGCGCCGGCGCGGCATCGGGGTGCCGCGGTGCGGTGGCGCCGCGCTGTCGCGCTGCCGGGGCACGGGTGGTGCCCCGACGGGCCCGGGCGGTCGGGTGGACCGTCGGACGGCGGGGGGTCGGCTCAGGCCGGGGGAGGGGGAGCGGTCCACCGGGCGGCGGGTCGCCAGTGCGTCCACCGCTCGGTCCACCAGGTGTCGCCGCGGTCGATCCGGGCGGCGAGCCCGGCGGCCTCGGCGCGGACGGCGGCGGCCTGTGCGGGGGTGAAGCCGCCGGTGCGGGCGCGCTCCTCGAAGGCCTCGACGTCCTTCCAGCGGTACGGGCCGCCGTCGGCCGGGATCCAGAGGTCGAGTTCGTGGTCGAGGGTGTCGACGCCCTCGGCGGTGATCCGGTACGGGTCCTGGAAGTTGACGTACCAGCCGGAGAGTTCGTCGGTCTCCGGGTCGCGGAAGGCCCAGACGGCGTGGGCCTCGCCGGGGCGCTGCAGCTGCAGGACGCCGGGGCTGCGCCAGCGGTCGGCGACGGTGCTCCAGCCGTGCGGGCCCCAGCTGAACTCGCCCTCCCCGAAGGCGAGTCGGGTGTCGTGGGCCAGGTACACGGCGAGCAGGTCGGGTTCGTGGGCGACGACCCGGACGGGGTAGCTCAGCCAGACCCGCCCGTCCAGGATCTCCCGGCGCAGCACGATCTGACTCGGCGTCAGCAGCTCGTCGCCGGCTGCGGGCAGGGCTGTGCCGAGGCCGGTCGCCGGCCCGGCCGCGCCCCGGCCGGACGCGTCACCGACGGACGCGGTGGACGCGGTGGACGCGGTGGACACGGCTGACGTGGCTGACGCGGTGGGCGCGGCGGGCACGGCAAAGCGCCTCGGACCGCTCGAAGGATCGTGCATGAACGTCTTGCCCCCGTTTCGCAGTGCCGCCCCCGGAACGCGGGCGGCGAGACTCCGGCCCCCGCCGGAGTGCCGTGCGCCTGCCCCTCGGACCCCTTCCCCAGTGGTTCGACGCAGGTCGAACGGGGGTCGCTACTCGTGGGTAGGCATCGGCGGTCCGGATCTTAGGCACGCCCCCGGCGCATTGGCAATGCCCGCCGAACGGCGGGGTCGGGAACCCCCGATCGGCGGTGTGATGCAGCCCACGGCGCCGCCGGTTCACCGACGCCTTGTCAAGATCGCGGCAAGTGTGCGAGGTTGACGAGCGTTGTTCAAGACGTTTGCGCACTCCGGGGTCGGTGAAATTCCGAACCGGCGGTCACAGTCCGCGACCCGTCCGCCGCCAGCGGCCGGTTGACCAGGTGAAATTCCTGGACCGACGGTTAAAGTCCGGAAGGGAGGCAGTGCGCGGCGGGCAGGTTTTACCGATGGCCGGGGGGATTCCCGTCGGCCGGTCGGTCGCGGGCCGCTTTCCGCCGGAATGCGGTCGACGACCGCCCCTGCACGCCCATCTCCATCAGCCCCGGAAGTCCGCGCCCCGAGCGCGAGGAGAGTTCCGATGGGCCGCACCACGGGCACCACCACCACGGGCACGACCACCGCCGACGCGACCTCGTACGCGGTCGGCGACACCGAGCAGCCGTTCGACTCCGTCGAGTACGCGGTCGCGCAGATCGCGGCCGGCCGGGCGGTCGTCGTCGTCGACGACGAGAGCCGCGAGAACGAGGGCGACCTCGTCTTCGCCGCCGAGCTCGCCACCACCGAACTGGTCGCCTTCGCCATGACCGAATGCCGCGGGCTGCTCTGCGCCCCGATGACCGGCGCGGACCTCGACCGGCTGGAGCTGGACCAGATGGTCCGCGACAACACGGAGCACCACCGCACCGCGTTCACCGTCTCGGTCGACGCCGCGGCCGGCATCAGCACCGGCATCTCGGCGGCAGACCGGGCCCTGACCCTGCGCCTGCTGGCCGAGCCGGGCACCCGCCCGGCCGAGCTGGTGCGCCCGGGCCACGTCTTCCCGCTGCGGGCCGTCGACGGCGGTGTGCCGGCGCGTGCCGGACACACCGAGGCCGGGGTGGACCTGTGCCGGCTGGCCGGTCTGCGTCCGGCGGCGGCCATCTGCGAGATCGCGATGGCGGACGGCGCGATGGCCCGGCTGCCGGAGCTGCGGGAGTTCGCCCGCCGGCACGGCCTGGCGCTGATCTCCATCGCCGACCTGATCGAGCACCTGCGCACCGCCGGTGGTGCGGTCGAGGTCGGAGCGGCGCGGACGGCCGTCGTGGCGGTCGCCGGCTGATCCTGCCGGGAGACCGGCCGCAGGGGGGCGGTTCCGCCGGGAATTCCATTTCCGGGGCGGTGCCGTGATTCGCCCTGCCCGCAGGAATTCCGGCACCGACTCCGGTTAACCCGCTGTTCTCCCGGAATTGACAGTTCCGCAATCCTGCTCCAATAATCGATTCACGGATGCACGCCGACGGGGAGAGGCCTGGTATGTCCGACACCAGCACCACAGAAAAACTCAGAAGTATTTGGGAAGAAGTCCTCGGTACGCCGGTCGGCGACCTGGACGCCGATTTCTTCGATCTCGGCGGGGATTCCCTGCTGGCCCTCGCGATTTCCACCCGGGCCATTGAATCCGGTCTGGACATGCCCCGGTCGGCGGTGCTGCGCCGCAGCACCCTCCGGCAGCTCGCCGAGGCCGTCGAGGACCCACGACTCTTCGATCGCGCCTGAGCGATGGCCATCGTCGTCGTCTACGACCAGGGCTCGGCCTCGCCGCGCGAGGTGATCGCCCTGGGGCGCACGGCTCCGGTACTGGTCGCGCTGGCCGACTCCGAGCACGCCCGGCAGGTCGCCCCGCTGTTCGAGGAGAACTGCGCCGGCGTCGTCACACTGGCCGAGGGGGACGGGGCGGTCGTCGCCCGGCTGCGCGAGTACGGAGCCGCAGGCATCCTGACGTTCAGCGAACGGATGCTCGCCGACACCGCCCGGCTCGCCGGACTGCTCGGCCTGCCGTTCAACACCCCCGAAACCGTAAGGGTGTTGACCGACAAGGCGGCGCAGCGCCGGCGGCTCCGGGAGGCCGGGGTGGACGGTGTGCGCAGCGCGCTGCTCACCGACGCCGACGGCTGGCGCACCGCGCTGACCGAGGTGGGCCTGCCCGCCGTGGTCAAGCCGGTCCGCGGGGAGGGCAGCCGGAACACCGTCCTGGTGACGGATCCGGAGCACGGCGCCGCCGTGGTCGAGGAGTTCCTGCGCGCCGAACCGGCCCTGGTGGTCGAGGAGTTCCTGCAGGGGGCGGACTGCGCGCCGTTCGGGGACTACGTGTCGGTGGAGAGCGCCGTCACCCCCGGCGGGATCCGCCACTTCGCCGTCACCGGCAAGCTGCCGCTGGCACCGCCGTTCCGGGAGTCGGGGCAGTTCTGGCCCTCGCAGCTGGCCCCCGGGCCGGAGGCCGAGGTGGTCGAACTGGCCGACCGGGCGCTCCGGGCGCTCGGGGTCACCCACGGTCTGGTGCACACCGAGATCAAGCTGACGGCCGCCGGGCCCCGGCTGATCGAGGTCAACGGCCGCCTCGGCGGCGACCAGACCGATCTGGCCGCACGCTCCCTCGGGCTCGATCTCGTCGCGCTGGCAGGCGAGTTGGCGCTCGGCCGCGAGGTCGGGCCGAATCCGGCCCGCCCGGAGCGGGTGCACTTCCAGTACTACACCCCCGGTCCCACCGGGGGCGGCCGACTGACCCGGGTCGACGGCCAGGCCGCCGTCCGGGCGCTGCCCGGGGTCGACTCGTACCGGCTCTCGGTACGGCCCGGCACCGAGCTGGCCGCCGGGACGGCTACCACCCTGCTCGACATGCTGTGCGGCTCGGCCGCCGACCACCGGGGCATGACCGCGCTGGTGGAGCGGGCGGTCGCCCTGCTGGCCTACGAGTTCGTCGTCGACGGCCGGCCCGTGACGCGCACCGCCCGGGACCTGCTCGACCACCTCTGAGGCGTCCCGTCCGCGGGCGCCCCGGTGGGCCGTCGGCGCCGCCCCGCACCGCCGGGATCCGAAGGCCACGGCCTCGGCGTGCCCACCTCCGCGAACCACCCCCTGGATGACTCATGCCTACCATCGGCTCGGCCGCCGCCGGGTTCCTGAAGGAACTCGTCCCGGCGCCCGGGGCCGAGCGCCGCATGGGTGTGCTCACGCTCACCCAGTCGCTCGGTACCGGCCTCTTCCTGACCTCCAGTGCCATCTTCTTCACCAGGACCGTGGGCCTGTCCGCCGAGAGTGTCTCGGTGGCCATGTCGGCGGCCGGACTGTGCGGGTTCCTGGCCACCGTCCCGGGCGGGCGGGTCGCCGACCGGTTCGGTGCGCGGCGGCCGCTGGCGGCCAGTTACGGTCTGCTCGCGGTGCTGTTCGTCGGCTACGCCTTCGTCGAGGGTGTGGCCGCGTTCACGGCCGTGGCCTGCGCGATCGCGGTCTGCGAGACTGTCGGCAGCCCGCTGCGCGCGGCCCTGACGCACGCCCTGTTCGGCTCCGCCCGCTCCGCGGGGGTCCGGGCGAGGATGCGCAGCCTGTTCAATCTCGGCTTCACGGCCGGCGCCGGTCTGGCCGGGGCCGCCCTGGCGACGGACTCCCGGATCGCCTTCCTGATCGTGATCGCGGTCAATGTGGCGCTCCAACTGCTGTGTGCCATCATGGCGTTGGGCCTGCGGCCGGACGGACCCGAGGTGGTTCCGGCCACCGCGGGACGCTCCTGGGAGGCCTTCCGGGACCGCCGGTTCCTGCTGGCCACCGCGCTCTCCGGGATCCTGGAGCTGTTCCAGCCGGTGCTCGCGGTGGGCGTGCCGCTGTGGATCGTCAACCGCACCAGCGCCCCGGGCGCCCTGGTGGCGGCCCTGACGGTGGTCAACACCGTTCTGGTGGTGCTGCTCCAGGTCGCCGCGGGCAGGGGCTCGGACACCGTGTCCGGCTCCGGCCGGCTGCTGCTGCGGGCGGGTCTGCTGATGGCGCTGGCCTGCTGCCTGTTCGCCGGGTCCGGCGCCGCCGACACCTCGCTGGCCGTCGTCCTGCTGTTCGCCGGCACGGTCCTGATGACCCTGGGCGAACTCGCCCAGTCCGCCGGCGGCTGGGGGCTGTCCTTCACCCTGCCGCCCGAGGGCCGGATGGGCGAGTACCAGGGCGTGTTCGGGCTCGGCCGGGGCCTCCAGCAGTTCTTCGGGCCCGCCCTGGTGGTCATGCTCCCGCTCGGCATGGGCGCCGCGGGCTGGCTGCTGCTGGCCGGGGTGTTCGTGGTCTGCGGCCTGATCGCCCTCTGGGCCTTCGTCCGGGACGCCCCGCCGGCCGGCGTGTCCGACGAACCGTCGAATGAACCATCACCCATGACGTAGGAGCACCACGTGAGTCCCACCCCCCACAGCTACCCCTCCTTCCGCAGCGTCCTCGCGGACCACCCGCTGGTCCGGATCGCCGGCGCGCACTCGGCGCTCGGCGGCGTCATCGCCGAGCAGGTCGGCTTCCAGGCCGTCTGGGCCTCCAGCTTCGAGATCTCCGCCGCCCGCTGCCTGCCCGACGCCAGCCTGCTCAGCATGAGCGAGTACCTGGACGCGGCCGCGCACATCCAGAAGGCGCTCTCCGTCCCGGTGGTCGCCGACTGCGACACCGGCTTCGGCAACAGCATGAACGTGGCGTACATGGTGGCCGAGTACGAGCAGGCCGGCATCACCGCCGTCTGCATGGAGGACAAGATCTTCCCGAAGATGAACAGCTTCGCGGCGGCCGACCACAGCCTGCTCGACGTGAACGCCTTCGCCCACAAGATCGAGACGGCCAAGAAGTCCCAGCGCAGCGAGGACTTCTTCGTCATCGCCCGCACCGAGGCGATGATCAGCGGGCTGGGCGTCGACGAGGCGCTCAAGCGCTGCGCGGTCTACGCCGACGCCGGGGCCGACGCCGTCCTGGTCCACTCCAAGCAGGCCACCAAGGACGAGGTGCTCTCCTTCCTCGACCAGTGGGACGACCGCCTGCCGGTCGTCGTGGTGCCCACCACCTACCCCGACTGGCACGCCGACGAGGCCCGCGCGGCCGGCGTCTCCGCCGTCATCTACGCCAACCAGGGCCTGCGCGCCACCATCACCTCCCTGCGGTCCGCCCTCGGCTCGATCTACGAGACCGGGCACTCGGCCCACCTGGAGGACAGCATCGCCGGGGTCAAGGACGTCTTCGCGCTCCAGCGCCTGGACCAGTGGCAGGAGTTCACGGCCTGACCGCCGGGACGACCTCGACCACGACCCCGACCCACCGAAAGGATCAAGACTTGTCGTCGCAAGACGTGGCGCTGGTGCGCCGCCGGGCGGCACGGGCCCGAGCACTCGCGCTGACCACGGTCAGCACCGCCGGGACCGGCCACATCGGGGCGGACCTCTCCGCCATGGACATCCTCTGCGCGCTCCACTTCGGCGTGCTGCGCGGCGGCCCGGACGACCCGGACCGCGACCGCTTCATCCTCAGCAAGGCGCACGCCTCGGCCGCCATGTACAGCGTGCTCGCGCTCCGGGGCATCCTGCCCGAGGAGGAGCTCGCGACCTACGGAGCGGCTGACTCGCGGCTCAGCACGGTGGTCTCCACCCGGGTGCCCGGCATCGAGTTCAACACCGGCTCGCTCGGCCACGGCCTGTCGCTCGGCGTCGGCGCGGCCCTCGCCGCCCGGGTCCAGGGCTCCGGCCGCCGCACCTTCGTGCTCACCGGCGACGGCGAGCTCCAGGAGGGCAGCAACTGGGAGGCCGCGATGCTGGCGGCCTCGCGGGGGCTGGAGAACCTGGTCGTCATCGTCGACCGCAACCTCGCCCAGAAGGGCGCCAGCACCGAGGACATCAACGCCCTGGAGCCGCTGGACGAGAAGTGGCGCTCCTTCGGCTGGGCCGTGCGCACCGTCGACGGCCACGACGTCGAGGAACTGCTGACCGTCCTCGGCGGCGCGCCGCTGGAGCCGGGCCGGCCGACCTGCCTGATCGCCGCCACGGTCAAGGGCAAGGGCGTCTCCTTCATGGAGCGCAACCTCGAATGGCACAGCCGCCGACTGACCCCCGACCTTCTCGACCAGGCACTCCGGGAGCTTGAGCATGGCACCGACGACTGACTGCGCCGCCGCCTTCTCGGCGGCCCTGCTCGAACTGGCGCGCACCGACGAGCGGATCTGCATCGTCAACAACGACTCGGCCGAGACCCACTCGGCGCTCGGCTTCCAGGCCGAGCTGCCCGACCGCTTCGTCGACGTCGGCATCGCCGAGCAGAACCTCGTCGGCGTGTCGATCGGCCTGGCCAACGCCGGCCTGCGCCCGTTCGTCTACTCGGCCTCCTGCTTCCTGACCGCCCGGGCGCTGGAGCAGATCAAGAACGCCGCCTACACCAATGCCAACGTGGTGTTCTGCGGCTTCGTCAGCGGCCTCGCCTACGGCGCGCTCGGCGGCACCCACCACGCCGTCGAGGACCTCGCCTGGATGCGGTCGATCCCGCGGATGACCGTGCTCGCGCCGGCCACCCCGAACGACACCGTGGCCGCCCTGCGCGAGGCGATGACCCACGACGGCCCGGTCTACATCCGGATCGTCAGCAAGCTCGACACCCCGGAGCTGTTCCCGGCCGACCACACCTTCGCGTACGGCGGCTCGGTGCAGCTGCGCGAGGGCGAGGACGTCACCCTGGTCGGCACCGGCCTGCTCACCACCCGCCTGGTGGAGGCCGCGGAACTGCTCGCGGCCGACGGCGTCCGGGCCGGCGTACTGCACCTGGGCTCGGTCCAGCCGATCGACGCGGAGGCGATCGGACGGGCCGCGCGCCACAGCGGACGCCTGGTCGTCGCGGAGGACCACGTGCTCAACGGCGGCCTCGGCGGGGCGGTCGCCGAGACCGTCGTGCGCACCCACCCGGTGCCCGTGCTGCAGCTCGGCGTACCGAACGAGTACGCGCCGATCGGCCCGGCCGAGTTCCTCTACGAGCACTTCGGCCTGACCGCGCAGGGCGTGGCGAAGCGGGTGGCGCAGTGGCTGGCATGACCGTCACCGTGGCCGACTACACGGCCCGCTACCTGCACGCGCTGGGCGTGCGCACCTGCTACAGCCTCTCCGGCACCGGCTCCATCCACCTCGACCAGGCCTTCAGCCAGCAGTCCGGCCTGGTGACCATCTGCGCCCGGCACGAGACCGCGGCGGCGCTGATGGCCACCGGCGCGGCCAAGCTGACCGGCGAGCTCGGGGTGGCACTGGTCACCAGCGGCCCGGGCGCCGTCAACGCGCTGGCCGGACTGGTCGACGCCTACGCCGACGGCGTGCCCGTCCTGGTCGTCTCCGGCCAGGTCGAGACCCGGCACATGGAGGAGGGCGTGCGCTCCTTCGGCGTCCAGGGCTTCGGCGTGGTGCACAGCGCCCGCAGCATGACCAAGTACTCCGCGGTGGTGGAGCGCCCCGGCGACATCCGCCGCCACCTGGACGAGGCCGTCCGGCACGCCCTGGAGGGCCGCCCGGGCCCGGTCTGGCTGGACATCCCGCTGGACGTCCAGGCCGCGCTGGTCGACCCGGACGCCCTGGAGGGGGCCGAGCCGCCCGCCGCCGAACCGCGCGGCTCCGGCGCCCGGCAGACCGCCCGGCAGCTGATGACCATGCTGCGCTCCGCCGAGCGCCCGCTGATCGTCGCCGGCCAGGGCGTCCGGCAGGCCGACGCCGTGTCGGCCTTCCGGGCCGTGGTGGAGAAGCTGCGGATCCCGGTGGTCACCTCCCGGCTGGGCACCGACCTGCTGCCCTACGACTCGGAGTTCTGCTTCGGCCAGGGCGGCATCCGCGGCCGGCTCTACCCGGGGCTGATCATGGGCCGCTCGGACCTGGTGATCTCGCTCGGCTCCAGCCTCTCCACCGCCTTCGTCGGCGAGGACGCGGACGCCTTCGACCCGGAGGCCACCGTCGTCGCGGTCGACATCGACCCCTCGCAGCTGACCAAGAAGGGCGTCCGGGTGGACTTCCCGGTCTGCATGGACGTCGGCCGGCTGGTCGAGGCGCTCCAGGAGGAGGCGGCCGCACCCGCCGCCCCCGCCCACGAGGACTGGCTCGCCGAGTGCGCCGCGCTCAAGGCCGCCCACCCGACCGTCGGCGAGCAGCGGCCGGACGGACCGATCAACTCCTACCGGTTCGTCGACCGGCTGGAGGCGCAGACCGGCCCCGGCCACGTCTTCGTGGTCGACACCGGCAGCGCCTACTACGTCACCGGCCAGACCCTGGAGTTCACCGCCTCCCAGCGGGAGATCACCTCGGCCGCCTTCCTCAACATGGGCGCGGCCGTGCCGATGGCGGTCGGCGCGGCCTTCGCCCGGCCGGACGCCCAGGTGCTGGTGATCGTCGGCGACGGCGCGATCGAGCTCAACATCCAGGAACTCGCCACCATCAGCCAGTACGGGCTCGGCATCAAGGTGTTCGTGCTGAACAACGGCGGCTACGCCTCCATCCGCGAGTCGCAGGCCGCGCTGGTCGGGGGACCGGAGCTGGAGGAGCCCGAGACCCTCGACTTCTCCGCCGTCGCCACCGCGTTCCGGCTGCCGTACCGCACGCTGCGGCACACCGGCACCCTGGACGCCGACATCGCCACCGTGCTGGCCGAGGACGGACCGGCCCTGGTCGAGGTGATCTGCGACCCGGCGCAGCTGCTGCTGCGCCCGCTGCGGGCCGACGGCGGGCGCCGGGCCCACGACGGCGCCTCGATGGTCCGGGCCGGCGCGCCGGACGGGCTCCCGGCCCTCACGGACCTGGTCCGGGAGCGGGAGCTGAACCATGCGTGAGACCCTGCGGGCCTCCTGGAACCACCGGCACCGGCTCGGCCAGACCCGGGAGGACGCCGAACGGGGCGTGTTCAACCCGCACCACAGCACCCTGCCGCTGGTCCTGCACGGCACCCTCGACACGGCCGCGCTGAACCGCGCCTGGCACGCCGTGCAGCGCCGGCACCCGGCCCTGCTCAGCGGCTTCGACGCCGACCGGGCGCTGTGGCACGTCGGCGCCGCCGAGCCGCAGGACCTCCGGCGGCTGCCCGCCGGGGCGGACGAGGAGGCCGACCGGGCCGCGGTCCGTGACGCCGTGATCGAGCCCTTCGACCTGGTGAACGGGCCGGTCGCCCGGCTGGTGGTGCTGCCGCGCTCGCCGCGGGAGACGTACTTCGCGCTCGTCACCGAGCACATGGTGAGCGACGGCTGGTCGCTGAACGCCCTGATCCGGGACCTCGCCGTGCTCTACGGGCAGGAGGTGGGCGCGGCGGTGCCGCCGCTGCCGCCGGTCGAGCTGCCCTTCCAGGAGTTCGTCCGCCGGCAGAACCTCGCCGTCGACTCGCCGGCCGGGCGCGCCGCGCTCGCCCGGCTGGCCGCCCGGCTGGACGGCGTCGGCGCGATCCCGGCGATGCCGGTCGAGGGGTTCAGCGGCGCGACCGGCATCCGGTACGAGGAGAACGAGGACTTCGTCCGCCGACTGCCGGGCGAGCTGTGCCGCGACCTCGCCGCGGCGGCCCGCCCGCTGCGGATGACCGGCCTGAACCTCATGCACGCCGCGCTCCACCGGGCGCTGTACGAGCGCTCGGGCCGCCCGGTGGTCGCCACCACGCTGTCCACCGCCAACCGGGAACTGCCCGGACTCACCCACACCGTGGGCTGGTTCGCCAGCAAGACGGTACTGGCCAGCGAGCCCGGCCGGCACCCCGACCCGGTCGGGTACCTGCGGCACTTCCGCGAGCGGATCCTGACCACGCTCGACGACAGCGACCTGCCGTGGCCCGCCCTGATCGACCTGATGGACCCGCCGGCGCTCGGCCGGCAGGCCACCGTCCCGTACGTCACCTTCAACGCCCGGCCGCTCGCCATGCGCCGCAGCGTCGGCGAGATCGAGATCCCCGGCGTGCGGACCGCACCGCTGCGGATCTCCAACGGCTGGCACGACGCCGCGATCGCGACCTTCTGGGACGAGGACGAGGACGGCGTCACCGTGAACGTCATGTTCAAGACCGACTGGTACACCGCCCCCGACGTCCTGGCCCTGTGGGACGCCGTGGAGGCCCGGCTGCACCGGTGGGCCGAGGAGCTGCGCCCGTGACCGGCGCGCCCGTGCCCACCAACCCGTCGACGAGGGAGAACACCATGCAGGACACCGGCATGCACATCGCGACCGTTCGCGAGTCGACCGTCGAGACCGCCGTCGAGCGCGACTGGACGCCGCTCACCGACGAGCAGTTCGAGAGCTACGAGCAGAACGGCTACCTCCACCTCAAGGGCCTGTTCAGCCCCGAGGAGGTGGAGCGCGGCCTCGCCGTCATCGACGAGGTGGTCGCCGACGGCGCGCGGACCATCGAGAACCACGCCAGCTTCACCGACCGCGCCCACACCGTGCGGGTGCGCGACGCGGTGGCCCGCACCGCCGGCATGGACTACTTCCTCGACCACCCGAAGCTGGTCGGCCCGCTGATGTCGCTGCTCGCCGGCAGCGTCCAGCTGCTCGGCACCGAGATCTTCGTCCGCTCGCTCCAGGACGAGGCTCTGGAGTACTGGCACACCGACGGCGGCGAGTACCTGCAGCAGCTGCGGCTCGTCCACGGCAGCCCGAGCCTGCAGATCAAGGCGCAGGTGTTCTTCACCGACACCACGAAGTCCGACAGCGGCAACTTCCTGCTCGTCCCCGGCAGCCACCGCAAGGTGCCGACCGACCGGACGGCGCTCTGCTACATCGAGGAGCTCGACGAGCCGCTGCGCCAGGGGGTGCTGCCCGACGACGCCCTGGAGGTCAAGGCCGCGCCGGGCGACGTGCTGATCTTCCCGTACTCGCTGTGGCACGCGGTGGCGCCCAACAAGGTCCAGGAGCGCAAGACCTTCATCCTGCGCTACGGGCACCTCTGGCACCGTCCGCACGACTACCTCCAGCAGCCCGCCGAGGTGCTGGACCGGATGTCGCCGCGCCTGCGCCGGATGTTCGGCGACTTCGGCGACCAGGTCCACCCCACCGACTACTACAAGCCGGTCGACCAGGGTGACGTGATGGCGGTCGGTGGCAACCATGCAGCTGTCTGACCAGCCCGACCTTGTGGCCGGCGCCCGGTCGCTGCCGGAGCTGTTCGCCCGCGTCGCCGCCGTGCGCGGCGACGCGGCGGCGGTGGCCGGCGGCGGCGAGCGGCTCGGCTACGCCGAGCTCGACCG
>NZ_JAIY01000010.1:1406007-1410730 GCF_000710405.2 Kitasatospora sp. MBT66 | reverse complement strand
CGCCGGCCTCGCGGCCCTGGTCGGCGACCCCGACCGGGCCGCGGCCTGCGGGCTGGACGCGCTGCCCGTGATCGACCCGGAGGCCGTCGAGGCGGAGCCGGCCCGACCCGCCGAGGCCGGTGGGACCGTCGCGGCCGCACCCGGCCCGGACGACCCGGCCTACGTGATCTACACCTCCGGCTCCACCGGCGTGCCCAAGGGCTGCGTGGTCACCCACGGCAACGTCCTGGAACTGCTGCGGGCCACCCTGCCGCTGTTCGAGCTCGGCACCGACGACCGCTGGACTCTGTTCCACTCCGCCTCCTTCGACTTCTCGGTCTGGGAGCTGTGGGGCGCCTGGGCGACCGGCGCGACCGCCGTCCCGGTGCCCGCCGCCACGGCGCAGGCCCCGGAGGACTTCCTGCGGCTGCTGGCGGACGAGCGGATCACGGTGCTCAACCAGGTCCCGTCCGCCTTCCGCCACCTGGCCCGGGAGTACGGCGACTCGGGCGCCCCGGCGACCGCGCTGCGGTACGTGGTCTTCGGCGGCGAGAGCGTCGACCTCGACGTGGTGCGCGGCTTCCTCGCCGCCGCGGCCGCCGCACCCGGCCCGGCGCCCGTGATGGTCAACATGTACGGCATCACCGAGACCACCGTGCACGCCACCCACCTGGTGCTCACCCCGGAGCAGCTGGCCGGCGGCGCCGCCTCGCCGATCGGCCGCCCGCTGCCCCATCTGGCGATCGAACTGCGCGACGACGCCCTCCGGCCGGTCGCGGACGGCGAGGTCGGCGAGATGTGGGTGGCCGGGGCGGGGGTCGCCGACGGCTACCTGAACCGGCCCGAACTCACCGCCGAGCGCTTCCGCACCCTCGACGGCCGCCGGATGTACCGCACCGGCGACCTCGCCCGCCGGCTGCCCGACGGAGCGCTCGCCTACCTCGGCCGCAACGACCAGCAGGTCAAGCTCCGCGGCCACCGGGTCGAGCTCGGCGAGGTCGAGGCCGGTCTGCGGGCCGCCCCGCAGGTCCGCGACGCGGCCGCGCTGGTCGTCCGGGACGGCGCGGGCAACGAACTGCTGACCGCGTTGGTCGTCCCGTCCGGCCCGGGTGAGCCGGACCTCGCCGCCCTGCGGCGGTTCGCCCGCGCCACCATGCCCGCGCAGCTGGTCCCCAACCGCTTCCACCCGGTGGCGGAGCTGCCGCTCACCTCCTCCGGAAAGCTCGACCGGAAGGCGCTGGCCGAGCTGGCGCCGCGGGCCGGGGCGCTGCGGGTCGGGGCGCAGCGGGAAGAGGCACAGCGGGAAGAGGCACCGCGCACCCGCGTCCTGGTGCTCGACCCGATCGACCCGGGGGCGCTGGACGAGCTGCGCCGACGCTACGACGTCACCGTGGCGCTGCGCCCGCCCGTCGACGAACTGCTCGGGCTGGTACGCGACCAGGAAGTGATCGTGCTGCGCAGCGGGGTCCGACTGGACGCCCCCGTCATCGCGGCGGCCGCCCGGCTCAAGGTGATCGCCCGGGCGGGTTCCGGGATCGACAACATCGACGTCGGGGCGGCCCGGGCGGCCGGCGTGACGGTCTTCAACATCCCCGCCGTCTCCGCCCCGGCCGTCGCCGAGCTGGCCCTCGGGCTGATGCTCACGGTCGGGCGCCACCTGGCGCTCGCGGACCGCCAGGTGCGCTCCGGGATCTGGAACAAGGCCGCGCTCTCCGGCGTCGAACTCGGCGGCAAGACCCTGGGCCTGGTCGGCTACGGCCGGATCGGCTCCCGGATCGCGGCGCTCGGCCGCGCCCTCGGCATGCGGGTGCTGGTCGACGTGGCCCGTCCCGACGACGACCGCCGACACGAACTGGAGCGGCTCGACTACGAGTTGGCGCCACTGAAGACGCTGCTGCCGGCCGCCGACGTGGTCTGTCTGGCCGTCCCGCTGACCGACCGGACGCACCACCTGATCGACGCCGCCGCGCTGGCCGCGATGAAGCCGACCGCCCTGCTGGTCAATGTCTCCCGCGGCCTGGTCGTCGACGAGGACGCGTTGTACGAGGCGCTCGCCGAGGGCCGGATCGGCGGTGCCGGGCTCGACGTGGTGGCCGAGGAGGGCCGTCCGAACCGGCTCCACGAGCTGGACAACGTGGTGATCACCCCGCACATCGGCGCGATGTCGGTGGACTCGCAGGTCCGGATCGGCCGCATCCTGGTCGACTCGGTGGCCGCCGCCCTGGCCGGCCAGGAGGTGCCGAACCAGTGCTGACGACCAGTCAGGACACCATGGACAGCGCGGTGCTGGCCGACTACGGCCGGATCGAGCACCGGCGCACCCC
This sequence comes from Kitasatospora sp. MBT66, assembly GCF_000710405.2. Classification (NCBI taxonomy): domain Bacteria; kingdom Bacillati; phylum Actinomycetota; class Actinomycetes; order Kitasatosporales; family Streptomycetaceae; genus Kitasatospora; species Kitasatospora sp. MBT66. The sequence goes on along the minus strand of NZ_JAIY01000010.1, from coordinate 1,408,427 downwards.
GCTGCCGCCGGTCGCCCCCGGCGAGCTGCTGGTCCGGGTGCTCGCCACCGGCATCTGCGGCTCCGACCTGGCCACCTACCGCGGCGCCCATCCGTACAAGACCGCGCCGACCGTGCTCGGCCACGAACTGTGCGGCACCGTCGTCAACCCGGCCGGCGGGTTCGCGGAGGGCGAGCTGGTGTGCGCCGCCGCCTACGCGCACTGCGGCGACTGCCCGATGTGCGTCCGGGGGCGCACCAACCTGTGCGCCGCCAAGGCCAACCTGTGCCACCTCGGCTGGGACGGCTCCTTCGCGCAGTACGTGGCGCTGCGGCCCGCCATGACCTACCGCCTGCCCGCCGGTACCGATCCGGAACTCGGGGCGCTGGTCGAGCCGTTGTCGATCGCCCACCACGCCGTCGCCCTGGCCGGCCCGGCGGACGGGCGGGCCGTGCGGATCATCGGCGCGGGCAACATCGGCCTCGGCTGCCTGCTCGCCGCCAAACGGCTCGGCTTCGGCACCGTCGTCTGCTCCGACCTCGGCCCGGACAAGGGCCGCCGCGCCGAGGCCCTCGGCGCCGACGGCTACCTCGACGTACTGGCCGGCGAGGCCGCCCCGGGCCCGGCCGCACCGGAGGCCGACGTGGTGCTCGTCGCCGCCGGCCACCCGGGCGCGGTGGACGAGGCGGTCCGGGCGGTGCGGCCCGGCGGGACCGTGGTCGTGGTCAGCTTCTTCGACCGCCCGCCCGCCGTCGCGGTCAACGCCCTGGTCGGCAAGGAGGTCCGGGTGATCGGCTCCTCGCTGTCCACCGCCGAGGACTTCCACGCCGTCATCGGCTGGCTCGCCGAGGGCAGCGTCGACCCGCGGCCCATGGTCACCCACCGCTTCGGCCTCGCCGACGCCGGCGCCGCACTGGCACTGATGGCGGCCGGCGAACCGGCCACCGGAAAGATCATCATCACCCCGTGAGGACACGCATGACGCTCACCATCGGCATCGTCGGCGGCACCGGGCACGCGGGCGGCGAACTCTGCCGCCTGCTGCTGAACCACCCCGGCGTCGCCACCATCCTGCCCACCGCCCGCGGCGGCGAGGACCTCGAACGGGTCCACCCCAACCTGCTCGGCAGCGGGCTCGCCTTCACCACCGTCGAGCAGCTGCGCGAGCGGGCCGCCGAACTCGACGTGGTGTTCTTCTGCACCCCCTCGGGCGAGGCGATGCGCTCCGCGCCGTACTTCCTGGAGCGCGGCGTCAAGGTGGTCGACGTCAGCGCCGACTTCCGGTTCGCCGAAGCCGACCGCTACCGCGAGGTCTACGGCGAGGAGCACGCCAGCCCGCAGCTGCTGGCGGAGGCCGTCTACGGCGTCACCGAGCTGTACCGCGACCGGGTCGCCGCGGCCCGGCTGGTGGCCAACCCCGGCTGCTACGCCATCACCACCGTGCTCGGCCTCGCCCCGCTGCTGCGCTCCGGGCTCGCCGACCTGGACACCGCGATCCACCTCGCCGCCGTCAACGGCACCTCCGGCGCGGGCAACAAGCCGAAGACCGAGATCATGCACGCCGAGGCCTTCGCCTCGATGCTGCCCTACAGCCTGGAGGGCCACCGGCACGCCCCCGAGCTGGAGACCCAGCTCGCCCCGCTGGCCGGCCGCGAGCCCGTCGTCGACATGACCACCGCCCACGGCAACTTCGTCCGCGGCATCTACATCCAGGCCAGCGTCGCGGTCCGCGCGGAGGCCCGGGCCGGCCTGGACCGCGCCGCCCTGCTCGACCTCTACCGCGAGCACTACGCCGACGAGCACTTCGTGCGCGTCAACACCTTCGCCAAGCAGGGCAAGCTCAACGCCAAGGAGTACGGCGTCTACCCGAGCCTCACCTCGGTGGCCGGCTCCAACTTCTGCCACATCGGGGTGGACTACGACCCGGTGCGCGGCTTCGCCAAGGTCGTCGCGGTGACCGACAACCTGGTCAAGGGGGCGGCCGGTTCGGCGATCCAGAACATGAACCTGATGTTCGGCCTGGACGAGCGCGCCGGCCTCGGGCACTACGGCCTGTGACCGGGATGCGGCTGCTCGCCGACCACACCCCGGCGCCCGGCGAGCGCTGGATCTACTCGGCCGGGTTCAACGCCGGTCCCGCGCTCGCCGACACCGGCCGGATCGACGTCGAACTGGCCGACCTCGCCCGGCTGTCGGACGCCGGCGCGCGGACCGCCCTGCTCAGCCACCAGGGCAGCGCCAAGGACGGCAGCGCCCGCCACCTGGACTACCTGGCCGACTACCTCTCCCGGCGGCTCGGCCGCCCGGTGCGCTACCTGCCGGAGAACAGCACGGCCCGCGCCCGGGCCTGGGCCCGGGAGTTGGGCCCCGGGGAGATCGCGCTGTTCGGCAACACCCGCCTCGACCCGGGCGAGGAGCGCGGTGACCCCGAACTCGCCCGC
>NZ_JAIY01000010.1:1395371-1404859 GCF_000710405.2 Kitasatospora sp. MBT66 | reverse complement strand
TCGGCCCGCTCGCCGCCCCGCTGGGCGGCCACGCCCTGCTGGTCTGCGGCCGGACCGCGATGCGCCGCACCGGCATCCTGGACCGGGCGCTCGGCTCGCTCACCGCCGCCGGCCTCGCCGTCACGGTCTTCGACCGGATCAGCGCCAACCCCCGCTCGGACGAGATCGACGAGGCGCTCGCGCTCGCCCGGGCGAGCGGCTGCGACCTGGTGGTCGGCCTCGGCGGCGGCAGCGCCATCGACGCGGCGAAGGCCGTCGCGGTCGCCGGTGACGCCGACACCGTGCGCGAGCTGATCGGCCGCACCCTGCCCGGCTCCGCCGCCGCGCTGCCGGTCGTCGCCGTCCCGACCACCGCCGGCAGCGGCTCGGAGGTCACCCAGGGCGCCATCGTCACCGACGTGGTGCGGGGCTTCAAGTCCGGCATCCGCGGCGAGGACGTGGCCCCCGGGATCGCGCTCGTCGACCCGGACCTCACCGACCGGCTGCCCGTCGCCGTCGCCCTGGAGAGCGGCTTCGACGCCCTGGCCCACGCGGTCGAGGGCGCGGTCGCCAGGCGCGCGACCGCGCAGAGCCGGGCGTACTCCCACCGGGCCCTCGCCCTGGTCCGCGACCATCTGCCCGGGCTGGCCCGCGGCGCGGCCACGCCCGAGGCCCGCGAGGCGATGGCGCTGGCCGCCCTGCTGGGCGGGGTGAACGTCACCACCGTCAGCACCTGCCTGCCGCACCGCCTCCAGCAGGCCATGGGCGCCGTCGCCGGCAACCCGCTCTCGCACGGCCGCGGTCTGGCCCTGCTCTACCCCGCCTGGCTGCGCAGCGCCCGCCCCTTCGCGGACGAGGCCTTCGACGCGATCGGGGACACCCTGGGCCACCGGGACGCCGCCACGGCCGTGGACGCGCTGCTCGCGCGCACCGGCCTGGCCACCTCGCTGACCGAACAGGGCTACACCGAGCGGGACATCGACACCTTCGTGGCCGGACTCAGCGGCAACCTGGAGAACGACCCGCACCCCGAGGTCGACACCGAACTGGTCCGCTCCCTCTACCGCGCCAGCCTGACCCGCTGACGCGGCCGGCCCCGGGCGCTCCGGTGCCCCGGCCCCCGCCCCGGCCCCCCGACCCGCCGACGGGTCAGGGGGCCGACGTGTCAGCCGGGGCAGGGTTCGGGGCGGCGGTCGCCGCGCCGCGGCGGAGCAGCAGGACGGCCAGCACACCGATCACCGCCGCCAGCAGGGTGGAGCCGATGGTGATCGCCGCGAAGCCCCGCCCCGAGGCGTGGGTCGCGGTGCCGACGAAGCTCGCGAAGAGCGAGCCGAACATCGACACCGCGATCGCCTCGCTGCCGAGGCGGACGGTGTTGATCCAGCCCGCGCCCATGCCGGCCTCGTGCTCGGGCACCTGGGCCAGCGCCTCGCCGTCGACCAGTCCGGCCTGGAGGCCGAAACCGGCGCCGACGACGACCAGCGGCAGGGCCATCCAGGCGAGCCCCTGCGGGGCGGCGGCGCCCGCCAGGACCAGGCCCACCACCAGCAGGCCGATGCTCCAGGCGAGGATCCGGTCCATGGCGGCGCCGCGCGCGACCAGCCGGCCGGCGAGCAGCGGGGCGATCAGCACCGGCATGGTCATGAACATCAGCAGGGCGCCGCTCTCGCCCGGCGAGGAGCCGTAGGCGCCCTGGAAGAACACCGGGATGTAGGCGACCGCGTTGGTGAAGGTGAACGACGCCACCGCGATCACCAGCGTCATCCCGGAGAACCGCGCGTTGCGCAGGGTGCGCAGGCTCAGCAGCGGGGTCGGCGCGGTGGCCTCCTGCCGGGCGAACAGCCCGTAGCCGGCCAGGCCGGCGGCCGTGCAGAGCAGGAACTGCGGGGACAGCCAGCCGGTCTGGGAGCCGAGCACCAGGCCGCCGAGGAGCAGGCCGGTCGCCGCGCAGAACAGCACCGCGCCGGTCACGTCGATCCGGGCGGTCCGCCGGGTGCCGTGGGCGGTCGCCCGGCGGATCAGCGGCATGGCGGCGCAGGCGACCACCAGGCAGGCCAGTTGGAAGCCGAACACCAGCCGCCAGCCGACGAGCTGGGTGAACAGGCCGCACAGCGACGGGCCGAAGGCCAGCGACAGGCCCGCGACGGCGCCCAGCAGGGCGAAGGCCCGGGTGCGGCGTTCGCCGGTGAAGCTGGTGGAGATGATCGCCGAGCCGACCGAGAAGACGGCGCCCGCGCCGACCCCCGCGACCAGCCGGGAGGCGTCCAGCAGCAGGTAGCCGGAGGACAGGACGCTGAGCGCGGAGCCGGCGCCGAAGGTCAGCAGGCCGATCAGCAGGGCCCGCCACCGTCCGATGACGTCCGCGACCGAGCCCCAGACGAGCGTGGCGCAGGCGAAGGTCAGGTTGTAGCCGTTCAGGGCCCACTGCTCGCCGGTGGACGACGACCCGAGGTCCGCGGCGATGTCGCCCAGCGCGACCGCCGTCCCGGAGACGGACAGCGGGACGGTGAAGACGGCGAGCATGACGACGGGCATCACCAGGCGCAGGCCGGGCGGCCCGGTGGCCGGGGCCGGCCGCGTTGTGTCGGAGGTCATCGAGGTCATCGTTCTCCTCTACCCGACTTCCGCGCGCGGAAGTCGAAGGAACAGCAACGGAAAACGGCCGTTCCACGCCGGCAGGCATCGGGGCCGGCGTGGAACGGCGGTCCGGGGGACCGGGGCGGTGGCGCCTCCGCGACGGGACGCCACCGCCCCGGTGGTCAGCGGCCGGCCTTGACGGTCCGGCACTCGTCGAGGAAGTCCACGATCGGACCGAACACGTCCAGCGCGGCGTTGCGGCCGATGAACGTGTCCAGGTGGCCGTAGCCCGGCACCTCGACGTAGCGGACGTCCAACTGCGGGTACCGGGCGGTCAGGATCTCGTGGCAGATCTTGTTGGAGTCGAACCAGAAGCGGTTGTCGCTGCCGGACAGCAGCATCAGCGGCGCCTCGATCTTCCCCGCGTTGTCCAGCGCGTTCTTCGGCAGCGCGTCGTAGCGGCCGTCGTTGTCGTTGAACCGCAGCATGGTGTGGGCGAGTTCGACGCTGCGCAGGTGCGGCAGGATCCACATCGGCACGGTGCCGTACAGGTCGGCGAGCCGGTCGTGGGTCCGGGTGTCGAGATTGTCGTGCTCGAACAGCGAACCGCCCACGCCCCAGGAGTCGTTGTGCAGGATCTGGCAGGTCGGGTCCTTGCACTCGGCGCCGATCGAGACCTCCGCGAAGATCAGCGAGTGCTTCGACCAGAGCCCGACCTTCTTGAAGTCGGTCGGGATGTTGACGAAGCGCGAGCGCAGCAGCTCGCCGCCGAAGTGCAGCCGGGCCCGGGTCTTCCAGGACAGCTTGGGCGTCAGGAACACGCCCTGCGCGACGATCCCGTCCAGTCCGGTGACCAGGCCGGCCGCCAGGCTCATCGACAGGCAGAGCGCGCCGATGCAGTGGGCGACGCAGAGCAGTTGGCGTCCGCCGATCCGCTCCCGGATCAGCGCCACGGCCTCCGGGATGTCGTACAGGGCCACGTCGTCGAAGCTGTACCGGACCCGGCCCTCGTTGTACGGCAGGCGGCAGCTGCCGCGCCAGTCCAGCAGCCAGGGCTCGTAGCCGGCGTCCAGCAGCACGTCCACCAGGTTGCGGGTCTCCGGCAGGGTGAACATGTCGGCCGAGGCGGTGAGGCCGTGCAGCACGAGCACGGCCGGACGCTCGCCGGCGCCGCCGTCGGGGACGACCCGGGTCAGGCCGAGCCGGGTGCCGTCGGACGCGGTGAAGGGGATGTCCTCGACCCGCTCGCCGAGGCGGTGGTGAAGGGGCCTCAGGGTCATCGGTTCTGCTCCCTCTGGATCATCAGCTTCCTGATCTTGCGTGCCAGCTTGTCCTTGTCCCGGTCGATCGCGTCCCGGCGCAGGTCCAGCAGCTCGGCGGCGGCCCGCAGCGACGGCTCGGCCAGGCCGGCGCCCATCTGCAGGAAGAACCACGACAGCCACGCCAGCTTGGCGAGCCGCTGCTCCTGCGAGGACAGCCTCGGGTCGACCTGGATCCCGTCGATCTGGTCCGGGAGGAAGCTGCTGCCCGGCACCTTCACCACACCGGCCAGCACGGCCGGTTCGCCCTCGCGGCCGATCGCGATGTCCAGGGTGCGGGTCTGCTTCCAGAGGTCGCGCCGGGCGCGCGCCGTCTTGAAGCCCTCCAGCCACCAGCGGTTGCCGTCCCGGTCCTCCAGGACCAGCCGGTACCGCAGCAGCGGGTGGTCGTTGCTGTGCAGGCGCGGGACGCCCTCGTCGGGGCGGACCTGGATCTCGCCCTCCACCACGGTCAGCGGCTCGGGGTGGATCCGCTCGCACACCACCTGGCCGCGGACGTCGATCCGGCGGTGCCGGACCACCTGGTACATGCTCGCGATGGACAGCGTGAACGCCAGCCGGCAGCTGCTGTCGCGCTCCTCGCCGACCGGGCCGACCTGGCCCTTCATCCGCTCGCGGAAGGACAGGTAGGGCGGGTCCTCGCGGCTGGGGAGGCGGGCCACGCCGTTCTCCGCCATCCGCTCGAAGGCCTTCAACTGGGCCTCGGATCCGTAGCGTTCGGCCGGTGGCAGCCGGTGCCGGGCGACGAACGCCTCGGTGCGCTCGGAGCCGGCCTCTGGGCCGAACATCAGCGCCTCGAACAGCTTGACGGCGGTCGGGCTGCTCAGGATGCGGACCAGGAAGTCGAGTTCGGGGACGGGGTCGGTCTCCTGGCGGCGCAGCAGGTCGTCCCGCCAGTCCTTCCAGCCGGCGATCCGGACGTTCATCCCGGCCAGCTTCATGTCCTTGACCAGCTCCGGCAGCGTCTCCGCCCGGCCGGTCAGGTTGTAGTTCTGGCCCCAGGCCTTCGGGTCGAAGACGATCGCGGCCGTGATCCGGCTGATCCAGTCCACCGGCGCCAGGTTGAGGAACTTGAACGCCGGCACCGTCCGGAACCGGGAGATCGCGCCGATCAGTCCGGTGCTGAGGTCGGCCGGGTTGTAGACGCCGGTGCGGGTGTGGCCGCCGATCGCGCCCGGCCGCAGGAAGGTCACGGTCAGGCCGTGCTCCCGGGCCCGCCGCAGCACGGCCTCGGCCGCCCACTTCGACTTGTCGTAGCCCGCGAACAGCCGGTCGATGTGCGCGACCGGGTCGTCCTCGCCCATCTTCTCGATGCCGACCTCGTTGAACACCGCGACCGAGGAGACGTGGTGCAGCGGCTTGGGCCGTCCGGTCATCGCCAGCTCCGCCAGCAGCAGCGGGCCGAGCACGTTGGTCTGCCGCAGCGAGGGGTAGCCGCGCAGGAAGTCGACGGCGGCCGCGACGTTGACGATCGAGTCGACGTCCCGGGCCAGCTCCTCCCAGCGCTCCTCGGACAGGCCCAGCCGCGGCTGCCGGATGTCGGCCGCGAGCACGGTCACCCGGCGGCGCACCTCGAAGGACCACGGCTGGTCGTAGCCGGCCAGGGCCTCGGCGAGGCGCTGCTCGGCGGCCGCGTCGTCGGCCGCGCGCACCAGGCAGACCACGTGGGCGTCGCCCGCGCGCAGCAGGTCCAGCAGCAGGTGGCTGCCGAGGAAGCCGGTGGCGCCGGTGAGCAGGATGCGGCGCGGCTCGGCCGGCTCGGCCTGGCGGCTGAACGGCAGCCGGTCGGCCAGCGCCAGGTCGGCGAGGATCGTCGCGATGTCCTCGTGCGCCTGGGGGGCGGACGCGCGGTGGTCGTCGGCCGGCAGCAGGCCGGACCGGAGCGCCAGGGCGGTCCCGGTCGCCGCCGGGGCGGCGGCCTCGGCCCCGGTGACCGGCAGACCGGCCGCGGCGGCCCAGCGCTGCGCCAGCCGGCGCGGCCGGGCGTCCGCGAACAGGTCGTCCAGGCTGACCCGGACGTCCAGTTCACGGGCCATCAGGGCGACCAGCTCGACCGCGTCCACCGAGGAGAGGCCGGCGTCGAACAGGTCGGTCTCCACCCCGGTGGACGCGCCCGGCAGGAAGCGGGCGGCCTGCGCGGCGATGTCCGCCGCGACCTGGTCGACACCGCGTGGCCCCGCCGCTCGGGCCGCCGCCGGGGCCGCCGGGGCGGTGGTGGGAGCGGCCGGCTTCCGGAGCCGGGCCAGCAGGTCGGACGCCTGGGCCCGGCCGGGCCGTCGCCGCTCGATCACCTCTTCCTCGGGACGGCGGTTGACACTGGGGTTGCGGCTGCTGCCGCCTCCCGCCTCAGGCATTGCTGACCTCCGCTGCGATATCGGTTCCGAGGTCCCAGGAGCGGAACGCCCGGAGTTGGTTCAACGCCACCACCGTCTCCAGCCGCGGTGCCTCGACCTCGCCGCCACCGAGGCGGGAGACCAGGCGCCGGGCCGGGATGTTGCGGGGCGTGTGGTCGGCGACGAGCCGCACGGCGTCCAGGCCGAGGGCCTCCGCCCGGTCGGCGAGCCACTGCAGCAGCCGGTCCTCGACCCCGCGGCCGAGCACCCGGCAGCTCATCATCCAGGCCACCAGTTCGAGCGCGTCCCCGTCCGGCCGGACCGCCAGGACGCCGATCTGCCCGTACTCGCCGAAGCGGTCGCGGGCGGTCGCCGTCCAGACCTCGCCGCCGTCCTGCCGCAGCCGGTCCAGCCCGGCCGCGTCCAGCGGCTGCGGCCGCAGGTTGAACTGGTTGGTGCGACGGCTGAGCTGGACGGTCCGCTCGGCGCTCTCGGCGGACACCGGCACGATGTCGAGTTCGAGCTTCAGGTTCTCCAGGAACTCGGCGAAGCCCAACTGGGCGCGGGCCTCGTCGCGCACCTGCTCCTGCTGGTAGAACGCGGCCCGGGCGGCGTCCTCGGCCGTCGCCGCGATCGGCGTCATCGGCCACAACCGGTGCACGAAACCGTCGAGTTCGGCCGCCGGCGGGCAGGTGAGGCAGAGCACCTCGGGCAGCTGGGCGCGCACCCCGGCGATCTCCACCGGGTTGTCGTCGAGGAACAGGAAGCTGTCCAGGCCCAGCCGCAGCTCCTCCGCGATCCGCGCGATCCGGGTCCACTTGGGCTCCCAGGCCGCCGAGATCGCGGCGAAGTGCTCGCGGCGCAGCAGGCTGTCCGGCCGGTCGAGGACGGCGTGCACCGTCGCCTCGTCGTTGTTGGAGACCAGGGCGAGCAGCACCCCGGCGGACCGCCACTGGAGCAGCCGCCGGGCCAGCAGCTCGCGGGCCCCGGTCAGGTCGACGTTCTCCGGCCCGGCCTCGCCGGCGATGCCGCTCCACAGCGTCTCGTCGCCGTCGACCACGATCACCTTGGGCGCCCGGCGGCGCACCGTCCCGACCAGGTCGGCCAGTTGGAGCGCCACCACGGCCTGGAACTCCTCCTGGAACGGCAGGTGGGCGAGCTGGTCGGTGTGGTCGTCGAAGACCTCGTCCGGCGGGAAGTCCTCCAGCCAGAGGTCCGAGTCCAGCACCGCGACGCCCGGCCGGTCGGCCAGCCGCTCCGCGACCCGCCGCTCCCACCCGCGCAGCCGCTCGTCCGGCGACCGCTCCGGGAGGAAGGCCACCACCAGCGGCTTGCGGGTCCGCTCGGCGAGGGCGGCCAGCGCGGCCGGGTACTCCTCGGCCAGCTGGTCGAGCAACTGCTCGTCGCCCGGGGCGAAGCGGACCAGGTCACCCGGGCGCAGCAGCACCAGCCCGGCCACCGTGGCCGGCTCGGCGAGCACGCTGCCCGGGTCGTGCAGGCTCGCCAGCACCTGGTGGTAGGGCGCCTCGGCGACGGCGAGGGGGCCGCCCTCGGCGGCGCCGTCCTCCAGCGCCACCCCCAGCATCGCCGGGAGGTTGCCGAGGGCGAAGGTCGCGGCGACGGCGACCTGTCCGGCCGGAACGGGTTCGGTGCTCACGTCGGTGCTCTCCGGTATCGCGACGAGGGTGTCGGGGGACTCGGTGATGTCGGCGGCGAGGGCCAGCAGACCCCGGCCGAGCTCGGCGCAGCTCGCGTCGTCGAGGACGTCGGCGTTGTACTCCAGGCCGACCTTGCCCAGCCCCGGCATCACGGTGACCATCAGGTCCAGGTCGGACCAGCCGGTGCCGGCCGGCAGGATCCGCAGGCCCCCCGACGCGCCGGCCTGGGGCGGCATGTAGTTGAAGTAGACCTCGACCAGGGGCGCGTCCTTGCGGTACAGCCCCTCCTCGACCAGGGCGGACATCACGTCGAAGAAGGTGACGCCCTGCTCCAGCACCCGGGTCAGCCGGCCGTCGGTGCGCCGCAGCACCTCGGCGGCGGACTCGCCGGCCCCGACCTCGGCCGCGTACGGGATCGGCAGGCCGAAGTAGCCGACCGCGTCGAGGGCGCCCACGTGCAGCCGGGTGTCCACCGGCACGGCCAGCACGAAGCGGTCGCGCTCCCGCAGCCGGGCGAGGTGCACGGTCAGCGCGCCGAGCCAGAACGCGGCGGGCGTGATGCCCAGCCCCGTCGCGGCGGCGGCCACCCGCTCCTGGAGCTCGGCCGGCAGCTCCACCAGGTGGGTGGCGGACCGGTAGGACCGCTGTGCCGGGCGGGGGTGGGCCAGTTCGAGGTCCAGCCGCCGCGCGCCGGTGAAGTCGGCGCGCCAGTCGGACGAGGGGTTGCGGTCCCCGTCCGGGCGCGCCGCCTGGGCGCGCAGCAGCAGGTCGATGTCCCGGTTGGAGACGACGGCGGGCGCGGTGTCCGGGCCGGTGTCCCGGTCCGTGCCGAGGCCCGCGTCCAGCTCGTGCGCCACCACCATCAGCGACGCCAGGTCGGAGACCGCGTGGTGCGCGCCGAAGACCAGCACCTGCTCCCCGGAGGGGCGGGCGAGCAGTTCGAACCGCCACAGCGAGGCCGTCGCGAGGTCGAACGGCGGCTCCATCAGCTCGCGCAGCCGGTCGTCGACGCTGGTGTCCTCGGCCACCGCCGACCAGCGCAGCAGCCCGTCGGGGACGCCGCGCCGCACCTCCAGCTGCTGCCCGTGCTCGGCGTCCGGCACGATCGCCGTCCGCAGCGCGGCGTGCCGTCCCGCCAGGGCGGCGACCGCTGCGGCGAGCCGCTCCGGCGTGGTCGGGGCGGACAACTGCACGGCCAGCCCGATGTGGTGGGTGACGCCCGGGGTGCCCTGCTGCTCGGCGCGGAGCAGCCGGACCACGTCCCGGGTGGCCGGGTGGCGGACGAGTTCCGGCGCCTCCCGGTCCGCCTCGCTCCCCTCGGCGCCGGCCGGCCCGGCCTCGCCGGCCCCGGCCATCAGCCGGTCGGCGATGCTCTCCACGCTGGCGCCGTTGAACATCGAGGCGACCGGCAGCGTCTGCCCGAAGTCCGACTCGACGAGGCCGCGGATCTGCATGGCCATCACCGAGTCCAGGCCCTGGCCGACCAGCGACGCGGCGACGTCCAGCTCCGCCGTGTCGAACCCCATGGTGCGGGCGAACCGGTAGCGCAGCCGGTCCACCGTCGCCTCCCGGGAGTCGAGCGCCGGACGCCCGGCGGATCCGGCCGACCCGGCGGCCCGCCG
>NZ_JAIY01000010.1:1376651-1395130 GCF_000710405.2 Kitasatospora sp. MBT66 | reverse complement strand
CACAGGCCCCAGGCCACCGACAGACCGGGCCGGCCGGTGCGGCGGCGCTGCTGCATCAGGGCGTCGAGGAAGGCGTTCGCGGCCGCGTAGCCGCCCTGCCCGGCGCCGCCCAGCACACCCGCGACCGAGGAGAAGGCCACGAACGCGGACAGCCGCGCCCCGGCGGTCAGCTCGTGCAGGTGCCAGACCGCGTCGACCTTCGGCCGCAGCACCGCGTCCAGGTCGTCCGCGCCGATCGAACCGAGCAGCCCGTCGCGCAGCACACCGGAGGAGTGCACGACGGCGGTCAGCGGGAACTCCTCCGGGATCTCCCGCAGCGCCGCCGCCAGCTGCTCCCGGTCGGCCACGTCGCAGGCCCGCACGGTGACCCGCGCCCCGGCGGCCGTGAGTTCCGCCCGCAGCTCCTCGGCACCCTCGGCGCCGGGGCCGCGCCGGGAGAGCAGCAGCAGGTGGCGGGCGCCCAGCGCGGCGGCGTGCCGGGCCACCTGCGCGCCCAGACCGCTCGTCCCGCCGGTGATCAGCACGGTGCCGGTGCCCAGCGCCGCCGCCGGGTCGCCGGCCGGCTCGGCCCTGCCGCGGCGGAGCTCCGGCGCGTACACCCGCCCGCCCCGCAGGGCGAGTTCGGGGCGGCCCGACCGCACGGCCGCGTGCACCGCCGCCTCGTCGACCGGTTCCGCGGCGTCCGCGTCGACGTCGACCAGGACGATCCGGCCCGGGTTCTCCGCCCGGGCCGCCCGGGCCAGACCCCACACCGGAGCGTGGTCCAGGTGGACGGCGGCGTCGTCCGCCTCGGCGCCGGTGGGCACCGCGCGGCGGGTCACCACGACCAGGCGCGCCCCGGCCGGCCTGTCCTGGGCCAGCCACTCGCGCAGCTGCTCCAGGGTCCGGTCCAGCACCGCCCGGGCCCGGGCGGGCCCGTCCGCCTCCGCCGGGCCGTCGCCGACCACCAGCAGCGTCGGCTCCTCACCGGCATCGGCATCGGCATCGGTGGCGGTGCCGTGGGTGTCGGGCGCGGTGTCCAGCGGGGACCAGGCGACGGACAGCAGCGCCGTGCTGCCGCCCTCCCCGGTGGCGAGCTCACCCGCCGTCACCCGACGGACCAGCAGCGAGTCGATCCGCACGAGCGGCGCCCCGGAGCGGTCGGCCAGCTCCACGGTGAAGGTGTCCGGACCGGCGGGCGTGATCCGCACCCGCGCCTCGCTCGCCCCCCGGCCGTACAGGGCGACCGACCCGAAGGAGAACGGCAGCGGCGCCGGGCCGTCCGCCGTGTCCACCGCCGCCGCCTGAAGGGCCGCGTCCAGCAGGGCGGGGTGCACGCCGAACGCGGCGGCCTCCTCCGCCTGCCGGCCCGGCAGGGTGACCTGCGCGAGGATCGCGTCCCCGGACCGCCAGACGTCGGACAGGCCCTGGAAGGCCGGGCCGTACTCCAGTCCGAGGGCGGCCATCGCGTCGTGGTGGGCGTCCACGTCCAGCCGCTGGGCCCCGGCGGGCGGCCACGCGGCCCCGGTCCTCGGGGTCTCCGAGGTCTCGGCGGCCCGGTCGGCCTCTTCGCCGGTCAGGAGGGCGCTCGCGTGGTGGGTCCACTCCGGCGCACCGTCGGAGCGGCGCGGTCGGGCGTAGACGTCGACCGGCCGCACACCGCGCCCGTCCGCCGCGCCCACCTGCACCTGGAGGTCCACCTCGCCGTGCTCGGGGAGCGGCAGCGGCGCGTGCAGGGTCAGCTCGCGCACGGTCCGCAGGCCGATCTCCTCGCCCGCCCTGAGCACGAGTTCGACGAACGCGGTGCCGGGCAGGACGACGGCCCCGAAGACACCGTGGTCCGCCAGCCAGGGGTGGCCGGTCCGGGAGATCCGCCCGGTCAGGACGAGGTCGTCGCCACCGGCCAGCGGCAGCGCGGCGCCGAGCAGCGGGTGCCGCACGGGGCCCAGCCCGGCCGTGCCGACATCGGTGGCCGTGGCGGCGGCGGGCTGCCAGAACCGCCGGTGCTGGAAGGCGTAGGTGGGGAGGTCGGTCAGTCGGCCCGCACCGGTCCAGGGCGTCCAGTCGACGTCCACGCCGACGGCGAACACCTCCGCCGCGCTCCGTAGCAGTTGCGCGGGCTCGTGCTCCTGGCGGCGCAGCGTGCCGACGGCCGTCACTCCGGCGATCCGGTGGTGGCCGGCGTTCTGGGCCACCGCACCGAGCAGCACCGGGTGGGGGCTGGTCTCGACGAAGACGCGGTGGCCGGTGGTGAGGAGGGTGGTGAGGGCGGTGTCGAAGCGGACGGTTTCGCGCAGGTTGGTGAACCAGTAGGCGGCGTCCATGGTGGCGGTGTCGATGGCTTCGCCGGTGACGGTGGAGATGAGGGGGGTGTGGCCGGTGCGGGGGGTGACGGGGGCGAGGAGGTGGAGGAGTTCCTCGCGCAGTTCCTCGACCTGGGGGGAGTGGGAGGCGTAGTCCACCGCGATCCGTCGGGCCTGGATGCCGTCGGTCTCGCAGCGTGCGGCGAGGGTGTCGAGTTCCTGGGGGGTGCCGGAGACGACGACCTGTTCGGGGCCGTTGACGACGGCGATCTGCAGACCCGCCGTGAGGTGTTCGCGGATGCGCTCCTGGGGGGCGAGGACGGAGAGCATGCCGCCGCGGCCGGAGAGGCGGACGATGGCGCGGCTGCGCAGGGCGACGATCCGTGCGGCGTCGTCCAGGGTGAGGGCGCCGGCGACGTGGGCGGCGGCGATCTCGCCCTGGGAGTGGCCGACGACGGCGGCGGGCTTGACGCCCAGGGAGCGCCAGAGTTCGGCCAGCGAGACCATGACGGCGAACAGCACGGGCTGGACGACGTCGACCCGGTCGAGGGCGTCCTTGTTGTCGTCGCGGACCACGTCGAGCAGCGACCAGCTGTCGGTGAACGGCTCCAGCGCGGCGGCGCACTCGGTCATCTTCTCGGCGAACACCGGTGAGAACTCCAGGAGTTCACGTGCCATGCCGATCCACTGCGAACCCTGGCCCGGGAACACGAACACCGTTCCGGTCGGGGCGGTCCGGCCGGTGACGACACCCTTGGAGTCGCCGGTGGAGACGAACTCCTGAAGTCGCTCGGCGAGTTCGGCGGCGGTGCGGCCGACCACGACGGCCCGGTGGTCGAAGAGGGCGCGGCCGCCGGTCAGGGTGAACGCGACGTCGCGCGCGTCGGGTCCCGTCCCGTCGGTGATCCGCTCCAGCAGATGCGCGGCCTGCTCGGTCAGCGCGGCCTCGCTCCGGGCCGACAGCACCCACGGCAGCGCACCGCCGCCCGGGTCCGCCGAACCCGCCGCGGTCCCGCCGGGTGCGGCGGCCGGCTCGGGGGCGGCCTCCAGGATGACGTGCGCGTTGGTGCCGCTGTAGCCGAACGAGGACACGGCGGAGCGGCGCGGCCGGTCCAGCTCGGGCCACGGCCGGTTCTCCTCCAGGAGTCTGACCTCCCCGGCGGTCCAGTCGACGAACCGGGTCGGCTCGTCCACGTGCAGGGTGCGGGGCATCACGCCGTGGCGCATCGCCTGGACCATCTTGATGACGCCCGCGACGCCGGCGGCGGCCTGGGTGTGGCCCAGGTTGGACTTCAACGAGCCGAGCCATAGCGGGTGTTCGGCGTCGCGGCCCTGGCCGTAGGTGGCCAGCAGGGCCTGCGCCTCGATCGGGTCGCCCAGCGTGGTGCCGGTGCCGTGGCCCTCGACGAGGTCCACCTCGGCCGGCGTCAGCCGAGCACCGGCCAGCGCGTCCTGGATCACCCGCTGCTGGGCGGGGCCGTTGGGCGCGGTCTGGCCGTTGCTCGCGCCGTCCTGGTTGACCGCCGAACCGCGCACCACCGCCAGCACCCGGTGCCCCAGCCGCTCGGCGTCGGCGAGGCGCTCCAGCACCAGCACGCCGACGCCCTCGCCCCAGCCGGTGCCGTCCGCGGCCGTCGCGTAGGACTTGCAGCGGCCGTCGGCGGCGAGCCCGCGCTGACGGGAGAACTCGACGAAGACGCCGGCGGTCGACAGCACCGTCACCCCGCCCGCCAGCGCCAGCGTGCACTCGCCCTCGCGCAGCGACTGCACCGCCTGGTGCAGGGCGACCAGCGAGGAGGAGCACGCCGTGTCCACCGTGACGGCCGGACCCTGGAGCCCCAGGTGGTAGGAGACCCGCCCGGACACCAGGCTGCCGACGCTGCCGCCGCCGGGGTCGTAGTCGTGGTGGAACGACCCGGCGAAGACACCGGTCCGGGTGCCCTTCAGGGTCTGCGGGTTGATCCCGGCGCTCTCCAGCGCCTGCCAGGACGCCTCCAGCATCAGCCGCTGCTGCGGATCGATGCCGTGCGCCTCGCGCGGGGTGATTCCGAAGAACGCCGGGTCGAAGTCGGCGGCGTCGTGCAGGAATCCACCGGAGCGGGTGTAGGTCCGCCCGCTCTTCCCCGGCTCCGGGTCGTACAGGGCGTCGACGTCCCAGCCGCGGTCGGCCGGGAACTCGCCGATCACGTCCTCGCCCTTGACCACGATGTCCCAGAGGTGGTCGGGGGAGGACACGCCGCCGGGCAGCCGGCAGCTCATGCCGACGATCGCCACCGGCTCGTGCCGCCGGCTCTCGGCCGCCTGCAACCGGCCCCGAGTGGCGTGCAGCTCCTCGGAGACCGCCTTGAGGTACTTCAGCAGTTCTTCTTCGGTGGGCATGGGCTCACTCTCAGATCAGGTCGGTGGGGGCTTCGTCGCCGGACACGGAGATGCCGAGGCTGTTGGTCACGAAGTCGAGGACTTCGGCGGCGCTGGCCGAGGCGAGGCCGGCCGGATCCTCGACCGCGGTCCCGGACGGGCCGCCGCTCCACGGCTCCGACAGGTCGCGCAGGGTCTCGGTCAGGGTGGTGCGCTGGGCGCCGGTGAGGTCCAGCGCGGCGAGGTGCGTGCGGATCCTGGCCAGGTCGGCCAGCACCCGTTCGTAGTCCGGCTCCCCGGCGTCCGCGGCTTCGGCGGGCGGCGGGGCGAGGCGGTCGAGCAGATGGTCCGCCAGTTCGCGCGGGCTGGGGTGGTCGAACACCGCCGTCACGCCCAGCTTCAGGCCGGTCCGGTCGTTGATCCGGTTGCGCAGTTCGACGGCGGTCAGCGAGTCGAAGCCGAGATCGCGGAAGGCACCCTCGGGGGAGACACCGTGGGCGTCCCCGTAACCGAGGACATGTGCCACGTCCGCCAGGACCAGACCGAGCACCAGCTCGTGCCGCTGCTCGGGCGAGAGCCCGCGCAGCCGGTCCGCGAGGGTCTCCTCGGCGACGGCGGCGGCTCCCGCCGCGGCCGCCCGGCGACGGGGCGCCGGTACCAGGTCCCGCAGCAGCGGTGGCGCGCTGTCCGCGTCCAGCGCCGCCGGGTCGACGGCGACCGGGACGACCACCGGCCGGGTGCCGAGCAGGGCCCGGTCGAACGCCGCCAGCCCCTCCTCGGTCGAGGTCGGCCGCAGACCCGTCCGGGCGATCCGGCCCAGGTCGGCCGCCGCCAGGCCCTCCGTCATCCCGCTCGCCTCCGCCCAGAGGCCCCAGGCGAGGGAGGTGGCGGGGAGTCCGGCGGCGTGCCGCTGTTGTGCCAGGGCGTCGAGGTAGGCGTTGGCGGCGGCGTAGTTGGCCTGTCCTGCGGAGCCGAGGACGCCGGCGGCGGAGGAGAAGAGGACGAAGGCGGCGAGGTCGGTGCCGGTGGTGAGGTCGTGCAGGGCGTGGACGGCGTCGGCCTTCGGGCGCAGGACGGTGTCGAGGCGTTCGGGGGTGAGGGCTTCGAGGACGCCGTCGTCGAGGACGCCGGCGGTGTGGACGACGGCGGTCAGCGGGAACTCCTCCGGGATCTCCCGCAGCACCGCCGCCAGCTGTTCCCGGTCGGCGACGTCGCAGGCCCGTACGGTGATGTGCGCCCCGGTGTCCAGGAGGTCCTGGGGTGCGGCGGTGCCGCTGCGGCTGAGCAGCAGCAGGTGGCGGACGCCGTGCTCCGTGACCAGGTGGCGGGCGACCAGCCGACCGAGGGTGCCGCTCGCGCCGGTGATCAGCACCGTGCCCTCGGGGTCGAGCGCCCGCGGCGCCGCCGGGACGGTCCGGTCCCCGGGTACGTCCGGGTCCGGGGCCGGCGGGGCGGAACGGCTCAGCCGGGGCACCAGTACCTGCCGACCGCGGACGGCCACCTGGGGCTCGCCCGAGTCGACGGCCAGCGCGAACGCCTCCTCCGACCAGGTGTCGACGTCGATCAGCAGGATCCGGTCGGGGTTCTCGGCCTGGGCCGAGCGCAGCAGGCCCCAGACGGCGGCGGTGACCGGGTCGGGCCGCTCCGCCATCGTCCCCTGGGTGACCACGGCGAGCCGGCCGTCGACCGACCCGGACACGGTCAGGAACTTCTGCGTCTGCACCAGGACCTCGGTCAGCCTGGCCCGCAGGTCGCCGCCGGGGGCGACCATGGCGACGGTGACGTCGGCCGGCGCGGAGCCCGGCCGCCCGGCCGGGACGGCCCGCCAGCGCAGGTGCAGCCCGCCGTCCCGGTCCGGGGCGGTCGCGGACATCCGGCGCAGCGTCAGGGCGTCCACGGTGATCACCGGCCGGCCGGTGGTGTCGACGGCGGTGAGCGCGACGGTGTCGTCACCGGCGGCGGCGAGCCGCACCCGGACCGCCGTCGCCCCGGAGGCCTCCAGCGAGACCCCGGCCCAGGAGAACGGCAGCAGCGGCCGCCCGGCGCCGGCGGCGCCCGCGGTGCTCTCCGTCCCGCCGAGCGACGGGACGCCGAGCGTCACGGCGTGCAGGGCCGCGTCGAGCAGGGCCGGGTGGATCCCGAACCCGTCCGGCCGGGAGGGGAGTTCGACCTCCGCGTAGAGGGCGTCGGAGGTCGTCCAGGCGGCCCGCAGGCCCTGGAACACCGGGCCGTAGCCGTAGCCGCGCCCCGCGAGCTCCTCGTACAGCCCCTCGACCGGGACCGGCCGGGCGTCGGCCGGCGGCCAGGGCCAGGCCCCGGCGGGCTGCGCGGGCGCGGAGGACAGCACACCGGTCGCGTGCCGGACCGAGGGCTCGGTGGCCGAGGCCGGCGAGGCCGAGGAGTGCACGGTGACGGACCGGCGGCCCGCCTCGTCCGCGGCGCCGACCGCGACCTGGAGGTACACGGCGGCCTCCGTCGGCAGGACCAGCGGCGCCTCCAGGGTCAGTTCCTCCACCAGCCGGCAGCCCACCGCGTCGGCGGCGTGCAGCGCGAGGTCGAGGAAGGCCGTGCCGGGCAGCAGCACCGTCCCGTCGACCGCGTGGTCGGCGAGCCAGGGGTGCGAGCCGGGCAGCACCCGGCCGGTGAGCACGGCCTGGCCGTCCGGCAGGTGGACGGCGGCGCCGAGCAGCGGGTGCCGGGTGGCGTGCAGGCCGGCGGCCTGGAGGCCGGCCGTCGAGCCGACCGCGTCCTGCCAGTAGCGCTGCCCCGCGAAGACGTGTCCGGGCAGCTCGACCAGACGGCCGCCGGGCACGGTCCGCTCCCACGGCACCGGCACGCCCGCCACGAACTGCCGGGCCAGCGCCTGGGTGAGCGCGAGCGGCTCCGGCCGGCCGGCGGTGAGCGCGGCCACCGCGACGAAGCCGTCCCGGCCGAGCTCCTCGTCGAGGGTGGCGTGCACCATCGGCGTCACCACGGCCTCGGGCCCGACCTCCAGGAAGGCGGTGATGCCGTGTCCGGCCAGGCAGCGCACCCCGTCGGCGAAGCGCACCGCCCCGCGGACGTGGTCCACCCAGTACTGCGGCGTGCCGAACCGCTCGGCGTCGATCAGGCCGCCGGTGACGTTCGACACCACCGGGATCAGCGGCGCCCGGAAGGTCAGGCCCGCCAGCACCTCGGCGAACCCGTCGAGCATCGCGTCCATCCGGTGCGAGTGGAAGGCGTGCGACACCGACAGCCGCCGTACCCGGTGCCCGGCGGCCCGGAAGTGCTCGGCGACCGCGACGGCCGCCTCCTCGTCGCCCGAGACCACCACGGCCAGCGGCCCGTTGACGGCGGCGATCCCGACCGCGTCGGCCAGACCGGCCCCGGCGATGTGCGCCTCGGCCTCCTGCTCCGAGGCCTCGATCGCGACCATCGCCCCGCCCGTCGGCAGGGCCTGCATCAGCCGGCCGCGGGCGGCCACCAGGGCGCAGGCGTCGGGCAGCGTGAGCACGCCCGCCGCGTACGCCGCGGTGATCTCGCCCAGCGAGTGGCCCATGACGTAGTCGGGCGTCACCCCGCGCTCCTCCAGCAGCGCGAGCAGCGCCACCTCCAGGGCGAACAGGCCGGTCTGGGTGTACATGCTCTGGTTCAGCAGCGCCGCCACCGGGGTGCCGGCCTCGGCGAACACCACGTCGCGCAGCGGGTGTTCGGCGTGGCCGTGGAGCTGCTCGTCCACCGCCCGGCAGACGGCGTCGAACGCCTCGGCGAACACCGGGTACCGCTCGTACAGCTCGCGGCCCATCCCGGCCCGCTGCGAGCCCTGGCCGGAGAACACCATCGCCAGGCCGCCGGCGCCGGCGGCACCCGTGCGGCCGGAGACGACGGCGGGGCTCTCCTCGCCGCGGGCGAGGGCGGCCAGCGCGCCGGTCAGTTCCTCGCGCCCGGTGCCCAGGAGCACGGCGCGGTGGTCCAGCACCGCCCGGCCCACGGCCAGGGTGTGCGCGACGTCGCGCGGGTCGGGGCCGGAGCCGTCGGTCCCGTCGGTGAGCCGCTCCAGCAGGCGGCCGGCCTGCCGGCGCAGCGCGTCCGGGGACTTCGCCGACAGTGCCCAGGCGACCGCCGGGGCGGCCTCGGGCCCCTCCTGGGCCGGCGTGCCCGCCGGCTCCTCGGGGGCGGCTTCCAGGATGACGTGGGCGTTGGTGCCGCTGATGCCGAAGGAGGAGACGGCGGAGCGGCGCGGGCGGTCGAGTTCGGGCCAGTCGCGCTGCTCGGTGAGCAGGCTGACGGCGCCGGACTCCCAGTCCACGTGGTGGGAGGGGGTGTCGGCGTGCAGGGTGCGGGGCATCACGCCGTGGCGCATCGCCTGGACCATCTTGATGAT
This sequence comes from Kitasatospora sp. MBT66, assembly GCF_000710405.2. NCBI lineage: Bacteria > Bacillati > Actinomycetota > Actinomycetes > Kitasatosporales > Streptomycetaceae > Kitasatospora > Kitasatospora sp. MBT66. The sequence goes on along the minus strand of NZ_JAIY01000010.1, from coordinate 1,386,127 downwards.
GCCCGCGACGCCGGCGGCGGCCTGGGTGTGGCCGAGGTTGGACTTCAACGAGCCGAGCCAGAGCGGGTGTTCGGCGTCGCGGCCCTGGCCGTAGGTGGCCAGCAGGGCCTGCGCCTCGATCGGGTCGCCGAGCGCGGTACCGGTGCCGTGCGCCTCCACGACGTCCACGTCCGCGCCGGTCAGCCGCGCACTGGCCAGCGCGTCCTGGATCACCCGCTGCTGGGCGGGCCCGTTGGGCGCGGTGAGGCCGTTGCTGCCGCCGTCCTGGTTGACGGCGGAGCCCCGGACGACGGCCAGCACCTGGTGGCCGTTGCGGCGGGCGTCGGAGAGGCGTTCGACGACGAGCATGCCGACGCCTTCGGACCAGCCGGCGCCGTCGGCGTCGTCGGAGAAGGCCTTGCAGCGGCCGTCGGGGGACATGGCGCGCTGGCGGGAGAACTCCACGAAGGTGGTGGGCGTGGACATCACCGTCACGCCGCCCGCGACGGCGAGCGTGCATTCGCCGTTGCGCAGCGCCTGGGCGGCCAGGTGCAGGGCGACGAGCGAGGAGGAGCAGGCGGTGTCCACCGTCATCGCCGGGCCCTCCAGGCCCAGCAGGTAGGAGATCCGCCCGGACGCCACGCTCGACGAGCTGCCGAGCATCCGGAAGCCGTCCATGCCCTCGATCGGCTCGTGCAGCGGCGGCCCGTACTCCATCGCCATCAGGCCGGCGAAGACACCGGTGCGGCTGCCGCGCAGGGTGGCGGGGTCGATGCCGGCGCGCTCCAGGGCTTCCCAGGAGGTTTCCAGCAGCAGGCGCTGCTGCGGGTCCATCGCGGTGGCCTCGCGCGGGCTGATGCCGAAGAACTCCGGCTCGAACACGGCGGCGTCCTGGAGGAATCCGCCCTTGCGCGTGTACGTGCGGCCGACGGCGTCCGGGTCGGGGTCGTAGAGGTTGGCGAGGTCCCAGCCGCGGTCGGTGGGGAAGTCCGAGATGACGTCCGCGCCGTCCAGGGCGGCCCGCCAGAGGCCCTGGGGGGAGGTGATGTCGCCGGGGTAACGGCAGGCCATGCCGACGATGACGATGGGGTCGTGGTCGGTGGTGGGGGTGTGGGTGGTGGGGGTGTGGGTGGTGGTGGTGCCTTGGATGTGTTGGTCGAGGTGGTGGGCGAGGGTGGTGAGGGTGGGGTAGTCGAAGACGAGGGTGGAGGGGAGGCGGAGGCCGGTGGTGTTCTGGAGGCGGGTGCGGAGTTCGAGTCCGGTGAGGGAGTCGAATCCCATGTCGCGGAAGGGGCGTTCGGTGTCGGGGGTGTCGGTGGTGGTGTGGCCGAGGACGGTGTTGATGTGGTGGTGGAGGAGGGTGATGAGGGTGGTGCGGCGTTCCTCGGGGGTGAGGGCGGCCATGTCGGTGGTCCAGGTGCCGGTTTGGTTGGTGTTGGTGTTGGTGGTGGTGGCGGTGGGTCGGGTGGGGGTGCGGACGAGGTTGCGGTAGAGGGTGGGGAGGGTGTTGTCGGTGGCGCGGTTGCGGAGGGTGGGGAGGTCGAGTCGGGCGGGGACGAGGGTGGGGTGGGTGGTGGTGAGGGCCTGGTCGAGGAGGTTGAGGCCCTGGGTGGTGGTGAGGGGGGCGAGGCCGGTGCGGGTGAGACGGCCCAGGTCGGCACTGTCCAGGTGCCCGGTCATGGAACTGCCCTCCGCCCACAGGCCCCAGGCGAGGGAGGTGGCGGGGAGTCCGGCCGCGTGCCGGTCCTGTGCCAGGGCGTCGAGGTAGGCGTTGGCGGCGGCGTAGTTGGCCTGTCCTGCGGAGCCGAGGACGCCGGCGGCGGAGGAGAAGAGGACGAAGGCGGCGAGGTCGGTGCCGGTGGTGAGGTCGTGCAGGGCGTGGACGGCGTCGGCCTTGGGTCGCAGGACGGTGTCGAGGCGTTCGGGGGTGAGGGCTTCGAGGACGCCGTCGTCGAGGACGCCGGCGGTGTGGACGACGGCGGTGAGCGGGTGCTCGGTGGGGATGTCGGCCAGGGCGGCGGCGAGTTGGTCGCGGTCGGCGACGTCGCAGGCCCGTACGGTGATGTGCGCCCCGGTGTCCAGGAGGTCCTGGGGTGCGGCGGTGCCGCTGCGGCTGAGCAGCAGCAGGTGGCGGACGCCGTGCTCGGTGACCAGGTGGCGGGCGACCAGCCGGCCCAGGGTGCCGCTCGCGCCGGTGATCAGCACCGTGCCGTTCGGATCCAAGGCCGCTGGTGCGGTGGTGTCCTCCGCGTTCGGGGCGACGACGGTCAGCCGCGGCGCCAGGACCTCGGCACCGCGCACCGCGACCTGCGGTTCACCGGTGGCGACGGCGGTGGCGAGTGCCGACTCGGACCAGGTGTCGACGTCGATCAGCAGGATGCGGTCGGGGTGTTCGGTCTGGGCGGAGCGGAGCAGACCCCAGACGGCCGCGGTGACCGGGTCGGGCCGGTCGGCGATCGAGCCCTGGGTGACGACGGCGAGCCGGGTGTCGTCGTTCGCGCGGTCGCCGAGGAACTGCTGCGTGAGCTCCAGGACTTCGGCGAGCCGATCGCGCAGCTCGCCGCCCGGGGCGACGCGGGCGACGGTGACGCCGTCGGGCGCGGCCGGGTTCTGCGGGGTGGGCAGTTGCGACCAGCCGATCCGGTAGAGCGGTTCGTCGGTGGTGGTGGCGAGCTGGTCGGCGGACATCCGCTGGAGGCGGAGGTCGTCGACGGTGACGACGGGGTGGCCGGTGGTGTCGTAGGCGGTGAGGTGGGCGGCGTTCTCGCTGCGACGGGTGAGGTGGACGCGCAGGGTGGTGGCGTCGGTGGCGTGGAGCTGCACGCCGTTCCAGGAGAAGGGCACCCACAGGTCACCGGCGGGGAGCGGGTGGAGGGTGGCGTCGAGGAGGGCGGGGTGCAGGGCGAAGCCGTCGGTGCCGGTCGGCAGGACGACCTCGGCGTAGAGGTCCTGGCCCTGCTGCCAGAGCGCGGTGAGGCCCTGGAAGGCCGGCCCGTAGCTGTAGCCCAGAGCGCCGAGGCGCTCGTAGGTGTCACCGCTGTCGATGCGCTGGGCACCGGTGGGGGGCCAGGTGCCGGTGTAGGGCGTCGGGTTGTTGGTGGAGTTGTCGGTGAGGGTGCCGACGGCGTGACGGGTCCAGTCCTCGGTGGACCCGGTGAGGTCGGTGTCGGTGTCGGTGGTGTGGGGGCGGGAGTGGATGGTGACGGTGCGTCGGCCGTCGGTGTCGGGAGAGGCGACGGTGACCTGGATGACGCTCTGGGCGGTGTCGGTGAGGACGAGGGGGCGTTCGAGGGTGAGTTCGTCGAGGACGCGGTGGCCGACCTGGTCGGCGGCGTGCAGGGCGAGTTCGACGAACGCGGTGCCCGGCAGGATGACCGTCCCGAACACGCCGTGGTCGGCGAGCCAGGGGTGTGTGCTCAGTGACACCTGGCCGGTCAGCACCAGCCCGTCCTGGGAGGCCAGCCGGACGGCGGCGCCCAGCAGCGGGTGCCCGGCCGGGTTCAGCCCGAGCCCGGTTGCGTCCAGGACCGGCTTGGCAGCGGGCAGCCAGTGGCGGCGGTGTTGGAAGGCATAGGTGGGGAGGTCGGTGAGGCGGCCTGCACCGGTCCAGGGGGTCCAGTCGACGGTGAGGCCGGTGGTGTGGGCTTCGGCGAGGCTGTGGAGGAGGCGGTGCTGTCCGCCTTCGCCTCGGCGCAGGGTGCCGATGGCGCGGACGCCGTCGGTGCCGGTGTTCTCGGCGGCCTGGGTGACGGGTCCGGTGAGGACGGGGTGCGGGCTGGTCTCGACGAAGACGCGGTGGCCGGTGGTGAGGAGGGTGGTGAGGGCGGTGTCGAAGCGGACGGTTTCGCGCAGGTTGGTGAACCAGTAGGCGGCGTCCATGGTGGCGGTGTCGATGGCCTCGCCCGTGACCGTGGAGATCAGGGGGGTGTGGCCGGTGCGGGGGGTGACGGGGGCGAGGAGGTGGAGGAGTTCTTCGCGGAGTTCCTCGACCTGGGGGGAGTGGGAGGCGTAGTCCACCGCGATGCGTCGGGCCTGGATGCCGTCGGTCTCGCAGCGCGCGGCGAGGGCGTCGAGTTCCTCGGGGGTGCCGGAGACGACGACCTGTTCGGGGCCGTTGACGACGGCGATCTGCAGACCCGCCGTGAGGTGTTCGCGGATGCGCTCCTGCGGGGCGAGGACGGAGAGCATGCCGCCGCGGCCGGAGAGGCGGACGATGGCGCGGCTGCGCAGGGCGACGATCCGTGCGGCGTCGTCCAGCGTCAGGGCGCCGGCGACGTGGGCGGCGGCGATCTCGCCCTGCGAGTGGCCGACCACCGCGGCGGGCTTCACACCCAGCGAGCGCCAGAGTTCGGCGAGCGAGACCATGACGGCGAACAGCACCGGCTGGACGACGTCGACCCGGTCGAGGGCGTCCTTGTTGTCGTCGCGGACCACGTCGAGCAGCGACCAGCCGTCCGTGAACGGCTCCAGCGCGAACGCGCACTCCGTCATCTTCTCGGCGAACACCGGCGAGAACTCCAGGAGTTCACGTGCCATGCCGATCCACTGCGAACCCTGGCCCGGGAACACGAACACGGCACCGTTCGCCGCACCCGGTCCGACCCGGCCGGCGATCACCCCGGCGGAGGTGCCGGAGGTGGTGAACTCCCGCAGCCGCTCCACCAGTTCGCCCCGGTCGCCCCCGACCACGACGACCCGGTGGTCCAGCAGGGCGCGACCGTTCGTGAGGGTGAACGCGACGTCGCGCGGCGCCAGTTCGGTCCCGTCGGTGACCCGCTCCAGCAGGCGCGCGGCCTGCTCGGTCAGCGCGGCCTCGCTCCGGGCCGACAGCACCCACGGCAGCGGACCCTCACCCGCGGCGCTGTCACCCGCCGCCTCGGGCGACCCCGCCGCCGGCTCCTCCGCCCCGGCGGCCGGCTCCTCGGGGGCGGCCTCCAGGATGACGTGGGCGTTGGTGCCGCTGATGCCGAAGGAGGACACGGCGGACCGGCGCGGGCGGTCCGACTCGGGCCAGTCGCGCTGCTCGGTGAGCAGGCTGACCGCGCCGGACTCCCAGTCCACGTGGTGCGACGGGGTGTCGGCGTGCAGGGTGCGCGGCATCACGCCGTGGCGCATCGCCTCGATCATCTTGATCACACCCGCGACGCCGGCGGCGGCCTGGGTGTGACCGATGTTGGACTTCAACGACCCGAGCCAGAGAGGCTGTTCGGCGTCGCGGCCCTGACCGTAGGTGGCCAGCAGGGCCTGCGCCTCGATCGGGTCGCCCAGGGTCGTGCCGGTGCCGTGCGCCTCCACGGCGTCGACGTCGGCCGCGCCCAGCCGGGCGTTCGCCAGCGCGCCCCGGATCACCCGCTGCTGGGAGGGGCCGTTGGGCGCGGTGAGGCCGTTGCTGCCGCCGTCCTGGTTGACCGCCGAACCGCGCACCACCGCCAGCACCTGGTGGCCGTTGCGTCGCGCGTCGGAGAGGCGTTCGACGACCAGCAGGCCGACGCCCTCGCCCCAGCCGGTGCCGTCGGCGTCGTCGGAGAAGGCCTTGCAGCGGCCGTCGGCGGCGAGGCCGCGCTGACGGGAGAACTCCACGAACATGCCCGGCGTGGAGAGCACCGTGACACCGCCGGCCAGCGCCAGCGAGCACTCGCCGTTGCGCAGGGCCTGGGCGGCCAGGTGCAGGGCGACGAGCGAGGAGGAGCAGGCGGTGTCCACCGTCATCGCCGGGCCCTCCAGGCCCAGCAGGTAGGAGATCCGCCCGGACGCCACACTGGTGGTGGTGCCGGTGAGGCGGAAGCCCTCGGTGCCGTCGACGGGCGCGTTCAGCCGCGGGCCGTACTCCATGCCCATCGCACCGACGAAGACGCCGGTGCGGCTGCCGCGCAGCCCGTCGGGGTTGACGCCGGCCCGCTCCAGGGCCTCCCAGGCGGTCTCGACCAGCAGCCGCTGCTGCGGGTCCATCGCGGCGGCCTCGCGCGGGCTGATGCCGAAGAAGTCGGCGTCGAACTCGCTCGCCCCGGAGAGGAATCCGCCGTGCCGGGCGTAGCTGGTGCCGGGGTTGGCCGGGTCCGGGTGGTAGAGGCCGGCCAGGTCCCAGCCGCGGTCGGTCGGGAACTCGGAGATGGCGTCGGTGCCGTCGAGTACCGCCTGCCACAGCTGCTGCGGCGAGTCGATCCCCCCGGGCAGGTGGCAGGCCATGCCGACGACCACGATCGGGTCCTCGTCGGTGGCGGCGACCGGGGCGGCGGCCGGCCGGTCCTCGTTGGCGTCCAGTACGCCGACGATCCGCTCGTGCAGGTACGCGGTGAGGGCGTTCGGCGTCGGGTAGTCGAAGAGCACGCTGGCGGGCAGCCGCAGGCCGGTCGCCGAGGCGAGCCGGTTGCGCAGCTGCACGGAGAGCACGGAGTCGAAGCCCAGGTCGCGGAAGGTCTCGTCGGCGGTGAAGCCGGTCCCGCCGGTGCTCCCGGCCAGGTGCTCGGTGAGCCAGCGGCGCAGGAAGCCCTCGGGCTCGGCGCGGATCCGGTCGCGCAGGGCGAGGGTCGCGGAGCTGAGGTGTTGTTCGGCGGTGGGCGCGGCGGGGCGCTCGTCGAGCCAGTAGCGCTCGCGCTGGAAGGCGTAGGTCGGCAGGTCGACGGTCGGTGCCGCGCCGACGATCCCGGCCCAGTCGACGGCCGCACCGGAGACCCAGGCCTGGGCGAGGCCGGTGAGCAGGGTCTGCGGCTCGGGATGGTCGCGGTGCTGGAGCGCCACGGCGAGTTCGGTCTCGTCGGGCCGGACCAGCGGGGTCAGGGTGGCGTCGGGACCGAGTTCGACGAACCGGGTGACGCCCTGTTCGCGGCAGGCGGTGATCGCGTCGTGGAAGCGGACCGTCGCGCCGACGTGCCCGATCCAGTACTCCTCGGTCATCGGGGTGCCGGTGCGGCCGGTGACGGTGGAGACGATCGGGATGCTCGGCTCGGAGACGGTCAGGCCGTCGATCCGGCGGGCGAACTCGTCGAGCATGGGCAGGGTGAGCGGCGAGTGGGCGGCGTTCCGGACCCGGAGCCGGGTGGTGCGGCGGCCGCGGGCGCGGAAGTCGTCGGCGATCCGGGCCACTGACTCCTCGGCGCCGGAGAGGACGACCGAGGCCGGCCCGTTGATGACGCCGATGGAGACGTCGGTGACGCCGTCGAGCGCGGCGAGCGCCTCCTCCTCGGTCGCCTCGACGGCGATCATGGCGCCGCCGGCGGGCAGGGCCTCCATCAGTTCACCGCGGGCGGCGGCGAGCGCGGCCGCCTCGGGCAGCGAGAGGGCGCCGGAGACGTGGGCGGCGACGATCTCGCCGAAGGAGTGGCCGACCAGCAGGTCCGGTTCGACGCCCCAGGAGGTGACCAGGCGGTAGAGGGCGACCTGGAAGGCGAACAGGGCGGGCTGCATGCAGCGCATGCCGTCCAGGGCGGCCGCGGCGTCGGCGCGCTCGCCGAACAGCACCTCGCGCAGGCCGAGGGCGGGGTCGAGGTGGGCGAGCACCTCGTCCAGGGCCTCGGCGAACACCGGGTAGGCGGCGTACAGTTCGCGCCCCATGCCGACCCGGTGGGCGCCGCCGCCGGCGAACAGGAAGGCCGTCCGGCCGGCCGGGGCGGCGAGGCCGCTGACGGCCTCCTCGTGCAGGCGCTCCAGGCGGGCGGTGAGGTCGGAGCGGTCCGTGCCGAGGACGACGGCGCGGTGCTCGAAGACGGAGCGGCCGGTGGCCAGTGAGCGGGCGATCCCGGCGGCGTCGGCCTCGGCCGCTCCGGGGGTGGCGTCCAGGTGGGCGAGCAGCTTGCCGGCCTGTGCCTCCAGCGCGCGGCCGGAGCGGGCGGACAGCACCCACGGCAGCGGGCCCCGCGCGGCGGCAGGCGTGGTGGCGGTGGCCGTCGAGGCGGTGCCGACCTGCGCGGCACCGCCCGCCGGGGCGGCGGCGTCCGTCGGGTGGCCGGCGTAGGGCCCCTCGGTGAGCACGACGTGGCAGTTGGTGCCGCCGATGCCGAAGGAGCTGACACCGGCGACCAGCGGGACCTCCGGGTCCGGCCAGGCGTCGAGTTCGGTCTGCACCCGGAGGTTGAGCTCGTCGAGCGGGATCGCCGGGTTGGCGGTGCGGAAGTGCAGGCTGGGGGGCAGCCGGCGGTGGCGCAGCGCCAGCGCGGCCTTCAGCAGGCCGACGATGCCGGCCGCGGCCTCCAGGTGCCCGATGTTGGTCTTGACCGAGCCGACCCGCAGCGGCCGGCGGCCGTCGGCGCCGCGGCCGATCACGGCGGACACCGCGGCGGCCTCGACCGGGTCGCCCACGGGGGTTCCGGTGCCGTGGAGCTCGACGTACTGGACGGCCTCGGTGCCGATCCCGGCGTTGGCGTAGGCCTGCCGCAGGACCTGCTGCTGGCCCGCGACGTCGGGGTCGCTGAGCCGCTCCCCGCCGCCGTCGTTGTTGACGGCGCTGCCCCGGATCACGCAGTAGACGGGGTCGCCGTCCGCGACGGCCTGCGCGAGCGGCTTGAGCAGGACCACGCCGCCGCCCTCGCCGCGGACGAAGCCGTCGGCGCTCTCGTCGAACACGGCGCAGCGGCCCTTGGCGGAGAGGGCGCCGAGGCCGGCGGCGGCCCGCATGCCGTCCGGGGAGAGGATCAGGTTGACGCCGCCGGCGAAGGCGAGGTCGGACTCGCCGCGGCGGATGCTCTCGCAGGCGAGGTGGACGGCGACCAGGGAGGAGGCCTGGGCCGCGTCGACGGCGAGGCTGGGGCCCTGGAGGCCGAGGGTCCAGGAGACCCGGTTGGCCACGACGGCCCGGTGCCGGCCGGTGAAGTCGTGCAGTTCGCCGTGGCCGGCCCGGTCGCCGCGGGCGGCGAGGGCGGCGTAGTCGTCCGAGGAGACGCCGACGAACACGCCGGTGCGCGAGCCGCGCAGCCGGTGGTCGGGCAGCCCGGCGTCCTCCATGGCCTCCCAGACGAGTTCCAGGGCGAGGCGCTGCTGCGGGTCCATGGCGGCGGCCTCGTCGGGCCCGACGCCGAAGAAGGCGGCGTCGAAGGTGCCGACCTCGTCGAGGAAGCCGCCGGTCCAGGAAGCGCCGCCGGGGCCGCGCTGCTCCGGCCAGGGGGAGAGGGCGTCGGTGCCCTCCGTCAGGAGTCGCCAGAACGCGGCCGGACCCGATGCCGAGGGGACCCGGCAGGAGGCTCCGATCACGGCGATGGCGGTGTCGTGGGTGCGGCCGATCGTCTGGTCACCGGACATGGAGGGCTTCATACCGGGAGTATCCGTTTCCGGACCGGACCGGGACTTCCGCCAGAGGAACGGCAGGGGAGCAGGGCTTCGGGGCAGGATCGGCGGCGCGAAACCAGGACTTTAGGCCAAGACGGGAGACCTGGTCCCGGGGGCCGGGCCGGGCCGGTGCCGCAGGTCCCGTGCCGTGGGTCCGGCGTCGCGGGTCCGCCGACCGCCCGAGGCCGGGTCAGTCTTCCCACCGGGGAGCGGTGTTGAACGCGGGCACGACAGCGGGG
>NZ_JAIY01000010.1:1367802-1376626 GCF_000710405.2 Kitasatospora sp. MBT66 | reverse complement strand
CCCCGCTGTCGTAGGGTCGTCCTCCTCGCCGGCCGCGGCCGTGGTCTCACATGGCCGCCGCCGAGGCGATCAGCTGCGCCCGGGAGGCCATGTGGGCCTTCGCGAGCACATTGGAGACGTGGAACTTGACGGTCTTTTCACTCAGGCCCAGCCGACGAGCGATCTCCTTGTTGGCCATGCCCCGCCGCACCAGCTGGAGCACCTCGGACTCGCGCGAAGTCAAGGGTGCGTGGGTGGGGACCACCGAGAGGGGGCGGGGCAGTGTGTCCCGCACGAACCGGAGGAGCAGGCCGCTGAGGCCGGGGGAGACGTAGCAGTCGCCGGTGGTGGCCCGGCGGACCGCTTCGACCAGGACCTCCTCGGGATCGTCGGAGTGCACGACGGCACGCACGTTGGCCTGGGTCAGACGGATCCAGTCGGCCGCGGTCTCGGCGTCCTCCACGACGACCACCAGGGCGGTGTCGAGGGCGGTCAGCTCGTGCAGGTGGTCGGTCTGCTTCCGGGCTTCGAGCACCACGACGTCCGGTTCGCGCACCGCCGTCGCCGTCAGCAGCCCGATGATGTCCGCCGCCTCGCCGACCACGGTCAGTGCGTCGTCCTGCTTCAGTGCCCCACGAATGCCCAGTCGCGCGTAGGGGTGTCTACTGCATACAAATACTCGTGTCTGGCTGCTGCCACTATCCAACTTTTCCGCTCTCCTGTTATGTGGGCACACAGGGGTGAGGGGCGGGGCCGGCCGGGCGCGGAAGATCGCCGCTCCGTGCTCGGTCCGCATTTCCGGGCAGCGCGAAACAGCGGTCGCGCGGCGCGGTGAAATGGACAGTAAAAGACGTTCTCGAAATCGCCGGGAAATCCGTTGAGAACCGCTTCGGGTGCGCGGTTCACCCGGGCCGGATCATCCGGTCGCCCGCGCGGGAGAATTCTGCGGGCGACCGGATTCCGGACAGCGGTGCGGGATGGCAGGCGGATTGTCGAGACGCGGTCTGCTCGCCCCCGTGCAGTGCTGCGTCTGTCAGTCCGTCGAATTCCGGTGGGAGATCTCGATGGCGCCCACCGGACACAGCTGGGCGGCGCGTTCGACCGCCTCCCGGAGGTGCTCCGGCGGCTGGGAGATCCGCAGCAGCACCATGCCGTCCCGACTGTCCTGGTCGAACACGTCGGGCACGGTCTCCACGCAGTTGCCGGACCCGCAGCACAGGTCCCGGTCGACAGTGATGTGCATGGTCACCACGTCACCGGCAGTTCGCCCAGCCCGAAGGTGACCGCCTCGTGGCGCTTCGGGACGTCCGCCAGGGTCGTCTCCGACCGGAGGCCGGGGAACTGCTTGGCCAGCTGGACCAGGGCGATCCGCAGCTCGGCCCGGGCCAGCGGCTGGCCGATGCACTGGTGCAGGCCGAAGCCGAACGCCATGTGCCGGTGGGCCTCGTTGCGCCGGGGGTCGAAGAACTCGGGGTCGTGGAAGACCGACTCGTCCCGGTTGGCCATCGACAGCATCGCCACGACGCCCTCGCCGGCCTTGATCTCCCGGCCGCCGATGACGGCGTCCTCCAGCGCGAGCCGCGGGAGACCGGTCCGGACGACGGTGCAGTACCGGAGCAGTTCCTCGACGAGGTTGGGCGCCAGGCCCGGGTCCTCGCGCAGGGCGTCCAGGTGCTCGGGGTGCTCCAGCAGGGCCAGCGCCGACATCCCGATCATGTTCGCGGTGGTCTCGTGGCCCGCCACCAGCAGCAGCATGGCCATGCTCAGGAGCTCCTCCTCCTTGAGCTCCCCCGGGATCACGCGCTCGGTCACCAGCCGGCTGAGCAGGTCCTCGCCGGGGTGGGTCCGCTTGTGCGTGATCAGGTCGCCCAGCAGGCCGTTCAGGGCCTCCATGGCGGCGCCGACCTCGGCCGGACCGGAGTTCCGGTCCATGATCGCGCGGCTGTGGTGCTGGAAGAAGTCGTGGTCCGAGTAGGGCACACCGAGCAGGTGGCAGATCGTCATCGACGGCACCGGCAGCGCGAACTCGTTCATCAGGTCGGCCGGCGGGCCGATCTCGCGCATGCGGCCGAGGGCCTCGTTGACGGTCTCCTCGATCAGCGGCTCGATCCGCCGGATGTTCTTGATCATGAACTCGGCGGTCAGCATGCGCCGGAAGCGGCTGTGGGCGTCGCCGTCCATGAAGATGAACAGCCCGGACGCGCCCTCGCGCGTCGGCGGGATCGGGTTGAGGACCGGGAACCCGGGGCGGTACTGGTCGGAGCTGAAGCCCGGGTGGCGCAGCAGCTGCCGCACGTCCTCGTGCTTGGTGATCAGCCAGGCCCAGCCGCCGAAGGGGAGTCTGATTCTGCCGGTCGACTCGTCGAGGTGCTTCAGGTCGTAATCTCTGACCGGAATGAACGGGTCGTCGTCCGACCCGATGAACGGGAACGCCGGAAAGGCGGTCACATCAACGCTTGCTACTTCCCCCACTTTTACCCCCGTGGATGGAGCTTGACATTGAGCCATCACCCTAACAGGTCGTCATCGGACGGATCTTCGATAGTGATCCACCTCACATGCCCCTGGCGGTTGACTCGGGGAAAGCCGTTGATTCGTCGGAGAAGAGGCTCCGGGAAGCGGTCGGAGGTATTCCGTTCGTGATGGTCGGAGGGGGCTGTGGAATTGTTCGGGCGAGATCGTGAATGGGAATGCCGAGATTCCCGGTGCCGCCGCGGGGAGAACGGGGAGCCGGGGTTCGGGAGATGTGAACGAGTTGTTCCCGCGGGGGGCGCGGGCGGTGCGGGGGTGCGTGTGGTGCGGGCGTGCGGGTGGTGCAGGGGCCGACGCGCATGCCGGGGGCGTCATGCGCGGCGGCCCCTGGTACGGGTGCCGGGGCCGGTCGGGTCGGGCGACGGGCCCCGGTCGGGTCAGGCGACGGCGGGGAAGGCGAACCGGACGGCGGTCAGCCGCTCCGACAGCTCCCACAGGCGCTTGCCGGTCTCGGCGTCGGCGGCCGACGGGGCCAGCTGGACCACCTTCGGGGTGCCGCGCAGCTCGGCCATCCCGTCGGGTCCGATGAACTGTCCCGACTCGACCTCCGCGGCGGTGGCGGCGAACAGTTGGGGCAGCGCGCCCTGGTCCGGAGCCTGGGCGAGCGGGGTGAGGATGCGGCCGAAGAGCACCTTGACCATGCCGACCGGGGAACTGGTCTGGAGGTTGGTGGCGGTGTAGCCGGGGTGCGCGAGCAGGCTGCGGACCGGGCTGCCGGCCGCGGCGAGACGCTGGTGGAGCTCCCAGCCGAACACGGCGTTGGCGAACTTCGACTGGTTGTAGTAGCCCATCGGCGAGTACTTGCGCTCGCCGGAGAGGTCGTCGAAGAAGACCTTGCCCTGCCGGTGGTTGGTCGAGCTCACCGTGACCACCCGCGGGTCCTTGCCCTCGGCCAGGAGGTCGAGCAGCAGTCCGGTGAGGGCGAAGTGGCCGAGGTGGTTGGCGGCGAACTGGATCTCGTGGCCCTGCGCGTTCAGCGTCCGCGGCGGCGCCATCACGCCCGCGTTGTTGACGAGGACGTCCGGGCGGGTCCCGTCGGCGCGCAGCCGTTCGGCGAAGGCGCGGACCGAGTCGAGGTCGGCCAGGTCGAGGCGGCGGACCTCCAGGCGGGCGCCCGGCTGCGCGGCCGTGATCTCGGCGGCCGCCCGCCGGCCCTTGGCCTCGTCGCGGACGGCGAGGACCACCTGGCCGCCCTTGCGGGCGATCGCCCGGGTGGTCGCCAGGCCGAGGCCGCTGTTCGCCCCGGTGACGACGAACACCCGCCCCGTCTGGTCCGGAATCCGATCGGCGGTCCAGCCCTGCTGCTTCGTCATGCGTCACACGTTGCCCTACCTGTCACCGAGTGTCAAGCGCGCCCATAGGGGTCAAGGACGGCGCGGCGTGTAACATGAGGGGGTGACTACCCGCCCTGAAGCGAGCCTGGCCCAGCGCAAGCGTCAGCTGGTCTCCGACGAGCTGTCCCAGGCCGCGCTGAACCTCCTGGCGCAGAAGGGGTTCGACGCGGTCACGGTCGACGAGATCGCGGCCGCCGCCGGCATGTCCAAGCGCACCTTCTTCCGCTACTTCGCGTCCAAGGAGGACGTGGTCGTCCAGTTCCTCGGGGAGATGGGCGCCGGCATGCGGGCCGAGCTCGCCGGCCGGCCGGCCGAGGAGTCGCCGTCGGTGGCACTGCGGCACACCGTCTGGGTCTCCATCGACGCCTGCGCCGGCCATGCCGAGCAGGCGCTGCGGGTGGTGCAGCTGATCCTGGGCACGCCGGCGCTGCACGCCCGTTTCCTGGAGCGCCAGGCGCAGTGGCGCGACGAACTGGCGGCCGAGCTGGCCGACCGGCTGGGCCTGGGCTCCGCGACCGGCCTCCACCCCCGGCTCGCCGCGGGGATGGCCCTGACCGCGTTCGACGTCGTCCTGCAACTGTGGAGCGCCAGCGACGGCGCCGAGGACCCGGCCGAACTGACCGACCGCGCCTTCGCCACCGTCGCCCCCGCCCTGGACGCCCTGCCGGCCTAGGCCGCCCGGCGCGTCCTCGCACGTGTTCGCGGGTCCGCGGGGGTGTGAGCACGGCCGCGGGCGCGTGGCAGGCTGCTCCGTATGGTGATCAATGATTCGTCGCCGGCCGGCGACGAGGTGCTGGCGGTCCGTCCCGAGCTGACGGACGCCGAGCTCAACGAGTTGTTCGGCGCGTCCTGGCCGGAACACCGGGCGACCTCCTTCGCGCCGGTGCTGGCCCGCAGTCTGACCTGGATCGCGGCGCGCCGGGGGGACCGGCTGGTCGGATTCGTCAATGTCGTGGGGGACGGCGGCGCGCACGCCTTCGTCCTGGACACGACCGTGCATCCGGACGAGCGCCGGCGGGGGCTCGGGGTGCGGCTGGTGCAGGCCGCCGCCGACGAGGCGAGGGCGCGCGGTGCCGAGTGGCTGCACGTCGACTACGAGCCGCACCTGGAGTCCTTCTACGGCCAATGCGGATTCCGGCCGACCGCCGCCGGGCTCAGGCGGCTCTGAGCGGAGCATGTGCCCCGGGCCCCAGCGTCGGGGCCCGGAACGCCGTACGGCCCCGGACGGTGGTCCGGGGCCGTGCGGGTCGTGGCGGGGCGGGCCGGTCGGGCACCGCCCCCCGTGCGGGGAGGGGTTACCGGCGCAGCGGGCCCTCGCAGGTGTAGTCGGCGGTGCCGGCGCGGCCGGTGGGCCAGACGTCGACCTGGCCGAACCAGCAGTTCATGTCGGCGAGGTTGTTGGCGGCGGCGCCGCCCCGGGTGAGCAGGAAGTAGTCGACGGTGGCGGCCATGTCCGCGCGGACCTTGCCGGCGTCGAGGGTGTTGGTGAGGTTGGCGGTCATCCGGCCGGTGCAGGTGAACCGCATGGTGTTGTTCCAGTCGGCGTTGTCCTTGCAGACCGGGGTGTTCTGGGTGGCGCGGGTGAACGCGTCCTGGACCTCGGAGGCCCAGGCGTAGCTGAGCCGGCTGTTCGGCGTGTAGTCGGTGACCGGCACGTAGAGGTTGTCGGCGAGCGGGATCTCGGCGTCCAGGAAGGCGTTGTACTCGCGCTGGAGGTCGGCGTCCCGGCCGAGGCGGTCGCGCCAGGCGTTGTAGCCGGTGACGTCGTCGGCACGCAGCAGCCGGTACATCTCGGCGAGCTGGTCGGGGTGGCGCTCGCCGAGCAGGTTGAAGAAGGTGGCCGCGTACGGGTAGACGCGGAAGCCGAGGCTGTTCCAGCTGGCGTGCAGGATCTGATTGATCGTCAGGCGCGGTGTGCCGGAGGCGCCTTCCTGGGCGATCTGGCGGACCATGTACTTGCGGGCCTTGACGCCGTCCTTGGAGGTGGAGCCGGCGAAGTACTCGGCGGTGCCCTCGTTCATCGCGAAGGTGGCGTCGCTGGGCCAGCGGGTGGTGTAGCCGGACTCCGGGATTGCCCAACGGGCGTTCAGGTAGTGGGTGTACTCGTGCCGGAAGAGCTCCTCCAGGCTGAAGTACGACTCGGCGGTGGTCCGCTGGTAGGTGTAGAAGGTGGAGTTCTCCTCGATGAACATGCCGCCGTTCTCGACGTCGCCGATCCCGAACAGCAGGTACTGGAGCGAGCGGTAGTTCGTCTTGGTGTCGTACAGCTGCACCGTGAGGGTGGGGTGGGTGTCGTCGGCGAGCGGCCGGTCGGTGCCCAGGACCCGGAAGAACTGGGCCTTGACCTGCTTGGTGGCGTAGTACAGCTGGTCGGCGGTGGCCCGGTCGAGGGCGGTGCGGATGACCAGGGTGCCGTTGTCGTAGGTGTAGGTGTTCGGGAAGAACTGCTGGGTCAGCTCGGCCCGGCAGGCCCCGTACTGGCCGCAGAGGCCGAACTCGTTGAGCGGGACGGCCAGGTTGAGCCAAGGGCGGCTGAGACGGCCGAAGTTGTTCTGGACGGTGCTGACCACGCCGCCGATCTCGGCCTTGATCTCGCCCTTGAGCGAGTCCACCAGGGTGTACCGGGCGTACTCGTTCATGGCGTCGCCGACGGCCCACTCGGTCTCGGTGCCCTTGAGGTGGCCGTAGCCGGAGAAGGCGCGGATCGCCTGCCGGTAGCCGGGGTTGGCGACGGCCGCGGCGCGGAAGGCGCCGCCGTCCTCGACGATGTTGTTGACGCCCTGGAAGTTGAGCTGGAGCGCGGCCTGCAGGGCCCAGTTCCAGCCCTGGTCGCCGATGTACTTGGTGCCGGGGGTGGCGTACTGGCGCAGCACCCGCTCCAGCAGCGGGAGCCGGCCGGGGCGCAGCTTCGGGGCGGTGGAGGTCTGGATCAGCTCGCCCATGGTGAAGCCGGCGGCGGTGGTCTGGTCGAACGCCCGGGGGTTGGCGGTGTAGGCGGTGATCGCGCGGTCGATCGCGGCCGCGGTGGCGTCGTCGTTGAGGTCGAACTCGCGGTGGCTGTAGTCGAAGTAGACCGCGACGTGCAGGAAGTACCAGAGCTCCTGCTGGTTGCGGTTGTTGGCGCTGTCGAAGCCGGGGGAGAGGGCGGTGATCCGGTCGGCGACGGCGCGCACGTGGGCCGGGGTCAGCACCTTGGTGAGCTCGGGGCTCCAGTCGACCAGCAGCGGGCGCAGACAGCCCTCGTAGGTGTGCGAGCGGTCGGCGAGGAAGTCGGCCAGGGCGGCCGGGGAGAGGGCGGTGAAGGAGGCGAGCGAGCAGGCCGCGGCGGCGTCGGCGGCGGTCGGGGCGGCCTGGGCGGCGGGGGTGGCCGGGTCGGCGGCGGGCCGGGTGGCGTCCGTGGTGGGCTGGAGCGTCTCGTTGCCCGGTGCCCCCTCGGGGCCGGGGGCGCCGGTGGTGGTGCTGCCGTGGGCGACGTCGCCGGCCGGGCCGGCCGGGTGGGCGGTGGTCCCGCCGAAGGCGGCGGCCGGGTCGGTGGTCCGCCCGGAGGCGGCGGGGGGTGCGACGGCCTGGGCGCTCTGGACGAGCGGGGCGGCCAGGGTGACTGCGAGGGCCGCGGAGAGCAGGACCGAGCGCAGGCGGGGGGTGGTTGGCACAGGAGCTCCAGACGAGCATGTGGGGGGATGCGCGGGACGGGGCGTGTTGGGGTCCGGAGCCGTGGGGGGCGCCGGGTCCGCCGGACCGCGCGGGAGTCTGATGACGTCGAGGGAAACGATGATGATCTCTCGACTCACTGGCCAGTAAAATAGTAATGTCAAATTGCATTGCGCAAGGGCTGGTGGGAGGGCAGATCGGCCGCCGGTAACGAGAGGGTCTCGACCGGGGGTCGTGGTGCGCAGGGTCTTGACGGGGAATCGACCGGGGGCGTTTGCTGGCTCCCGCTCGTTGAACGTTGATCGGTTCTGTTTGTTTGTGTGGGATTTGAACGTTCAAATCACTGCGCCGCCCGACCAAGGAAAGGTCATGCCCGAGTACCTCAAGAAGTTCGCCGAGCCGTTCGGCTACCTGGACTTCGCCCGCTTCGGGCCGGTGTCGGAACCGGTCCGCCGGGTGCTGCTCCGCGAGGCCGACCGGCTCCACCGGCACGGCTGGGACGCGCTCGAGAGCCTCGACGCGGACACCGCGACGGCGGCCCGGACGGCGGGCGGGCTGCTGGGCTCCGCCCCGCACGAGATCGCCTTCGTCGGCTCCACCTCGCACGGGCTCTTCGCCGCCGCCCACGCGGTCGGCGCCGGTGCGGGGCGCCGCGGATCCGCCCCGGACGGCACCGTGCTGGTGGCGCGGAACGACTTCCCCGGCGCCGTCTACCCGTGGCTGCGCGCCGCCGACAACGGCGGGCTCACGGTCCGCCAGCTCGAAGGCCCGGTCACCCCCGACCTGGTCCGGGAGCACCTGGACGACCGGGTGCGCGCCGTCGCCGTCTGCGCCGTCGACGCCGCGACCGGGTACCGGGCGCCGCTGGCCGCGATCAAGGAACTGATCGGGCCGGACCGGATCCTGGTGGTCGACGCCGTCCAGGCCCTCGGCGCCGTGGAGTTCGCCGCCGACGCGGCCGACGTGCTCGCCGCCGGCGGCCAGAAGTGGCTCCGGGCCGGCTGGGGCGCGGCCGTCCTGATGGTCCGCGACCGGATCGCCGACCGGATCGGGCCCGGGCTCAGCGGCTGGTCCGGGGTGGTCGACCCGATCGACGCGCCCGCCCACCCCTGCCCGCCCCGGCCCGGCGCCGTCGCCCACACCCTCACCAACCCCGACGGCCCCGCCGTCGCCGCCCTGGGCGCCGCGCTCGCCCTGGTCGGGGAGGAGGGCGCCGGCCGGATCGAGGCCAGGATCGGCGAGGTGCTCGGCGGACTGCTCGCCGCGGCCCGCGCCGCGGGCGCCGAGACCGGCGGCGGTCCGACGGCGGACGCCCCCTACGGCTCCTG
>NZ_JAIY01000010.1:1361739-1367567 GCF_000710405.2 Kitasatospora sp. MBT66 | reverse complement strand
CTGAGCGGACGCCCCGCGCCCGGCCGTCCCCGCCCCAGGGCGGGGCGGCCCGGCACCCCCGCACCACCCCGCACCACCCGGCACCACGGAGCACCACCCGCACGACCCCGCACCATCCAGCACTACGCCGCACCACCTGCACCGCCCCGCATGCACCACCTGGCACCACCGACGTCCCACCCCGTCCCGCTCGACGTCCACCCCCTCAGAAGGGCATGCCATGTCACACCTCTCCCGTCGCGACCTGCTGCGCGCCTCCGGCGCCGGCCTGCTCACCCTCACCGCAGGCGGCGCCCTCGCCGCCTGCGGCGGCTCCAACGGCTCCGGCTCCTCCGGTGGGGACGCCGCCACCGGCAACATCACGGTCTGGTCCTGGACCAGCGCCGCCGACGCCCTGCGCGGCGTCGTGCCCGCCTTCGAGAAGGACAACCCGGGCATCAAGGTCGACGTCCAGGACGTCGGCAACCCGGCCATCTGGGACAAGATCACCGTCGGCCTGGCGGCCGGCGGCCAGGGCCTCGCCGACGTCCTGCACATCGGCTGCGACTACCTGCCCGGCTACCTGGAGAAGTTCCCCAACGGCCTCGCCGACCTCTCCGCGCTCGGCGCCGACGCCCACAAGGACAAGTTCGCCAAGGGCCTGTGGCCGGTCGTCACCGACAAGGACGGCAAGGCCCGCGCCCTCCCCTGGGAGGTCAACGCCCAGGGCTTCTTCTACCGCAAGGACATGTTCGACCGGGCCAAGCTCGACCCGACCACGTTCGAGACCTGGGACGACGTGATCGCCGGCGCCGACGCCTTCAAGGCGGCCAACCCCGGTGTCGGCGTGCTCGGCATCAACAAGCCCGGCACCCCCGGCCCCGACGTCGACTTCCTGCAGTCCCTGATGCAGCAGCAGGGCGCGTTCTACTTCGACCTCAAGGGCGACATCACCCTGACCTCGCCCGAGTGCGTCCGCGCCCTCACCCTGGTCAAGCGCCTCAACGACGCCGGACTCGTCATCGAGACGCCCGGCTCCACCGCCTGGCGCACCCAGATGAAGGACAGCCAGCTCGGCGCCGGCCCGCAGCCGTCCTGGGCCGCGCACTACATCGAGACCAAGTTCCCCGACCTGAGCGGCAACTGGCGGCTCACCCGGCCGCCGGCCGTCACCCCCGGCGGCAAGCGCACCGCCATCGTGAACACCACCCACCTGGCCGTCGCCGCCTCCAGCCCCCGCCGCACCGCCGCCTGGAAGTTCGTCGAGTACGCGCTCACCCGGGCCGACTCGGTCAACGCCATGTTCAAGGCCGGCAGCGTCTTCCCGGCGCTCACCGCCGCCTACCAGGACCCGATCTACAGCGAGCCGAGCGCCTACTACGGCGGCCAGCCGGTCCTGAAGACCTTCACCGACCTGCTCTCCGAGGGCGGCGACGCCACCAACTACTCCGGCGACTACGCCCGCGCCCTCAAGCTGGTCAGCGACGCCCAGACCAAGGTCCTGGTCAAGGGCGGCGACCCGGCCGAGGCGCTCCAGGAAGCGGCCAAGCAGCTGGCCCAGCAGACCGGGCGCAAGATCAAGTGACGGCCGCCGCTCCTCCGGTCACCCGGCCCGCCGCCCCGGCGGCGGTCCGCCCGGCCGCCGTCCGGCGCGCCAGGCTCCGCCGCCGGGCCGTGCCCTACCTGCTGCTCGCGCCCGCGCTGATCCTGTTCGGGGTCTTCAAGGCCTACCCGATCATCTCCTCGATGCTGCTGTCGCTGACCGCCGGCTCCGGCAGCGTCACCCACAGCGCGGGCCTCTCCAACTACCAACGGCTGCTGCACGACCCGCTGTTCTGGACCGCGCTCGGCAACACCGCCCGGATCCTGGTGGTCCAGGTCCCGGTGATGCTCGCGCTCGCCCTCCTGCTCGCGGTCGGCCTCAACGCGGCGTTCGTCCGCTGGCGCACCGTGTGGCGGCTCGGCGTCTTCATGCCCACCGTCACCGGACTGGTCGCCACCGGCATCCTGTTCTCCTTCCTCCTCAACACCAAGGACGGTGCGGTCAACAACCTGCTGGACTCGATCGGCCTGCCCACCGTCGACTGGTTCGGCGACGGCTTCTGGGCCCGGATGGCCGTCGTCCTCGTGCTGACCTGGCACTACACCGGCTACAACGCCGTCATCTACCTGGCCGGCCTGCAGGGCATCCCCAAGGAGCTGTACGAGGCGGCCATGGTCGACGGCGCCGGACCGGTCCGCCGGTTCCGCTCCGTCACCCTGCCCGCGCTGCGGCCCGTGCTGCTGTTCACCGTGGTGCTCTCCACCATCGGCACCCTCCAACTCTTCGACGAGCCCTACGTCCTGACCCGCGGCGGCCCCGACAACGCGACCCTCACGGTCTCGATGTACCTGTACGACAACGGCTTCCGCTACTTCGACTTCGGCTACGCCTCCGCCATCGCCTACGCCCTCACCCTGCTCGTCTCGGTGCTCGGCGCGGCCCAGATGCGCCTGATGGGAGAACGCGAATGACCTCTGCCGCCACCTCCGTCGAGCCCGTCGCACCGGGCCCGGCGGCCCCGCCCGCCAAGCCGGCGCCGACCGGCCCGAGCCCCTGGCGCCGAGTCCGCGGCTGGCCGCTCACCCTGGTGCTCGCCGCCGTCACCGGACTGTCGATCGCCCCGTTCTACTGGCTGGTGGTCTCCGCCACCCGCAGCGACGGCGAGATCTTCTCCTGGCCGCCGAAGCTGCTGCCCGGCTCCCACCTGGGCGACAACATCGGACACCTCCAGGACCGGGTCGGCCTCGGCCGGGTCCTGCTCAACTCGCTGCTGGTGTCCGGCCTGCAGACCCTCGGCGGGCTCGTCGTGGCGCTGCTGGCCGGGTACGCCTTCGCCAAGTTCCGGTTCCGCGGCCGCACGGTGCTGTTCGCCGTACTGCTGTCGACCCTGGTCGTGCCGGACCAGGTGATGCTCGTCCCGCTGTTCAAGATGATGATGTCCTTCGGGATGCTCGACAGCTACCAGGCGCTGATCCTGCCCGGCCTGTGCGTGCCGTTCGCGATCTTCCTGATGCGGCAGTCCCTCAGCGCCATGCCGGACGAACTCCTCGACGCCGCCCGGGTCGACGGCGCCGGCGAACTCCGGGTCCTGTTCGGCATCGTGGTACCGGTCATGCGGCCGGTGCTCGCCGCCCTGGGCATCTTCCTCTTCCTCGGCTCCTGGAACAGCTTCGTCTGGCCGCTGATCGCCCTGCGCAGCACCGACATGCACACCCTGCCGGTCGCCCTCGCCACCCTCCAGGGCATGAAGGCCAACACCGACTACGGCTCGATCCTCGCCGGAACCGCCATATCCACCCTGCCGATGATGGTCCTCTTCCTGGTCCTCCAGCGGCAGTTCATCTCCGGCCTGCTGGCCGGTGCCACGAAGGGCTGAACCGAACCATGACGGACACCAGCGACGAGATCTGGGAGCCCCACGCCCCCGCCACCACCGCGCGCCCCCGCCCGGTGGACCTGCCCGGCGCCGACGCCGGACGGCTGGAGCTGCTGGTCGCCGGGACGGCGAGCGTGCACGTCCTCAGCGAGGGCGTCATCGAGGTCACCGCCGAGGACCCGGACGGCGGGACCGGGGACGTCCGGATCGAGTGGCGCACCCCCTGCGTCGACGTCACCTCCTACTGGACCCCCGACCCGCGCGGCACCGGCTGGCTGCCCACCGCCTGGAACGCCCCGCGCCGCACCAGCCTCTCCCGCGGCGCCCCCGTCGCCGCCCTGGTCGGCACCGGGGACACCACGGTCTGCGCCTTCGCCACCGACCGCGAGGAGGTGCTCGCCAGCGCCGGCGTCGTCGAGGAGACCGGCGAGTTCCGGTTCTGGGTCCAGGCCGCCGGCCGCCTCACCGTCCGCATCGACACCTCCGGCCGCCACTTCGGCCGCAGCCTCGCCGAACTCGCCGACTGGTGGACCGACGGCCGCCCGGTCCACGTCCCCACCGCCGCCCGCCTGCCCGCGTACTCCACCTGGTACGCGCTGCACCAGAACATCACCCCCGAGACCGTCGAACGGCAGGCCGCCCTCGGCAAGGAGCTCGGCCTCGACACGATCATCGTCGACGACGGCTGGATGACCACCGACCGCACCCGCGGCTACGCCCACTGCGGCGACTGGGAACCCCACTCGCTGCCCGACACCGCCGCCCACGTCGCCCGCGTCCACGACCTCGGCGTCCAGTACATGCTCTGGTACGCGCTCCCGTTCATCGGGAAGGACAGCGCCGCCTGGGCCGAACTGAGCCGGTACACCCTCGTCGACGCCCCCCACATGGGCGCCGTCGTGGTCGACCCCCGGTACCCGGCGGTCCGCGCCCACCTGGTCGACCGGCTCGCCCGGGCCGTCGAGGAATGGGGCATGGACGGGCTCAAGGTCGACTTCATCGACTGGTTCGGCGTCCAGGACCCGCCCGCCCCCGGGCCCGAGGCCGACTGCGCCTCCGTCGACGAGGGCCTGCACCTGCTGCTCGCCGAGATCCGCCGCCGGACCGTCGCGGCCGCGCCCGAGTCGATGATCGAGCACCGCCAGCCCTACGTCAGCCCCGGCCTGTGGCCCTACGCCACCATGGTCCGGGCCGTCGACTGCCCGCTCAGCTCGCAGGAGAACCGGCAGCGCGTCGTCGACACCCGGCTGATCGCCGGACCGCTCGCCGTCCACTCCGACATGCTGATGTGGCACCCCACCGAACCGGCCGAGCAGATCGCCTGCCACCTGATCAACGTCCTGTTCGGCGTGCCGCAGATCTCCGTCGACCTCGCCGTGCAGAGCCCCGCCCAGCGCGAGGCGCTCGCCTTCTGGCTCGGCGTCTCCCGCGACCACGTCGACACCCTGCAACTCGGCGAGTTCCGGCCGGCCCGGCCCGACCTCGGCTACCCGATGGTCGGCGCCGTCGGCGACGGCACCACCGTCGTCGCCCGGTACGCGGCACTGCCCGTCGCCACCGGCACGGAGGCCGCCGGCGAGTGGCGTACGCTGCTGGTCGCCAACGCCGACGCCGACCCCGGGGTACGCCTCACCGGCGGCCGGGGCACCGCCGAGGCGACCGTCCAGGACGCCCGCGGCCGGACCGTCGGCACCTCGACCGTCCACCTGGACGGCGGCCTCGTCGACGTCCCCCGGGGCGGCCTGCTGACCCTCCGCCGGGTCTGACGGCCGGCGCCCGGCGGGGCGGCACCCATGTGAAGGAGAACCGATGACCACCCCGGGAGCACGCCCCGCGCGCCGCGTCACCACCATCGCGGACGTGGCCCGGGCGGCCGAGGTGTCCCGGCAGACCGTCTCCAACGCACTCAACGCCCCGCACCGGGTCCGCCCCGACACCCTCGCCCGGGTCAACGCGGCGATCGAGCGGCTCGGGTACCGGCCCGACCAGTCCGCCCGGTCGCTGCGCACCGGCGAGCGCCGCACCATCGGCTACCTCGCCCCGGTCGACGACCCCTTCGACCCCAACCCGCTGATGGCGGGCTTCCTCGAGGCCCTCGTCGACGCGGCCGGGGCCGTGGGCCACCACGTCCTGCTCCTCCGCCCGGCGGCGGGGGAGCAGGACGTCCGGGCGGTGATCGACGGTGTGGTGGCCGCCCGCCAGGTCGACGGCCTGGTCCTCGCCGACGTCCTCCCCGACGACCCCCGCGCCGCCCACGCCGCCCGGGTCGGCATCCCCTTCGCCGCCTTCGGCCGCACCGGGCCGGGCCTGCCGCAGCACTGGGCCGACATCGACAACACGGCCGCCACCGCCGGGATCGCCCGCCACCTCGCCGCCCGCGGCCACCGCCGGGTCGCCTTCGTCGGCGCGGCCACCACCCTGCCGTGGCTC
>NZ_JAIY01000010.1:1356980-1361718 GCF_000710405.2 Kitasatospora sp. MBT66 | reverse complement strand
CCCCCCGCCGCGAGGGCTTCCACCACGAGGCCGACCGCCTCGGCCTCTCCCTGGCCCCGGCACCCCCCGCCGGCGGCCTGCGCGCCCTGCTGCGCGGCCCGGACCGGCCGACCGCCCTCGCCGCCGACAACGACCTCGCCGCCCTCGACATCTACGAGGCCGCCCGCGCGGAGGGCCTGCAGGTCGGCCGCGACCTCGCCGTCACCGGCTTCCACGACACCCCCCTCGCCCGCCACCTCCACCCGCCGCTGACCTCGGTGCGGCTCCCGCTGCGGACCATCGCCACGACGGTGGTCGGGCGGCTGCTGGCGCAGTTGCGTTCCGATGCGCCGGTGGGGGCGGAGGGGGTCGAGCTGGCGGCGGAGTTGGTGGTGCGGGAGAGCTCGGCGGGGGCCGCGCCGAGGAGTTGAGGGTGCCCGCCGGTGTCGGCGTTCCGGTGCGGAACCGCACCTCCTCGCATTTGGACTGACGTAGCATCACCTCCTTCGTTCGTCGTCGGCACGGAGGTGCGGGATGCGTCGGGTTGCGATCGTCGGGGCGGGGCAGGCGGGGCTGCAGGTGGCGTTGGGGCTGCTGGCGGCCGGTGGGTACGAGGTGACGGTGGTGTCCGGCCGGACGGCGGGGGAGCTGCGGGCGGGGCCGGTGCTGTCGACACAGGCGATGTTCGGCCCGGCGCTGCGGGTGGAGCGGGCGGCCGGGCTGGACCTGTGGGCGGGGGAGGCGCCGCAGGTGCGGTCGGTGGACGCCGTGCTGGTGCCCGAACCCGGACTGCGGGCACTGGAGTTCACCATGACGCTGGACGAGCCCGCGCAGTCGGTGGACCAGCGGATCAAGATGGCGCGCTGGCTGGAGCTGGTCGAGGAGCGCGGCGGGCGGGTCGAGTACCGGGAGCTGGACCGGGCCGGGCTGGCCGGGTTGGCGGCGGCCCACGAACTGACGCTGGTCGCGGTCGGACGGGGCGAGCTGGCCGGGATCTTCGCGCGCGACGCCGCCCGCTCGCCGTTCGACGCCCCGCAGCGACGGCTGGCGGCGCTGTACGCGCACGGCGTGGGCGCGCCCGATCCGGCGGCCGGACCGCGGGCGCGGATGCACGCGGTGCCCGGGGTGGGGGAGTTGTACCTCCAGCCCGCCCTCACTCGCTCGGGGCCGTGCGACATCCTGCTCTGGGAGGCGGTGCCCGGCAGCGCGTTCGACTGTTTCGGCGACCGTCCGTCCGGCACCGAACAGCTGCACCGGATGCGGGAGTTGATGGCGGAGTACCTGCCCTGGGAGGCGGAGCTGTGGGCGGCGGCCGAGCCGACCGACGCGGGTGCGTCGCTCTACGGCGCGCTGACCCCGGTGGTGCGGCACCCGGTGGCGCGGCCGGACGGCGGGGCGGCGGTGCTGGGGATCGGGGACGCGCTGGTGGTCAACGACCCGATCACCGGCCAGGGCGCCAACAGCGCGGCGCGGGCGGCCGAGACCTATCTGCGGGCGATCGTCGGGCGCGGCGACGGGCCGTTCACCGCGGAGTGGATGACGGAGCTGTTCGAGGCCTTCTGGGAGCGGCACGCCCGCCACGGGGTGGCGCTGACGGCGGACCTGCTGACGATGCCGGAGCACCTCCAGGGGGTGTTCGGCGCGGCCGCCGAGCACGAGCAGGTGGCCCGCCGACTGGCCAACACCTACGCCGAACCCGCCGACCACGCGGCCTGGCTGGCGACGCCGGAGCTGACGGCGGCCTACCTGGCCACCCTCCCGCGGCCGGGGCGAAGCGGCTGATTGGCTGTCATGATCGCGCCGTGGCGCCTAGGGTGTGAAAACTCACGGGGGAGGTGGACACGGTGGAGCAGCTCGGACCGACGGATCCGCGGCGGGCGGGGCCCTATGTGCTGGCCGGCCGGCTGGGGGCCGGTGGTATGGGGGCGGTGTACCTGGGCCGGGCGGCCGGCGGGCGGACCGTCGCGGTGAAGGTGGTGCGTCCGGAGCTGGCGGGGGACGGGTCGTTCCGGGCGCGGTTCCGGCAGGAGGTGGCGGCCGCGCGGCGGGTGTCGGGGGCGTTCACCGCGCCGGTGGTGGACGCCGACACCGAGGCCGCGATGCCGTGGATGGCGACGGCGTTCGTGGCCGGGGTGCCGCTCCAGCGGGCGGTGTCCGCGCACGGCCCGCTGCCGGAGGGGACGCTCCGGACCCTGGTCGCGGGGCTCGCCGAGGCCCTGGGCGAGATCCACCGCGCGGAGCTGATCCACCGGGACCTCAAGCCGGGCAATGTGCTGCTGGCCCTGGACGGCCCGCACGTCATCGACTTCGGCATCTCCCGGGCGGCCGACGACACCGGGCTGACCACCACCGGTTCGGTGATCGGCTCGGCCCCGTTCATGTCGCCCGAGCAGGCGCTCGGCGAGCCGCTGACGCCGGCCAGCGACGTGTTCTCGCTGGGTTCGACCGTCGCCCACGCGGCGCTCGGCCGGCCGCTGTTCGGCGAGGGCGTGGCGGCGGCCGTGCTGTTCCGGGTGGTGAACACCGAGCCGGACCTCGGCGGGCTGCCGGACGGCCTGCGGCACCTGGTGGCGGGCTGTCTGGCGAAGAACCCGGCGCACCGGCCGACGCCGCGTCAGCTGGTCGAACTCGTCGAGCGGACCGGCCGCCCGCAGACCTTCGGCGGCTGGCTCCCGCCGGGGGTGGCCGCGGACGTGCTGGCGGTGCGGCGGCTGCTGACCGCCCCGCAGCCGGGCCCGCACCCCGGCGTCCCCCCGGTCGCCGACGGGCCTGTCCTCCCGGCACCGACCGTCCCGGACGTCCCGGACCTCCCGCCCGCACCCGACGGGCCGGAGCGCCGCCCGCCCCGGCGCGCCCTGCTGCTCGGCCTGGGGATCGGCGGCGGGGTGCTCGCCGCCGGGGGGACCGTCGCCGCCGTCGTCGTCCGGCAGCGCCGGCGGACGCCGTCCGCAGGCGCACCCTCCGGAGGGACGCCCTCCGGCACGGCCCAGGCCGTCGACCGGCCCACGGGGGCGGACGTCAAGGAGGGCGTGCTGTCCTGGAAGACCTCCCCGCCGGAGTCCTGTTCGCAGGCGCTCGCCGCCGGCGAGCTGGTCGTAGGCGTGGGGGAGGGCACCCTGACGGCCTTCGACCGGCACGGCACGGCGGCCTGGACCTTCGACGGCCGGGCGGCCGGTCTGATTCTGGCGACCACCAGGATCCCCGGCCGGCGGGCGGTCCTGGACGGCGGCCTGCTCTACACCGGAGCGACGAGGATGGCCGCCGTCACGGAGGCGGGGCAGCCGGCCGTGTCGACCACCACGGTGCTGCTCGCCGTCGACCCGGCGACCGGCAAGGAGGCCTGGCGGGCCGAGACCGAGGGCTTCCGTACCGTCGGGGTGCTCCAGGTGCTCGGCGTCCGGGCGGGCCGGGCCTACCTGTTCGGGCTCGGCGACGGGACGGGCAAGGCCACCGGCGGCCACGTCTGGGCGGTCGACCTCGCGGCCCGGAGGACCGCGTGGTTCCGCGGCCTCGACGGGTACGCCCTGTTCGGAGCGCTGCCGCCGGAGGGCGACCGGCTGCTCGTCGGCGGGGACAGGACCGTGCAGGGGTTGGACGGCGACGGCCGGACCGCCTGGTCCCGGGACACCGCCCTGGCGGGCTTCGGTGCCGTCGGCGGGCGCTTCCTGACCGTCGTCGACGGCGTGCTGTCGGCCCTGGACGCGTCCACCGGCGAACCGGTCTGGACGGTGCCGGGGGTGCTTCCGACCACCGGCGGCTCCGGGAACGCCGTCGCCGCCTCCGAGGACGGCACGCTGCTGTTCTGCCAGCTGAAGGACACCGACGGCGGCTCCTCGCTCGGCACCCTGGACGCCGCCACCGGCGTGGTCCGCCGGCGCACCCCGCTGCCGCCCGAGTCCGACCGGGGACTGCCGGCGGCCGCCCGGCTCCAGTGCGCCGACGGCAACGTGTACCGGCTCGGCGCGGACGCCGTGCTGTGGGCGCTCGACCCCGCCGACGGCAGGCCGAGGTGGAAGTTCACCGTCCTGCGCGGCACCGACCCGCAGAACCTGTCCTGGACGGCGGGCGGGGGACGGGTCTGCCTCGCGGACCGCTCCGCCGGCACCGTCGCCTCGCTCTTCGCGAACGGAGCCTGACCATGCGCGGACCGGAACCGGGGGACCCGACCAGGATCGGCCCCTACACCGTCCTCGGCCGACTGGGCGCGGGCGGCATGGGCGTGGTGTTCCTCGGCCGCTCGGCCGGCGGGCGCACCGTCGCGGTCAAGCTCGTCCGCCCCGAACTCGCCGGGGACCAGGGCTTCCGGGCCCGGTTCCGGCACGAGGTGCGGGCGGCGCGCGCGGCCTCCTCGGCGTTCACCGCGCCGGTGGTGGACGCCGATCCGGACGGGCCGGTGCCCTGGCTGGCCACCGCCTTCGTGCCGGGGGTCGGCCTGGACGAGGCGGTGCGGCTGGTCGGGGCGTTCCCCGAGCACGTGCTGCGGATCCTGGCGGCCGGGGTCGCCGAGGAACTGCGCGCCATCCACGCAGTCGGGCTCACCCACCGCGACCTCAAGCCGAGCAATGTGCTGCTGGCCCTGGACGGCCCGCACGTCATCGACTTCGGGATCGCGCGGGCCGCCGACGGCAGTGTGATCACCGCCGAGGGCGCGATCTTCGGCACCCCCGCCTACATGTCCCCGGAACAGGCGCTGGGGCGGACGGCGACGCCCGCGAGCGATGTGTTCTCGCTCGGCGCCACGCTGGTGCACGCGGCCTCC
>NZ_JAIY01000010.1:1347571-1356129 GCF_000710405.2 Kitasatospora sp. MBT66 | reverse complement strand
CCGACCGGCGGCCCCTCGTCCGGCGCGTCGGCAGCCCCGGCCGCCGCGTCCGGGACCCCCACGACGGCCTCCTCGACGACTCCCTCCGCGACTCCCTCGGCGGCCGTCACGATCGGGACCGGCACCGTCGCCACCCCGTTGTGGACCGGGCCGGTCACCGAGGCCCTGGTGCAGGTGGTGGGCTCGGAGCGGGCGGTGCTCGCCGTCGGCAAGGACCACATCTGGGCCTTCGACCTCACCGGCCGCCCGCTCTGGGGCCCGGTGCCCAACTCGATCGACTCGACCACGACCTATCTGGGAGGCGACACGGTCGCACTGGACGGCTCCCGGGTGTACACGGCGACCAGCGGCAGCCGGTACGGGTTCGACCGCCTGCTGCGCGCACTCGACCTCGGCACGGGCCAGGAGGTATGGAACACCGGGGAGCTGGCCAAACTGGTGCAGTCCTTCGCGGTGCCGGGGATGCTCGACGGCGCCGTCCTCGTCACCGGTGTCAGCACCGACGGGGAGAGGTCGACCGGCACCGTCTGGGCCGTCGACGGGCAGACCGGCAAGGTGAACTGGTCGACCCGCACCCCGGACGAGGACTGGGGCCGGATCAGGCTGATGGTGCCCTCCTCGGGGCGGACCCTGCTGTGGGCGCGCGCCACCCTGCGCGGCGACGCGCCGAGGATCACCGGGGTCGACGCCGGCGACGGCGGCCGGATCCGCTGGAACCAGCCGGCCCCGGGTGTGTCGACCACCGCCTCCCAGGCGAGCCCGGCACTGAACGCCCTCTGGTACGACGGCCCGCACACCTCGGCGGGCGGACGCTTCCTCTTCCTGTCCGACCACCTCTACGCGCTGGAGCCGGACACCGGCCAGGTGGCCTGGCAGTCCGCCGACACGGTGCTCTACCAGGGGGTGGTGGCCTCCCCGGACGGCGCCACCGTCTACGCCTCCGGGATCGACCGCGCGGACCTGGGCATGACCATGGTCGTCCGCTCCTTCGACGCCGCGACCGGCCGCCCGGGGTGGACCGCCCGGACGGCCCGGGAGCCGGGCGCACTGAAGCCGCCCGCCCTGCACTGCGCGGACGGCAACGTCTACCTCTACCTCGGCACCACGGTCCACGCACTGGACGCCGCCACCGGCATCACCGGATGGAGCTTCCAACTCGGCAGCACCACCGGCGGCTTCGGCCCGATCGCCCTGTGGGCGGGCGGCGGCCTGCTGTTCGGCAACACCGACCAGGGCCTGGTCGCCTTCCCCGCCGACGGGAAGCCCCGCGGCTGACCGGTCGTCAGCGGTTCGCGCGGTCGGGCGACCGTGCGGTGCGGAGGGATTGTGCATGACAGCCGTCGATGGCACGGTGATTGCGCATTCTCGGGATCGTCGGTCGTGGGCCGGGCCCCGAGCGGACACGCGAGGGGGAAGCGTGGAGAAGAACGATCGGTCCGACCGTCCCTGGCGGGACCCGGCGCGGCAGTTGCCGCCGCTGCCGCCGCCGCCACGGCCGTCGGCACCGCCGACGATCGGGGACCGGGGCGGCCTGCCCTTCTCGACCGGCCCGTCGGCGGTGCTGACGGGCTCGGTCGACCTGAGGGTCAGCAAGCGGCTGCTGTGGGTCGGCGGGGCCGCGTACCCGCTGCACAACATCGTGCGGGTCTACGCCTTCGTGCTGATGCCCAAGCGCAAGGAGGCGGTGCTGAGGTTCGCGCGGCAGGTGGTGCAGGCCTCGACGCTGGCCCTGCTGGCCGTGGTCGGCTCCGGGTTCCCGTTCGGGGTCGGGAAGGAGGTCGAGCCGTTCAAGGGGCTGGCCCTGACCGTGGCGCTGTTCTGGGTGGGGTACGGGTTCCTGGAGATGTCCCGCGTCATCGCCGCTCCTGCGATGCCGGTCCTGGCGGTGGACACCGCCGGGAACGCGACGGCGCTGGTCGGGACGGCCGACCGGCGCGAGCTGCGGGAGGCGGTCCGGCTGCTCTCGCACGCGCTGGAGAACCCGGAGTTCGAGGTCGAGCTGTCGATCCGGTCGCTGACGGTCAACACCGGGAACTACCACTTCGGCGACAACGTGAACATGTACGGCGGCAGCGGCAACACGGGGAAGGCGACGGGATGAGCGGCGACCACTTCCACGGCGACGTGGTGAACATGTACGGCGGCACCGACAACAAGGGCATCGTGCACCACCACGCGCCGGGCGCGGACAGCGTCCGGGCGACCGACGAACTCACCCGGGCGGTGCAGGAGTTGATCACTCTGCTGGTCGAACTCCGGGACGGCGTGGCGCCGCTGGCCGCGGAGTCCATCGACGAGGCGCTGCCGGCCATCGTCGTCGGCCCGCAGGCGGTGCCGCGCGAGCGCCACCGGGCGCTGATGGCGGTGGCGGGGATCGCCGCCACCGTCGGCGCGGTCGGCGTGCCGGTCGTCGAGGCGGTCCAGCGGGTCCTGGGCCTGCTCGGCGGCCAGTAGGTCCGGACGTCAGACCGGGGCGGGCTGCGGATAGGGCTCGTCGAGGAGGGCGAGCAGTCCCGGGTGGATCAGGGCGCCGGGGAGGCGGGGGTGCGGGGTGAGGAGCCCGGCGGTCCGCAGACGGGCCAGCGCCGGACGCGGGTCCTCCGGGAGCAGGTCGCGCAGGGAGTCGGCCGAGACGGCGGGCGCGGAGCGGAACGCTTCCAGCACCGCGACCGCCGTCGGGTCGTCGGCGGCGCGGGCGGTGGCGGCGGAGAGGATCCGCCGGTGCTCGGCGAGGGTGGCGGTGCGGTGGCGGGCGGTTTCGGTGACCGCCCGGGCGAACAGTGTGCCCCACTGCGGCAGGTCGCCCTCGGCCGCCGCGACCACGGCCCGGTCGTGGGCGTCCCGGTTGGCGTCCACCCAGCCGTCCAGGTCGAGCAGCAGCCCGGGCAGCAGTCCGGCGCCCACCAGGTCGCACTGGGCGAGCAGTCGGGCGATCCGCCCGTTCCCGTCGGGGAAGGGGTGGACGGTGAACAGCCGCAGCATCTGGAGTGCGGCCGCGTCCAGCGCGGGGGAGGAGGTGCGGGCGCCCCAGCGGTACCAGCGTTCCATCTGCCCGAGCAGGGGCCGCCCCGGGGCGACCGCGACGACGAAGCGCTGCCCGTCGGGCCAGGTGATCCTGGCGGTGGTGCGGCGGAATCCGCCGCCGCCGGGGATGTTGGGGTCGCCGGCGACCAGCAGCCGGTGCAGTTCGGCGAGCGCGTCCGGCGTGAAGTGCGGCCGCTCACCGGTCTGTTCTCCGGGCCGTTCGGCAAGCTCGGCGCGGACCGAGCGGACGGCCAGCAGCCCGGCCGCGACCCGGTGCTCGGCCGCCGAGGCCAACTGCTCGGCGAGCACCCGGGGATCGGCCGCCCCGACGTGCCGCAGGTGCAGCCGCGAGCGGGCCCGGGGCCGGTGGAACAGGTCGGGGTCGCCGAGGTGGGCCGCGGCGGCGGCCAGTCCGGTCAGGGCGTCGAGTGCGCGGGCACGGTCCCCGGCGGGCACGGCCTCGGCGCCGGGCGGCGGCACGACGGGCTTGATCCGCCGTGCCGCCGCCGGGAGCTGATGGATCATGAGCAGGCGTGGTCGATGATGGTGTTGGTCGGCACCTGCACGTCGACCAGCTGGGTCTGACCGCCCGGCAGGGTGATCGAGTAGGTGACCGTCTGGTACTGGGCGAACACCCCGAAGCTCTGGCCCGGCTGGAGCGTGACGTCCACGCCGTGCGTCGTGGTGGTGGTGGTGTTGATCTCGGCGCTGACAGCGGCCTTGAGGGCGTTCAGCGCCTCGGCCGAGAGGGTCGCCGTCACCTTGTACCCGGTCGCCACCTGGACCGTGACGTTGAGCCTCTCCTGGTAGGGATTGCCGTTCTTGCGGCAGAACTGCTTGTCCTCGAACTTCTCGCCGTACGCGGCGACGGTCGCCGAGGCCGCGCCGCCACCGCCGCCGTGCCAGGGGATGGGCCAGCCCTCGCTGGGCGGCGGGGGGTTGTGGCCGATGACGACGATCGGGTCGTTGACGAAGTTCGGGTCGTCCCAGGGGTCGCAGCTGGTGTAACAGTCGGCGGCGGCGGCCATCTGCGGCACCACCAGGGCGGGCACGGCGGTCAGGACGGTGACGCCGAGGGCGACGGCTCCGAGGGCCTTCTTGAGCTGCACGGTCTCTCCACGGTCGGGGGTTCGAGGGTGAGGGGAACGCGGGGCGTCCGTGTGCGGTGTCCCGCCCCGTCGCGGACGAGTCTCGTGGCCCCTCCCGTACCGGGGCATCGGTAGAACTGCGCAAGCTGCCTACCTAATCGGGTCCCGACCTGCTGGATCGCCGGGGCCGTGGAGCAGCCGGGCGAGGGCGGAGCGGGAGGAGACGCCGAGCTTGCGGTAGATGCTGCCGAGATGGGTGTCGACCGTGCGGGGGCTGAGCACCAGGCGCTCGGCGATCCGGCGGGACGACAGGCCGTCGGCGGCGAGTTCGGCCACCTCGCGTTCCCGGGCGCTGAGCAGGGCGCTCAGCAGGGCGCCCGGTTCGGACGGGTCGGGGACCGGGTCGACGGGGGAGCCGCCGGGGCCGCCGGCCGTCAGGGCGGCCCGCACCCGGGCACCGTCCTCGCACAGGCGCAGCGCGCCGCAGCCGCGCGCGGCGTCGAGTGCCTCGTCGAGCTCGCCCAGGGCGGCGGCGGTGCCGTGCGCCTGGGCGAGCACGGGGGCGGCGGCGATCACCGTCCAGGCGTACTGGACGGGCATCCGCAGCCCCCGGAGCACCCGGGCGGCCCGCAGGGCGAGTTCGGCCGCGCGGGCCGGGTCGCCGTCGACGAACGCCATCGCGGCCGCCGCGCGGTCGGCCTGGGACTGCTGGAACGGCAGCCGCCCGAGCCGCTCCGCCGCCGTGTCCGCCGCGCGGGCGCTGCGGCGGGCGGTGTCGAGGTCGCCGCACAGCAGCGCGGCCGTGGTCATCAGCGCGAACAGCGAGGGGTGGGCGGCCGGTTGGAGCAGGTGGAGGTCCTCGCCGCCGCTCTCCTCCAGCAGGGTGCGCAGGCAGGCGGCCGGGTCGCCGCCCACCAGCCGGGCCTGGGCGAGCAGTCCGACGGCGGATCCGGCCCACCAGCCGGTGCCGGGCACGGTTTGCCGCAGGCCCTGCTCGGCCAGCGCGACCACCTCCGCGGTGCGGCGCCGGGGCGCCGCCCACAGGAGCGCGCTGGCGCGCATCGCCATGGCCAGGCCGACGACATCGGGGGCGCCGATCTCGGTGCCCAGCCGTTCGGCCTCGCGGGCGTGCCGCTGCGCCTGGTCGAGGCGGCCGGCCCACTGGTCCAGGATCGACAGTCCGAGCAGGTGGTTGACGGCGCTGTGTTTGTGGGCGCCGCCGCTGGCGGTGGCCAGGCCGCGGCTGAGGTGCCGGTGGGCGTCGGTGAAGCGTTCGACGTACAGCTCGGCGCAGCCGAGCAGGGCCAGGACGTCGGGGGCGCGGCCGGCGACGGTGTCGGGGCGGGCGTCGACGAGCCGGCCGCACCGCTCGATCTCGGGCTCGGCCAGGGCGAAGTCCCCGGCGTAGCTGTCGCAGAAGGCGGCGAGCACGCGGAGCGCGGTGCCGCCGTCCTCGCCGCCGGGGGTGGCCGCGGCGGCGGTGGCGCCTTCGTGCGCGAGTGCGCGGACCTCGGCCGCGGTGCCGCGGACGGCGTGCAGCAGGCCGTAGTCGAGGACCAGGTCGGCGGTCGCGGCGGGCAGCGGGGCGGGCAGCGGGCGGGGCAGCCGGTCGACGACGGTGCGGGCCATCGCGTCGGCCTCGGCGTACCGGCCGAGCAGCCGTTCGACGCCGACGCAGACCGCGAGGGCCTGGACACCGAGCGGCTCGGGCAGGCCGCCGGGGGTGCGCAGGATCTCGTGGCCGAGCGCTCGGGCCTGCTCCAGCCGGCCGGCGGCGGTGAGGGCCCGGCAGCGGTCCAGCGCCAGGCCGATCCTGGTCCGGGCGTCGTGGGTGTCGGCGGGCGCGGACTCCAGCGCGGCCCGCTGCCAGCGGGCGGCGGTGGCGGGTGAGCGGACGACGACCTCGGCTGCGCCCTCGACGAGCACCGGCAGGGCCTCGGCCGGGCCTCCGCCGAGCAGCAGCTGCTCGGCGTGCCGGGCCCGGGCGGTGGCCGGGGCGCCGCGCTCCTCCAGCAGCGCGAGGGCCCGACGATGGGCGTTCAGCCGCAGGCCGGGGTTGAGCCGGTGGTGGACCAGGCGGCCGAGTACTGGGTGTCGGAAGACCAGGTCGCCGCCCGGGCCGAGGGAGCGGACCAGGTCGGCCCGGGCGAGTTCGGCGAGCGCGTCGGCGGTGCGGTCGGTGCGCTCCCCGGCCACCCGGGCGACGTCGCCGAGCCGGAACGGTTCGCCGAGCACGGCGGCGGCCGCCAGTACGTCCGCGACCGGTGCGGGTAGGGCGTCGAGTTCGGCCAGCAGGGGTGCGGCGGCGCGCAGCAGCGGTCCGGCGGCGG
The DNA here is from genome assembly GCF_000710405.2 of Kitasatospora sp. MBT66. Lineage (NCBI taxonomy): Bacteria > Bacillati > Actinomycetota > Actinomycetes > Kitasatosporales > Streptomycetaceae > Kitasatospora > Kitasatospora sp. MBT66. The sequence goes on along the minus strand of NZ_JAIY01000010.1, from coordinate 1,349,687 downwards.
CGTCCGAGCGTTCGGGCCAGCGGTCCGGGTCGGGGCCGGCGGCGAGCAGCAGGTGCAGGATCCGGGGGTTGCCGCCGGAGGCTCCGCGCAGCCGTTCGGCCCGGTGCTCGTCGGCGTCCGGGAACAGGGTGGCCGACGGGAGCAGGGCGGCGACTGCGGCGGCGGTGAGCGGTGCGGGTTCGACGCGGAGCACGGTGCCCGCCTGCTTGGCGCCGTCGAGGGCGGCGAGCAGGGCGGGCGGGGTCTGCCGGGGGCGGTGGGCGAGGACCACCAGCAGGCGGTCCGGCGGCGGTTCACCGAGGAGGCGTTCGGTGAGGCGGGCGGAGGCCGGGTCGCAGTGGTGGAAGTCGTCGAGCAGGAGCACGGTGCCGGCCGGGTCCGCGCACCGGTCGCGCAGGGCGCGGAGCAGGTCGCGGTCGGAGCCGGTGTCCCAGTGCGGGGCGGCGGTGTCCGGCCGGTGGTCGCCGTTGTCCAGGGCGTCGCGGAACACCTGGTAGGGCTTGGCCGCCGGGCCCTCGGCCCGGGCCCGGAGGACGGTGGCGCCGCGGTCGGCGGCCAGCCGGGCGAGCAGGTGCAGCAGGCTGGTCTTGCCGAGGCCGGGATCGGCCGCGAGGTCGAGCACCGCGCCGGCCCCCGTGCTCAGCTCGTCCAGGGCCCGCGCCAGCGCGGCGCGCTCCTCGTCCCGTCCGGGTAACGCCGACAGCCTTGCCACGGTTCGCCCCTCTCCGGTGCTCCCCGAGGCCGCTCCCCGGGCCGCTCGGGGCATGTTATCGATCTTCACAACCGGGTCACAAGGTTCCGTCGGAGGAGCCGGGGGCGTGCCGCGAGCGGCGGCCGGAGGGCCGTCAGACCGTGTCGCCGGCCCGGAGCTCCTTGGCGATCCGGCGCCGGCCGGCGATCAGCGCCTCGGCCAGCACACCGGCCGTGACCAGGGCCGTCAGCGCCAGCGCCGGGGGCAGCACGGCGCCGGGGCGCAGCGGCAGGCCGGGCGGCACGTCGGTGCCGAGCAGGGCGGACAGGTCGAGCGCCGGGCCGAGCAGGACGACGGCGGCGAGCGAGGCGAGCAGGCCGCCGGTCGCCGCGAGCAGCGTCTGCGGCAGGGTCTCGACCAGGATCAGCGCCAGCCCCTGACGGGGCCGCAGCCCCATGGTGCGCAGCCGGGCCAGCGCGGCGGACCGGTCGGGCGCGGCGCGGACCAGCGTGAGCAGGGCGGCGATCAGGGCGAACGCGCCCGCGCCGGCGGTCCCGACGCGGAACACCAGGACGGCGGCCTGCCGCAGCGGGTCCTCGGTGAGTTCCGCGGTGAGCGCGGCACTGGTCCTCACCAGGTAGCCGTCCGGGATGTCGCCGGGGTTCGGGCCGACCACCGGCACGCCGGTCCGTCGCGCGGTGTCCGCGACGATCGGGTGCACGGGCAGGTCCCGGGTCAGCGACCGGACGGCCGTTTCGTCGATGTCGCCGACGGCGAACCAGTGGCCGTGGTCCCCGAGTCCGGGCACCCGGGCGGTGGCGGGGCCGGCCGGGAGCACGACGAACGGGTGGGTGGAGTCGCGCAGCGCCGGGGTGGCGTCGATGGTGCCCGCGTACTGGGCGCGCAGTTCGCCGGTGCTGGTCAGGTAGATCCGCTCCGCCCCGGCCCGACCGCCGAGTTGCTCGACCAGTCCGCGCGAGTACAGGGCGGGGACGGGGACTTCGCGCGCCTCCGGCCCGGTCGGGCCGTCGGGGGCGGCCAGCAGCGCCGGGTCGAAGGCGCCGCGCCCGAGGGACCGGGAGATCTCCGCGTAGGCCGTCGGCTCGACCACCACCAGGCTGATGGTGAGGTGGGGCCGGTCCGGGCGCAGCACCGCCGCGTCGGTCAGCAGGGTGACATTGGTGGCGGCCCGCACGCCGGGCAGCCGGTCGGCCCGCTCGGCGAAGGAGTCGGCCAGGCCGAAGCCCTTGGGGGCGCTCACCATGACGTCGCCGCCGGTGGCGAGGCGGGCCTCGCGGGCCCGGCCGGAGTCGACCGCCCCGATCACGTCGGCGCCGAACCCGGCCGTGGTGACGGCGAGCAGCAGCGCGAGCGTCGGCAGCACGGCCGGGCGCGGTCGGCCGCCCGCGCCGCGGGCCGCACCGG
>NZ_JAIY01000010.1:1318432-1346954 GCF_000710405.2 Kitasatospora sp. MBT66 | reverse complement strand
CGGCGGGCGGTGGCCAGCGCGAACAGGTCGGGCAGCGAGGAGAAGGTGCGCAGGTCCGTGCGGCCGGTGGCGGCGGCCAGGTCGGCGGCGGTGGGGCCGCTCAGATAGCTCGCGAGCTCGTGGGCGGCGTCGGGCAGCCGGTCGGCGCGCAGCGAGGCCGGGTCGACGGGCAGCCGCCAGGAGAGCTCACCGCCCTGGGCCCACTCCATCAGCCGGCGCAGCTCGTCGCCGCCGGTGAGGCCGACCGCGCTCCAGGAGCGGAGCCACTCGAAGGTCTGCGGGATCTCCAGGCAGGGCCGACGCAGGCAGTAGAGGTCGCTCCAGTACGGGTCGTTGTCGTCGTTCACCCGGAAGGTGCCGACCACCTCGGTGGCCGGGGAGGGCTTCGTACCGGGTCCGATCTCCTCCGTCAGCACGTCGCCGACCCGGATGCCGAGCTTCTCGGCCGTCAGGTCGGAGACCACGATCGGCAGCGGCCGGCCGGGGGCGACGGTCGGCCAGCGGCCCTCGGTCAGGGTGGTGTGCTCGGAGAGCCCGGCCAGGTGGCGCAGCTCCAGGCGCGGGGACGGGCCGTCGGGCCGGGACAGCTGCGGATTGCCGAGGGTCTTCGGCCGGACGCCCCGCACGCCGTACACCGGTCCGCTCGCCGAGACGCGGAACTCCCCGCCGGTGCGGGCGGTCAGTTGCGCGGCGACCGAGGCCAGGGTGGCGGAGTCGTCGCCGGGGCGCAGGTCGGATCGGCTGACCAGGCTGGTCGCGCCGATGCCGCGGTCGCGCAGGAAGTCGCGCAGGGCGGCGTCCTCGCCCCGGTCGACGCCCCGGGGGAGCCCGGCGGAGAGCAGCACCACCACGAACACCAGCACGCCGTTCAGCAGCGCCGTCCAGGGCGCGGCCCGCAGCCGGGTGCGGACCCACCGGGCGGGCCGGTGCTCGGTGCGCACCGGGGGTGCGGTGGTTGCTGCCGCCGGGCCCTGCATCCGCGTTCTCCCCGCCCCCTGCGCCCGTCCCTGCGGGCGGGCGGTCGCCGATCCCGGCCCCTGGTGACCGGATAGCGGACGATGCTGTCAGAGCGGGGGACGCTGCGGAAGGTCCGTTCGGGCAGACCGCGCGGGGCGTCCGGGCCGGGCGGGGGCCGGGTGGTTCGTCGCCGTCCGGTGCGGTCCGGCCCGCGCCGGTGGCGGCGACCCGGGACGGGGAGGGCCCGCGGGTGCCCTGTCGGTGCCGGGGGCTAGGTTCTGAGGTGTCGCCGGGCACCGCGCCCGCAGCGCCGGAACACCCCGTCACGCCCGTGCCCGGAAGGGGCCCACGCCATGTCAGCCACCGCCACCGACACGCAGTCCACGTACCTGGAGCTGTCCGAGGACGCAGGCAGCGCGCACAAGTTCTACGAGGTCCTGGTGGCCGGCGTGGACGTCACCATCACCTACGGGCGGATCGGCGAGAGCGGCCAGAGCAAGACCACCGCCTACCCCACGCCGGAGAAGGCCGCGTCGGCCGCCGCCAAGAAGATCGGCGAGAAGGTCCGCAAGGGCTACGCCCCGGCGGTGCGCGGGGTGCGCGAGCGGCGGGCGGTGACGCGACGGGCGATCGTCAGCACCCGTTCGACGGCCCGGCAGGCCCCGGTGCTGTGGCGGTTCAACTCGGGCGCGGCGGCGTTCGGCATCTTCGTCGGCGAGGAGCACGCCTGGGTGGGCAACGAGCGCGGCGACGTCTACACGCTGACCCACGACGGCGCGGTGACCGGCCGCTACGGGCTGCCGGACGGCGTCAAGTGCATCGTCGCGGACGACTGGTGGATCTACGCGGGCTGCGACAACGGCAAGGTGTACGACCTGGGCGGCAAGGTGCCGCGGGTGGCGTACGAGATAGCCGAGGACGTCGACATCTACTGGCTGGACATCCACGACGGCGTGCTCGGCGTGGCCGACGCGCGCGGCGGGATCACCACCGTCGACCACGAGGACGAGTTCCAGTGGCGGCGTTCGGCCGAGGGCACCGACGGCTGGATGGTGCGCTGCGACAACGACGGTGTGTACCACGGGCATTCGCGCGGTGTGAGCCGGTACGCGGCGCGCGGCGGCGCCCCGGTCTGGCACACCCGCACCGACGGCGAGGTGCTGTTCGGCTGGCAGGAGCGGGAGGAGGTGTTCGCCGGCACCTCGCGCGGCTCGGTGCACCGGCTGCGCAAGGCGGACGGTTCGGAGGTGGCCCGCTACCGCTGCGACGCCGCGGTGTTCTCCTGCGCGGCCTCGCCCGACGGCCGGTACGTGTTCGCGGGCGACAACCACTCCTCGGTGTACTGCTTCGACGCCGACGGCACCCGGCTGTGGAAGCTCGGCACCGGCTGCGGCTCGGCGTACAGCATGCAGTACCGCGACGGCCGGCTGTACCTGGTGACCACGGACGGTTCGCTGGTCTGCCTGGACGCGAGCGAGGCGGCGGTGCGCGCGGCCGAGGAGGGCCGGCTGCCGCAGGCCGCCGAGGTGGACGGCAGCGGCTGGACGGCGGCGGTGGCCGGCGCGGAGATCGAGTCGGTGGTCGTCGGTTCGGCGGGCGCCGCGGGCGGCATCGAGGTGGAGTGCGTGCAGGACGGCACCCGGCTGCGGGTGCGGGTGGTCTCGCCGGGCTACGACGCGACCCGCCGGGTGCAGTTCCCGAAGGACATCCGGGTGCCCGGCGCGCGGTACCTGGTGGCCGAGGTGCTGGAGTCCGGCAGCGGCTCGTTCTACCGGGCGCGGGGGGACATCAAGCGGCTGCTCTGAGTTCTCCTGACGGACTTTCCGTTCCCGTCGGGAGACCGTTGACAGCCCGTCGCGGGCCTCGGTGTAATGCGGGTGCAATACGCACGCACGGCACACCGACCGACCGTTTCGGGCTGTTACCGGGGAAAGCAGGGCGTCATGAGCGTGGACACCGTGGCTGTCGAGGATTCGTCCGGTTCGGCGGGTTCTGCGGACGGGGTGGGTGCGACGGGAACGGTGCCCAATTCCCGGATGGCCGCGCTGTACGAGCGCGACCTGACCTGCCAGGGCCTCGGGATCACGCTCGACGAGGTGTCCACCGGGCGGGCGTCGATGCGGATGACGGTGGCCCCGGCGATGGTGAACGGGCACGGCATCGCGCACGGCGGCTACCTGTTCCTGCTCGCCGACGCGGCGTTCTCCTACGCCTGCAACAGCTACGGCCCGGTGACGGTGGCGCAGGCCGCGCAGGTGACTTTCCTGGCGCCGGCGGCGGTCGGGGACGAACTGGTGGCGGAGGCGGTGGAACGCACGCGTTCCGGGCGCACCGGCATTTACGACGTGACGGTGCGGAATGCGGCCGAAAAGGTGATCGCGGAATTCCGGGGCCAGAGCGTGATGCTGGCCGGACAGCCGCACACGGCCTGAGCACCTGAGCCCGAAGGCGGGCCGGGGGGAGCGGGTTCCCCCCGGCCCACGGGCGCGTCACGCCGGCGGGCGCTCGTCCACCACCTGCTGGAGCTTGCCGGTGCGCGGGTTGGTGACCAGCTCGGCGCGGGGCACCCACTCCACCTCCAGGTCGTGGATCACCCCGGCCGCCACGTCGTCCGGGTAGAGCGGCCGGGCCCGGTACACCGCCTCGACCAGCCGCTCGGCCAGACCGGCCGGCGGCTCCTCGGTGTACCCGAGCCGCAGGACCAGCCCGTCCTTGCCGTCCCAGCGGCGCTGCACCATCTGCATCCCGGAGATCACCTGGTCCGGGTCGTGGGCGAGCAGGACGGCGCGGATCTCCTCGGTCGGCATCGCCACGGTGCCCACCCGGGCACCCTCGACCGACCGTCCGACCAGCCGGAACCGGCCGCGCTCCAGGTCGACCCACTCGGCCCGGTCGCCGGTCGGGTAGCGCAGGATCGGCATCAGGGTGCGGAACAGGTTGGTGACCACCACCCGCCCGGGCACGCCGAGTTCGGTGATCGGCTCGCCCGTCACGTCGTCGACCAGCTCCACCACCGTGCGGTTCGGGAAGGCCTCGTGCACCCGGACGTCGTCGCCGGGCACCGGCGCGCCGACCAGGCCGGCGTCCACCGAGGCGTAGCCGATTGAGGCGACGGCCGCGTTGGGGAACGCGCGGGAGAGGATCGGCCGCAGGTCGGCGAAGAGCAGGTCCCCGCCGAACAGCAGGAGTTCGATCCGCTCGGCCACCTGCCCGTGCTTGACCAGGTGCTCGGCGACGGAGCTGAGCTTCATCGGCTCGCCGGCCAGCACGTCCACGCCGAAGTCCTCGATCAGCCCGGCGATGTACGCGTCGGGCGCGGCGCCGACCGGCAGCCGGACGTTGTCCACCGGGGCGTGGTGCAGGGCGTTCTCGATGTAGAGGAAGCCGCCGTACAGCTCGCCGGCCCAGAACAGGTTGGCGACCCGGTGCCCGGGCTTGAGGCCGGCCTGGACCAGGCCCGCGCCGAAGGCGGTGACCGAGTCGGCGTGCTCGGTGCGCGACCAGGGGGAGAACTTGGGCACGCCGGTGGTGCCGCCGGTCTTGTAGACGCCGCCGTCGAGCAGCGGCCCGGTCAGCAGGCGGTTGTCCGGCCAGGAGTTGGCGGCCCAGAACGCGGTCTGCTCGATCAGCGGGAGCTGCGAGAGGTGTTCGACGCGCTCCGGCAGGTCCCGGTAGAGCTCGGCGTAGAAGGGGGAGTTGCGGCGGGCGAAGTCGATCAGTTCGGGCAGGGGTTTGGCGGGCACGGTAGGGCTCCTGACAATCGATCAGTGGGGGTCGGGTCGGCCGATCCAGGTGCGGGCGAGGGTCTGGACGGCCGAGCCGTCCGGGTCGGCGAGCTTCTGCGCCAGGTAGTCGGCGGCCCAGGCGTTGGTGGGCACCCGGAAGGCGGGCCGCTCGGCGCGCAGCGTGCGCACCACGACCTCGGCCACCTCCCGGGCCGGCTGTCCGGCGGCCTCCCAGCCCTGGCCGCCGACCCAGCCGAGGTAGTCCTCGAAGGTCGGCGCGTAGGGCCCGGAGGCCGCCCCGATGGTGCGGCGGTCGATGTCGGGGAAGATCCCGAACCGGGTGTCCGGCACGAAGCCGGGGACGACCACGGAGACCCGCACGCCGTGCGCGCCGGCCACCGGGGCGAGGCTCTCCATGAACCCCTCGACGGCGGCCTTGGCGGCGCAGTACGCCTCGTTGAACGGCTGGCCGACCACGCCGTGCACACTGCCGATGGTGACCAGCCGGCCGCCGGAGGCGCGCAGCAGCGGCAGGGCGGCGCGGCTGACGGCGATCACGCCGAAGAAGTTCACCTCCAGATTGGCCCGCAGCGCGGCGTCGGTGGACATCTCCAGCGTGGGGTCGAAGTTGGAGACCCCCGCGTTGTTGACCACCGCGTCCAGCCGTCCGTGGGCGGCGGCCACGCCGTCGACGCAGGCGGCGACGGAGGCGGCGTCGGTGACGTCGAGCCGGCGCACGTCCAGCTCGACCCCGGCCTCCTCGGCGGCCTTCCGCAGGTCGTCGGCGCGGTCCGGGTCGCGCAGGGTGGCCACGGTGGTGAACCCGGCCCGGGCGGCGGCCACGGCGGTGGCCAGGCCGATGCCGGAGGAGCAGCCGGTGACGAGCAGGACCTCGCCCGTCGGTGCGGCTGCGCCGTCGTCCCGGCCGTCCCGGACGGCGCCGTTGGCGCTCACGGCGCGCTCTCCGTCAGCTCGGGCTCGGCGTCCGCCGCCTGCGGCTGCGCCTGGCGGGCGGCGGCGTCCAGCCGGGACTGGATGCCGAGGGCGGGCAGGAAGGAGCAGGCCGCCAGCAGGGTGCCGCCGGCCATCACCCAGCGCGCCGCGTCCAGGATCCCCAGCGGATCGGTGAGCGCGGACACGGCGACGCCGCCGACCAGCGCGGCGAGCGGGATCACGCCCCAGGTGACGGTGCGGAACGCCGCGTGCATCACGCCCTGGTGCTCGGCGGACATCCGGGACTGCCGGGTGGGCGCGCTGCACACGTTGATGCAGGACATGAAGAAGCCGTAGCAGCCCATGGTCACCGCGATCACCAGGACGGCGGGCAGCGCGGGCGCGGCCAGCACGCCCAGCCCGACCAGGCAGTGCAGCAGCAGCGACCAGGCCAGGGTGCGGCCCAGGCCCAGCCGCCGGCTGATCCCGGGGGCGACCACGGCGCCGGTGAGCGCGCCGACGGCGCCGACCGACATGGCGGCGCCGAACTGGCCCACCGAGACGTCCAGGCCCCGGTAGGCGAGCACGGGCAGTACCGTGACGAAGACCGGCCCGCCGGAGTTGAGCGTGACCGCGGCCAGCACCACCCGGCGCAGCACCGGATCGGCCCAGTTCATCCGGAAGCCGGCCGTCAGCCGCTCCCAGACGGTGCCCTCGACGACCGTGCGCTCGCCCCAGGGCTGCATGTAGCGGAAGCAGGTGGCGGAGATCAGGTAGCTGGCGGCGTCCACCACCAGGGCGCCCACGCCGAGCGCGCTGTAGAGCCCGGCGGCGATCGAGGGCCCGGCCACCTCGGCGACCGAGTTGCTGCCCTCCAGCCGGGAGTAGGCGGGCACCATCCTGTCCTTGGGGACCACCGCGGGGACGGCGATCAGGTACCCGACGTTGAAGAAGATGGTGGCACCGCTGATCACGGCCACGCAGCCGAACAGCAGCGGGGTGGAGAGGAAGTCCAGCCAGTACGCGAGCGGGATCACCAGGACGGCGGCCAGCCGGAGCAGGTCGCAGACCAGCATGGTGCGGCGCTTGTCCCAGCGGTCCACCAGCACGCCGGCGATCGGGCCCAGCAGCGGGATGCCGAGGTACTGGGCCATCGCCACCACGCCGACCTGGAGGGCGGAGGCGTGCAGGACGAAGATCATCAGGGTGGGGACGACGAACACGGTGATCCGGTCGCCGACCACGCTGACGGTCTGGCCGGCCCAGAACAGGTTGAAGCCGCGCCCGAGGTCCTGCGGCTTTCGCAGCTTCACGAGGCCTCCCCAGTGGCAGTGGCGGGGGCGGCTTCGGGGGCCCCGGTGGTCCCGGCGGCATCCGCGGACTCGGCGTTCTCGGCGGCGCGGACCACCAGGGAGGCCGTCTTGCCGGTGCGGTCGTTGCTGACCAGCGCGTCGACGACCCGGACGGTGACGTGCTCGGGATCGTGCTGGAATGCGGTGCTGAGGGTGAACGTCCCGGCCAGCAGCTCGGCCCGCAGCGCCGCCGGGTCCACCCCGGCGGCCGGGTCGGCCAGCAGCAGCACCTCCACCCCGGTGGCCCGGCCGCCGTCCTCGGTGACCACCACCTGCGCCCGGGAGACCCCCGGCTCCCGCTCGGCCCGGGCGACCAGCTCGTCCACGTGCAGACCGAGGCCGCGCACCTGGACGACGTTGTCCCGCCGCCCCAGCACCCGCATCGCGGCGCCCGGCCGGCCGCACGGGCAGGTGGTCAACCCGCCCGCGTCACCGGTGCGGTAGCGCAGCACCGGGTTGAGCATCTCGGGGTCGAGGGTGGTGAAGTCCAGCAGCCCGTCCGCACCGGCGTGCACCAGCTGGGTGGGCAGCGGGTGGAAGGTGTCGGCCGGGCAGTCGGGCGTGTTGGTGCCCACCACCCAGGTCTCGGTGGAGCCGAACATGCCCCAGCGGCGGGCCCCGGGCGCTACCACCGCGAGGTCCTCCTCCAGCTGCGGCTGCCAGGCCTCGCCCAGCCACAGCACCTTGCGCAGCGAGGGCAGCTTCAGTCCGGCCGCGCGGGCGTGCGCGAACCAGAGCCGCAGCACGCTCGGGGTGCCGCCGATCGCCGTCACCCCGCGGTCGGCGAGGAAGCCCAGCCAGTCCGGGTACTCCTCGCGGGTGATCGAGCCGAGCGCGATCACCCGGCAGCCGGCCCGGTCGGCCAGCGCGGCGGCCAGGAAGTGCGCGCCCCACATCCGGCCGGCGCCCCAGGCGTTGGCGAACACGTCCTCGCGGTCGAGCACCGGCCAGTGTTCGTGCACCTTGGCCATGTAGAAGCCGGTCGGCGCGTAACCCACCTTGGGCGCGCCGGTGGAGCCGCCGCTCTGGAACAGCCAGGTGGCGGCCGTGCCGGAGCGCGGCTCCAGGTGGGCGAGGGCGGTGTTCAGGTCGTCCTTGAGCAGCGGCGGCAGCGCGGCCAGCTCGTCCAGGGTGCGGACGGCCGCCGGGCGGTCGGCGTAGCGCGGGGCGAGCGCGGGTACCGTCCGCAGCCGCTCCAGGGTGGCGGCGGCGACGGTCAGTCGCGGTTCGGCCGCGTCCGGCGGCAGGGAGAACGCGTCGGTCATCGGGTTTCCGATCGGGGGGCGGAGGTCGTCGGGGCGCGGTGCGCGAGGGGTGAGAGGAGGCTGGACGGGGCGGACGGCGCGCCGTTGGCGAGCCACTTGGCGTGGGCGTCCCGGTAGGCGGTGAACCGGGCCCGGGTGATGTCCCGCTGGAGCGCGCGGTCCGGGTCGGCGAAGTCCGGGGCGATCACGCCGTCCGGCTCCAGCTCGGAGAACCAGTACTTCTCGCCGTCGTACAGGAAGTCCACGCAGAAGAACGGGATCGCCAGCTTCTCGGCGAAGTACGCGGTGGCCTCGGCGAGTTCGGGCGGGATCGGCGGGAACTCCATCGTCCCGCCCCGGCTGGCGTTGGCCACCGGCGAGCCGGCCTCCGGCACCCGCCGCATCACCGCGTACGGCTCGCCGTCCACCACGTACACCCGGTAGTCGACGGTGCCGTCGCCCAGGTACGGCTGGGCGACGAGCGTGGTGTCGCCGCCCTGGGCGAGGCTGGCCAGGCCGCGGATGTCCTCCGGGCCGCGGGCGAGGTTGATCCCGCCGCCGCCGCACCAGCCGGAGGGCTTGACGATCGCCGGGTAGGTGAGCCGGTCGAGCGCCACCTCGTACTGGTGCTTGGCGACGTCCCGGCCGGTGCCGATCCGGATCGACGGGATCGGCGGCACCGGCGAGTCGGCCAGGTGCAGCACGGTGGCGACCTTGTCGTTGCCGATCAGCGAGACGTACGGCGGGAACGGCAGGTAGAACCCGGCCTGCTCCAGCACCGCGTACAGCGAGTACTGGTTGAAGATGTCCATCGACTGGTACGGCAGCGAGTACAGCGCGGTGACGAACAGGGTGTCCTGCGGGGTCACCGGCTCCTCGTCCACGTACACCACCGGGTGGGCCGGGTCGGTGGCGTCCACGGTGACGGCGTCCGGCGAGTGGCGGCACCAGGTGAGGCCCAGCTCCTCGGCGATCTCCTCGTAGAGGTCCCAGAAGAAGTACCGCCACATCGCGGTGGTCCGGGTCGACTCGCGGTCGGGGAAGATCCAGCACATCCGGCGCAGCGGGCCGCCGGCGGACTGCGGGGTGGTGTTCGGTGGGCTGACGGGTGTCGTCACCGTGCTGCTCCTTCCTGCGGGGCCGGTGCGGCGGCCGCGGCGTGCGCGGCCCGCTCCGTCCACCAGCGGCGGCCGGACTCGGGGAGGGTGTCCACCGGGTCGTAGTAGGGGTGGCGGCGGTCGAGCGGGTCGTCGCCGGCCGGCGCGGCGGCGCCCGAGCGGACCTCCAGCGCCGTGCGGTAGTTCTTGGTCCAGTACGAGATGCCGCGCTCGCGGTCGTAGGCCACGGCCTGGTGCACCCAGCGCTTGCCGAGCCTCGGCACGTCGCAGACCAGGCGCGGGGTGGCGTAGCCGGGCAGGTAGCCCATGATCGCCTCCTGGAGGTACTGGGCCCGGTGGACGCTGGTGCGCCAGTGCTCGGCGTTGGGGATCATGTCGCAGAGGTAGAAGTAGTAGGGCAGGATGTTCGCCTCGCCCTGGAGGGCGAAGCAGAGGTCCAGCAGGTCCTCCGGCGTGTCGTTGACGCCGCGCATCAGCACGCCCTGGTTGCGCACGTCGCGCACGCCCGCATCGAGCAGCGCCCGGGCCGCCTCGGCGACCAGCGGGGTCACCGAGCGCACGTGGTTGGCGTGGGTGTGCACGGCCAGGTTGACGGCGCGGCGGGCGGCGACCGTCGCGACCCGGTGCACGCCCTCCAGGACCTGCGGCTGGAGCCAGTGCTGCGGCAGGCCGACCACCGCCTTGCTGGCGAGCCGGATGTCGCGGACCGACTCCAGCTCCAGCAGCCGCAGCAGGAAGGACTCCAGCTGCGGCCACGGCACATTGGCGAGGTCGCCGCCGGAGACCACCACGTCGCGCACGGTCGGGGTGCGCTTGAGGTAGTCGAGCATCTGCTCCTGCCGGTGGGCCGGCCGCAGCACCAGCCGGGCCTTGGTGACCTGGGGGGTGGAGGTGCCGACCAGGTCCATCCGGGTGCAGTGCCCGCAGTACTGCGGGCAGGTGGAGACCAGTTCGGCCAGCACCTTGGTTGGGTAGCGGTGGGTGAGGCCCTCCACCACCCACATCTCGGCCTCGTGCAGCGAGTCGCGCTCGGCCTTCGGGTGGCTGGGCCACAGCGGGTGCCGGTCGGCGAGCACCGGCAGCATGTAGCGGCGCACCGGGTCGGCCAGGAACGCGGCGGTGAACGCCGCCGGGGTGGTGGGGGAGTGCGCGGCCATGGTGTTCAGCAGCTGCGGCGGCAGCAGGATCGGCATGGTCGCGAACTCGGCCTGGTCGGCGGCGAGTTGCTCGTAGAACTCGGGTGTGAGCAGATCGCCGACGACCGCCCGGAGCTGGCGCGCGTTCTTGACGCAGTGCGCGCGCTGCCACTGGGCGTCGCGCCACTGCGCCTCGGTGACGTCGCGCCAGCCGGGCAGTCGGCGCCAGTCCGGCTCCACCAGCCGGGTCCGGACGTACTGGTACGGCTGCGGGGGCGGGGCGGGTGCCGACGGTGCCGGTGCCGCCAGTGGTGGTGGTAGCGGTCCCGGTGCGGTGGCGGTGCGCGCGGGGGACACGAGGTGGTCGGTCATTCCCGTGCTACTGGGCGGTGAAGAGGGTGGCGAAGCGGGTGCGCAGTTCGCGCTTGAGCACCTTGCCGGTCGGCCCGAGCGGGAACTCCGCCGCCGTGTGGGCGATCCGGACGGCGGCGAGCGCGGCCAGTCCGGCCCCGGCCAGCGCCTTGTTGGCGGCCTCCAGCACCTCCTCGGCGGTCACGGACTCCGCGTCCTGCTGCAACTGGACCACGGCGACCGGTCGTTGCCCCTCACCTGCGGCGCCCGGCACACCGACCACCGAGCAGTCCCGGACCAGCTCGGCGCAGTCCGCCAGCAGCACCTCCTCGACCGGCAGGCTGTGGACCGGCCCGGCCGAGGTGTCGATGACGTCCACGGTGCGGTCCAGGTGGTAGAACCGGCCCTCGGCGTCGCGCCGGGCGAGGTCCCCGGTCAGCCAGTAGCCGGCCAGTTCGAAGCTCTCGGTCAGCCGCGCGTTGTTCCAGTAGCCGGGCGTCCGCGAGGGCGAGTCGATCCCGAGCAGCCCGACCGTGCCGTCCGGCACTTCGTTGCCGTCCTGGTCCAGCACCGCCGCCCGGCGCACCACTTCGAGCGGCTTGCCCACGCAGCGGTCGTTGCGGACGCTCTCCGGCGTGGTGACCTGGCCGAACAGCGCCATGCCCATCTCGGAGGAGCCCAGGCCGTCGACGAACTGCGAACCGGGCAGCGCGGGTTGCTCGGCCTTCTCCTGCGGCAGCAGCCAGGGGCGGATCAGGCCCGCCGGGCGCTCACCCAGCTGCACCAGCCGGCGGATGTGCCCGTAGTGCGCGCTGTCGCCGGTGTTGAACCAGGAGTGCACCTTGGCCGCGCCGGCCACCGGCAGCTCACCGGTGGCGAGTTCGACGAAGGTGCGCGGGAAGGAGGCGACCATGGTGGGCCGGAAGGCCTCCATCACCGGCTCGACCACCGAGCGCCGCCAGTCCGCCATCACCACGGTCGGCAGGCCGAGCAGGGTCGCGGTGAGGAAGTAGCTCAGGCCGCCGGCGTGGGTGTGCGGCATCAGCGACATCAGCCGGTCCTCCGGCTCGGCCGGGAAGCGCACCATGCGCGGCTGCTTGCCGTCCCAGAACTGCCGGTGCGCCAGCATCGTCGACTTCGGCGTGCCGGTGGTGCCGGAGGAGTGGATCAGCGCGACCACGTCGTCCGCCGCGTGCCGGTACGGGTACTCGGCGGGCAGGCCGCCGGAGGCGTCCGCGTCGAAGGCCTGGATCTCGGCGGCGAGCGCGATGAACCTCGGGCGGCGCTGCGGGTCCTGGCGGTAGGCGGCGGCGAGGCGGGTGGTGTCGTCGGCGACCACGCCGACCACGCCGACGTGGTTGAGGTAGCGGACCATCACGTCGTGCCGCATGGCGTCGTTGACCAGCGCCGGGACGGCGCCCAGCGCGGTGAGCGCGAGGAAGTGCAGCAGCGGCTCCAGGCCCTCGGCGATCACGACCGCCACCGGCTCGCCCGGGCGCACGCCGTTCGCGTGGTACCAGGCGGCGTAGCGGTCGCGCAGGGCGGCGAGGTCCTGGAGGCTGTGGCCGCGCAGCACCACCGCGCCGCGGTGGTCGAGGTGGTGGCTGAAGGCGAAGGGGACCGCGCGGTTGGGGTTCACGGCGAGGGCGTGGTCGAGGAAGTTGCCGGCCCCGAGCCCGGGCTCGGCCATCAGCTGCTCGCGCGCGGCGAGCGGAGCGACCGGGGAGGGGGCGGTGGGCGCGGCGGAGGGGCCGTTGTTCGGGGAGGAACTCTCGTCGCTCATGGCGGTCTCCTGAGGGGGGTGGCCCGCGGTTCTTGTGGAACTGGAGCGCGGGCTGTGCGGTGAGGGAGAACTGGTGCGGGTGTGCGCGTGCCGGGGAGGTGGTGCCGGTGGTTCCAGTGGTGCCGTTGGTTCGGCGGAGCAGTGGTTCGGTGGGGCGGTGGCGCGGGGGTCAGCCCTCGGCGTCGAGGATCTCCGTGACGACCCGGTGGCCGGAGCGGATCGCGCCCTCCAGCAGGCCGAAGAACTCGGTACTGGTCTCGGTGCCGGCCCAGTGCACCCGGCCGTGCGGCGCGGTCAGCGCCGGGCCGAGCCGCGACCAGTCGCCGGGCCCGAACAGCGCCGCGTAACACCCCTTGCTGTAGGGCTCGTTCACCCAGTCGGTGCGGTGGAAGCCGATCGGCTCGGGCAGCATCGGGAACAGCGAGGCGGCCTGCTCGACGGCGGCCGCGCGCTGCTCCTCCGGCCCCAGGGCCGCGTAGCGGTGCGCCTCCGCGCCGGTGACGAAGCCGGTGAGCACGCCGACCCGGGACCCGTCCGGCGCGTCGGCCGGCGAGTCGTCCACGGTGGAGAGCAGCGGGCCCCGGGCGTTGACCGACCAGCCGGAGAGTCCGTGCGCGCGCCAGACCGGCGCGGGGTAGACCAGGTTGACCTTGACCGCGCAGCCGCGTCCGGTCCGCTCGCCCGCGCGCGGGGCCGGCCGCACGGGCCGCAGGTCCAGCGACTCGGCGAGCAGCGGCGGCAGTGCCACCACGGCGACCTCGGCCCGGTAGGCCGCGCCCGCCTCGGTGTGCACGGTGACGCCCTCGGCGTCCTGGACCACGGACCGCACCGGTTCGCCGAGCCGCACCGAGCCGGGCCGCCGGTCCGTCAGCCGGGCGGCGAGCCGCTCGCACAGCAGGTGCGCGCCGCCGGCGACCCGGTCCTCCTGGGCTCCGCCCTCGAAGGCGTTCAGATAGCGCAGTCCGCCGCCCGAGCGCAGGTAGAAGGCCATGTGCAGGACCGAGACGTCGGCCGGGTCGGCGGCCATCATCTCGCCGAGGAAGAGCGGGAAGAACAGCCGGGCGTCCGGGTGGTCGAGCTCCTGCTCGGCCCACTCGGCGGCGGTGAGGGCGTCCAGCCGTTCGGCGTCCGGGGTGAGCCAGGGCGCCTCCGGGTCGACCTGGGCGGTGAGTTCGGCGAGCCGGTCGAACAGGTCGCCGAGCGCGACCGCGTTGAGCGGCGGGAACCGGCCGTCCCGGGTGGCGAGTTCGCCGTCCGCGTCCGCTTCGGTGGTGGGGCTCAGGGCGAACCGGCTCGCGCCGAGCATGGTGGTGGGCGTGGTGGCGAGGTCCAGGTCCTTGATCAGCGCCAGGAGTTCGGTGTGCTTGGCGCCGAGGTAGGCGGCGCCCGCGTCGATCCAGGCGCCGGGCGCGACCTCGATCCCGTGCGTGCGCCCGCCGACCCGCGGGCGGGCCTCCAGCACGGTGACCTCCACCCCGCGCGCCGCCAGCCCCTCGGCGGCCGTGAGACCGGCCAGCCCGGCGCCGATCACCACGGCGGAGGCCACCCGGGCAGGGCCGTTCGTGGTGGGGCCGTTGGTGGTGGGGCCGTTGGTGGTGGGGCCGGTCATCTCGCGGCCGCGATCAGCTCGACCAGACCGGCCGGGGTGGGCGCGAGCACGAAGTCCTCGAAGGACAGCTCGACGCCGTAGTTCCGGGCGACCGCGCTCAGGACGCGGGTGGCGATGAGCGAGTCACCGCCGAGGAGGAAGAAGTCCGAGTCCGCCGCGACGTCGTCCGTCTCCAGGACGCGGCGGAAGATCGTCACCAGTCCGTCCGTGTCGGCGGGGGTGGTGTCTACGCTGCTCAACGAGGGATCTCCTT
This sequence comes from Kitasatospora sp. MBT66, assembly GCF_000710405.2. Taxonomy (NCBI): domain Bacteria; kingdom Bacillati; phylum Actinomycetota; class Actinomycetes; order Kitasatosporales; family Streptomycetaceae; genus Kitasatospora; species Kitasatospora sp. MBT66. The sequence continues at coordinate 1,332,493 of NZ_JAIY01000010.1, read as the reverse complement.
TGGCCATCGGGGTGCGGTGCGCCGGTGGGGCACCTGGTGCGGGGGCCGTACGGGTGGGCCCGGGCGGGTACGGCGAGTGGGTACGACGGGTACGTACGACGAACGGCCGCGGCTCCGGCTGGTGGTTTGCCGGGCGGCGGTGCTGCGCGCCGGGGTTCCCGGTGCGAGTGGTGCTGTTGGTGCAATTGGTACTAGTGGTGCGCGGGTTCGGGCTCGGGCAGCTGGGCCCCCGCGCCCTCGCCGGCGCCCCGGCCGGCATCGGCGCCGTGGCCGGCACCGGCACCGGCGCCGCGCGCCGAGTGGAGGCGGTGCGAGCCGGCCCGGTCGACCTTGCCGCTGGCCGTGAGCACCAGCTCCGGCACGACGGTGATCCGGCTGGGCACCAGATGGCCGGGCACCCGGTCCCGCAGGTACGTCCGGAGATCGGCGCCCAGGGTCCCGGCCGCCGCCCCGGCGCGCGGGACCACGTACGCGACCAGCGCGGACCGGCCGGCCAGGGTCGTCCCCGTGACCGCGACCGCGTGCACGCCCGGGTGTCCGGCGAGGTGTGCCTCGACCTCGGCCGGGTCGACCCGGATCCCGCGCACCTTGAACTCGCCGTCCAGCCGCCCCTGGTGGGTCAGTACGCCGTCCGGCGCCCGGCCCACCCGGTCGCCGGTGCGGTACCAGCGCACGCCCTCGGCGTCCTCGCTGAAGCGATCCGCGGTGGCCTCGGGAAGTCCCAGGTAGCCGAGTGCGACGGCGGGCCCGCCGATAAGCAACTCGCCCTGCTCGCTGATCCGTTCGTACACATGGGGCAGGGCACGCCCGATCGGCACCCGGTCGCCCGCCGCCCACGGCCGGTCCCGCGTGGCCGCCAACGGCCCGTGCAGGTCGACGGCGTGGGTGATCAGCGTGGTCTCGGTGGACCCGTAGGTGTTGAGCAGCCGGACTCGCCCGGTGTCCAGGGCGGCCCAGTCGGCGAGCCGGGCCGGGTTGGCGGCCTCCCCGCCGATCACCAGCAGCCGGACGCACTCGGGCAGCGCGAGGCCCTCCTCGGCGAGGTGGAGGACGAGTTCGTGCCAGAACGCGGTGGGCAGGTCCAGCACGCCGATCCGCTCCCGCTCCACCATCCGCAGGAAGCGCGGGAACGAGCCGGAGTGGGCGTCGCGGTCGAGGACGAGCGCGGCACCGCCGGTGAGGGTCGGGAGGATCTCCTCGAAGCAGGTGTCCCAGTTCAGCGAGGCGAACTGCAGCACCCGGTCCTCGGCGGTGAGGCCGAACAGGGTGCGCAGCGAGTCCACCGTGGCGGAGATCGCCCGGCGCGGTGTGACCACGGGTTTCGGCTGCCCGGTCGAACCCGAGGTGAAGAGCAGGTACGCCGGCTGCTCCGGCCCGGTCCGCTCCGGAGCGTCCTGCGCTCCGGCCGGCGTTCCGGTGGTCGTGCCCGGTAACTCGACCACGCGCACGCCCGGTTGCGCGATGCCCGGGCCGACCGCCGTCCGGCAGCCGACCGCGGCCAGCATGTCCTGCCGCCGCTGCGGCGGGAATGCCGGGTCGACCGGGCAGTACGCCCCGCCGGCCGCGAGGATGCCGAGCAGGGCGACAACGGTGTCCGGCGTGTGGGTCGCCGGAACGGCCACCACACCGGGTCCGGTACCGAGGCGGTGGGCCAAGGTACCTACCAACTCCCCGAGTTGGCGGTAAGTCAGCGTGTCTCCGTGGTGGACGACCGCCGGTCGTTCGGGATATCGGCGCACGGTTTCCGTGAACGCGTCAATCAGGTCGGAACTGGCCCCGTGGATGCTGCGGTTATTTGTCATGCCCGCCCCAAAGAATGCCGTGCGAGCACTTGTTCGGTACTCGGCGGACCGGGACTCTACCCGCCGAGCCTGCGGAGCCACAATGGCTGTTGAGGATGTCGCTTCAAGGATGTGTGGTTGACATGTGAACGGGGCGAGGTCTGTCTCGGCGGTCTCCTGGGGTTCAAGTGACTTCACAGAGTGACGACTTGGTCACCCGATGCGCCGGTATGGCGGTGCCGTTCCACGGGGAGATCGCACACCCTCCACTTGGGCGGCCCTTTTCCGCGTCGCCGAAATCCCGGTCACCACGGGCTTTTTCCGCGTCGGCGTCGGGCCGCCCGTTCCGGTTGTTCCCGCTGCTCGCGGCCACTCGCTCCGGGGGCGGCCAATTCCGCGGGGAATTGACGAACTATCACCTTCGTCGATCCGATCGAAGACGGATGGATCGTCCACCCGTCGAACGCGCGGCGCGCCCGCGGCGCAGGACTCGTTGACCGGTCACGAGTCGCTTCGGCATGGCGAATTGCGCGGTGCGGCTGTCTCGCGGCGCCCGCCGCTGCCATCATCGTTCCGACTCTCGAAGGGGGAACGATGAGTAGCGATCCGTCATACCCGCCGCGCTCCGACGGGCCGGTGGTTCCGCCGGTGCCTCCGCACCCGCCCCGCGCGGTCGCCGGCCGCACCGGGCGCTGGACCGATCTGGCGGCGATCGTGACCGCCCTCACGGGCGCGGCAGGCCTCGCGCTCGGCTTCCTGGGCCTGCCCGTGGTCGTCAACTCGCCGACGGCGGCACGTCCGGCGGTGACGACGACCGTGAGCGAGACCGTGACGGCGACCGCGACCGTCACGGTCACCGCCACTCCGAGGAGCACGTCGGCAGCGGCGCCCGACACGACGGGCGGACCGGCGGCGGGCGCGGGCGGCACTCCGGCGGCCTCGGACCCACCCGTCCCGGTCGACCCCGGCTGGCTGGTCACCTACAACAGTCAGTACGTGGTGGACGGCCAGGTCGACCTGGAGCCCAACACGCCGAGCAGAGGCGGGGCCGGCAGCGTCGACCTGAGGATCACCGGGGTCGTCGGCGGCAAGGCCTACCTCGCCCCGGACAACGATGCGGTGATGGCCCGGGTCCCGGACGGGGAGCCGGTGCCGGGGCCGAAGCGCTGCCAGGAGATCGCCTCCACCCTCAGCGACGGCCGGATCGTGGTCCCCGTTCCGGGAGACCGGTTCTGTCTGCGGACCGCCGAGGGATACCCGAGGTACTTCAAGGTCCTCTCCGTCGACAACGACGCCGAGAACCCGAAGCTGCGGATCGACCTCCTGGGGTGGGCCGGGAAGTAGCCCGCGACCCTGGAGCCCCCGGGAGGAGGTGCGGCGGGCCGGGGGTGTCTGGTTCAGGAGCTCACCACGTTGGCGAGCGGCAGGCCCGCGAAGAAGGCCACCGCCTCCTCGCGCCAGTGCGGGCGCCATGTCCCGGCCTCGGCGGCGGCAACCTCGGCGCAGCGGCGCATGTCGGCCCGGAGCTTGCGGTCCACGCCCAGCCGCCGGGCCAGCTCGCGGACTCGCTCGACCGTCGCGGCCGGGCAGTGCGGGTCGCCGAGCGCGGACTCCACCACGGCCCGCTGCTCCTCGTCGGCGGCCGCGAGCAGGGCGCTCACGGCGTAGCTGCGGCGGCCCGCGCGGAGGTCGGCGCCGGTGGACTTGCCGGTGCTGTCCTCGTCGCCGAACAGGTCGAGGTAGTCGTCGCGCAGCTGGCCGCCGATGCCGACCGGGATCGCGTAGCGGCGCAGCCGCGCGTCCTCCTCGCCGCCGAGGCGCTCCCCGGCGGCCAGCAGGCCCAGCCGCAGCGGCGCGAGCACGGAGTACCGGGTGGACTTGTACTCGCAGACGGTGTGCAGGAACTCCTCGTCCGGGATCCGCCGGAGGTCGCGTTCGAGGTCGACGATCTGGCCGGCCACCGTCTCGGCGCCGGCGTCCAACTGCACCTCCAGCATCGCCTGCCGCAGTTCGGCGGGGACGTCCGCCTCCAGCAGGACCCGCATCGACAGGAAGGCGGCGAGGTCCCCGGCCAGGACGGCCAGGCCGAGCGCGGTGCGGTCCGCCGTCGGGAACTCCTGGCGGTAGGCGTAGTAGGTGGACGGGCCGCCGCGCCGCAGGGGCGCGTCGTCGATGATGTCGTCGTGGACGAGCCCGTGCGTCTGCAGCAGTTCGATGCTCAGCGCGGCCTCTGCCAGACCGGGCACCGGACCGGTGGTCACCAGCCGGGCGGCCTCGTACAGCAGGGCGACCCGCAGCCGCTTGCCCCCGCGCAGCGAGAGGTCCCGCAGCAGCTCCAGGCAGCGCGGGGTGAAGCGGCTGAGCGCGGGCGTGTCGAGACGCTCCGGCAGGGCGTCGAAGTACGCCTCGAAGCGGAGGTCGAACCGCCGCCGGTGCCCGGCGGCTCGTTCGCGGGCAGCGGCCATGATCGTCTCGTTCACGCCCCCACCCTCGCACCCGCCCGCCCCGGGGCCGCGGCCGCCCCCGTACGGCCGCCCCCGTACGGCCGCCCCCGACCGCGACTGCGACCGGGGCGCGGCGCTCCGCTACGAGCCGGCGGTCAGCTCCGCCACGGCGTAGGGGCGGTGCCCGAGCAGCAGGGGGCGGAGGGCGGCCGCGGCGATGCGTTGGGCGGGGCCGATGCGTTCCATCACCGGGTGTTCGGCGGCGGCCGTCCAGCCGGGGGAGAGGGCTGCGAGGCCGGTGCTGCTGCGGGCGCCGGAGCGGAAGCGGGCGCCGGTGGCGCGGGAGATGGGGTGGAGGCCGCTGCGGGCGATCCACGGGTGGAAGAAGTCGGCGGCGAGGCGGGTGCCGGGGCCGAGGTGGCGGCGGGTGTCGGCGAGGAAGCCGGTGACCTCGGCGGGGGAGAGGTACATCAGGACCCCTTCCGCGAGGACCAGGACGGGTTCGGGCCGTTCCTCCACGACGTCGGTCCATCCCGGTGCGGTGAGGGAGGCCGGGTGGACCCGGGCCTGGCTGTCGGGCAGGAGGCGGTCGCGCAGCTCGACCACCTCGGGGACGTCCACGCCGAGCCAGCGGACGCTGTCGGGCACGGTGTCGGCGAGGCGCTGGTCGCGGGTGCAGAGGCCGATGCCGACGGACAGCACGGTCCCGGTGGGGTGGGTGTGGGCGAAGCGCCGGGTGATGGCGTCGAACACGACGGCCCGGTGGATCGATCCGACGGCGTTGGAGCGGTCGGTCAGCACCTCGGAGTCGCGGAAGCCGGTCTCGTGGAGGACGCGGGTGGCCTGCGGGTCGCTGAACTCGCTGCCGGGGATTAGGCGTTGCGCGTGGGCGCGGCCGTAGAGGGGGGTGAGCAGGGTCATCGCCACGCCGCTCAGGCCGTGCGTTGGGGAGTCATCTGACATAAGGTTAGGCTTACCTAAGTCGGGGTGCGGGTCAAGTGACCCGATCTCCCCGGTGAGGTGCGTGGGGGTCGACGGCGCCGGCCCCCACGCTTCAGCCGTTCAGCCGTTCAGCCGTTCAGCCGTTCAGCCGTTCAGCGGTTCACCGGTTCAGCAGGAGATGTTGCCGCCGCCGACGTCGGTGCCGAGGACGCCGGTGAAGTTGCGGAAGAGGTTGATGCGGTCGTTGCGCTCGTCCGGGTTCTTGCCGTCGCACTCCAGCGCGCCGTTGATGCTGCGGATGGTCTCGCCGAAGCCCTTGTTGTTGACGACGGCGTCGTGCGGGGTCGACCGGCCGGCGCCGCTCTGCGTGTTCCAGAACCAGAGGGCCGTCTTCCAGGCGACGGCGGAGTTCCGCTCCACCTGGTACGGGTCGCGCAGCAGGTCGATGTGCAGGGCGTCGCCGGCCGCCTTGTAGTTGAAGTTCCAGCTCAGCTGGAGCGGTCCGCGCCCGTAGTACGCCTTCTGCCCGGCCGGACAGCCGTAGGGCTGCGAGGTGTCGCAGTAGTGGGGGTAGTTGGCGGTGTTCTGCTCGACGACGTACTTGAGTCCGCCGGTCTCGTGGCTGACGTTGGCGAGCAGTGCGGCCGCCTCGCGCCGCTTGGTGGCGTCGTTCCCGGTGTTGGCGAACGCCGGGTAGGCGCTCAGGGAGTCGACCAACCCGTTGTAGGTGTAGAAGGCGTTCCGGTTCGGGAACATCTTGTTGAACTGGGCCTCACTGACCACGAACGAGCCGGCGGCCGCGGCCGGTTCGGTCCGGGCGGCCACGGAGAGGCTGCTCAGGAGGGCGGCCGAGGCCACCAGGGGCAGGGTGCGGAAGAGCTTCATCGTTCCTCGGTTCGGGAATCGGTGCTCGGGAATCGGTCTGTCAATATGCTGATGTGAGTGCTTCGTCGGCGAAGCGCCCGAAGCATCATCGGGGTCGAATCCCGGGAATCCCGGCGTGCGAACGCCCAAACCGCTCGTTGGAGTTGATTCCGGTCAACCGCCTGCCACCCGGCGTTCGCACCACCCCGACCCCATGGCATCGTGGACACGTCAAGTCTTCGTCTCTGCGATGCGGGAGCGCCCATGGAACGCGGCAGCGGAACACTGGACCTCGTCGACAGCGAGTGCGAGATGGCGTACGGCGCGGCCCGGCCGAGACTGCGCGAGTACGTACTCGGCTACCGGGGCTACCGGCTGGAGTCGGACCGGCCCCGCCGCCGGCTCGAAGTGCCGACCGACGTGGTGACCTTGACGATCGGCTTCGACGGATCGCTGCGGCTCACCGATGCCGTCGCCGGCACCGACACCGGTTCCTTCGGCTCCGTCCTCGCCGGGCTGCGGCGCACCGCGACCGTCGCCGAGCACAGCGGTCGGCTGCACGGCCTCGCCGTCTCGCTCACCCCCCAGGGTGCGTACCGCATCCTCGGCCCGGCGCTCGGCGACCTCGACGGCCGGTGGATCGAGGCGGGCGGGGCCTTCCCCGGCCGGGGCCCGCGCGAACTCGTGGACCGGCTGCGCGAGTCGCGCACCTGGTCGGCGCGGTTCGCCCTGCTGGACGCCTACTTCGACGCGCGGTTCGCCGAAGGGCGGCTCTGGGACCCCTCGGTGAGCTGGGCCTGGGAGCAGCTCCGCGCCTCGCACGGACGGGCCTCGGTGCGCACGCTGGTGGACAGCACCGGCTGGAGCCGCCGGCGACTGGAGCAGCGCTTCCGCGAACACCTCGGCCTGGCACCGAAGCAGGCCGCCGACATCCTCCGCCTCCAGCGCACCCTGCTGACCTTCGAACGGCGGCCCGGCTGGGGCGGGGCCCGGATCGCCGACCACTGCGGCTTCTACGACCAGGCGCACCTGGTGCACTCGTTCCGCGCCATGGTGGGCTGCCCGCCGACCGTGTTCTTCGCCGCCCGCCGGGCCGCGCAGGTCCCGGAGCCGGCCGACCGCCTGGCCGGCCGGGTCACCACCGCCGTCGAGTTCGTCGACGGCGGCCCGGACCGCTGACCGGAGTGCGCATTTTTACAAGCCCGGCCCCCCGCCCGCGCGGCATCCTGATCCGACGGGGCGGCGACGGGGGAGCCGCCCCCGCACCCGTCCGCCGTCCGCTGCCGTCCGCCGCTGCTGGTTGCTCCGCGGCCCTTCGGACCCGCCGGGGGGAAGGAGTGGGAAGTCGGCCCGATCGACTTCCCACTCCCGCTCCCACTCCCGCCCACTCCTGACCTGGATCCTGGCCCTGATCCCATGCCGCACCCGCCCGTGGTGCGGCGCCCGGTCCGCGCACGGCACGCCCCACCGAGCCGTGCGGGAGCCCTCTGCGCAGCGGCCCCCCGACCGCAGACCCCGCGCCGAGGGCGACTCCACCGTCCGCGCAGGAAGTCGGCCCACCCGACTCCCTGCGCGGACGGGTCATCAGGTCCGGCGGCCCCGAGACGCGGCGTCCGCCCTCAGCTGTACGCGATGCGTTCGACCTCGAAGAGCTGGGCGGCGCCGATGCGGCCCTCCTCCTGGGCGAGCAGCCAGGTCACCAGCTCCGGTCCGGCGAGCAGTTCGCGGTAGAAGCCGAGCCGGAGGTCCGCGAGCCCCCGCTCGGCGAGCCAGATGTCGAGCGCGTCCTCGAAGTGACGCTCCGCCGCCTCGGTGCGGGTTTCGGTCCAGACGGCCAGCCACGGCGAGAGGCTGCCGGTGCAGACGGCGACCGTCTCCAGCACCTCGGTGGCCCGGTCGGTGCCGGGGTACTCGTGCAGGGTCGACCGCCACCAGGCGTCCCAGACGCGCTCCAGTGCCTGCCGCTCCGGCGGCGGCCAGCCCCGGTAGCCGGCCGCGAGCAGTCGGGAGGCGACCAGTCCGTAGCCGCCGTGCAGCCGGCCGGTGGTCAGGAGGCGGACGATCCGCGGTGTCGTCCGGCGGTAGAGGGCGGCGAAGTCGTCCCAGTGGTCGGGCACCTCGGTCGCGACGGAGCAGACCAGATCGTCCGGCACCCCGTGCGCGGGGCCCGCGAGGGTTTCGAGTTCGGCGCCGGTGTAGCAGTGCGTGCAGCCGCCGACGCTTATCGGGGACTCGGGCAGCGCCGCGAAGGCGGCGTCGAGCGCGTCAAGAGCGGTCCGGAGCTGCTGGTCAGGAGTGGTCATCGAGCGCCTGTCGGGAGACCTCGTCCGGCCCACCGGAGAGGAGGGCGACGCTATCACGCTCGCGGCGCCCGGCAGCCGCCCGCGGAACCCGATCGACGCCGATCTGTCCGGCTGGTAAGTTCCCGGGAAGGTGCTTCCTCGTCCCGAGAGAGTGGGTTCTGTCCATGGCGTGCCGGATCAGTGAGATCGTGCTCCAGTGCCACGACCCGGAGCTGCTGGCCCGGTTCTGGTGCGAGGTCCTGGACTTCGTCGAGCTCGACCGGGAGGCGGAGGGCTGCATCGAGATCGGCCCGCGCGAGGGGTTCGGCGGCCCGCAGGCGACGATCTTCCTCATCCGCACCGATCTCCCGAGGCCCGGGAACAACCGGCTGCACATCGACGTCAACCCCACCGACCGCGACCAGGCCGCCGAACTCGAACGCCTCCTCGCCGCCGGTGCCGTACCGGTCGACGTCGGCCAGCCGGAGGACGCGAGCTGGCACGTGCTCGCCGACCCGGAGGGCAACGAATTCTGCCTGTTGAAGACCCGCCTCGCCCCCGTCTGAGCCCTCATCCTGACTGCGCGGGCCCGCCGGAACTCCGCCCGGCCGTGCGGCGGTGGACGTGCTCCCGGCTCTCGTCCGGCAGCGCGTCCGCGGCCAGCAGGAGGGGCAGCAGGTCCGGTTCGAGCGTCATCGCGCGGAACACGAGTGCCACCGTGACCTCGTGGTCGGGCCGGTGCACGATCCCGATCCGATCGCCGGCCCGGACCTCCCCCGGCTCGACCACCCGGAGGTACGCCCCGGGGACGGCGGCCCGCGTGAACCGCTTGATCCAGCCCTCCTGTTCCAGCCGGCCCTGGAACGTGGCGCACGGCACCCGCGGGCCCGACACCTCCAGTACGGTGTCGGGCCCGACGCGCCAGCGCTCGCCGATCAGCGCGCCGTTGACGTCGAGACCGAGCGTGGTGAGGTTCTCCCCGAACACGCCGTTCGCGAGCGGCCGACCCAGTGCCGCCTGCCAGGCGTCGAGGTCCTCCCGGGCGTAGGCGTAGACGGCCTGGTCGGGACCGCCGTGGTGCTTCACGTCGTAGACCCGGTCACCGGCGAGACCGACCTCCCCGGTGCCCTTGGGGCCGGGAGCGCTGACGAACACCGGCCCGTCGACGGGCCGCTTGTCGATGCCCGTCGCGTCGAGGCCCTTCCACGGATTGGGGCGGGGCCGCCCGATGTTGACCGTGAGCAGCTTCATACCCGCGACGGTACGGGCCGCAGCACTCCCGGGGCGAGCGGTTTCCCGCCGTCGGGCGGGCGTGGACGGCGAGTGTGGACGGCGGCCGTGGACGGCGGGCGTTCGGTGGGTGGATAAGGAGGTGCGCCGGGTCGTGGGGCCTGGGAGGCTGCCGGGGTCTGTGTCGTCGACCGTGTCGAGGAGGAGCCGTGGGTTCCGCCGTTGGGGTGCCGCTGCTCGAAGGGCCCGTGCTGGAGGGCGAGTTCGTCCGCCTGGAACCGCTGGGGCATGCCCACGCGCCGGATCTGGCACTCGCCGCGGCGGAGGACCGGGCCGGCTACGGCTTCACCTGGGTGCCGGCGGCGAGCGACTTCACCGCCTATGTGGACACCCAACTGGCCCGGCGCGACACCGGATGGGTGCTCCCGTACGCCCAGGTGGACCGCGCCATGGGCCGGGCCGTCGGAGCGACGGCCTTCCTGGACCCGCGCCGCCACCCGGCCGACGGCACGCTGTTCGCGATCGAGGTCGGCTTCACCTGGCTGGCGGCCTCCGCCCAGGGCAGCGGACTGAACACCGAGGCCAAGTACCTGCTCTTCCGGCACGCCTTCGAGACCTGGGGCGTCTCCCGCCTGGACCTCAAGACCGACGCCTGCAACGGCCGTTCCCGCGCGGCCATCGCGAAAACTGGTGCCACCTTCGAGGGCGTGCTGCGGAACTGGTCCATCTCCTGGGCCCCGGGCGAGGAGGGCCTGCTCCGGGACTCGGCCATCTTCTCGATCACAGCGGCGGAGTGGCCGTCCTGCCGCACGGTGTTGGAGCACCGCCTCACCGCCCTGCGGGACCGCCGAGCGGCAGCTGCGGCATCGTCGCGCCCGTGACCGAGGAGTGGGAGTGGGAAGTCGGCGGCGTTGGACCGGTCGCGCCGGGGGCGGCGCTGGCGGAGCTCCGGGCGAGGGCGGCTGACGGTGGGTTCGAGGTGTGGCTGACCAGCGGATCCGGGCGGCAGTTGGCGGTGGTCTCCAATGCCGAGCGCGCGATGGTCATGCTGCTGGAGGGTCCAGGTGACCCGGGCGAGCACGCCCTCGACCCGGGGGCCGAGGGTTGGAGCGAGGGCTTCGTCCTGAGCAACGGCCAGCACGACGATCACCCCGACGAGGACACCGTTCCCATCGGCCGCGCGCTCAAGATCGTCGAGCACATCCTCGCCACCGGCCGCCCGCCCGCCGGCACCCCGTGGTCGGTCGACCGCTGAGCCCACCCATCACCTGCGAGCGGCGTTCTGCGGGCCGCCGGCGTGGGAAGTCGGCGGGGTCGACTTCCCACTCCGAAGCGGTGGTGCTTTCGTGCGGTGGGGCCCTCGGAGCTGCCGAGGGTCCCACCGTTCTTCGACGTCCCAGCGGGCGAAGGGTGCGGGACGGCGCGAGGGCGGTCGGTTCGGCGTGTCCGGCCGCGCCGGCGGGGCCGGACTGATGACGTACGACCATGACTGCCAAGCCCTTCCCGCCCGAGCTGCGCGACTGGGTCGCCGGCCACCTGCCCGGCCTGGACACGAGTGAGGACCGCTCCTGGCCCCGGAACAGCTCCCGGGTGTGGCGGGTGACGGCCGGACCCCGCACGGCCTATGTGAAGATCGGCCCCGGCGACCTCGACTACGAACGCGAGGTCGCCGGTTACGCCTACGCCGCAGCGCACTTGACCGACCTGGAGGCGCCGCGGCTGCTCGCCGCCGACCCGCGGTTGCGTGCGATCCTCAGCTCGGTGCTGCCCGGCCGCGTCGTGCGGGACCTGCCGCTGGAGCCGCACGCCGAGCTGCGCCTGCACGAGGATGCCGGGCGGTTGCTGCGCCGCTGGCACGACGCGTCCGGGCCCGGTACGGCTGCGGACCGCGCTGCGGTGCGGGTCGAGATGCGGGAGCAGGCCCAGGAGGCCGCCGAATGCCTGGAGAGCACCGCACCGCATCTGGCCGCCGACCGGCTCGCCCTGGTGCGGGCCGCGTCGGAGGAACTGGTGGGTCTCGCCGAGCAGTTGCCGCTGGTCTACCGGCACGGTGACTACGAGACCCGGAACTGGCTGTACGACGAGGAGACCGGCCGCCACGGCCTGATCGACTTCGCGATGGCCAGGAGCGGCGTCGCGGCGGCGGAGTTCGTGTGGCTGTTCGGCGCCCTGTGGCCGCTGCGGCCCGAGCTGCGGGAGGCGTACTTCACCGGGTACGGCCGCCCGCTGACGGCCGAGGAAGAGCGGCTGCTGTGGCTGCTGACCGTCCGTCGGGGCGTCTCCTACCTGCACCACGGGCTGGTCGACGGCCGCGAGGATCTGGTGGCACGCGGCCACCTCGTCCTGGACCGGATGGTCGCCCACCGGTCGTAGTGCAAGGTGCCCGAGGGTGAAAGCATGTCCATCATGACAGGTCAGAGCCGCTTTTCGTAGGGCGGAAAGCACAGTTCGGGAGGCTTGTCCGGTCCGTTCCCCGCCGCTCAGAATCTCCTTCGTCCGTCATCCGGAGACAGGGGAAGCGTTGACGATCGATCACGATGCGGTGTTGCGGGCCCGGGTGCTGCTGCTGGGGTCCGGGGCGCCGGCCCGGGCGGAGCGGTGGCGCCGGGCCCTGAACGCCTACCAGGCTTCGTTGTTCGCCCTCGGGCGCAGGGCGGAAGGCCGCGCGGTCTGCGAGGAGCTGGCCGGGGCCGGCCGCAGCGGGCAGCTGGCGACCGTGCTGGCCGAGGAGGGGTGCTTCGGGGAAGCGGCGGCGCTGTACGAGGTGGCAGCGCGGAAGGGGGCCCCGGAGGACTCGTTCTGGGAGATGGTGCGGTGGGCGGCGAGCCCTGGAGGGCGCCGGGCTGCACGACGCCGCGGCGGCCGTTTTCCGCGAGCTCCTCGCGGAGACCCGGCGCGAGGTGACCGACCGGGGTACCGGCCCGCTGCTGCTCGTCTGGGCGCTGGTCCAGTTCGCCCGGATGCGGGAGGCCGTCGGGGACGGGGCGAGTGCCGCGGTCGCCCGACGGGAGGCCCTGGGCGTCCTGGAGCAGCTCGCGAGCGCCACTGCGGGCGAGGCGAGGAGGTGGTACTGGTCCCTCGGCTGGTGGAGCACGCTCTTCGTCCTGTCGGGGCGGGCGGCCGAACCCGCCGCGAGCCCGGAGTCACCGATGCCGCCGTTCGGCACGGAGCGCGGCTGGTCGCGCGACGTCCGGGAGGGCTTTCTCGGCATGCTCCCGGGCCTCGAAGCGGAGGCCGCGGAACTGCGCGAGGCCGAACGGCTGCCCGAACTGGTCGACGTCCTGCGCAGGATCAGCATCCGCGCGGCCGTCCGCGACGGCGACCACCACTACCGGTTCGAGGAGCGGTTCGCGCCCCGCTTCGACGAGGGCGTGACGCTCGCCCGCCGCCTGCCCGACGATCCCGCACGCCTCGCCCGCGCCCTCACCGACCGGTCGATGTTCCTCGTCGCGGCACGCTCCTTCGACCGCGCGCACGCCGACCTCGCCGAAGCGGCGGCGCTGTTGGACTGATGCCTGTCCGTTCGGCCGCCGCCGGCCTCGGCGTGGGTGTCGGCGGGGAGGGGCGGGAGGCTTCAGCGCAGCAGCTTCAGCGGTGACCGGCCGGCGCCGTCGCCAGCCGAAGCCGCCTCGGCACCGTCCGGGCCGCAGGCCGCCTTGACGAACAGCGCGTCGATCGCCGCGCCGGTCTCGTCCGTCTCGGCACCCTCCAGGAGGTTGAACGAGAGGGCGAACTGCCGCGAGCCGTCCCGCGCCCCGAGCATGATCGTGTTGTAGCCGGGGATGCCGCCGGTGTGGCCCCAGACCTCGCCGCACGACAGGTCGTAGCGGATCAGGCCCAGGCCGTAGTGGGCGGCGATCATCGGGGCCGGGACGGCCGTGGTCATCTCGGCCAGCCGGGCGGGCGTCAGCAGCTTGCCGCCGAACAGGGCGGCGTGGAAGCGGTCGAGGTCGGCGGCGGTGGAGATGCCGTTGCCGGCGGCGTCCGCGACGGTCGGGTTGATCCTGGTGACGTCCGCCGGGCCCTCCGGCAGCTGGACGTACCCGTGCGCGTGCGGGCCGGGGATCCGGGCGGAGGTGTTCGGGAACGTCGTGCTGTCGAGGTGCAGCGGTTCGACGATCCGCCGTTCGACCTCGCGCTGCCAGCTGCGCCCGGTGACCTTGCGGATGATCATCCCGGTGAGGATGTAGTTGGTGTTCGAGTAGTGCCAGCCCTGCCCGGGCGCGAAGTACGGAGTGTGCCCGACGCCGACGGAGACCAGCTCCTCGGGCCGGAAGTCCGTCCAGCGTCCCTCGGCCAGGTAAGCGCGCAGGCTCGCCTCGTCGTGGTAGAGGAACCGCGGGTCCTCCAGGTAGTCGAACAGGCCGCTGGTGTGCTGCAGCAGCTGCCGCAGGGTGATCGCGCCGCCGTTCGGGACGACGCCCGGCAGGTACTTCTCCACCGGGTCGTCCAGCCGGAGCCGCCCCTCGTCCGCCAGTTGGAGTACGACGGTGGAGACGAAGGTCTTGGTGACGCTGC
>NZ_JAIY01000010.1:1317594-1318159 GCF_000710405.2 Kitasatospora sp. MBT66 | reverse complement strand
CGACGGCGGCGAGCCGCAGGCCGAGCCGGTCGCGACGACGCGGTCCGGCCCAGTGGTTGGCGTTCATGGTGTTCCCTCCCGGACCCGACCCCCGGGCCCCACCGCCACGTTCGCATCCGCACCGCCCCACCCGCGTCGTCCTGCGGGAGGCCCTGCCGGGCCTCTGCGCTGCCTCTGCGCGGCGACTTGCGGTCCACCCTGGGACGGGCGCGGAGTAGCACGAAATCCCCTTCGAGGGGCTTGACTTGACCTTCCCTGGGGGGCGACGCCACAGAAGGTCGACGGCATCGACCTTCTGTGGCGCCGCTGTGCTGCGGCCCGGACACGGCCGGGCGAGCGACGACCACGGACGCGCGGTGGAGGAGGACCGGCGCGTCACCGACACCCGCCAACCGGACAGCGTCGGGCGCACCTACTCCTACGAGAGCGCCACCGAGGTGGTCGTCGTCAACGGCAATGACCGGCCGGACTCGTCCGGGCGCACTGCGTCCTGACGGGGCGGCGGTCCCACCCGGGACCCGTGCCCAGGGACGGTGACGGGTGGTGTCCGGCGTCGTTGATCATG
>NZ_JAIY01000010.1:1306854-1317218 GCF_000710405.2 Kitasatospora sp. MBT66 | reverse complement strand
GAGTTCTTCGCGGACGGGGACGGTCCCGCGCTGATCCGCGACCTGACCGCCACCCCGCAGTGGAAGGAGGCGGTCACCCGGGGGATGATCGCCGCCGACGCGCCGGTGGGCGAGAACGTGCTGCTCCTGGTCGGCGCGCACAAGTACCTGGACGGGCCGGACGCGCCCGGCGAACGGGTCTCCTTCCAGGTCAACCACGAGAAGTCGAACGGCTCCACGCTGGCGGTGCTGTCGTTCTCCGGCCTGCTGACCTGGAGCGGGGAGGGGAACCGCACCTACCACCTGGAGGGATCCCTGCAGGCGAACTGCGCCGTGATCGGCAGGCACACGGCGTGGCTCCAGTACGGCGGCAGCGACGAGTCGTGGAAGAACTCCGAGGAGACGGGCTGCTCGGACGCCGGGCGGGCCTGGCGGGACATCACGGTCACCGGAACTCTCGCGCCGAACCAGCGGCTGGAGCTCAGGCTGGGCACCTGGCAGTTCGCCTCGTGGAAGTACTCCGAGGCCAAGAGCTACGCCCCTGCCGCGGCGGAGTAGGGCCGTCCCGGCCATTGGCGCCCGTTTCGGTGACTGGTAATCGATCGGTTACTGCGGGTCTCCGTCGGGGAAGATCGACTACGTCCGTTCCGGTTACGACAGAAGGAGACCCCCATGTCCGAGGAGCAGCCCACCGAGGCCACCGCCGACGAGCCCGCAGTGGAGGAGAAGCCGGCACCCCCGGTCGCCATCAAGGCCAGCCAGCCGGTCGGCCACCAGAAGCTGGAGACCAAGCAGATCACGGGGCAGGTCATCACCCACACGATCGTCAAGCCCCTGCCCAACTGACAGGCGGTGGGTGACCGCCGCACCGGCGGGAACGGAGTGGGAAGTCGGCGGCGTCGACTTCCCACTCCGTGCTTGTCGTTCAGTACCGTGGGCCCGTCAGCGCGGGCGGCGGTTGCGCCGGGCCCGTCGGCGGGCCTTCTCCTCGCGCGCCCGTTGGGCTGCCGCACTGGCCGCCCGCTCGGCGTTCGCACGGGCCCGTCGCCGCCGGGCCTCGGCGTGAGGGTCCACCGGGGTCTCCGGGTCCTCCGGGGTCTCCGGCGCGGGCGTGCCCGGCGTGGTGCGTGGGGCTTCCGGGTCGGACGGGGCAGGCGGGGCCCGGAAGTCCCACTGCTCGTCGGACCGCGGAGGCGGGGCCCGGAAGTCCCACTGCTCGTCGGACATGGGAGGCGGAGCCCGGAAGTCCCACGGCTCGTCGGACCTGGGAGGCGGAGCCCCGGCCGCACCGCCGGACCGGCCGACGGCGATCCACCGGCGCAGCGCGACGCAGGCGACCGGCGGTCCGAGCAACAGGGCGAGCAGCCACAGCGGAACGAGTGAGGACGAGAGGACGCCGCGGACCGAGGTGCCCGGCAGCAGCGAGCCCAGCAGGACCACCAGCACCATCAGCAGGACCAGCGCCAGCCACGTGGCGACAACCACGGCCACCGCCCGAGCGGCGACCACCACACGCCCCATGGATCTCCCTCGCAGCACGACCGGCATGCTCGCATCGGCGCGCACAACTGCGCGTCCTACCACGGTTATTACTCCTGGGGACGCTGGTCGCACAACGTATTTCGCCGCCCGTACAACCGGGGTCTGTAGGGGTGGAGGAGGACTGCCGACGGCCTGGCGCAGCTCCATGGGCCCCTGCTGCGCCGATACCCGCCAGGTATCGGCGCAGCGAAAACGGGTCTTGGACACCGGCGGGCGCCCGGCGGTGGACTTCTCACCATGAACATCGCCTACTGGATCCTCGCGGGACCGCTCGCGCTCTTCTACCTCTACGCGGGCACGCTGAAGGTGACCCGCACCCGCGATCAGCTCCGGCCGATGATGGCCTGGGTCGACCGGATCCCCCTGCCCGCCCTCAGGGCTCTGGGGGCGGTCGAGGTGCTGGGTGCGGCGGGCCTGGTCCTGCCGCCGCTCACCGGTGTCGCGCTCCCGCTGGCAGCGGTCGCGGCCGGCGGCCTCGTCCTCCTCCAGGCCGGTGCGATCGCCGTCCACCTGACCGGCGGCGACCGACGGACAGCACTCAACGTCGGGCTCGTCACCACTGCGGCTGTGACAACTTGGCTCGCCACCGGGCTGTGACGGAGCACGGTTGCCGACCGACGGATGCGGCGACGGCACCGGCGTGCCGAGCGGCTGCATCGAACGGGACGTGAGTGGGAAGTCGGCGATGTCGACCTCCCACCCCGTGATGTCGCGGACGCCGCACGGCGGGGCCCTCGGCAGTGCCGAGGGCCCCGCCCGTGGTTCCGTTCGCCGACCCCGTTGACGCCGGGCGGTCAATACCCATGGCCGGCCAGCGGCCCGGGAAATCTGTTGATCAGTCAAATCAGCCGAAAGGGTGTTGAGCTGGAAGTCTCGCGGCCAGGAAGGGAACCTTCGATGCGTCGTGCTCCGACCCTGCTCGCGGTCCTGCTCATGGCGGTGGCGGCCGCCCTCGCCGCACCCTCGGCCGACCTCGCCTCCGGCCCCGGGGCGCCCGTAGCGGCAGCCTTCGCGCCGGAGGCCCCTGCGGCCTCCCTGGCCTCCGCGCCCGCCGCACCTATGCCGTCATCGGCGAGCTGAACCAGTTCGGGGAGTGAATCGGAATCGACCCGCGCCAGACCTGGACGCTGCAGGGCCAATGCGCGTGGAGCTTCGGTGGTCGAATCTACGACTCCTACGTCAAGAGCTCGGTGATCGTCGGCAACACCACCACCTCCGTGAACTGCAGCCCGGGCCAGTTCGTCGACGTGCGGATCGTCAACCCGCAGTCCAACCTGTGCCTGAGCGTCCCGGGGTCCGACCCGACCAACGGCAACCAGCTGGTGCTGTTGGACTGCACCGGTGGCGCCAACCAGCGCTGGTCCCAGCCCTCCTGACGGGTGTCCGGCAACCCGTCCCGGGTCGCCCGCCCGGAGCCTCGAACGGCTTCGAGTGTGTCGGACCGGCGGCCGCCGCCGGATAGCACTCAACGTCGGGCTCGTCGCCACTGCGGCTGTGACAACTTGGCTCGCCACCGGGCTGTGACGGGGCACCGCCCACCAATGGCGCGGCACCGGTCCGCAGGATGATCGCGTGGCACGCGGGGAGTGGGAAGTCGGCGGCGTCGACTTCCCACTCCCCGCTACCGGTGCGGCCGGTGTTGCGGCGCATCGCCCTCCGTGCCCGCCGGGCGGAGGTCCCAGGCCGCCCAGGCGAGGAGGGCGAGCAGGCTGAACGCGGTGCCGAGCAGGCAGACGGCGGACCAGCCGGCGGCCGCGTACGCGGCCGTGGAAGTGATCGCGCCGAGTGCGCTGCCGAGCGAGTAGAACACCATGTAGCCGCCGATCAGCCGACCGCCCGCGGTCGGGTCCAGGGCCAGCACCGTGCTCTGGTTGGTGACGTGGACCGCCTGGACGGCGAAGTCCAGCAGGACCGCGCCGAGGGCGAGAGCCCAGAGCGACTGCCGGGTGAGCGCCAGCGGCAGCCAGGAGAGGGTCAGCAGGGCGAGGCCCGCGCCGGACGTCCACCGGCCGAGCCCGCGGTCGAAGAGCCGGCCCGCCGGTGCCGCGGCCGCCGCACCGGCCGCGCCGGCCAGGCCGAAGGCCCCGACGGCGGCCGGGGTGAGCGAGTACGGGGCGTCGCTCAGCGGGAGTGCGACGCTGCTCCAGAGCGTACTGAAGGCCGCGAACACCAGGAGGGTGATCAGCCCGCGCCGCCGGAACACCGGTTCCCGCAGCGGCAGTCGGGCGAGCGAGCGCAGCGCGCGGCGGTAGTCGGCGCGGCGAGCGGTCGGTGGCGCGGTCCGGGGCAGCGCGCGGCGCAGGGCCGCGGCGAGGACCAGGGTGAGGAGGGCGGACAGCGCGTACACGGCTCGCCACCCGGCGAGGTCGGCGACCGCACCGGCGACGGTCCGGGCGAGCAGGATGCCGAGGACGACGCCTCCGGTCACCGTGCCCACGACCCGCCCGCGCTCGCCGTCCGGGGCCAGTGCCGAGGCGAATGCCACCAGGGCCTGGGTGAGCACCGCGAGCAGGCCCACCCCCATCAGGCCGGCGAGCAGGGCCGCCGCGTTCCCGGCCGTGGCCACCGCGGCCAGCGCGAGTGCGAGCAGCACGGCCTGCACGGTGACCAGCCGCCGCCGCTCCAGCAGGTCGCCGAGCGGTACCAGCAGGACCAGGCCCAGCCCGTAGCCGATCTGGGTGCAGGTCACCACGGCGCCGACGGCGGCCCGGCCGATGTCGAGCTCGTCGGCGATGGCGACCAGCAGGGGCTGGGCCGCGTAGACATTGGCCACGGCGGCCCCGCTGGCGAGCGCGAACAGCAGGGTGAGGGGGCGGGTCAGGACGCGAGAGGGATTCTGGTTGCATGATGCTACCGACATGGTCGCACCCTAGGCCGGAGAGGTAGCATGTTGCAACCGGATGGAATGGCGGTCGGTGCCGAGGAGGCCGGAGATGGTGAAGCGGACCAGGTTCGACGACAACCCGTGCCCCGTGGCGCGCTCGGTGGACGCGATCGGCGACTGGTGGTCGCTGCTGATCATTCGCGACGCCTTCGACGGGAGCCGCCGGTTCGGCGAGTTCCAGCGCAGTCTGGGCGTCGCCAAGAACATCCTCAGTGCCCGACTGCGCGCGCTGGTCGAGGCCGGGATCCTCGCCGTCGAACCCGCCTCCGACGGCAGCGCCTACCAGGCGTACGTGCTCACCCCGAAGGGCGAGGACCTCTTCCCGGTGGTCGTCGCGCTACGCCAGTGGGGCGAGCGGCACTCCTTCGACCCCGACGAGCCCCACTCGGAGCTCCTGGACCGGCGCGACGACCGGCCGCTGCGCGAACTGGCCGTCCTGGCCGCCGACGGCCGCCCGGTCGGACCGGCGGACACCGTCGTGCACAAGGTGCCGGAGCCGGAGCGGGCCTGACGAATCGTCGGCGGGTCGTACAGACGGGGTCTGTCGGGGCGCGCTGTTTCAGACGTCGGCGTTCGCGGCGAAGTCGATGAACGCCTTCCAGGCGGCCGGTTCGAACGTCAGTTGCGGGCCGGTCTTGTCCTTGGAGTCGCGGACGTGGACGGTGCCGGTGGTTTCGGCGACCTCGACGCACTGGGCGCCTTCGTTGCTGCTGTAAGTGCTCTTGCGCCAGGCGACTTCGACGCACGCGGCGTCCTCGTTGCTGCTGTGGCTGCTCTTGAACCATGCCAGTTCGGTCATCGCGACATGCTCCTCGCATCTGGCTCCGTTGGGTCCAGGATGCGCCGACGGCCCGCCGCTGGGAAGCGGCGGGCCGTCGGGGGTGTGCTGTTTCAGACGCTGGCGTTCGCGGCGAAGTCGACGAACGCCTTCCACGAGGCCGGTTCGAAGGCCAGTTGGGGGCCGGTCTTGTCCTTGGAGTCGCGGACGTGGACCACGCCGGGGGTCTCGGCGACCTCGACGCACGCGGCGCCTTCGTTGCTGCTGTAGCTGCTCTTGAACCACGCGAGTTCGGCCATGCCTACCGCTCTCCCAGAGTCTTTTCGATCAGGGCCAGGGACTCCCTCATGGTGAGCGCCTGCCCCCTGAGGGTGCCGTACCGTGCCGCCATCTTACGGACCTCGTCAGGATCCGTGATCAGCCTGTTCACGTGCTGCACCTCTACGTAGGAGATCTGCGCGCGACCGCTCTGGGTAAGGAGGATGAACGAGCCGCCCATGCCCGCGTTCTCCGTGCGGTCGAGCGGCATCACCTGGAGTTCCACGCCGCGCACCTCGGCCACATGGAGCAGGTGGCGCAGCTGCGCCTCGTGGATGTCCCAGCCGCCCAGCGGCCTTCGCAGGGCGCTCTCGTCGATCACCCAGCTCATCACCGGCAGCGGCCAACGGCTCAGGATCTCCTGCCGGGTCATTCGTGCAGCCACCCACGAATCGACCTGTTCGACGGACAGCCACGGCCTGCGCATGTCGTAGAGGGCCCGCGCGTGCGCCTCCGTCTGCAGCAGTCCCGGGATGTTCAGGCTGCTGTACTCGTGAATCTCGATCGCCTTGGCTTCCTCCGCCGTGAACGCCTTCGAGAAAGCCGGGTGACGCTCACTCACCCGGATCTTCGCCTTCATCACGTCGTCCGCGACGACCTTCAGCGCCCCGCCCGCGTCGACGATGGGGTCCACCACCGTCAGGAACTCGATTCTCGGCGTCCGCTTCCCCCGCTCGATGAGGCCGACCATGTCCTCGCTGTACCCGATCCGCTCCGCGAGCTGGCGCTGCGTGATGCCGGCCCGTTCGCGGTACAGCTTGACCAACTTGCCCACCGCGCTGTAGAACTCGGCGATCCCGTCCGAGTTCTCCACCGTCTCCCCGTCGTCGGGGACCGTGCGCTCGCTGCGCTCGACGCTGCTCACCATGGGAACCACCCCTGCTCACACGAGTTTGCGACCGACTGATCCGGGCCTCGCCAACAGGCGGACCCTCCGCGTCCGCACAAGCACGCTCCGTGCCCGCCGGATCCGTGGTCAGCGTACGGCCGTGCCGCCAGGCTTTCCCCCATGACGACCGAAATTCCGCTCGACAACCCCCGCCGCCACACCGTCGTCCTCGCCGCGACGGCGAAGGGCGCCTGTCTCTGCCGAGGCATCGTCAGACGTCAACTCGCCGACTGGGGAGTGGACTCCAGTTTCGGCGAGCCGTTCCATTCGGCGCTGCTCGTCGTCGCCGAGCTGGCGGCGAACGCCATCACACACGGGCGCGTTCCGGGGCGCGGGTTCCAGCTGCACATCAGCCTCACCACCACCGTGCGCCGGGGCGCCACCCTCAGGATCGAGGTGTCCGACTGCCGGGGCGACCGGCTGCCCGTGCTGCCGTCGGCGCGGGTCTCCGACGGGCAGTCGGGGCGTGGGCTGGTGCTGATCGACGCGCTCGCCGACCGATGGGGTACGGAGCCCCGTCCCCCCAGCGCCAAGACCGTGTGGGCCGAACTCGACCTCGCCGATGCCCGCTGCCTCACCGATGCCCGCTGAATCCCGCCATACCGCGACTGCCGCCGGCAGCGCCGCGCTCTGCACCCTGCTTCCGTTCGTCCTGCTGCTCGCCCTCCTCGCCTGGGCGTACCCCCTCACCACCCGTCAGCACGGCCGTCCCCGCCCGGCCCCGACCCCCACCGCCACCGCGACGGCGGGGTGATGGGTGGGGCGGACCGCCGTCAGGGTGCCGGCGGTCCGCCCACCTCCAGGGCGAGGAGGCGGTACAGCGGGTCGGCGATCGGGGTCTCCTGGTCCGGGAGTGCCGCGAGTCGCCGGACCGCCTCCGTCACCTGCTCGGCGTCGGCCCGGTTGCACCAGGGGATGCGGCCTGCGTCGATCGCCTCCCGCCACTGCCGGGCGCCGCGACCCTGCCCGGTGCCGGGGAAGCGGGCCTCGCCGACCGGGCGCAGGCCGTGGGTCGCCGCCCAGACCCGGATCCGCTCGGTGCGGTCGGGCGCGTGCGGCGCGTACTGGCGGCGCAGCTCGGCGGTGGCCCGGGCGAGGTCGCTGTCCTCGGCGAAGTAGGCCGCCTCCTTGTCGACGGTGGTCACCAGCCTGCCGCCGGGCCGCAGCACCCGGAGGGCCTCGGCGAGCACGGCCCCGGCCGTCGACTCCGGCAGCAGGTGCAGCAGCCAGACCATCACCACGGCGTCGACGCTCCCCGAGGCGAACGGGAGCCGCGTCGCGTCGCCGCACACCGCCCCGCCGGGTATCCGCCGCGCGGCTGGGACGAGCATGCCGGGGGAGCGGTCGACACCCAGCACGGTGCGGCCGGGCCGTTGCAGTCGGCGCGTGACGATGCCGGTGCCGCAGGCGATGTCCAGCACGGTCGCGGAGCCCTGCGGGAGCAGCTGTTCCAGGGCGTCGGCCGCCGCCTCGGCCCGGGGTTCGCCGCCCCGGGTGGTGTCGTACGCCCGGGCCTCGCTGTTGTAGTCGATCATGTGGAGCCATGCTTCCGAAGCCGGTTGCTCTGCACAAGGGAGAACCGCCCGGGTAGGCCCGGAGGATGACGGCAGCCAGGACCAGGGGTTCACGGTCGGCCGCCTCTGCTCCTCCTCTGAGCCGACAGCCGCTCGCCCGGTGAGCTGACGACCGCCCAGCGGGCCGCGTGATCTTGTGGAACAGCACCCGGGAGGCCGGGCTCCGAGCACACGCACCCCTGCACGAGAGGCACTTCATGAGCCGCTGGAAGGCCGTCACCCTGGTCGTCACCGCCGCAGCCCTGGTCGCTACCGCCGCCGCCCCGGCGACGGCCGCGACCACCGCCACCCGCCCGGACGTCGTCCAGCAGCGGCTGGACGCGCTGCTGGCGGAGACGGGCGCCCCCGGTGCGCTGGGCACCGTCCGCTCCCTGGACGGGCGCACCCGGAGCTACACCGCCGGGGTCGGCGACGTCGCCACCGGTGCGGCGGTGCCGAAGGACGGGAGGGTGCGGGTCGGCAGCAACACCAAGACCTTCACGGCCGTGGTCGTGCTCCAACTCGTGGCGCAGGGACGGCTCGACCTGGACGCGCCGGTGGAGCGCTACCTGCCCGGCGTCGTCCGGGGCGACGGGATCGACGGCAACCGGATCACCCTCCGGCACCTGCTCCAGCAGACCAGCGGGCTGCCCAACTACACCCTCCACCTCGGCGACGACGTCCGCCGCTACGAGCCGCGCGAACTGCTCGACATCGCCCTCCGCTACCCGGCCGACGCCGCGCCCGAGGACCACAAGTGGGCCTACAGCAACACGAATTACATCCTCGCCGGGCTGGTCGTCGAGGCGGTGACGCAGCGCAGCCTGGGCCAGGAGATCGAGCGTCGGATCGTCCGGCCGCTCGGCCTGCGCCAGACCTACTTCCCCGCCCCGGGCGACGCGACGATCCGCGGGGCCCATCCGCACGGCTACTACCGCGAGTCGGCGGACGGGCCGCTGGTCGACATCACAGACATGGACCCCTCCTGGGCCTGGGCGGCCGGCCAGCTCGTCTCCACCCCCTCCGAACTCAATCGCTTCTTCACGGCGTTGCTGGACGGCGAACTCCTCCCGCCCGCGCAGCTCGCAGAGATGCGCGGCACCACCCCCGCCGGGGAGCCGTTCGCGGCGGGATCGGGCTACGGGCTGGGGCTGGTGAGCACGCCGCTGTCCTGCGGCGGGGAGTACTGGGGGCACGGCGGCAGCATCCCGGGCTACGAGACCCGGGTCGGTGTCACGGAGGACGGCCGCGCCGCCGCCGTCACGATGACGGTCCAGGCGCCGGACAAGGCGGCGGCGCGGAAGCTGGAGGGTGTGCTCGACGCGGCCCTGTGCCGCTGACGCCGGGGCGGCCGTCCCACCGCTCCGTCCCGTCCCACCGGTCCGGGCTGTCTCACCGGTCCGGCCGGACCTCCGGGTACGCGGCCGAGGGCCCGCTGAACAGGGTGGTGGGCCGGTGGCGCAGGTGGAGGTCGAAGAAGGCGGCCAGATAGGCGCGTTGGGCGTCGACGGCGCGGGCCGGGGCGAGGGTGCCGAGGAACGCGTCGAGTTGTCCGGCGGGCCAGCCGAGCACGGGCCGGGCGGCGGGCAGGAGGGCTTCGAGGTCGGAGAAGGTGCCGTGGCCCGAGTCGCCCAGGGTGAGTTGGCGGCGCCAGGAGCCGAGGTGCGGCCACAGCGCGTCCCACATCGCGTCGCGCACCGGGCGCTCGTCCGAGGCGCGGAAGAGCAGCAGCGGGCGGTCCACGCCGTCGGTGGCGGCGGTGCCGAAGACCGGGCCGTCGAGCGAGACCCCGGCCAGGACGCGCGGGTCGTCGTGCAGGATCTGGACGGTGGTGGCGCCGCCCATGGAGTGGCCGACCATACCGACGGTGGCGGGGTCGATCGCCGCACCGAGGCCCGGCGGGAGGGGGCGGTGCTCGGCGTCGGGGTCGGCGCCGGCCGCGAGTTCGGTCAGCCGGTCCAGGACGAAGCGGACGTCGGTGGTGCGGTAGTCGACGATCCCGGCGTCCGTCATGGCGAACACGGCGGGCTTGTTGCGGACCTCCAGTCGCCCGTCCGGGAAGGTGACCTCACCGGCGTCGAAGGTGTGGTCGACGGCGACGACCACGTAGCCGCGCGAGGCGAGGTCCTCGGCGGCCAGGGTGCCGAAGGCGCGGTCGGCGCGGGAACCGGGGGAGTAGAGCACGACCGGGTGGCGGGTGCCGCGGTCGGCCGGGGCGTCCTGGCGGGAGTGGGTGACGGGCCAGGCCAGTTGCCCCGGGGCGGCACCGAGGTAGTCGCTCTCCAGGTGGGTCAGCGCGGCGGGGTCGAGCCACGGCGCGAGCCGGTGGGCGGGTCCGCCGCAGGTGGCGGCCGGGTACCAGAGCTGTGCCATCAGTTCGCGCGGCCGCGGGGTGGGCGCCCAGAGATCGGGGCGCTGCGG
>NZ_JAIY01000010.1:1306432-1306812 GCF_000710405.2 Kitasatospora sp. MBT66 | reverse complement strand
GTCGGCGCGGGGAGGGCGAGCGGGATCGCGGCGGTGGTGCCAGTAGTGGCGCCGGCCGTGGTGGCGGCGTGCGCGGTCGCGGGGAGCGCCGCCGTGGTGGCGAGCGCGCCGGTGCTGAGCAGGCCGGCGAGCAGGGCGGCGGCCGGGCGGGAACGGCGTCGGGGCACGGTCGGGTTCCTTCGATCGGTTCGGGTGACGGGAGTGGTGCCGTGACCAAGGTGACGGCCCGCCCCGGTCCGGCGCGTCCGGCCGTGGGCATACGACCGTGGTCGGATGTCCGGCCGTCCTTCGCTGGCTAGCCTGGCCGGGTGCAGAACCAGCCGACGGCCGGACCCGCGACCGCGCACGCCGTGACCCGGGCGCCCTGGACGAAGCGGCTC
>NZ_JAIY01000010.1:1280675-1305880 GCF_000710405.2 Kitasatospora sp. MBT66 | reverse complement strand
CTGGAGCGGGCCGCCCGCTCGGAGGAACGGCTGCTGCTGGCACAGGAGGTGCACGACGTGGTGGCGCACAGCCTCGGCGTGGTGAGCGTCCAGGCGGGCTTCGGCCAGTACGCGCTGGCACACGCGGGAGCGGACGGCGGTGCGGAGGCGGCCGGGACGGCGCTGGCGGCGATCCGGGCCGTGAGCACGGACGCGCTGCGCGAGACCCGGACGCTGCTCGCCGTCCTCCGCGAGGACGGCGAGCCCGGGGAAGGGCTGCCCGTCCCGGTGCCCGCCCCCGGTCTGGCGGTGGACGATCTGCGGCGGCTGGCGGAGTGGGCCGGTTCCGGCGGGGTCGAGGTGCGGGTGCGGATCCGCGGGCCGGAGCGCGAACTGCCGCCCGGCGTCGGCCTGTCCGGGTACCGGATCCTGCGGGAGGCGCTCGCCAACGTGGTCCGGCACGCGGGCGCCGCCGAGGCCCGGGCGGAGGTCGAGTACCGGGACGACGAACTGTGGCTGGAGGTCACGGACGACGGGCCCGGGGACGGCGTGCGTCCGCGCCCGGTGCAGCCGGTGGGCACCGGTGGCGTCGGTGGCACCGGCCTGGCCGGGATGCGGGAGCGGGTGGCCTCGTACGGCGGCTGGTGCGTGGCCGGGCCTACCCCGACGGGCGGCTTCCGGGTCAGCGCGGGGCTGCCACTGGCCGGGGCCGACTCCGGGTCAGGCCCGGCGGCGACGGAGGGCCGGCCGTGACGGTCCGGGTCCTGGTCGCCGACGACCAGGCCCTCGTCCGCGCCGGGTTCGCCGGCATCCTGCGCCTCGCCCCGGGCTTCACGGTGGCGGGGGAGGCGGCGGACGGCGCCGAGGCCGTCGAACTCGCCCACCGGGAACGGCCGGACGTCGTCCTCATGGACATCCGGATGCCCGGCCTGGACGGGATCGAGGCCACCCGCCGGATCGTCGCCGGACCCTCGGGCAGCCGGGTGCTGATCCTCAGCACCTACGCGCTCGACACCTATGTGCGCGGCGCGCTGCGCGCCGGGGCGGCGGGCTTCCTGCTCAAGGACGCCGAACCCGCCGAACTCCTCGCCGCGGTACGGGCGGTGGCCGCCGGTGAGGGTGCGCTCGCGCCCGGCATCGCCCGGCAGCTGATCACCGAGCTGACGGGGTTGCTGGCCGCCGGGCCGGGCGCCGCCGACGAGGACCCGGCGCGGGCCCGGGCGCGCACCGCCGTGCTCGCCCTCACGGCCCGCGAGCGCGAGGTGCTGGCGCTGGTCGGCGACGGGCTCACCAACCCCGAGATCGCCGCGCGCCTCCACATCACCGAGGGCACCGCCAAGACCCACATCGGCCGACTGCTCCACAAGCTCGCGGCCCGCGACCGCGTCCGCCTCGCCATCCTCGCCCACCGGGCCGGACTGTCGCGCTGAGACGATCCCGGAGGGAGGGCGCCGCGCGAGGTTTTACCAAACGGTCGACCAACGGGCCCGGCCGCTCGGATAGCGTCCGGGACGTCCCCTTCGAACACTTCGCGGTCCGGTCCTGCCTCCACGGCGGGGCGGGTCCGCCGTGGAGGTATGCCGTGAACCCGAATGCTCTGAACCCGAATGCTCTGAACCCGAACGCCGTGAACCCGAACGCCGTGAACCCGGTCGACCTGTCCGCCGCCGCGTCCGAACTGCCGGAGGCGTGGGCCTCGCGCGTGCTCCAGCAGGTGGGCACGGCGGCCGTGAAGGTCATGCGGATGGACGGGCGGCCGCTGCCCGTCGAGTCCCACGACAACCCGGAGGTGCTGCTCGTCCTCGACGGCCGCCTCGAACTGCTCGTCGACGGAGTCGAGTTGACGGTCGGCCCCGGCGAGCTGCACCGGATCCCGGCGCGGGCGGCCCACGCCGTCCGGCCCGGCAGCCGCGGGACGCTGCTGATCGTCGAGGTCCCCGAGGAGGAGTGACTCCCGAGGGCCGCGCCGGGTCAGCCGGTGGCCCGCTCCGCCGCCTCCCGGGTGATCTCGGCGTAGCGGCGGAAGAGCGCCGGGCGGGCCTCGCCCCGGTCGCGGGCGTACAGGGCGGCCCAGCAGCGGGCGATCCGCTCCCGGGCCCGGACGCCGGGCCAGGGCCGGGGCAGGAGCTGGGGCGGCAGCAGCGGGTCGGGATCCATGGCGCGGGTGAGCTCCGCCGCCAACTCGACCGCGACGGTGAGCAGTTCGGCGGAGGAGAGTTCAGCGGGACCGGTGAGCCGGGCGAGGCGCGGTTCGGTGATGCGGTCGAGGCGGTGGTAGCGGTCGGCGATCTCCGCCAGGGGCCAGAGCTCCCGGGCGAGTTCGGCGGGTTCCCGGGTGTCGCCCCGGCGCAGGTCGGTCGTGGTGAGGAGGGTGAGCCCGCCGTGGGCGCCGAGTTGCTGGGCCGCTTCCTCGACGTACGGCTCCCAGGCGTTGGCGCTGACGTACAGCCCGCCCTGCAGCGGGGCGCCGCCGAGGTGGACGAGCGTCTCGCGCAGGGCGTCCCGGGCGGCGCGCGCCGATTCGGGCACCGCGAAGGCGGCCAGGTGCCAGACGCCGTCCCAGGGCGCGGCCCCGGCGTCCTGGCGGAACGCGTGCCGGAGGAAGTCCGCGTTGGGGGCGAGGGCCCGCACGGTGTCCGGGGTCGCGTGCAGCTCCGCCCTGCGGCCCCGGCCCTGGTGGGTGAACCTGCCTTCGGCGACGAGGCGTTTGACGCACAGCCGGACCTGCTGGTCGCTCATGCCCAGGGTGTTGGCGACGCTGTACAGCTCGTCGGCGCCGACGGTGCCGTCCTCGCGGATCAGGGCGTGGACGAGCATCCGGGTGGGGACCTCGACGCGGTCGCCTCCGATGTCGTCGGTTCCGGTGCTCACAGTCCTGCCCTTCCGGCGGTGCCGACGGGGCGGCGCATGGTGGTGACCGCGCCGAAGCCGAGCAGCCGGCGCAGGTAGGGCGTCTCCTCGGTCCGTACGGCCGTGAAGCCGCGCCGCTCGTACAGGGCCCGGGCGCGCGGGTTGGTGTCGATCACGTCCAGCCGGATCTCCCGGTAGCCCTGCTCCGCGGCGAAGGCAGCCACCTCCTCGATGAGCAGGCTGCCGACGCCCCGGCCGCGCAGGTCCGGACTCACGGCGATCCCGTCCATGAGGAGCTGCCCGGCCCCCGGTCGGCGTTCGAACAGGGTGAGGAGCAGGAGGCGGTGCAGTCCGCGCAGGTGCCCGTAGGTGCGCAGCACGGCGCCGGCCGATCCTCCGGTGAGCGCCCGCCCGCCGTGCCGGTACCCGGCGAGGCCGACGAGCTGCCCGTCGAGGAGCGCGCAGACCGCGCGGTCGGCGTTGAGGTGGGCGGCGATGAAGGGCACGGCCTTGAACGGCGGGTCGAGGGCGGGGCCGAGCTTGCGGCCGAAGGCGTCCCAGTACAGCTCGGCGGCCCGCCGCTCGGCCCCGGCGGGGAGGCCCCGCCGCACGGTCACCGCCCCGGTGCCGGGGCGGTCCGGTGTGTCCGGTCCCATGCTCCCCTCTTCTCCTCGGTCCTTGAAACCAGAGCTCAAATCTATCAGACTCGCCACGATCGTTCTTGTGGTGATAGATCTAGGGTCGGAAGCGGAACCGGAACCAGAACGGAGGTGGCCGTCCCCGTGCACGCGAAGACCCAGCCCCGACGGCGGGGGCTCCGCGCCGCCGTGTGGTCGCTCGTCGCGGTACTGCTGGCGGGCGCCGGCCTCGTCGGCGCGGTGCTGTGGCAGAACTCCTACGACCTGGACGAGCGGCGGGTCTCGATCCGCCACGGCGGCCACGTCCTCAACGGCGTCCTCGCCGTCCCCAGGGACGGCCGCGAGCGCCACGGCCTCGTCGTGTACGTCCACGGCGACGGCCCCACCGACGCCACCCACGACGACGGCTACAAGCCCATCTGGGAGGCCAACGCCAGGGCCGGCTACGCCTCCCTCTCCTGGGACAAGCCCGGTGTCGCGGGCGCCCCCGGGAACTGGCTCGACCAGTCGATGGACGACCGGGCCGACGAGACGGCCGCCGCGATCGCCTGGGCCCGCGCCCGCCCGGACATCGACGGTGACCGGATCGGGCTCTGGGGCGCCAGTCAGGCGGGCTGGGTCCTGCCGAAGGTCGCCGCCAGGACGCCCGTGGGCTTCGTCGTCGCCGTCTCGCCCGCGATCGACTGGCTCCGGCAGGGCCGCTACAACCTCCTCGCCGAACTGCGCGCCGAGGGCGCGTCGGCGGCCCGGGTCGAGGCCGAGACCGCCAGGAGCGACGCCGTCCGGGCGCTGCTGGCGCGCCGTGCGAGCTTCGAGGAGTACCTCGCGGCCATGGGCGGCGACGCGCACGGCATGACCGCCGACCGCTGGGGGTTCGTCTCCAGGAACCACACCGCCGACGCCACCCGGGACCTCCTCGCCCTGCGCGGCGTCCCGGTGCTGCTGGTCCTCGCGGGCCAGGACACCAATGTGGACACCGCCGACACGGAGCGCGGCTACCGCGAGGCGCTGGACGCGGGCGGCGCGCTGACGGTCGAGCACTACCCGGACGCGGCCCATTCACTGCTCAAGCGCTCCGTCGAGCGGTCGGAGCTCAAGCTCACGCTCACCGCGCTCTTCTTGCCCCGCTCGCTCTTCGCGGACGGATTCCTGGACGGCCAACGGCAGTTCCTCGACCGACTCGGCCTACCCGATCTGCTCGGCCCACCCGACCCGACCCGACCCGACCGGGCTGGGCGGCCGGGATGAGCGCTCAGCCCCCGGTGACGGCCGCGGCCGCCGCCCGGGCCACCGACTCCACCAGGTCCATGCCGTCGGTGTCGGTCGGATTCCCGTCCGAGACCACGGCGATCAGCAGCTCGTGCCCGTCCCGCTCGACCCGGCCGATGCTGTTGATCACCCACAGACCGTCCGTGTCCCTCGGCAGCCAGCCGTTCTTCACCTCGAACCCGCCGTTGCTCGCCGCCGCGCCCACGCCCCAGCGCTGGTCGTCCTCCACCTGGTCGAGCAACTCCTGGATGTAGGCGCGGGAGGCGGGGGAGAGCAGCGAATCGTCGGTGAACACCTGGCGCAGCAACCGCAGTTGGTCGTCGGCGGTGGTCGAGGTGAGGCCCCAGTAGCCGTCCTGGCCGGCCTCGGTGGCGGTCAGTCCGAAGCGTGCGTTGGCGGCGTCGAGACCCGGGTCCGCGCCTATCTCGTCCCACAGGCCGGTGGCGGAGTCGTTGTCGCTGTTCTCGATCATCGTGGTGGCCAGGTCGCGCTGGGCGGCGGTCGGCGTGCTGCCGAGGTCCTGGGTCCGGAGCAGCAGCGCGGCCAGTATGTCGAGTTTGACGATGCTGGCGGTGGCGAAGCCGTGGCCGGGGCCGCCGTAGCTGAGCGACTGCCCGGTGCCCAGATCGGTGACCGCCACCGAGACCGCGCCCTCGGCCCGGTCGACGGCGCTGTGCAGGGCCGCGGCGGCGGCTCCGGCCGAGGCGGCGGGAGCGGCTGTCGGGGTGGGGGCTGCGGCGGTGGGGGTGACCGTCGGGGTGACCGGGACGACCGTGGTGACCACCGGCGGCGCGGACGAGGTCGTGTCGGCCACGACGGACATCTGCGGCCGGCCCTCGACACCGCCGGACTGCCCCTGCAGCGCCGCGGCCACCGCCCCCGCGGCGACGAGGAGGCCGACCGGTACCAGCACTCTTGCCCGGGAGACGCTTCGTATCGCCATGATCGATGAGAGTAGGGGGCGCGGCTTTGAACATCCTGAGGAGGGCATGGACGTTTTCTCAGGACTCGTTCTCAGGCTCGTTCTCAGGACTCGCCGGCCGCCGAACCGTCCGGATGCGCGACGGCCCTTTCACGGTACTCCCGGCCGGATCGCAGCGGCGGCACGGGCAGGAGCGGCGCGGGCGGGAGGGGCGCGGCCCGGAGTCGGCGGAGCATCACCGTGTACGCGGGACTTCCGCCGACGGGCCGGGTCGGGCCCACCGGGCGGTAGCCCCAGGACTCGCAACGGGCCCGCGCCCGGGGCTGGTCGGCCTCGGCCAGGAGACACACCAACTCCTCGGGCCGGTCCTCCAGCAGGGCGTCGTGCAGCCGCCCGGCGAGACCCTGTCCGCGCCAGGCGGGGCGGACCATCAGCTCGGACAGGCCGAACGTCACGGCGGGGTCCGGTGCGGCGTCGAGCAGCCCGCGCCACCACTCACGGCCGGCCGCCAGCGGTGCGCCGTAGGCGAAGCCGGTCGGTTCGCGGCCGTCGTAGGAGACGACGCACGAGAAGCCGGGACGCCTCGTCCAGTGGTCGACGACCAGGTGGAACCGCTGGGCGAACGGGTCGTACATCCGGTCGGCCCGGGCGTCGACGTGGACGCCCAGCAGCAACTGGTCGAAGTCGACCGGCAACTCGTGGTGATAGCGGACGATCCTGGCGACGGTCACGGGCGGCTCCATCGGTCGCGGCGGCGGTCGGGCCACTCTTGCGCACCACACGCGGCCGATGCCAGGCCCTTTTGATTTTCCGGTGCCGGATTTTTGCTCGGTGAGCGGTTGCGGGGTAACGGTTCCGGGAACGGCGAAGGCCCGGAGGACGGATCCTCCGGGCCTTCGTTGCTACTGAGTAGCGGGGACAGGATTTGAACCTGCGACCTCTGGGTTATGAGCCCAGCGAGCTACCGAGCTGCTCCACCCCGCGTCGGTGAACACGACCTTACGGCACTGTGCGGGTGAAAAGCGAATCGCTTTCGGCCGGGGTGCCGGGAAGCCGATTTTTTGCTCGGTGAGCGGTTGCGGGGTAACGGTTCCGGGAACGGCAAAGGCCCGGAGGACGGATCCTCCGGGCCTTCGTTGCTACTGAGTAGCGGGGACAGGATTTGAACCTGCGACCTCTGGGTTATGAGCCCAGCGAGCTACCGAGCTGCTCCACCCCGCGTCGGTGAACACGACCTTACGCACTGGGCCGGTGGAAAGCGAATCGCTTTCGGCCGGGGTGCCCGGGAAGCCGATTTCTTGCTCGGGGGGCGGCTTCGGGAAACCTCGGGAACGGTTCGGGGCAATGGTTCGGGGCAACGGTTCCGGGAACGGCGAAGGCCCGGAGGACGGATCCTCCGGGCCTTCGTTGCTACTGAGTAGCGGGGACAGGATTTGAACCTGCGACCTCTGGGTTATGAGCCCAGCGAGCTACCGAGCTGCTCCACCCCGCGTCGGTGAACACGACCTTACGCACCGGGCCGGTGGAAAGCGAATCGGCTGTTCCCGCACGGTCCGCCCCGGGAGGCGCCGGTCCTCCGCCGGCCCCTCCTGCGGCCGACCTTCCGGTGCCGGGACGGCAGACCGCTCCCCGGAGGGCAACAGGCCGTGAACAACCCTTCCGGGCTCGGAGTATGACGGAGCGTCCGATCCCGTGAGCGGCGGGTTTGCGGGTGGGTGCGGTGTCGTGATTGGCTGCCGCCACCCACCCGCAGGCCCATCGGGGTGATCTCGCCCCGGGCTCCACCGTGAACGCCGTCGATCGGCACGGTGGCCGAGGACCTGCCGGTCGCCGTCCGGCGCCGGGCCGTGAGGCTCCGTCGACGGGCGTGCAACCCGCGCGCGGTGGAGGGACGGGCGGCGCTCGTCCATCTGCGTGCGGGCAGGACCGGCGGGCCGAGTGGGGCGGGCGGGTCCGCGCCGACCGCCCCGCTCGGTACGAATCCGGAGCGGACTCCACCGCGTGACTCCGGCAGGAATCTCCCGATTGTCCGATCCGGCCGCTGTGATCACGCGATGATCACCTGCCCGCCGATGCTCCGACGCCCGCCGTACCGCACGGGCCGGTCCAATTTCCCTCCGTGCACAGCCGGTGTCCCGGCCGCAGTGACCGGCCGGTGCGCCCGGCCGGTCCGGCCCCCGCGTACGGAAGGCAGTCCAGCCCATGGCCCGCACAGACCAGCAGCCCTCGCCCGACCGGCGGTTGACCGAGGCCG
Organism: Kitasatospora sp. MBT66; assembly: GCF_000710405.2. Taxonomy (NCBI): domain Bacteria; kingdom Bacillati; phylum Actinomycetota; class Actinomycetes; order Kitasatosporales; family Streptomycetaceae; genus Kitasatospora; species Kitasatospora sp. MBT66. Next base: position 1,297,968 of record NZ_JAIY01000010.1, on the reverse strand, counting down.
CCGCCCGCCTCGGCCTCGGCCGCCGCCGCTTCCTGACGGTCGCCTCGGCGGCCGCCGCGCTCGCGTTCACCACCGAGCTGCCGAGCGCCCACGCCGCCGACAACGAGCTCGCGCCCCGCACCCTGACCGAGAACCCGTTCACCCTCGGCGTCGCCTCCGGTGACGCGCTCGGTGACGCGGTGGTGCTCTGGACCCGCCTCGCGCCCCGCCCGCTGGAGCCCGGCAGCGGCCTGCCGCCGGCCGGCGTGGTCGAGGTGGACTGGGAGATCGCCCGGGACGAGCGCTTCCGCAAGGTCGCCCGGCGCGGCACCGCCCGGGCCCACGCCGAGTTCGACTGGTCGGTGCACGTGGACGCCGACGGCCTCGACCACGACCGGGTGTACTGGTACCGCTTCCGGGCCGGCGCCTGGACCAGCCCGGTCGGCCGGACCCGGACCGCCCCGGCCCGCAACCGCCACGTCGACCGGGTCCGCCTCGGCCTGGTCTCCTGCCAGGCCTACGAGGACGGCTACTTCACCGCGTACAAGCACCTCGCGGAGGAGGACCTCGACGCCGTCTTCCACGTCGGCGACTACATCTACGAGTACGCGATCGACGCCGCGGGCGGCGACCGCAAGTACACCGACCGCACCCTGCCGTCGCTGTTCGCGCACGAGACCACCACCCTGGCGGACTACCGGCTGCGCTACTCCCTCTACAAGACCGACCCCGACCTCCAGGCCGCGCACGCCGCCTTCCCCTGGTACGTCACCTGGGACGACCACGAGGTGGAGAACAACTACGCGGCCGGCATCCCCGAGAAGGGCCAGTCCCCGGATGCCTTCGTCGCCCGCCGCGCCGCCGCCACCCGCGCCTACTGGGAGAACATGCCGCTGCGGATGCCGCAGCCGAACGCCACCGAACTCAAGCTGTACCGCCGCCACCACTACGGCCGGCTGGCGCAGTTCGACATCCTCGACACCCGCCAGTACCGATCCGACCAGGCCAACGGCGACGGCTGGCAGTACCCCACCGCGGAGTCGGCGGACCCGCGCCGCACCCTGATGGGCGCCACCCAGGAGCGCTGGCTGCTGGACGGCTTCCGCAGCTCCCGCGCGGTGTGGAACGTGGTGCCGCAGCAGGTGGTGCTCTCCCGCCGCAAGAACACCACCGCCGAGGTCTCCAAGCTGTCCATGGACGCCTGGGACGGCTACCCGGCCGCCCGCGAACGGCTGCTGGCCGGGGTCGAGGACATCGGCGTCGAGAACCTCGTCGTCCTCACCGGGGACGTGCACGTCGCCTACGCGATGGACGTCAAGCGCGACTTCGACAACCCGGACTCGCGGACCGTCGGCGTGGAGATCGTCGGTACCTCGATCGCCAGCGACGGGGACGGCGAGGAGCACCCGGGCAACTGGGCCACCCTGACCGCCGCCAATCCGCACCTGAAGTTCTACGACGGGCGGCGCGGCTACACCGCGATCACCCTCGACGAGGAGCACGCCCGCGCCGACTACCGGGTGGTCTCGCACATCACCCGCCCCGGCGGCACGGTGTCCACCGCCGCCTCCTTCGTCAGCGAGGCGTACCACCCGGGGCTCCAGCGCGCCTGAGCCCGACCCCGGCCCCGACGCAGTCCCGCCCCGAGCCACCGGCCCGGTCGTACCGTTCCCCGATGCGGTACGCCCGGGCCGGTCCCGTTCCGCCACCCTTTCCCGCCCGTCCCGCCCGCCGCCGTCGATCCCGCTCCGCGCCTTCGGGCGTCCGGAGGGTTCGTGGACGATGCGGAGGTGTCGTGAATCTGCGGTGATCGGCCGTTGATCGGCCGTAGAGCCGGGCCGTGGACCATCGGCGCCAGGGGAAAGCCGGTCCGACGGTCACCACCGTCCGGCGCCGCCCTCGGGCCCGCCTGACGGGGGGCGCGGGCCCCTGGTCCCCGGTACTTGGCCAACCCACGGAAGGCGGACGGAGCATGGACGGCGGTCACACCCTGCAGTCGACGGCGGGCTTCGGCGAGCTGCTCAGGATCCGGCGCGAGCGCATCGGCCTGACCCAGCAGATCCTCGCCGACCACGCGACACTGAGCGTCCGGGCGATCCGGGACATGGAGAGCGGACGGGTCCAGCGCCCCCGGCAGGAGACGGTCCGGCTGCTCGCCGACGCGCTGCGGCTGGAGGGCCGCAGCCGCTCGGTGTTCGAGGCGGCCGCCCGCCGCCAGGCGCTCGCCGAGGAGCCGCGCGACGAGCCGACCGCGCCGCCGGTCGCCCGGGGCGCGATCGTCGGCCGCGAACCGGAGATCGACGTGCTCACCGAGGCCCTCGCCGTGCACGGCGACCGGCTGGTCACCGTGGCCGGACTCGGTGGGGTCGGCAAGACCCGGCTGGTGCTGGAGGTGGCCCGCCGGCTGCACCTGACCGCCCGCTGGTCGGTGCGCTGGATCGACTGGGCCCGCCAGCCCGGGATGGGCCCCGAGCGCCGGGCCGACCTGGTCGGGGCGATCGGCGCCCGCCCCACCCTGCTGGTCCTGGACGGTGCCGACGCCGGGGTGGAGACCGCCCTGCTGGACGAGCTGTTCCAGCGCTGCCCCGGCCTGAGCGTGCTGATCACCGCCCGGGTCGCCCAGCCGCTGCCCGGCGGGCAGGTGGTCCCGCTGGCCCCGCTGCCCACCCCCGGTCCCGAGCTCGACCACGACCCGGCCGCGCTGGCCGAGGTCGGCGCCGTCCGGCTGCTGCTGTCGCACCTGCGCCGGCTGCGCCCCGGGTACCGGCTGGAGCCGGAGGAGGCGCCCGCGGTGGCCGCGCTCTGCCGCCAGCTGGACGGTTTGCCCGGCGCCCTGGAGCTGGCGGCCGGCTGGTCGACGGTGCTCTCGCCGCGCCAGTTGGTGGCGCGGATGGCGGACGGGCCGTTCCACCTGGGGCCGCCGCCGGCCGGCTTCGGCGGTCGTGGCGGCGTGGGCGAGGCGCTGGACGCGGCGGTGGACCGGCTGACGCTGGGCCAGCGCGACCTGCTGCAGCGGCTGGCCGCCGAGCCGGGGGACTGGTCCGGGGAGGACGCCGTCGAGCTGAGCGGACGGCCGCCGCAGGAGTCGCTGGCCGCCGTGCACGAACTGCTGGCCAGCGGGCTGATCCGCAGCGTGCCGGCCCGGGACGGCGTCCGGTTCACCGTGCTCAACCTCTGCCGCCGGTTGTTCGGCGGCGCCGGGGCGTACCCGGTCCTGGCCGCGGCGGGCTGAGCCGCCGGACGACGGGGCGCACCAGGGGTCCTGCTGCGGTGACGCTTACCCGTGCCGGGTGCGGCGGGCCGAGCCGCCGGGTCCCGATACTGCCCGTCACTTGCCGGACGAGCTGCCGGTCCGCCGGTCCGATCCTGCCTAGCGTTCTGCTCAGGCCGGGCGAGCCGGTCGCCGGCGCCGCCGGGCCGGGACTCCCACCACCCACCGACTACAGAGGGTTTGCGCCGTGAACCAGTTGGAGCCGCAGCGCGGAAAGGCCGAACCGGCCGGTCTGGACGTCGTCGTGACGACGATGGCCTCGGACTCGCACACCTGGAACCTGGTCTTCCTCCAACTGCTGCTGGAGGAGCTGGGCCACCGGGTCACCAACCTGGGTGCCTGTGTGCCGGACGAGCTGCTGGTCTCCGAGTGCCGCCGGATCGAGCCCGACCTGATCGTGCTCAGCAGCGTCAACGGACACGGCTACCACGACGGGCTGCGGGTGATCCAGGCGCTGCGCGCCTGCCCCGAACTGGCCGCCACCCCGACCGTGATCGGCGGCAAGCTCGGCATCGCCGGCTCCGGCGACCCGGACCGGCAGCGGTCGCTGCTCGCGGCCGGGTACGACGGGGTGTTCGAGGAGGGGCGTTCGGTCGCCGACTTCCGCTCCTTCGTCGGCGCGCTGCCCTCCGCCGCCTCGCGGGCCCTGTCCGCGTCCGACGGCCGCGCGCTGCCCGCCGACCGGGCGCTGCCCACCGCCGCCAGAACCCTGCCCACCGCCTCCGCCTCCGGGGTGCTGCGATGACCGTCCCCGCCACCGCGCCTCGCGGTGACGCCCCCGCCACCCCCGGCTTCGGCGCCTTCGTCGCCCGCGCCCGGGCCGCCGGGACCCTGGTGGTCCAGCCCCGGATGGGCATGGCCGACCCGCTGCGGATGCGCGACGGCCTGCTCGCCACCCGCGGCGCCGCCGCCACCACCGTCGGCACCATCACCCTGGACAGCTACACCCGCACCGGGGACCTCGCCGCCGCCCGGAGCGCCCTCAACGAGGGCGTCGGCCTCAACGGCTACCCGATCGCCAGCCACCCGGTGGACGTCACCAGGGCGGTGCTGCGCGGGGTCTCGGACGCCCGCTTCCCGGTGCAGGTCCGGCACGGTTCGGCGATGCCCGAGCACATCATCAGGGCGCTGCTCGCGGTCGGCCTGGACGCCACCGAGGGCGGCCCGGTCTCCTACTGCCTGCCGTACAGCCGCACCCCGCTCAGCGAGGCGGTGGCCTGCTGGCGGCGCAGCTGCGAACTCCTCGCCTCGCTGCGGGAGTTCGGCGCCGAGCCGCATCTGGAGACCTTCGGCGGCTGTCTGATGGGGCAGCTCTGCCCGCCCAGTCTGCTGATCGCGGTCAGCGTGCTGGAGGCGCTGTTCTTCCGCCAGCACGGGCTGCGCAGCATCTCGCTCAGCTACGCCCAGCAGCCGGACCGGGTGCAGGACGAGGAGGCGCTCACGGTGCTCGGCCGGCTCGCCGACGAACTGCTGCCCGACGTCGACCGGCATCTCGTGCTCTACGCCTACATGGGCGTGTTCCCGCGCACCCCCGGCGGGGCCAGGCTGCTGCTGGAGGACGCGGCCCGGCTGGCGGTGCGCACCGGCGCGGCCCGGCTGATCGTGAAGACGACGGCCGAGGCGCACCGGATCCCGACCGTCGGCGAGAACGTGACGGCGCTGGAGACGGCCGCCGCCGCTGCCGCCGCGGAGCGCCTGCGCCCGCCGCTCACCGCCGTCCCGGACACCGGCATCGAGGCCGAGGCGCGGGCGCTGATCGGCGCCGTGCTGGAGCTGGACACCGACATCGGCCGGGCCCTGGTCCGCGCCTTCGCGGCCGGCTACCTGGACGTCCCCTACTGCCTGCACCCCGACAACGCGGGCCGGGCCCGCAGCTCGCTCGGGCCGGACGGCCGGCTGCACTGGTCGAACGTCGGCTCGATGCCGATCGCCGGCCTGTCCGGCGGCCCGCGCCCGCCGATCCTCGGCTCGGCCGACCTGCTCGGCGCGCTCTCCCACGTCCAGTGGAGCTACGACAGTCGCGCCGCCGAGACCCCGGACCTCGACCGAACACCCGCCGCACCACGAGAGTTGGGACACACCACGCCATGACCACCGACGGGCCCACCCCCGCGACCGGCGCCGCGACGCTTCCCGAGCCCGGCCGCCACCTGACCTCCCCGACCACCCGGGCCGCCCTGCGGATCCAGCACAAGCTGCTGTTCGCCGCCCGCGAGTTCCTGCGCGGCCGGGGCTTCACCGAGCTGCTGCCGCCGATCATCGGCCCGGTCACCGATCCCGGCTCGCGCGGCTCCAAGCAGGTCGACATCGACTTCTACGGCCACCGCTACAAGCTGATGACCAGCGCGATCCTCTACAAGCAGGCCTCGCTGCTGGCCTTCGACAAGATCTTCTGCATCGCGCCGAACGTCCGGCTGGAGCCGTTGGAGACCGCCGGGACCAACCGCCACCTGGCCGAGTTCCACCAGTTGGACGTGGAGGTGGCGGGCGCCACCCGGGACGACGTGGTGCAGCTGGTGGAGGAGCTGGTGGCGCACATCGTCGGCAGCGCGGTCCGCGAGCTGCCCAAGGAGTTCGCCGAACTCGGCCGCGACACCGACGCGTTCGCCGAGCTGCTGAAGGGCTCCTTCGGCCGGATGCGGCACGCCGAGGCGGTGGCGGAGCTCCAGGGCCTCGGCCACCCGCAGAGCCCGGACGCCGAACTCGACTGGGCCGGTGAGGCACTGCTCTCCGCCCGGCGCGACCGGCCGTTCTTCGTCACCGACTACCCCAAGGGCTCGCGCGGCTTCTACGACCGGGAGAACCCCGAGGACCCGGGCCTGCTGCGGAACTTCGACCTGATCGCGGCCGAGGGCTTCGGCGAGCTGTGCAGCGGCAGCCAGCGCACCAACGACTACGCCGAGATCATCACCCGGATGCGGGAGACTGGCGAGAACCCGCAGAAGTACCGCTGGTACCTGGACCTGGTCCGCGAGGGCGTGCCCGCCAGTGCCGGCTTCGGCATCGGGGTGGAGCGGCTGACCCGCTACGTCGCCGGGCTGGACGCGGTCTGGCAGGCCAGCGCCTTCCCGAAGCTGGCGGGGGTGGTGTCGCCGTGAGCGGACGCAGCATTCGGGTCGGACGGGACACCACCGGACGGAACGGGGCGGGCGCATGAGCGACCTCTCGGCACCCGGCTTCCCGGAGGAGGAGGTCCGGCACCGGGCCCGGGTCGGCACGGCCGCCGCCTTCCCGCCGCCCGGCAGTTACGGGCAGGTGCTGCTCGGCGCCGAGCGCCCGCCGGCCGGACAGCCGGGCCCGGACGCCGGGGACGCGCTCGACGCGCTGCGGATCGTGCCGCCGGTGTTCGTGCCGCAGCGTCTCGCCCGGCTGATCGACCTGGGCCGCGAACCGGACTACCGGGACGTCGAACTCACGACCGGGATCGGCGGGTTCACGTCCGCGCTGCCGGTGTACGTGTCCGCGACCGGCTCCACCCGGGCGGCCGGCGGTGACCTCGGCCTGGCGCTGAGCCGACAGGCGGGCGCGCTCGGCCTGCCGATGGTGATCGGCGAGAACGTCGTCCCGGTGAACGGCTACGGCCGGCTCGGCGAGGCCGCCGACCGGGCCCTGCTCGGCCGGTTGCGCGCCTACGCGGAGGAACTCCCGGACGGGCTGGGCGGGGTGGCCGTCCAGCAGTCCACCGAGGACGCCGACGCCGAGGTGTGGAACCTCGTGTACAGCGACCCGGCGGCCCTGCCGCTGCTCGAATCCGGGCGGCTCGCCTTCGAGTTGAAGGTCGGCCAGGGCGCCAAGCCGGGCCTCGGCGGGATGACCGTGCTGGACGCGGCGGACGCCGCCCGGCTCGGCGACCGCTACGGCATCGACCCGGTCTTCGGCGACGACAGCCGGGTGCTGCGCGCCAGTACACCCGGCACCTTCACGGCCGAGATCCTGCGCCAGCAGGTCCGGCTGATGCGCAACAACTTCCCCCGGGCGCGGATCTGGGTGAAGCTGCACCCCGGCCGGGACGTCGCCGAGGCCGCCCGGGTGGCCGCCGACGCGGGGGCGGACGCCGTCACCGTGGACGGCGCGGAGGGCGGCACCGGCTGGGCGCCGGGTGTCTTCCCGGCCCAGGTCGGCCTGCCGCTGGCGGAGTGCCTGCGCCGGCTGGCCGCCGCCGGGCCGCCGCCCTGCCTGCTGGTCTCGGGGCGGATGTGGGAGGGCGGCCGGGCGGTCAAGAGCCTTGCGCTGGGCGCCCGCGCGGTCGGCCTGGGCCGGGCGGCCCTGCTCGCCGCCGCCGAGGACCCGGAGGACGGGCTGATCCGCTTCGCCGACTGCCTCGCCCTGGAGCTGCGGCTGCTGATCAGCGCGCTCGGCAAGTACACGCCGGCCGCGCTGGAACGCGCGGACGTGTGGTCCCCGGACTTTCCCGAGTAGTTCCGTCCCCCACCTCACTCCTTTCCCGCAGACAATCGCAGACCGTATTCCCGCGAGCCCGTCGCGGCGCCTCCGTGCGCCCCGGCGGGCCGTCTGCGTCTGCGGCAACACCCATGTGGAAAGCGGCAGTTGAAACTGCCGATGGTCTTCCGGAAATTCTGCCGATCGGCCCCGGAAGGCGGGCCTATCGTCGAGACCACTGCCCGCAGCATCGTTAATTCATCGGGGTTGGATGATGGAATCTCGCGGTTTCCCCTTCATATCCGTCGCGCGCCGGTTCCCGGACCGCCCGGCCGTCCGGCTCGGCGAGCGGACCGTCCGCTACCGGGAGCTGGACGAGCTGAGCGGTGCCCTCGCCGCCCGGATCGCCCCCGGCCGCACGGTCGCCGTCACCGGTCGCGACCGGCTCGACCACCTGGTCGGCCTGCTCGCCGCGCTCCGCGCCGGTGCCACCTACCTGCCGCTGGACCGGGAGGCCCCGGAGGAGCGCAACCGCTGGATCCGCGAGGACGCCGGCGCCACCCTCGCCCTCACGGACGGCGAGCTGACCGGAGAGCAGACCGGCGACCTGATCGGCGACCCGACCGGAGAGCCGGCGGGCGAGCCCACGGGCGCGTCTGCCGCCGACCTGCCGGACGAGCCGCCCGCCACCGCCGGCTACCTCATCTACACCTCCGGCACCACCGGCCGCCCCAAGGGCGTGCACGTGCCGCTCGCCGCCCTCAGCGGCCACCTGGCCGCCGCCGTCGAGCGCTTCGGCCTCACCGCCGAGGACGTGGTGCTGCACCTCGCCCGCCCCACCGTCGACGTCGCCGTCGAGCAGGTGCTCACCGCCCTCTCGGCGGGCGCCTGCCTGGTGATCCCCGAGCAGCAACTGCTCGCCCCCGACGCCCTGCTGGACCTGCTTGACACCGAGGGCGTCACCGTCGCCAACCTGCCGGCCGGCTACTTCCAGGAGGTCGTACCGGCCGTGCGCGACCGCGGCCGCGAGCGGGCGCCCCGCACCCTGCGGCTGATGATCTCCGGCAGCGACCGGCTGCACCCGGACGCCGCCGCCACCTGGTGGGACGCCACCGGGGTGCCGCTGCTCAACGCCTACGGCCCGACCGAGACCGTCGTCACCGCCACCACCCACCGGCTGGCCGGCCCCACCGGGCCGGGCACCGGCTCCGTCCCGATCGGCACCCCGCTCGGCGACCGCCGCGCCTACCTGTTGGACGACCGGCTGCGGCCCGTCACCGCCCCCGGCGAGGCCGGCGAGCTCTACCTCGGCGGCCCGCTGCTCGCCGCCGGCTACCACGGCCGCCCCGGCCAGAGCGCCGGCCGCTTCGTCGCCGACCCCTTCGCGCCCGAGCCGGGCGCCCGGATGTACCGCACCGGCGACGTCGTCCGGCGCGCGGCCCCGGACGCCCCGCTGGAGTTCGTCGGCCGCGCCGACCACCAGGTGAAGATCCGCGGCTTCCGGGTCGAGCCCGGCGAGATCGAACAGGTCCTGGCCGCCCACCCGGACGTGGCCGGCGCCGTGGTGGTCGCCCACGAGGGCCGGCTCGCCGCCTACGTCACCGGCGCCGCCCCGGACCAGGGTGTGCTCCGCGCCCACCTGGCCGAGCGGCTGCCCGAGCACATGGTCCCGGCCACCGTCACCGTGCTGGACGCCTTCCCGCTGACCGCCGGCGGCAAGGTCGACCGCGCCGCCCTGCCCGAGCCGCAGGCCGAGCAGCCCGCCGCCGCCCCCGCCGGGCGCCCGCTGCGCACCCCCGCCGAACAGCTGATCGCCGCCGTCTGGGCGGACGTCCTGGGGGTGCCCGAGGTCGGCGCCGAGGACAACTTCTTCCACCTCGGCGGCGATTCGCTCACCGCCGTGCGGGTGGTCGGCCGGGTCTTCGACGCCTTCGGCATGATCTCCCCGTACGCCATCTTCGACGCCCCGACCCTGGCCGGGTTCGCCGCCGCCGTCACCGCCTCCGCGGGCGGCGAGCGCCCGCCGCTGACCCGGGCCGGCGCCACCTCGGCGCCGCTGTCCAAGTACCAGCGAGGGCTGTGGTTCCTCGACCAGATGAACCCGGACGCGCCGACCTACATCGTGCCCTGGGTGTTCCGCTTCGCCGGCCCGATCGACCCCGAGCGGCTGCACGGGGCGCTGGCGGGCGTGGTGGCCCGGCACGAGGCGCTGCGCACCACCTTCGAGCTGACCGAGGACGGCCCCCGGCAGGTGGTCCACCCCGCCGTCGAGGTGCCGTTCACCGTCACCGACACCGAGGCCGGGCGGGTGGACGGGCTGGTCGCCGAGGCCGCGCTCGTCCCCTTCGACCTGGAGACCGGCCCGCTGCTGCGCGCCCACCTCTACCGCACCGGCGACACCGCGACCCTGCTGCTGCTCTGCCACCACATCGTCTGGGACGAGGGCTCGCTGCCCGTGCTGGAGGGCGAACTCGCCGCCCTGTACGAGGAGTCGGCCACCGGCCGCCCGGCCGCCCTGCCCGAGCTCGCGGTCCAGTACGCCGACCACAGCGCCTGGCAGTACCGGGACGCGCAGAGCGCCGAGCGGCAACTCGCCCACTGGCGCGAGCACCTGGCCGACGCCCCGACCGAGCCGGTGCTGCCCACCGACCACCCCCGGCCCGAGGTCCAGGAGTTCCGCGGCGACTTCCACCGCTTCGCGATGCCGCGCCCGGTCGCCGAGGCCGTCCGGGCGCTGGCCCGCAGCGAGGACGCCACCCCGTTCATGGTGCTGCTGGCCGCCCTGGCGCTGACCCTGCACCGCCGGACCGGACAGCGCGACCTCGTCCTCGGCTCCCCGGTCAGCGTCCGGGGGCGGGTCGAACTCGACGCCCTGGTCGGCTACTTCGTCAACCTGCTGCCGCTGCGGGTGCGGGTCGACGAGGACGTGGACTTCCGCGACCTGGTCCGGCACGTCCGCGAGGTGGCGATCGCCGGCTACCGCCACCAGGAGGCGCCGTTCGACGACATCGCGGCCACCGTCCTGGAGGACCGCCCGGACGACCGGGCCGAGAACCGCAACCCGCTCTGCCAGGTGCTGCTGGAGCTGCACCCGCTGGACTCCCGCCCGCTGACCGTCGGCGGCGTCGAGGTGACCCGGGAGCTGCACTCCAACCCGGTCTCCCGGTTCGACCTGTCGATCTCCGTCGACGACCGGGGCACCGACTTCACCGGCCGGTTCGAGTACGACTCCGACCTGTTCGACGCCGCCACCATGGCCGAGCTGTGCGACGCCTGGCTGGGCACCCTCGCCACCGTCGTGGAGACGCCCGTGCACGCCCTGGTCGAGGCCCGGGCGGCGGCCGCCCCGCAGGCCCTCGCCGTGGTCTCCGGCGAGCAGCGGCTCACCTACGGCGAGCTGAACACCCGGGCCAACCGGCTCGCCCACCACCTGGCCGAGTCCGGCACCGGCCGCGGCGACACCGTCGCCGTGCTGGTCGAACGCGGCCCGGACCTGGTGGTGGCGCTGCTGGCCGCGCTCAAGACCGGCGCCGCCTACACCCTGCTCGACCCGGACTTCCCGGCCGAGCGGCTGGCCGGGGCGGTCGCCGACAGCGGCGCCGCACTGCTGGTCACCCACCGGCACGCGAGCCCGCCGTTCCCGGTCGGACGCCACCTCGACCTGGACGCGCAGGCCGCCGCGATCGCCGCCCGCCCCGGCCACGACCCGGGCGTGCCGGTCACCGGCGAGGACCTCGCCTGCGTGATGTTCACCTCCGGCTCCACCGGCCGTCCCAAGGGCGTCGCCGTGCCGCACCGCGCGCTCACCACCACCTACCTCGGCCAGGACTACGCCCGCTTCGGCCCCGACGAGGTCTGGCTGCAGTGCTCCCCGGTCTCCTGGGACGCCTTCGCCCTGGAGCTGTACGGCGCGCTGGCCTTCGGCGGGGTGTGCGTGCTCCAGCCCGGCCAGCGGCCCGACCCGCAGGCGATCGCCGAGCTCACCCGGCGCCACGGCGTCACCCAACTCCAGCTGTCGGCCAGCCTGTTCAACTTCCTGCTGGAGGAGTTCCCGGCGACCTACGACGACCTCAAGGTGGCCTTCACGGCCGGCGAGCGCGCCTCGGTCACCCATGTCGGCAAGGCGCTCGACCAGTATCCGGGGCTGGTGGTCGCCAACGGCTACGGCCCGGTGGAGAGCCTCGGCCTGACCACCTGCCACCGCGCCACCGCCGAGGACGCCGCCGGCGCGGCGATCCCGATCGGCCGCCCGCTGCACGGCAAGGCGATCCACATCCTGGACGAGCGGCTGGAACCCGTCCCCGACGGCACCACCGGCGAGCTGTACGCGGCCGGCGGCGGCCTCGCCCACGGCTACCTCGGCCGCCCCGCGCTGACCGCCGAACGCTTCGTCGCCGCCCCCTTCGGCGCCCCCGGCGAACGCCTCTACCGCACCGGCGACCTCGGCCACCGGCGGTCGGACGGGCTGCTGGAGATCACCGGCCGGATCGACGACCAGGTGAAGATCCGCGGCTTCCGGGTCGAGCCCGGCGAGATCGAGGACGCGCTGACCCGCCACCCCGCCGTCCGGGAAGCCGCCGTCACCGTGCACCAGCCCGCCCCGGGCGACCACCGGCTCGCCGCCTACGTCACCCTCGACGCCGGGGCCGGCCCGGCCGGACCGGAGGCGCTGTTCGACCACCTGGCGGCGCTGCTGCCCGAGCACATGGTGCCCGCCACCGTCGACGTGCTGGACGCGCTGCCGCTCAACCCCAACGGCAAGGTCGACCGCAAGGCGCTGCCCGCACCCGCCGAGCGCCGCGCCGAGGCCCCGGCCGACCCGCTCACCCCCGGCCAGCGGCTGGTGGCCGACGCCGTCCGGGCCGTGCTGGAACTGCCGGGCGACCTCGGCCCGGACGACAACTTCTTCCGGATCGGCGGCAATTCGCTGGCCGCCGTGCGGGTCGCCATGCGGCTCTCGCAGGAGACCGGCACCAAGGTCCCGCCGCACGTGGTGTTCCGCGGCCGCACCGTGGGCGCCATCGCCGAACGGCTGGCCTCGTGATGACGGGCCGCCCCGACACCGCTCGCACCGAAGGGAACGAGGCCGTGCGCCCGTCCGACACCCCGGCCCCCGCCACCCCAACCCCCGACACCGCAGCCGTCCGGACCGCGCCCGCCTCCGGCCTCCAGCGCGGACTCTGGTTCCTCGACCGCCTCGACCCCGGCGCCGTCACCTACACCACCCCCTGGACGTACGAGGTCACCGGCCCGCTCGACCTCGACCTGCTGGCCCGGGCCCTGGACACCGTCACCGCCCGGCACGAGGCGCTGCGCACCACCTTCGCCCTGCACCCCGACGGCCCCCGCCAGCACGTCCACCCCGGCCTCGCCGTGCCGCTCGCCGTCACCGACCTGCGCGCCTTGCCGGAGGACGAACGCGAAGCCCGGGCCGAGGAGTTGATCGCCGAACGCGCCGCCGAGCCGTTCGACCTCGCGGCCGGCCCGCTGCTGCGCGCCGAGGCGATCCGGCTCGCCGACGAACGCACCACCCTGCTGTTCGTCGTCCACCACATCATCTGGGACGGCTGGTCGGCCGACCTCTTCGAGCGCGAACTCACCGACCACTACCGGGCGTTCCTCGACGGCCGGACCCCGGAGCTGCCCGCCCTCGGCACCCAGTACGCCGACTGGGCCGAGGAGGAGCAGCACACCTCCTACGAGGAGCACCTGGCCTACTGGAAGGACCGCCTGGACGGTGCCCCGACCCTGCTCGACCTGCCCGGCGACCGCCCCCGGCCGGCCGAGCGCGGGGAGCGCGGCGGCACCGAGCACTTCGGCCTCGCCCCCGGCAGCGCCGCCCGGGTCCGGGAGCTCGCCGAACAGGAGGGCGTCACCCCGTTCACCGTCCAGCTCGCCGCGTTCGCCCTGCTGCTGAACCGCTGGACCGGCGCCGACGACCTGCTCGTCGGCACCCCGGTCACCACCCGCAACCGGCCCGAACTCGCCGACCTGCTCGGCTACTTCGTCAACCTGCTGCCGCTGCGGATCCGGCTCGCCCCGGACGCGAGCTTCCGCGGGCTGCTGGCCGACATCCAGGACGGCGCCTTCGACGCCTTCGGCTACCTCGACCTGCCCTTCGACCAGCTGGTCGACCACCTCGGCACCGCCCGCACCCCGCAGCACCCGCCGCTGGTCCAGGTGGTGTTCGGCGCCCACAGCGAGGACAGCACCCCGCTCGCCCTCGGCCCGGCCGCCGCCCGGCGCACCGTCCGCGCCAACGGCACCAGCAAGTTCGACCTCACCTGGTCGGTCTTCGAACCCGTCGGCGACGGCGGCGGCGAAATGCGCGGCGAGGCCGAGTACAACGGCGACCTCTTCGACCCCGGCACGATCCAGCGGCTGGCCGCCGACTACGCGGCCCTGCTGGACGCCGCCCTCGCCGACCCGGACGCCACCGTGCTGCGGCTCACCGCGGCCCCCGCCGCCGGGGCCCGGCCCCGCGCCGCCCGCCTCGACGACGGCCACTGCCTGCACCACCTGTTCGAACGGGCCGCCGACGCGTACGGCGACCGCCCGGCCGTCGACGACGGGCAGGAACGCCTCGACTACGCCGAACTCGACCGCCGCGCCAACCGGCTGGCGCACACCCTGATCGAGCGCGGCGTCCGCCCCGGCGACCGGGTCGGCCTGCTGCTGGAACGCACCGCCGCCGTGCCGGTCGCGATCCTCGCCGTGCTCAAGGCCGGCGCCGCCTACGTGCCGGTCGACCTGGTCGCCCCCGCCGACCGGGCCGCCCTGGTCTTCGGCGACACCGCCGTCCGGGCCGTCCTCACCGACCGCCCCGACCGCGCCCCCGACGGCCCCTGGCAGACCCTCGACCTCACCGCCGGCAGCGCCGGGGCCGCCGAGGTCGCCGCCCGCCCCGACAGCCGCCCGCCCGCGGTCGGCCGCCCCGGCGACCTCGCCTACCTGATCTTCACCTCCGGCTCCACCGGCCGCCCCAAGGGCGTCGCCGTCGCCCACGAGCACGTCAGCCGCCTGCTGGACTCCGGCCGCGAGCACTTCGGCTTCGGCCCCGACACCACCTGGACGCTGTTCCACAGCTACGCCTTCGACTGGACCGTCTGGGAGCTCTGGGGCGCACTGCTGCACGGCGCCCGGCTGCTCGTCGTGCCCTACCTGACCAGCCGCTCGCCCGAGGAGTTCGCCGAACTCCTCGACACCGAGCGGGTCACCCACCTGTGCCTCACCCCGTCCGCGCTGCGCCAGCTCGAACCGGCCCTGCGCCGCCGCCCCCGCGCCCTCCCGGAGCTGCGCTGGATCATGCTCGGCGGCGAGGCGCTCGACCCCGGCGTGGTCCAGCGCTGGCACGACCTCGACCCGCTGCCGCCCGCCCGGCTGTGCAACCTGTACGGCATCACCGAGACCACCGTGCACGTCACGATCCACGACGTGGCCGAGGGCGGCGCCGGCTTCGAGCGCAGCCTGATCGGCGAGCCGATGCGGCACCTGACCGCCGCCGTCCTGGACGACTGGCTGCGTCCCTGCCCGCCCGGGGTGCCCGGCGAGCTGTACATCGGCGGCGGCAGCCTCGCCCACGGCTACTGGGGGCGCCCCGGACTCACCGCCGGACGCTTCGTCGCCGACCCGGCCGGACCGCCCGGCGCCCGCCTCTACCGCACCGGCGACGTCGCCCGGCGGCTGCCGGACGGCGGCCTCGAATACGTCGGCCGCGCCGACTTCCAGGTCAAACTGCGCGGCTTCCGGATCGAGCTCGGCGAGATCGAGAACGCCCTCGCCGCCCACCCCGACGTCGACGCCTGCGTGGTGACCGTCCACGAGGACCGGCTCGCCGCCTACGTCACCGGCCGCGCCCCGGCGGACGTCCACGAGTTCCTCGGCCGATCCCTGCCCGCCTACATGGTCCCGGCCAGCGTCACCGAGCTGGAGGCGCTGCCGCTGACCGTCAACGGCAAGGTCGACCGGGCCGCGCTGCCCGCCCCCGGCCGCGCCGCGCCCACCCGGGCCGGCCGACACGTCGAGGCCCGCAGCCCGGAGGAGGAGCTGTTCGCCGCCGTCTGGACCGAGGTGCTCGGAGTCCCCGGGATCGGCGTCCACGACGACTTCTTCCACCTCGGCGGCGACTCCATCCGGGCCGTCCAGCTCGCCGGCGCCCTGCACGACCGGGGCTGGCAGGTCTCGCTGCGGGACGTCTTCAACGCGCCCACCGTCGCCGCCCTGCTGCCGCTCGCCCGGCCCGTCGAGGCCGACCCCGGCGCCGACCTGCCGTTCGCGCTGATCGACGAGGAGGACCGCGCCCAGCTGCCGCCCGGGATCGTCGACGCCTACCCCATGGTGTCGATGCAGCTGTCCATGGTCTTCCACATGGAGGTCGCCGGCGGCACCGACAGCTACCACAACGTCAACTCCTACCGGATCAGCGGCGACCTCGACGAGACCGCGTTCCGCCGCTCGGTCAACGAGGCGATGGCCCGCCACGCCGTGCTGCGCACCGGCCTCGACCTGTCCGGCTACGGCGAACCGCTCCAGCTGGTGCACGGCACCCTGCCCGCCCCGGTCGAGTTCGCCGACCTGCGCGACCGGCCCGAGGCGGAGCAGGACCCGGAGGTCCGCGCCGTCTTCGAGGACCACCGCGACCGGCCGTTCGACCTCGCCGAACCGCCGCTGTTCCGGATCACCGTGCAGCGGCTCGCCGACCGGGCGTTCCAGCTCACCATCTCCGAGCACCACGCGATCCTGGACGGCTGGAGCTTCACCTCCCTGCTCACCGAGATCCTCGAACGGCACACCGCGCTCACCGCCGACCCGGTCTCCGCGCCCGCCCCGCCGCCGCGCACCGCCTTCCGCGACTTCGTGGCCGTCGAACGCGCCGCCACCACCGACCGGGACTCGCTCGCCTACTGGCACCAGCGGCTCGACGGCGCCACCGCCCAGCTCTGGCCCGGCAGCGAGGACGTCCACGAGCTGCCGCGCACCGTCGAACGGGTGCTGCCGGACGCGCCGGGCCAGCTGCGCGCCGTCGCCGACGCGCTCTCCGTCCCGGTCAAGTCCGTCGCGCTCGCCGCCCACCTGTACGCCCTCGCCCGGATCACCGGGCGGCAGCGGGTCACCACCGGGCTGGCGATGAACGGCCGGCTCGAACGCCTCGGCGGCACCGAGGTCTACGGGCTGTTCCTCAACACCGTGCCGCTGGTCGCCGAACCGGGCGAGGACCTCGCGGCGCTGGTGCGGCACGTGCACCGTGAGGAGCTGGACATGATGCCGCACCGCCGGGTGCCGTTCGCCCGGCTGGCCCGGATGATGGCCGACACCGCGCTCGACAGCCAGTTCGGCTACCTGCGCTTCCACGCCCTGGGGCGGCTCAGCGCGGCCCGGATCGAGGACGGCCGGATCGGCAGCGAACCCACCTACCGGCACGAGCCCAACAGCTTCACCTTCGGCGCCTCGCTGATCCAGGACCCGGCCTCGCAGCGGGTGCTGCTCGCGGTGGACCACCAGCGGGCGCTGGTGGACGACGCCACGGCGGAGGAGTTCGTCGACACCTACGCCGGGGCCCTGGCCCGCCTGGCCGGGGAGGTCTGACCGGCCCGCGGCAGAGGGGTGGCGCCGGTGCCCGACCGCGGGCAGCTGTCCGGGCCCGGCCCCACCCCTCCCTGCCCC
>NZ_JAIY01000010.1:1279333-1280397 GCF_000710405.2 Kitasatospora sp. MBT66 | reverse complement strand
CCTCGCCGCCGCCCTCCGGGCCCGGGGCGTGCGCCGCGGCGACAAGGTCGGCGTCCACCTCGCCCGCACCCTGGACCTGCCGGTCGCGCTGCTCGCCGTCTGGCGGGCCGGCGCCGCGTACGTCCCGCTGGACCCGGCCTACCCGGCCGAGCGGATCTCCTTCATGGCCGCCGACGCCGGCCTCGCCGCCGTGGTCAGCGCCGAGGCGGCCCCGCCCGTCCCGGCCGGCGTCCCGGTGCTCCGCCCCGACGCGGCGTCCGAGGCCACGGCGGCCGACGCCGACGATTTCGTCCCGGACCCGCTGGACTCCGCCTACGTCATCTACACCTCCGGTTCCACCGGCCGCCCCAAGGGCGTCGAGGTGCCGCACGGCGCCGTCGCCGACCTCGCGGCCGGCCTGGAGCAGGCCGGCGCCTACCGGCCCGAGCCGTCCGTCGTCGCCTGGAACGCCAGCGTCTCCTTCGACGCCTCCGTCCAGCAGTGGATCCGGATCTGCCGCGGCGACACCCTGGTGGTCGTCGACGACGCCCGGCGCGCCGACCCGGCCCGGCTGGCCGCGCTGCTCGCCGAGCACGCCGTCACCGACCTCGACCTGACGCCCTCGCACTGGCAGCTGCTCCGCGAGCAGCTGACCGGCGCCGCCGTGCCGCGCCTGTTCATGGGCGGCGAGCCCGTCCCCGAGCGCACCTGGCGCGAACTCGCGGACGGCGGCATCGACGCCTTCAACCTGTACGGGCCGACCGAGTGCACGGTCGACGCGATCACCGCCCCGATCACCGGCCCCGGCCCGCACCTGGGCGAGCCGCTGGCAGGCGTGCGGGTGCACCTGCTGGACGAGCGGCTGCGGCCGGTCACCGGCGCCGGCGAGGTCGGCGAGCTGTACCTCGCCGGGCCCGGTCTCGCGCACGGCTACGCCGGACAGCCGGGGCTGACCGCCGGCCGCTTCGTCGCCGACCCGTTCGCGACCGCGCCCGGCGCCCGGATGTACCGCACCGGCGACCAGGCCCGCCGCTCCGCCGAGGGCCTGCTGGAGTACGTCGGCCGGGTCGACCGCCAGGTCAAGC
>NZ_JAIY01000010.1:1278692-1279129 GCF_000710405.2 Kitasatospora sp. MBT66 | reverse complement strand
CCCGCACACCTGGTCCCGGCCACGGTGACCGTGCTGGAGGCGATGCCCCTCACCCCGAACGGCAAGGTCGACCACCGGGCGCTGCCAGTCCCGGCCGCCGAGGCGGCGCCGGAGGCGGTCGGCGGGGGAGTGGCGGAGCAGGTCGCCGAGGTGTGGCGGACAGTGCTCGGCGTCCCCGAGGTGCTGCCCGCCGACGACTTCCTCTCGCTCGGCGGCCACTCGCTCGCCGCGCTGCGGGTCGTCCACCTGCTGCGCCGCAAGCTGAACGTCGAGCTCCAACTGCGGCACCTGCTGGACGCCGCCGACCTCGCGGCCTTCACCGAGGCCGTGCAGCGCGCCGCCGCGGCCGGACCGGCCGCCGCCCGCCCGGCCCTCACCGCCCGCCGGCCGGCCGTCCGATGAGCCCGACGACCCCCACGACGCCTACGACCCCCGGC
>NZ_JAIY01000010.1:1264205-1278354 GCF_000710405.2 Kitasatospora sp. MBT66 | reverse complement strand
GCCCCGCACCTCGCGCCCGGCCGCCGGGCCGCCTTCTACGGGCAGAGCTTCGGCGCCCTGCTCGCCTACGAGGTGGCCCGTGCCCTGCCCGCCGACCGCCGCCCCGAACTCGTGGTGGTGGCCGGCGCGCCCAGCCCGGCCGAGTGGACCGAGCGGGAGTCCAAGGACCTCGACGCGGCCGAACTCCTGCGCCTCACCGGCCTGGAGGAGCTGGTCAGCGCCGATCCCGAGCTGGTGGAACTCGCCCTCGGCGGCATCCGCACCGACCTCGCGGTCAGCGCCACCTACCGCCACCAGCCGCACCCGCCGCTGACCTCCGCCCTGTACGCGCTGGCCGGCGCCGAGGACCCGATGCTCGCCACCACCGACCTCTCCGGCTGGGCCGCCCACACCCGGGGCGCCTTCGACCAGCTGGTCCTGCCCGGCGGGCACCTGCTCGCCACCGTCGACCGGCCCGGCCCGGTCGACCTCCTGACCTCCCTGCTTTCCGGCCGCGCGGCGGCCGCCCCCACGTCCAGCACCGCCACCGCCACCGCCCGTGCCACCGCCACCGAGGAGCAGCCGTCATGGTGACCACCACTTCCGTCGATCTCACCGACCCCGCCCTGTGGGCGGACCCGGAGACCCCGGCCCTGGTCGCCGAGCTGCGCCGCGAGGCGCCCGTCCACCGCACCGACAGCCTGGACGACGGCCCGATCTGGTCGGTGATGACCTACAAGGAGTCGGCGGACGTGCTGCGCAACGCGGCCGTGTTCAGCTCCGAGTCCGGCTCGCTGCTGGGCGCCGGCGTCGGCAACGTCCCGGTCGGCTCGGGCCGGATGATGGCCCTCACCGACCCGCCCAAGCACCGCGAACTGCGGGCGCCCGCCAACCCGTTCTTCTCCAAGAACGGCGTGCGCGGCGCCTCCCGCTCCATCGCCGAGCGGGCCGGCGAGCTGTTCGACCGGGCCGTGGAGCAGGGCGAGGCCGACCTCGTCGACGTGGTCTCCGCACTGCCGCTGGCCGTCATGTGCGACCTGCTGGACGTCCCGGAGAAGGACCGCGACATGATGGTCCGGGTCTGCGACGTGGCCTTCCTGGGCGCCACCCCGGAGGAACGCCGCGCCGGCCACCAGCAGTTGATCCCCTACCTGATGCACCAGGTGATGCTGCGGCGCACCGACCCCAAGGACGACCTCATCTCGATGATGGCGACCTACAAGGTCAACGGGAAGCTGATGCCGGTCGAGGACGTCGTGCTCAACCTGGACAACATCGTCGTCGGCGGCGTCCAGACGGTCCGCCACACCGCGGCGATGGGTCTGCACACCCTGGTCAACCGGCCGGACCTGTGGCGGGCGCTGCAGCGCGGCGAGGTGGACATGGACTCCGCCGTGGACGAGCTGCTGCGCTGGACCTCGGTCGGGCTGCACACCCTGCGGACCGCCACCCGTGACATCGAGCTGGCCGGGCGGCAGATCCGGCGCGGCGACCGGGTCGCGGTCTGGGTGTGGTCGGCGAACCGGGACCCGGAGGCCTTCGAGGCGCCGGAGGAGATCCGGCTCGACCGCTCGCCCAACAAGCACCTGGCGCTGGGCCTGGGCGCCCACTACTGCATCGGCGCGCCGCTGGCGAAGGCCGAGCTGAGCGCGCTGTTCTCGGCGGCGCTGGAGAAGGCGGCGACGATCGAACCGGCCGGTCCGGTCGAGTACAACCGCTCGATCATCAACTTCGGCCTGGACCGCTTCCCGGTCCGGCTGACCCCGCGCTGAGCCCGCGCCGGCACCGCGCGCCGGAACCCCGCGCCGGCCCCTCCGACCAGCCCTTCTCCCGTCCGAACCCCCGACCCCGCGCCGACCCCGATCCACCCCCGCTCCGTCTCCGAGCCGACCCCGCTCCACCCCCGTTCCCACCCCGTGCGCCCGAGGCCCGCGCAGGAGGACGGCAGTCCCGGAACTGCCGCTCACCTGCCGGGCCTTGTGCCGCTTCCGGACCCGGCCCGCACCTACCTTCGAATCACACCGCACCGCGCCACCACCTCACCGAGGAGAGCACCGTGAGCAACCCGTTCGAGGACGACAACGCCGGCTACCTGGTCCTGGTCAACGACGAGAACCAGCACTCGCTGTGGCCGGTCTGGATCGACGTGCCGGCGGGCTGGACCACCGTCCACGGCGAGGCGCCCCGCCAGGAGTGCCTGGAGTGGATCGAGACCAACTGGACCGACATCCGCCCGGCCTCGCTGGTCGCCGGCCTCGGGAACCGGTGAGCGCCGCCATGCTGAACTGGGAGCTGAACCCCGGTCGTCCGGCCCTGCTCCACGTCCCGGCCGCCGCCGACCTCGCCGAGGGCTGCGCCTGGCTCCGTGAGCACGAGGACGAGCTGACCGCCGCGCTGCACGAGCACGGCACGATCTTCCTGCGCGGCCTGTCGGTCGCGGCCACCGAGGACGTCGCCGCCGTCCGGGACGTGCTGATCCCCGAGCCCACCCCGTACCGGGAGAAGGCCACCCCGCGCAGCGACTTCGGCAACGGCGTGTTCTCGTCCACCGACCTGGCCGCCGCGCTGCCGATCCGGATGCACAACGAGAACAGCTACACCCTGACCTTCCCCGGCCGGCTGCTGTTCGCCTGCCTGATCGCCCCGGAGGAGGGCGGCGCCACCCCGACCGCGGACGTCCGCAAGGTCCTCGCCGCGCTGCCGCCGCACCTGGCCGAGCGCGGCCGGACCACCGGCTGGACGCTCGGGCGCAGCTACTCGGAGTACGTCTCGCTGCCGTGGCGGACCGCCTTCGGCACCGAGGAGCCCGCCGAGGTCGAGAAGTACTGCCGGGAGAACGGCATCACCTGGGAGTGGCTGGAGGACGGCACCCTGCGCACCGACCAGCTGCGGCCGGCCACCATCCGCCACCCGCACACCGGCGAGGAGGTCTGGTTCAACCACCTGGCCTTCTGGAACGAGTGGTCGCTGGACCCGGACATCCGGGAGGCCATGGTCGAGGAGTTCGGCCCGGACGGCCTGCCGTTCAACACCGGCTTCGGTGACCGCGAGCCGGTCACCCGCGAGGACGTCGAGGCGCTGAACGCCGCCTACGAGGCCGCCACCGTCCGGGAGACCTGGCAGGTCGGCGACGTGATGCTGGTCGACAACGTGCTGTGCTCGCACGGCCGCGACCCGTACCGCGGCGACCGGAAGATCGCCGTCGCGATGGGCCGCCCGGTCGACGTCCTCGACTGCGAGCCGTCCGTCCTCCCGACCACCGCCGTCCCCGCGTGACGGCGTCCCCCACCACACGCCCGTGACGTGAGCAGAGGAAGCACCGTGATCCCGGTTTCGTACGCACAACAGCGTCTCTGGCTGATCGACCAGATCGAAGGGCCGACCGCGCTCTACAACCTGCCGTTCGCGGTCCGCCTGCGCGGCGCGCTCGACCTCGACGCGCTGCGCGCCGCGACGGCGGACGTGGTGGCCCGGCACGAGGCCCTGCGCACGGTGTTCCCGGTGGACGGCGAGGGCGTGCCGGTGCAGCACATCCTGCCGTCGGCGGAGGCGGGCACCGTCTTCACGACGGTGGAGTGCGCGCCGGCCGACTACGCCGCCCTGCGGGACCGGGCCGCCGCCCACACCTTCGACCTGAGTGCCGAAACGCCCGTCCGGGTCACGGTCTTCTCGCTCACCCCGACCGAGGGGGACACCCCGATCGACAGGGAAGCCCCCGAGCACGTGCTGCTCGTCGTGCTCCACCACATCGCCGGTGACGGCTGGTCGCTCGGCCCGCTGCTGCGCGACCTCGCCGCCGCCTACACCGCCCGCCTCGCCGGCGCCGAGCCGGACTGGGAGCCGCTGCCGGTCCAGTACGCCGACTACGCCCTGTGGCAGCGCGAGCTGCTCGGCGAGGAGTCCGACCCGTTCAGCCTGATGAGCCGTCAGCTCGACCACTGGAGAGAGGTCCTGGCCGGTCTGCCGGAGGAGCTCGAGCTGCCGGTGGACCGCCCCCGGCCGCCCGTGCCGACCGGTGCCGCCGACGCCGTCCCGTTCACCCTCGACCCCGAACTGCACACCGCGCTGGCCGAGCTGGCCCGCCGCCACCGGTCCACACTGTTCGCCGTCCTCCAGGCCGGTCTGGCCGCGCTGTTCACCCGCCTCGGCGCCGGTACCGACATCCCGCTCGGCACCGGTGTGGCCGGCCGCTCCGACGAGGCCCTGAACGACCTGGTCGGCTTCTTCGTCAACACCCTGGTGCTGCGCACCGACACGTCCGGCGACCCGTCCTTCGCCGAACTCCTGGGCCGGGTCCGGGAAGCGCAGCTGGACGCCTTCGCCCAGCAGGACGTGCCGTTCGAGCGGCTGGTCGAGGAGGTCAACCCGGCCCGCGCGCTCGGCCGCCACCCGCTGTTCCAGACCCTGCTGGTGCTGCAGAACCACGAGGAGGGCGAACTCGGCCTGCCCGGGCTGGAGTCGGCGCCCGAACCGCTGGGCCTGCGGGTCGCCAAGTTCGACCTCAACATCGGCGTCACCGAGCGGCACGCCCAGGACGGCACCCCGGCCGGCCTGGAGGGCTCGGTCGAGTACTCGGCCGACCTGTACGACCGGGCCACCGTCGACACGCTGTTCGCGCGCTTCGGCCGGCTGCTGGCCGCCGCGGCCGCCGACCCCGCGGCGCCGATCGGCACCCTGGACATCCTCGCCCCCGAGGAGCGCGCCCGGCTCGCCGAGGACTGGAACGCAACCGCCGCGCCGGTCCGCACCGGCTCGCTGCCCGGGCTGTTCGCGGCGCAGGCCGCCCGCACCCCGGACGCGGTCGCCCTCGCCCACGACGGCGGCGAGGTCGGCTACGCCGAGCTCGACGCCCGCGCCAACCGGCTCGCCCACCACCTGATCGCCGCCGGCGTCGGCCCGGAGTCCCCGGTCGCGCTGCTGATGGAGCGCTCGGTGGACCTGGTCGTCGCCACCCTCGCCGTGCTCAAGGCCGGCGGCTGCTACGTGCCGATGCACGCGAGCCTGCCACCCGAGCGGATGACGGCGCTGCTCGCCGACACCGCCGCGCCCGTCCTGATCACCGACCGCGCCGAGCCCGGCTTCGCCCACGAGGCCGTCGTGGTCCGCCCCGGCGACGAGGCGGGGGCGCCCGAGCACGACCCCGGCCTGCCCGTCCACCCGGACCGGCTCGCCTACATGATGTTCACCTCCGGCTCCACCGGCACCCCCAAGGGCGTCGCGATCCGCCACCGCGACGTGGTCGACCTCGCCGACGACAGCCGCTGGCGCGACGGCCGGCACGAGCGGATCCTGCTGCACTCCCCGCACGCCTTCGACGCCGCCACCTACGAGCTGTGGACGCCGCTGCTGCACGGCGGCACCGTCGTCGTCGCCCCGCCCGGCACCATGGACGCGGAGGCCCTGCACACCGTCGCCACCCGGCACGGCGTCACCGCGGTCTTCCTCACCAAGGCGCTGTTCGACCTGGTCGCCGAGCAGGCCCCGGAGACCTTCCGCGCCCTGCGCACGGTCTGCACCGGCGGCGAGGCGGCCTCCGGCACCCTGATGCGCCGGGTCCTGGAGCACTGCCCCGACCTGCTGCTCGCCCACGTCTACGGGCCCACCGAGGCGACCACCTTCGCCACCCACCACCACCTGCTCCCGGCCGACCTGGACGGCGCCCGGGCCCCGATCGGCGGCCCGCTGGACAACATGCGCACCCACGTCCTGGACGCCCGCCTCCAGCCGGTGCCGCCCGGCGTGCCCGGCGAGCTGTACATCGCCGGGGCCGGCCTGGCCCGCGGCTACTGGCGCCGGGCCGCGCTGACCGCCGAGCGCTTCGTCGCCGACCCCTTCGGAAGCGGGGGCCGGATGTACCGCACCGGCGACCTGGTGCGCCGCCGGGCGGACGGCGCGATCGAGTTCCTCGGCCGGATCGACGGCCAGGTCAAGCTGCGCGGCTTCCGGATCGAGCTCGGCGAGATCGAGGCGGCGCTCTCCCGCCACCCCGCCGTCCGCCAGGTCATCGTCGTCCCCCGCGAGGACCGCCCCGGCGACACCCGGCTGGTCGGCTACTGCGCCGTGACCGCCGAGGCCCTCGACGGCCGGCCCGAACTCGCCGCGGAGCTGAAGGAGTTCGCCGCCGCCGGCCTGCCCGGCTACATGGTGCCCTCCGCCGTGGTGGTACTGCCCGCGCTGCCGCTGAACGCCAACGGCAAGGTCGACCGGCGGGCCCTGCCCGCCCCCGAGCTCGGCAGCGACCCGGCCGGCCGCGCCCCGCGCGACGAGCGCGAGCGGGCCCTGTGCGCGCTGTTCGGCGAGATCCTCGGCATCGAGGACATCACCGTCGACGACGACTTCTTCGCCCTCGGCGGCCACTCGCTGCTCGCCACCCGCCTGGTCGGCCGGGTCCGCGCCGACCTCGGCGCCGAACTCGCCATCGGCGACCTCTTCCAGGCCCCGACCGTCGCCGCCCTCGCCGCCCGGCTCGCCGACGGCCCGGCCCGCCCGGCCCTGCTCCCCGAGTTGCGCCCCGAGCACCTGCCGGTGTCCTTCGCCCAGCGCCGCCTGTGGTTCCTCGGCAAGGCCGAGGGCCCCGCCGCCACCTACAACGTCACCCTCGCCCTGCGGCTGTCCGGCCCGCTCGACACCGCCGCCCTGGAACGCGCCCTCGGCGACGTGGTCGCGCGGCACGAGTCGCTGCGCACCGTCTTCACCGAGCTCGACGGCGTGCCGCACCAGCGGGTCCTGGACGGCCCGCCCGGGCCGCTGCTCACCGTCACCGACCGCCCGGCGCAGGAGCTCGTCGGCCACCTCTTCGACCTGGCCGAGGACGTCCCGCTGCACGCGTACCTGTGCCCGGAGGGGCCCGAGGAGCACGTGCTCACCCTGGTGCTGCACCACATCGCCGGCGACGGCTGGTCGTTGCGCCCGCTGTTCCGCGACCTCGCCGAGGCGTACACCGCCCACCGCGACGGCACCGCCCCCGAACCGCGCCCGCTGCCCGTCCAGTACGCCGACTACACCCTCTGGCAGTACCGGCTGCTCGGCGCCGACACCGACCCGCGCTCCCTGCTGTCCCGTCAGCTCGACCACTGGCGCGAGGCCCTGTCCGGCCTGCCGGACGAGCTGCCGCTGCCGCTGGACCGCCCCCGCCCGCCGGTGCCCACCCACCGCGGCGACGTGGTCGAGCTGGACCTCGACGCCGCCCTGCACGCCCGGCTCGCCGACCTGGCAGGCCGGCACGGGGTCACCCTGTTCATGGTGCTCCAGGCCGCCTGGGCCACCCTGCTGCACCGCTTCGGCGCCGGGGACGACGTCCCGATGGGCACCCCGCTGGCGGGTCGGCTCGACCCCGCCCTGGACGAGCTGGTCGGCTTCTTCGCCAACACCCTGGTGCTGCGCACCGACCTGAGCGGCTCGCCCAGCTTCACCGAGCTGCTGGGCCGGGTCCGGGAGGCCGACCTGGCCGCCTACGCCCACCAGGACGTGCCGTTCGAGCGGCTGGTCGAGGAGCTCAACCCGGCCCGCACGCTGGCCCGGCACCCGCTGTTCCAGGTGATGATCGCCTTCGACAACACCACCGGCGGCGGGCCGGAGTTCCCCGGCACCCGCGCCTCCTACGAGCCGCTGGGCCTGCCCACCACCCCCTTCGACCTGACCCTCAACCTGTCCGAGCGGCTGGACCCGGACGGCTTCCCGGCCGGCCTCTCCGGCGGCCTGGAGTTCGCCGTCGACCTGTTCGACCGGGCCACCGCCGAACGGCTCGCCGCCGCGCTGGCCGGCCTGCTCGACCAGGTCGCCGAACAGCCCGACCGCCCGGTCGCCGAACTGGACGTGCTCGGCGCCGAGGGCCGCGAGGACCTCGCCCGCTGGCACGACACCGGACGCCCCGGCGGCGAGCCGCTCCTCCCGGCCGCGTTCGCCGCCCAGGCCGCCGCCACCCCGGACGCCACCGCCCTGGTCTTCGGCGAGCAGCGGCTGAGCTTCGCCGAGCTGGACGCCCGCGCCAACCGGCTCGCCCACGGCCTGGCCGGCGCCGGGATCGGCCCCGAGTCGCTGGTCGCGCTCGCCGTGCCCCGCTCCGCCGAGTCGATCGTCGCCCTGCTCGCCGTGCTCAAGGCCGGCGCCGCCTACCTGCCGCTGGACTCCGACTACCCGCGCGACCGGCTGGCGGGCATGCTCGCCGACGCCCGCCCGGCCGCCGTGCTCAGCACCGACGCCTGGCCGCTGCCCGAGGTACTGGCCGGACACACCGTGCTGCCCGCCGGCGCCGCGCCCTGGGCCGAACTGCCCGCCGACGAACCGGAGGTGGAGCTCGGCCCCGAGCACGCCGCCTACGTCATCCACACCTCCGGCTCCACCGGCCGCCCCAAGGGCGTCGTGGTCCGCCACGGCGGCCTCGCCCACCTGCTCGCCTTCCACCGCGCCGGGACCCTCGCCCCCGCCCAGCAGGCCCACCCCGGGCGGCGGTTCGCCTTCGCCGCGACCGCCTCGCTGTCCTTCGACACCTCCCTCGAAGCGGTGCTCTGGATGGTCGCCGGCCAGGAGCTCCACCTGCTCGACGACGACCTGCGCCGCGACGCGGCCGGCATCGTCGGCTACCTGGCCCGCACCGGCGCCGACACCCTCGACGTCACCCCCGCGCTGGCCGAACGCCTGGTCGAGGAGGGGCTGCTCACCGTCGCCCCGCCCGCCGTGCTGATGATCGGCGGAGAGGCCTGCGGCCAGCAGCTCTGGACCACCCTGAGCGCCGCGCCCGACACCGTCGTGTTCAACCTGTACGGGCCGACCGAGTGCACCGTCGACGCCCTGCACCACCGCCTGGACGGCGCCGTCGCCCGCCCGGTGATCGGCCGCCCGCTGCCCAACCTGCGCGCCCACCTGCTGGACGCCCGCCTGCGGCCGGTGCCGGTCGGGGTGCCCGGCGAGCTGTACCTGAGCGGTCCCGGCCTGGCCCGCGGCTACCTCGGCCGCCCGGCACTGAGCGCCGAACGCTTCGTCGCCGACCCCTACGACACCGGCGCCCGGATGTACCGCACCGGGGACCTCGCCCGGCGCCGCTCCGACGGCACCGTGGAGTACCTCGGCCGCACCGACCACCAGGTCAAGGTGCGCGGCTTCCGGATCGAGCTCGGCGAGATCGAGGCCGTGCTCACCGCCCACCCCGCGGTGGTGCAGGCCGCCGTGCTGCCGCACCAGGACGGCACCGCCGGCACCCGGCTGGTCGCCCACCTGGCCGTCGCGGCCGGCGCCGACCCGGCCGCCCTCGACCTCGCCTCGGTGCGCGCCCACGCCGCCGCCGCGCTGCCCGACTACATGGTCCCGGCGGCCTTCACCGCCCTGGCCGCGCTGCCGCTCAACGTCAACGGCAAGATCGACCGGGCCGCCCTGCCCGCCCCCGACTTCACCGCCGCCGCCGGAGCCGGCCGGGCCGCCCGCACCCCGCGCGAGGAGATCCTCTGCGGCCTCTTCGGCGAGATCCTCGGCGTGCCCGAGGTCTCCGTCGACGACGACTTCTTCGCCCTCGGCGGCCACTCGCTGCTCGCCACCAAGCTGCTGAGCCGGGTCCGCGCCACGCTCGGCGCCGAACTCGGCATCCGGGACGTCTTCGAGGCCCCGACCGTGGCCGGCCTGGTCGAGCGCCTCGACGGCGCGGACGCCCGCCCGGCGCTGACCGCGGGCCCGCGCCCCGAGCGGCTGCCGCTCTCCTCCGCGCAGCGCCGGCTCTGGCTGCTCGACCGGATGGAAGGCCCCTCCGCCCTCTACAACATGCCGTTCGCGCTGCGCCTCACCGGCCTGCTCGACCGGGACGCGCTCACCGCCGCCCTGAGCGACCTGGTCGCCCGGCACGAGAGCCTGCGCACCGTGGTCGCCGAGCACGAGGGCGAGCCTTACCAGCGGATCCTGACCCCGACCGAGGCCGCCGTCCCGGTCGAACTCCTCGACTGCGCACCGGAGTCCGTCGAGGCCGAGGTCGACCGCGCGGGCCGCCGCCCGTTCGACCTGGCGGCCGAGCCGCCGGTGCGGGTCACCCTGCTCCGGGTCTCCGAGTACGAGCACGTGCTCGTCGTCGCCCTGCACCACATCGCCGGTGACGGCTGGTCGATGGGGCCGCTGCTGCGCGACCTCACCGAGTCCTACACCCTGCGCCTCGGCGGCGAGCTGCCGCTGCTCGAACCGCTCGCCGTCCAGTACGCGGACTACGCGCTCTGGCAGCGCGAGCTGCTCGGCGACGAGGCCGACCCGCAGAGCCTGGTGTCCCGCCAACTCGCCTACTGGCGCGAGACCCTGGCCGACCTGCCGGAGGAGATCGCGCTGCCGACCGACCGCCCGCGCGGCGCCCGGGCCGGCCACCGCGGCGACCGGGTCGCGCTGCCGATCGACGCCGGACTGCACGCCGGGCTGGTCGCGCTGTCCCGCGAGCACCGGGTGACGATGTTCATGACCCTCCAGGCCGCGCTGGCCGCGCTGCTCACCCGCCTCGGCGCCGGAACCGATGTGCCGATCGGCTCGGTGGTCGCGGGCCGTTCGGACGAGGCGCTGGACGAGCTGGTCGGCTTCTTCGTCAACACCCTCGTACTGCGCACCGATACTTCCGGTGACCCGGCCTTCGCCGAGCTGCTGGGCCGGGTCCGGGAGACCGGCCTCGGCGCCTTCGCCCACCAGGACGTGCCGTTCGAGCGGCTGGTCGAGGAGCTCAACCCGGCCCGCTCGCTGGCCCGGCACCCGCTGTTCCAGGTCGCGATGGTGCTCCAGTCCACCGAGGAGGGGGAGTTGGAGCTGCCCGGCCTGGAGGTCGAGGCACTGCCCTCGGACACCGGGGTCGCCAAGTTCGACCTCAATGTCACCCTGGAGGAGTTCTTCGGCCCGGACGGCGCGCCCGCCGGTCTGGACTGCGCGATCGACTACGCCACCGACCTGTTCGACCGGGAGACGGTGGAGGCGATCGCCGCCCGCTTCGGGCGGCTGCTGGCCGCAGTGGTGGCGGACCCGGCGGCGCCGATCGGCCGGGTGGAGCTGCTGGACGGCGCCGAGCGCGCCGCCCTGCTGGCCCCCGCCGCCGCTCTGCCCGCCGAAGTCCCGCTCGTCCCGGCCGCGTTCGCCGCCCAGGTGGCGGCGACCCCGGACGCCACCGCCCTGGTCTTCGGTGGACTCCGGCTCAGCTACGCCGAGTTGGACGCCCGGGCGAACCGGCTCGCGCACGGCCTGCTGGCCGCGGGCATCGGCCCGGAGGCCGTGGTCGCGCTCGCCCTGCCCCGCTCGGCGGAGACGGTCGTCGCCCAACTCGCCGTGCTCAAGGCCGGCGCGGCCTTCCTCCCGCTGGACGCCGAATACCCGCTGGAGCGCACCGCGCACATGCTGGCCGACGCCCGCCCGGCGGCCGTGCTCAGCACCGGGGACTGGCCGCTGCCCCAGGCGCTGGAGGGCCTGACCGTCCTGCCCGGCGACGCCGACGCCTGGTCGGAGCAGCCCGCCGAGGCCCCGCCGCTGCGGATCGGGGCGGCCCACGCCGCCTACGTCATCTACACCTCCGGCTCCACCGGCCGCCCCAAGGGCGTCCTGGTGAGCCACGGTTCGATCGCCGCCCTGCTGGCCCAGCACCGGGCGGAGACCTTCGCCGGAGCGGAGCGACGGCACGGCCGGCTGAGCGTCGCGCTGACCGCCTCGCTCTGCTTCGACGCCTCCTGGGACAGCCTGCTCTGGCTGGTGGCCGGCCACGAACTGCACCTGATCGGCGACGAGTTGCGCCGCGACGCGGCCGCGCTGGTCCGCCATGTGCGGGGCACGGGCATCACCGTGGTCAACGTCACCCCCTCCTACGCCGAACAGCTGCTCGCCGAGGGCCTGTTGGACGAGGACGGCGAGGACGGTACGGCCCCCGGGGTGCTGCTGCTCGGCGGCGAGGCCGTCGGCCAGGCGCTCTGGACCAGGCTGCGGGAGACCCCGGGCCTCGGCGGCCACAACCTCTACGGCCCCACCGAGGCCACCGTCGACACCCTGGTCCAGTCCTTCGCGGACTCCGAGCGCCCCACCCTCGGCCACCCCGTGCTCGGCACCCGCGCCCACGTCCTGGACGAGTACCTGGCACCGGTCCCGGTCGGCGTGCCCGGCGAGCTGTACCTCGCCGGACACAGCCTGGCCCGGGGCTACCTCGGCCGCCCGGCGCTGACCGCCGAGCGCTTCGTCGCCGACCCGTTCACCCCGGGGGCCCGGATGTACCGGACCGGCGACCTGGTGCGGCGCAACCGGGACGGCGGCATCGACTACCTCGGCCGCACCGACGACCAGGTCAAGCTGCGCGGCTTCCGGATCGAACTCGGCGAGATCGAGCAGGCGCTGACCCGCCACGAGGCCGTCCGGCAGACCGTGGTGACCCTGTACGAGGGGGCCGACGGCGACCGCCGGCTGGTCGCCCACTGCGCCACCGGCACCTCCGAGAGCGGCGTCGAACTCGCCCAGGAGCTGCGCCGGTTCGCCGCCGAGTGGCTGCCCGCCCACATGGTCCCGGCCGCCGTCGTCCCGCTCGACGCGCTGCCGCTCACCGGCAGCGGCAAGGTCGACCGGCGGGCCCTGCCCGCCCCCGACTTCGCCCTCTTCGCCGGCGGCCGCGCGCCCCGCACCGCCCGCGAGGAGATCCTCTGCGGCCTGGTCGGCGAGGTGCTCGGCGTCGACCGTGTCTCGATCGACGACGACTTCTTCGCCCTCGGCGGCCACTCGCTGCTCGCCATGAAGCTGGCCGCCCGGGTCCGCGCCACCCTCGGCACCGAACTCGGCATCCGGGACGTCGTCGAGGCCCCGACCGTGGCCGGCCTCGTCCAGCGGCTGGACGGCGGCGCCGAGGCCAGGCCCGCGCCGACGGCCGGCCCGCGCCCCGAGCGGCTGCCGCTCTCCTCCGCGCAGCGCCGGCTCTGGCTGATCGACCGGATGGAGGGCCCCTCCGGCCTCTACAACCTGCCGCTCGCGCTGCGGATCGGCGGCCCGCTCGACCCCGCCGCCCTGGCCGCCGCCCTGACCGACGTGGTGGCCCGGCACGAGAGCCTGCGCACCGTGATCGCCGAGCAGGACGGCGAGCCGTACCAGCGGATCGTCCCGGCCGCCGAGGCCCTGGTCCCGTTCGAGCACCGCACCGCCCCGGCGGCCGACCCGGCGGCGGAGGTGGCGGCCTTCGCGGACCTGCCCTTCGACCTCGCCGCCGACCTGCCGCTGCGGGCCCTGCTGCTGCCCGCCGGCGACGGCGCACAGGAGCAGGGGGAGGCACCGGAACACCTGCTCGTCCTCGTCCTGCACCACATCGCCGGTGACGGCCGCTCGATGGAGCCGCTGCTGCGCGACCTCGCCGCCGCCTACGCGGCCCGCCGCGACGGCGCCGCCCCCGCACTGCGTCCGCTGCCGGTCCAGTACGCCGACTACGCGCTCTGGCAGCGCGAGCTGCTCGGCGACGAGACCGACCCGCAGAGCCCGGCCGCCCGCCAACTCGCCCACTGGCGCGAGACCCTGGCCGGACTGCCGGAGGAGATCGCACTCCCGGTGGACCGCCCCCGGCGGGCCGACAGCTCCCACCGCGGCGACCGGGTGGTGCTCCCGCTCGGCGCCGAGCTCCACCGCGCTCTGACCGCCCTGGCGCGCGAGCACCGGGTGACGATGTTCATGACCCTCCAGGCCGGCCTGGCCGCGCTGCTCACCCGCCTCGGCGCCGGCACGGACGTGCCGATCGGCTCGGTGGTCGCGGGCCGCTCGGACGAGGCGCTGGACGAGCTGGTCGGGTTCTTCGTCAACACCCTGGTGCTGCGGACCGACACTTCGGGCGACCCGGCGTTCGCCGAACTGCTGGGCCGGGTCCGGGAGGCGCAGCTCGACGCCCACGCCCACCAGGACGTGCCGTTCGAGCGGCTGGTCGAGGAGCTCAACCCGGCCCGCTCGCTGGCCCGGCACCCGCTGTTCCAGGTGATGCTGCTGCTGGAGGGCGCGAGCCAGGGCGCCACCGGCGGCGACGTCCCGCTCGACCTGGCCGGACTGCCGGCCGCGATCGAACCGGTCGGCGGCTACGTCGCCAAGTTCGACCTCTCCGTCGGCATGGGGGAGTCCTTCGACGCCGAGGGCGCCCCGGCCGGTCTGGAGTGCGCGATCGACTACGCCACCGACCTGTTCGACCGGGAGACGGTGGAGGCGATCGCCGCCCGCTTCGGGC
>NZ_JAIY01000010.1:1258137-1263689 GCF_000710405.2 Kitasatospora sp. MBT66 | reverse complement strand
GCCGCCGCGCCGGACCCGGCGGACGCCGCCTACGTCGTCTACACCTCCGGCTCCACCGGCCGCCCCAAGGGCGTGGTGGTCGGCCACGGCTCGATCGCCGCCCTGCTCGCCTCGCACCGCGCGCCCACCGGCCCGATCGGCGCGGGCGAACGGGACGGCGGGCGCCGCCGGGTCGCGCTGACCGCCTCGCTCTGCTTCGACGCCTCCTGGGACGGACTGCTCTGGCTGGTCGCCGGCCACGAACTGCACCTGGTCGGCGACGAGGTCCGGCGCGACGCCGCCGCGCTCGTCCGGCACCTGCGCACCGAGCGGATCGACGTCCTGGAGGTCACCCCCTCCTACGCCGAACAGCTCCTCGACGAGGGGCTGCTCGACACCGCCGCGCCGCAGGGCCCGGCCCCGGCCGTGCTGCTGCTCGGCGGCGAGGCCGTCGGCCAGTCCCTCTGGACCAGGCTGCGCGAGGCCCCGCACACCACCGCCCACAACCTCTACGGCCCGACCGAGTCAACCGTCGACGCGCTGGTCCAGCCGTTCGCGGACTCCGAGCGCCCCTCGCTCGGCCACGCCGTGCTCGGCACCCGGGCGCTGGTCCTGGACGAGCACCTGGCACCGGTCCCGGTGGGCGTGCCCGGCGAGCTGTACCTCGCCGGGGCGGGCCTGGCCCTGGGCTACCTGGGCCGCCCGGCGCTGACCGCCGAGCGCTTCGTCGCCGACCCGTTCACCCCGGGGTCCCGGATGTACCGGACCGGCGACCTGGTGCGCCGCACCAGGGACGGCGGGATCGACTACCTCGGCCGCACCGACCACCAGGTCAAGATCCGCGGCTTCCGGATCGAACTCGGCGAGATCGAGCACGTGCTGACCCGCCACCCCCGGGTGCTGGCCGCCACCGTGAGCGCCCACGAGGACGGCGCTGCCGGCCCCCGCCTGGTCGCCCACGTCGTCCCCGACGGCGCCGGGCACCAGAACGCGGCACCGCTGGACCCGGCCGACCTGCGGGCCTTCGCGGCCGAGTCGCTGCCCGGCTACATGGTCCCGGCGGCGGTCGTCCTGCTCGACGCTCTCCCGCTCACCGCCAGCGGCAAGGTCGACCGGCGGGCCCTGCCCGCCCCCGACTTCACCCTCCTCCCGGGCGGCCGCGCGCCGCGCACCCCGCGCGAGGAGTTGCTCTGCGGCCTCTTCGCCGAGGTGCTCGGAGTGGAGCGGGTCTCGATCGACGACGGCTTCTTCGACCTCGGCGGCCACTCGCTGCTGGCGATGAAGCTGCTCGGCCGGATCCGCGCCGCCCTCGCGGCCGAGCTCGGCGAGCGCGCCGACCTCGGCATGCGGGCCCTGTTCGAGGCGCCGACGCCGGCCGGCCTGGCCCGCCGGCTGGACGCCGCGGCCGACCGGGGGTCTGACGCCCCGGAGCCGTCCGACGCCCTGGACGTCCTGCTCCCGCTGCGGACCGGCGGCGGCAAGGCCCCGCTGTTCTGCGTCCACCCCGCCGCCGGCATCAGCTGGGTCTACTCCGGCCTGCTGCGCCACCTCGACCCGGAGCGGCCGGTGCTCGGCCTCCAGGCCCGGGGCCTGCGCGGCGGCTCCCCGGACTCCGTGACCGGGATCGCCGCGGACTACGTGCGGGAGATCCGCGCCGTCCGCCCGCAGGGCCCCTACCACCTGCTCGGCTGGTCGTTCGGTGCGGTGGTCGCCCAGGAGATGGCCGTCCAGCTCCGGGCGGCCGGCCAGGAGGTGGGCCTGCTGGCCCTCCTCGACGGCCTCCCGGCCGGTCCGGCCACCGAGGAGCCGCCGGCCTCCGACGACCCGGTGGAGACCCTCGCCGAACTGCTCGCCTCGCTGGGCTACGACCCGGCCGACGGGCGCGGGCAGGCCGAACTGACCGCCCTGCTGGGCGAGGCGGCGGCACTGCTGCCGGACGTCTTCGAGCACCACCGCAAGCTGATGGCCGAGCACGTGCCCGGCCACTACCGGG
Source organism: Kitasatospora sp. MBT66 (assembly GCF_000710405.2). Lineage (NCBI taxonomy): Bacteria > Bacillati > Actinomycetota > Actinomycetes > Kitasatosporales > Streptomycetaceae > Kitasatospora > Kitasatospora sp. MBT66. The sequence continues at coordinate 1,261,717 of NZ_JAIY01000010.1, read as the reverse complement.
GCGCGGCCGTCTTCGTCGGCGCCACCGCCGACAAGCCCGCCGACTGGCCCTACGAGGCCGCCTGGGCCCCGTACCTCACCGGCGGGGTCGCCGCCCACCGGATCGACTGCGCGCACGGCGCCCTGACCCAACCCGAGCCCCTCGCACGGATCGCCGCCGTGCTGGCCGAGACGCTGGAGAGTGACCCCCGATGAGCACGAGTACCGTCCCGGTCGAACCGCCCGCAGTCGACGACGGGCCCCGCCGCAGCCGCTGGGGCCTCTGGGCCCAGGGAAACTTCCGCAAGCTCTGGATCGGTGAGACGGCCAGCGGTCTCGGCACCGCCGTCGGCAACGTCGCCCTCGCCCTGGTGGCGGTGGTGACCCTGGACGCCTCGCCGTTCATGGTCGGCGTGCTGACCGCCTCCGCCTGGGTCCCGTGGCTGTTCCTCGGCCTGCTGGCCGGCGCCTGGGTGGACCGCTGGCCCCGGCTGAAGGTGATGCTGGTCTGCGACCTGCTGCTGCTGGTGCTGTTCGCCAGCGTGCCGGTGGCCGGCTGGTTCGACGCGCTGACGATGGCGCAGCTGATCCTGGTGGCGCTGCTGGCCGGCGCGGTGAAGGTGTTCTTCTCCACCGCGTACGGCGCCGTGCTGCCGGCCCTGGTCGCCAAGGACGACCTGCTGGAGGCCAACGTCAAGCTGCGCTCCGGGGACTCGGCGGCGGAGATCGCCGGCCCCGGCCTGGCCGGCCTGCTCTCCCAGGTCTTCGGCGCGGCCAGCGGACTACTGGCCGACGCGATCACCTACCTGGTGTCGGCGGTCTGCCTGGCCGGCATCAAGGTGAAGGAGACGCCGCCGCCGGTGGCCGAGCGGCGCGGCATCCTGCGCGAGATCGGCGAGGGCGTGCGCTTCCTGGCCGGGGACCCGTTCCTGCGCAACCTCGCCCTGTTCGGCGCGGTCGGCAACCTGGGCCTCAACGGCATCCAGGCCGTGCAGACGATCTTCCTGGTCCGCAGCGTCGGGGTCTCGCCCGGCGGCATCGGCGCCGTCTTCGCGGTGGTGTCGGTCGGCGGCCTGGCCGGCGCCGCGCTGGCCGGGCGGATCGCCCGCCGCTTCGGCACCGCCCGCGGGCTGCTGCTCTGCGAGCTGGTCGCCGCGCCGTTCATCCTGCTGCTGCCGCTGGCCGGCTCCCGGCTGCCGCTCGCGGTGAGCGCGGTCGCCTGGTCGGTCGCCGTCTGCGGGGTGATCGCCGGGAACGTCCTGGCCGGCAGCTTCTACCAGTCCTACTGCCCGCCGGCCATGATCGGCCGGATCCGGGCCAGCGCCTCGACCGTCAACTTCAGCGCCATCCCGATCGGCGCCCTGCTCGGCGGCTGGCTGGGCGAGGTGCTCGGCGCCCGCACCACCATCTGGATCATGGCGGGGGTGCTGCTCTCGGCCGGCGCCGTGCTGCTGGCCGGCCCGCTGCGGGCCCGCCGGGACTTCCCCGAGCGCCCGGCCGCCGCCTGATCCCGCGCCCCGCCCCCTCGTCACGTACCGATCGCCCGCCCTCACCCTCGGAGCCCCGCCATGACCCGCACCGCCCGCCCGCGCCGCTACCTGATGTGCCGTCCGACCCACTTCGACGTCAGCTACGCCATCAACCCCTGGATGGACCCGGCCAAGCCGGTCGACACCGCCCTCGCCGTCGCCCAGTGGGAGCGGCTGTACGAGCTCTACCTGGAGCTCGGCCACCGGGTCGACCTGATCGACCCGATCCCGGGCCTGCCGGACATGGTGTACGCGGCGAACGGCGCCACCGTGGTGGACGGCCGGGTGCTGGGAGCGCGGTTCCGCAACACCGAGCGCGCCGCCGAGGGCCCGGCGTACCTGGACTGGTTCCGGGAGCACGGCTTCACCACCCACGACCCGGCGCACGTCAACGAGGGCGAGGGCGACCTGCTGCTGACGGATCGATACCTGCTGGCCGGCCGGGGCTTCCGCAGCGTCTCCGCCGGTCACGCCGAGGCGCAGGAGTTCCTCGGCCGCCCGGTGGTCGGCCTGGACCTGGTCGACCCGCGCTTCTACCACCTGGACACCGCCCTCAGCGTGCTCGACGGCGACCGGATCATGTACTACCCGGGGGCGTTCTCGGCCGGCAGCCGGGCGGTGCTCGCCCGGCTGTTCCCGGATGCGGTGCTGGTGGCGGAGGAGGACGCGGCGGCGTTCGGCCTCAACGTGGCCAGCGACGGGCTGAACGTGGTGCTGCCGGAGCCGGCCACCGGGGTGGCGGCCCGGCTGCGGGAGCACGGCTTCCGTCCGATCGGGGTGGACCTCTCGGAGCTGCTCAAGGGCGGCGGCAGCGTGAAGTGCTGCACCCTGGAGATCCGCGAGGCGGCCTGACGGCGGGCGGGAACTCCCAGGTCGCGTGCGGTCCAGGACCCCGATCAACGCCCCGATCAATACGCCGATCAACAGCCCGATCAACGACGGTGATCGACGCGCGGTGCTCGCGCGTCGATCTGCCGTTGAACGCCCCTTGCCATGCTGATCACGTCAGCCCGGGGAGCCCCCCGGAAGAGCCCGGAACACTCCTTCCCGCCAGGGAAGACGACCCAGGGAGCAGTCATGGCGAAGAACTCGACGAACGGCACCGCCCGGATCCGCCTGACCGTCGCGGGCCTCGGCCTCGGCACCCTGCTCGCCCTCGGCGTGGCCGGCACCGCGATGGCGGACGGCGCGGCCGGCCCCGCCCAGGGCGGGACCACCGCGCCGACCGCCACCCCGACCCCGACCGCCACGCCGACCAACGGCAACGCCCACGGCGACTGGAACAGCACCGGCTCCTGAGCCCGGTCCGACCCTCAGGATCCACCGAACAACGGTGGGCAGAACCGTTTCTGCCGCCCCGTCACTCCGTCCCGATCAGGGATCCACCAGCGCGAACGCCGGCTCCGCGAGCAGCCCCGCCACCTCGGCGGCCTCCGGCAGCCCCAGCCGCCGGAAGATCGCGTGGGCCTCCCGCAGCCGCGCCCCCGCCTCGGACCCGCGCCCGAGGTCCGCCAGCGCGCAGCCGAGCACCACCAGCGCCTGCGCCTGGTCCCGCTCCGCCCCCAGCTCCTCGCAGAGCCGCAGCGCCTGCTCCGCGTGGTCGAGCGCCTCGTCCGCCCGGCCCAGCTCGCGCAGACTGTCCGCCAGCCGGTAGCGCGCGTGCGCGGCCCGGTCCCGCAGACCGGCCGCCACCGAGACCGCCAGGCACTCGCCGAACCAGGTCACCGCCTCCTCGTGGCGCCCCAGCGCGTGGTGCGCCAGCCCCAGCACGTACAGCGTGTACGCCCGGCCCGGGTCGTCCTGCCGGGTCCGCAGCTCGGCCAGTGCCTCGTGGCAGATCGTCACCGCCTCGTCGGCCCGGCCGCTGCGCACCCGCGCCAGCGCCGCGTTGACCGTCGTCACCAGCGCGCCGGAGCGGTGCCCGAGCCGGTTGGCCAGCAGCAGCGCCTCGTCGTAGTGGTCCACCGCCTCGTCGTAGCGGCTCAGGAACTGGCAGATCAGCCCGAGGTCGTTCAGCGCCTGCCGCAGGATCACCGAGTCCCCGGCCGCCCGCGCGGCCTCCACCGCCCGCCG
>NZ_JAIY01000010.1:1256751-1257564 GCF_000710405.2 Kitasatospora sp. MBT66 | reverse complement strand
CGTGGTACCGGTACCGGCCGGGGAACGGCGATTCCACCATCGCCACGTCCACCAGCGCCTCCAGCAGGTCCTCGGCGTCGTACGCGTCGAGGTCCAGCAGCGCGGCCGCGGCCGACAGGCCGATGTCGGGCCCGTCCACCGAGGCGACCAGCCGGAACGCCCGGGCCTGGTCGGCGGTCAGCTGGCGGTAGCTCAGTTCGAAGGCCGCCGCGACCGCGAGGTCCCCGATCCGCAGTTCGTCGATCCGCCGCCGCTCCACCTGGAGGCGGCGGCTGAGGGTCTCCACCGTCCAGCCCGGCCGGGCGGCCAGCCGGGCGGCCACGATCCGCACCGCCAGCGGCAGGTGCCCGCAGGCCACCACCAGCTCGCGGGCGGCCTCCGGTTCGGCCGCCAGCCGCTCCGCGCCGATGGTGCGGCCGAGCAGGTCCAGCGCCTCCTCAGGCTGGAACACGTCCAGGTCCACCTGCACCGTCGCCGGCAGCCCGGCCGGGCGGGTGCGGCCGGTGGTCAGCACCGCGCAGCCCTCCGCCCCGGGCAGCAGCGGCCGGATCTGCGCCGCGTCCTTGGCGTTGTCCAGGACGAGCAGCAGCCGCCGGCCGTCCACCACCGAGCGGAACAGCGCCGAGCGCGCGTCCAGCCCGTCCGGCACCGCGTCCGCAGGGACCCCGAGCGCCACCAGGAAGCCGCTCAGCACCGCCTCCGGATCGGCCGGGACCGGGTCCGAGCCGCGCAGGTCCACGTACAGCTGGCCGTCCGGGTAGCCGTCCCTGACCCGGTGCGCCACGTGCAGCGCCAGCGCGGTCTTGCCGACCC
>NZ_JAIY01000010.1:1226301-1256111 GCF_000710405.2 Kitasatospora sp. MBT66 | reverse complement strand
TCAGCCGCAGCTCCTCCAGCCGCTGCCGGTGCCGCTCCGCGAACGGCCCGGGGATCCCGGCCAGCGGCTCGCCCTGCCAGAGCTCCAGCGCCTGGTTGAGCAGGTCGCGGGCGCGCAGGGGATCGGCCCGGGCGGTCCGCTCCGCCTCGGCGGCCAGTGCCTCGGCCTGCTCCGCGTCCACCGCGAGTTTGGGCAGGACGAGCCGGTAGCCGTCCCCCATCGACATCAGGACGCTGCCCGCGCCCTTCTCACCGGTCTTCCCGCCGGTCTTCCCGCCGGGGTTCTCCTCCCCGGCCGCCACGGCGTCCAGGACCTTCCGCCACCGCCACGCGTACGTCCGCACGGTGGTCATCGCCGCCCCCGGCGGCTCCTCGCCCCACAGCGCCGCGATCAGATCCGTGGCGCTGGCCGAGTGGCCGGGCCTCAGTAGCAGTACGGCCAGCATGGCCTGCTGCTGTGGGCTGCCCACCTTGAGCGCCGTCGCGCCGCGGTGAGCCCGCATCAGACCCAGTACGGAAAAACGGAGATCGCTCATACTGCCCCCTGCTGCCCCAAGGACAGTGCCCGCCCCGTTCGTGCACATGTCAGATGATATGTGAGTTGTAGACCTCTGATGTTCTTGGCCACAAGGTCGAGCCCGGTGTCGAGGCTCCGTTGAGCCTGTGGTGACCGGGCGTTGACCCCCACCGGCAAGAATCACCCTGCCGGGGCCCTCCGGAGACGGTCCGGTCCGCGCCCCTCCTTCACCTCCCGCGACCGGGTACCCCCTGTGCCCGGTCGTGATCGCCCCCCGCCCCCGGCCGTCGGCGGCGTGGGGCGCCATGACCATACCTTCGGAGGCGGACGTCCGTGAACACCGCTCTGCTGTACCACCTGCTCGACGTCGACCCGGCCGACGGGCCGGCCGAACTGCTCCACCGCGCCCGCGGCAGCCGTCACCTGCCCCACCTCGTGCTCTCCGCCCTGGCCCGCGAGGACGTCCGGATGGGCGAACCCGCCCGCGCCGAACTGCGCCGCGCCCGCGCCCGCGCCGACCGCTACGCCGGCCTCGCCCTCGACCTGGCCCGCTCCACCGGCGTCCGCGCCATCCACGGCCTCCCGCTGGCCGGCTACTACCCCGCCGACCTGCTCCGGCCCCAGGCCGGGCTCGACCTGGTCGCCCCCGGCGAGGCCGCGCTCTGGCAGGCCGTCGTCCGCCTGGTCACCGACCACCCCGTGGAGACCATCGACGTCACCCTGCTCGGCGACCGCCCCCACCACACCGCCGTCACCGTCCGCTGGCCCGCCGAGGACCCGCTGCTCGACCCCTGGTACCGGGTCCGCCTCGCCACCGCCGCCCTGCCCGGCGACTGCGCCACCGTGCCGGTCCGGCCCTACCTGGTCGCGGACGACCACGTCGAGTGCTTGATCGCGCTCGCCGAGGCCCAGCTGCGGCGGGGCGGGACCGGCGCCGCCTCCGGTCCCCCCGACCCGCTCACCCTGCTCGACCTCTCCTGTCTCACCGACCAGCCCTTCGAACCCGCCGAGACCGCCGCAGTCCTGGCCGCCTACCGCCTCGCCCCCGAGGCCGCCGCCCTGCTCGACCTCGCCGCCCCGCTGCTGCCGCTCGGCACCCTGGCCGCCGTCCGCACCGCCCTCACCCCCGAACTCGCCCCCGAGCGCCGCCGCCGCGCCGAGGCCGCCGCCACCCCCCGACTGCCCGTCCGGCACGGCACCCTGCTGCGCCGCACCGTCATCCGCCACACCTGGGACGAGGCCCGGCTGCTGGGTGCCGACGGCTCCCACGAGGGGGGCGCCCTGCTGCTCACCCCCGTCGCCGACTACCTGCTCGGCACGCCCGACGCGTCCCCCACCCTCGCCGACCGCAGCACCGCGCTGGACGCGCTGCACCACTGGGACACCCACTGCTGACGGTTGCTCATGCCGACCGTGTCGTACCGCCCTCGGCCCCCGATCTGCGAGAACGGTTCCGCCGCTCCGTCCGGGCCCCCTACTGTCGACGCACTGGCACGCGGGGGACGACTTCCGAGGGGGAACACACCGTGCACATCCACTGCGACCGCTGCGGGTTCGAGCGGGTCTACACCGGGGCGCAGAACCAGGACGGCATGCCCTGCGCGGTCTGCGGCCTCGGCCGCATGCGCAACGGGCGGCCGGCCCGCGGCTTCACGATCGGGGCCGACTTCCGGCCCGCCCCGCACGACATGCTGGTGCCGAACTACCACGCGGTCCGCACCGGCACCCGCTCCACCCCGAGCGACTTCCACTACTTCGCGGCCCTCCAGGGCAGTGCCTACCAGGCGTTCGTCCAGGAACACACCAGCTACGTCGGCGCGTTCACCAATCTGCTGGTGCCGGACTCCGAGCAGTTCGCCTGGCTCACCCCCTACACCGGCAACAAGCACAACCGGACCCACTTCACCCAACTCGCGCTCGCCCGGGTCGCCCAGGCCAAGTTCGTCGACAACAAGGGCCGACTGCCCCGGCTGATCGAGCCGTTCGTCGGCTCCGGGCAGATCTGGCTCAACTCCGCCTGCTGGGGGAAGGCCTTCACCGGCGGGGTCCAGCCGTTCGCCTCGGTCGTCGCCGGGGACCTCAACCACTACGTCATCGGCAGCTACTGGACCATGCGCCGGCTCGGCGCCCGCTTCGTCGACGAGTACCTGAAGCTGGCGGAGGCGTGGGACGCCGATCTTCCCCAGCGCTTCGCCCAGTTGGTCGAGGAGACCAGGACCGCCAAGGGGGAGCTGGCCCGGGCGGGGGAGAACCCGGCCCTGGCGATGATGGCCTGCTTCAAGTACATCTGGCTGGTCAACCGCTGTGTCCGCGGCACCAAGCTGAGCCCGGGTGGCGCCGTCGTCGCCAGCTGCGAGGACCGCACCGCCGGCCAGCTGACCGCGCTGCGCGCCCAGGAGCGGGAGCGTCTCGGCGCGGTCCGGGACAAGGTGGTGGGCACCGCGTTCGACTTCGAGTGCCGGGACTTCCGCCGCACCTGCGAGCTGGCCGAGCCGGGCGACATCGTCTTCATGGACTGCCCGTTCCCGGACTTCAGCAACGGTCTGGTGCCGGGCGACGCGGTGTCGCCGGAGACGGTCGGCTCCAGGAGCGCGAACACCTACGGTACCGGGGACGACGGGGCGGACTTCCAGAAGGCCATCGTCGACGTCGCCCGGGAGCTGTCCCGGGAGGGCGTCACCGTCCTGCTCTGCAACTTCGCCAACCCCGGCCTGGTGCACGCCTACCAGCGGCTGGTGGCCAACGGGGTGGCGGCCCGGGACCTCAAGTACTACACCTTCACCTACCGCTCGCCCGCGACCACCACCGAGGCGTACCAGCTCACCGTCGTGCCCGGTGTCGGGAACCGGGCCGTGACGGCCAGTCCGCGGCAGATCCTCGCCGACTGGCACCAGCACGGCGGTGACGACGTGCTCGCCGGAGAGTTCTTCGCGCCGCGCCAGGTGCTGAACGAGACCGAGATGGACTTCCAGCTCCAGTACGACGCGCAGCAGGAGCGGCGCGAACAGGACGAGGACAGCGACTACGAGCCCCAGTAGGACCGCCCGGCTCCCCCTCCCCCCGGCCCCCCTCTCCCTCTCTTGCCCTCTCTTGGACAGGTGTCCATGTATGCTGGACACCTGTCCAAGAGAGAAGGGGGTCGACCGTGCGTACGGCCGCGAACGTCCTGGTGGTCCTGGTGGCCGCCCTGCACCTGTACTTCCTGGTCCTGGAGATGTTCCTGTGGCAGCGGCGGCCCGGCCGCGAACTGTCCGGCTTCGACGCCGACCTCGCCCGGACCACGGCCCCGCTGGCCGCCAACCAGGGCCTCTACAACGGCTTCCTCGCCGCCGGACTCGTCTGGGGCCTGATCGCCGGCGGCTCGACCGCGACCGGCTTCGGCGCCCAGGTCTTCTTCCTGTCCTGCGTGGTCGTCGCCGGAGTGTTCGGCGCCGCCACCGCCAACCGGCGGATCCTGTTCGCCCAGGCCGTCCCGGGCGCGCTGGCCCTCGCCGCCGTCCTGCTCGCCCGATGAGCCCGGACCCCTCGCCGGTGGACCCCCGCGCCGCCCGCACCAGGGCCCGGCTGCGGCAGGCCCTGCTGGAGGAGTGCGCCGAGCAGCCGCTGAGCGCGATCGGCGTCGCCGCCGTGGTCCGCCGCGCCGGCGTCGGCCGGGCCACCTTCTACGTGCACTACGCCGACCTGGAGGCCCTCGCCGTCGACGCCTGCGCCGACGTGGTCCGCGAGGCCGTCGACGCCCTGCACGCCTGGCGCGGCACCCCCGACCCGGCCGCCCCGCCCCCCGCCCTGGCCGCCTTCCTCACCGCCCTGCTCCCGTACGCCGGCCTCTACCGCTCCCTCCTCACCCCGGGCGGCGGCGGCCCCCTCGGCCAGGTCCTGCACCGCGAACTCCGCGAACGCAGCCGCACCGAACGAACCCTCGCCGGCGCCCCGCAACCCGAACTCGTCGCCTCCATGGTCGCCGGCGCCTTCACCGCCCTCCTCGCCGACTGGCTCCACGGCTCCGTCGAAGCCACCCCCACCGACCTCGCCGCCCGCACCTGGCGCCTCCTGGTCTCCATGCACCGCACCCCGGGGCTGTGATCCCGGCGGCAGCCGGAGCGACAGGGCCGGCTGCATTCGGGTACGACCGCAACCGGGCCCCGCGCCGACCGACGGAGCGAGGGCCGCCCCCACCCCTTCCGGGAGATCCGTTGAACCGCGCGACGGCCACGCTCGCCACGGCAACCATCGCCGCCGGCCTGCTTCTCACCTCCTGCGGGCCCACCGACGAGTCGGTGACCACCCGTCAATCCGCCTTCGCCCCGACGGCAATGCCTTCGGGGGGCGGCGCCGAGGCCGCGGCCGCCGACTTCGCCCGGTTCGTCCAGGAGCGCGGCACCTCGGAGCAGCGCACGGCGGTGGTCGGCCACATCACCGCCGTCGCCCGGTCCACGCCCCAGGGGGACCACCGCAACAGCTACATCGCCACCGACTTCCCGCAGTCCGACGACGCGACGACGCGGGCCGTCGTCAACGCCTATCTGCGGTGGGCCGGACCGGCGGACGACGCCGTCATGCTCGTTCTCTACACCGCGGCCGGAACGGTCATGGGCGCCGTGGAACTCGCGTCGTGGCGGAGCCCGTCGTAGGCACCGCCGGGCCTCGCGGGCTCCTGCCCATTTTCCGGGTGCCCCGGGAGGCCGCCCGGGCCTGCCCTGGCCGGCATGACGGGGACCGAATCACCGCGTCGGCTGTTCCACGCCCCGGAGGCGTACGAGGGGCAGGACTCCGAGTTCTCCGGCTCCAACTCGCAGTGGAAGACCGACTTCCGCCACGACTACCGCACCGCGACCGCGTACCACTACAACGTGGACGGAACGGCGGAATCCTCGCGGCCGCCCCACCAGGACCACCACGACCTCCTGCGCCACCGCTACCTCGTCCGCCCACCCGCTGCCGCCACTCCAACCCCGCACCCCACCTCCGCCGACCGGCGCCTGACCGAACCCCGCCCGGCCGCCTGAAGCTTGGTGCAGAAGGTCGGAAGGGCACTTCCCCGGTACGGGCGGGGTGCTTCGGGCTGAGCCGTTCCGGGTGGAGACGTTCTGCGATGTCATTTCAGTTCGACCGCCATGCGGCGGCTCCCCGCCACTCATGACTGACCAACGATCCGATAGCGCTGATAAACTGATCGGTTAGCCCATTGTCGGTATCGCGAGAGTCGGGCTTCGGTCCGAGGGGGCTGCGAGTCGGTGGGGCGAGCCACGTTCAAGGAGGCAAGGTGCGGGACAACTTCGGGCCACTGTCGGACCTTTCCGATGTCGAGGAGGTCGTCGAGGCGATTGTGGGGGTGCTGAGCCAACAGCTCGTCGACTATGAGCCGGAGGGCGAGCAGGATGGCCGCCTCGTCTTCGTACTGGGCGCGACCCTGGAGAGCGGAGGAACCGGTGTAGATGAAATCGATGATGCTCTTCGGAACGTCTATCGGAACGCCCCCGACCGGCCTCGCGCGGCCTGGGAGGCAGAGATCGAATTCGACGCGATCGAGAAGATCGCCCGCCGACTTGTCTCTTCCAAGGGCAGGCCAGACACCCAGATCGAGGGGCCGGCCACCCTGGAGATGCTGGTCCGCGACGAGACGCCCTATCAGAGGCTCAAGAGGCCGCAGGGCGCGAGCGTGACCTACAACGTCAGAACCTCTGCCGGGGAGTGCGCGGTCACGGTGGGGCCGCCGTCGATTGATCTGCTCCTGCGTCTGGCGTTCCGCCCCATGGGCTTCGAGCGAACGGGGTTCCTGGACCGGCAGCGTCTGTTCCAGTTCCTGATCGAACAGGAGGCGAAGAAGCGGCTCGGCGAGGGTGCGCGTACCCGTGTGTCCGCGCTGCGCCTGCTGCGCGTCATGGCCCATCCGGAGCTCGTCTCCCTGCGTCTTGAAGGTCCTCGCGGAACAGGTATCGATGAGCTTGAGAAGCTGGCGACGAGCTTTCGCACGCGCATCGCCTATGAGAGCGACGTGGTTCTCGCCCCGGTTCTGGACCTTGACCATCTGGAGAGCGCTCCGTCACAACCCCGATTCATCCGGCAACTGCGCCTTAGGACAACGGAGTTCGCCGATGCCATCGGGCAGGGGAGCCCCACCGGCTTCATGGGTGACCGGCTTCTCGGCGCGCTCGCCGGTGCGGATGAGGAGCTGTCCCTGAGGTATTTGCGGGCGATCGCTGCGGACAACCCCTTTGCCGCGTTCATGGGGTACTACCACGTGCTGGAGTACCAGATGGAGGAGGCGTGGTTCGAGAGTCTCAGTAGGAGAGTCGCGGCCGTCGGGGGTGTTCTGCAGCGCCCCGTCGACAGCATTCGCAAGGCCTCGAAACAAGCCCGCGAGCTGCTCGGCGTGAAGGAGGACGAGGTGAGGTTCACCGAACTGAGGGCTGTGCAGAATCTGCTCGAAGCCTCCCTCGACGTGCCCCGACTCGCCGCCGACCTCGGTCGGCTCGATGCGGGCACTGTCAAGTACTTCGCCGCCGGGAACCTTCCGTTCGCCGATGTTCCCCACTTGGAGTTCGCGAGGCCACTCGACGCGGACGGAGAGGCGGAACTGAAGCGCGAGACGGCATCGCGCATATACAACGTCCGCTGCGCGATCACCCATAGCAAGGCATCTGCGCGCCGCTACAGCCCTTACACCGACGACCTCCATCTCGCCCGCGAGGTTCCTCTGGTCCGCGTCGCGGCGGAACAGCTCCTGATCCCGCCGGATCAGCTCCTCTGAGAGTCGCCCTTCTCCCCTCCGGGAACGACTCTGCCGATATGCGCCGGGTCACAGGGTCTTCCTCCTCGGCCCGCATCAGAGGGCTGCCGGCCCAGCGACGACAAGGGACGACCAGGCCACTGTTCGGGTGCGGGCTTGTTACCTCGTACGGGTCGGGTGGCGGCAGGCACCGCGGCCTGCCGCCACCGGGCCCGTTGTCACCCCGCTCGCGCACCAGGCCCTTGAACCGCCGCCGCAGACGCCGTGAACGTCTCCATCCGGACCGGCTCAGCCGGTGCCGGTGAAATGCTCTCCCCGAATTTGCTGCAAGAGAGCTTTAGGCTGGACCCCTTGACGATCTTCTCCGAAGGGGCGGGCGACATGACGGACGATCGGGGCGCGGTGCGGGCCGAGCTCGGCGTGATCGGCGGTTCGGGGTTGTACGCGCTGCTCGACGATGTGGTCGAGGTGGCCGTCGACACGCCGTACGGGGCGCCGAGCGACTCGGTGTTCGTCGGTGCGGTGGGTGGCCGGCGGGTGGCGTTCCTGCCGCGGCACGGGCGGGCGCACGCGATTGCGCCGCACCGGATCAACTACCGGGCCAACCTGTGGGCGCTGCACTCGCTCGGGGTGCGGCAGGTGCTGGGGCCGTGCGCGGTGGGCGGGTTGCGACCGGAGTACGGGCCGGGCACGCTCGTGGTGCCGGACCAGTTCGTCGACCGTACCGCCGCCCGGGCGCAGACCTTCTACGACGGCGAGCCGCTGCCGGACGGCTCCCTGCCGGGTGTGGTGCACGCGCCGCTGGCCGACCCGTACTGCCCGGCCGGCCGCGCCGCCGTGCTGGCCGCGTCCCGGGAGGCCGGCTGGGAGCCGGTGGACGGCGGCACCCTGGTGGTGATCGAGGGCCCGCGCTTCTCCACCCGCGCCGAGTCCCGCTGGTTCACCGCCAACGGGTGGTCCACGGTCGGCATGACCGGCCACCCGGAGGCCGCGCTCGCCCGCGAACTCGCCCTCTGCTACACCTCGTTGAACCTGGTCACCGACCTGGACGCGGGCGTCGGGAGCGGCGAGGGCGTCACCCACGCCGAGGTCCTGGAGGTCTTCGGCCGCAACGTCGACCGCCTCCGTACCGTCCTGTTCGCCGCCCTCGAAGCCCTCCCCGAACGCCGCTCCTGCTCCTGCCCCCGCGCTCTCGACGGCTTCACCCCCAACATCCCGGGCCTGGAGGGAGACTGATCCGCGCCGGGCTCGACCGCAGCCCCCGGGTCCGGGGTGCCTGGGCGCGTGGCAGGTCGGAGAAGATCAGGAACTCATGATCGTTTCACGCGCGGACCGTACCGTGCCGCCCGGGGGCGCACGACGCCGCTGGTCACCGGACCGTCCCTGTGGTGGGGGTGGTCGGGTGCAGCGGCGTTGTTGTGGTGCGCCCCGGTGGGGGTGGGGGTGTTACTTGGTGAGGCCGGCCTTGACGGAGCAGACGGGCCAGGCGCCGGGGCCCTGGGCGGCGAGGACCTTTTCGCCGATGGTGATCTGCTGGGCCTTGGTGGCCTGGTGGGCCTGGGGGGCGTAGGCGGTGCCGCCGAAGGCGGCCCAGGTGGAGCTGGTGAACTGGAGGCCGCCGTAGAAGCCGTTGCCGGAGTTGATGGCCCAGTTGCCGGTGGCCTCGCAGGCGGCGACCTTGTCCCAGACTCCGGCGGGGGCGGCGGAGGCGCTGTTGGCCGTGACGAGGCCGGCCACCGGCAGGGCGAGGACCGCCCCGGCCATCAGAGCCGTCCGGACGCGGTTGCGGCGCTTGGGGGTGGCGGTGACGGCGGTGGTGGCGGTGGTCTCGTTACGGAAGGTCACAGGGGGTCCTCTCGGAGGGGGTGCGGGCGTGCGGAACCAGGCCCAGGGAGGGCCGGCGGTTCTTGAGGGGGTGCTCGCGTGGTCGGTCACCACGTGCTTCGGGCGGTGCGGCCCGGTGGGCTGTGCGGTGCAACGGGTTCGAAGTTACGGGTGGTTCGGGCGGGTTTCAAGGATTCGCAGGTTTAGCGAGGTCAGGGGTGGGTTACCGGCCGTAATGATCACCAGAATGGGGTGATTTGAAGGCAAATGCCATGATTTTCAAGATCGAATATGGCCCGAAGGTGGCCCGCACCACACCCCTCGTCCTGTGAGCCCGCGCACACCGTCGACACCCCGTAACCGCCCCCCGCCCCGCCCGTGACGGAGCCACCCCCGCCCGGGTGGCCCCCACCACAGCCCTCACCCTCGGTGCGGAGACCGTCGCCCTCCGCCCGCCGAGCCGTGCGGAGCCGACGTCATCCGCAGGCGGGGCCGGGGGCGGTCGTGGCCCGGTGGGAGGGGTTCCAGAGGCGGTCGGCCTCGCCGCGGGCGAGGTGGTCCTCGTAGATCCGCACCTTGGCCCGCATCACCTCCAGCGTGTCCCGGAGTTCCCGGACCTGTGCCTCCACACGGTCCTGGTGCCGGCGCAGCAGGTCGAGCCGTTGGTGTTCATTGCCCGGGCCCTGGCCGGCCAGCTCGATGTACTGGCGGATCTCCGCCAGGGGCACGCCGGAGGAACGCAGCCTGGTGCAGATCGCCAGCCACTCCAGATCCTCCTCGTGGTAGATCCGCCGGCCGTTGGACAGGCGGCGTACCGGGTTGGCGAACAGGCCCTCCCGCTCGTAGAAGCGCAGCGCGTGCACGCTGAGTCCACTGCGCTGCGCCACCTCACCGATGCTCAGGTCCATCAGCGTCGTCCCCCTCGTACTGCTGTTGATCTAGACCCGACTCTAGGACCTAGCGTCGGCTCATCAGCCCATCGGGTCGTCGGCACATCGGCACATCGACCCATCGGAACACCGGAACACCGGAACATCGACCCATCGGAACGGGGAGAAGAATGAGTATCTGGTTCGTCACCGGCGCATCGCGCGGGCTCGGCGCGGCGATCGTCCGCGAGGCGCTGGACCGGGGGCACGGCGTGATCGCCACCGCGAGGGACGCGTCGGCGGTGCTCAAGGCCTACCCGGACATGCCGGACGGCCTGCTGGCGGTCGACGCGGACGTGACCGACCCGGGGCAGCTGGCGATCGCGGTGGAGGCGGGCCTGGCCCGGTTCGGCCGGATCGACGTCGTCGTCAACAACGCCGGTTACGGCCTCGTCGGCGCGATCGAGGAGACCTCGGACCGGGCCGCCCGGGACCTGTTCGACGTCAATGTGTTCGGCGTGCTCAACACCCTGCGGGCGACGCTGCCGACCCTGCGCGGCCAGCGGTCCGGGCACGTCCTGAACACCGGTTCCGTCGGCGGCTTCGCCACCGCCCCGGCGGCGGGCCTGTACGGCGCGTCGAAGTTCGCCCTCGAAGGCATCTCCGAGGCACTGCATGGCGAGCTGGCCCCGCTCGGAATCCGGGTGACGATCGTCGAACCGGGCGGCTTCCGCACCGATTTCCTGGGCGGCTCCAGCCTGCGGACCGAGCCGGCCTCGATCGCCGACTACGCCGAGGGCGCGGGGCCGGTGCGCGAGGCGCTGGCCCGCTACGACGGCCACCAGCCGGGCGACCCGGCGAAGGCCGCCCGGGCCGTGGTCGACCTCGCCGAGGTCGCCGAGCCGCCGCTGCGCCTCCAGTTGGGCGCGGACGCGGTCGAGCGCGTCGAGGCGAAGCTGGAGCTGGTGCGGCGCGAGCTCGACCAGTGGCGGGACGTGGCGCTCTCCACCTCCGTCTGACGGCCGCCGTCGGAGCCCCGCGCCCCCCGCGCGCCCCCGCACCGGGCCCGGCACGGTGACAGCGGACCGCGCGTACTGCTCGCGCGATCCGCTCCACCTCACCCGCCGGCCGTCCCGGCGGCGTCGGCTCCGGGTGTCCGGACGGGGGTCAGCGGCAGAGGGCCGCGTCGACCGCGTCGGTCAGCCGCTTGCCGGTGGGCGCGTCCGGGATCACGGTGACCGTGATGTTGGCGGCCCGGCCGTCCTCGGTGACGCCGCCCCTGGTCCGGTAGCCCGGGGAGGTGCCGCCGTGACCCCAGACGAGGCCGCCGCAGGTCAGCGGCCTGCTCTGGATCCCCAGGCCGTAGCGGACCCCGGCACCCAGGAGCTCGGCCGGGACGGTGGTGCGCATCTGGGCGAGCTGCGCGGCGGGCAGCAGCCGTCCCGCCAGCAGCGCGCCGTAGAAGGTGTTGAGGTCGGTGTTGGTGGACACGACCGCCCCCGCGGCCCAGGCCATCGAGGCGTCCATCGCGGTGTAGTCGACCAGCGGCGCGTCCGGGGCGGTGCGCAGGTAGCCGTGCGGGTGGGGCTCGCGGAGGACGGTCTCCCCGGCGGCCGGGACGTAGGTGCGGCGCAGGCCGATCCGGTCGATGACCCGCTTGGTGACCTCCTCGCCGTACGGGCGGCCGGTGACCTTCTGGATCAGCAGGCCGGCCACCAGGTAGTTGGTGTTGCTGTACTCCCAGCCGGTGCCGGCGGCGAACCGCGCCTTCTGGGCCAGGGCCCCGTCGAGGAGTTCGCGCGGCTCGAACCAGCGGTACTGGATGGTGGTGAAGTCGGCCAGCGCGGGGGCGTCCATGTAGTCGGGCAGGCCACTGGTGTGCTGGAGCAGCTGGCGGACGGTGATGTTCCGGCCGTCGAAGCCGTCGCCGCGCAGGAGGCCCGGCAGGTAGGTGTCGACGGCGGTGTCGAGGCCGACCCTGCCCTCGGCGACCAGTTGCAGGACGACGACGGCGACGAAGGCCTTGGTGTTGCTGCCGGCCCGGATCTGCCCGTCGACCGGGACGCCGGCCCCGGTGGCCAGGTCGCCGACACCGGCGGTGTAGGTGCGGCTGCGGCCGTCGCGGCCCTTGACGGTGGCGAGGGCGGCGGGCATCCCGTCCTCCTTCACCAGCGCGTCGAGGCGCTGCTGCACGACGTCGGGGCGCTGCCGCGCGGCGTCCGGCTGCGGTGCGGCGGCGGCCGGGGCCGGGGCGAACGCGGTGAGGGCGAGCCCGGCGGCGGCCGTGGCCGTCATGGCGTACCGCACGAGGCGGATGCGGTGTGCCCTGCGGTGCGGGGCGTGTTGGTTCATCGGGACTCCACTGCTGGAAAGCGAAGAGGGAGGGGAGGGGCCGGCTGCTCGGGGATCAGCGGCAGAGCGCCTCGTCCACCGCCTTGTCCACGCGCTTCGCGGTGTCGGCGTCCGGGATCGTGGTCACGGTGAAGTTCACGGCGCGGCCGTCGTCGGTGGTGCCGCCGGCGGTCTCGTAACCCGGGATCGTCCCGCCGTGGCCCCAGGCGACGCCGCCGCAGGAGAGCGGGCGGCTCACCAGGCCGAGTCCGTAGCCGGCTCCGGCGCCGATCGCCTCGGCGGGGACGGTGGTACGCATCTGGGCGAGCTGGGCGGCGGGCAGCAGTCGGCCGCCGAGCAGCGCGCCGTAGAACCGGGTGACATCCGTGTTGGTCGAGACGATCGCGCCGGCCGCCCAGCCCCAGGACGGGTCCAGCTCCGTGTAGTCGCGCAGCGATCCGTTCTCGGCGCGCTGGTAGCCCTTGGGGTGGGCCTCGTGGATCGTCATGTCCCCGGGGGCGGGGAAGTAGGTGTGGCGCAGGCCGATCCGGTCGATGACGCGCTTGGTGATCTCCTCGCCCAGCGGGCGTCCGGTGACCTTCTGGATGATCATGCCCGCCAGCAGGAAGCCGGTGTTGTTGTACTCCCACTGGGTGCCGGGCGCGAAGTGGGCCTTCTGGGCCAGTGCGGCGTCGAGGAGTTCGCGCGGCTCGTAGTAGCGCTTGGGGGCGTTGAGGACGGCATCGCGGTCCACGTACTCGGGCAGGCCGCTGGTGTGCTGGAGCAGCTGGCGGACGGTGATGTTGCGGCCGTCGATGCCCTCGCCGCGTACCAGTCCGGGCAGGTAGGTGTCCACGTTCGCGTCCAGGCCGATCTTGCCCTCGGCGACCAGTTGCAGGACGACGACGGCGGTGAAGGCCTTGGTGTTGCTGCCGATCCGCACCTGTCCGTCCATCGGCACCTTGGCCTTGGTGGCCGCGTTGCCGATGCCGGCGGTGTAGGTGCGTACGCGGCCGTCGCGGCCCTTGACGGTGGCGAGGGCCGCGGGCACCTTGTCCTCCTTCACCAGCGCGTCGAGGCTCTGCTGCACCGAGTCCGGGCGCGGGGCGGCCGAGGCCGTGCCAGGTGCCAGGACGCCGGCCACCACGGCGGCGGCGACCATCGTGGTCACGGCCGCCGCCAGCCCGCGCCGGCCGGCGCGGAGGCGGGTCGGAAGGTGGCGCTGCGACGCGTTCTGCGACGCGTTCTGCGATGCGTTCTGCGATGCGTGCTCGTTCACGGGAAAGCCCCTCTGATCAGGGCGCCGGAGCTCTTCTCGGCGCCCTCCAAGAGGATCATTCGACGGACCGTCAATCCGTCCGCGCCGGGGACGAAACCGCACCGGGACCGTGCTCCGGGTCGGGGCCGGGCCCGGGACCGTACTCCCCGGGCCCGCGGAGCCGACCTCTACGCCGGTGCCTGGTGGAGCCGGGTCAGCAGGGTCGTGAGCTGCTCGCGCTCGTCCGGTGCGAGCGGTGCGAGCAGTTCGGCGTTGGCGGCTTCGGCCAGGGCGCCGCAGCGGGCGAGGACGGCGGTGCCCGCCGCCGTGACGGTGACGGCGTTCTTGCGGCGGTCGGAGGGGTGGGGGCTGCGCAGGACGAGGCCCGCGTGCTGGAGGTGGTTGAGGATGCCGACCATGTCCTTGGGGTCGACGGACAGCCGGCGGCCCAGGTCGGCCTGGGTGACGGGCCCGTACTCGGCGGTCGCGGCCAGGACCGCGTGCTGCATGAGCTTCAGTCCCTCCGCGGCGATCGCGTCGGCGACGAGGCCCCGGCCGCGCGCCGCGACCCGGCCGACGAGCCAGGTCGGCAGGGACTGGATGTGCTGGAGCGCGGAAGTCGGCGCCGCGGCGGGATCCGCGGTCGGGGCCGGGGTCGGGGTCGGTGCCGGGGTCGGGGCCGGGGTCAGGTCCGAGGTCATGGGGTTCAGCCTATCCAGAAAACCATTGGACATCCCAATGACTTCCGCCCTATCGTTGGGACATCCAATGAGTTCCGACGGGGGAGGTCCTGTGCTGCGCATTCGCCATGAGGTCAACGGCGGACCCGAGGTGCTGTTCGCCGAGGAGGTCGACCGGCCCGAGCCGGGGGCCGGGGAGGTCCTGGTCCGGGTCGAGGCGGTCGGGGTGACCCTGCCCACCGTGCGCAAGCTGCGGGGGAGCGGCGAACCGGTCCCGCTCGGCGGTGAGGTCGCCGGGGAGATCGTCGCGCTGGGGGCGGGAGTCACCGGCTTCGGCGTCGGCGACCGCGTCGCCGGGCTGTGCTTCGCCGATGCCTACGCCGAGTTCGCGGTCCTGAACGGCGCCATGGCGTCCCGCATCCCGGACAGCGCGACCGCCGTGGAGGCGGTCGCGCTGGTCCGCAGCGGACTGGTCGCACGCGGTGCCTACGAGGCCGCGCGCCCGGAGCCCGGTGAATCGGTCCTGGTCACGGCGGCGGCCAGCGCCGTGGGCACGCTCGCCCTCCAGTACGCCAAGGCCGGCGGGGCGGCCCGCGTCGTCGCGGCCGTCAGCAGCGCCGACAAGGCCGACTTCGTCCGCGGACTGGGCGCCGACGAGGTCGTGCACTACGGCGACTTGGGCGGCCCGTACGACGTGATCCTCGACGGCGTCGGCGGCGAGCTGCTCGGCCCCGCCGTCCGGGCCCTGGCGACCGGTGGCCGGCTGGTGGCCTTCAGCTCCGGCGGCGGCACGGTGGAGACGTACGAACTCCTCCTCCGCGGCGCCTCGTTGATCGGCTTCCAGATGCGGGCCGTCGCCACCGGCAGGCCCGAGCTCTACCAGCGCTGGCAGTGCGAGCTCTGGCAGCTGCGCGACGCGGGGACCCTGCGCCCCGCCGTGCACGGGGAGTTCCCGCTCCGCGACGCCGCCCGGGCGCACACCGCCATCGAGCAGCGCCGCAACCTCGGCAAGGTCGTTCTGGTCCCCCGATAGCTCCGTCCCGTGGCTCCCCGCGGAAAATGCGGTGGCGACAGGGCCGTTCGCGGACGAGCATGGCCCACATGAACGATCAACCCGAGCGATGGACCCAGGCGACCGTCTACCCCGACATGTGGCTGAACCCCGACGACGACCCCCGTGACAACGAAGGGCCCGCGCCGGACGGGGAGTTGGCGACCCTGCGGGAGGCGATCACCAACTACCGGCTCACTCTGCGCCTCAAGTGCGACGGCCTGGACGCCGAGCAGCTGGCCCGCCGTTCGGTGCCGCCGTCGACGATGTCGCTGCTCGGCCTGGTCCGCCACCTCGCCGAGGTGGAGAGGGACTGGCACAACTGGATCACCGACGGCGAGCGGCTGCCCAAGCTCTACGGCGCGCGGGACGCGGACTTCGACGGCGCCGTGGCCGAACAGGCCGTGGTGGACGCCGCGTTCGCCGATCTGGAGCGCGAACAGGCCTCCCTGGACGCGGTGTTGGCCGTCCACCAGGCGGATCTCGGCGCGCGCGTGGGCCGGGAGGGGCTGGCGATCCGCGAGGTCATGCTGCACATGGTGGACGAGTACGCCCGCCACTGCGGCCACGCCGATCTCCTGCGCGAGTGCGTGGACGGCCGGGTCGGGCAGTAGCCGCTCCGGCGCGGGCGCGGGCCGTACGCGGTGGCGGCCGTCGGCCGTTCGACGCCGAGGCGGTGATCCCGCGGCCTCCCTGGCGGACTGGGTCGACGCCCGGAGGTGGGGTGGTGCGGGGTGGGACGGGGACGGTCGGGCGGCGTGGTGTCGCGCTTCCGACGCGGTGTTCCCGGGTCAGCGACCGGCCGGACGATCGACTGTCCGGCCGGTTCGCTGGGTGCGGCGACAGGCCGCGGTGGTGCTCAAGCGCCGAGACGGGACAGGAGCAGGCGCGCCCGCCGGGTCTTGGTCTCGGCGCGGTTCTTCAGGTACAGCGCGTGGGCGAGGCGGTGCTGCTCGGCCTCGCGCATCCGCTCGTTGATGATCGCGCGCGCGGTTTCGAGGTGGTAGGTCATGACGGTTGTTCCCCCTGCCGGTGGGTGGCCTGCCGATGGCTTAGGCATCAGCCCCAAGGCCCCCCTTGCACCTATGATTCTACACCAGTTTTCGAGACCTGCTCTCCATTTCGCAGCCGAGTCGAGCTGTTGTCCTGGTGTTTGAAGGTCTGTCGGTTGGTGAGCATTGGGTGTGCCGGGTGTGGCCACTCGCCGTCCAGCGGCGAACGGGCGGGGGCGGGGGATGCGCGCGCATCCCCCGCCCCCGCCCGTTCGCCGCTCCGCCCCAGGTCAGGCGGTCTCGGTGGGCAGGCCGGCCTCGACCCAGTCCTGGATGCCCTCGCGGTACTTGCGGACGTCGGTGTAGCCGAGCGCGGTGAGTCGGTCGGCGACCTGGCCGCTGTTCGGGCAGGCCGGGTTGGAGCAGTAGGTGACGATCGCGGCGTCACGGTCGGGGAGCACGGTCGCCGCCCGGGTGTCGAGCTCGGCCGCGACCAGTGCCACGGCGCCGGGAAGGTGCTGCTGGGCGTAGTAGTCGCCGCCGAGCGTGTCGACGACGGTCACGGCGCCGGCCTCGATCGCTGCTGCCAGTTCGTCGCGGGTGATGAGAGCGGTCATGCCGCCACCTCCAAGGGAATCGGACTACAGTCCTGTTATGCCTCACGACAGTACCGGACCGCAGTCCGCTTATGCAACGCCCCTGGAACTGCTGCGCACGCCGCCGCCCAAGGAACGCGCCGACGCGGCCCGCAACCGGATCGCGGTGCTGGACGCCGCCGCCAGGCTGTTCGCCGAACACGGCGTCGAAGCGGTCTCCATGGACCAGGTCGCCGCCGCCGCGGGCGTCGGCAAGGGCACGCTGTTCCGCCGGTTCGGCGACAAATCGGGCCTGGCCGTCGCGCTGCTGGACACCCGCGAACGCGTGCTCCAGGAAGCCGTCCTGCACGGCCCGCCCCCACTCGGCCCCGGCGCACCGGCCGACGAGCGCCTGGCCGCGTTCCTCAACGCCTACTTCGACTACCTGCTGGAACACCTGGCCCTGGTCCGGATGTCCGAGACCGCCGCCCCCGGAGCCCGCTACCGCATCGGCGCCTACCGCTTCTGGCACCGCCACGTCGCGATCCTGCTCGCCACCACCCCCGACCCCGACCCCACCGCCCACACCCTGCTGGCAGCCGTGGCCGCCGACCACGTCGCGGCCCTGCTGCCGGAACTCGGCGAACAACGCATCCGGGCCGGCCTCCTCCGCCTCGCGGAGCGGGCGATGTAGCGGCCCGGCCCGGCAACTCCGCTGCCGGGCCGGCCGGCTCTCCTGGTCGGACCGTCAGCGGGCGGCCCCCACCGTGCGGACAGCGTCTGCCAGCCACTCCCGGTACCAGAGGGCGAAGGTCGTCGGCTCCTGCCCGGCCCCGAGGAGCGGCTCGAGATCACGTTCGTCCGCCCGGTCGTCGGACCAGATGCGGCCGCGCTCGGGCCCGCTGACCACGAGCCACTGGCGATAGGCACAGCCCAAGTGGGACAGGACGACGGCGCCGACCGTCCGCTCGGGGCTCCACAGCAGTGCCTCCCACCTCCTGTCCCACTCGCCCAGCGCCTCGCCGTACTCGTCCTCCTCGTCGAAGTCCTCCTCCCGGGGGCACTCCTCCTGGAGGGCGGCGAGCCGGGCGGGATCGGGGCCCTGGACCGGGAAGGGCTCGGAAAGTCGCTCCGGATCCACGAGGTCCGCCCCGTCCCCCTCCCAGCTCCAGCGGTCACCCACGCGGCGAACCGGGAACAAGCCGTATCCCGGGCCCGCGCCGCCGGCGCCGACCTCGATCAGGAACGCCCGGTAGTCCTCGGGAAGTCGAACACCCAGCTGTGCTTCCAACTGGTCGACCTCGCCTTCGCCGAGCGGGTCCTCCAGCGCGAACCCGTGTCCCCTGGAACCGAAGACAGCGGTGGCTCCCGGCGCCTTCGCCAGTTCCTGTATCTGCTCGCGAACACCCGCCCAAGATCCAATGCTCATGCCCCGCAGCGTACGAGCCGGTTCCGACATGCGGTCACCCCGGCGCCGACCGCCCCGCGGTCCGGCGGCACCGTCCCGCACCACCCGCACCGGCGGCCCCGGGTGCGTCGCCGTTGCCGCCGCACTGTCACAGGACGGTCCCCGCTCGGTGAACGGAACCCGATCGCCGTTCCCAACTTCCCTTCGCGGCAGCATTCTTGGGCTGTCGCCCGGATGTCACGACCGGTCCGGGCGAAGGCGGAATGCAGCCCCGCGCGATGCGTGCGACGGGGGCGTCCAGGCGCGAGCACAGGGGGACGGGTGGGAGCGGTCACGGTCATCGGCGCCGCCGCGGTGCAGAACGAATCCCGACCCGCGTGGATGGGGGCGGTGATCCGCGGCGGGCAGCACGTCGCCGACGCGCTCGGCATCCCCGCCCATCTGACCACCATGGATCCGGACACCGCCTTCGGCGTGATCGCCATGCCGGTCCTGCTGGCACTCGTCCTCCTGGGCGTCCAGGCCGGGTCCATCGCGCGCGCCGTCACCTCCCGCGACTTCTGGGACGACACCGGCCGCCTGCTCGGCGTGGCACAACTCCTGCTGCTCGTACTGGCCTACGCGTTCGGGGCGGGAGGACAGTCCCGCTCGTTCGGCGCCGCCGTCGGGGACATCCTCTCCGGACAACTGCCGGACCTGCTGCCGATGGCCGTCGCGACCCAGTGGCTGCTGCTCTCCGTACTCTGGCTGGTGGTCGGCGCATCCGCCGGAGTCCGCCGCTCGGACCTGACCGCCCCGTTCGACGCCGTCCGCGGCATGGCCCTGATCGCGGTCTTCGTGGTGGCGTTCACCGCCGCCTGGATGGCACCGCCCAGCGGCCCGGGACCGGCGGGCCGACTGCCCGCCGTGCTCGCGGTCGGCGCCGTCCTCCTCCTGTTCGGCTACCTCAGCGCCGTCAGCCGCGGCCATGAGCAGCGACCGGACATCGTCCGCCGGCGCCGCGAGATCCTGGAACACAGCTTCCGCAGGCCCGGCGACCCGCCGGGGCGCAGCCCGGAGAGCCGGCCCGAGGAGGCGATCATCGCCGCACTGCTCGCCCGGGGCCAGAACCGGCCCGCGCCGCCGACGGGCAGCATCTGGCTGCCCGCCCCGGCCCAGGTCCTGCGGCTGTGCCTGCTCTGGGCCGCGCTGTTCGGTGTGCCCGCCGCTGCCGTCACCTGGATCTTCAGCACCGGACACTTCCCCCCGCCCGACCTCCCCGGCGTCCTGCGCGTCGAACTGGCCGTCCTGTCCGTGATGGTGCTGATGATGGTCTTCTCGTTCCGCCGCAACCTCGACGGCCGGGTCCGGGTCTCCCCGGCCGTCCCCCGACTGATCGACCTCAGCCTGCTGCTCTCCGTCGGCTGGCTCGGCCTGTCCGGCGCCCTCAAGTCCCCGGTGACCCTCGGCCCGCTGCCGGCCTGGGTGGTGGCGCTGGGGCCGCCCCTGGTGATCGCCGCACTGGTCCTCCTCCTCGGCATCCTCCCGCACCGCCGCCAGACCCCGCGCCTGCCCCTCGCCCTCACCGTCGCCGTAGCCGCCGGCCCGTTCGTCCTGCCCCTGCGCGCGGCCCTCGAACACCTGCTGGGCGGCATCGTGCACGCCCTCGGCTAGGCCGGCCCGACGCCGGCGGGATGCGGGAATTACGACTCCACTTGGTGCAGCAGCGGGCGTTCTCGGCACCGAGACCAACCCCGCATGCGCGGGGAGCAGCCCTACCTCACCCGCGAGTTCGTGCCCAGCACGGGACCAGCTGCGCATGCGCGGGGAACAGGCCGGCGGTGATGGTGCGCCCGTCGGCGCCGGGGGACCAACCCCGCATGCGCGGGGAGCAGGAGGCGCCCATCAACGCGCCGGCGTCGAAGTCGGGACCAACCCCGCACGCGCGGGGAGCAGGAGGCGCCCATCAACGCGCCGGCGTCGAAGTCGGGACCAACCCCGCACGCGCGGGGAGCAGCGCCGACCGGTTACGGTCTCAATCACCATGCCGGGACCAACCCCGCATGCGCGGGGAGCAGCCACCCTCACCGGCCTCGCCGGACCCTGGACCGGGACCAACCCCGCATGCGCGGGGAGCAGCCGGCCACCACGATCCGGTAGTCCCCTCCCGGGGGACCAACCCCGCATGCGCGGGGAGCAGCGGCCGGCCACCCCGGACCCTGGCACAGGGCCGGGACCAACCCCGCATGCGCGGGGAGCAGAGGATCCCGAGACCGGACAGCGGTGGTCCTACGGGACCAACCCCGCATGCGCGGGGAGCAGCGACGCCGACGAGGTGACGGACGAGATCCTGACGGGACCAACCCCGCATGCGCGGGGAGCAGCAGGGCCCCATCCATGAGTGTGACGGTGTCGAGGGACCAACCCCGCATGCGCGGGGAGCAGTTGTGCCCGGAGAAAACCGCAGCTCAAGACCCGGGACCAACCCCGCATGCGCGGGGAGCAGGTCGGACCACTACGGGTGACCACCGCCGACCGGGGACCAACCCCGCATGCGCGGGGAGCAGTCATCGGCAACGTCGGCAAGATCGTCGGCGAGGGGACCAACCCCGCATGCGCGGGGAGCAGCAACGGGCAGTGCTTCGCCGCGACCCACGCCGGGGACCAACCCCGCATGCGCGGGGAGCAGGGCCGGGCCGTGCGCGACGCCACGGGCGAGTTGGGACCAACCCCGCATGCGCGGGGAGCAGTGCCCCACACCACGCTGGTTGGCGAGCCGACCGGGACCAACCCCGCATGCGCGGGGAGCAGTCCGCTGGAGCGTCGGGGTGCTGAGCCACCGGGGGACCAACCCCGCATGCGCGGGGAGCAGCGGGACAACGTCGCCGCGCTCTACAGCGGCACGGGACCAACCCCGCATGCGCGGGGAGCAGGAGGCCGCCGCCGGCCTTCGGGGTGGTGTCGAGGGACCAACCCCGCATGCGCGGGGAGCAGTGGCGGATCAATTCCTACCGCGACACGGACGGGGGACCAACCCCGCATGCGCGGGGAGCAGGCCGTCCGCCAGGCCGGCTACAGCGCGGCCACGGGACCAACCCCGCATGCGCGGGGAGCAGATCAGCAGGACGGCGAGGATGGCGCCGCCCGCGGGACCAACCCCGCATGCGCGGGGAGCAGCACCAGGGCGGGCGTCAGGTAGGGCGCGGCGCGGGACCAACCCCGCATGCGCGGGGAGCAGAGTTGATGACCTGCGGGTCTATCCGACGGTGGGGCGGGATTTTGCGACTTCCAGAGATTCGGGCATTTCGGTCACCTTCGCCGACGGGCTGCGCACCAGGGTCACCCTATCCACCATCCGGCCAACCCCGTCTCCGCTCCCCGTCCGGCACGGTTGGGTGGGCTGCGCCTGGCCCGGGGCACGACGGCGCTGCGGAGCGTTGGTTCGCCAGCTGGGCAACGTCGTCGACGAAGCCGCCAGGGGCCGAGAGTGGCGATCGAGCGGCGCCAGTCCCACACTTGAGCGCACGGTAGAGCCGGTGGGCGTCGAGGCGACGGCCCGTCCGGGCGACCGTCGACGAAGGTGTACGGCCGGGTACGCGGTACGGTGTGCGGCCCGGTGGCCGAGCACGTCGTGCTCCCGCCGCCCGGCGGGCCGGGTGCCCCGGTGACGAGCGACGGTGCGGGCACGCGCAGGTAGAGGTTGGTAAGCACCTTGCCGGCTCTGATCCAGTCCAGTTCCTGCGCCTCCAGGGCGGCGATCGCCGCCGACTCGTCGGCGAACTCGCGTTCGGGGCGTGCGCCCTGGATCCCCGCTGCCCAGTGGCGGCCCCAGACCCCGAGCGCGGGCTCACCGCTGTATCTGCGCAGGAGGGACCCGCGCTTCGCGTCCGACCAGGCCGGGACACGCCGGTAGGACCGTGGCAGCGAAGCGGTGAAGTCCTCGATCAGCCCGGCCGCCGCCTCGGCCGTCCCCGGCGAGAGCCAGAGCGAGTAGTCCATCTCCGCCCCGCCCCGGGACGCGTGGTGGGTACCCGCCACCAGCAGTACCTGGCGTCCGTACCGCAGTGCCGCCCGGTAGTTGTGCTTCCCGGAGAAGGCCACCGCCCGCTGCTCGCAGCGGGTCGCACCGGCGACGAACGCGCGGTCGTCGGCGGGTTCGAGAGTGAAGGGCATCGGCGCGGGGCTGACGGACCGGCCGTCGAAGACCAGCACGCCGGTGCCGAACAGGTCGAGGTACCAGACGTGGCCGGTGTCACGCCGGGTGAACAACCGGAAATGCGGGTGGCGTTGCGCGGTGACCCAGGCGACCAGCCGAACCGCCTGCTCCGTCCACTCGGCGGCCGGACGGCCCGCGGCGACCGCCTCGGTGGCCTCACGCTCGAAACCGCCGTCGGCGAGCCGGTCCATGTCGCGGACGCAGTCCGGGCAGTCGTCCACGCCACCCTCCATGAAGGTGTGGAACCCGCGGTGCCGGCGGAGCGGCCGCCCCCGGCGGTGGCCGCGCCACAGGGCGTACCAGGTGCTCGCCCGTTCCGGTTCGTAGCGGCGTACGGCGGAGGCGATCCCGTGTTCGAGGATGCTCGCGGCCTGCGTCGCGTCCACGCCGTCCGGACCACGCACGACCCAGTGGTCGACGGCCTCCAGGATCGCGCGGTCGTTGCGCAGTTCCCGCCGCCGCCCGGACCGGTACGTCCCGGACGTCCGGTGGACGGCGGAGACGTACTCGTGCACAACGCGGGTGCCCGGCCCCGGTGCGGCCCGCAGCCGCTCCATCACCGAGCGGTGCAGCGCGGGCGTCCACAGCCGGGCGATGTCGGCCGGGGTCTCGGCCTCCGCGTCGAACAACGCCTCGACGCAGCACTCCGGATCGTCCATCGGCCCCTCCCGGCGCGAGGACTACGGCGGAGTACGGTCCCACAGCGGGGAGTTACCGCCTTTCGGGGTCGGCCGCCACCGGCCGTGACTCCGCGCCGAAGACTATCGAACAGCGTGCCCGCCACGCGTCGGCGCCCGTCCCGAACCGGCCCTGCGGGACGACCCGCTGCCGAAGGCGTCGCTGGCCGGGGTGGCGGAGGACCGCGGGCCCCTGCGACCCGCGAGCGGCCCCGCGCGGGCCGATCGAACCGCAGCCCTGTGATGGAGCCGGTTGAGGCAGGACCTGTCTGGTCCGCCCCATTCAGTTCTGTCTCGCGGCCTGGCCCACGACGGCCAGGCCGCCGTACAGGCTCGCCCGGCCGGCCTACGCACCGGGCATAGTGAGTTCATGGATCGATTTGTGAGCCAGGGCCGCCTCGAATGGTGGGCCAATCAGTCGACTTGCCTTGAGATGTACGACATCGACATCACCGTCTCTGTTGACGCAGTCGGCCAGTGGCGGGCAACCGGTCGGCATGCCAACGCCCTTGACGCGACCCAACGCGAGAGCTGGGACTTCCTCATGGAGATGGATCCCCACTTCTCCATTGCGTTTCCCGGTGAGGACCGCGGAGGGATCGCGGTGCGAGTCGTCGAGGCAGAGGACGGAACCCTCACGCTCACGGAGGTAGCGGAACAGGATCAGCACGCATCCTGGACACCTTGCTGACCAAGATCGCCGAGCACAAGGCCCACAGCTCAACTCATTCTGAAACGATCAGCTGGGCCGTCGAGGGCGCTCGGTGGAGTGGGAAGTCGGAGAGTCCGACTTCCCACTCCACCGCAGCTGCTGTCAGCCGGACGTCTTGGCGAACGCCGGCCGCGCGAGCACGGCGAGCAGGGTCAGCATCGCCGCCGCGAAGAGCGTGAACAGGTGCTCCCCCGACAGCAGCCCGAACCCGAGCACCAGGGATGTGCACCGCTCCCGCCCCCACCAAGGCGGAGGAACCACAGGACGCCCTGCGCGGCGACTGCATCGCCAACAGGCCCCGAGCCGCCCAACCGTTGACCCCGGCCATGACGATCCCCGCGAACAGGAACCCGTACGGCACGTAGGCCGGAGTGGGTGCAGTCTCGTCCTCGAACGCGATACCACCCGCGAACAGCGGCATGGCGATGCAGAAGAAGAGAACGATCGCGATCGTCTCGAACAGGATCAGGGCCGTCGCACCCAACAGGGCAGCGGTGGAGGCGCGAGTCATCTTGCCTTCCGAGCGTTGCGGCCGGATCAACTGTTGGCCGACAGACCAATTATTCCACTCAGGGTGACAGCGAGGACGAGCCGGGACCGCTCGGTCTGATACCCGAGCGCACGGATCTGCTGCTCCGTGGCATCCGCTGTCGACCCGGGTCCTCCGGGCGGGCAGACGGTCCTGCCGTGCTGGAGGCACCCGCTTCAGCTTCCCCTGACGGGCAGTGTCCAGTCCGCTCTGGGGATCGAGCAGCCGCGGGCCCCGCTTCGACCTCGCCTGCGGACTCGCAGGGGCGGCGTCATGCCGGGCAACGAACCTCGCCACTACGGCCGACTCCGCCGCACTCCGTCGTCGGGTCCTTCGAGCGCCAGAAGTTCTTCGAGGCGTTGGCGGAGGTCTCGAACGCCGATGCAGCCGGACACCCGGGTGAGTTCCACCGGTTCCGTGCAGGCTTCGAAGGGAGGTCCCCGGAAGGCCTGCGTCTCCACCTCGGCCATGACTCGACCGCGATTCGGAACATGGGCGCTGAGCTGCTAATCTTCCTGATGTCGCGAGGGAGATGATTCCTCGCCAGGCGTCAGCGGTGCTACCAGAGCACGTCCTACTTTCAGTAGGAAGAGTCCGTGCAACCCGGGCCTGGCGCTCCACAGTCGGACGGGGTCCGGCGCCACACAGGCGCCGGACCCCGTCCGCATTCCCCACCCGGGAAGCGGATGGACCGGGGCCCTTTGCTGCTCACGGTTCGTCGGGCCCGAAGGGCGGCCGGGCCATGGGCGGGCCTCGACGAGGACTGGCACCTCGGCCGCCGACCCGACCTCGGAGGTCACTCGGAGAACAGGGGCCGCCAGCTCGCTCACGGCCCGCGTGCATCCGGCATATGGGAACTTCGTCAGCCGGTGCGGGGGCAGACGTTGATTGCGACGGCGTGGCTCTCGATGCCGGAACCAACCCCGCGTGCGCGGGGAGCAGGACCCACTCGCCGAGCGGGACCATTAGTTGCTGGGACCAACCCCGCATGCGCGGGGAGCAGGGCGCCTTGCCAAACACCAACAACCAGACGGTGGGACCAACCCCGCATGCGCGGGGAGCAGGGCGCCGTCACCATGGCCAACCAGTCGATCCTGGGACCAACCCCGCATGCGCGGGGAGCAGACCACCGCCTTGGTCGCCGCGCTCGGTATCGAGGGACCAACCCCGCATGCGCGGGGAGCAGCTTTGCACGGCTTGCCGTGACATTCGGGGGCGGGGACCAACCCCGCATGCGCGGGGAGCAGAGTTGGTGAGCTGTGGTTCTATCCGGCGGTGGGGCGGGATCTTGCAACTTCCAGAGAT
Source organism: Kitasatospora sp. MBT66 (assembly GCF_000710405.2). NCBI lineage: Bacteria > Bacillati > Actinomycetota > Actinomycetes > Kitasatosporales > Streptomycetaceae > Kitasatospora > Kitasatospora sp. MBT66. Next base: position 1,230,459 of record NZ_JAIY01000010.1, on the reverse strand, counting down.
TCGGGCATTTCGGTTACCTTCATCGCCGGGCTGCGCACCAGCGTCAGCCTATCCATCCTGACCGGCTCCGTATCCGCTCGCTGTGCGAGTTGCACGAGTCACGACGGTGTGTCGGAGCGTCGGCCCGCAAGCCGGGCGATGTCCTCGGCGATGCTGGCCAGTGGGCCCACGGTGTCGATCGAGCGGAACCAGTCCCACAACTCGAGGGCGTGGTAGAGCCGGTAGAGGTCGAGGCGTTCTGCCGCATCGGGAGGGAGCGGACCGTAGCCCTCCAGCAGGGCTTGGCGTTCGGGTTCGCCGCGGCCGAGGGCGTAGTAGTCGGTCTTGGCGAGGTCGATCAGGGGGTCTGCGGCGATCGCGTTCTCGACGTCGATGATGCCGGTCACGCGGGTCGCGTGACCGGGGCTGACGAGCACGTTGCCCTCGTGGAGGTCGTTGTGGCAGAGAACGGCGGCCCGGCAGTTGTCGAACAGGGATCCGTCGCGCTCGATGCGTCGTGCGACCGCGTCGTGGAGTCGGTCGTCGCCGCCGAGGGTCTTGAACTCCGCCAGCTTCTTGGCGAACTGGTGACGCATGTAGGTGCCGTTGTCGGGGCGAGGGTCGAGGATGCGGTCGGTCACGTACCCGTAGGCCTCCTGGCCGATCTGGTGGATCGTGGCGAGGGAGGCGCCCATCTGCCGGTAGTAGGAAGGGATTTGTGAGGCATCAAGATCCTTCGATGCTTCCGACAGGGGCAGCCCCGAAAGCAGGCTCAGGATCGTGACGGCCCGGCCGCCGGGTGCTCCGTCCGGGGTGTGGTGGAGTACTCGCGGTGCCGGGAGGGTGTCGAGGCCGGCGAGCAACCGGTAGACGTGGACCTCCTTGGCCTGCTTCCACGCCCACTCGGGCGCGTACACCTTGAGGATCGCGGAGTGGGCGGGATCGGTGCAGCGCAGCTCGTACACCGTGCTCAACTGGCCGCCCGTACGCGGCAGTACCTCGACCACCTCGGCCTCGGGGAACACCTCCCGCAACAGCGGTTCGGCCCACGCGGTCCCTGGAGGTGGCTGACCCGGCTGCGGCATGCGTCGACCCTAGGGATCGACGCGTCGCGCGGCAATCGAATTGCCGACGAGAACGCAGTGGCGGGGCGATCGGCGCGCGGGTTGAGATTCCGGCATGAACAACAGAAGGTCCTGCACCAGCTCTGTCCCCGTTGACGCCAACCCGGGGCGGTGCCCGCCGGGCACCGCCCCGGGTTCACGCGCAGAGCGGTGCATCGTCCACGGCCCGCAACGCGGCCGGTTCCCGAAGGTAGCCGGGCGCCTCGAACCGGGCCGTGTCCGCCCCGGTGACCGTCACATAGCCAGGCACCACCAGCGGAGCGGAGTTCGGCCCGTGGACTCCCGGCAGTCCCGGCGGCAGTGACACCTCGGCCTGTGCCTGCCAGATCCTCCCCGCGAACCGCAGGTACCGCGCCCCGCAATGGACGTCCCAGTCGAACGGATACGCCTGGCCCAGCACCGGACTGCCGGGCTGGGCCGGCGGACCGGCGGGATTCACCTCGCGGCGGACCGGAGCCGGTGCCGGTGCCGCTGCCGGTGCGGATGCGAATTCGGAGGCCGTCGCCGAGACCGTCGGTTCCGCGACCGCCTGCGCCGACCGGCGTTCGTCCGGCGCGGACTGCGGCCCGGACAGTACGCCCGCCGCCACCGCGCACGCCACGACGGCCGTGACCGCACCCGGCCACCCGCACCCGACGACGGCGGCGCCCGCGCTCCACCACCTCCCGCACCGGCGCCGGCACAGGAACCTGCTGATCCGCCAGTTCCCTCAGACCCGAACGGAGTTCCTCCTGTTCCCGGCCCTCGAAGTCGTTCATTCCTGGTCCCTCCTTGCACGTCCGGACAGTTCCACCCGTCCGCGGATGCGGTCCAGGGCCCTGCTTGTCCTGGATTTGACCGTCCCCACCGAGCACCCCAGCAGCTGCGCGACCTGCTCCACGCTCAGGTCCTCGTAGGTCCTGAGGACCAGGACCGTGCGCTGCGCGGCCGGCAGCGCGGCAAGAGCGCGCTCCAGGTCCACCAGGTCCCCCCAACTCTGCGCGGGGTCCTGGGCCGGGCCCCGCTCGCGGGGGCTGCGGTGGGGGATCTCCCGGTACCAGTGCCTCCGACGCCACGTGGCATGGACGTTGACAAGGGTCCTGCGTGCGTAGGCCGCAGGGTTGTCCCACGTATCGGAACGCCCCCAGGACATGTAGATCCGCAGCAGGGCGCTCTGGGCCAAGTCCTGGGCGGCGTGCGGGTCCCCGGTCAGCAGCCTGGCGGTGCGCAGCATCGCCGGATGGACAGCGTGGGCAAAGCGGATGAAGTCCGCTTCATGGTCGGAAGGCGAGTCCCGCACCGGCGTCCTTCCCGCAGGTCGTGTCGTCATATCGTTCTACTGGACAACCTGGGAGGCCGAGCGGGTTCCCTTCAGGCCACGTCGCCGAATCAGAATGATCGAGCGTCAGATGTACCGCCGGGCCGGGCCGGCTTCGCGCTGTTGAGGAAGCCGGAGCGGGTCTTCGGTGTCGAACACCGCCGGCCGCCGCGGCGCGGCACAACCGCCATCACGGGCCTGTGGCGAGATGGCGGTTGCGCCGCGGTCAGGTCAGCGTTCAGGCCAGCCGGGTGGTGGCGTACACCTCGATGGCGTCGCGCTGGTACGCGGCCAGACCAGGGCTGATCGCCTCGTAGGCGGTGCGCCAGGCGTCGTTGTCCACGCAGGAGCGGCCGATGGCGCGGAAGTCCTCGGCGGACACGGCGTGCAGTTCCACCAGGGCCCGGTACTGGGCGTCGGTCTCGGCCTGAACGGGTTCGGCGTCGGCCGGGAGGTCGGCGGTCATGAGTTCGGCGAGCCGGATCATCTGTGCAGTCCGCTCGCGTTGACTGGCCTCGACCTCGGTCGGGTCCATCGTGGCGGCCCGCTGGTTGGCCGCTTCGGCGAACTCCGGGAAGTCGCGCAGGCTGTCCTCGTACTGGGAGGGCTGGATGCCCTCGAAGAGGTTCTCCGGGCGGTTGATGGTCATGGGGGTGCCGTCCTTCCTGGACTGCTCCAGTTCGGCGATCGTGCGGGAGACGGTGTCGGCGAGGGCATCGAGGCGGTCCCGTTCGGCGAGCAGCCGCCGGTGGTGGCTGCGGAGGGCATCCACCTCGTCGACCCGCGCTGCGAGGATCCGGTCGATCTCCGGCAGCCCGACGCCCAGCGCCCGCAGTACGAGGATCTGTTGCAGCCGAAGAAGCTGGTGCTCCTCGTAGAAGCGGTGGCCGTTGGCGCCGACCCGGGCCGGCGGCAGTAGGCCGGTCTCGTCGTAGTGACGCAGTGTCCGCGCGGTCACGCCCGACATCCGGGCCACCTCTGAGATCGGCCAGTCCATCACGACTCCTGCACGTGTGTCGCCGGGCCGGTCTCTCCGGCCCTGGTTGTGACCGTAGGAGCTGCCGCAGCGGCAACTTCAACCCCGAGGCCCATATCCTCCGCGATCGAACAGGCACGCTCTGCCCCGCGAGTCCGGTGGAGGTAGCGCAAGGTCGAACGGCGCGGTCGGCAGCGGATCGGAGTGATCCGCTGCCGGCAGAGAGCCCGGGGCTATTCGGCGGGGGTGCCGTGGAGGAGGAGGGGGAGGTGGGCGCCGCGGGTGAGGGCGTCGAGGGCGTGGGTGGTGCGGCGGTGGTGGTCGGGTTGCATGTTGTCGGCGAGTTGGGCGCGGTGGAGCCAGTGGACGGCGGTGACGGTGTGCGGGGGTCGGTGGCGGGCGACGGTGGATTCCTGGGCGGGGCTGAGGCGTCCGCCCCAGTGGACGAGGTGGAGGGCTTCGGGGAGGAGTCGGGTGGGGGTGTGGTCGGTGGCGAGGATCTTGCGCAGGGGCAGGACGAGTCCGGTCTGGGTGTCGCTGTGGCGGCGGGCGGCGTGGTGGGGCAGTTCGTTCTCCTCGGCGGGTCCGCCGGGCAGGACGAGGCCGGTTTGGTGGGTGGTGCCGATGACCAGGAGGGCGCCGTCGCGGTTGAGGATCAGGGCGTGGTGGTTGTGGCGTCGGCGGGGCGGGGTGGCGAGGAGGGTCGGGAGGTGGTGCAGCACGGTGGGGCTCCTGGGCGAGGGTCAGTTGTCGGGGTTCTTGGGGGTGATCCAGGTGAGGCA
>NZ_JAIY01000010.1:1205222-1226280 GCF_000710405.2 Kitasatospora sp. MBT66 | reverse complement strand
CGCTGATGCCGGTGGCGAGGACGAGGCCGAAGATGAGGAGTTGGGGTCCGAGGGGTCCGTCGTGGATGGGCCGGCAGACGAGGGCGGCGGCGCAGGCGCTGAGGGTGGGGACGGTGACGGCGGCGACGACGAGTCGCAGGGGGCGGTTCACGCCACGTCGGAGATGCGGGGCCGGCTGGGGTGCTGGACGCTGAGGAAGCGGGGGCTGGGCAGGGCCTGGATGCGGTTGGGTTTGGTGGTCCACTCGCAGCCGCCGGCCTCGTGGCGGAGGTAGACGAGCCCGGCGAGGGTGTCCATGTAGACCGCTTCGAGGGGCTTGCCGGAGGTGTCGAGGTGCGCGAGGTCACGGACGACCTCGCCGACGGCAGGGGTGTAGACGGGCATGGGGGCTCCACTGGTTGCGCTGGGTCCCCGGTTTCTCACGGGGTGTAGCCATGGTGGACCTGCGCACCCTAGGATCGGAAGGCATCCCCACTTGACAGATTTCTCTGTGGGATTCAGGGATCAAAGAGGTCTGATCATGCGAGAGACAAAGCTCGATCCTTCAACATCTCCCCTTGCAGCCTTCGGCGTTCAACTCCGCAGGTCACGTAAGGCGGCAGGGCTGAACCAGGTGCAGCTCGGTCGCCTCACGAACTTGAGTGACAGTCAGATTTCGAACCTCGAAAGAGGTACGCGCGTTCCCACACTTGACTGGGTGCGCCTGGCCGACGAAGTACTGGAGACTGGTGGGACTCTGGAACTGATGTTCTGGAGTCTCGCCGGACCGGCCCTTCTGGAGGGATTTCCCGAGTACGTGGCGCAAGAGGCGAAGGCCGTAGAGCTGAGGCAGTTCGAACTCGGTGTCATTCCTGGACTGTTCCAGACCAAGGCCTACGCAGAGACGCTGGCTTCTGCGGATGTGAGGCGAGGAGCCATCACCGAGGAGGAAGCCGACGGGAGGGTTGCCTACCTCCTGAGCCGCCAACAGCGGCTCAACGGCAAGGAATCACCACTGGTCCATGCCGTGCTCGACGAGAGTTGCCTTCGTCGCACGGTGGGTGGCGCAGGCGTGATGCGCGAACAGCTCGATCATCTCGCCGAGCTGGCGAACCGCCCCCGGACCATCATTCAGGTGGCACCGTTCTCCATGGGTGAGCGCAGATCCCTCGCATTGCCAGTGGTTCTACTGACCTTGGCCGATCGCAGCATGCTGGGGTACACGGAGTCCCAGGAACGCGGCTATCTCACCAGGGAATCCCACCGGGTCACCCTCTGGGCGAGGGACTACGATCGGCTCCAAGTGGGAGCCAGTTCGGATGTGGCATCCCTCGAAATGATCCGCGCAGCCCGGAAGGATCTCCGACCATGAGCCGCACCCTCCCTCTAGACCCGACCGGCGCCACCTGGGTGAAGTCCAGCTACAGCCAGAACGGCGGCAACTGCATCGAGGTCACCCCCGACTTCCCGGGCCTCGTCCCGGTCCGCGACTCCAAAGACCCGGCTGGCCCCGCTCTCCTCTTCCCCTCCGATGCCTGGCAGTCCTTCGTCGCCGGTGTGCAGGCGGGCGAGTTCGGCACCGTCTGACCTGAACTCACCATCGGCTCCGACCGGATTCCCGGTCGGGGCCGATGTGTTGATGGGTCCGCGCTACCGTCAGTGCCATGAACCATGTGAGCTGGCGCAAGAGTTCCTACAGCGACAACGGTGGCGAATGCGTCGAGGTCGCACCCGACGTCCCCGGTCTCGTCCCTGTTCGTGACTCCAAGGACCCCTCCGGTCCCGTCCTCGCCTTCCCCTCCGAAGCCTGGAACGCGTTCGTCGCCGCCATTCAGGCAGGCGAGTTCGGCACCGTCTGACGCATCACAGGGCCGATACCGCCCGCCGCTCCCGCCGATACGCCCCGGGCGGGGCGCCGAAGTGCCGCTTGAACGCCCTCGCGAACGCGAACTCCGAGGTGTAGCCGGCGTTCTCGGCCACGGCACCCAGCGAATCGCCCGTCTCGCGCAGCATCCGCGCCGCGATCGCCATCCGCCAGGTCGTCAGATAGCTCAGCGGCGGCTCGCCGACCACCGCACTGAACCGCCGGGCGAACGCCGCCCGGGACAGTCCGGCCCGGCCGCCCAGCGACTCGACGGTCCAGGGATGCGCGGGGTCGTCGTGGATCGCCTTCAGCGCGGGCGCGATCAACGGATCGTTCAGCGCGGACGCCCAGCCCTGTGTCTGCTCCCTCGGCAACTCGGCGTACCAGGACCGCAGGATGTACAGCAGCAGCAGGTCGACGAGCGCCGTGACCACCGAGTCCGAACCCGGCTGCGGCCGGTGGATCTCGGCGCACAGCTGGTCGACCGCCGAGCGCAGTGCCGGATGGCGGCCCGGGCCGGCCGGGAGGTGGATGACCTCCGGGAGATCGCCGAGCAGCGGATGCGGCCGGTCGATGTCCAGGTGGTAGGCCCCGCACACCAGCACGCTGCGAGCGCCGCCGTCCCCGACGGTGAAGGACCCGATCGGCGAGGACCTGTCGACGCGGTCGGGCACGAAGGCCACCGGCTCGCTCGCGATCGCGTCGCAGATGGCGTGATCGGTTCCGCGCCGCAGGAACACCACATCACCGGGGCCCAGTTCGATCGGATCGCCGCCGACCGGCAGCAGAACGCATCGTCCCTCGACGACGACGTGGAACCCGGCTCCCGAGATGGGCTGGAAGCGCACACCCCACGGCGCCCGCGCGTCCGTGCGGACGACGGACGGGCGCCCGGTGCGCAGAGCGGCGAGGGTGTCGCTGAGGATGTCCATTCGCCCACCCTAGCGCGCCAGTACTGAGACGATCGGACAGAGAATCGAGACTTCACGTCATTCACTGTCTCGATCAGTGACCCGTAGCGTCCTCGGCATGAACAACACAGCAGACACCCAACGCGTCGTCGTCATCGGCGGTACCTCCGGCGTCGGATTCGCCGTCGCGCAGGCCGCGGCGGCCCAGGGCTCGAACGTGGTCGTCGCCTCCAGCAAGCAGGACCGGGTCGACCTGGCGGTGAAGAAGCTCGGCGGCCAGGCCGAGGGCATCGTGCTGGACGTCGCCGACGAGGCCGCGATCGTCGCCTTCTTCGACCGGATCGGCGAGTTCGACCACCTCGTCTACACGGCGGGCGAGCCCCTGCTGCTGAAGCCGCTCGCCGAACTCACCACCGGGGAGTCCCGGGAGTTCTTCGAGCGCCGGTTCTGGGGCGCCCTGCTCGCCGCCAAGTACGCGACGCCGAAGCTCCGTTCCGGCGGTTCGATCACCCTCACCTCCGGCGCCTTCGCCACCCGGCCCGTCCCCGGGGCCCTGCTCGGCGCGAGCATCACCGCGGCCGTCGAGGGCGTGACGCGGGCCCTGGCCCTGGAACTCGCGCCGCTGCGGGTGAACGCCGTCCGCCTCGGGGCGGTTCGCACCGAGCTCTGGGACAGCACCGTGCCGGATCCGGAGGCCTTCCTCCAGGCGCAGGGCAGCGGCCTCCCCGTGCAGCGGGTCGGCACCCCGGAGGAGGCCGCGGCGGCCTACCTCTACCTCCTGAACAACGGCTACGCGACCGGCACCGTGCTCACCCTCGACGGGGGAGCGGCGCTGTCCTGACGTCCGTGGCTGTCGGACCGGCAGGCCCGGTCCGACGGCCACGGGCCCGGCGTGCGGCGGACAGCGCGCCACCACCGGGGGCCACGTCACCCGATCGGCCGCTGCGCGTATCCGATGGCCAAGAAGCTGCGTTGGTATGGCACCGAGTGGCAGGGCGGTGCTCAACCGCTCCCGACGGCATCTGATCACGACAGCAGCAAAAGAGGGCAGCATGCTCCAGATCTCAGTCGAGGACTCCGAGATCGGCCCAGGTGAGGCCCACCGGTGGCATCTTGTCCCCCTGACCGGTGCGGAGGGACCCGCCCCGCGCCGGATGACCGGCTACAACCAGGCGAAACATTTCACCGTCGCCCAGTACGCGCAGAGCGTCGACGATCCGATCCGGTCGTACGTAGCGGCGAGCTTCGAACTCACCGGCCAGGTGGACCTGGACGCTCTGGCGGCCGCCCTGCTCCACCTGGTGCAGCGGCACGAGGTGCTGCGGGCGATCTACCAGCCGCTGGCGGGGGACCTCGGCTGCGAGGTCCTCACCCCGGACGAGGTGGCCCTCAAGCACGTCTACGGCGGCCCGTTGGAGACCGGCGCGCAGGTGACCCGGCACCTCCAGGAGGCGTTCCAGGAGGTGGACACCCTCTCCTGGCCGCTGATCACGATGGGTGCGGTGGTGCGGCCCGGGTCCACAACCGTCTGGTTCTCCTGCGACCACCTGGTCACCGACGGCCTCTCCAGCGCGATCGCCATCAACGACATCGCGACGGCGTACCGGGACCTCACGTCCGCCGTCGAGGCCGAGCCGCCCGTCGCCCCGGCTGCGGCCCAGCAGCCCGGGAGCTACCTGGAGTTCAGCCGCACCCAGCGCCGGGCCAACCGGGCGATGCGCGCCGACGACGCGCGGCTGGACCACTGGCGGGCGTTCTGCGAACGCAACGGCGGCCTCTTCCCGCGCTTTCCGCTCGACCTCGGGGTCCGGCCCGGGCAGTTGTACGCGCCGGTGGCGAGCACCGAGAGGCTGCTGAGCGCCCAGCAGGTCGAGGAGTTCGGCACCGCCTGCCGGGAGTTGGGCGGGCGGCTGTCGATGGGGCTGCTGGCGAGCGTCGCGCTCGCCCTCCGGGAGTTGGGCGGGCCGGCGGTGTACCGCGGGCTGATGCCGTTCAACGAACGCGGCCGGGGTGACTACGCGGAGTCGATGGGGTGGTTCATCAACACCCTGCCGATCGAGTTCCCCGTCGGGCCGCAGGCCGGCCTCGGTGACGTGCTCGCCGAGGCCCAGGACGCCTACGCGCAGGTGCAGGCCCACGCGGCGGTGCACTTCGTCAAGGCGTGGAAGCTGCTGGCCCCGGCCGAGTACGCGTCACTGCGCTACTGGCCGTACGCGGTGAACTTCTTCTCCTACATCGACTGCCGCAGGCTCCCCGGCGCGGACCGGCACGCCGCCCAACAGGCCCGGATGCATGTGTGGGTGTCCGGCTGCAACGGGATCCTGCACTGGCTGCACCGCACCGACGACGGCCTGTTCGTCAACACCATCCACGCCGACACCCCGGAGGCCGGGAACGTCAACCGGGCGCTGCTGGACGGCTTCGCCGGAGTGCTCACCGAGCCGCTCGCCGGCTAGCCACCCGTCACGCCGGACGAGTCCGCACGGATCAGTCCGGCCCCTGACCCGAGGGCGGAAGCTCTTCGGGACGGTGCCGCTCCCGGCCGCTGACGCGCGGCCGGGCGGCCAGGAGGTGCCGTGCCGTCAGCGGCCCGGGCCGGGCGAGGGTGCGGTGAGGTGCTGCAGGAGGCGTTCGGCGCCGGTCAGCCCGCCGTCGAGGGCGATCTGCTCGATCCACTGCAGGACCTGGGTCCAGCGCTGGGCCGGGTCGGCGAGGTCGCGTGCGGGGTCGGCGAGCAGGTGCGCGCCGTGGCTCGTGCCGGCGCCGCGGATCGCTGTGAGGGCCGCGGTGTCCAGCACACTGCTCAGGGGCCGGGCGGTGACCAGGTGGAGGTTGCGCGGCTGGGTAACGGCGTAGGCGTCGACGCCGGCGAGCTCGGCCAGCGCCGCAACCAGCTCCGGAGAGGTCAGCGCCTCGGCCAGGGCATCGATCAGGTGAGCGGTCTCGAGCAGGGTGACCGGCCGGTGTGCCGGTGCCCGCGGGAGCCCCACGGCCATGGTGCTGGTGCGGACGGTGACATCGACCTGGAGGGTCAGGCGCTGGCCGAAGGTCCCGTAACCGCCCGGGATTTCCAGTGCGGCCTGTGCCTCGACGGGCCGCGGCCGGTGGGCGGGCCAGGTGTCGGGGCAGGCCGACCAGGCCAGACGCACCGAACGTGAGCGGTTGAGCCCGGCCCGGCGGAACCCGGTCGTGACGGTGGTGTTGGACGGGCCGGGCGCCATGGCGGCCATCACGTGCGCCAGCCGGGAGCCGTCGAGCACGTCGGCGAGCGAGGTGACGGCGCGCTCGGACAGCGGCCGCCACTTCGCGGCGGCGACGGGGAGGCTGATCCCGCTGCGCAGCACGAAGTCGACTGCCTCGTCGGTGCCGCCGCCGGGCTGCTGGGGGATCTGCGGGGCCTGCAGATCCCAGACCTCCTCCGACGCGGCGGCCTGCTCGGCGAAGAGCTGGCCCAAGCGGTGCCAGTCGGCGGGGTGGGTGGTGTTCTGGTGGCGGACGTAGGCGACGCCGTCGACCAGCAACGGTCGCGGGTAGGTGCCCGGCACGATCCGCAGGACCAGCACGTACAGGTCGGAGTCGTCGCCGAGCGGGACGGGGATGATCTCCGGTGTCCACGGCGGCTCGATCTTGGCGGCGCAGTGCTCGGCCACCGCTTCGATCGTCTTCTCCTTCACCCCGGTGATCTTGCGCTGGTCGCTGACGCCGACCAGCAGCAGCCCGCCGTAGGTGTTGGCCAGCGCCGCCACCCCTCGCGCGAGGGTCGGCCCGAGCTTCTCCTTGTACTCCACGGTCGGCGCCTCCGGCCCGACCTGCTGCACCAGGGTGCGGACGCGCTCGATCGTGAACGCCGAGGGGGCCGCGTACAGGAGAGGCTGCGTCGAGGTCACACCGGCATCATCCACCGCCGCAGCCCTGTCGCGCCGCTGAACCCGGGGAACCCGGTGAACCCGACTCCGGACCCCCGGGGTTCGACGGCGGCGGGACTGTCGGACCCTGCGGCTAGGCTCCAGCTCCGACATTCGCCGGGGGTGCACCGGGCAGGGCGGACGACGAGAAGGGCATGGACGTGACCATCACCGCGGGGCAGCTCAACCGGGCCACGCTCGAACGGCAGCTGCTGGTGCGGCGGGAGGAGATCGGCGTCGCCGAGGCGGTGCGGCGGGTGGTCGCGCTCCAGGCGCAGCAGACGGCCTCGCCCTACCTCGCGCTGTGGAACCGGGTGGCCGGCTTCGACCCCGCCGAGCTGGACCGGGCCTTCGCGGAGCTGGGGATCGTGCGGTCCACGCTGATGCGGATCACCCTGCACGCCGTGCACGTCGACGACTTCGCGACGTTCCGGGAGGCCGTGCACCCCTCGGTGCGGGGCGCCCGGCTGGGCGACGACCGGTTCACGGCCTCCGGGCTGACCGCCGCCGACGGGGACGCGCTGGTCGCGGACGTGCTGGACTTCGGCGACCGTCCGCGCGCCGCCCCGGAGTTCGAGACCTGGCTCGCCGGGCGGATCGGTGCCGAGGCGGCGGCGCCGGCCTGGTGGGGGCTGCGGCAGGTGGCGCCGTTGCTGCGCGCGCCGGGGGAGGGGCAGTGGTCGTTCGGCCACCGGCTCTCCTACGTCGCCCCGCCGGTCCGGCCGGTGCTCGGCGATCCGGAGGTGTACGCGGCCTCGCTGCGGACGCTGGTGCGGCGGTACCTGGCCGGTTTCGGTCCTGCCTCGGTGGCGGACGTGGCGCAGTTCGCGCTGGTGCAGCGGGGCCGGGCCAAGGAGGCGCTGCGGGTGCTGGCGGCCGAGGGCGGGGTCGAGCGCCTGGAGGGGCCGGGCGGCGCGGAGCTGTACGACCTCCCGGGGGCGACGCTGCCGGACGAGGACCTGCCGGTGCCGGCCCGGCTGATGGCGATGTGGGACAGCGTCCTGCTGGCCTACGCCGACCGGAGCCGGGTCATCCCGCCGGAGTACCGCGCCCTGGTGATCAGGCGCAACGGCGATGTGCTGCCGACCCTGCTCGTGGACGGCCGGGTGGCCGGGGTGTGGCGCACGGTCGAGGGCGGCGTCGAGGCGACGGCGTTCCACCCGCTGCCGGACGCGGCGTGGGAGCAGCTCGCCGCCGAGGCCCGCTCGCTGACGGCGCTGCTCGCCGGGCGCGAACCGCACGTCTACCGCCGGTACGACCACTGGTGGAGCAAACCGGGCGCGCGGACGGACGGCGCGGAGGTCCGGCTGCTGCCCGGAGCCTGAGAAAGTGTTGGGCGGCCTCGCTGCTCAGGCGCGCGTCGCGGCGATGGCGACAAAGGTGACCCAGCCGACGAGGGGGATGCCCAGGGTGACGGCGAGCGGCAACGGCAGCTGCAGCAGCATCGAGCCGACGACGAAGGTGAGGAACCCGATCCCGAGTCCGGAGAGCAGACCGGCGTCACTGTCGCGCGACCGAGCCAGGCCGTGCACCGTCAGCGCCGACCCCACGGCGATCAGGGCCGCCACCTCCAGGGCGGGCAGATGGGGGTCCTGGAGGCTGTCGGCGTGGTGCCCGCGCTCGGAGATCTCGACCGCTCGCGCGTGGAAGACCGTCACCCGTACCTCCGTACCGATCTGCACGTCGTCGTAGAAGTCCTGGTCGACGTTGTACGTCTCCTTGGGTGCTGCTTCGCGCGCCACGGTCAGCCGGTACTCGCCGTCGTTCTTCCGGGCCGTCACCCTGCCGGTCTCGTAACGGTTGCAGTCCGGCCCCGGCTCGGCGGCCGTGTCACAGGCCGGCGCGGTCCGGTAGCCGTGCATCTCCTCGTGGGCGTCGAGGAACAGCCCGAAGCCGAGCGCGGTGACGGCCAGCCCCGCCAGGACGAAAAGCCCCTGGAGCAGGAGGGCACCTGTCGGCAGGGAGGCCCGCGTCCGCCGGCTGCGGCCGGACGCTCCCGGGTCTCTCATCCACGTCTCCATCGCTGCCCCCACGATCGCGCCCCGGGCACCGCCCCGGCCCCCAGTGGGGATGCTGCCAGGGCCGTCGGTCGACGGGGAGCAACTCGGCGGTGTTGTGACGGAGTTGTGGAAGTCCTGCGGTGCGGGCGGGACATGGCGGCGGGACGTGCCGGTCCGGGGAGCCGCGCCGCTCGGTCACTCCACGAAGCCGGTCAATTGCCCGGTGAATTCCGAGCCGACCGCCGCTCGGAGTGGAACGTCGACGGCGCCGACATTCCACTCCGCGGGGCCGACTCGGCCGGCGCGAGAATGACGCCCAGTCACCGAAGGATTACGCCATTCAATGATTGAGGTGTACCTGCGGCTATTCGCGGATCAATTCCTACGGCTGTGGCACTGTGGCCGGTTCATCACGCTTCGCGTTCGTCCGGACCGGAATTCCGGAACGAAGGAACGGCGCCGGACCGGGGGCGGTTCAGGGAGCCGCTCAGACCTGGAGCGAGGTCTCGATGCGCTTGAGGCTGTGCCTGGCGAGCGCCAGGTTGGCACGCGAGCGGTCCAGTGCCAGGTAGAGGAAGAGCGAGCCGTGGCTGCTCGCGAGCGGGCGGATCAGGTGGTACTGGGTGCCCAGGGTGATCAGGATGTCCTCGATGACGTCGTCGATCGACAGCGCGGCCAGCGCCCGCACCTTGGCCCGCACGACCTCGGTGTTGACGGCCGCCGCGACCTCCAGGTCCAGCTCCGGCCCGCCGCCGAGGAAACCGAGTGACATACCGCTCTCGTAGTCGGCCACGGCGACGCCGATCGCGCCCTCGATGGCCATCGCGTCCTTGAGTGCGTCGTCAATGTTCATGCGCTGTTCGTCCTTTGCGTAACTGCGGGGCAGAACTCCCGTGTGCGGGAACAAAGTAGCAAGAAGTCCCCCGCATCGGCCCCGTCGCGGAAATGATGGAATAAAGTACGCTGCCAACAGTTCAGAACACGAAGGGGTACCGGTGCGCGCACTCGAAGCCTCCCTCTCCGATGTGCTCGGCTCCACCGGCGTGGTCGGCGCCGCGCTCGTCGACGCCGCCACCGGCCTCACCTACGGGGCGGGCGGGGACCATCGGCTGCTCGGCCCCGGGGCCGAACTGGCCGAGCTGGCCGCCCTGATCGGCGACCGGCTGTGCGAGGCCGGGGCCGACGGGGAACTGGAGAGCGTCGTCGTCACCAGCACCCGGCACCACGAGGTGGTCCAGGTGCTGCCCCGTCAGGGCGATCCACTGCTGCTGGCCACCGTGCTGGACCGGACGCGGGTCAACCTGGCACTGGCGCTGCGCCAGACCGCCGACGGTGCGCGGGGCTTTGTGTCATGAGCCCCGACACCCCTGACACCCACGGCACCGCCCATGCCCACGACTACGACCAGGCCCAGGCCGGTTCGCGCCCGGCCCGCAATGTGCCCGCGCACCTGCTGGCACTGCGGGACGAGGACTTCACCGGCGCGGTCGTCGTCTCCAGCGCACCCGGTGGCACGATCCACCTGGAGCGCGGCCTGATCACGGCGATCGAGACCCCCGGCGCCCCGACCGCCGAGACCCTGCTGCTGAAGTCGGGGCGCATCGGCCAGCCGGACTGGGCGGCGGCGGAGACGGCCGCCTCCTCCACCGGGGCCGGCGACCTCGGCGCGGCCCTGGTCGCCCAGGGCTCGATCGGCGCCGCCGAACTCGAGACGGTCTGCGCCTCCGCCGTCTTCGACGGCGCCTTCGCCCTGGTGCTGAGCCCGCCGGGGGAGTGGGAGACCGTCGCAGCGGCCCCGCCCGCCGGGCTCGCGCTGCGGCCCGGGATCGAGCCGAAGCGGCTCTTCGAGGAGACCGCCCGCCGGACAGCCCTGCTGACCCGCGCCTGGGGCCCGCCCGGCGAGCTGGCCCGCACCCGGATCCGGCCCGCCGCGGCGCCGGCAGGGGCCGCGGGGCCCAGCGCCGCCCGGATACCCGCCCGCCACCGGGAGATCCTGGCCGCCGCGACCGGCCGCCGCACCGCGCGCGACATCGGCTTCGCGCTGGGGCGGGGCGTGTTCGCGGTGCTGCTCGACCTCGTCCGAATGGACGCCCGGCAGCTGCTCCACCGGGAAACGGCCGACGCCGTCCCGATGGCGCCGAGCGTCGCCCCCCGGACAGCGCCGGGCGCACCGCTTCCGACCGACAACGGGCAGCCCCTGCCGCGCCGCGTCCCCGGCGCACGGACCCCGGGCGGAGCGGCCGGGGGAGTCGTGACCGGAGGAGCCGGGACCGGGGGAGCGACGGCCGCTCCCGGCGGTCCACCGCCCGCCCGGCGCGCCGACGGCACCGGGCCCGCCGCAACGACAGCGCCAACCGACACGACCGTGACGACCGAGAAGAGCACACCATGAGCAGCCAGACGCCGACCGCCGTGCTGGTCGACGAGTTGAAGTCCCTCCGCGAGCGGGTCATGGGCATCTCGGAGAGCGTCGTCTCCACCGCCGACGGCCTGCTGGTGGCCGCCGACACGGCCGCCGTCCACCCCGAGTCGGCCGCCGCTCTGTCGGCTGCCATGCTCGGCCTCGGCCGCCGCACCGCCGCCGAGGTCGGCGTGGGCGGGTTGCGGGAGGTGGTCACCCGCTGCGACGGCGGCTACGTCGTGGTGCTGGCGATCGGCGACCGGGCGCTGCTGATGGTCCTGGGTGACGAGGGCCTCGACATCGCCGGACTGCACCGCGAGTCGCCCGCCACGGTCCGCCGGCTGGGCGAACTGCTCGGGATGGTTCCGGTGGCCTGAGCGGCCACCTCTCCGACTCTGCATCCCGGTTGCGGACGCGAGACGCTCGGCCGGAAGCATCCGGCCGGGCGTTCGCCGACCGCGGTGCTGGTGGGCTCGCGTCTTCAAGCGTCGCGAGTCCGAGCTGAGTCCGAGCGGGGTGCGAGCCGAGCGCGAGCCGAGTGCGAGGAGCGACGGCCGTCATCGGCACTCCGCGAAAGCCGCTCGCGGCGGGAACGGTCGGCGGTGCGCTCCCTGGCGGCCTCGACCGCGGCCGGGTCGTGGTCGTCGCCGATCACCGGGACCCGTCCCGGTGACAACCCCCGCAAGCTCGTGGGCTCTTCGGAGGCCCACGCCCGCTGCGTCCGCCCGCGCTTCCGTGAACCTTTCCACCGGAATCGCCGACTGTCCCGGTGAGACGGACGGGCAGGACGGAGAGGGGAGGCGCGATGGGCGGCGGAGGAGCCGGCGAGGGTGCCGGCGGCGACGGGCGGCGTGACGCGCTGTTGGTGGTGCGCTGCCAGCTCGGCGAACGGGAGGCGTTCGGCGAGCTGGTGGACGTCTGGCACGCACCGCTGTGGCGCTATCTGCGGGGTGTGTCCGGGGGCTCCCCGCACCTGGCCGACGACCTCTCCCAGGAGACCTGGGTCGCCGTGCTGCGCGGGCTGCCCGGACTCCGGCGGCCGGAGCGGTTCGCGCCGTGGCTGTTCACCATCGCCCGGCGTGTGCTCAGCAATCACCTCCGGCGGGAGTACCGGGCGCCGGAGACCTCCGCACGGACACGGGCCGCCGAGACCAGCAGCGAGACCGGCACCGGCACCGCGACCGCAGCGGACACCGAGGCCGCCGTCGAGGCCGACCAGGTGCTCGACGACCTCCTCACCACCATGCAGGTGGAGGCAGGCCTCGGCGACCTCCCGCCGCAGGAGCGGGAGGTGCTGATCCTCTTCCACCTGGAGGACCTGCCGCTGGCCGTGTGCGCCGAAGTCCTCGGCGTCCCGACCGGCACCGTCAAGAGCAGGCTGCACCGGGCCCGCCGCATGCTGCGGAGCGCCCTCGTCGAGAAGGGGTACGGAGCATGAGCGAGCGGAACGCCGCCACCGGACGGGCCGGTGTGCCGGAGGGCCTGGAACGCGCGCTCGTGGCCGAGGTCTCGCTGGCCGCCCGGGTGCGGAACCTGGCCGTGGGCCTGGCGGGCGGCGGCGCAGCGGCCCTGGTCGCGGTGCTGTGGGCCACCGAGCCGCAGTCGCTGCCCCTCCGCACCCGGCTCGCGTTCGCCGGGCTGATCGCCGTCGG
This sequence comes from Kitasatospora sp. MBT66, assembly GCF_000710405.2. Classification (NCBI taxonomy): domain Bacteria; kingdom Bacillati; phylum Actinomycetota; class Actinomycetes; order Kitasatosporales; family Streptomycetaceae; genus Kitasatospora; species Kitasatospora sp. MBT66. The sequence continues at coordinate 1,213,568 of NZ_JAIY01000010.1, read as the reverse complement.
CCTGGCCTGGGCGGCCTTCGCAAGCTGGACGCTGACCAGGAAGCGACCGCTGTACGCCCGGGACCGGGTGCTGGCCGGCCGGATCGCACTGGCGGCGGCCGCGGCGACCGCCGGAGCGGGGACGGCACTGGCCGTGCTCCGAGGCACTCCGGTGGAGGCGCTGGTCACGGCCGTGACCGGCCTGGCCCTCGTCGCCGCCGCCTGGATTGCGCTGCGGCGCGCGCGGGCCCGCCACCGCGCACTGCTGCTCCTGCGCGATGCCCTCCGGCAGGAGACCCCGTGATCAGCTGTCAGCCCCCGTGGACCACCTCCTGCTCCCACGCCCCGCGCGGCTGGGTGTGCAGTCGCCAGTAGTGCTCCGCGATGTCGTCCGGGTCGAAGGCGGTGCCGGGGGCGACCGCGCCGGCCACCGTCACACTGGCCGCGTGCACGCCCGCGGCGCCGTAGGTCTGGTCCAGCAGGGTGACGAGGGTGCGCACGCCCGCCTTGCCGAGGGAGAGGCTGACGTACTCCGGCTTGGGCTCGGGCATGCCGCCCGTCACCAGCACGGTGCCCCGGCCGCGCTCCGCCATCCCCGGTGCGACGTGCGCGGCGGCGGTGAGCGCGCCCACCACATTGACCGCCCAGGCGTCCAACTGCTCGCGGGCGGAGGACTCCCCGACGGCGTCCGGCCGGATCAGTGCCGCGTTGTACACCAGTGCGTCGGGCTGCCCCAGCTCCTCCGCCAGCCCGTCGAGCGCGGCCCGCAGCGCCTGCTCGTCCGTGCTGTCGGCGGTGCGCACCGCCGCCTTGCCCCCGGCCTGCCGGACGGCCTCGGCCACCGCCTCGGCCGTCGCCCCGCTCCGTGCGACCAGGCCGACCGGCAGGCCCTCCCGCGCGAACCGCAGCGCCACTGCCTGTCCGATCCCCGGTCCCGCTCCGACGATCACTGCTCCGGCCATGCCGACCTCCCCGTTCGTCCGTTCCCTCGACACCGCCAACGCCCCGGAGCCACAGGCGCATTCCCCAGCCCCGGGAGTTCACTCGTGCGAGTGGTACGAACCGGACCGGGAACCTTTCGGACCACCGACGGCGCAGGTGCGAGCGTTGCCGCGCCCGGGTTTCCACTGCTGTCCGCCGGCTGCCCACGGCTGTTCACCGCTGTCCGCAGATGTCCGGACCTGTCCGCCCCGGGGGTCGTCGAACGATTCGTCCGCGCCCCCGGAACAGGCAAGGTACGAACCATCCTTGGCACCGAAACCCGCAGGTCGCGCCGCTCGGGCTTCGGGTTATAGTGCCCACGTCAAATGCCCGGGGGAGGGCCGGCCGAGGGCTGCCGTCCCCACGGCGGACCCTGAGCGGACCGGGCTGGACCAGCCCCGGACCAGCCCCGGGACCGTCCCGAGACAGGAACCGACGACGTTGCCCCGAGAGCGAGTTGCCGGCACGGCCGCGACCCGGAGCCTCGGCGCCTCGGTGCTGGACGCCCGGCGGCGCCAGGCCGCCGGGGTTCCGTCCCGTCCCGTGCTGGACATCGCGCTGCGCACCGCGGCGATCGCGGTGGTCGCCTTCCTGGCCGCCTACACGCTCAACCAGTACAAGGGCCTGCCGCTGGCCCTGCTGATCTTCCTGGTCTTCATCGTGGTGCTGGACTTCGTACTGCGGCGCACCACCTACGGCCGGCAGGTGTTCGCCCTCGGCGGCAACATCGAGGGCGCCCGGCGGGCCGGTATCAACGTGTCGTGGATCCGGATCAGCGTGTTCACCATCTGCTCCACCATGGCGGCCGTCGGCGGCCTGTTCCTGGCCGCGCAGATCCAGTCGGCGAGCCAGACCTCCGGCGGCGGCAACCTGCTGATGAACGCCATCGCGGCCGGCGTCATCGGCGGCACCAGCCTGTTCGGCGGACGCGGCTCGACCTGGTCGGCGCTGCTCGGTGCGCTGGTGATCGGCTCGATCCAGTCCGGGATGAACATCCAGGGGCTGAGCAACGCCATCCAGTTCATGATCACCGGTGCGGTGCTGCTCGCGGCGGTGGTCGTCGACTCCCTGGCCCGCCGCACCCAGCGGGCGGCCGGCCGCGCCTGAGGGGCGGGCTCCCCGGCCGGCCGTCACGTGACGGGGCCCGCCCGCCACGTGACGGGGCCGGTCCGGGTCAGCCCAGTCGCTCGCCGTAGACGTGGTCGACGGCGAGCACCATCAGGACCCTGCGGTCGGCGACCATCACGGACCGGTACTCGTCCCAGTCCGGGTGCTCGCCGGCCGCCCGGCGGTAGTAGTCGACCAGGGCCTCCACCTCGGGGCCCTTCGGGTCGTCGCCCGGCCCGATCAGGGTGACGGTGCCCTCGGCGGTGGCCCAGGCCCGGCCGTCGGCCCGGGTCACCTCCAGGGCGGCGCGCGGGTCGCGGCGCAGATTGGCCGTCTTGGCGCGACCCTCGGTCACCGAGACGTACAGCCGCTCGGCGGCGCGGTCGTAGAACGGCATGACCGGCGACAGCTGGGGCCGCCCGTCGGACTTGATCGTGGCCAGCACACCGAGGCGGGCGGCTTCGAGCAGGGCGCGGGGATCGAAGGTCGTCATGGGGCCATCATCGACCTTCACACCGGTGTGAAGGTCAAGTGACGCACACGGATCGGCGTTTCACGCGCGGATCGGCGTTCCGGCTGGACCGTGCGCGGATCGGCGTTCCACGTGGGCCGCGCGGATCAGCGCTCCAGGTGGGCCAGGACGGCGAGGACCCGGCGGTTGTCGTCGGCCGAGGACTCGATCCGCAGCTTGGCGAAGATGCTCGCGGTGTGCTTGGCCACGGCGCTCTCGCTGATGTGCAGGGCACGCGTGATCGCCGCGTTGGAGCGGCCCTCCGCCATCAGCCGCAGCACCTCGTGCTCACGCGGCGTCAGCTCGGCGGTGCTGCCGCGGGCGTCGCCGCGCGCCAGCAGCTTCGCGATCACCTGCGGGTCCATCACCGTGCCGCCGCCCGCGACCGTCCGCACCGCGTCCACGAACTGCTCGGTGCGGGTGACCCGGTCCTTCAGCAGATAGCCGATCGCGCCCCGACCGTCGGCCAGCAGCTCCCGCGCGTACAGCCGGTCCACGTACTGGGAGAGGACCAGCACCGGCAGGGCCGGGCGGGCGCGGCGCGCCTCCAGCGCGGCCCGCAGCCCCTCGTCGGTGAAGGACGGCGGCAGCCGGACGTCCACCACCGCGACGTCCGGCTCCTGCTCGTGCAGCGCGCGCCGCAGGTCCGGACCGTTGTCCACGGCCGCGACCACCTCGAAGCCGTGCTCCCGCAGCGTCCGGATCAGCCCGTCCCGGAGCAGGAAGAGGTCTTCGGCGAGGACGACGCGCACGGTATCTCCAGGGTCACGGTGGTCGGGCCGCCCGGCGGGCTGTGCAGGACGAGGGTTCCGTCGACGGTACTCAGCCGGCGCGCCACCCCGCGCAGCCCGCTGCCCCCGCCGGGGTCCGCACCGCCGCGGCCGTCGTCCGCGACGGTGGCGGTCAGGGTCCCGCCCGCGTGCGCCAGCCGGATCGTCACCTCCCGGCCGCCACCGTGCTTGGCCGCGTTGGCGAGCAGCTCGGCGACCGCGAAGTAGGCCGCCGCCTCGACCGGCGCCGGGAAGCGCCCCGGCAGTTCGACGGTCACGTGCGTGTCCAGGAAGCAGTCCAGCGCGAGGGAGCGGACGGCGTCGCCGAGGCCCCGGTCGGTGAGGATCGGCGGGTGGATGCCGTTCACCAGGTCCCGGAGGTCCTGGAGGGCCCGCGCCGAACTCGCCCGCACCTCCCGCAGCAGGTCGCGGGCGGCGGCCGGGTCGGAGTCCAGCAGCCGGGTCGCGGCGTCCAGGGTCATGCCGAGGGCGACCAGCCGGGCCTGCGCGCCGTCGTGCAGATCGCGTTCGATCCGCCGCAGTTCGGCCGCCTGCGCGTCCAGCACCTCGGCCCGGGTGTCGGTGAGGTGCTCGACCCGGCGCACCAGTTCGGTGGTGTACGGCGCGGCGAGGACCTTCCGGGTCCACCGGGCGTGCAGCCCGAGCACCGCGGGCGCCAGCCGCAGCCCGGCCGCGACGAACAGCAGGCCGAGCACGGCGGCGGCCAGCATCGAGGGGGTGGAGTCGACGAGCACGAAGGCGTACCAGTTGTCGGGCCCGAGCAGGCGCCACACGAAGGGCTGGACCAGCGTGCCGAACAGTCCGAAGCCGGCCAGTGTCGGCGGGACGGCGACCAGCAGCCCGCCCACCCACGGCTCCAGCCAGGACCAGCGGACGTCCTGCCAGAAGCCCTCGTCGGCGAGGACCGCGCCCGCCCGCTGTCGGCCCTCCCCCTCCGGCAGCGGCTCGGGCGGGCTGATCCGGGTGCCCGTCCAGTCGGTCGCCCAGGAGCGGTAGCGGTCGGACAGCCGGCGCAGGCGCCTGGCCGCGCCGGGCAGCAGCGAGCGGCCGAGGCCGACCGGGAGCAGCAGCATGACGCCCACCACGAGGGCGCCGAGCGCGGTCACGGCGAAGGCGTAGAGGGAGAGCAACTGGCAGCGGAGCAACGCCCGCACCGTGCCGTCCGGCCACCCGCCCGCCTGCCCCCGCACCGCTGTGCCCGCCCGTCGTTCCGTCACCTCAGCGCGCCCCGTGCGGCGCCGCCGGGATCCTACCGGGCGCGGCCGACGGCTCCCGAGCGTCCTCCGGCCGGGCGTTGTGCCGGGCCCGCAGCACCCACGGCACGGCCGCCAGCAGGCAGGCGCCGCCGAAGAGCACCATCGGCAGCACCGTGCCGTCCTCCTCGTCCATCGTCAGCAGCATCCCGAGGTTGACCAGGGTGTGGAAGCCGCCCGCGAGCAGCAGCCGGTGGGCCCGCACGCCCTCCAGGCCGAGCCCGAGCACCACCGACATCGCGACCGTGGCCAGCAGGAACCCGGCCGCGTACCCGGGCCGCTGCGCGAACACCTGGACGTGCCAGGCGCCCCAGAGCAGCCCCACCGCGACCGGGGCGGCGAGCGGCCCGAACCGGGTGCGCAGCAGCGGCTGCAGGTAGCACCGCCAGCCGATCTCCTCGCCGCAGGCGCCGACCAGCTGGGCGAGCACGATCAGCGCGAAGGGGTGGGCGAGGGAGCGGGGACCGGTCAGCCGCGCGTCGCCGTCGAGCAGCGCGTAGGCGCCGGCGGCGAGGGCGATGATCAGCGGCGCGGTGAGCAGCAGGAGGAGGCCGGCGCGGTTGCGGCCGGGGCCCGCCCAGGCGGTGTCGCGGGCCGCGCGGACGGTGCCGGCGAGCCGGGCGCGGATCCGCTCCGACCACAGCAGGGCGACCGCCAACACGCCTGCGGCGGGCCCGAACTGGGTCAGCTGCACCACCTCGGTCGGGACCCCGGTGGCCGGCTGGACGACGCCGAGCGCGCCCGCGCCGAGGAAGGCGACGGCGAGGAACACCCCCGCCTCGGCCTTCCAGGGCACCCTCCGGTCCTGCCCCGCCGTGCCCGTGTCCCGGTACTTTCCGTTTCTCATGTCGTCCGCCTCCGGTCCGCTCGTTCGCGTGCTTCCGTCGACGACGACTCTTCCGGGGCGCGGGCGGCCGGACATTGCGTCCAACTGCCCGGCGGGGGTGTATCCAGGTATACCCCCGGCCCCGTCAGGACTGCTTCTGCTGCTGCCGGGGCGGTTCCTCCTCCTCGACCGGGTCGGGCGGCCGGAACTCCGCGGGGAGATCACCGAACAGCGGCACCGTGGGCGGCTCGGAACCGGTGATGTCGGTGAGCGTCTCGGACCGGCCGGTGCCGAGGTCCTTGGCGGACACCGAGATCCTGCCGTTGGCGTCGATGTCCGCGGTGACCTCGATCTGCGGCAGCCCGAGCGGTGCGGGCGGCAGTCCGGAGAGCCGGAAGCTCGCGAGCAGGCTGTTCCGGGCCGCGAGCTCGTGGCCGCCCTGGTACACGTTGATGTTCGTCCCCGGCTGGTCGACCGAGGAACTGGTGAAGATCTCGCTCCTCTTCGTCGGGAGGCTCGTGCTCGCCGGCACCAGGACTCTCATCAGCCCGTCCTCGGTCTCGATGCCGATCGCCCGGGGAGCGATGTCCACCCCGAGCACGTCGCGCGCCGCTTTGGTCATCATGCCCGCGTGCAGCATCGCTCCGGTCGCCAGTTGGGTGTCGGCCGTGATAGCGGCGTTGACGTCCTGCCGTCCGACGGCCCGGCGCGCCAACTCGCCCACCCCAGGGATTCGGGCGCCGGCGCCGACCAGCAGGACGTGCTCGATGTCCTCCCGCCACGACTCCGCCAACGCCCGATCGACCGTTGTCGCGCAGGCGGTGAGCAGGTCGGCGGTGATCCGGTCGAACCGCTCGCGGGTGACCGGGGTTTCGAGGGCGGCCGGGCCCGCTGGCGTGTCCGCGAGGTAGGGCAGGTGGACGGTCGTCTCCCCGACCGACCCGAGTTCCGCCATCGCCGCTCCCGCTGCCTCCTGCACCCGTCGGCGGACGTCCGGATCCCTGTCGAGACGCACTCCGTGCCGGTGCTCGAACTCCGTCAGCAGATCGTCGGCGAGACGGGCCACCCAGCGGTCACTGCCGATCCCCTCCCCGAGTGCGATCGCGTTCACGAACGTCATGCCGTAGCCGACCTCGACCACAGCGACCTCCAAGGATGTCGCCTCCAGCCCCACCACGAGCAGGGTCGACTCCCGGTCGCCCACCTGCCGGTCGAAGGCCATCCCGGCGGCGAGCGAGGTGGAGATGAATCGCAGCGGCTCGATGCCCACGGCCCTGCAGGCTCGACGGATCCGGCGCCGCTCCGCCTCGCTGGTGGCGGCCGGGACGACGAATGTGGCCCGGGCGACCCGCTCACCGAGCCGGTCCTCGGTGTCCCGCTTCAGCTTGGCGAGCAACGCGGTGCAGACGCGGTCGGCGATGACCGGGTCCACATCTGCTCCGGCCAGCCGGTAGGTGCCCTCCGGGTTGAGCAGTTCCTGCCGCAGGGCCGGTTCGCCGACCAGCACCCGGTCACCGGCCGTACCGGTCAGGGCGACCACGGACGGGGTCCGCTCCGCGCCCTCGCCGTTGGGGACGATCTCGATCCGGGCGCCCTCCTGTACCGCCACCGAGCAGAAGGTGGGTCCCAGGGCGATCCCCACCGTCCGGAAGCCGGTCAACGGGGGCTGCTCCGGCGGCGGGGGGACGGCGGCCACGTAGTCCGGGGTGCAGATCTGGTCCACGGTGTAGAGGCCGTCGGCCACCACGGTGGTCTTGATGTTGTCCTTGGTCAGGACGACCGGGGTGATCAGGTTGGCCGGGACCTGGTTGCCGCTGCCGTTGGTGACCGTGACCGGCACCAGCGCGGCGTCCAGCGGCTTGCCCTGGGCGAAGGTCACCGCCATCTGCGCCGCGATGTCGGTCTCCGGCTTGAACGGCTTGTAGATCGACATCGTCTGGGTGCCCGCCAGGATCCGCTGCACGCCGTCCAGCTGGGCGTCCTGGCCGGTGAGCGGCACGCTGAGGCCGGCCGCCTTGAGGGCGGTGGCGATGCCGGCGGCCATGCCGTCGTTGGCCGAGTAGACGCCGACCACATTGGGCCCGCCGATCGCGGTGATCGCGGCGGAGGCCTCCTGGTTGGCGTTGTTCGGGTCCCAGTTGGGGGTGTCGTACTCCTTGCCGATCTTCAGCTTGCCGTCGATCGCGCTGTGCGCGCCGGCCTTGAAGTCGGCCGCGTTGGGGTCGGTCGGCGAGCCGTTGATCATGATGATCGACCCGGAGCCGGCCTTGTCGCCGACGGCGGCGACCAGGGCCTCGCCCTGGAGCTGGCCGACCTTCTTGTTGTCGAAGGAGACGTAGGCGTCGACCGGGCCCTGCGCCAGGCGGTCGTAGGCGATCACCTTGACACCCGCGTCGTGCGCCTTCTGGACGGAGGACTGGATCGACTTCGCGTCCACGGCGTCCAGGATCAGCACCTTGTCGCCCTTGGTGAGCGCGGTGTCGACCTGGGTCTGCTGGGTCGTGGCGTTCTCGTTCGCGTTGTAGTAGTCGATCTGCGCCTGCGGTGCCAGCTCCTTGATCTTCTGCTCGATCAGCGGCCGGTCGAACTGCTCGTAGCGGGTGGTCTTGGTCTCGGGCAGCAGCAGCCCGATCCGGACCGCGCCGACCGTGCTCCCGCCGCCGGCGGAACCGCTCGCGGAGCCGGACGAGCCGCCCCCGGAGGATTCCTTGGCGCTGCCGCACGAGGACAGCGCGAGACCGAGGGATACCACTGCGGCGGCCGCGAGCGTGCGGCGAAGCCCGTTGTTCATGAGGATGCCTCTTCCGGTTGGACCCGCCCCGTTCTTCGGTCCCCCGCGTCCGAGTCTGCGAACTGCGGGCCGCCGCCACGATCGGAGCTGGGCCGAACGGGTAAGGC
>NZ_JAIY01000010.1:1162957-1205178 GCF_000710405.2 Kitasatospora sp. MBT66 | reverse complement strand
GCCTTACCCGTTGCCGGATCCTCAGCCGAAGTCGAGCGAGCCCGTCCGGGTGCGCTTGAGCTCGAAGAACGCCTTGTGCCCGGCCAGCAGCCGGACGCCGTCGAAGACCTGGACGGCCTCCTCGCCGCGCGGGATCGCGTTCAGCACCGGCCCGAAGAACGCGGTGCCGTCGACGTGGATGGTCGGGGTGCCGACCTCCTCGCCGACCGGGTCCATGCCCGCGTGGTGGCTGCGGCGCAGCGCCTCGTCCCACTCGGTGCCGTGCGCGGCCTCGGCGAGCTCCTCCGGCAGGCCGGCCTCGGCCAGCGCCTCGCGGAGCAGCTTGTCGTCGACCTCCCGGTCCTCGACGTGCAGCCGGGTGCCGAGCGCGGTGTAGAGGTCGCGCAGCACCCCGACGCCGTGCTGCTCGGCGGCGGCGATGCAGACCCGGACGGGGCCCCAGCCGGTGGTGAGCAGCCGCTCGTAGCGCTCGGGCAGGCCCTCGCGGCCCTCGTTGAGCACGGACAGGCTCATCACCCGGAACGTCAGGTCGAGGTCCCGGTGCTTCTCCACCTCCAGGATCCAGCGGGAGGTGATCCAGGCGAACGGGCAGATCGGGTCGAAGTAGAAGTCCACGGTGTTGGTCGCGGCACCGGCACCGGCGGCGGTACCGGAGTCGGCGGCGGTACCGGAGTCGGCGTTGGCATCGGCATTGGCGTCGGCATTGGCAGCTGTAGTGGTCACCCGGCCGAGCCTAGGGGCGTGCCGGACCGCTCGGAAGGGCCGGTCCGGTGCGGTTTTCCTGGGCCACTCGCGGATCCGGCCGCCGCGACCCGCCCGGGCCGCTCCTTCGCTCCAACAGGTGAAGGGACGTCACCGTCCGTATCCGGAGGCTTGATCCGGATCGGTGAACCGCTACCGCCGGTCGGGTGAAGGAGGGCCTCCGGGTGTTTCCGATCTTGGACGGATATGCTGCCGCCCCGTCAGGCCCTCGCGAAGCCCTCGCGACGGGCGGTACGGAACGAGGGCGGGAGCCGACAAGATGATGGGACCGGCGCATTCACTGTCCGGCGCGGCGGCATGGCTGGGCGCGGGAGCGATCGCGGCGGGCATGGGCGAACCGATGCCCTGGCCGGTGCTGCTCGCGGGGACGCTGATCTGTGCGGGCGCCGCCCTGGCGCCGGACCTCGACCACAAGGCGGCGACCATATCCCGGGCGTTCGGCCCGGTCTCGCGGATCCTCTGCGAGGTGATCGACAAGCTCTCCTACGCCGTCTACAAGTCGACCCGCGGCAAGCGGGACCCGCGCCGCACCGGCGGCCACCGCACGCTGACCCACACCTGGGTCTGGGCGGCGCTCTGCGGTGCGGGCGCGTCGGCCGTCGCCGTCTACGGCGGACGGTGGGGTGTGCTCGGGGTGCTCTTCGTGCACATGGTGCTGGCGATCGAGGGACTGCTGTGGCGCCAGGCCCGGGTCTCCAGTGACGTCCTGGTCTGGCTGCTCGGCGCGGCCGGCGCCTGGATGCTGACGGACGTCCTGGACAAGCCCGGCAACGGCGCGCTCTGGCTGTTCGACCAGCCGGGGCAGGAGTACCTGTGGATCGGCCTGCCGATCACCCTCGGCGCGCTGGTGCACTGCCTGGGCGACGCGCTCACCGTCTCCGGCTGCCCGGTGCTGTGGCCGATCCCGATCGGCCGCAAGCGCTGGTACCCGATCGGCCCGCCGAAGGGGATGCGCTTCCGGGCCGGCAGCTGGGTGGAGCTCAAGGTGCTGATGCCGGTCTTCATGGGCGCCGGCGGTCTGTGCGCGGTGGGTGCGCTGGGCTACTTCGGCTGAGCGCGTGAGCGCGTGAGCGCTTGATCGGACGCGCGACCGCGCGCGACCGCTCGACCGCGCGCGACAGGGCCCCGCACCGGGGGAGCGGCTCCCGGTGCGGGGCCCTGTCGCGTCTGCGCCTGCGGGGGCAGTGCTTGCGTTGGATACCCCCTGGGGGTATAAATGGGCTCATGGCGCAGGGATACCCACTGGGGGTATCCGGAACTGCCGCCGACACCAATGGAGGAATCCCATGTCCTGCTGCTCCACCGAAGGCACCTGCTCGACCGGCGCCGAGGCCGTCGATGTCGCCGTGGACGCCGTCGCCCAGGGCGATGCCCCTGCCGCCGAGGCCGACGCCGACCGCGTTCCCGCCCAGCGGGCCTGAAATCCCGGCGGGTCCGGGGTTAGAACCCCCAGGGGGTATCGGCCCCGGACCCTGATCCGATCGACAACGAGCACGAGGAGCTCAGATGACCACCCAGGCACCCGCCTCCACCGAGGTGGAACTCCGGATCGGCGGCATGACCTGCGCCTCGTGCGCCGCCCGGATCGAGAAGAAGCTCAACCGCATGGACGGGGTCACCGCCACCGTCAACTACGCCACCGAGAAGGCCAAGGTCGCGTTCGGGCCGGACGTGAGCGTCGCCGACCTCGTTGCCACCGTCGAGGCCACCGGCTACACGGCCGCCCCGCCCCGACCGGCCACCACCGCCCCCGCCGGCCCCGTGAGCGACCACGCCGACGACCATGCCGGCGACCACGCCGACGGTTCCGCCGCGGACGAGCTCGCCCCGCTGCGGCAGCGGCTGATCACCGCGGTCGTCCTGGCCGTACCCGTGGTCGCGATGGCGATGGTCCCCGCCCTCCAGTTCGACAACTGGCAGTGGCTCTCGCTCACCCTCGCCGCGCCCGTCGTCACCTACGCCGCCTGGCCGTTCCACCGCGCCGCCTGGACCAACCTCAAGCACGGCGCCGCGACCATGGACACCCTGGTCTCGCTCGGCACCGGCGCCGCGTTCCTGTGGTCCCTGTGGGCGCTGTTCCTCGGCCACGCGGGCATGCCCGGGATGCGGCACGGCTTCGAGTTCACCGTCGCCCGGGGCGACGGCTCGTCCAGCATCTACCTGGAGGCCGCCGCCGGGGTCACCGCCTTCATCCTGGCCGGGCGCTGGTTCGAGGCCCGCTCCAAGCGCCGAGCCGGGGCCGCGCTGCACGCCCTGCTCGAACTCGGTGCCAAGGACGTCGCCGTCCTGCGCGACGGCACCGAGGTGCGCGTCCCGATCGGCGCGCTGAGTGTCGGCGACCGGTTCGTGGTCCGCCCCGGGGAGAAGATCGCCACCGACGGTGTGGTGGTGGAGGGCGCCTCCGCCGTCGACGCCTCGATGCTGACCGGCGAGTCCGTGCCGGTCGAGGTCGCCGTCGGCGACACCGTCACCGGCGCCACCGTGAACGTCGGCGGCCGGCTCGTGGTGGAGGCCACCCGGGTCGGCGCCGACACCAGGCTCGCCCGGATGGCCCAGCTGGTCGAGGACGCCCAGAACGGCAAGGCCGCCGCCCAGCGGCTCGCCGACCGGATCTCCGCCGTCTTCGTACCGATCGTGATCGCGCTGGCCCTGGCCACCCTCGGCTACTGGCTCGCCACCGGGGAGGGCTGGACGGCTGCCTTCACCGCGGCCGTGGCGGTGCTGATCATCGCCTGCCCGTGCGCCCTGGGCCTGGCCACCCCGACCGCGCTGATGGTCGGCACCGGCCGCGGCGCCCAGCTCGGCATCCTGATCAAGGGCCCCGAGGTGCTGGAGAACACCCGCCGGGTCGACACCGTCGTGCTCGACAAGACCGGCACCGTCACCACCGGCCGGATGACCCTGCTCGCCGTCCGCACCGCGGAGGGCACCGCCGAGGACGAGGCCCTGCGCCTGGCCGGCGCCCTGGAACACGCCTCCGAGCACCCCATCGCCACCGCGATCGCCACCGCAGCCGCCGAACGCCTCGGCACCCTGCCCGCCGTCGAGGGCTTCGAGAACGTCCCGGGCCTCGGCGTCCAGGGCGTCGTGGACGGCCACGCCGTCGTCGCCGGACGCGAGGCCCTGCTCGCCGAATGGGCGCAGCACCTGCCGACGGAGCTGGCGGAGGCCAAGCGGGCCGCCGAGGCCGCCGGACGGACCGCCGTCGCGGTCGGCTGGGACGGCGCCGCCCGTGCCGTCCTGGAGGTCGCCGACGCCGTCCGGCCCACCAGCGCCCGGGCCGTCGCCGAACTGCGCGCCCTCGGCCTGCGCCCGGTCCTGCTCACCGGCGACAACCGCGCCGTCGCCGAGGCCGTCGCCGCCGAGGTCGGTATCCCGGCGGAGGACGTGATCGCCGAGGTGCTGCCCGAGGACAAGGTGGCGGTGGTCGAGCGGCTGCAGGGCGAGGGCCGGGTCGTCGCCATGGTCGGGGACGGCGTCAACGACGCCGCAGCGCTGGCCCGGGCCGACCTCGGGCTCGCGATGGGCACCGGCACCGACGCCGCCATCGAGGCCAGTGACCTCACCCTGGTCCGCGGCGACCTGCGCTCCGCCGCCGACGCCATCCGCCTCTCCCGAAAGACCCTCGGCACCATCAAGGGCAACCTCTTCTGGGCCTTCGGCTACAACGTCGCCGCGATCCCCCTGGCCGCCGCCGGGCTGCTCAACCCGATGATCGCCGGTGCGGCGATGGCCTTCTCCTCGGTGTTCGTGGTCGGCAACAGCCTCCGGCTCCGCACCTTCCGCTGAGTGCCTTTCCGCTGGACAGCCTTTCCGCCGAGCGCCCTCTTCTCGGTGCCCGTCCGTGAGCTCCGGAACCACATCGGATCCGGGGCTCACGGACGTGCGTCGGGCCCCCGGACGTTCGGTCCGGCGAACGGGCGCTGATCCGATGAGGGGACACGGCCGAGGCGTTCCCGGAGGTCAGCGGCCCGGTCGCATAGCGTGTCGTCGCCGTGTCGTCGCCGTGCCGTCGGCGGGCCGGTGGTCCGCGGCTCGTCGGCGGCCCGTTCGGCGGACGGCTCTCCGGGGACGGCTTCGGGCATGTGGGACAAAGGGGTGCAGGGTGGCTTCCTCGGGAACGAGCGGCTCCTTCGGACGCGGGCAGCGCTTCCGCGCCTGGCTGCTGGAGGGCCTGTCCGACCGGGTCAAGCAGCACCCCGGCCCGCACGCCCAGGCCCCCGCCGAACAGGCCCGCCCCTGGTGGCGGGTGATGTGCCTGACCGGCCTCGACTACTTCTCCACCCTCGGCTACCAGCCCGGCATCGCCGCCCTCGCGGCCGGTCTGCTCTCCCCGGTGGCGACCGTCGTCCTCGTCGTCGTCACCCTCTGCGGCGCCCTGCCGGTCTACCGCCGGGTGGCCCGGGAGAGCCCGCACGGCGAGGGCTCGATCGCGATGCTGGAACGCCTGCTGTCGTTCTGGCAGGGCAAGCTGTTCGTCCTCGCGCTGCTCGGCTTCGCGGCCACCGACTTCATGATCACCATCACCCTGTCGGCCGCCGACGCCACCGCCCACCTGGTCGAGAACCCGCACCTGAACAGCGCCCTGACCGGCAAGCAGGTGATCATCACCCTGGTGCTGATCGCCCTGCTCGGCGGCGTCTTCCTCAAGGGCTTCAGCGAGGCGATCGGGCTGGCCGTCGTCCTGGTCGCCATCTACCTCGCGCTCAACGTGGTCGTCGTCGTCACCGGCTTCTACCACGTCTTCAGCTCCCCGGGAGTCGTGACCGACTGGGCGGACGCGCTCACCGCCGAGCACGGCAACGTCGTCGCCATGATCGGCGTCGCCCTGGTGACCTTCCCCAAACTCGCCCTCGGCCTCTCCGGCTTCGAGACCGGCGTCGCCGTCATGCCGCACATCGAGGGCGACCCGGACGACACCGAGGAGAAGCCGACCGGCCGGATCCGCGGCGCCCGCAAGTTGCTCACCACCGCCGCGCTGATCATGAGCGTGTTCCTGATCACCACCAGCTTCATCACCACCCTGCTGATCCCGAAGGAAGCCTTCGAGAAGGGCGGCGAGGCCAACGGACGCGCGCTCGCCTACCTGGCCCACGAGTACCTCGGCAACACCTTCGGCAGCATCTACGACCTGTCCACCATCGCGATCCTCTGGTTCGCCGGTGCCTCCGCCATGGCGGGCATGCTCAACCTGCTGCCCCGCTACCTCCCCCGCTACGGCATGGCGCCGCACTGGGCGAAGGCGGTCCGGCCGATGGTCATCGTGCTCACCCTGATCGCCTTCCTGGTCACCTGGCTCTTCGACGCCAGCGTGGACGCCCAGGGCGGCGCCTACGCCACCGGCGTACTCGTGCTGATCAGCTCCGCCGCGATCGCCGTCACCATCGCCGCCCGGGCCGCCCGCCAGACCGGCTGGACCATCGGCTTCGCGATCATCGCGGCCGTCTTCCTCTACACCACGGCCCTCAACATCGCCGAACGCCCCGACGGCGTGAAGATCGGCGCCTGCTTCATCGCCGCCATCGTGCTCGTCTCCCTGCTCTCCCGGCTCAAGCGCGCCTTCGAACTCCGGGTCACCGACATCGTCTTCGACGAGCCCGCCGAGCGCTTCGTGCGCGACTACACCCATCGGCCGCTGCGCCTGATCGCCAACGAGCCCAACAGCCGCGACCTCGCCGAGTACCAGGAGAAGAAGCGCCAGATCCGGGCGGACAACGACATCCCGGCCGAGGACGACCTGGTCTTCGTCGAGGTGACGGTCAAGGACCCCTCGGAGTTCGAGGCCGTGCTCACCGTGCACGGCGAGGTGCTGCACGACCGCTACCGGGTGCTGACGCTGGAGAGCTCCAGCGTCCCCAACGCGCTGGCCGCGCTGCTGCTCACCGTCCGGGACCGCACCGGGCAGCAGCCGCACATCTACTTCGAGTGGACGGAGGGCAATCCGTTCGCGCAGTTCCTGCGGTTCTTCCTGTTCGGGCAGGGCGAGGTCGCGCCGGTCACCCGCGAGGTGCTGCGGGAGGCGGAGCCGGACCGCACGCGGCGGCCGCGGGTGCACGTGGGCTGAGGGGGCGGGGAGGGCGGGGCGGGAGGGGAGTCCGGTGGGGGAGTCGGGGCTGTGCGGGGCCTGTGCCGATGGGTTGTCAGGTGCATAGCATGGCAGTCCGCTTGCCCCACTCCGTCAGTCCGCAGAGGAGCAACTTCCGTGCGTTATCGCAGGTTCGGCTCGATCGTCCTGACCGGTGCCCTCGCCCTCGCCGCCCTCGGCACCGCCCCGGCGGCCTTCGCCGGGCCGGTTGCTGCCGGGGGTCCGTCGGCGGCCGCGGTCGCCGCTGCCGCCGGCGGCTCCCGGCACCGGGTCGAGGTCTTCGCCGAGGACGGCTCGATCGGACGGGTCACCGTGCCCGCCGCCTCCCCGTACCTGACCGGCGACCGCCCCGGCCTCGCCCCCGCCGCCGGGGACGGCGAGGTCACCCCGATCCTGCGCAGCGGCGACAGCGCCGGCAAGGTCGACGTCGTGGTCATCGGCGACGGCTACACCGCCGCCGAACAGGAGAAGTTCCGCGCCGACGCAGCCGCCAAGTGGCAGGAGCTCAGCGCCGTCGAGCCCTACGCCGGCTACCGGAACCTGTTCAACGTCTGGGCCGTCGCCACCGTCTCCGCCGAGTCCGGCATCACCGGCGACCCGGACCGCGCCACCGTCCGCAACACCGCGCTCGGCTCCTACTTCTGGTGCGAGGACATCGAACGCCTGCTGTGCGTCGACACCAAGGCCGTCGAGAACTACGCCGTCAAGGCTCCGCAGGCCGACCTCGTCCTCGTCGTCGCCAACACCGCCAAGTACGGCGGGGCCGGCTACAACGTCGCCTCCCCGCTCGGCTACGACGGCATCGCCACCGTCGCGGGCGGCAACCCGAAGGCCGGGCAGATCGCCGTGCACGAGACCGGCCACTCGCTCGGCAAGCTCGCCGACGAGTACTTCTACGACGGCTCCGACACCTACCCGGCCGGGGAGGGCGAACCGGCCGAGCCCAACATCAGCATGTACACCGCCGACCGGCTCACCCACGACCGCGCCAAGTGGTACCGCTGGATCGGCCGGACCTCGCCCGACGGTGGCGTGGTCGGCAGCTACGAGGGTGGCGGCTACTACCCCAAGGGGCTGTACCGGCCCACCGAGAACTCGATCATGCGCTCGCTCGGACGGGAGTTCAACCTGCCCGGACGGGAGGCGATGATCGCCGGGTTCTACCGCCACGCCGTGCCGCTCACCAGCCCCACCCCGGCCGGCACCCCGCTCACCCGCACCGACCGCCTCACCGTCGACCTCCCGGTCCCCGGCACCACGATCAGCTGGTCCCTGGACGGCCGCGTCCTGCCGCAGCTGCGCGGACGGACGACGGTCGACCTGCGCACCGTCCCGCTCCCCGGCCCGCGCGGCCGCGCCCACACCCTGACCGCCACCGCCACCGACCCCACCCCCGCCGTCCTCGACCCGGCCCTCCGCGCGGGCCTGACGGCCACCCTCTCCTGGCCCGTCACCCGCTGACCGGGGCTGCCTGCCCCTGGTACGCTCCCGCCGGCTTGCACGGCTGCACGGGAAGTCGGTCCGTCCGACTTCCCGTGCGCGGACGGCGGCCGTGCCCGGAGCGGGCTGCGCCCGGGAGCCCGGCCCCGGGATCCACCCGGCCGGACGGAGCCGTCGGCCACCTGCGACAGTGGGCGGACGACCGGCCGACGACGCAGGCAGGAGGCCCGGTGACACTGCCGAGGAAGGGCACCCGGCTCATCACGGTCGACCAGGTGGCGTACCGGTGGGCCGTCAGGCGCAGGCCCACCTACAGCCAGGGAATCGGACAGTCTCCGCTGACGGTTGCCGTCGAGCGGGCGGAGGAGCCCGGCTCGGTGCTCGTCGTCCGGCTCCCGGGAGCGCATCCGGGCAACTGGCTCGGTCTGCCGACCGTCGGCGCCACTCCCGCGACTGTGGCGCTCGCGGTCCGCGACGCCCGGGAGCGTGGCTGGCAGCCGGGGACTCCGGGCGGCCCGTTCCACCTCGAGCTGGCCCAGGGGTCGACACCCGTTCCTGGCCCGCCTGGCCCACCTGGCCCTCTTGGCGCTCCGGCCTCCGATGCGCCGGGCGGCCCGTGAGCCGCCGGCGGGCCGATCCACCGGTGGGCCGATCCACCGGTGGGCGGATTCACCGGTGGGCCACGACCGGCGGACCGTCAGCAGGCCGTGAGCACGGCCTCCTCGTAACCGGTGACGGTGGTGAAGCCCAGACGCCGGTAGAGGGCGAGCGCGGTGGGGTGGTCGGCTCGGACGTTCAGGCCGATGTGGTCGACGCTGTCCGCCAGGACCTCGCAGAGCCGTGCGGTGCAGGCCGCCGCGAGCCCCCGCCCCCGGGCCTGCGGGTGGGTGGTGACGTTCCCGATCACCGCCACCCGTCGGGCGGCGGAGTGGACGTGCACGCCGGCCGTCGCGAGCAGTCGGCCCCCGGCGTCCCGGACCCCGACGTAGGGGCCGGTGGTCAGCATCCGCTCGTCGAACCAGTTGCCCGGGTAGCCCGCGGCGAACAGGGCGCGCAGATCCGCGAGGTCCACCGCGCCGAGCCGCTCCACCGGCCGGAAGGGGCGCGCGTCCGACGCTCCGCCCAGGTGCGGCGCGAGGGCGGCGGGGTCGGTCAGGGCCATCCGCAGCATCGCTGTCCGGTGCTCGGCGCGGTAGTCCGGCGCGAGGGCGTCCACACCGCCGCCGGTGAGGTGGGCGAGCAGTCGACGCGGCAGTACGGGCCGCATCGCGCGCAGCAGTCCGGCCAGGCGGTCCGTGTCCGCGGGCCGGGCGAGGCCGAGCAGGGTGGGCACCTCCCCGACCGCGTACAGCAGCGCCACCGGACCGTCCGCCGATGTGGTGTACCAGGAGGTGTGGGACCAGAACGGCTCGTCCAGGTCGCCGAGTTCGAAGAGGTGGAGCTCAGGGTCCCGGCCGAACCGCTCGGCAAGTGCCGCCCGGTCGTGCAGGCTGGTCAGCGGTGCGGGGGCGGCACGGGCAGAGGAGTGGGCGGAGGCCGGGGTCGAGGACACCCGCCGAGCCTACGCGTGCTCCGGGGCGGTCACCGCGCCGGACCCGGCGGGCCGCGGACCCAGCAGGGCCCGGAGCCGGCCGGGCGGCAGTCCGGCCGCGCGATGCACCACCCGGGTCAGATGCGCCTGGTCGGTGAACCCCAACTCCTGTGCCAGCAGGGCGAGTCGCGTCTCCCCCTCGGTCAGCCGCTCCAGGGCGAGGGTGACCCG
This sequence comes from Kitasatospora sp. MBT66, assembly GCF_000710405.2. Taxonomy (NCBI): domain Bacteria; kingdom Bacillati; phylum Actinomycetota; class Actinomycetes; order Kitasatosporales; family Streptomycetaceae; genus Kitasatospora; species Kitasatospora sp. MBT66. The sequence goes on along the minus strand of NZ_JAIY01000010.1, from coordinate 1,195,129 downwards.
CAGCCGGTTGCGGTAGCGCGCGATCCCCTCGCCGGTGCAGGCCCGGAAGATCCGGCTCAGGTGGTGCGGCGAACAGCCGACCGCCCGGGCCAGCTCGTCCAGCCCGAGCCCGAGATCGGCCGCCAGCGCGGTCCGGGCGGCGTCCACCAGGCGGCGCCGCGCCGCGTCCCGGACCGGCCGGCCGCTCTCCACCCTCGCCGGCGCAAGTGCCGTCAGCACCTCGCCAGCCAAGGTGACCGCACGCTCGGCGAGTTCGAACGGGTCCGCGCCGCCGCGCGCCCGGACGACGAGCATCCGGTGCGCCAGTGCCATCCGCGGCGTGGTGAACACCAGCCCCTGCGGCACCTCCGGGTCGCCGCCCAGGAGTTCGGCGGTCCGCGGCTCGGAGAGCACCAGCTCGGTGTAGAGATCACCGCCGCACGGATGCGCGAACTGCTGCTCGGAGCCGACCCGTTCGACATACACACAGGCCGGGTCCAGTACCTGGTCGACCCCGTCGATCCGCCCCCGGAACATCCCCCGCCGCACCATCACCAGCCCGAACACCGGCGCCGGCCGCAACTCCGTCCACCCCTCCGGCGGGTCCTGGCAGGACACGTCGGCGACACACAGGTCGTCCCCGTTCAACAGGGTCGCACGTTCGACCGCCATGCCCGCACCCTACTCGCGGGGCGACCCGCTGTCGTCGTCCGTCACCGGCCGTCCAGCACCTCGGAGTTCGGCGCCAGCCGGAGGCTGGCCAGGACGAGGAAGTCCACCAGGTCGATCGCCCCGCCGCGGCTCCCGTCGTGCCACCGGGCGAGCAGGCCGGAGCCCTCCTCGTCCCAGGTGTCCGGATCCGGGCCGCCGGGGAAGTGCTCGACGCTGCCCTCGCCGTGCCGGTAGCGGAAGTACAGGTACCGGCCGCCGGTCGTCCAGGCGTTCCACTGCGAGGGGCTGCTGCTGCAGGTCCACACCACTCGCGCGAGCGCGGTGTCCTCGTGGAGCCGGGCCTCGACGCCGCCCAGGTGCTCCTCTGGACCGACGACCAGCAGCGCGCCGTCCAGACCCAGCAACCGGACACGTCCGCCCTCGAAGCCGAGGGCCAGCCCGGCGGTGAAGGCGGTTCCGGTGGGCAAGGCGGTCCCGGAGGGCAAGGCGGTCCCGGTGGTCGTGGCGGTCCCGCCCTCCCGGTACTCGATCGTGCTCACCGACCGGATCGGCCGCCCGAGGAAGCGCGTCAGCGGCAGATCCGCCGGATCGGTGGTCGTGCCCGCCCCGGCGGGCACTCCGGTCACGTCGGCGGCCCGGAACGACAGGCCGGTGCCGGGCGAACGGACGAGCACGGGCCCGAGGTCCTCCAGATGGAGCCACAGGTGCGACAGCTGCGGCGCGGTGGCGGACTGCCGGTCCTGGAGGGCGGCGGTCACCCGGGTCAGGCGGGCGCCGACCAGGTCGGCGGCCGCCACAGGCTCCTGGTCGATCATCCGGCGATGCTCGCACGGTGCCTACCTGCGCGCCAACGGATTCCACAGGTGCGAACGGATTGCACAAGAAACGACAAGCCGCCGGGGCGGGCGCGGCGGGACAGTGGAACCGGTCGGCGCCCCGTACGGGGGTCGGGGCGCCGACCCCGAGTCATTGAGTCGCTCTTCGGCCCCCGCTCAGTCCGCGTCCCCTCCGAGGAGTCCCGTTGAACGATCCGACCGTTCCCACCGTCCCCTTCGCCGAAGACCCCGGCTCTGGCTCCGGCCCCGGAGCCGGACCCGAGGCCGTGTCCGACCGTCCCGGGCGCCGCCGGGTGCTGCGCGGCGCGCTCGCCGTCGCGGGCGCGGTGGCGCTGCGCCCGCTCGTCGCGGCGACGCCCGCCGCCGCCGAGCCCGCCGAGCCCGCCGGTTCCGCCGCGTCGGCCGGTGCCGTCGTGGTGCGGCGGTTCGGCCGGTACGAGGTGCTGGCGCTGCTCGACGCGCACGGCCCGTTCCCCGGCACCGCACAGGCCGCCTTCCCCGACGCGACGGCCACCGACTGGGAGCGCGCCCGCCGCCTCGACCCGGCCGCCTTCGGCCCGAACGACACCTGGCAACTCGACTTCCGCTGCTACGCCGTCCGCCGCCCCGGCGGCCGGGTCACCCTGGTGGACACCGGTATCGGCCCGGTCGGCAGCCCGGCCTCCGGCTGGGCGCCCGTCCCCGGCCGGCTGCCCGCCGTGTTGGCCCGGACCGGGATCGCCCCGGCGGACGTCGAAGCGGTGGTCCTGACCCACCTCCACGAGGACCACTACGGCTGGTCGGTCACCCCCGAGGGCGTACCGGTGTTCCCGAACGCCCGCTACGTGGTGCAGCACGCCGAGGTCGCGGCGCTCGGCCCGACCCGGACGGCACGCACCTACGTCGTCGAACCGCTGCTGCGCGCCGGACAGTTGAACGAGGTCGACGGCCGCACGGTGCTCGCCGGCCGGGCCCGTCCCGGAGGCGGCGCGATCACCCTGCTCCCGACCCCCGGCCACACACCGGGCCACCAGTCGGTCCTGGTCGACGGCGGCGGGGACCGCCTGCTGCTCACCGGCGACGTCCTGGTCCACGCCGTCCAACTCGCCACCCCCGCCGTGCGCTACCTCTTCGAGGCCGACCCGGACACAGCCCGCCGCACCCGTGAAGAACTCCTCGCCGAGGCCCGCCGCACCGGCGCGCTCCTCGGCACCGCCCACCTCAACCACCCCTTCGTCCGCCCATGGCCCCCGACCGGCCCCACACCCCCGCACTGACACCGCGGCACTGACACCGCCCGCGCAGCCGAAGCGGTCGATGAGGACGGCGAGTTCCTCCGGGTAGCCTGCCTGATCATCGATTTGGGGGCGGGCTCGTGATCCAACTTCCCGAGGGGTCATGGTGGGACTGGGACGTTGTCGAATGGAATGCCGGGCGGTTGAGGCTGGGCGCTGGCTCCGACCTGTCGTACCACCACGGTCTGGAGCTTGTCTTCAGCGACCCGCTCTTCGTCACCTGTCCCGCCGCATTCCAGGATCCGACCTTCCGTGAGCCGACACCGGAAGAGGTGCGGGTGGTCTCGCGGCAGACCGGCGAGATCCCTGCGCTGGTGGTCGCGTTCGAGGCCGACGCGGGGGGCCCGGAGCCCGCTGCCGGGCTGATCGCAGCCGGCGGCCTCGAAATCGTCCAGGGAACCGTCTTCCGGTACGGGCGGCCGAGTCCCGCGCCCGGCGAGCGCCTGGCCCCATGGGTGCGACCTCCCGAGGCCTAGGTACCGGTCGCCCGGCCCGGACGGCCACCGCACCGGGATCTCGCCGGCGTGCCGGGCGGGCAGGTGTTCGCGTCGAACCGGCATCACCGTCGCCGGCACCGTCCACCACGGAGGCCCGGAGACCGACCGGGCCCACCAGGCGCTCTTCGAGAGCCGACCCGAGGATGCCCGGTCGCGCTCCGGAGCTCGCCGACCTGCGGTTCCGCGGGCCCGGAGCCGCCCGGGCGGGCGCGGAGAGGTCGCCACCTGCTAGGAGCCCGGTATCGCGGATTGCTGGGAATCCTTCGCGACCCGGCGCAGCCCCCGACAACCGCCAGGACGATGCGAGCGTGATCCGAGCCCCCCGGGCCGGACCCGGCCCGAACGGGGCTGCGGCGGAGGGTGCGCTCTGGCGGGACGGTTCGTGGTGTGGTCCCATCGCGAGTGGGCGCGTGGGGGTGCCCGTGTCGAGAGGGGTCCGGTTCGTATGGACGAGCAGCCGTTACGTACCGCCGAGGTCGAGAACGCCCCGGTCGTGGTCGCCCCGGACGGCGCCACCGTCCGGCCGTTGCTGACCCTGGACGGCCTCGGCAGTCAGGCCGTCTTCGAACTCGCTCCCGGTGTCGTCACCCGCGCCGTCTCCCATGCCACCGTGCAGGAACTCTGGTACGTCACGGCCGGCCGGGGCCGGATCTGGCGGCGGCAGTCCGGCCGGGAGTCCGTGGACGTCCTGCGGGCGGGTACATCGGTTTCGGTGCCTCTGGGAACCGCCTTCCAGTTCCGTGCTGATCCGGACAGCCCCGGCCCGCTGCGCATCGTCGCCATCACCATGCCGCCCTGGCCGGACGGCTCCACCACCGAAGCCCGTCCCGAGGACGGCCCCTGGCCTCCCACCGTCGGCTGACGCGGACGGATACGGACGGATGCGGCCGGCGTCCCCGTGGGAGCGGGGGCACCGGCCGGTCGGAGGCTTCGCGGTGTCCGGTGTGCGGTGTGCGCTGGTTCGCGCTGGGTCTCGGTGTGGGGTCAGACGGGGAGGGTCAGCTCCTGGCCGGGCTGGATGAGGTCGGGGTCCTCGCCGAGGACCGCGCGGTTCTGTTCGTACAACGCCTGCCAGCCGCCGGGGACCTGCAACTGCTCGGCAATGCTGTCGAGGGTGTCGTCGTCGCGCACCGTCCAGGTGGCGGGGCCCCCGGGCGGGGGAGGGGCGGCGGGGGTGCCGGGGGTGGGCGTCTCCGCCCGTTCGGCGGCCGAATCGACCGGGGGGCGTTCGCGGTCGCGGTCGGCGCGGGCGCCGCAGAACGGCCACGGGGTGAGCCCGCGCTGTTCGGCGAGGGCGTTGGCGACGGCGATCTGCTCGTCCCGGCTGGCCAGGTCGGCGCGCGGGGCGTAGCGGAGGCCGCCGGTCTCCTCCCAGGTCGGCTCGTCGAACTGGAGGCCGCCGAAGTAGCCGTTGCCGGTGTTGATGTGCCAGTCCCCGCTGCTCTCGCAGGCGGCGACCCGCTCCCAGTCGATCACGGTCCCCCGATCGATGCCCGCTCTGCCTCCTGAGCCCGGTGGCGCGGCGTGCGCCGCGGCGGGGGCGGCGAGGACGGCGGCCAGGGTGCACACGGCGGTGGGGAGCAGGCGGCGCAGGTGCGCGATGGGGGGCATCGGCGGCTCTCAGGTCCGGGGGCAGGGGCGCGCGCCGCTCGGGAGCGGCGCGTTCCCACCGACGCACGCCGGGCCTGCCGAATCCCCGCCGACACGTCGAGCAGGTCACCCGCCCGGCTCCGCGTCGCCACCCGGGCGGCTCCCGTCCCACCGGTCGGGCCGGCCCTTCGGGACGTCCGACCGGATCGTCGGGCCCGGTGACGGTGCTCACGGGGTCGAACGCGTACGAACCCTTTCGAGTCGATGTGCGGCATTGGAGTGGATTTTCGACCGATTCCGAGGGCCCTCGCTCGTGCGTCTGTGCGAGTCACCCGTGCCCGTCCTGCTCGGCCGGAGGCCGCGCCGGACGCCTTGTCGAAGGCTTGCCCGACGCCCTCCCGGACTGTCCCCGTGTGCCTGTCCCCGGACGAACGACGGCCCCCCGGCGCGAGCGCCGGGGGGCCGGGGAGGAGCAGCGTGGAGCAGGTGGAACTCCGCAGGTCAGCCGCGCTTCTCGCGCTCGGCCGCCGCAGCGGCCTGCTGGCGCTGCTTCTCCTCCTTCTCGTGCTTCTCCTTGACGCGCACGGACTCCTTGCGGACCTCCTCCTGGATCGTCCGCTCGCGCCGGAGCCACTCCGGGTTCTCCTCGCGGAGCTCCTCGATCTGCTCGGTGGTGAGCGCCTCGGTGATGCCGCCGCGCGCCAGGCCGGACGCGGAGACGCCGAGCCGGGTGGCCACCACGGAACGCGGGTGCGGGCCGTTGCGGCGCAGGTCCTGGAGCCACTGCGGCGGCTCGGTCTGCAGGGCGGTGAGCTCCTCGCGGGAGATCACGCCCGACTGGAAGTCGGCAGGGGTGGCGCCGAGGTAGACCCCGAGCTTCTTCGCCGCCGTCGCCGGCTTCATGGTCTGCGTGGTCTTCTGCTTGAGCGATGTCATGGTCACCAGGGTAAGCGAGCGGCCGACGCCCGCTGTCACGGTCGGTAGCCTTGGGCGGGTGACAGAGATGCAGGTGACACCCTCGTTCCGGTTGGCGTACGTCCCGGGCGTGACCCCCGGCAAGTGGGCGCGCGTCTGGTCGGAGCGTCTCCCGGACGTTCTGCTCGCCCTGGTCGCGGTCGAAGCCGCCGACGGGGAGCCGACGCTGCGCGCGGGCGACGCGGACGCGGGGCTGCTGCGGCTGCCGGTCGACCGGACCGGTCTGAGCGCGATCCCGCTGTACACCGAGACGACGGTGGTGGTGTTCCCCAAGGACCACTGGCTGGCGGCGGCCGAGGAGGTCACTGTCGCGGACCTCGCCGACGATGTGGTCTTCCACCCGCTCGACGACACCCTCGAATGGGAGCAGCTGCCCGGGCGGCCCGCCATCGAGCGGCCGGCGACCACGGCCGACGCGATCGAGCTGGTCGCGGCCGGGGTCGGGGTGCTGCTCGTCCCGCAGTCGCTGGCACGCCTGCACCACCGGCGCGACCTCACCTACCGGACGATGGCGGACGCCCCGCAGTCCCGGATCGCGCTGTCCTGGCCGGAGGAGCAGACCACCGACCTGGTGGAGGAGTTCATCGGCATCGTCCGGGGCCGCACGGTCAACAGCTCGCGCGGCCGGGGCCAGACGGCCGCGACCTCGGCCGAGGCCCCGGCGGCGAAGTCCGCCCCGGGCCGTGCCGGCGGCTCGAAGGGCGGCACCGGTGGGGCGAAGGGCGGCACCGGCAAGGGCGGTGCGGCCAAGGGCGGGGCCCCCAAGGGCTCGGGCAAGCCGGCCGCCGGAGGCCGCGCCACCGCCGGTGGGCGCGCCCGGGGTGGCTCCGGATCGTCGTCCGGTGGCGCGGCGGCCGCCCGGCGCGGCCGTCCGAAGCGTCGCGGCTGACGGTTCCCGCGCCGCCGGCCGTGCCGGGTGGGTGCGCCGGCCGGCCCCGGCGGCTGTACGGCCCCTCGGCCGGTCAGGCGCTCCGGGGTGCGGTCAGGGTGTTCAGCAGGGCGGCGCCGCGCTCGGCGTCGTCCACGCTCACCGCGAACTCCGCGCCTTGTCGGGGCCGGATCACCAGGCACTCGCCGCGGCGCAGCATGACCGTGGTGCCCAGGCCGCTCAGCCGGTAGCCCCAGCCGCCCACCTGGGCCGGGGTGCGGGTCTCGGCCCGGGCCGAGACGATCTCCTCCGGATCCCAGTGCCGGGACGGCCGGCCGAGCGGGCCGAACGCCACATCCAGGCCGCGCTCGGTCACCCGTGCCTGCACCGAGGAGCAGCCGAGCCCCGCCAGCGCGACGACCGCCAGCGGTGCGGCCGTCGCCCAGGCCGCCCCGCCCAGCCCGGCGAACCCGGCCAGTGCCGCTCCCGCCGCGCCCAGCCCGGCCACTGCGGCCAGTAGTCCCAGCCAGGGATTGACCGCCCGGGAGAGCCAGACGGCGTGCTGCCCCTCCGGCAGGTCCAGGCGGGGGCCGTCGGCGACGGTCGCGGTGAGCGGCCCCGGGCCCTGCGGCCGGGCGAGCCACCAGGCCAGCGCGCCGGCCGCGACCGCCGCCACCAGGACCAGCAGCACCTCGGTGCCCAGCGGCCGGGCCTCCTGCCAGGTCGGCCGGTCCAGGTTGGCCGAGACGATCGAAGCCTGCGCGCCTGTCAGCAGCGCACCCCCGAAGCCGAGCCCGACCGCCGACCAGGCCTTCCCCTGCTCCCCGCCGCGCCACCGGGCGACGGCGGCCGCCGTGACCGAGGCCGCCCACAGTGCGGCGGGGAAGCCCACCGCGGCCGCGAACGACATCGAACCGTCCGCTCGTGTCCCGTTCCAGTGCGTGGCCAAGGGCTCCGGCAACCGGTCGCGCGCCACCCACGGCAGCCCGAGCAGCAGCGCCAGCACCCCGAGGGCGAGTGCGCCGAACGCGAGCAGTCCGATCGCCCGGGCCGCCGCGTCCTTGCGGGCGTTGCGCCCCTCCTCCTGCGAAACCTTCTTCACTCCAGCCCCCTGATCATTTCGACGAGCTCCTCCCGGCTGAAGCCTGCGTGCGCCGCGTCCACGACCAGCCGACGCGCCGCGTCCAGCAGTTCGGCGCGGCGGTCGGCACCCAGGGCGACGCTGATGCCGCGTCCCCGGCGGAACTCCAGTACTCCTTCGTCCCGCAGTGCCCGCAGCGCCCGCAGCACCGTGTTCGCGTTCACCCCGAGCGCCCGCGCCAAGTCCCGCGCGGGCGGCAGCCGCTCCCCGGGCACGCATTCGCCCTCAGCGACGGCCCGCCGGATCGCTCCGGCAACCTGCTCGTGCAATGGCCGGGAGTCCCCGGCCTCCAGCTTCAGCAACATGGTGCTAGTGAGAGTAGCACCATCGCGGAATGATGCCAGTGCCGTCGGCGGCCGGTTGCGCAACCGGTGGTGGCCCCGCTCAGGTGGGTTGTTGGCCGTTGGGTTGATTGGCTGGTGGGTCGGGGATTCCGGGCAGGGCCGCATCGGGAGCGGATCCTCGCTCCGGGCGTCCAGCAAGTGCGGCGGCCGATCGGAAGGCGCCGGGAGCGAGACGTCCGATCACGGCGACTGTCCGGGTGGCCTCACCGTCGCCGCGGTCGAGCAGCACCCGGGAGTGGGCGACGGCGCCCGACAAGAACCGGAGCTGCCGTCGCTTCGCTGGCGAACGCGGCGAAGTCCGGCATCACGGAAGGTCCTTGCCCATCAGCGTGCACGCCGCCTCGTACCGCCGGAGTGAGCCGTCCTCGGCCTCCACGTCCCAGGATTCGAGCTCGCGGCCGAAGGCCCGGTAGCCCAGGCGTCCGTAGTGGGCGAGGGCACGCGGGTTGCTCTCCTCGACGGCGAGTTCGGCGCGGGTCGGGCCCCTGGTGACGATCCGCTGCTCGGCGGAGCGGACCAGCAGTGTGCCGATCCCGCAGGACTGGAGGGCCGGGTGGACGCCGAGCTGCCAGAGCGTTCCGGTGCCGGGCCTGACCGTGTAGTCGATGCCGCCGACCGCCACCGGGAGCCCGACCCGCGTGCAGACCGCCAGGTAGTCGACCTCGCCCGCTTCGGCGCGGCGGATCTGGTGGACCAGCTCGCGCACGTGCTTGGGGGAGCCGGCCCAGCCGCAGGACGGCAGGTCCGCCTCGGTGAGGTCGCGCACCGACAGGTGCAGCCTGATCCCGCTCATCGCCGCCTCCCTGTTACTCCCGCGACTTCGGCAAGTGACCGTCGCCCATTCCAGCAAGCCGGTCCCGGCGCCGTCCATGGGGTTTCGGACCGGTCCATGGCCCCATGTCCTGCCCGGTCCAGGCCGCCCTCCGGGCCGCCGGGTCGGCCTCCTGACGAAGCGCGCGAGGCCGCTGCCCGACCGCTTCGGCGGTGCCCGGGTGGCCACCGGCGGGGAGTGGCTCGGGCAGCGGATGCCTCCCTGCGCGGTGGAAGGCCGCCGTTCTGTCCGGAACTCAGTCGCGCAGCGCACGGCGGGCCGTCGTGGTGAGCAGGGCGACGGTGAGAAGGGACAGGGTGACGGCGGTGACCAGGACGGGGGAGGGGCCGGCGGGGTGGCCGGCGCGGCGGACGGCGCCCATGAAGTCGGCGGCGGCGATCTGGTTCACCACCAGGTACCAGAGCGGCAGGTAGAGGGCTTGGAAGAGGCGGTGGGTGCGGGAGAGGGTGCCGAGGGCGAGGGCGAGCGAGGGGATGAACAGGGCGCCGGCCGACCAGGCCGCCACCCCGGCGGCGTCGCCGGCCGCGGCGAGCCGGACCAGGACACCCGCGCCGATCAGGGCGGTGAGCAGCACCCCGGCGGCCCATTCGGCGAGCAGCCGGGCGCGGGCGGCCGGGTAGGCGCGGAGCAGAACCTCCAGGTCGTTCTCGGCCGAGCGGCTCCCGAGGCGGGACCAGAGCAGTACCGGCCAGACCCAGGCGGCGGGCAGCACCGCGCCGACGCCGGTGTCCGGTGGCACGGAGAGCCCGGCCAGCACCAGGCCGGCCGCCCCGAGCCACCACCAGCGCGAGCCGTCGGCGAACAGGATCCGCGCCTCACCGAGCAGCAGCCGACCGTAGTGGGAGCCGAACCGGGAGCGGGACCGGCGGTAGGCGGGCGAGGCGAGTCCGGGTGCGGCCGGCGGCGCGACGCGCGGAGCCGCCGTGCGGACAGGACCAGGGACGGGCGCGGGAAGGGGGGCAGGCGCCGTGCGGTCGGGGTGCCGCTCGGCAACCCTGGCGCGCGCGGGGTCGAAGCGGGTGAACCAGGCAGCCGGCAGCGCGGCCAGCGCCACCGCGAGCAGGACGAGCAGCAGCCGCTGGGCGACGAACCCGGTCCCGAAGTCCGCGCCGTCCCAGTGGAACGCCTCCAGCGGGGAGTCCATTCTGGTCAGACCGAGGCTGAAGTCGTCGCCGCCCAGGTCGACGCCGCGCGCGGCCAGCGTGTCGCGCAGCGAGTCGGCCACCGGGCCGAGGCCGAGTCCGCCGAAGGGCGCGCCAGGTGCCTCCCCGGCGATCAGGAGGGCCGGTGCGAAGGCGAACCAGGTGACATTGCCCAGCCCCCCGCGCAGCAGCGGCACCGTCTCGAACACGACGGCCAGTGCCGCGGTCGCCGCGAGCAGCGGCAGTGTCAGTACCAGGAACGGCGTCAGCAGCGCGATCGGGTCGAGCGCGCGGTCCTCGCCCCGGACCAGTTGCAGGGCGGGCGCGGTGAGTGCGAGCACGCCGAGCATCGAACCGAGCACCAGCAGGTTTCCGAGGAACTTCGCCAGCATCAGATCGACGTTCCGCAGCGGGGCCGCGGCCAGGAGCTGGCCGACCCCGGTCTCCTCGTCCCGGCCCAGACCCTTGCGAACCACGTAGAACCCGCCGAGGGTGAGCCACAACGCGCCCGCCAGCGCGGTCGCCGCGCCGACGTACGCGCTGTTGTACTCCCCCCGGTAGGAGCCGAGCGCGAGGATCGCCCAGTGCCCGTCGGTGGGCGGGACGGCGAGCAGGCCCAGGCCCACCGCGGCCAGGAGCGTCACCGCGTAGGCGGGGCGGCGGATCCGGTCCCGGAAGTCGCCGAGCGCCAGCCGGCCGATCCGGCTCACCGGGCCGGGCCGCTCGGACCCACCGGCGGTGGGGCCCGGAGCACGGTCGGTCGGCGCTCGGGACCCGTCCGGGCGGGACGGGTGAAGAACGCTCCCGGTCATCGCCGCACCCCCGCACGGGCCGCGGCGGCCGACGGGGCGAAGGCGGGCCCGTCGGGCACCGACCGGACCAGCCCCAGGTAGGCGTCCTCCAGGTCCGGCGCGACCTGCACCGCCTCGGCGGTCGGCGGCACGTCGGCGAGGAGCCGCAGCCGCACCCGCCCGTCCCCCGCGCGCACCATCCGGCTCACCACGAAGTGCTGCTGCACGGCCGCCACCGAGCCCGCGTCCACCAGGACCTCCCACACCCGGCCGGCCTGGCCGCGCAGCAGTTCCTCCGGACCGCCCCGGCGCAGCAGCCGCCCGCCGGCGAGGACCGCGATGTCCCCGGCCACCGACTCGATGTCGGAGACGATGTGGGTGGACAGCACCACCACCCGGTCCTCGGCGAGGGTGCTCAGCAGGTTCCGGAAGCGCACCCGCTCCTCCGGATCGAGGCCGGCGGTGGGCTCGTCGACGACGATGACGCTCGGGTCACCGAGCAGCGCCTGGGCGATGCCGACCCGCCGCAGCATGCCGCCCGAGTAGGCACCGAGCGGCCTACGCACCGCCTCGGTCAGGTTGACCAGCACGAGCAGTTCCTCGATCCGGGCCCGGGCGGCGCGGGCGGGAAGCCCCTTGGCGGCTGCCAGGTAGGACAGGAACTCGCGCGAGGTGAGGTGCGGGTGGACACCGAAGTCCTGCGGGAGGAAGCCGAGCTCACGCCGGAGCAGATCGGGGTGGGCGAGCACGTCGGCCCCCCGGTAGGTGATCCGTCCGGAGGTGGGCCGGGTCACCGTGGCGACGATCCGCATCAGCGAGGACTTGCCCGCGCCGTTCGGTCCGAGGAGACCGAGCAGCCCGGGCCCGAGCCGCAGTGAGAGGCCGTCGACGGCGTGCTTGCCGCCCCGGTAGACCTTGCTGACGTCGGTCAGTTCGAGGTGCGGTGTGACATCGGATCGGCTCATGTGCCCCTGCTCCGTTCTCCCGGTCGTGGGTGGGGATGGTGACTGACGGCGACCAGCCTTCCCGGTCGGCAGCGCCCTGCCATCTGCCGATCGGCATAGATCCGGCGCCTTTTTTCGGAGCGAGAACCTGCCGATCGGCACAGGTTGGCGCCCGGGGGCGGGGGCAAGGTTCTGAGCGAGGGCGACGGGCGCCGACCTGCGAGGTCACCGGTGTGCCGAGCCTTGACAGGTGGTTCGGGCACTGGATTACTTGGCTCCGGCCAGGGCCGACCGAATGGTCGGTAGCGAGTTCTGAAGGAGGCACGATGAGCGGCGGAGCGACGGATCCGGGTACGCCCGTGGGTCCGGGCGGAGAGGTGCGGGCGCCGGTGCGTCTCGGCGAGGCACCGCCGGTGGAACTCCTGGACGCCGGCGAGCGGATGACCGCCGAGGAGCTGCGGGCGCACCAGCTCGAACACCTGCGGGCCACACTGCGCCACGCCTACGAGAACGTCGAGCTGTACCGCCGGAAGTTCGACGCGGCCGGTGTGACACCCGAGGACTGCCGCACCCTCGCCGACCTCGCCCGCTTCCCCTTCACGACCAAGGCGGACCTGCGCGACACCTACCCGTTCGGCATGTTCGCCGTCCCGAAGGAGAAGGTCCGCCGGATCCACGCCTCCAGCGGGACCACCGGCCTGCCGACCGTGGTCGGCTACACCGAGCACGACCTGGACGTCTGGGCGGACGTGGTGGCCCGCTCGATCCGGGCGGCCGGCGGGCGGCCCGGCCAGACGGTGCACATCGCCTACGGCTACGGCCTGTTCACCGGCGGGCTGGGCGCGCACGCGGGCGCCGAGCGCGCCGGGTGCACCGTGATCCCGGCGTCCGGCGGCATGACGGCCCGCCAGGTCCGCCTCATCCAGGACCTCCGGCCCGAGGTCATCATGGTCACCCCGTCCTACCTGCTCACCTTGCTGGACGAGTTCGAGCGGCAGGGCGTTGACCCGCGCGGCACCTCGCTGCGGATCGGAGTCTTCGGCGCCGAACCGTGGACGGAGGAGATGCGGGCCGAGATCGAGCGGCGGATGGACATCCACGCCGTGGACATCTACGGACTCTCCGAGGTGATGGGGCCGGGTGTCGCGCAGGAGTGCGTGGAGACGAAGGACGGCCTGCACATCTGGGAGGACCACTTCTACCCGGAGATCGTCGACCCGCTGACCGACGAGGTGCTGCCGGACGGCGAGGGCGGCGAACTCGTCTTCACCTCACTCACCAAGGAGGCGCTTCCGGTCATCCGCTACCGCACCCGCGACCTCACCCGGCTGCTGCCCGGCACCGCGCGCCCCGCGTTCCGCCGGATGGCCAAGGTGACGGGGCGCAGCGATGACATGATCATCCTGCGTGGGGTCAACGTCTTCCCGACCCAGATCGAGGAGATCCTGCTGCGGGTGCCCGCCGTCGCACCGCACTTCCTGCTGCGGCTGACCCGACGGGGCCGACTGGACCACATGACGGTGCGGGTCGAAGCGCGGCCGGACGCCGGACCCGGCCAGCGCGAGGAAGCCGTCGGGGCGATTGTGCGAGGGGTGAAGGACGGCGTCGGGGTGAGTGTGGACGTCGAGGTGGTGGACCCGTACACGCTGGAGCGTTCGGTCGGCAAGATCCGCCGGATCGAGGACCTCCGGGAGGGTCGAGGGGAGGGGCAGAAGTGAGCTGAGGCGCGAGGTCCGCTGGTGGCACCAGCCCGTCGGGGCCATGCCTCAGCACCCCTGGCCGGACTCCACATTGAGAGTCATCTGCTCCAGGACGGCGACCGCGGTCCGGTACTCCTCGGGGGAGATGCCGGCGACCGAGGCTTCGCGGAAGGCGGCGACACGCTCGCCGACCCGGGAGAGGCGAGCGCGGCCGTCCTCGGTCAGGGCGAGGTGCTCCGCCGCCGGTCGGACGACCCAGCCGTCGGCGAGGACAGTGGTGATGGCGTCGGCCAGTTCGGCGGGTGAGGCGTTGACGGTCAGAGACATGCGGACGGTGGTGTCGGTGGCCTGTGGGTCGGCCTCGAGGACGTTGAGCACCTGCCAGGTCAGCCGGGTGAGGCCGGATCCGGCGAGCATGGCGTTCATGGTGGTGGTGAGGGCCAGGTCGGTGCGGTTGAGCCAGTAGCCGATGGGTTTCACGTCGTTCTCCCGAGTCGGTTGTGACCTTGAGGACTGTGCCGGTTCAGGCCCGGGTGAACGCGGCGGTGTTCTCGTGGGCCCACTGGCGGAAGGTCCGCGCGGGGCGGCCGAGAAGGGTCAGGGTGGTGTCGTGAACGGGAGCGGGCCCATGGGTCGCGGCTTCCCAGAGGTTGAGCAGGGAGGTGACGACAGGAGCGGGCATGTGACGTCCCATCTTTTCCTCGGCCTCGGCGCGGGTGATCCGCTCGACCACGATCTCGCGGCCGAGGGCCTCGGCGAGGACGGTGAGCTGCTCGCGGAAGGTGAGTGACTCGGGGCCGGTCAGGGTGGGCGCGGAGCCGGTGAGGGAGCCGCCGGCCAGGGCCTCGGCGGCGATGTCGGCGAGGTCCTCCGGGTGGACGGGTGCGATGTGAGCGTCCGGGTGGGCGAGTTGGATCGGCAGGCCCTGGCCGATGAAGTACGCCCAGCCGAGGGAGTTGCTGGCGAAGGCATCGGGCCGCAGGAAGGTGCAGTTGAGGCCGGAGTCGGCGAGCGCGCGCTCGACGAGAAGGCTGTGGCTCGCGAGCGGGTCGTTCTCGGCATCGGGGCCGAGCACGGAGGAGGAGGAGAGCAGGACGACGTGTTCGACGCCGGCCGCTTCGGCGGCCTCGGCGAACGCGTGGATGCCGGCGGGCTGGGGATAGAGGAAGACCTGCTGGATGCCGTGCAGCGCGGCACCGAACGCCTCGGGGTGGTCGAGGGCGAGCTCGGCGCGCTCGACGCCGTCGGGGACGGTCAGGTCGCCAGGGCGGGCGCTGGCGGCGCGCACGGAGTGCCCGGCGGCGTGCAGGCGGGCGATGACGCCCTGCCCGACCTTGCCGCGAGCGCCGGTGACGAGGGTGGTGGTCATGGGGAGGAGTCCGTTCGTTTTCGTCGAGTGGTGAGGGCCGACGGGCCCGAGTGAGCTCACCTCAGCAGGATGAGTGCTCATCCACATATGCATGATGTCTTGCACACGTTTTCATGTCAACACATGTCTTCGTCGGTTCACGCATGCGGATAGGCTGGCCGCATGACGACGAAGCCCGGTCCGGGTGAGGGTGAGGACCTCCTGAACGCCGTGGGGCCGGCCTTCGGGCGGCTGCGGCGCTCCTCGCTGCTCGATGTCGAGGACCCGATCTCCCAGAAGGACCTCAGTCGGACGCTGGTCCTGCGGGTCATCCAGGACGTCGCGCGTCACGACGGCCGCGAGGTGACCGTCGGCGCCGTCGCCGAGCACTTGGGCGTCGATCCCTCGGTGGGCAGTCGCATGGTGTCCGACTGCATCTCCGCCGGCTACCTGGTCCGCGCCGCCTCCCAGCAGGACGGCCGCCGGACGGTCCTGCTCCTCAGTCCCGAGGGCGAGGACCTGATGGAGCGCTTCCGCCAGTACCAGCGTTCGGCCTTCGAGCAGATCACCGCCGAATGGCCCGACAGCGAGCGACTGGAGTTCGCTCGCCTGATGGTGAAGTACGTCGAATCCCAGGACGCCCTGCGCACCCGCGTCCGCCGCACCCCTCGCTGACACACCTGTGGCCCAGGTGTCGCCGTCCGCGCTGTCGGGTGTCCAGGGTCCGTTCCCCGCCGAGGGCGTCACCGCGGGAGCGCCGCAGGCCGTCCAGGTCGCCGGTGGCACCTGCGGCACAACTCCCCTAGGTGAGGCGGCCGAGCGCCTCCGCAGGGTTCGGGCCGGAGCCGAAGCCGCTGAAAGAAGCCAGGAGGGTGAGGCGTGGTCGTGCGATGTCTACGATGAGGTCATGAGCGGGAGCCTCCAAGTATCAGGTGCACATGGCTCGCAGGTGGCCGAGGGGGATGAACGGCTGGATGTCGCTGCCGGGATCCTTGCTCTGTTGGCCGACCGGACCCGGCTCGCGCTGCTGCAGCGGCTGAGTGAGGGGGAGGCGGATGTGACGACGCTGACCGAGGCGGCCGGTGCGGCGCGTCCGTCGGTCAGCCAGCACCTCGGGAAGCTGCGGCTGGCCGGGCTGGTGTCCACGCGCAAGGACGGGCGCCGGGTCGTGTACGCGTTGCGGCACGGGCATCTGCGGCGGCTGGTGCAGGAGGCGCTGAGCGTGGCCGATCACCAGATCAGTGGGCTGCCGCCGCACGACTGAGCTGCGCCGCGTCATCCCTTGCGGGTGTCCGTCGGGGAGTCTTCTTCTTCCCAATAGGTGCACACGTACGCACATGTTGTCCTATCCTGGAAGGGACCCCACCGGCCCGCGCCGCCTCGGCGCGCTCCGCACGAACGGAGTCCCCGATGCTCTCCGTCCTCCGCAACCGCACCTACCGGCACCTGTTCGTCGCCCAGGTCGTCGCCCTCGCCGGGACCGGCCTGGCCACCGTGGCGCTGGGCCTGCTCGCCTACGATCTCGCCGGGGCCGACGCCGGGTCGGTGCTCGGCACGGCGCTGGCGATCAAGATGGTCGCCTACGTCGGAATCGCTCCGGTCGTGGCCGCGCTCGCGCACCGGATCCCGCGCCGACGGCTGCTGGTCGCCGCCGACCTGGCCCGCGCGGGTGTGGCGCTCGCGCTGCCGTTCGTCGGTTCGGTGTGGCAGGTCTACCTGCTGATCTTCGTCCTCCAAGCGGCTTCGGCCACCTTCACCCCGGCCTTCCAGTCGGTGATCCCCGATGTGCTGCCCGAGGAGCGCGACTACACCCGGGCGCTGTCGCTCTCCCGGCTCGCGTACGACACGGAGACCCTGGTCAGCCCAGTACTGGCGGCCGCGTTGCTCGCGCTCGTCGGCTACCGGTGGCTGTTCTGGGGGACGGTGATCGGCTTCCTCGCCTCGGCGGTCCTCGTCGTCTCGGTGGTCCTGCCCGCCGCGGTCCTGGCCGCGCGGAGCAACCCCGTCCCGGCCCATGGAGGCACCGGCGCGCGTTCGGTCGGCGCGCGCTCCCTGGCCGGGATCCGGCTGTTCCTCTCCGTGCCGCGCCTGCGGGCGCTGCTCGCCCTGGACCTCGCGGTGGCCGCCGGCGGCGCCATGGTGATCGTCAACACGGTCGTCTACGTCCGCGAGGAGTTGGGCCGCCCGGCGAGCGACGTCCCGCTTGCCCTCGGCGCGTACGGCGGAGGCTCGATGCTGGTCGCGCTGCTGCTGCCCCGGGTGCTGGACCGGGTCGCCGACCGAACGGTGATGCTGCCGGCCGCCTTCGCGGTCGCGGGTCTGCTCGCCGCCCTGGCGGTCGTCACCACGGCGGGCGGCGGGGCGTGGCGCTGGCCCGCGCTGCTCGCCCTGTGGGCCGGGCTCGGCGCGGCGGGTTCGCTGATCCTGACGCCAGGTGGCCGCCTGCTGCGGTCCGCCGTCCTGCCGGCCGACCTCCCGGCGGCCTTCGCCGCGCAGTTCTCGCTCACCCACGTCTGCTGGCTGCTCGCCTATCCGCTGGCCGGCTGGCTCGGTGCCACCGCCGGGCTCCCCGCCGCCACGGTCGCCCTCGCCGTCCTCGCTCTGGCCTCGGCTGGCCTGGCGGCCCGGGTCTGGCGCACCGGGCCCACGGTCGCCCGGTCTGTCGCCGGCGCGGTGGCGGACACCGCGCCGGCCGTCGTGACGGTCCGCCCCCACCACCGCCAGGCCCGTCGGCCCGTCCACCGGCGCCCGCTGCACGCCCCGTCCGGTCGTGCCCTGGTCCGGCATCACCACCACCGCCACCCCGCGGCCCCCTGAGGGTGACCGCCCGCAGCGCCCCCGGGAGCCTTCGCTCCCGGGGGCGCTTCACGTCCTGCCACCTTCCTCATGCCCGCACTTTGCAAAGTGTGACTTTGCAAAGTGCGGGAAGGGCTGCCTGTAGCGCGCTGAGCTGCTGGTGCGTCATCGGTGCTTTGCAAATAGCTCCTCTTTGCAAAGTGCCGATGGGGAAGCGCGAGGACGTAAAGGCCCGCCGCGGCGCAGCCGTGGCCCGCCCCCGGTCCGGGCCGTCCGCACGTCGACGGTCCTGGTGACGCCCGCCCGTCGAGGTCGTTGCCCCAGGCAGGTGGGTGCGGTCCGCGCCGACTTCTAGGCTGGTCCGCGAGTGCCGGTAGGCGGGAGGAAACGTTGGCAGGCCAACGGGCCGGTCCGCGCCGCGTGAAGCGCCCCGCCGGGCAAGGACGACGCGCCCTGGCGCCCGATCGGAGGCTGATTCCGGAATCGGGGTGGCCCCCGGGCTCCAATGTTGATTCATGTTCGATATTGTTTGTTCATGTGGTTGAAGGGAAGCCCCAGGAGAGGGAGCACGTCATGGCCCCAACGGTGACCGACGCGACCGGCCAGCCCGGCGCGAACGGGTCGGCAGGCGCGAGCGGAACGGCCGCTGCAAGCGGAACGACCGGCACCGCCGCGTCGGCAGGCGCGAGCGCTCAGGCCGGCGCAGGTGCTCAGGCCGGTACGAGCGGGCAGGCCGGTGCGACGACCAGGACGGTCACCGAACTGGCCGACGGCCGCGAGCTGATCTACTACGACCGGGGCACGCCGCCCACCGCCAGGGCCGTCGCCGACCTGCGTCCGCTGGACGCCGTCGCGCCCTCCTCGGAGGTCCGGCAGGATCCGATGACCGGCGCCTGGGTGACCGTCGCCGCCCACCGGCAGGCACGCACCTACCACCCGCCGGCCGACGAGTGCCCGCTCTGCCCCAGCCGCGAGGGCCGGCTGAGCGAGATCCCGGCCGGCGACTACCAGGTGGCCGTCTTCGAGAACCGCTTCCCCTCCCTCGCGGGCGAGCCCGGCACCCACCCGGTGCCGCCGGCCCTCGACGACCCGCTGCACAGCCGCGGGCCGGGCATCGGCCGGTGCGAGGTGGTCTGCTTCACCGCCGACCACGACGCCTCCTTCGCCGACCTCGACGAGGACCACGCCCGCCTGGTGCTGGACGCCTGGACCGACCGCACCGCCGAACTCTCCGCGCTGCCCGGCGTCCGGCAGGTCTACTGCTTCGAGAACCGCGGCACCGAGATCGGCGTCACGCTCGCCCACCCGCACGGCCAGGTCTACGCGCTGCCGTTCGTCCCCCCGCGCACGGCCAAGATGATCGACCGGGCCGCCCGGTACCGTGCCGCCACCGGCCGCAACCTCTTCGACGACCTCGTGGCCGCCGAGCGCGCCTCCGTCGGCAGCGGCTCCGTCGCCAGCGCCTCCGCCGACAGCCCCGCCGGCAACTCCCCGAGCGACTACCCCGAGGACAGTCGGGTCGTCCTGGCGGGGGAGCACTGGACCGCCTTCGTGCCCTTCGCGGCCCGCTGGCCCTACGAGGTCCACCTCTTCCCCAACCGCCGCGTCTCCGACTTCACCGGGCTGAACGAGGACGAGCGCGCCGAGTTCCCGCGGATCTACCTCGACCTGCTGCGCCGCTTCGACCGGCTGTTCGGTGACGGCGAGCGGCAGGTCCGCGCACCCTACATCGCCGCCTGGCACCAGGCTCCGGCCGGCCACGAGGACGAACTCGCCCTCCACCTGGAGCTGTTCACCGTCCGACGGACGGCGGACAAGCTCAAGTACCTGGCCGGCACCGAGTCCGGCATGGAAGCCTTCATGAACGACGTCGCCCCGGAGTTCGCCGCCCGGCGGCTGCGCGAGGTCGGTCAGGCCCCCGCAGCTGTTTCGACCCCCGAGACGGCCCCCGACACGACCCCCGACACGACCGCCGAGGAAGCGCAGCGATGACCCCCACGTCCCCCCCGCCCCCGTCCGCCGCCTTCGAGGAGCTCTACGGCCACGCCCCCGAGGGCGTCTGGGCGGCGCCCGGCCGGGTCAACCTGATCGGTGAACACACCGACTACAACGACGGGTTCGTCCTCCCGATCGCCCTCCCGCAGGCCGTCCGCGCCTACGCCCGCCGCCGCGCCGACGGCGTGCTGCGCCTCGCCTCGACCCGGGTCCCCGGCGAGGTCGTCGAGCTGGACGTCGCCGGGCTGGCCCCGGGCGGCGTGTCCGGCTGGGCCGCGTACCCCGCCGCGGTCGTGTGGACGCTGCGCGAGGCGGGCCACGCGCTCGGCGGCGCCGACGTCCTGCTCGACAGCGACGTGCCCGGCGGCGCCGGCCTCTCCTCCTCCGCCGCGCTGGAGTGCGCGGTCGCGATCACCTACAACGACCTGTACGAACTCGGCCTGGAAGCAGCCGAACTGGCCCTGGTCGCGCAGCGCGCCGAGAACGACTTCGTCGGCGTCCCCTGCGGGATCATGGACCAGATGGCCTCGATGGCCTGCACTGCCGGGACCGCCCTCCACCTGGACACGCGCGACCTCTCCGCCCGGTACGTGCCGCTCGACCTGGCGGGTTCGGGCCTCACCCTCCTGGTGCTCGACACCCGGGTGCAGCACGACCTCGCCGACGGCGCCTACGCCGCTCTGCGGGCCGGTTGCGAACGCGCCGCCGCGCTCCTGGGGCTGCCGGCGCTGCGGGACCTCTCCGCCGCGGACCTCCCCGCCGCCCTGGACCGGCTGCCGGCCGAACTGGTCCCGCTGGTCCGGCACGTGGTGACCGAGAACGGCCGGGTCGAGCAGACCATGCGAGAGCTGGAGCAGCACGGCCCGGCCGCCCTCGGGCCGATCCTCACCGCCGGCCACGCCTCGCTGCGCGACGACTACCGGACGTCCTGCCCGGAGACGGACCTCGCCGTCTCCGTCGCCGTCGCGGCCGGGGCGCTCGGCGCGCGGATGACCGGCGGCGGCTTCGGCGGCTCGGTGATCGCCCTGACCCGTACGGCCGACGCGGACGCGGTGGCCGAGGCGGTCACCGAGGCCTTCCTGGCGGAGGGTTGGGCCGAGCCGCACGTCTACCGGGCCGTGCCCTCCGCAGGCGCCCGCCGGGAGTCCTGACCGCCCGCGCCGCGCCCCGCGACCCCGCGACCACGCCTGCGCCGCCACCCCGCGACCGCCGCCACCCCGCCCCCGCCGCGACCCCGCGACCGCGTCCGCCCCCGCCGACCCCCGGCGGGGGCGGACGCACGTCAGGGCATCGCCGGATCCTCGCCAGGGTGGTCCCGCCGGACCCAGGGTCGGAACGGGCCTGGTCCGCCAACTGTCCGGCGGCGAGGCTGGGCACATGACCAACAACCACCGGAACACCCCCACCACCCCTGCCGGCGAGATCACCCCGGCCGCAGGGAACAACCCCACCGCCCAGGATCAGGACTTCGACGGCCGGACCGTGCTGGTCACCGGCGGCACGAGCGGCATGGGCCTCGCCACCGCGCGGGTGTTGCTGGAGCGCGGCGCCAACGTGGTGATCACGGGCCGCGACGACGCCCGCCTCGCCCGCGCCGAAGCCCGACTCGCCGAGGCCGCACCGGCCGGAGCCGGACTCGCCGCAGGCGAGCGGGTGTTCGCGGTACGCGCCGACTCCGCCCGCCCGGCCGACCTGGCCCGGTTGGCCGAGCGGGTGGGGGAGCGGTACGGCCACCTGCACGGGGTGTTCGCCAACGCCGGGGTCGGTGTCTTCGAGACCCCGGCCGAGGTGACCGAGGAGAGCTTCGACCGCACCGTGGACGTCAACTTCAAGGGCGTCTTCTTCACCGTCCAGCACGCCCTGCCGCTGCTGGAGCAGGCCCCGGGCGGCGGCGCCGCGATCGTCCTCAACGCCTCCTGGACCCTGCACCGCGGCCTGCCCAACGCCCCGGTGTACGCGGCGACCAAGGCCGCCGTGCACAACCTCGCCCGTACCCTCGGCAGCGAGTTCGCCGGGCGCGGCGTCCGGATCAACTCGGTGAGCCCGGGCTACATCGTCACCGGGATGTTCCACGAGGTGATCACCGAACCGGCCCAGCAGGAAGCCGTGCGGGCACGGGTGCCGCTCGGCCGGCTCGGCGAGGCGGCGGACGTCGCCGAGACCGTCGCCTTCCTGCTCTCGCCCCGGGCCGCCTACATCACCGGCCAGGACATCGTGGTGGACGGCGGCGTGGTGGCGGTCGCGAGCCCCTGGTGACGCGCGGTTCCCCGGCTCCACCCCGGTCTGCCTGGTCCTGGCAGGGCCAGGCAGACCGGGCGCCGAACGGACAGAATGACGGCATGAGCGCGAACCGAACGAGCCGCCCCGACCCCACCCCCGGCACCGCCGTGAGCGCCGTGACCAGCGCCGTCCCCGGCATTGCCACCAGCGTTGGCGCTGCGAGCGGCCTCGCCGAGTTCCTGCGCACCCGCCGCTCCCGCCTCCGCCCCGAGGACGTCGACCTCCCCGACTTCGGCGGCCGCCGCCGGGTGGCGGGCCTGCGCCGCGAGGAGCTCGCCCAGCTCGCCGGTGTCAGCGTCGACTACTACACCCGGCTCGAACAGGGGCGGGTCGGCAACCCCTCCGACGCCGTGCTCGACGCCGTCGCCCGCGCGCTGCGCCTCGACCCCGAGGAGGCCGGCCACCTGCACCGCCTCGCCCGCACCCGCCCGACCCGGGCCGGTGGCGCCGGAGGTACCGGTGGCGCCGGTCGCAGCCAGGCCCGGGGGGCCGCCGCTCCGCAGAAGGTGCGGCCGTCGATGGTCCGGCTGCTCGACGCGATGCCCGACGTCCCCGCCGTGGTGATGGGCCGCCGGATGGACATCCTGGCCTGGAACAGCGCCGCTGTCGCCCTCCTCGGCGACTACGGGACACTCGCCCCCGCCGAG
This sequence comes from Kitasatospora sp. MBT66, assembly GCF_000710405.2. NCBI lineage: Bacteria > Bacillati > Actinomycetota > Actinomycetes > Kitasatosporales > Streptomycetaceae > Kitasatospora > Kitasatospora sp. MBT66. The sequence goes on along the minus strand of NZ_JAIY01000010.1, from coordinate 1,172,478 downwards.
CGGAACATCGCCCGGATCACCTTCCTCGACCCGGCCTCGCGCACCCTCTACGACGACTGGGTGGCCTGTGCGCGCGAGAACGTCGCCTTCCTCCACCTGGAGGCCGGCCGCCGCCCCGACGACCCCCGGCTCGCCGAGCTGATCGGCGAACTCTCGGTGCGCAGCCAGGAGTTCCGCCAGTGGTGGGCGGAGCACCCGGTGCGCGACAAGACCTCCGGCCACAAGGTGTTCCACCACCCGCTGGTCGGCCGGATGGAACTGGTCTACGACACCCTCCGCTCCGCCGACGACCCCGACCAGGCCCTGGTCACCTACACCGCCGACCCCGGCAGCCCCTCCGAGGACGCCCTGCGGATGCTGATCTCCTGGGAGGCCGACCGCATCGCCCGGCCCCGCTAGCCTTCAGGCTCCTGGCCTCCCGACGGCTCCGGCCGTCCCTCCGGCCGTCCGTTCAGCTACCCCTCCGACCGCTCGTTCGGCCGGTAGTTCGGTCCCGCCTCCTCGATGTACGTCAGCAGGGCCGACCCCGCGGACGTGACGTCCAGGTCGACGACGACCTCCTCGTCCTCCCAGCGGCCGTGCTCCGAGATGACGAGGCCGATCAGGGCCACGTCGCCCGCCCGACCCCGCAGCTCGTACTGCTCGATCGTCTCGCCGCGCAGCCCGTCGTCCGGGTCGTCGCGCTCCCAGGCATCCACCGCGGCCTGCGCCACGGCCCGGGGCAGCCGCACCGTCACCCGGCCGACCTGGGAGTGGACGTGCTCCCCGATCGCGGCCAGCACCTTCGATTCCTGCCGGTACAGGGCGTACCGCTCCTCATCCACCATGGGGGCGACGCTACTCGGACCGCCGGACCCGGTTCGACCGAATTCCACCGGCCGACCCCGGCCCACCGGTCCACCGGCCGACCACCGCCCCCGGCGCACGCGTGACCACGCACGCGGGACCATCGGCCCGCCCGGTTCCACCCGTCCGGCCCTGGTGGCGGGCCCGGTCCGGGGGTGGGATGGAGGTGACCGGGGCCCGGGGGGGTCGGGAAGCGGCTCCGGCGGCACGAAGGGCAGGAGTACGAACATGAAGGCCGCCGTCGTCCACGACTTCACCCAGCCGCTCGTGATCGAGGAGCGCCCGGTCCCCGAGCCCGGCCCGCACCAGGTGCGGGTGCGGATCGAGGCCTCCGGTCTGTGCCACACCGACATCCATGCCGCGCACGGCGACTGGCCGGTGAGGCCGACCCCGCCGTTCGTGCCCGGACACGAGGGCGTCGGCATCGTCGAGGCGGCGGGCGCCGAGGTCCGGCACGTCACGGTGGGGGAGCGGGTGGCGATCCCGTGGCTGGCCGATGCCTGCGGCCGCTGCGACCACTGCGTCTCCGGCTGGGAGACCCTCTGCACCCGGCAGCACAACAGCGGCTACTCCGTCGACGGCGCCTACGCCGAGCAGGCCCTCGCCCACGGCGACTACGTCGTCCCCGTCCCCGACGGCCTCGACCCGCTGGACGCAGCCCCGCTGTCCTGCGCCGGTGTCACCACCTACAAGGCGCTCAAGGTCTCCGGCGCGGGCCCCGGCACCCGGGTCCTGGTCTCGGGCATCGGCGGCCTCGGCCACCTCGCCCTCCAGTACGCCCGCCTGGCCGGCGCCGAGACCGTCGCCGTCGACGTCACCGACGACAAGCTCGCCCTCGCCCGCGAACTCGGCGCGGACCATGTCCTCGACGCCCGGGTCCAGGACGTCGCCGCCGAGGTCCAGAAGCTCGGCGGTGCCCACGCCGCGATCGCCCTCGCCGTCAGCAACGCCTCCTTCCAGGCCGCCTACGCCTCGCTGCGCCGCGGCGGCACCCTCGTCCTGGTCGCCCTGCCCGCCGAGGGCAGGCTCGAACTCCCGGTCTTCGACACCGTCCTGAACGGCACCCGGGTGATCGGCTCCATCGTCGGCACCCGCCAGGACCTCGCCGAGGTCTTCCGCCTCCACGCCCTCGGCCGCACCCGCGTCATCCGCGAGACCCGCCGCCTCGCCGACGTCAACACCTGCTTCGACGAGGTCCTCTCCGGCCGCACCCCGGCCCGCCTGGTCTTCGACCTGCGCTGACTCCTCGTCGTCCCTTCGACCCGGTGCCCGCCCCCGTTGTTCGGGGGCGGGCGCTTCGGTCTCCGGCCCCTCCCGTGACCTGCGCCGATGTACAGAACGGGACACGTCCGGCGCGCGCGGAAACGGGATTGCCAGCCAGGATCGCCACGCACTAACGTTCGACCGCGCACCGATCGCCGAGGCGCGAGCACGTCACCTGACGCGCGGTCGGAACACGCACCACACTCGGACAAATCCTCTCGTTCGCGTCAATTGCGGCAGACAGCCGACGATCGACCGCGACCGAGGGGTCCCTGCTGCGAAGGCGAACTGACACCTCATGCGAGAAACCCGTTCATCCGCGCCGCCGCGCGGCCGGTCGGCGAGGCACCTGGCGCCGCTGCTCGCGATCGGCCTCGTGCTGGCAGCCCCCGGAGCCGCGTTCGCGGATCCCGGCGCGACCCCGACCGGCGTCCCGACCGGCGTCCCGACCGAGGCCCCGACTGGAGCCCCGACCAGTGTCCCGACGGCCCAGGATGCGGCACCGCCGGCCGAGCAGGCCCAGGCCCAGGCTCCGACCCCGGCCCAGGCCGCGGACGGTCCCGCACCGTCCACCCCCAGCAAGCTGTCCGTCAAGCCACAGCCCGTGGGCCAGGGCGGCGACGGCTGCGGAGCCGGCGCGCCCGGGTGGATCGGCAAGACCGTTCCCCTGTCGGACGGCACGTCCGACGTCCGCCTGAACGCCTGGAGCGGCGCTGCGCAGCCCGGCGTCGGGACCGTCACCGTCGGCTTCCGGGTGTGGGACACCACGGCCGGCGAGCCCGGTGACACCGGTGGTGTCACGCGGACCAGCCAGAGCGTCGTCGGCACCGGAGGCTGGGGACAGGCCACCGTCGGCCGCGTCCTCGCGGACGGCCACCAGTACGGCTGGAACGCCTGGACGACCGGCGGCGGCGTGAACAGCCCCGTGACGGCGGACTGCGCCTTCAAGGTCGACCTCTCCGCGCCCACCCTGGCGTCCATCGCGCCTTCCTCGGTGTTCCCGCCGCAGGGCAGTGGCGCCAAGCCCACCGGCCACGCCGGTGATCCCGGCATCACCGTCCGGGTCACCAGCAAGGACCCGGTGCCTACCGGCTGCGCCGACGGCTGCCTCGCCAGCGGCGTCCGCGAGTTCCAGTACACCCTCGATGGCAGTTGGTCCGGCGTCACCGGCACCGTCCCGGCTTCCCTGGCGGCGGACGGCACCGCGTTCGCCGATGTCCCGATCAGCGTCGGAGCCGGCAATTGGGGCTCGCACCAGTTGACGGTCAGCGCTGTCGACGGGGCCGGCAACTCCGATCCGCGGACGGCAATCTACAACTTCTACGCGCCGGCGAAGCTGGACCGCCCGGACGTGGCCGGCGACGTCGACGTCGACGGCGTACCCGACTTCCTGGCTCCGACCGCCGACGGCTCGCTGGCGCTGTTCCGCGGCGGCAGCGGTGCCGCGTCCGAGCCGGAGACGGTGTCCCCGGCCGCGAGCAGCCCCCTGCACGACGACTGGAACAACTACCTGCTGGCCCACCGAGGGGCCGTCGTCGGGCAGGGCGACTCGCTCTTCGCCTACCACAAGGGCACCAAGCAGCTCTTCCTCTACGCCAACGACGGCAACGCGACGCCGAACCCGGTGTTCGGGCGCTTCACCCGCTCCGTCGGTCCGGTGGGAGACAGAACCCTCTGCGACAACGGCATCGACGGCACCTGGAACCACATCACCCGGATGGCCGCCGTGCAGCGGGGCACCGGCGGGGCCGGGCTGGTCACGGTCGAGCAGGGCCACCTGCGGTACTACAGCAACACCCGCAGCGGCTTCAACAACTGCCTCAATGCCGGTGTCGAGCTCGGTGCCCCGGGCGACGACTGGAGCGGCTTCACCCTCATGTACCCGGGTGACATCAGCGGGATTCCGACGCTCTGGGTGCGTGACACCGTGACCGGGGCTGTCTCCAGTCTGGTGCTGCCGCTGGACCCCAATGGCTGGCCCCTGGACGGGTTCGCGCCGCTGCCGCTGCCCGCCCACAAGCCCCTGCTGTCCGCGCTCCAGGGCGACGGCGGCGCGAGCCTGTGCGCCGATATCGACCACGGCCGGACTGGCAACGGCACCGCCGCCGTGCTGGGTGCCTGCTCGGACCAGGGCGCGGCCTCCAGCCAGGCGTTCACCCTGGGCACCGACGGTTCGGTGCACGTCCTCGGCAAGTGCCTGGACGTCACCGACGCGCTGACCGAGAGCGGTTCGCCCGTCAACCTGTGGGACTGCAACAACAGCCCGGCCCAGAAGTGGGTCGCCGGTCCCCACCCGGGCACGCTGATGAACCCGAACGCGGGCAAGTGCCTCGACGCGCCCGGCACCGCCGGGCCGGGCACCCACCTGGTGATCGGCGACTGCCAGGACGCGGCGAGCGACCGGTGGACGGTGCCCGCCACCCGCGCGGTGCTTCCGCTCGGGCTCGCCGCCGGTGTCGCCCCGCTCGTGGACTCGCCCGGTGACTTCGACGCGGACGGCCACGCCGACCTCGTGGTCGCCTTCGCCGACGGCCGCAAGGTGCGCTACCCGGGCATCGCGCCGGAGGGGGACCTGCCGCGCTTCGGTGAGCCGCGGGCGCTCTCGGCCCAGCCGGCCGGTTACAACATCGGTTCCATCCACGCCCAGGGCCGCTGCCTCGACAACTACGGTGCGTCGAACAACAGCGCGCTGCGCCTGTACGACTGCTGGAACGGCGCCAGCCAGGACTTCTGGTTCGCCTCCGACGGCACCCTGCGCACCGGCGGCCGCTGCGTCGGCGTGGAGGACAACCGGACCGACTGGGGCGCGCCGGTCGTGATCACGGACTGCCAGGCCGCCACCGGCCAGGTCTGGACGTTCCGCGAGGACGGCTCGATCTACAACCCCGCCTCGGACTCCTGCCTGGAGCTGCCGGGCTGGAACGACGCCAACGGCACGGCCGTGGGCATCTGGCAGTGCTACGGCAACGCCAACCAGCGCTGGACGCTGACTCCCAACACCGCCTGACCGTAAAGCCGGACTACCCCCCCCGGGCCCGCGACGCACTCCGCGTCGCGGGCCCGGGCCGTTCGTGCGCCGCTCGCGCTCCCGCCCGCCGGGACCGGTCCGTCCGGTGTATGGCCGCCAACTCGCCCCCGGGCCTAGCATGTTGACGGGGGACACTGGGGGAGCGATGAACGAACTCTTCACGACGCTCGACCGGGCCGCCGGGCGCACTGCCGCCGGGCCGGGGCTGGACGGTCTGGTGGGCGGGCTGCTGGCGGAGGTGGCGGACGGCAGACGGGTGCTGCGGGCGGTGGACCATCCGCTGGGGTTCTACTGTCTGCCGGTGCTGCGCGAGGGCGCGCTCGGGGTGTGTGTGCACGTGTTCGACCCGGTCAGGGCTGCCGGGCGGCGCGAGATCCACTGTCACAGCTGGGAGCTCAAGAGCAGCGTGCTGTACGGGCGGGTCGGCAATCTGCGGGTCGGTGTGTACGACGAGGCCGTGCGGCCGAGCCATCGGGCCTTCGAGGTGTACAGCGACGCGGCCGCCGGGGTGGACGAGGTCCGGCCCACGGCGCGGCTGGTCCGCTGGGAGCCGTTGGGCGAGGAGGTCAGCGGGCGGGGCGAGACGTACACGCTGGCGGCGGGGGAGTTCCATGTCACGGCGCTGCCGGACGGCCGGGCCGCCGCCACCGTGGTGCTGGGCCGCACCGTGCCGGGGCCGGTGGACGTGGTGCTGGGGCCGGTGGACGGGGGTGCCCGGCGGGTGGTGCGGCGGTTGTGCGACGCGGACCGGACGGCCCGGATCGCGGGGGAGGTCGCCAGGAGGATCGGTGGACGGTACGTCGGCGGCCCCGGGTGACGGGACGGCGGCGGCCCCGGGTGACGGGACGGGCGGGTTCGCGGAGGAGTGCCGGGTGGCGGTGGAGGCCGCCGAGGCGGCGGGCGCGCTGCTGAGGTCGCGCTTCCTGGACGCCTTCCGGGTGGACAGCAAGGGCACGGACGGCGACGTGGTCACCGAACTCGACCTGCTCGCCGAGGAGCTGGTCACCCGGCGGCTGGCCGGGCGCTTCCCCGCCGACCGGATCCGGGCCGAGGAGGGCGGCGAGGTGGCCGGGCCGCCCGGCAGCCGCCGCACCTGGCTGGTCGACCCGCTGGACGGCAGCAACAACGTGGTCGTCGGCCTGCCGGCGTACGTGGTGGGCATCGCGCTGTGCGTGGACGGGGAGCCGGTGCTCGGGGTGGTGCACGACCCGGTGGCCGGCCGTACCTGGCGGGCGGTGCGCGGCGCGGGGGCGTACGGGCCCGGGGGGCGGTTGCGGCTGCCGGTGCGGCCGCCCGGCGCCGGACGTCCCGTGCTCGGGTGGACGCAGGGGCACGGGGTGGGCGGCGACCCGGTGGCGCGGGCGCTCAAGGACGGGTTGGAGGGCGGTGCCCGCCGGGTGCTTCAGCTCTGGGCGCCGCTGCTGACATGGGCCCTGCTGGCCGGCGGGCTGATCGACGGCTTCGTCGGCTACCGGGCGGAGGAGATCGACCTGCCGGCCGGCTGCCTGCTGGCCACCGAGGCGGGGGTGCAGGTCCGGGGGCTGGACGGTGGACCGTTCAGCCCCCGGACCGGGCAGCCGGAGACGGCCCGCAGTTATGTCGCGGCGCGTCCGGAGCTGCTGCCCCACCTGCTCGACCTGGTCGCCGGGGCCGGCTGACACCTCGGCGGAGCAGCTCTCAGGCCGTCAGCGCCAGCGCCGCCGTCGCCAGGGCGACGCCGCCGACCGCCAGCACCGCGCTCGCCCCGGCCACCCCGCGCAGCGGCACCCGCAGGCCGGCCGAGCGGCAGCGCTCGTACCAGAGCAGGGTGGCCAGCGAGGCCCAGGGGGCCACCAGCGGGCCGACGTTGGTGCCGATCAGCAGCGCCAGCAGCTGGGTGTGGTTGCCCGCCGGGACCGCGGCCTCCCCGGCCAGGTAGACGGGCAGGTTGTTCAGCAGGTTGGACAGGCCCGCGCCGACCGCCGAGGCCCGGAACAGGCCGAGGGTGCCGCCGTCGGTGCCGATGGCGTCGGCGAGCAGCCGGTGCAGCCCGTGCGCGTCCACGGTCTGCACCACCAGGAACATGCCGGGCACCATCACCAGCAGCCGCCAGGGAATCAACGAGGCCCGCAGCGCCTCCGGCCGTCGCAGCGCGAAGGCCGCGACCACGACGGCCGCCGCCGCGCCCGAGGCCACCCAGAGCGGGACGACCGCCGCCAGGCTGGCCACCAGGAAGCCGATGCAGGCCAGCGCGCAGATCCGGAACAGCACCCGGTCCCCGGGCCGGTGGGCGGCCGGCGGCCGGTAGTCGTCCGCGCCGCGCCGTCCGCGCCGCCAGTAGAAGGCCCACAGGCAGGCCATGGTGGCCAGCAGCGCGGCCAGCTGCGGCGCCCACATGGCGCGGGCCAGGCCGGCCGGGGAGAGCGCGACCCGGTCGGCGGCCAGCAGGTTGGTGAGGTTGGAGACCGGCAGCAGCAGGCTCGCCGTGTTGGCCAGCCAGACCGTGGTCATGGCCAGCGGCAGCGGGGCGATGCCGACCCGGGTGGCGAGGGCCAGCATGACGGGGGTCAGCAGTACGGCGGTGGTATCGAGGTTGAGCACGGTGGTGGTCAGCGCGGCGAAGCCGACGCAGAGCAGGAACAGCGCGGGATAGCTGCCCCGCCCGGCCCGTGCCACCCAGGCCGCGACCACGTCGAACACCTCGGCGGCGCTGGTCAGCTCGGCGAGCACGATCACCGAGCCGAGGAAGGCCAGCAGCGGCACGATCCGTTGGAAGGCCGACCCGGCGGCGTCCGTCGGGAGGAGCCCGGTGGCGAGGAACAGCAGGCCGCAGGCGAGCAGTCCCGCCGCCAGCAGGTCCAGGGGATGAAGCCGTTTGACGGCGGGCCGGTATGCGAACACGGACGTCAGGGTCGCACACGAGGGGTTTCGGGGCGAGGCCGCCGTGCGAACATCCGGCCACCGCTCGACCGGGTGTTCGTGCCGAGCGACCGAAAAACCACCCGAATCCATTGCGGTGAAACAGGGTTGAGCCCCTCCCGATCGGTCATAAGCTCCTCCCATGGGGGCTCTTGACGCGATCCCGGGTGGCCCCGGGCCGATCGACTTCTTCATCAGCTACTCTCCGGCCGACGAGCGCTGGGCGGCCTGGATCGCCTGGACCCTGGAGGAGGCGGGCTACCGGGCCTTCCTCCAGGCCTGGGACTTCGTGCCCGGGACCAACTTCGTCGACTTCATGGACCGGGGCATCACCGAGTCCGCCGCGGTGATCGCGCTGCTCTCGCGCAACTACGAGCGCTCCCGCTACGGCCGGATGGAGTGGCAGGCCGCGCTGCGCGCCGACCCGGACGACCCGGAGCGGCGGCTGGTGACGGTCCGGATCGAGGACATCCCGGTGGACGGCCTGCTCGCCACCCTCACCTACATCGACCTGGTCGGCGTCACCGAGCCCGACCGCGCCCGGGGGCTGCTGCTCACCCGGGTCGCGCAGGCGATGGACGGCCGGGCCCGCCCCGAACTGTCCCCCGGCTACCCGGGCAACGGGAACGGCCCGGCGGCAGGTACGGGCACAGGCACAGGCACGGGCAGTGGCACCGGCACCGGCACCGCCCAGGACCTCGTCCCCGCCCCCCGCCCGGGCGGCGACACCGGCCGGGCCGGGCGCCGCCGCCCCTCCGCCCGGCCCGAGTACCCGCAGGCCGCCGGCCGCGCCGCCGGACGCGAGGCGGTCTCCGTCCTCCACCTGGCCGGCCCCGCCTTCGGCCGGGGCGCCGACCCGGTGGACCTCCAGTCGGCCCTCTGGGGCGACCTCGTCGAACTCGCCGACGCCGGAGCCCCCGCGCCCGAACTCGTCGTCGTCACCGGCGACCTCACCGCCACCGGCAGCCCCCGCGAGTGCGAGCAGGCGCTGACCTTCCTGACCGGGATCCGCTCCCTGCTCGGGCTCGAACCGCACCGGGTGGCCGTCCTGCCCGGCGGCCTGGACGTCAGCCAGGCCGCCTCCCGCGCCTACTTCGCCACCTGCGAGGCCGACGAACTGCGGCCCGCCGCGCCGTACTGGCCCAAGTGGCGGCACTACTCCCGGCTGTTCCAGGAGTTCTACCAGGGCCTGGACGTGGTCTTCGACAGCGCCCAGCCCTGGACGCTCTTCCCGGTGCCCGAACTCGGCACCGTCGTCGCCGGGCTGAACTCCTCGATGGCCTGGACCCACCGGCCCGAGGACCGCTACGGCTGGCTCGGGCCCGAGCAGGCGGCCTGGTTCGCCCAGGCGCTGCGCCCCTACGAGAACGACGGGTGGCTGCGGATCGGCGCGGTCAGGCACCCGGTCGCCACCGGTGACACGGCGCCCGGCCCCGCCGCCGAGGGCGTCGGACCGCTGCGCGACGCCGACCGCTTCACCCGCCTC
>NZ_JAIY01000010.1:1145677-1162936 GCF_000710405.2 Kitasatospora sp. MBT66 | reverse complement strand
ACCGCCCCCCGCCTCCACCTGCTGCTGCACGGCCCCACCACCGACGCCGCCACCGCCTCCGGCGGCCCCGGCCGCGGCCCCGCCGCGCGCCCGCTCCCCCCGCACCTGCTCCCCACCACGGCCGGCGAACTGCCCGTGCTCGGCGCCACCGCCCCCGGCGCCCACCAACTGCTGAGGCTCACCCGCGACGGCCTCACCCGCTGGCCCGCCTCCGCACCGGGCAGCCCCACCCCCGGGGCCACCGCGGGCCCCACCACCCCCCACCGCCTCACCGTCGCCTGGCGCCGCGCCGAGCGCGCCTTCCCCGCCCCCGCGCCGACCCCCCGCTCCGGACCCCCGCAACTGGAGGAGTCCCGGGCACCCGCCGACACCGACCACGAGACCCGCGCCCTCGCCTCCCCCCAGGAGGCCCTGCTGGCCCGGGTCGCCGAGGTCTGCCGCACCCGCCACCCCGGCGCCCAGATCCGCCCGGTGGCCGGTACCACGACCCAGCTCTTCGTCACCTGGGCCGAGTCCGGGCTGGTCCGCCAGCAGCGGGTGGCCGCCTGCGTCGGCACCCCCACCGAGCAGGAGGTCGAGCAGTTCGTCGACGCCGTGCACGGCGACGGCGCCGGGCTCGACGCGGAACTCGTCCACGACGGCCCGCCGCCCTCCCGCGACCTGCGCGACCGGGCCCGCCGCCGCGGCGTGCGGCTGCGCAGCTTCCTGGAGTTCCAGGGCTTGCTGGACCTGCGCGGCTACGTCGGCGCCCAGACCGAACGGCTCTCCACCGACAGCCAGTACCACCCCGACCTCTACCTCGCCCAGCGCTACCGCGACGCCGAACGCCCCGACGCCGACGAGCGCGAGGGCCTGGTCGACGAACTGCTGCGGCTGCTGGACTCCGACCACGGCCGCTTCGTGCTGCTGCTCGGCGACTTCGGCCGCGGCAAGACCTTCGCCCTGCGCGAGCTGGCCCGCCGGCTGCCCGCCGAACTCCCGCACCTGGCACCCCTGTTCATCGAACTCAGCGCGCTCGACAAGGCGCACTCGCTGGACGGCCTGGTCGCCGCCCACCTCACCGAGCACGGCATCGACACCCTCGACCTGCGGGCCTTCCGCTACATGCTCCGGCAGGGGCGGGTGGTGCTGCTGTTCGACGGCTTCGACGAGCTGGTCAACCGGGTCAGCTACGAACGCGCCGCCGACCACCTCCAGGTGCTGCTGGACGCGGCCGTGGACAACGCCAAGATCGTCGTCACCAGCCGCACCCAGCACTTCAGCTCCCACGAGCAGGTGCTCACCGCCCTCGGCGAGCGGGTCGGCCTGCTCCCGCAGCGCCGGCTGATCGCCGTCCAGGACTTCACCCCGCACCAGATCCGCGGCTACCTCGGCAACCGCTACGGCGACGAGGAGACCGCGAGCCGCCGGATGCGGCTGCTGGAGGCCGTCCCCGACCTGCTCGCGCTGTGCCGCAACCCCCGGCTGCTGAGCTTCGTCGCCGACCTCGACCACGACCGGCTGCGCGCCGTCGCCGGCGCCGGGCGGGCACTCAGCGCCGCCGGCCTGTACGAGGAGGTGTTCACCTCCTGGCTGCGGTTCGAGGAGCGCCGCGGCCACGGCGGCCCCGGCGCCGCGCCCGGACTCGGGCTCGACCAGCTCTGGCAGGCCGTCACCCTGCTCGCCCTGCGGCTGTGGGAGAGCGGGCGCAGCTCCATCCCGCTGGACGAGATCGTCGACATCGCCAATGTGCTCAACGGCCTCGCCGAGAACCGGATGCCCACCCCGCAGGTCGCCCACGCCGTCGGCTCCGGCAGCCTGCTGGTCCGCTCCGACGAGGGCATGTTCCACTTCATCCACGGCTCGGTGGGGGAGTGGCTGGTCGCCCGCGCCGCCGCCGAGGCGCTGGCCCGCGCGGACACCACCCTGCTCGCCCGCGGCCCGCTCAGCCGGCTCGCCGTCGAGTTCCTCTGCGACCTGGCCGACCACCAGGCCTGCCAGCAGTGGGCCCGCTCCGTCCTGGACGCCCCCGAGACCGCCACCGAGGCGGCCCGGCTCAACGCCGTCAAGGTGCTCGACCGGCTGCGCGTCCCCGCCCACACCGACCTGCGCGGCGCCACCCTGGCCGGCGAGGACCTGTCGCACCGCGACCTGTCCGGCGTCGACCTGTTCGGCGCGGACCTGCGCGGCGCCCGGCTGCTCGGCGCCAACCTCTCCGGCGCGGACCTGCGCGGCGCCCGGCTGGCCGGCGCCCGCCTCGACTCCGCCGACCTCACCGGCGCGGACCTGCGCTTCGCCGATCTGCGCGGCGCCCGGCTGGTCCGCACCGACCTGCGCGGCGCCCGGCTGCGCGGCAGCCACTGGCAGCGGTCCGCGCTGATCTCCGCCGTCACCGACGAGGAGGTGCTCGCCGCCCCCGAGCTGCGCGCCGCCGCGATCGCCCCCGGGCTGCCGGTCGAGGCCGGGTTCAGTCCCTCCGAGGTCGGCGTCCCCTACGGCTTCGACGTGCGCTCCACCCGGCTGCCCGAACCGGTCGCCTTCAGCCGCGACGGCCATCTGCTCGCCGTCGGCTCCGAGGACGGCAGCGTGCTGATCTGCGACGCCGTCACCGGCATCCCCCTGCGCACCCTCAAGGACCACATCGGGCGGGTCTACTCGGTCAAGTTCGCCGACGACGTGCTCGCGACCGGCAGCGCCGACGGCACCGTCCGGCTCTGGGACCCGGTCTCCGGCGAGTGCCGCCACCGCCTCGACGTGCACCCCGGCGGCGTCTGGCCGCTCTCGCTCGCCCGGGACGGACGGCTGGTCGCCACCGGCGACCTCAACGGCGTGGTCACCCTCTGGGACACCGTCACCGGCGAGCCCCGGCACCGCCTGCCCGGCCACGCCGCGCCCGTCTACACGGCCGTGTTCAGCCCCGACGGCGCCCTGCTGGTCACCGGTGACCAGCGCGGCGGCGGCCGGCTGTGGTCCACCGCGAACGGCCGCCGGCTCGCCGAACTCCCCGGCCACCGCGGCACCCTCTACCGCTCCGCGTTCAGCCCGGACGGCACCCTGGTGGCCACCGCCGACGGCGGCCCCGACGACGGCACCGGCGGCACCGTGCGGATCTGGGAGGTCGCCTCCCGCCGGCTGCGCCACAGCATGCCCGGCCACGCCGGACGGATCTACACCCTCGCCTTCCACCCCGAGGGCGACCTGCTCGCCAGTGGCGACACCGAGGGCCAGATCCGGCTCTGGAACCCGCTCGACGGCACCGCGGTCGGCCGCCCGGAGGACTCCACCGGCAAGATCTACCAGGTCACCTTCGACGAGGCCGGCACCCGGTTCGCGGCCAGTGACAGCGACGGCGGCGTCCGGGTCTGGCGGGTCGGCCCCGCCGACGGCACCGGCGGCGCCCGGGAGGTGACGCCGCTGCGCCGGCAGCCGCCCGAGCACCGGGGCTCGGTCTGGGCCTGCCGGTTCCGGCCCGGTTCCGGACGGGGCGGCGCGGAGAGCGACCCGCTGCTGGTCACCGGCGCCAACGACGGCCGGGTCCGGCTCTGGGACCCGTCCTCGGGCCGCAGCCGCCAGCTGCTGCGCGGCCACGGCCGGCGGATCGGCTCGCTCACCTTCAGCGGCGACGGCACCCTGCTGGCGGCCGGCGGCAACGACGGCCGGGTCCGGCTGTGGGAGCCGTCCACCGGCCGCCGGCTGCGCGAGCTCTCGGGCCGCAGCAGCCGGCTGGTCTCGGCCGTGTTCAGCCCGGAGGAGGCGGTGCTGGCCACCGCCACCAACGACGGCGACCTGTGCCTGTGGAACGCCCGCACCGGCGAGTACCTGCGCGAGATGGACGTCGAGACCGAGCACGTCTGGGCGGAGGCGTTCAGCGCCGACGGCGTCCTGGTGGCCACCGCCAACGACGACGACACCGTCCGGATCTGGTACCGGCGCACCGGCGCCCACCTCAACACGCTCCGCGAGCACCGGGGCCGGGTCCGCTCGATCGCGTTCAGCCCGGACGGGCGGCAGCTGCTGACCGGCTGCGACGACAGCCGGGTGCGGATCTCCGACATCGATGCCGGGCGGGTGGTGGCCGAACTCGACGGCCACACCGACCGGGTGTACGCCGTCTCGCCGGCCGCCGACAGCACCTGGCTGGCCAGCGCCTCCTGGGACGGCACCGCGGTGATCTGGGTGGACCGGGCCGTCCGGCACCGGCTGACCGGCCACGTCGGTCGGCTGTGGACCGCCGCCGCGCACCCGAGCCGCCCGCTGCTCGCCACCGCCGGGGACGACCGGGTGGTCCGGCTCTGGGACCCGCTCGCCGGCACCGAGGTGGCGGGGCTGCGCGGCCACACCGGCCGGATCCTGGCCGTCACGTTCAGCCCGGACGGCTCCCTGCTGGCCAGCGGCGGCGAGGACGGCACGATCCGGCTCTGGCGCATCCCCGCGGAGGGCCGCCCCACCGCGCTCGCCACCCTGCTCGGCACCCCCGACGGCTGGGCCGCCCTGCTGCCCTCCGGCGCCTACAAGTGCGAGGGCGACGTCGCCGGCGAGTTCTGGCACGCCGTCGGCATGTGCCGCTTCGAACCGGGCGAACTCGACTCCCACCTCCCCGGCGTCCACCGCCTCCCCCCGGAGGCCCTGCTCTGATCCCCGCCGGTTCCTCGGCCACGGTCGGCGGGGAGCGGGGCGCACGACGGAGGCCCCGTCACACGTGACGGGGCCTCCTGGGGCAGTGCTGATGCCCGGGGGTGCTGCTACTGGTACTGCACGGAGAGGGTGGTGCCCGCGAAGCCCTGCTGGGCGGCGAGGCTGAAGTAGACCCAGCCGGCCGGCGGGTTGGTGATCGTCAGCGTCTCGCCGTTGCCGGCGTTGGTGGACTTGGCGAGGAAGTTGCTGGTGGTGGCCCAGTTGGAGCCGCCGTAGTACAGGTCGGCGTTGCCGGTGCCGCCGCTGCTGGTGATGGTCAGCGTCTTGACGCCGGCCGGCAGGTTCAGGAAGTGGTAGCTGTAGTTGCCGGTGGCGGCGGCCAGGTTGTCCCGGCGGCAGTTGTTGTCGAACTGGCGGGTGTCCGGGATGGTGCAGACCGGGGTGGTCGGGGTGACCGGGCCGGTCGGGGCCTCCGGGAGCGGGCCGCAGTCGTTGGTGGCGCAGGCGCCGAGCCAGTTGCTGAAGTCGGCGTCGTAGCGGGTGCCGATGGTGGTCTTCAGGATGGTGCGGGCGCCGTTCCAGTCACCCGTGCGGTACTTGGCGAGCACGGCGTCCATGTCGGAGCGGTGCTGCTGCAGCATGTAGCGGGTGGCCAGCCAGCCCCAGCGGTAGACCCGGTTGGAGTTGACGTCGGCGTCGGCGGTCTGGTCGTAGACGGTGTCGAAGAGCTCGCTGAGCTTGTAGGTCTTCTTGGCGGCCTCGGCGATCGCGTCGGCGTTGCGCACGTTGCGGTAACCGTAGGAGATGTTCTCGGCGATGCCCTCGACCCACCAGATGGTCGGGGTCACGATGCCGGCCTCGAAGTCGCCGTACATGTTGTAGCGGCCGTCGAGGTAGTGGGTGTACTCGTGGTTGAGGTTCCAGATCTGGAACTCCGGGCGGATCCAGGACGCCTCGTGGGCGATGAAGCGGGCCTGGTTGCCGGCCACCGCCGGGTTGCCCTCCTCGTACATGCCGCCGTTGTCGACGTCGATGTCGTAGAAGGCCCAGGCGTACAGCGAGTACTGGTCGTAGTCGTCGAAGGCGACGACCTCGAGGTTGGTGTTCACATCGCCGGGGATGGCGCCCTTGTCACCGATGATCTTGTGGAAGTAGGCATCCTGGTTGATCAGGCTGGTGCAGGTGGTCGCAAGCTGCCCCGGGGACATGTCCTGGGCCTTGATCTTCAGGCCGTCGTTGCAGACCTTCTGGATCGGCAGGATGACCGGCATGAGGCGGGTGTTCAGGTCGCAGATGCCGAAGTCCGCGCAGTGGCCCTTGTCGAACTTGCGCGTCGCCCAGCCCAGGTTCATGGTGATCGGGGCGGTCGGGCCGACGTTCGGGTAGCGGTTGATCAGGTCCTTCATGATCGGCCGCAGCTGGGTCTTCAGCTCCGGCACGTCCAGCGCGTAACCGAGGTAGCGGCCGATGTTGCTGACGATGTCGAAGCGGTTCAGCAGCGAGTCGTTGCGGGTGATGAAGCCGGACCAGGAGTTCAGGATGCTGGGGTCGGCCTTGAGGGCGGCCTTCCAGCCCTTGCTGTCGTTGGCGGCCGCGAAGCCGTCCTTCAGGACCCAGTCGAACTCGGCGACGGTGGCCGTCATCCGCTCGGGCCACGTGCCGGTGTAGTTGTCGAGCAGCCACTTGAAGTAGCCGGCGTAGCGGCCGAGGGTGTCGGTCTGGCCGATCACCTTGACGACCTCGACCATGAGGTCGCCGTTGGCGGCGGTGGCGTCCTTGCTGTGGTTGTTGGCGAAGAACGCGTCCAGCCCGCCGCGGGTGGCGGCGGCCAGCGTCGGGCCGTAGCTGCCGATGGCGTTCGGGTTGGTCTCGTGCAGGTAGTAGCCCGCCCGCAGGAAGAGCACCAGCTGGCCGACGGCCGTGCTGTTGTCGCCCGGGTAGGCCGGGGCGGCGTCGCGCAGCGCGTTGGCGACGGTCACCATGTTGGCCTCGCGGAAGGCGGAGCCCGAGGCGTTGACGTCGATGTTGAACAGCGGCCAGGTGCACTCGACCCGCGGCAGGGCCTTGAGCTGCTGGACCAGGGCGCTGCCCGAGGCGTTGAGCACCCCGGACAGGTCGGGACAGGGGTCCGCGGCGGCGGCCGAGAAGCCCTTGGCGGCCTTGACCGGAGCGGTGACCGGAGCGGCCGGCGGGGTGTGCGCCGTGGTGCTGTCCTGGGCGGAGATCTTGTAGGCGCTGGTGCTCTTGGCATCGGGCGACTTGGGGACCGGGATCGACCGCGGGGTGGAGGTCGCGGCGCTGGTGCCGGCCGGGGTGGTGGCGCCGGTCGGGGCGGCCTGGGCCTGCGGGGCGAACAGGCCGAGGGCGATGAAGAAGGCCGCGCCGAGCGCAGGGAGCTTGCGCGCGTTGGCCGTGGATATCCGGGAGGGACGCATCTGTGGGGGCCTCCGGGGCCGTTCGGGGCCGCGATTTGGGGGACGCGGCCACTCGATGTGTGACATGTAAAATGGCACACGTCACAAGCTGCCGGGAAGGCCCGGGGGTCGAATAATCGTTCGCCGCAACCGAAACGTTGTCAGGGGGCCCCGAGGTGGGGCATTTGTCCTGGTAGAGCTCAGGCGGCCGGTACGGCGGAACGTCCGGTGGCGGGGCGCGGGGCGAGCGTCGCGGCGGCCCGAGGGGTGAGCGCCGCGGCCTCCAGCGGAGCCGAGGGGTCGACCGAGAGGTCCGCCGGGGCCGGCTCGGCGCCGGCCCGGACCAGCAGGTCGCCGACGGCCGCGACCATCGCCCCGTTGTCGGTGCACAGCCGCAGCGGCGGCACCCGCAGCGCGATCCCGGCCGAGGCGCAGCGCCGCTCGGCCAGCTCCCGCACCCGCGAGTTGGCGGCCACCCCGCCGACCACCACCAGCGTGCCGATCCCGTGGTCCAGGCAGGCCCTGACGGCCTTGCGGGTCAGCACGTCGGCGATCGCCTCCTGGAGCGCGGCGGCCGCGTCCGGGACGTTCGGCTCGGTCCCGGCGGCGCGCTGCGCCTCCACCCAGCGGGCGGCGGCGGTCTTCAGGCCGGAGAAGGAGAAGGCGTAGGGCGGGTCGTTCGGCCCGCTCAGGGGGCGCGGGAGGCGCACCGCGCGCCGGTCGCCGTCCCGGGCCGCCCGGTCGATCGCGGGCCCGCCCGGGTAGGGCAGGCGCAGGATCCGGGCGACCTTGTCGAAGCACTCGCCGGCCGCGTCGTCCAGGGTGTCCCCGAGGTGGACGACGGGGTCGCGGGCCAGGTCGCGCACCAGCAGCAGTGAGGTGTGCCCGCCGGAGACGATGAGCACGACGCACGGGTCGGGCAGCGGCCCGCCGTCGAGCGTCGCGGCGGCGACGTGCCCGGCGAGGTGGTGCACCCCGTAGAGCGGGACGCCGAGCGAGAAGGAGTAGGCCTTGGCGGCCGCCACCCCGATCTGCAGCGCCCCGGCCAGGCCCGGACCGGTCGTCACCGCCACCGCGCCGACGTCGGCGAGGGTGAGCCCGGCCCGCCGCAGGGCCTCGTCGACCACCGGTGCCATCGCCTGGAGGTGCGCGCGGGCGGCGATCTCGGGGACCACGCCGCCGTAGCGGGCGTGCTCGTCCATCGAGGAGGCCACCGCCTGGCCGAGCAGCACGCCGTCGCGCACCAGCCCCGCGCCGGTCTCGTCGCAGGACGACTCGATGCCCAGCACCACCGGCGATCCGGCCACAGTGTCCACCCTTATTGCTTGCAGCTACTACCTGCAACTATTGTGCAACAAGGATCCGCGGTGAAGATCTCCGGGGTGGGAGGAATACGCAGGAGATGGTTCTTAGTTTCTGCAACTGATACGCAATAGTGTTGACCCGGCACGATCGTCACCGTTGAACTCGCCGAAAGGGCCCGTCTCCTGATGAGCACCTACTCGCTTCCCGACCTCCCGTACGACTACTCCGCGCTGGAGCGCGCGATGTCCGCGGAGATCCTGGAGCTGCACCACTCCAAGCACCACGCCGCGTACGTCAAGGGCGCCAACGACACCCTTGAGCAGCTCGCCGAGGCGCGGGACAAGGAGCAGTTCGGCGGCCTGGTCGGGCTGCAGAAGACCTTCGCCTTCCACCTGTCCGGCCACGTGCTGCACTCGCTGTTCTGGCAGAACCTCTCCCCGGAGGGCGGCGACCGCCCCGAGGGCGAGCTGGCCGACGCCATCACCGAGCACTTCGGCAGCTTCGACGCCTTCAAGAAGCAGCTGAGCACCGCCACCACCGGCGTCCAGGGCTCGGGCTGGGGCATCCTCTCCTGGGAGCCGCTGGCCGGCCGCCTGATCGTCGAGCAGGTCTACGACCACCACGGCAACGTCGGCCAGGGCACCACCCCGCTGCTGGCCTTCGACGCCTGGGAGCACGCCTACTACCTGCAGTACCGCAACGTCCGCCCCGACTACGTCACCCGCCTGTGGGACGTCGTCAACTGGCAGGACGTCTCGGCCCGCTTCACGGCGGCGAAGAGCGCCTGACCCTGCATTTTTTGGGGTGAGCCGCCTACAAACACCTGACCCAGGGCAGGGCAGGTAACGAAGGGCCCCCGAACGGTGCGAACCGTCCGGGGGCCCTTTCGTGCACGTCAGGCAGACCCCTTGCCATCGATCTCGTCCAGGAGCGTGACCTCGAACGATTCGAGGTACCGGCCGCGCTCCGCCAGGAACCGGCGGACATGGGGCTGCCGCTCGTGCTCCTCGAACGCCTCGCGGTCCGCGTACAGCTCGTAGAAGACCCGGACCCGCGGCTCGTCCGGCACGGCGTGATTGACGTAGACGAGAGTCCCGGGCTCCTTCGCGCGGATCCCTTCGAGTGCTTCCCGTGCCAGTTCGTCGAAGGCGTGAGCGGCTGTCGCATCACGGGCCACGAACCGTACAACGAGGCCGAATCCCATGCTCCTCCCCTTCCTCGATCGCTCAGCGCCGGGCCCCGGCGGGCCAGAGCACCTGGACGGGAACGCCCAGCCGCCGCGCGTGGGCGACCACGTCCGCAGTCCCGCCGAAGCCCCGGGCGGGCAGGCCGTCCCAGACGGCGATCAGCCGGTCGACCTGGCCGACGAGCAGCTCGCTCCCGGCCATGTGGGCTGCCTCGTCGGACTCCACCCGGCCGGTGCGGTGCTGCTCGGAGGCGTCCCGGAGGAGACGGTCGTAGACCGGGTGGTGCCACTCCGGCAGGCCCTCGCGGTACCGCTCGGCGGGGACGACCACTTCGAGGTTCTCGCCTCCCTTCGTCGTCCGCGTCGGCGGGCCGGCCAGGCCCAGCACGGCCGGCGGGATCTCCAGATGTCGTGAGATCCGCAGCAGGACGTCCATGGCGTACGGTCCGCTGCCGCGCTTCTCCAGCCGGGAGACGGCCGACTGACAGTCCGCACGCCGTACCCAACTGCAGTTGGGTCAGCCGCCGGTGGATTCGAGCCAGTTCGACGACCTTTCCGTAGTTCCCGGTCCGGGACGCTTCCCGGACCACGACCGAGTTCCAGTTCACCAGCCCACCCAAAGCTACGGGCCCACCCGGGGCCGGTGACGCGCTCCGATGCGGCGCCCGCATACGCGTATGCGGGCGCCGCATCATCGATCGTCCCACACACGTGACCAGTTGTTGACTGTCGGTGACAGGTCGCTCTGTTCGACGCGCGGCCTCGCACCGGCAGCACTCCTGCCCCGTCGACGTGGAGGCGTTCCTGGTGGTCAGCCCGCTCAGCAGTGCCCGGTTCCCGGTTCCGCTGGAATGGGGGGCGCCGCCGGCACCGGGGGCGGTGCCGGCGGCGCGGTGGCCGGTGGGGGCGATCGTGCGCGAGTGGGGTGTGCCGCTCGCGCACGACGTGTTCAAGGACCCGGAGTTGTGTGCCAGTGAGGTGATCGCCAACGCGCTGCTGTACACCGGGGACCGCTGCGCCGTGACCGTGTTGCGGCGGCCGGGGCGCCTGAGAGTCGAGGTGACTGACCGGTGCCCCGCGCTCCCGAGGCGGGAGCGCGGGGCCGAAGCGACGGGTGGGCGTGGGCTGTTGCTGGTGGAAGCCCTGGCCGTTGCGTGGGGCTGGTACCCGAAGGCCCGGGCAAGGTGGTCTGGTTCGAGGTCCCCGAGCAGCACGAAGCGCCGTGGCCCACGCACGGGTGGGGCACGGCGCTCGGGCTCGCGCTCAGGTCGCCGGTGGCGTGCTGAAGGCGTCCAGGATTCTGTCCGCCGCCAGGGTGGCAGTCATCGTGCCTTCCCGAACCCGTCGCTCCAGCTCGGGGACCAGGCGGCCCACCTCGGGGTGGGAGTGGAGTCGGGTCAACAACTGGTCGTGGACCATCGCCCAGGTCCACTCGACCTGCTGGTCGCGGCGCTTGGCTGCGAGTGCGCCGGTCGCGTCCAGCACCTTGCGGTGCTGCTGGAGGCGCTCCCAGAGGACGTCCAGGCCGCCGCCGTCGCGGCCGGAGCAGGTGAGCACGGGCGGCGTCCACGGCGCGTCGGGCGCCTGCAACAGCCTCAGTGCGCCCGCGAGTTCGCGGGCGGCGGCCTTGGCGTCGAGTTCGTGCGGGCCGTCGGCCTTGTTGACCGCGATGACGTCGGCGAGTTCCAGGACGCCCTTCTTGATGCCCTGCAACTGGTCGCCGGTGCGGGCCAGGGAGAGCAGCAGGAAGGAGTCGACCATGCCGGCCACGGTGGTCTCCGACTGGCCGACGCCGACCGTCTCGATCAGCACCACGTCATAGCCCGCCGCCTCCATCACCAGCATCGACTCCCGGGTGGCCTTGGCCACCCCGCCGAGGGTGCCGGAGGTCGGGGACGGCCGGACGAAGGCGTTCGGGTCCACCGCCAGGCGTTCCATCCGGGTCTTGTCACCCAGGATCGAGCCGCCGGTCCGGCTGGAGGTCGGGTCGACGGCCAGCACCGCGACCTTGTGGCCCTGCGCGGTGAGCATGGTGCCGAAGGCGTCGATGAAGGTCGACTTGCCGACCCCGGGCACCCCCGTGATGCCCACCCGGACCGCCCCGCCGGAGTGCGGCAGCAGCCTCGTCAGCAGCTGCTGCGCCAGCGCGCGGTGGTCGGGCCGGGTGGACTCGACGAGGGTGATGGCCCGCGCGATGTACGCGCGCGAGCCCTCCCGTACACCCGTCGCGTAGCTGTCGAGGTCGATCGTCCGGGGCGGCATCCGACCCGGGCCTCAGATCTCGTGGCCGAGGTCGGCGGCGAGCGACTTGAGGAGGTCGTAGGCGGCCTCCGGGATCACCGTGCCGGGCGGGAAGACCGCCGCGGCGCCCGCCTCGTAGAGGGCGTCGAAGTCCTGCGGGGGGATCACCCCGCCGACCACGATGGTGATGTCCTCGCGTCCGGCGGCGGCGAGTTCGGCGCGCAGCGCGGGCACCAGGGTGAGGTGGCCGGCGGCGAGCGAGGAGACGCCGACGATGTGCACGTCCGCCTCGACGGCCTGCCGGGCGACCTCGGCCGGGGTCTGGAACAGCGGGCCGACGTCCACGGTGAACCCGAGGTCGGCGAAGGCGGTGGCGATCACCTTCTGGCCGCGGTCGTGGCCGTCCTGGCCCATCTTGGCGACCAGGATGCGCGGGCGGCGGCCCTCGGCCCGCTCGAACCGCTCGACCAGTTCCCGGGTGCGCTGCAGGGGGGCGGAGGCGCCCGCTTCGTCTCGGTACACACCGGAGATGGTACGGATCTGGCCCGAGTGGCGGCCGTACACCTTCTCCAGGGCGTCGGAGATCTCGCCGACGGTGGCCTTGGCGCGGGCCGCGTTCACGGCCAGGTGCAGCAGGTTGCCGTCGAGCGAGCCGCCGCGCGAGGGCCCGGCCTCGGCGGCCCGGGTGAGCGCGTCCAGGGCGGCGCGGGTGGCGGTCTCGTCGCGCTCCGCGCGCAGCCGGCGCAGCTTCTCGATCTGGGCGGCGCGCACCGCGGAGTTGTCGACCTTGAGCACGTCGATCTGCTCGTCGCTCTCCACCCGGTACTTGTTGACGCCGATCACCGGCTGGCGGCCGGAGTCGATCCGCGCCTGGGTGCGGGCGGCGGCCTCCTCGACCCGCAGCTTGGGGATGCCGGCGTCGATCGCCTTGGCCATGCCGCCGGCCGCCTCGACCTCCTGGATGTGCTGCCAGGCGCGGTTCGCGAGGTCGTGGGTGAGCTTCTCGACGTAGGCCGAGCCGCCCCACGGGTCGATGACCCGGCAGGTGCCGGACTCCTGCTGCAGCAGCAGCTGGGTGTTGCGGGCGATCCGGGCGGAGAAGTCGGTCGGCAGCGCGAGCGCCTCGTCCAGCGCGTTGGTGTGCAGCGACTGGGTGTGGCCCTGGGTGGCGGCCATCGCCTCCACGCAGGTGCGGGCGACGTTGTTGAAGACGTCCTGGGCGGTGAGCGACCAGCCGGAGGTCTGCGAATGGGTGCGCAGCGACAGCGACTTGGCGTTCTTCGGGTCGAACTGCTTGACCAGCTTGGCCCAGAGCAGCCGGGCCGCGCGCAGCTTGGCGACCTCCATGAAGAAGTTCATGCCGATCGCCCAGAAGAACGACAGCCGGGGGGCGAACGCGTCCACGTCCAGGCCGACGTCCAGTCCGGCGCGCAGGTACTCGACGCCGTCGGCCAGGGTGTAGGCCAGCTCCAGGTCGGCGGTGGCCCCGGCCTCCTGGATGTGGTAGCCGGAGATGGAGATCGAGTTGTACCGGGGCATCTTCTGCGAGGTGTACGCGAAGATGTCGGAGATGATCCGCATCGAGGGCTGCGGCGGGTAGATGTACGTGTTGCGGACCATGAACTCCTTGAGGATGTCGTTCTGGATGGTCCCGGCCAGCTTCTCCGGCGGCACCCCCTGCTCCTCGGCCGCCACGATGTACAGCGCCAGTACCGGCAGCACCGCGCCGTTCATGGTCATCGAGACGGACATCCGGTCCAGCGGGATGCCGTCGAACAGCTGGCGCATGTCGTAGATCGAGTCGATCGCCACGCCCGCCATGCCGACGTCGCCGGTGACCCGCGGGTGGTCGCTGTCGTAGCCGCGGTGGGTCGGCAGGTCGAAGGCGACCGACAGGCCCTTCTGGCCGGCCGCCAGGTTGCGGCGGTAGAAGGCGTTGGACTCCTCGGCGGTGGAGAAGCCGGCGTACTGCCGGACCGTCCACGGCTGGTTGACGTACATCGTCGGGTACGGGCCGCGCAGGTACGGGGCGATGCCCGGGTAGGTGCCCAGGAAGTCCAGGCCGGCGAGGTCCTCGGCGGTGTACAGCGGCTTGACGCCGATGCCCTCGGGGGTGTCCCAGAGCTGCTCGTCGACGTCCTTGCCGGTGGCCTGCCGCCAGGCGGCGCGCCACTGGCCCTCGGTGGCGGTGGCCGTGGCGCTGGTGGCGCTGGTGGTGGCCGTGGCGTCCGGACGGTCGGCGGGGGCGCCGTCGGCGTCCGGGTCGAGCCCGATCGCGGTGAAGTCGGGGATCATCGGGCCACTCCGATCTCGTCGAGCAGGGAGGTGAGGACGGCGACGGCGTCGCCGCCGGCGAAGACGAAGCCGTCCACGTCCGCGGGCGGGTTCTCGCCCGGTCGGCCGGCCAGCAGGACGCGGCGCGCGCCGGCCGCCTTGAGCGCGCCGGCCACCGCCTCGGCGTGCTCGCCGTACAGGGCGTCGCTGGAGCAGAGGCAGGCCACCGCGGCGCCGCTCGCGGCGAACGCCTCGGCGAAGGCCGCCGGGTCGGTGCCCTCGTGCGCGGTGGTGGCGATGCCGCCGGCCTGGAACAGGTTGGCGGCGAAGGTGGTGCGCGCGGTGTGCGCGGAGGCGGTGCCGATCGACGCCAGGAACAGCGCCGGGCGCCCGCCGGTGGCCGCGAGGTGCGCGTCCGAGCGGTCGCGCAGTGCCTCGTAGGCCTCGGCGCGCCGCACCGTCGGCAGTCCGCCGCCGGGGCCGGCCGGGGCCGGCTCGCGGACGAGCGCCTGCTCGCCGAGGTTGGGGAACTCGCTGACGCCGGTGACCGGTTCGCGCCGCTTGGCGAGCCGGACCGAGCGCTCGGCCCAGGTGGCGGCGATCCGCTCCTCGACCAGGCCGGACTCCAGGGCGGCGCGCTGGCCGCCGGCCCGCTCGATCTCCTGGAACCACGCCCAGGCGGCGTGGGCGAGTTCGTCGGTCAGCCGTTCCACGTACCAGGAGCCGCCGGCCGGGTCGACGACCCGGGCCAGGTGCGACTCCTCCAGCAGGATCGCCTGGGTGTTGCGGGCGATCCTGCGGGCGAAGGCGTCCGGCAGGCCGACGGCGGTGTCGAACGGCAGCACGGTCACCGCGTCGGCCCCGCCGACACCTGCGGCCAGGCAGGCGATGGTGGTGCGCAGCATGTTCACCCACGGGTCGCGGGCGGTCATCATCACGTCGGAGGTGACGGCGTGCTGGCGCTGCGCCGAGGCGGCCGGGGTGGCGCCGGAGGCCTCGGCGACCCGGGCCCAGAGCCGGCGCGCGGCGCGGAGCTTGGCGATCGTCAGGAACTGGTCGGCGTCCGCCGCGTAGCGGAACTCCAGCTGGCCGAGCGCGGCGTCCACGGAGAGGCCGGCGGCGGTGAGCGCGCGCAGGTAGGCGACGCCGGTGGCGATCGAGGCGCCCAGCTCCTGGGCGGGCGAGGCGCCGGCCCCGTGGTACGGCAGGGCGTCGACGGCCAGCGCGCGCACGCCGGGGAAGCCCTCGGCGCAGCGGGTGGCGAGCGCGGCGGCCTCGGCGAGCAGGGCGTCGGTGCGCGCGGCGTCGCCGGTGCGGGCCTGGAGGCCGAGCGGGTCGGCGCCCAGGGTGGCGACGGCGGAGCCGGGGGAGACCTCGCGCTCGCGGTACAGCGCGAACAACTGCTCGGCGGCGGCGGGGAACTCGGCACCCGCGTCGAGGACCACGCCGGCCAGGTCGAGGTAGACGCCGGTGAGCGCCTCGCCCAGCGCGGTGACCGGCAGGCCCGCGCCGCCGAGCTCCAGCCAGAGCGAACCGCCGCCGTGCTCCAGGTCGGCCAGCGCGGCCTGGTTGGTGCGGCGCGGATCGGGGTCGCTGTGCCGCTGGCGGACGTCCCAGCCCGAGACCGAGGCGCCCTGCGGCCGGGCGCCGCGCACGAACGGCGGGAAGCCGGGGAGGCCGGGGTCGGCCGGGGCGTCCTCGGCGGTGTACAGCGGGCGGGCGCGCAGCCCGTCCTGGAGCGCGGTACCGAGCGCGTGCTCGGCCGCGGCGCCGTCCTCGGGCTGCGCCCCCGCCTTGCGGAGCACACCCTCGACGAGGGTCTGCCACTGCTCGCGGTGGGCGGCCGGGAACTCGGCGGCCAGGGGAAGCCCTTCGGGCGGGACCGTCATGCCCCGCAGGTTAGCGCCCGTGCGCGGGGGCGCAGGAGAGGCGAAGGGTGTGACCTTGCCCTCTCTGTGCACTCTGTTGCACTACCGGTGCCACCAGGGGGTCGTGAGGGGGTGCGCGAGGGCGGTCGTGAGGGGGTTGTGAGGGGGTGCGGGCCCGGCCGGGGCGGGCGGACCCGGTGGCTGTCCGCAGGCGGCTTGCGCAAGCCCGGCGGTTATCTACTAAATTGCTTAGGAGAACGCGGGTGGAGCGGGCGCGCACGCCCGGCGCACGCCGGCCTGCCCTTTCACCCGCCCGTGTTCACCCCGTCCGCTCCATTCGCTCGATTCGCTCTGTTCAGTCCATTCACCCCGTTCGGTCCTTCCGGCCCGGACTTCGCCCCTTCTCGCCGCCAGGAGACCGCACACCATGGGAAAACGCCGCAAGCCCAGCCCGCCCGGCCGGGCCCGTCTGGCGGTCCTCACCACCGCGATGGCCGGCGGCGTCGTCCTCACCGCGGGACCGGCCCAGGCCGAGCCGGCGCCGGGCCTCGCCACCGTGAAGGAGGAGGTCGACCGGCTCAACGAGGAGGCCGAGCAGTCGATCGAGCGCTACAACGGCTTCCAGGAGAAGCAGCAGAAGCTCCAGGGCGAGGCGAGCCGGATCCAGGAGAAGGTGGCCCGGGGCCAGGACGCGATGAACGAACTGCGCACCCAGCTCGGCGCCGTCGCGGCCGACCAGTACCGCAACGGCGGCATCGACCCGTCCGTCCAGCTGATGCTCGACTCCGACCCCGGCGCCTACCTGGCCCGGGCCGCCGCCCAGAACCAGGTCGTCGACTCGCAGGCGGCCCTGCTGCGCCAGGCCCTGGCCGAGCAGCGCCGGCTCGACCAGGACCGCGCCGAGGCGACCGCCACCCTCGCCCAGCTCGACCAGGCGGCCACCGCGCTCGCGGGCGAGAAGAAGGCGGTCCAGGACAAGCTGGCCAAGGCCCAGGCGCTGCTCAACAAGTTGAGCGCCGCCGACCGGGCCAAGGTCAACGCCCAGGAGGCCGCCGCCACCCGCGCCTCCCGCTCCGCCGCCGAGCGGCCCACCTTCACCGGCCCCGTCTCCGGACGGGCCGCCGCCGTGGTCCAGTTCGCCTACTCCCAGCTCGGCAAGCCGTACGTCTGGGGCGCCACCGGCCCGTCCGGCTACGACTGCTCCGGCCTCACCGGCGCCGCCTACCGCGCGGCCGGGGTCCAGCTGCCGCGCGTCTCCCAGGCCCAGTGGAACGCCGGCGCCCGCATCGCCCGCGCCGACCTCCAGCCGGGCGACCTGGTCTTCTTCTACGGCGACCTGCACCACGTCGGCCTCTAC
>NZ_JAIY01000010.1:1145158-1145483 GCF_000710405.2 Kitasatospora sp. MBT66 | reverse complement strand
GCGGCCAGCCGGTAGGCGGGGGCCGGGGGCGCGGGGGTCCGGGCGAGGCGCCGGACGCGGGCGAGCACGCCGGTGGACGCGGCGGCGAGGCCGGCCGGTCCGGCCCCGGTCCCGGCGGTGGCCAGGGCGTAGAGCGCGCCCGCGAGTTCACCGGGGGTCACCCGGGCGAGCGCGGCGTCGTCGGCCGCCATCTCCAGCAGCAGCGCCACCTCGGTCCGCCCGAGCCGGGCCAGCGGGAGCCGGCCGAGGAGGAGCGCGAAGGTGTCGGCGGCGAGCAGGACCAGGTGGTGGCGTCCGCGCAGGTGCCCGTGCTCGTGGGCGACGG
>NZ_JAIY01000010.1:1139760-1144981 GCF_000710405.2 Kitasatospora sp. MBT66 | reverse complement strand
GGGCGGCCCGCGTGGCGAGCACGGCGGTGACCGCCGCGACCGCGCCGGCGGCCGCGACCGGGGCCCACCAGTCGTGGGCGTGCGGCGCGACGGCCGGCTCCAGGTGCGGGAGCAGGCCGACGAGCCCGGCCGGTTCGTGTCCGAGCGGCGCCACCAGGTGGTGGGCGGCCAGCAGCAGTCCGGTGCCGAAGGAGGCCATCAGCGCGAGCCAGACGGCGGCGCCGAGGGCCGGCCGGGACTGGAGGCGCGGCGAGCCGGCCAGCCGCCTCGGGAGCAGGACGCCGACCAGGAGCAGGTGGAGCGCCAGCAGGGCCAGGGTCACCGGTCGTCGTCCCGCGCCTCGTCCCGCGCCTCGACCTGTGCCAGGGCGGCGCGCAGGGCCGTCGCCTCGTCGCCGCTGATCCGGTCGACGAAGTGCAGCAGGGCCCCGGCGCGGTCCGGGCTGGTCTCCAGCGCCTGGTGCATCAGCTGCGCGGTGTACGACTCCCGGGTGCAGGTCGGCTCGTAGACCCAGGCCCGGCCGACCTTGGTCCGCCGCAGCCACTCCTTGGTGTGCAGGATGTCGGCGACGGTGTTGACGGTGGTGTAGGCGACGGGGCGCTGCCGCTGCAGGTCGTCGACGATCTCGCGCACGGTGGCCGGCCGGTCCCAGGACCAGAGCCGGTCCATGATCTCGGCCTCCAGATCGCCCAGTCCGCGCAGCACCCGTCCGCTCCTCCGCCGTCCCGGCCCCGGGTCTCCTGTCCCTGTGCCCGGCGCCCGCCCATCGTACGGCCGCGCCCCGCCGCGAGGGCGGGGCCCCGGGCCCGGCGTCAGCGGCGCATCCGGCGGAGCAGGTCGGTGGCCGCTGCGGGCCAGTGCGGGTGCTCGAAGCCGAACCCGGCCGCCAGCAGCCGGCCCGGGGCCACCGCCCGGCTCTTCAGCAGCAGTTCGGTGTCCGAGCGGAGCGCGAACGCGCCCAGTTCGGCCATCCACCGGGTGGCCGGGAGCCCCACCGGGATGCCCTTGGCCCGCCGGATCGTGCGCATGAACACCCGCTGCGGCACCGGCGTCGGCGCGGCGAGGTTGACCGGTCCGGCGATGTCCTCCCGGTCGAGCAGGAAGCGGACCGAGCGGACCAGGTCCCGGTCGTGGATCCACGACAGGTACTGGGCGCCGCCGTCGACCGAGCCGCCCAGGCCGGTCCTGGCCAGCCGCAGCAACTGGTCGAAGGCACCGCCCGCCTCCGGGCTCATCACCATGGCGCAGCGCAGCGCGACCCGCCGGGTGTGCGGGGTGGCCGCGTCGGTCTGCTCGCGCTCCCAGGCGCGGGCGATCCGCACGCTGCGCTCCCAGTACGCGGGGACGCCGGGCTCCTGGCCGCCGATGACGCCGGTGTCCTCGTCGTGCGGGGCGCCGTAGGTGTGGGAGTAGATGGTGGCGGTGCTCATCTGCAGCCAGACCCGGGGCGGGCGCCGGGCGCCCGCGATCGCACGGCCGACGGCCCGGGTGGAGTGCACCCGGGAGTCCATCATGTCGCGCAGGTTCTCCTCGGTGTAGCGGCAGTCGACGCTGCGCCCGGCGAGGTTGACGACGGCGTCGGCGCCGTCGATCGCGGCGGTCCAGCGGCCCAGCGAGCGGCCGTCCCAGAAGATCTCCTGGTCACGGCTGGGCCGGCGGGTCAGCACCACGACCTCGTGGCCGTCCTCGCTGAGCGCCCGGTCCAGGATGCGCCCGATCTGGCCGGTCCCGCCCGGTATGACGATCCTCATCGTTGCTCCCCCTCGAAACGATTGGTCGTGCGCACCCTAGCGGTCGACCTGAACGTGTTCAAAATGCCGGTGTCGCCAGCAGATGGCCGGAAATGTGTCCGAATCCGTGGAACCACCACCGCCGCTCACCCGACTGGTGGTCCGGATCCGATCGTCTGCTCGCCCAAGCTCGCTCAAGCTCGTTCAAGGAGTGCTCGCGCATGTGCGGAATCACCGGCTGGGTGTCCTTCCACCAGGACGTCCGCCACAGTGCCCCCGTCATCGAGGCGATGACCGCCACCATGACCCTGCGCGGCCCCGACGCCGGCGGCGTCTGGCTCGGCCGCCACGCCGCCCTCGGCCACCGCCGCCTCGCCGTCATCGACATCGACGGCGGCGCCCAGCCGATGCCCGACCGCCGGGACGAGCCCGGCGTCGTCCTCACCTACAGCGGCGAGGTCTACAACCACCACCAGCTGCGCGCCGAACTCCGCGCCAAGGGCCACCGCTTCGAGACCCGCAGCGACACCGAGGTGGTGCTCCGCGCCTACCAGGAGTGGGGTGACGCCCTCGTCGAGCGGCTGGAGGGCATGTACGCCTTCGCCGTCTGGGACGAGCGCGAGCAGCGCCTGCTGCTGGTCCGCGACCGGCTCGGCGTCAAGCCGCTGTTCTGGGCCGAGATCGACGGCGGCGTCGCCTTCGGCTCCGAGCCCAAGGCGCTCTTCGCCCACCCGGAGATCACCCCCACGGTGGACGCCGACGGCCTGCGCGAGGCCTACAGCCTGCTCTTCAACACCGGACCCACGGTCTGGGCCGGCGTCCGCGAGGTCCACCCCGGCGCCCTGCTCGTCCTGGACCGCAACGGCGTCCGCGAGACCCGCTACTGGGAGCTCACCGCCCGCCCCCACACCGACGACCTGGACGCCACCAAGGAGCGGATCGGCGAGCTCGTCAACCGCGCCGCCCGCGCCCAGCTGGAGGCCGACGTCCCGCTCTGCAGCCTGCTCTCCGGCGGCCTGGACTCGACCATCGTCACCGCCCTGGTCGCCGACGAACTGCGCCTCCAGGAGGGCCCGGAGGCCAAGCTGCGCTCCTACGCCGTCGACTACAGCGACCAGGCCGAGCAGTTCACCGGCGACGTGCTGCGCACCGGCCACGACACCCCGTTCGCCGCCGAGGCCGGCGCGTTCATCGGAAGCGACCACTCCACCGTGGTGCTCGACCCGCGCACCCTGCTGGACCTCGAGCACCGCCGCGCCGTCGTCGTCTCCCGGGACTCGCCGATCGGCGTCGGCGACATGGACACCTCGCTCTACCTGCTGTTCGGCGAGATCCGCAAGCACTCCACGGTCGCGCTCTCCGGCGAGGCGGCCGACGAGGTGTTCGGCGGCTACCCGTGGTTCCACAACCCCAAGGCGCTCGCCGCGCAGACCTTCCCCTGGCTGCTGGTCACCGGGGACGAGGCGGCCATGCCGATCAACCCGGACCTCGCCGCCCACCTGCGGATCGCCGAGTTCCGCGACGACACCTACCGCAGCGCGCTGGCCGCCGTCCCGCACGCGGACGGCGAGAGCCCCGAGGAGCACCGCCGGCGCGAGATGCAGCACCTGTCGATGACCCGCTGGCTGCGCCAGCTGCTGCACCGCAAGGACCGCCTCTCGATGGCCCAGGGCCTGGAGGTGCGGGTGCCGTACTGCGACCACCGGCTGGTCGAGTACGCGTTCAACACCCCCTGGGCGATGAAGAGCTACGACGGCCGGGAGAAGAGCCTGCTGCGCGCGGCCGGCCAGGGCATCGCCCCGGACTCGGTGCTCTGGCGGCCCAAGAACCACTACCCGGCGACCCACCACGCCGACTACAACGGCGGGCTGCAGCGGCTCGCCCGCGAGGCGCTGGACGCGCCGCACGTGCGCGACATCGCCGACGAGACGGTGATCAAGGCCAGCCTGGACACCCCGGCCGACCAGCTGGAGTGGGGCCACCGGCTCCGGCTGGAGCGGGTCGTCGACCTCGCGCTCTGGCTGGACCACCACCGCCCGGCGCTCGCCGTCTGACGGACGCTCCGCCCGGTGGGGCCCGGCACGCGCGTGCCGGGCCCCACCGGCGCGTCCCGGCTAGGCTGCCGGGAGGCGAGGCGAGCGGCAGGAGGGCCAGGATGCACGACCCCCGGCACGGGCCACTGGTGACGATGCTGCTGCTGCTCACCGTGGTCACCGGGCTGGTCGACGCCGTCAGCTACCTCGCCCTCGGGCACGTCTTCGTCGCCAATATGACCGGCAATGTGATCTTCCTCGGCTTCGCCCTGGCCGGCGCGCCCGGCCTCTCCGCGCGGGCCTCGCTGGCCGCCCTCGCCGCCTTCCTGGCCGGCGCGCTCGCGGGCGGCCACCTCGCCCGGCGCCGCCCCGCCCACCGCGGGCGGCTGCTGGTCCTCACCGTGGCGGTCCAGTCGGCGCTGTTCGCCGGCTGCGCCCTCCTCAGCGCGTTCCTCGGCCACACCGCCGAACCGGTCCGCTACACCCTGATCTGCGTGCTGGGCGGCGCGATGGGACTGCAGAACGCGGTGGTCCGCGCGCTCAAGGTTCCCGACCTGACCACCACCGTGCTGACGATGACCCTCACCGCCCTGGCCGCCGAGCGGGCCGGCCCCCGCCGCCTGGCCTCGGCCGCCTGGATGTTCGCGGGCGCCCTGCTCGGCGCGGTGCTCGTCCTGCACGCCGCCGTCCCGGTCGCCCTCGCCGCCGCCCTCGCCCTCCTGCTCACCGTCGCCGCCCTCACCCACCACGCCTCCGGCCACCCCGCCGCGCCCTGGACCCGTCCCGACCCCGGCCGCTGACCGGCCGGCTCTCCCGGGATGCCCGGCCGGACTCAGGGGCGGGTCGCGAGGAAGGCGTCGAACTCGGCCCCGTACCAGCGGGTGGTGCGGCCCTGCGGGACCATGCCGAGGCGGCGGCAGACCGCGGCGGAGCGGTCGTTGCCGGGGCGGACCACGGCGTGGATCTCGGCGAGGCCGTCGGCGAAGCCCTTGGCGAGGGCTGCGCCGGCCGCCTCGGTGGCGAATCCGTGGCCCCAGGAGTCCGGGTGCAGGTGCCAGCCGACCTCGATCTCGCCGTTGCCGGTGCCGTCCTCGTCCGGCAGCGGGATCAGGATCACCGAGCCGACCACCACACCGGTGTCCTTGCGCTCCAGGGCCCAGATCCCGTAGCGGGGGTCGGCCGAGCGCTGCCGCCAGCGGTCGATCATGGCCGGTACCTCGGCGGGCGACTCCAGGACCCGAGGGGCGGCGCCCAGCCACCGGGCGACCTCCCAGCGCCCGTAGGTGTCGAACGCGCGCTCGGCATCGGCGTGCTGCCAGAGGCGGGCGGTCAGCCGTTCGGTGCTGAACAAGGGCGTCTCCATCGGGTCTTCGAGGGTTCTCGGACGTCGTGTCAGTCGTCCTGCGGCTGGCTGGCGCGGCCGGACCAGCGGGGCTCCCAGTGGGCCCAGGAGCGTTC
>NZ_JAIY01000010.1:1084771-1139251 GCF_000710405.2 Kitasatospora sp. MBT66 | reverse complement strand
GCGGGCGAGGGGTTCGCGGGCCCGGACGGTGTGTCGGCGGCCGAGGGCGCGGCGCAGCGCGCGGCCGGCCCGCCGGGGCGGCGGCACGGTGCGGGCAGGGCGGGGTGTCCTGGACACGATGCGTGCTCCTCACGGCGGTCGGCGTGCGTGGGCCCCGTCGACTCCAATTTCCCCCGGCACCGCCCCCGGGCACAAGAGTCGGTCGGGCCGCCGGTGCGGGAGACTTCCGGTCCCGGGTCGGGTTCGGGGACGAGGACCTTCGTGCCGGGACGGGGACGTGCGCGCGGGGACCGGGACGTTCGCGCCGGGACGGGATGTTCTTGCCGGGACCGGGACGTTCGGCCCTCGGCGGGCCGGGGGTCGAGGGGGCAGGCTGGCACCGGCCGCGCCCTCCGTGCCGGGGGCGCGGTGGTCCGGCCCGCTGTGGGGGCTCGCCGGGCCGCCGTGCAGGGCGGGGGACGGGGTTCGGGGCCGTCCCCCGCTCGCGGCGTTCCTGGACCGGTCCTGGCCGGGCGTCAGCCGGTCGATGGCCGGTCGGCACGACATTTTCCCAGCTCAGCGCCGTATTCTCGCGAGCTATACACTCGGTGTATATCCCTGGTGTATGTTCCTCCCATGAGTGTTCCCCTCACCCTTCTCGGGCTGCTGGAGCGCGAGCCGAGCCACGGCTACGACCTCAAGCGCGACTACGACGCCTTCTTCGGGCGCGGCAAGCCCCTGCCGTACGGTCAGGTCTACTCCACGCTCGGCCGACTGGCCCGGGACGGCAAGGTCGTCGCCGGCGAGGCCGAGCCCGGCGACGGGCCCGAACGCAAGCGCTACGTCATCACCGAGGCCGGGGTGACCGAGTTCGAGCACTGGCTCGGCGAGCCAGTCGCCCCCGAACCCACCCTCCAGTCGGTGCTGTTCACCAAGGTCGTGCTCGCCCTGCTGCTCGGCCGCGACGCCGAGGCGTACCTCGACACCCAGCGCGCCGCCCACCTGCGCCGGATGCGCGAGCTCACCGAACTGCGCCGCACCGGCCCGCTGGTCGACGCCCTGCTCGCCGACCACGGCCTCTTCCACCTGGAGGCGGACCTCCGCTGGATCGACCTCACCACTGCCCGCCTGGACGCCCTCGCCGCGGAGGTACGCGCATGAGCCCCCTGATAGAAGCCCGCGACATCGAACTCGCCTTCGGCGAGACCCCCGCCCTGCGCGGCGCCAGCCTGGCCGCCGAGGCCGGGGAGGTGCTCGCCGTGATGGGCGCCAGCGGCTCCGGCAAGTCCACCCTGCTGCACTGCCTGGCCGGCATCCTCGTCCCCGACGCGGGCGAGGTGCACTTCGACGGACAGCGGATCGACCGGCTGGACGAGAACCGGCGCAGCGCGTTACGGCGGGACGCCTTCGGCTTCGTGTTCCAGTTCGGCCAGCTCGTCCCGGAACTGACGGCCGAGGAGAACATCGCCCTGCCGCTGCTGCTCGGCGGCGTCCGCCGGGCCGCCGCCCTCGCCGAGGCCCGGCCCTGGTTCGCCCGGCTCGGCCTCGACGGCCTCGGCGGCCGCCGCTCCGGCGAACTCTCCGGCGGCCAGGCCCAGCGGGTCGCGCTCGCCCGCGGCCTGGTCACCCGCCCCCGGGTGCTCTTCGCCGACGAGCCGACCGGCGCGCTGGACTCCCTCACCGGTGAGCAGGTCATGGAGCTGATGGTCGGCGCCGCCCGCGAACAGGGCACCACCGTCGTCCTGGTCACCCACGAACCCCGGGTCGCCGCCTACGCCGACCGCGAGGCCGTGGTCCGGGACGGCCGGGCCCGGACGCTCTCCACCGGGTACGCGCCGGTCGCGGCGGAGCGGGTCGCCCCGTGATCGCCTTCGCCCTGCGCCTCGCCGTCAGCGGCGGCCGCCAGGCCGTCGCCCGGCTGCTCACCATCACCGCCGCCACCGCCGTCGGCGTCGGCCTGCTGCTCTCCACACTCGCCGCAGTCAACGCCGTCGGAGCCACCAACGAACGCGTGCTCTGGGCCAACAGCGGCGCCAAGAGCCGCACCGAGAGCGCGGCCGTGGACCCGCTCTGGTGGCGCGACCACGGCCCCGAGTTCTACGACGGCAAGCGGCTGCTGTTCATCGAGGTCGCCGCCACCGGTCCCACCTCGCCGGTCCCGCCGGGCCTGACGAAGCTCCCCGCGGCGGGCGAGTACTACGCCTCGCCCGCCCTCGCGAAACTGATCCGCGAGACGCCGGCCGACCAACTGGCCGACCGCTTCCCGGGCCGGCTCGTCGGCGAGATCGGCAAGGCCGCGCTCACCTCCCCGGACTCCCTGGTCCTGGTCGGCGGCCAGGACCGGACGGCCCTCGCGGCCCGCCCCGACGCCCGACCGATCACCACCATCGCCGACCGGCTCCCGGCCTGCCACGCCGACTGCCCGGGCACCGGCGTCCGCGGGGACGCCATGACGCTCATCCTCTCGGTGGTCGCGGGCGCCCTGCTCTTCCCCGTGGTGATCTTCATCGGCACGGCCACCCGGCTCTCCGCCGCCACCCGCGAGCAGCGCTACGCCGCGATGCGCCTGGTCGGGGCGACACCCCGGCAGATCACCCTGATCGCGGCCGCCGAGTCCACCGTCGCCGCGGTGGCCGGCACCGTCCTCGGCTTCGGGCTCTTCCTGCTGCTGCGCCCGCTGGTCGCGGACGTCCCGTTCACCGGGGACCGCTTCTTCCAGGACGACCTCGTCCTCACCGTGCCGCAGGGGCTGGCGGTACTGGTCGGCGTCCCGGTGGCAGCGGCCGTCGCCGCCCGGCTCGCCCTGCGCCGGGTCACCGTCTCCCCGCTCGGCGTCAGCCGCCGCACCACCCCGAAGCCGCCGTCCGCCTGGCGGGCGGCGCCGCTGGTGGCCGGGCTCGCCGAACTCGCCTGGTTCGTCGGCCGCCGCCCGGACACCACCAACGGCCAGACCGCCGCCTATCTGACCGGCTTCCTGGTGGTCATGCTCGGCCTGGTGATCGCCGGCCCGTGGCTGACCATGGCCGTGGCCCGCCTGGTCGCCGCCCGGACGAGCCGCCCGGCGACCCTGATCGCCGTGCGCCGGCTCGCCGACGACCCCAAGGCCGGGTTCCGCTCGGTGGCCGGCCTGATCCTGGCCCTGTTCGTCACCACCGCCACGGTCGCCATCATCGGCACCATCGACACCAACCGCGGCGTGCTCAGCGGAGATCCGCAGACCCGGGTCGCGGTGGAGCACGGCGCCATGTCCGGCGAGCCGCCGATGACCGATGCCGTCCCGGACCGGGTCCTCGCGGACGTGCGGGCCGTGCCCGGCTTCCGGGGCCTCGCCGTCGCCCATGCCAACCCGGACGGCCTGGCCCGCGACCCCTCGGTGCCCAAGGACTTCCCCCCGCCCGTGCTGGCCCTCTGCTCCGACCTCGCGCAGGCCCCGGTGGTCGGCCACTGCGCCCCCGGTGCCGAGGTCGCGGCCGTCGAGCCGTTCGGCTTCCTGGACCTGGTGTCGCAGGAGACCACCGAGTGGCCGACCGCGCCGATCACGGCGGAGGCCGCCGCCCGGCTGCCGGTGCAGTCCCTCTATGTGACGACGGACGGGGCGACGGTCACGAAGGAGCGCGTCCGCACGGTGCTCAGCCGGGCCTTCCCGGACTACCACGCCCGGATGGTCCAGGACTGGGGCTCCACCCAGCAGCAGGAGCTCGCCGGCTGGCGGCAGCTGGCCGACGTGGTGCTGCTCACCACCCTGCCGATCGCCGGCTGCAGCCTGGCGGTGAGCGTGGTCGCGGGTCTGTCCGACCGGCGTCGGCCGTTCGCGATGCTCCGGCTCACCGGGGCGCCGCTGCGGATGCTGCGGGCGGTGATCGGCCTGGAGAGCGCGCTGCCGCTGTTGGTGGTGGCGGCCCTCGCGATCGGGACGGGGTTCGCCGCGGCCGCGATGTTCCTCAAGTCGCAGATGGACTACGACCTGGTGTCGCCCGGCGGGGTGTTCTTCGGCCTGGTGCTGGTCGGGCTGGCGTCCTCGCTCGGGATCATCGCCTCCACGCTGCCGCTGCTGAAGCGGATCACCGGCCCGGAGGCGGCCCGCAACGGCTGACCTCCGGCCCGGTGCGACGCGTGGGCCCGGCCGGATCCGCGTGAACCCGGCCGGACAAGCGCGAACCCCGCTCCCTCGAAACGGGGGAGCGGGGTTCGCGTGCGTGCGTCCCGGCCACTTTGCAAAGCCGCTCCGCACTTTGCAAAGTGGCGGGCGACTTTGCAAAGTGCGGGGAGTCACCCGGGCGGACCGGCGCCGGGTCAGTCCCGGACGGCGTACGCGTGCGTTCCCGGCCGGGGCGCGAAGCCCAGTTCCGCCCGCCAGGCGCCCAGCACCAGCCCGGACGGGTAGAACATCGGCTCCGGCAGCGCGTCCAGCGGCAGCCGCTCCCAGCCGCCGCAGGAGTGCGGCTCGGTGACCACCGCTTCCGCGAGGCTCGGCGGGGCGAGCACCGCGGCGGTGAGCCGGGGGCGGCCCAGCTCGTGGTCGAGCACCAGCGCCAGCACCCGCATCTCCTCGGCGGGGAGCACGATGCCGGTCTCCTCCGCGAGCTCGCGCGCGGCCGTCCGCTCGAAGGACTCGCCGGGGTCGACCTTGCCGCCGGGCAGGCTCCAGGTCGGCGGCTCGCCGGCCGTGGTGCGGCGGCCGATCAGCACCCGGCCGTCCCCGGTGGGCACGATCACTCCGGCGCCGAGCAGCGGTGCGTGGGTCACGTCGGGGTTCCTCCGAACGGGCGACAGGGCGACGGTGCGGCAGGGGCGGTGGGTCCGGCAGGGGTGGTGGGTCCGGCAGGTGCGGCAGGACGCCGCGGTGACGCGACGCCCTGCCGGACGGCTACCAGGCGGAGCGGTCGAAGTCCTTCAGGAAGCACCCGAAGAGGTCCTCGCCCTGCTCGCCGCGCACGATCGGGTCGTAGACCCGGGCCGCGCCGTCGACCAGGTCGAGCGGGGCGTGGAAGCCCTCCTCGGCGAGGCGCATCTTGTCCGGGTGCGGGCGCTCGTCGGTGATCCAGCCGGTGTCGACGGCGGTCATCAGGATGCCGTCGGTCTCGAACATCTCCTGCGCGCTGGTACGGGTGAGCATGTTCAGCGCGGCCTTGGCCATGTTGGTGTGCGGGTGGCCGGCGCCCTTGTAGCCGCGCCGGAACACGCCCTCCATCGCCGAGACGTTGACCACGTACTTGCGGCGGGAGGCCGAGGCGGCCATCGCCGGGCGCAGCCGGCTGATCAGGATGAACGGCGCGGTGGAGTTGCAGAGCTGCACCTCCAGCAGCTCGACCGGGCCGACCTCGTTGACGGTCTGCACCCAGCTGTTGGTGTCCGCGAGGTCCGGGACCAGGCCGCCGGCGTCGATCGCCGTCCCGGCCTGGATCCGCTCCGGCGTCGCCGAACCGGTGACCAGGGCGAGCGAGGTGACGTCCTCGGCGGAGATCCGCTCGGCGCTGTCCGAGGCCTGGTGCGGCAGCGCGGGCAGGTCGACGCTGCCGCTGTTGAACCGGCCGATGGTGGTCGACTGCGGCAGCTCGCCGGCCGGCAGCGGCGCCGACTCGGCGGCGACCAGCTCCCGGTAGGACTCCGGCGGGCGGCGCACGGTCTGCGCGGCGTTGTTGATCAGGATGTCCAGCGGACCGTCCGCGGCGACCTCGTCGGCCAGCGCCATCACCTGGGCCGGGTCGCGCAGGTCGATGCCGACGATCTTCAGTCGGTGCAGCCACTCGGCGCTGTCCGGCATCGCGGTGAAGCGGCGGATCGCGTCGTTGGGGAAGCGGGTGGTGATGGTGGTGTGCGCGCCGTCGCGCAGCAGCATCAGCGCGATGTACATACCGATCTTGGCGCGACCGCCGGTCAGCAGCGCGCGCTTGCCGGTCAGGTCGGCGCGGGCGTCGCGCCGGGCCCGGTTCTTGGTCGCACAGCCCTGGCAGAGGTTGTGGTAGAACGCGTCGACCTCGATGTAGCGCTGCTTGCAGATGTAGCAGGAGCGGGGGCGCTCCAGGATCCCGGCGATCTCCGTGGTGGTGACGGTGGTCAGGCCGAAGGCGCCGGCCGTCTCGTCGTCGATCCGGCTCGGGGCGCCGGTCGCGGTGCGCGCGGTGACCTCGCGGTCGTTGGCGGTCTTGCGGGCCCGGGTCTCCTGGCGGCGGCGCTGCTTGAGGGTGCGGAATATGCCGCCGACGGCCTGGCGGACGGTGATCGCGTCCGGGTGGTCGACGTGCAGCTCGTCCAGCTCGGCCAGCACCTCCAGGCAGAGCCGGAGCCGCTCGGGGTCGAGGCCGGGGCCGTAGTCGATCTCCTCGATGTCCTCGTCGCCCCGCCGCTGCCCGCTGTCCACGCCCGCTGTTGCCGTCGATCCCGCCGCCATGCCTCTGCCGTTCCCGCTCGCCTCGCCGATCACGGCGTCCGCCGCGTCTACCGCGTGAATGCTACGGGAGCGGCCCCGGCCGGGGCGAAAGCCCGGGACTTGGAGGATCCTCCATATCTACGCGCGAAGCTTTGATCATGGCTTGTACGCAGCCCCAGCAAACGGCGGCCAGCTGGCGTTTGTCCTACCGGTACCGGAGAATCGAACGTTGGGTGCAGGGGCGCCCGAGTGCGCCCTGCGGCCGTGCCGCACCCGCACCCGAGGTGTAATTTCTCCCAGCCAGAGAGCCCCGTTTCATGCGCTTCCTGAACGACCTCATGCCCTCGTACGACCTTACGTACGACGACGTATTCATGGTCCCCAGCCGATCCGCCGTGGGCTCCCGCCAGGCTGTCGACCTGTCCTCCAACGACGGCACCGGCACCACCATCCCGCTGGTCGTGGCCAACATGACCGCCATCGCCGGCCGCCGGATGGCCGAGACCGTCGCCCGCCGCGGCGGCCTGGTCGCCATCCCGCAGGACATCCCGACCGAGGTCATCGCCGAGGTCGTCGGCTGGGTCAAGCAGCGCCACCTGGTGCACGACACCGCCATCACCCTCGACCCCGGCGCCACCGTCGCCGAGGCGCTCTCGCTGCTGCCCAAGCGCGCCCACGGCGCGCTGGTCGTGGTCGAGGACGGCCGCCCGGTCGGCGTCGTCACCGACTCCGACTGCCAGGGTGTCGACCGCTTCACCTCGCTCGCCGAGGTGATGTCCCGCGACCTTCTGCTGCTCGACGAGGGCATCGACCCGCGCGACGCCTTCGACAAGCTCAGCGAGGCGCACCGCAAGCTCGCCCCGGTCGTCGACGGCGACGGCCGCCTGGTCGGCCTGCTCACCCGCAAGAACGCGCTGCGCGCGACCCTCTACACCCCGGCCGTCGACGCCGCCGGCAAGCTGCGGATCGCCGCCACCGTCGGCATCAACGGCGATGTGGCCGGCAAGGCCAAGGCCCTGCTGGAGGCCGGCGCCGACACGCTCGTCGTGGACACCGCGCACGGCCACCAGGAGTCGATGATCAGCGCGCTGCGCGCCGTGCGCGGGCTGGACCCGCAGGTCCCGATCGTCGCGGGCAACGTCGTCTCCGCGGCCGGTGTGCGCGACCTGGTCGAGGCCGGCGCGGACATCCTGAAGGTCGGCGTCGGCCCGGGCGCCATGTGCACCACCCGGATGATGACCGGCGTCGGCCGCCCGCAGTTCTCCGCCGTGCTGGAGTGCGCCGCCGAGGCCCGCCGCCTGGGCAAGCACGTCTGGGCCGACGGCGGCGTGCGCCACCCGCGCGACGTCGCGATGGCGCTGGCCGCCGGCGCGTCCAACGTGATGGTCGGCTCCTGGTTCGCCGGCACCTACGAGTCGCCCGGCGACCTCCAGACCGCCGCCGACGGCCGCCAGTACAAGGAGTCCTTCGGCATGGCCTCCAAGCGGGCCGTGAGCAACCGCACCGCCCAGGACTCCTCGTACGACCGTGCCCGCAAGGCGCTGTTCGAGGAGGGCATCTCGCACTCCCGGATGTTCCTCGACCCGGCCCGCCCGGGCGTCGAGGACCTCATCGACTCCATCGTCGCGGGCGTGCGCAGCTCCTGCACCTACGCGGGCGCGGCCAGCCTGGAGGAGTTCCACGAGAAGGCCGTGGTCGGCATCCAGAGCGCGGCCGGCTACGCCGAGGGCAAGCCGCTGCACTCCAGCTGGGCCTGATCACCGCAGCCGGGGCCTGATCACCGCCCGGCGCGCGTCGTGTCGGTGGCCGGTCTGCTCCTCGCCACGGGGAGCAGACCGGCCACCGGCGTTCCGGGCACCGGTGCGGCGGCGGTGGGCGCGCCGCCCACCGCGGGCTCCCGCAGGCCCAGCGGCAGGAGCAGGGCGCGGCCGAGCAGCCCGACCGCCCCGTCCAGCGCCGCCGCGCACGCCCGCGCCGCCGCCGGCCGCCCGCGCAGCCCCCAGAGCAGCTGCACCGAGCCCCAGGCGGCCTCCCGCGCGGTGCCGACCGACCACGCCCCGATCCGGTGCGTCATCGGCTCCAGCCGCTCCAGCACGTCGGGCCCGGGCATCAGCTGCTCGCGCACGGCCGTCTCGACCTCCGCCAGCAGACCGTTGATCCGGTGGTAGTCGTCCTCCAGTTGCTCCGGCTCGCGGCCGAGCCGCAGGCAGGTGTCGACGACGGCGAGCGGCAGGTCGTGCTGGATGTGGGCGTTCATCCCGGCCAGCGCGAACTGCAGCGGGTGCACCTCCGGGTCGGCGCGCTGCTCGAACAGCGGCCGCCAGCAGGCCGGTGGCCGCCGCCCCGCCGCGACCGCGTCCACCGCCAGCAGGTAGCGCCCGGCGAAGAGCACGTCCAGCTCGGCCACGGCGGGCGGATCGGTGAACCCGCCCAGTCCGGTCCGGACGCCCTCGGTGACCGTCAGATACATCCGGTTGAACACCGCCACCCCGTCGGTGGGCGGGAGTCCGGCCGCGATCGCCCGTAGCCGCCGGACCACGCCGTCGATCCCCCGCGCCCCGTCCGGGCTTCCTGTGGGCACCCCGACCATCCGTCACTCTCCGATGTCGATCGTGTATTGATCGCATCATCGTGACAGCAGTGGGGGGTGTCGCACCGGCGCCGCGCCTCAGCCCAGGTCGTACTCCAGGACGTACGTGTGCCGGCCCTCCTCGTCCACCTCCAGCTCGAACACCCCGGTGATCCCCGCCAGCTCGCCCGCGCCCGTGCCCGCGACCACCCGGATCGCCAACCGCTCGCCGTGGCTCCCCGGCGCCGAGTGCTGCAGCACGAACG
Organism: Kitasatospora sp. MBT66; assembly: GCF_000710405.2. Classification (NCBI taxonomy): domain Bacteria; kingdom Bacillati; phylum Actinomycetota; class Actinomycetes; order Kitasatosporales; family Streptomycetaceae; genus Kitasatospora; species Kitasatospora sp. MBT66. Next base: position 1,130,067 of record NZ_JAIY01000010.1, on the reverse strand, counting down.
ACCCCTGCCGCCCGTCCAGCGCGCCCGTGAACCGCTCCACCGCCACGTACGCGGCCGGGCCGCCCGCGCCGTCCAGCACCGACAGCATCCGCACCACGCTCGCGCCGGTCAGCCCACCCGTGAACTCCTTGGTGAGCCGGACGCGGCCGAGCGTCGCGCCCGGCTGCTCGTCCGACTCCTCCGGCTCGAACGCCGTCACCTCGAAGGCCCCACTCGCCCTGCCGCCCATCGCACCGTCCCCTCGACGAAAGCCCGTGCGCCCGGCCGGTACCGACCGCGGACCCACCCTCGCACGCACCACCGACAACCGCCCCGGAACGGCCGGCGGGGCCGGCGGATCGGCGGGCCGTTCGGGCTGGCGGGGGTCAGCGGTCCCAGCGGACGGCGAGCGCGGCGGCGTCGTCGGCGAGGCCGCCCGGGGAGACCCAGGAGGCGAGGTCGGGCAGCAGGGCGTCCATCAGGTCCTCCGGGGTCCCGGCCGGGAGCGCGGCGAAGCGGTCGGGGAGGGGGTAGAACTCGCCCGCCGTGTCACGGGCCTCGGAGACCCCGTCGGTGTACAGCAGCAGCAGGTCGCCGGGCCACGGGTCGACCGGCTCGGCCGTGTAGCGGCCGTCGCCCAGCAGGCCGAGCAGGCCCAGCGGCGGGGCGTGCCGGGTGGGGACGAGTTCGGTGACCCGGCCGCCACGGCGCAGCAGCGGGTGCGGATGGCCGCAGTTGACCAGCAGGGCCGCGCTGTCCCCCCGGTCCACGGCGAGCAGCACCGCGGTCACGAACCGTCCGTCGGCGGGCCGCCCGGCCAGCGCGGCGTCCAGGTGCTCGGCGAGCCGGGCGAGGTCCGGTTCGGTGCGCGCCGCCGTGCGGAAGGCGCCGAGCACGTCCGCCGCCGTCTCGACGGCGGGCAGGCCGTGGCCCTGGACGTCCCCGAGCAGGATCCGGATCCCGAACGGCGTGTCCACCACGTCGTAGAGGTCCCCGCCGATCCTCGCCTCGGCGGCCGCCGCCATGTACCGGACGGCGATCCGCAGCGGCCCGATCCGTTCGGGCGGCGGGCGCAGCAGGGCCCGCTGGGCGGCCTCGGCGACGGTCCGCACCTGGAACAGCTCGCGCTCGCGGGCGGCGATCAGTACGACGTTGGCGGTGCTGGCGAGGGTGGTGGCGGTGATGGTGATCAGCGAGGCGAGGTGGACGGAGAGCGGCAGGTGGGAGTTGGCCTCCTCCAGCAGGCCGGCCACGACGACGGCGGCCGCGCCGGTGGCGAGCGGCACCCGGGCCCGGCGGGTGGTGGCCCCGACCAGGACGGGCGCGGCGGCGAGCACGGGGGAGAGGGTGCTGCCGGGGCCGGTCAGCAGGTCCGTCACGACGGCCCCGACCAGCAGCAGGAAGGCGCCGCCGAGCAGCAGCCTGGTCCGCCGCGGCAGCCGGGGCAGCGGCACCCGGCCCGGTGCCTCGGCGCCCTCGGGGCCCTCGCCGCTCGCGCTCACGCACCCGCCTCCAGGCCACTCGACGGTCCGACGACTCGACGGCGGCGCCCGCAGGAGTGCCGCCCCCTCCGTCCACTCTCCACCGCCGCCCGCCCCACCGGCATCCCGGCGGCCCGCCCGCGCGCATTCCGGCTGCCCTCCGGCCGGGGGCCGCCCTCCGCCCGCCGTCCGTCCGGGGGTCGCGACGAACTAGGCTGACGGACGCGATGAGACGTAGGAGCGCGGCCCCGACCTCCCCCCTGCCGCAGCGGCAGGGGGTCGATCCGGTGCACCTGCGGCTGCCGGTGACCGGCGGGCCGTGGGAGACCGTGCGGGAGTACCTGGGGGAGCGGCTGCCCGCGGTGGCGGCGGAGCGGGTGGACGGGCTGCTGCGGGCCGGCGAGGTGGTCGGCGAGGACGGCCGGTCCGTCGGTCCGGCCGACCCGTTCCGGCCGGGTGCCCACCTGTGGTTCTACCGGGAGCTGCCGGCCGAGGTGCCGGTCCCGTTCGAACTGGAGGTGCTGCACCGGGACGAGCACCTGGTGGTGGTCGACAAGCCGCACTTCCTGGCCACCACGCCGCGCGGTCGGCACGTGGTGGAGACGGCGCTGAGCCGGCTGCGGCACACGCTGGACCTGCCCGCACTGAGCCCGGCGCACCGGCTGGACCGGTTGACGGCGGGGCTGGCGATGTTCGTGGTGCGGCCGCAGGACCGTGGCGCCTACCAGTCGCTGTTCCGGGACCGGCTGGTCCGCAAGGAGTACCGGGCGGTGGCGGCCTACGACCCCGCGGTGGAGCTGCCCCGCACCGTGCGCAGCCACATCGTGAAGGAGCGCGGGGTGATCGCCGCCCAGGAGCTGGACGCGCCGCCGAACAGCGAGAGCCGGATCGGCCTGCTGGAGCGGCGCGGCGGCCTGGGCCACTACCTGCTGCGGCCGTCCACCGGCCGCACGCACCAGCTGCGGCTGCACATGAGCGGTCTGGGCCTGCCGATCCTGGGCGACCCGGTGTACCCGGTGGTGCTGCCGGAGCCCGCCCCGGACGACTTCCGCCGCCCGCTGCAGCTGCTCTCCGCCGCGATGGAGTTCACCGATCCGCTGACCGGCCGTCCGTGCCGCTTCGAGAGCCGCCGGACCCTGGCGGCCTGGTCGGACCCGGAGTCCTGGTAGCCCGTCTGCCGCGCATTCCGCGCCCGCCGCGCATTCCGCGCCTGCCGCGACTGTCCGCCGCGCCCGCGCGCCCGGGTCCGCGCGGGCCTTCTCCCGGAGCCCCGAACGGAGTAATTTAGTTGACCTCAGCTAAATACTCCCGGGCCCGGCCGGGGCCCGGCCCATCCGGGGGAGGACGGGGCGATGGACGTCGACGCGGACCACCCGCGCTACAAATGGGTGGCGCTCTCCAACACCACGCTGGGCATGCTGATCGCCACGATCAACTCCTCGATCGTGCTGATCTCGCTGCCCGCGATCTTCAACGGCATCCACCTGGACCCGCTCCGGCCCGGCAACGTCGGCTACCTGTTGTGGATGCTGATGGGCTACATGCTGGTCACGGCGGTGCTCGTGGTCACCCTCGGACGGCTCGGCGACATCTGGGGCCGGGTGCGGATCTACAACGCCGGCTTCCTGATCTTCACCCTCACCTCGGTCGTCCTCTCCCTCGACCCGCTCCAGGGCGGGGGCGGTGCGCTCTGGCTGATCGGCTGGCGGGTGGTGCAGGCGGTCGGCGGCGCCATGCTGATGGCGAACTCCGCCGCGATCATCACCGACGCCTTCCCCGCCCGGCAGCGCGGCATGGCCCTGGGCGTCAACATGGTGGCCGCGATCGCCGGCTCCTTCGTCGGGCTCGTGCTCGGCGGACTGCTCGCCGAGTGGAACTGGCGGTCCATCTTCTGGGTGAACGTGCCGATCGGTGTGATCGGCACCGTCTGGGCCTACCGCTCGCTGCGCGAGACCGGCGTCCGCCGCCCGGGCCGCATCGACTGGTGGGGCAACATCACCTTCGCCGTCGGCCTGACCGCGTTGCTCGCCGCGATCACCTACGGCATCCAGCCCTACGGCGGGCACACCATGGGCTGGACCAACCCGTGGGTCCTGGCCGGGCTGCTCGGCGGCGCCGCCGTGCTCGGCGTGTTCTGCGTGGTCGAGAGCCGGGTCGCCGAACCCATGTTCCCGCTGCGGCTCTTCCGCGACCCGGTGTTCACCGGCGGCAACCTCGCCACCCTGCTGGGCTCGATCGCCCGGGGCGGCCTCCAGTTCATGCTGATCGTCTGGCTCCAGGGCATCTGGCTGCCGCTGCACGGGTACGACTACGCCGACACCCCGCTGTGGGCGGGCATCTACCTCGTCCCGCTCACCGTGGGCTTCCTCGCCGCGGGGCCGGTCGCCGGATACCTGTCCGACCGGTTCGGGGCCAGGCTCTTCGCCGCGGGCGGCCTGCTGGTGATGGCCGCCTCCTTCGCCGGACTGCTCGCCCTGCCCACCGACTTCGGGTACCCGGCGTTCGCGCTGCTGGTCTTCCTCAACGGCCTCGGCGGCGGCCTGTTCGCCGCGCCCAACACCGCGCTGGTGATGTCCAGCGTGCCCGCCGCCGACCGGGGAGCCGCCTCCGGCATGCGGGCCACCTTCCAGAACGCCGGCATGGTGCTCTCCATCGGCGTCTTCTTCTCGCTCATGGTCGCCGGCCTGGCCGGTTCCCTGCCGCACACCCTCTCCGACGGGCTCACCGCCCAGGGCGTGCCCGCCGCGGACGCCCACGCCGTCGCCCAACTGCCCCCGGTCGGCACGCTGTTCGCGGCGTTCCTGGGCTACAACCCGGTCCGTGAACTGCTCGGCCCGCAGGTTCTCGCCCAAGTGCCCGCCGGTAACGCGGAGACGCTCACCGGCCGGGAGTTCTTCCCCCACCTGATCTCCGGCCCGTTCCACGACGGCCTGATGGTGGTGTTCTCGCTCGCCATCGCGATGTCGCTCGTCGCCGCCGTCGCCTCGCTGCTGCGCGGGCGCACCGGCCGGGCCCCGGCCGGCCCGGGGGCCGGGGGCGGTAGCGGCGGAGCGGGGAAGCCCCGCGCGGCGACCGGGGGAGCGCGCTCGTGACCACCCCCGAACCCCAGGGCCCCGACGCCCCGGACGCGGCGGCCGTCGCCCGGTTGCGGCTGGTGATCGCCCGCCTGCACCGCCGCCTCGCGCAGTCCTCGGCCGGCCAGGAGTTCACCTTCGCCCAGCAGTCCGCGATCGCCAGGATCGAGCAGCACGGACCGCTGCGGCTCGGCGAACTCGCCGCCCTGGAAGGGGTGTCCGCGCCCTCCATGACCCGCACCGTCGGCTTGCTGGTGACGGCCGGGGTGGTCGAACGGCTCCCCGACCCCACGGACGGCCGGTCCTTCCTGGTGGCCGTCGCCCCGGCCGGCGCCGAACTGCTCGCGGGCATCCGCCGACAGCGCTCCGAACTCCTCGCCCGCCGGATGCAGACCCTCACCCCGGACGAACAGGCCGTCCTGCTCGCCGCCCTCCCGGTCCTGGAACACCTGCTGGCGGCCGAGGAAGCCTGACGTCGCCGGTCCCAGGACATCCGGCGCCGTCCGCCGGTGCGGCGGCGCCGTCACCGCTCCGACAGCCCCGGTGGCAGCTCGAGTTCGAACCACACCACCTTGCCGTCCGGCGTCTGCCGGGTGCCCCAGCGGTGGGCGAGTTCGTTCACCAGGTGGATGCCGCGACCGCCCTCGTCCTCCTCGTCGGCGCGCCGCATCCGGGGGGTGCCGGCGTCCCGGTCGGCCACCTCCACGGTCAGGGTGCGGTTGCACAGCAGCCGCAGCTGGGTCGGCGAACCCGCGTGCACCAGTGCGTTGGTGATCAGTTCGCTGGTCAGCAGCTCGGCCCAGTCGGCCAGTTGCGCCAGCCCCCAGCCGGTCAGTGTCTCCCGGGTGAACCGGCGCGAGTGGGCCACCATCGCGTGGTCGTCGTCGAGCGCGAGGGTGGCGATCCGGTCCGAACCGACCGGCCGGGCCTGCGCCATGATGACCGCGATGTCGTCCTCGCTGCTGCGGCCGGTGAGTTCGGAGAGCACGGCGTCGCAGGTCTGCTCCAGCGAACCGCGCCGGTCCGCGATGGTGCGGCACAGCAACTGCAGCCCCTCGTCGAGGTCGCGGCCGCGCCGTTCGACCAGGCCGTCGGTGTAGAGGGCGAGCAGTCCCTCCTCGGGGAGGGTGAACCCGACGCTCTCGAACGGGACTCCGCCGACCCCGAGCGGCGCGCCGGGCGGCAGCTCCAGCAGCCGGGCGTTCCCGGCGGTGTCGGCCACCACCGGCGGCAGGTGGCCGGCGCAGGCGGCGGTGCAGCTCCGGTCGACGGGGTCGTACACGACACAGACGCAGGTGGCGAACTGGCCCTCGCCGATCGCCGTGGTGGCCTCGTCCAGCCGCTGCATCACCCGGTCGGGCGCCAGCTCCAGGGTGATCAACGTTCTTGCCACGGTACGCAGTTGCCCCATGGTCGCGGCCGCCCTGATGCCGTGCCCCATGACGTCGCCGACCACCAGAGCGACCCGGCCCGAGGAGAGCGGGACGACGTCGAACCAGTCCCCGCCGACCTCGCTCACCACACTGCTCGGCAGATAGCGGTAGGCGATCTCCAGCCCCAGCGTGCGGTGGATCTCCTGCGGCAGCAGGCTGCGCTGGAGGGTGAGCGCCGTCTCCCGCTCGCGCCGGTAGAGCCGGCCGTTGTCGATGGCCAGCGCGGTGCGGCCGACCAGCTCCTCGGCCAGCGCGCGGTCCGCCGGGCCGAACGGCAGGGGATTGCGGGTGCGGATGAACTCCGCACCGCCCAGCACCAGTCCGCGTGCCATCAACGGCACCATCAGGTACGAGTGCACGCCCGCTTCCAGCCCCGGCTGCACCCGGTCCTCGGAGGCGACGATCCGGCGCAGCGCCGCCTCGTCGACCTCCGACACCAGGATCGAACGCCCGGTGCGCAGGCTCTCCGCGTACACCTTGGCCGACTGCGAGGTCTCGCCGACCGCGTCGGCGGCGTCCGACATCAGCCCGTCGGCGTCCAGTTCGCCGACCGCCACCGCCCGCATCAGCACCGAGCCGTCCGGCGGCACGGGCGCCGGGTCCTCGCCGCCGAGCACCGCCTCGCGCAGGTCGACGGTGACGAAGTCGGCGAACCGGGGGATCACCACCTCGATCAACTCGTGCGCGGTGCGGTGGAGATCGAGGGTGGTGCCGATCCGGTTGGACGCCTCGTTGAGCAGCGACAGCCGCTGCTGCGCGGCCCACGCCTCGTCGAGCGCGCGCTGCCGGGCGGCCGCGGCGTCCCGCTCCCGGGTGAACAGCAGCGCGTTGTCGATCGAGACGGCCGCCCGCGCCGCCAACTCCCCGGCCAGCGCCAGGTCGTCGTCCTCGTACGGGCGCTCCAGCACCGTCCGGTAGAACGCCGCCACGCCGACCGGCGAACCGCGGGCGATCAGCGGCACCACCATGAACGAGCGCACCTGCTGCTCGTGCACCGCCGCGGCCCGCACCGGATCGTCCCGGAACCAGGCCATCCCGGCCTCGTCCATCCGCGGGACCAGTACCGGACGGCGGTGGCGCAGCGCCCAGGCGTAGGGGGAGGAGGGCGGGAAGCGGTGCACCCCGCCGCTGCGGTCGATCGGGCGCAGGGTGGAGCGGTCCGCCGAGTGGAAGGCCATCCGCCGCAGCAGCGCCGAGCCGTCGCCGGACGGCCGCGCCTCGCGCTCGCCGCGCACCAGGTCGTCGAGCACCTCGACCACCACCGTGTCGGCCAGCCGGGGGGTCGCCACGGCGGCCAGTTCCTCGGCGGTCTGGGTGAGGTCGAGGGTGGTGCCGATCCGGGTGGAGGCCACATTCACCAGGGCGAGGCGCTCCTGCGCGGCCTTGGCCTCGCGCAGCGCCTGCTGGCGGGCGAGCACGATCTGGTGCTGGCGCAGGTAGAGCCGGGCGTTGTCGATGGCCACGGCGGCCCGGGAGGCCAGTTCGTCACCGAGCGTGATGTCGGCCTCGGCGAAGGACTCCCGTTCGCCGCGCCGGGAGTAGACGATCATGCCGAGCGTGGTGCCGCGTGCCACCAGCGGGGTGATCCGCACCGAACGCGGACGGTCGCCGAGGAACGCCTGCCGGCGACTCTCGGTGATCGCGTCGCTCAGCGGTGGCAGTTCCCAGGACGGCACCACCACCGTCCGCCCGGTGGCCAGCGCCCGCGCGTACGGGGTGTCCGGGTTCACCTCGTACACGGTGTCGACCGGCAGCGCCTCGGCCGGGTACAGCGGATCGGAGGTCGCCAGGGCCAGCCGGCGCACGTGCTGCGGCGCGGTCGGGTCCAGCGGCTCCACGGTGCGGCCGGCCGCCAGCGCCTCCAGGGCGAAGACGCCGCTGATGTCGGCCACCTTGGGCACCATGGCGTCGGCCAGCTCCCGGGCGGTCTGCCGCAGGTCCAGCGTGGTGCCGATCGAGGCGGAGGCCTCGACCAGCAGGGCGAGCCGCTCCTGCGCGCGCGCGGCGCGGGCGTCGGCCCGGAAGCGCTCGGTGATGTCGATGATGGTCGAACTCACGCCGAGCACCTGCCCGCCCGGCTCCTCCAGCCGGAAGTAGGAGGCGGACCACGCGTGGTCGTGGGTCGGGTCGCCCGGGGTGCGGCCGTGCGAGCGGGCGTCCACCACCGGTTCGCCGGTCTCCAGCACCCGGCGCATCACGGCCTCGCTCTCGGCACCGTTGATCCCGGGCAGCAGCTCGGTCAGCCGGTGCCCGAGGTGCCGCTCGACCGGCAGCCCGTTGACCCGGGCCAGCGCCTCGTTGATCCGTACGAAGGCCAGCTGGGCGTCGTAGACGGCCATCCCGACCGGCGCCTGCGAGAAGAAGCCGTCCAGTAGTGCCAGGTCCGCCTGGATCCGCTCCAGCGTGGTCACGTCGGAGGCCACCGCGAGTACCAGCGGGCTGCCACCGGGACCGGCGATCGGATGGGTGCGGAACTCCAGGTTGACGTGGTGCCCGTCCCGGTGGCGCACCGGGAACACCCCGGACCAGCCGTGGCCGTCCAGGATCCGCTGGAACAGCTCCAGCACCTCCGGCCGGTCCTCCTCGGAGGCCAGCAGCTGCGCGGCCCGCGCGCCGATCGCCTCGGCCGCGGAGTAGCCGAGCAGGGCCTCGGCGTCACCGCTCCAGTGCAGGATCCGCCCGTCCGCCTCGATCAGCGCGGTGGCGATCGGCACCATCAGCAGCGCGTCCGGGCCCTCGGCCGGTTCCGGGCGCACCCCGTCCCCGGACGGCACCCGTCCGGGCCCGCCGGCCTCGTGCTCAGGACGCTCGTTCACCATGCTCGGTCACCATGGCCAGCACCGCCCGGAGGTCGTCCCCATCAGCCCTGCCATCCTCCCACGCCCCCCACCGACCCCGCACGACACACCTGCTGCGAACGGTGTCGGCACGGGCGGGATCCGCGTTCCGGACAGGCCGGGAGGAGGTTCGCCGCTCCAGTTCTCATGGGCCGCCGGGCCGGCGACCACCGGTGGTCGGCCGCCGCCTCAAGGAGTGGCGGTCGGTGCCTGCGGCGGTGGCGGGTTCGCTTCCCGGACGACCTGCCGGCCGGTTCCCGGGGTCGAGCTCGTGAGGTGTCGGACTCCGGTACCCCGGAGGGTCACGAGCACGGTGTGGACCTGGCCGACCGGCTCGGTCAGGTCCTCCGGTCGGTCGGTGCGAAACGCGGTTCTCCCTGCTCGGGCCACGCTACTGGCCCGGGAAGGTGGCGCGGGTGGTCTGGAGGGTGCGGAGGAGGCGGACGGCGGGGGTGTCGACGGAGCGGCGGGTGTTGGCGAGGACGATGACGCCGACCTGGCGTTCGGGGTCGAAGGCGACGAAGGAGCGGTAGCCGCCCGTGCCGCCGTTGTGCCAGATCTGGAGGTGGCCGCCCTGGCGGGCGTGGAGGCGGTGGCCGAGCCAGCCGAGGTGCATCCAGGCGACCGGGTTGACCCGGTGCCGCACCTCGCGGGTGAGGGCGATCGCGGGGCCGAGCGGTGCGGAGCCGGTGTCGCCGGCCAGTTGGGCCTGGAGCAGGACCGCCAGGTCGGCCGCGGTGGAGCGCAGGCCGCCCGCGCCGGCGAGGTCGGCGAGCTGCCAGGCGGGGACGGGCCGTCCGCCGGTGGTGTGGCCGGGGGCGAGCCGGGCGGTCTGCTCCGGGGAGGGCTCCAGGACGGTGTCCCGCAGGCCGAGCGGTTCGCAGATCTCCCGCCGGACGAGTTCCCCGTAGCCGACGCCGGCCCGGTGGGCGAGGGCGAGGCCGAGGAGTCCGGCGCCGAGGTTGGAGTAGCGGAAGCTGCGGCCGGGGGCGGCCCGGAGCCTGGTCCGGCCGAGGCCGGTCAGCAGGGCGTCGGCGGTGCAGTGCGCGTACGGGTCGGGCTTGTTGGGGCTGAGGAGGGAGGACAGCAGCATGCCGGCGGGCAGCCTGGGCAGGCCGGAGGTGTGGGTGGCGAGGTGCCGCAGGGCGAGCGGCTCGGGGCCCTTGGCCGGGACGGCGGCGCCGGCCGGGAGGGCGTCGGCGAGGACCTCGGCGAGCGGGTCGTCGAGGGTGACGGTGCCCGCCAGCGTCAGCCGGGCGAGCGCGAGCGAGGTGAAGACCTTGGTCACCGAGCCGATCTCGAAGAGCGTGTCCGGTCCGGGGGGTCCGCCCGCGGCCCCGGGGCCGGTGCGTCCGGCGCCGCGGATCTCCACCGTGCCGCGGGCGAGCCCGGCGACCACCGCGCCGACCTGTTGGCCGGCGAGGCGGTCGGCGGTCTGCTGGACGAGGCTGCCAAGATCGTTCATGAGTCCGAGCCTAGGAGGGGCGGGACGGTGGTTTCGTCCACCGCGGCGACGATTTCGGCACCCGCCGCTCGTCCCCCGGAGGTACGGCGCCGCCGTCCCGCCGGTCCGTCAGCAGCTCAGGTTGTTGCCGGGGACGGTGCCGAGCAGCTGGGTGAAGCGCTGGTAGGCGTTGATCCGGCTCTGCACCTGCGCGGGGTTGCCGCCGTTGCACTCCAGCGAGCCGTTGATGCTGCGGATGGTCTCGCCGAAGCCCGCGCCGTTGACCATGGCGTTGTGGGGGGTCATGGTGCCGGGCCCGTTCTGGGTGTTCCAGTACCAGAGCGCGGTCTTCCAGGCCACGGCCGGGTCGGTCTGCACCAGGTTGGGGTTGTGCAGCAGGTCGATGCCGAGGGCGTCGCCGGCGGCCTTGTAGTTGAAGTTCCAGCTCAGCTGGATCGGCCCGCGCCCGTAGTAGGCGGCCTGTCCGGCGGGGCAGCCGTAGGGCTGGGAAGTGTCGCAGTAGTGCGGGTAGTTGGCGGTGTTCTGCTCCACCACGTAGACCAGCGCGCCGGTTTCGTGGTTGACGTTGGCGAGGAACGCCGCGGCTTCCTGCTTGCGCACGGTGTCGGTGCCGGTGGCGGCGAACGCGGGGTACGCGGAGAGGGCGTCGATCAGGCCCTGGTAGGTGTAGAAGGGGTTCCGGTTCGGGAACATCTGGTTGAACTGCGCCTGGCTGACCGGGAATCCGCCGGGGTTGACGGTGCCCGTGGGGGTGGGCGTTCCGGTCGGGTTCGGGCCGGTGCCGCAGCCGCCCTGGTCGGACCAGACGCCCGAACCGCCGGTGCTCGGCGGCTCGTTCTGGGTCCACCACTTGGCGAGCCAGTTGTGGCCGTTGTACGAGACGGCGGCCCCGCCGGTGTAGACGGCGGAGGAGTTCCAGGGCGTCGCGCAGACGGCGGCGCTGGCGTTGGCGGCGGGCAGCAGCAGGATCACCGCGAGCGCCGTGAGGACGGCGGAGAGCAGTGCGAGCAGGCGTTTCGTGGACACTTGATCACCCCTTGTGCGGTGGGGGCCGCACGGTCGTGGAGGACGGGACGTCGGGGCAGGGGAGCCGGGGCCCCGCGTTGGGGGGCGCGTCGTGGGGGACGGGCCGACCGGGGTGCGGGCCGGGTGCGGGGCTGTTCCAGACTCAAGCGGAGTGGTCTATACCTGTCAAGGGGGTCGGGGCGAATCGCCCGGAATGCGCCCGTCGGCGGGTGGACCGGCGGCGCCCCGACGGCCTGTCATGGCCCGGCTGCCGGGTCTGGGAGGATGTCCGGGTGGATCAGACCCCCGACGCCGACGCCCGGTCGGGCCCCGGCGCACCGATCAGGTCGGGCATCCCGGAGCACGGCCGGGTGCCCAAGTACTACGCCGTCAAGGGCCAGCTGGAGGCGCTGCTGGACGAGCTCGGCGAGGGGGGCGTGCTGCCGACCGAGCGCGAGCTCGCCGCCCGCTTCGAGGTGGCCCGGGAGACCCTCCGCCAGGCCCTGCGCGAGCTGCTGATCCAGGGCCGGGTCCGGCGGCGCGGCCGCAGCACGGTGGTGGCCGGCCCCAAGCTGGAGCAGCCGCTCTCGCTGGCCAGCTACACCGAGGGCGTGCGGCGCCAGGGCCGGGTGCCGGGCCGGACCCTGATCGGGCTCGAACGACTCGGCGCCGACCCCCAGTTGGCCGGGCAGCTGCGGATCGACGCCGGCGATCCGGTCTGGCACCTGGAGCGGGTGCTGCTCGCGGACGGCGAGCGGGTGGGCCTGGAGAGCACCTACCTGGCGGTCGGGCGGGTGCCGGGGCTGGAGGAGGAGTTCGACCCCGGGTCCTCGCTGTACGCGTACCTCGGCGAGAAGGTGGGCATCTCCTTCGGCGCCGCGGACGAGCGGATCGAGACCGTGCTGGCGACCCCGCGCGAGGCGCTGCTGATCGGCACGCCGCCCGCCCTCCCGATGCTGCTGCTGCACCGGCTGACCAGGGATTCCGCCGACCGGCCGGTGGAGCGGGTCCGCTCGCTCTACCGGGGCGACCGCTTCAGCTTCACCACCCGCCTCGAGGCGGACTGACCTTCCCCCGGCCCCTCCTCCGGCCCCCTCCTCCGACTTCCTTCACGGGTCGGCCTTGATCACAGAAAGATAACTGGTCTGGACCGAATTCGGGCGTTGTTCACACCCGGGTCGGAAACCCGGCGACCCCCGGCCATCCGCTGCTCCGACCGTAGTCACCGCCCCGTTCCGCGCCATGACGACGCATCAGGAGAACGACGTGAACGCCCGGACCCCCGCCGCGCAGCACACCCACGCCACCCCGCAGAGCCCCGCCGCCCCCGGACTGTCCCGCCGCGGCCTGCTCCTCGGCACCGCCGCCGCGGCCCTCGCCGCCGGCCCGCTGGCCGCCACCGCCGCCCGCGCGGCCACCGCCGTCGCTGCCGCCGCCCGCACCCCCAAGGTCCTGGTCATCGGCCTGGACGGCACCATGCTCACCCGCATCAAGGACTCCGGCGCCCCGAACCTCGCCGCCCTGATGGCCGGCGGCCTCACCGCCGCGAGCAGCCTCTACACCAGCCCGATGGCCGGCACCTCCTCCGGCCCCGGCTGGTCCACCATCGCCACCGGCGTCTGGCCGGACAAGCACAACGTCCTCGACAACAACTTCACCGCCCCCGCCTTCGCCACCTACCCCGACTTCCTGACCCGGGTCGAGACGGCGAACCCGGCGCTCTCCACCTACGTGGTGGCGTCCTGGGCGCCGATCGCCGACACCATCTACTCCGGCCGGGTCGACACCCGGGTCGCCACCCCGTCCGCCGAGTACGACACCGGCACCACCTCCCGCGCCGTCGCCCGGCTGCGCGACGGCAACCCCGACGCGGTCTTCGTCCAGCTCGACAACGTCGACCACGCCGGCCACAGCAGCGGCTCCGCCAGCCAGGCCTACCTGGACGCGATCCGGGGCGTGGACACCCAGGTCGGCCAGATCCTCACCGCCGTCCGCGGCCGGGCCGGCTACGCCCAGGAGGACTGGCTGGTGATGATCACCGCCGACCACGGCCACACCCCCACCGGCGGCCACGGCGGCTCCACCTGGGAGGAGCGGCAGACCTTCGTGATCGCCAACGGCTCGGCGTTCCCGGCCGGTTCGGTCCGTTACGACGTGCGGATGGTCGACATCGCGCCCACCGCCCTGGCGCACCTCGGCATCACCGCCGACCCCGCCTGGGGCCTCGACGGCACCCCGATCCCGGCCCTGGTCCCGGACGACTTCGACGCGCTGCGCCCGCAGCTCACCGGCCGGGTCGACGAGACCGGCATCCCGGCCGGCGTCCTCGGCTTCACCCGCACCGCGCCGGCCGGCTGGTCCGTCGACAACTCGGCGATGGGCACCGGCGGCGTCACCGAGTGGCGCGGCTGGTCGTTCACCACCGACGAGTTCTGGACCAAGGCCCAGCGCGACCAGAACCGCGAGCTCAACGTCCGCTCCCGCAACGTCTTCGCCGTCGCCGACTCCGACGAGTGGGCCGACAAGACCTTCCAGGGGAACTACGACTCCACCCTGGTCAGCCCGGAGTACCCGGTGGCGGGCCGGAGCAGCGTCCCGGTCACCTTCAACACCTTCTACCGGCCGGAGGGCGTGCAGACCGCCCGGGTGCTCGCGGTCTGGGACGGCGGCACGCCGGTCGAGGTGAAGAGCTACACCGCCGACACCAACGGCCGCCAGCGGCTGGACCTGGCCGTCCCGGCGGGCGCGAGCCGGCTGCGGCTGCGCTTCCGGTACACCGGCAGCAACAACTGGTACTGGGTGGTCGACAACGTCCGGGTCGGCTGAGCCGGAGGGCCGGACCTGAGGCCGGGCGGCTCCGGCGGCAACGGCTTCAGGGGGCGAGCGCGGCGCGCAGCCGCTCGGCGACCAGCGCCGCGTCCGCCTCGTCGGAGTACGCCCGGCGCGGCCAGAAGAAGCCGCGCAGCCCGTCCTTCGGGTTGCGCGGCACCACATGGACGTGGAGGTGCGGCACCGACTGGCTGACCCGGTTGTTCGCCGCGACGAAGCTCCCCGCCGCCCCCAGTCCGAGTTCCACCGCGGCCGCCACCCGCCGCACCCGCAGGAAGAACGGGCCCACGTCCGCCGGCGGCAGGTCCGTGAGGGTGGGGCGGTGGTCGCGGGGGACCACCAGCACATGGCCGGGGAAGAGCGGCCGGCGGTCCAGGAAGGCCACCGCCACCTCGTCGTCCAGCACCCGGTGCGCGGGCTCCGTGCCGGCGACCACCGCGCAGAAGACGCAGTCCATCCGTCCATTCAACCGGCCCCGGGCCGCCCCGGCACCCGCTCCGGCCGGGGTCACCCGTCCGGACCCCGAGCGGGTGCGGGCCGACGGCGCCCGGGCGCACCGTGCAGGTGGGGCGCGCGGCGCGTCCCGTCGACGAGGAGGTGGCCCGGATGGCGGGCAAGTTCGAGGTGTACGAGGACGCCGGCGGCAAGTTCCGGTTCCGGCTCAAGGCGGGCAACGGCGAGATCGTCGCCACCGGCCAGGGCTACGCGAGCAAGGACGCCGCCCACAAGGGCGTCGAGGCCGTCCAGCGGGCGGCGAACGGCGCGAGCGTGGTGGACGTCGCCAAGTCCGGGGCCGCGGCCTGACCCCGGCGGTCGTGCGGGGCCGGACGGGGCGGCACGAGCAGCCCCGGCCCGGCCCCGCACCGTCGTTCCCGCCCACGCTCCCGCCGTTACTCGTAGCGGTAGAGCAGGGCCTCCCGCTCGTTCTGCTCGATCGCCTCGACGGTCAGCGACGGGTCCGCCAGGTGCGAGAGCGTGACCTCGGCCGAACTCGGCTGGGCGTCCTCGGCGAGCCAGTTCTCCGGCTTCCACGCCGAGGCGCGCAGGAACGCCTTCGGGCAGTGCGCGAACACCTCCTCGACCGCGACCACGATCGCGCTGCGCGGCGGCTTGCCGACCGCCGTCAGCTGCTCCAGCAGCCGGGGATCGGTGGAGACGCAGGCCCGCCCGTTGACCCGCAGCGTGGTGTCCCGGCCCGGCACGACGAACAGCAGCCCGATCCGGCCGGTCCCGACGATGTTGTGGAGGGTGTCCAGCCGCTTGTTGCCGGTCGCGTCCGGGATCGCCAGGGTGAACTCGTCCAGCACGGACACGAGTCCGGCCGGTCCGCCGCGCGGCGACACGTCGCAGCGTCCCTCGGCGTCCGTGCTGGCCAGGAGGACCAGCGAGGAGCAGGCGATCAGCTGCCGGGCGACCTCGTGGATGCGGTCCACCTGCTTGCGGCGCGCGTGGTCCCCGGGCTGCTCGTAGACCTCCCGCAGCCCGGCCGCGTCACGCACGGAGGTGGCGGCGAGCGCCTCGAACAGGCCGGAGGGCCGGTCCGGCCCGGGTGTTGACGGAACAACGGATTCCGGTGTGCTGGTCATACCGATCAACGTAACCGAGCCCGTGCCGACGCGGCCCGTCACCGTCGGGAAATCCTGCCCGAACCCCTCGCCACCAGCGCTTTCGCGTCGATAATGGGGCCAGGACGCTTTCGGGGCAGGTGGTCGCCGTGATCATCAGAATCTGGGCCGGGCAGGTCATGGCCGGGCACATCGAGGAGTTCTGCGAGGTGCTGACCAGCAAGGTGCTCCCACAACTCGGGCGCACCGAGGGCTGCCTCGGCGGCGAGCTGTTGCGCTCCGTCACCGAGGGCGGGCACCGGGTGCTCGTGGTCAGCCGCTGGCGCGACGAGGCGGCGCTGCTCGGCTACGCGGGGCCGATGTGGCGGATCCGACCGGTCTGGTCGGAGGGCGAACTGCGGTACCTGGCCCACCCGCCGGAGGTCACCCACTTCACGCCGGTCCCCGTGCCCTGATCCGCCGGGGCCCGCCGCCGGGTCGTGCTCAGACGATCAGCGGAACCGGGTGCACCTCGGCCGCCGGATGCCCGGTGCGCTCGTGGATCCGCTGCACGGCCTCCTTCGACGGAGCCTCGGACAGGCAGTAGACGTGGCCCGACTCCGGATCGGCCCAGGCCTGCTCGAAGGTCACGCCCTCGTCGGCCTGGATCGCCAGGTCGGCCTGGTGCGCCATCCGCAACTCTTCCTCGGTGATGCCGGCCATCCCGTGGTGGACGTCCATGAACTTGGCCATAGCTCCCGCACCTCCTGCGGTCGCCCGCGACGGCGCGTGCCGCCGCCCCGGTACCACCAGCCTGCGCCCGCCGCACCCCGGACCGCCACCGGACGCCCCGCGCGGGCGCGCCGCCGGAGGCCCCGCGCGGGCGGCGAACCCCCTCCGGCGACCCGCGTCGTCCATTCCCCGGCGCCGAGTGAAAGAGGCCACAGTGGACACCTCTCCCTGGCTCCGCGCGGATCATGGCAGAATGACGGCAGAATCAGCAGTGACGTTCAGCGCACTCCGGGGTCGGTGAAAATCCGAACCGGCGGTTACAGTCCGCGACCCGTCCGCAGCCAGCGGCCGGTTGACCAGGTGAAATTCCTGGACCGACGGTTAAAGTCCGGATGGGAGGTGTGCGCGGCGGACGAGTGAGCAGGGCCCGTGGTCCCCCGGTGGACCTCGGGAGGCGGTGTGCGGCGACGGACGGGGTCCCCCCTCGTTCCGGCGCCCGGTTCGGCGGCAGCCCGGTGACGGGTCCCGTTGCCGTCCGGCGCCCGTGTACCCCTTGCCCGCGCCTGTCCGCGTCCTTCTCCCGTGCCGCACCCCGGAGTCCGCGCCCCAAGCGCGAGGAGAACCCGGGTGTTCACCGGCATCATCGAAGAGCTCGGCGAGGTCGTGTCGATCGAGGAGATCGGCGACTCCTCGCGAATCCGTCTGCGCGGCCCGGTGGTCTGCGAGGGCGCGCGGCACGGGGACTCCATCGCGGTCAACGGCGTCTGCCTGACCGTCGTCGACAGCCCCGAGGAACTCGCGGCGGGCACCGGCGAGTTCAGCGCCGACGTGATGGCCGAGACACTGCACCGTTCCAGCCTGGGCGAGTTGAAGCCCGGCGGACGGGTCAACCTGGAGCGCGCCATGGCGCTCGGCGCCCGGCTCGGCGGACATCTGGTGCAGGGTCATGTCGACGCCACCGGGCGGCTGTTGGGCCGCGAACCGGGGGAGCGCGACGCGGCCGGCGAACTCCGCTGGGAGGTGCTGCGGTTCTCGCTGCCCGACTCCGTCTCGCGCTACCTGGTCGAGAAGGGCTCGATCACCGTCGACGGCGTCAGCCTCACCGTGGTCGAGGCCGCCCGCGACAGCTTCACCGTCAGCCTCATCCCGGCCACCCTCGCGCTGACCACCCTCGGCACCAGGGCCGTCGGCGACAGCGTCAACCTGGAGGTCGACGTCCTCGCCAAGTACGTGGAGCGGCTGCTGGAGGCCCGCACCCTCCCGCCGCTGCCCGGGGCGAACGTGCCGGACGCGACCGACACCACCCCGGGGGAGGAACGGTGAACTGGCTCAACGGCACCGTCCACCTGCTCGGCCAGGACGTCTACCGCTCCGACATCATCGGCAACCTGTTCGGCCTCGCCGCGCTCGCCCTCGGCTGGCAGCGCTCCCGGCTGACCTGGCCGGTCCAGTTGCTCTCCGGCCTGGTCCTGGTCGGCGCCTACTGGAGCGCCCACCTCAGCGGCGGCGTCGGCAAGCAGATAGTCGTGATCACGGCCGCCGTGTGGGGCTGGACCCGGTGGCAGCGCGGCAGGCGGGGCGACGGCGACGTCGCCGTGCGCTTCGCCACCGGCCGTGAGCGCGCCGCGCTGATCGGCGGCACCGCGCTCGGCACCCTGGCGGTCGGCACGCTCTTCACCGCCGTCCCGCAACTGTCCTGGGACGCCTGGCCGGACGCCTACATCTTCGTCGGCACCCTGGCCGCGATGGTCGCCCAGGCCCGCGGCTGGGTCGAGTTCTGGTTCGCCTGGATCGCCGTCGACCTGGTCGGCGTGCCGCTCGCCTTCAACAACGGGCTGGTCTTCTCCGGCTTCACCTACTCCGTGTACTTCGTCCTGGTCCTGCTCGGCCTGCGCGCCTGGTGGCTCCGCGGCCGCACCGCACACCCCGTGACCGACCCCGCCCTCCAGGGAGCCTCCGCATGACCGAGAACCCCACCACGCGTCCGGCAGAGCACCCCACCGCGACCCCGGCCGGGGACAGCGCCGCCGAGTTCGTCCTCGACCCGGTCGAGCGGGCCGTCGCCGACATCGCGCTCGGCCGCGCCGTGATCGTCGTCGACGACGAGGACCGCGAGAACGAGGGCGACATCGTCTTCGCCGCCTCCGCCGCCACCCCCGAGCTGATGGCCTTCACCGTCCGCTACAGCTCCGGCGTGATCTGCGCCCCGATGACCGGCGCCGAACTGGACCGCCTCAAGCTCCCGCCGATGACCCAGGTCAACGAGGACCGCAAGGGCACCGCCTACGCCGTCTCGGTGGACGCCAGGGACGGCGTCGACACCGGCATCTCGGCCGCCGACCGGGCCCGCACCGTGCGCCTGCTCGCCTCGCCCGGCACCGGCCCCGCCGACCTCGCCCGGCCGGGGCACGTCTTCCCGCTGCGCGCCGTCGAGGGCGGCGTGCTGGTCCGCCCCGGCCACACCGAGGCCGCGGTCGACCTGGCCCGGCTGGCCGGCCTGCCGCCGGCTGGCGCGATCGCCGAGGTGGTCAACGACGACGGCACCATGGCCCGGCTGCCCGAACTGGTGGCCTTCGCCCGCGAGCACAACCTGGCGATCATCTCGATCGAGGACCTCATCGCCTACCGCCGCCGCACCGAGCTGCACGTCGACCGGGCCGCCGTCACCTCCCTGCCGACCGCGTTCGGCGAGTTCACCGCCGTCGGCTACCGGGGCACCCTCGACGGCGTCGAGCACATCGCGCTGGTCGCCGGCGGACTCGCCGAGGACGGCCGGCTCCCCGACGGCGAGGACGTCCTGGTCCGGGTCCACTCCGAGTGCCTGACCGGCGACGTGCTCGGCTCGCTGCGCTGCGACTGCGGCCCCCAGCTGCAGGCCTCGCTGCGCCGGGTCGCCGAGGCCGGCCGCGGCGTGGTGCTCTACCTGCGCGGCCACGAGGGCCGGGGCATCGGCCTGGCGCACAAGCTGCGCGCCTACGAGCTCCAGGAGCGCGGCCGGGACACCGTCGACGCCAACCTCGACCTGGGCCTGCCCGCGGACGCCCGGGACTACAGCATCGGCGCCCAGATGCTCGGCGACCTCGGCGTCCGCTCGCTGACGCTGCTGACCAACAACCCGGACAAGCTCACCGCGCTCACCGAGCACGGGCTCAAGGTCAAGGGCCGCGAGCCGGTGGAGATCCCGGCCGGCGAGCACAACGCGCGCTACCTGCGGACCAAGCGCGACCGGATGGGCCACGACCTGCCCGGCCTCGACGGCTGACCCGGCCGCACCGCCCCCTGCACCGACCCGCACCCGCACCCCCGTACTGATCCGCAACCCGCAACCAGCAACCCGAACCACCGAAAGGCACCGCACATGAGCGGCCACGGAGCCCCCGAGCTGACCATCGACAACGCCGCCGACCTCAAGGTCGCCGTGATCGCCGCCCAGTGGCACGAGCAGGTGATGAACGGCCTGCTCGACGGTGCCCACCGCGCCCTCAAGGAACTGGGCGTCGCCGAGCCGACCGTCCTGCGCGTCCCCGGCACCTTCGAGCTGCCGGTGGCCGCCAAGCGCCTCGCCGAGCGCGGCTACGACGCCGTGGTCGCCCTCGGCGTGGTCGTCCGCGGCGGCACCCCGCACTTCGACTACGTCTGCCAGGCCGCCACCGCGGGCCTCACCCAGGTCTCCGTGGACACCGGCGTCCCGGTCGGCTTCGGCGTACTGACCTGCGACAACGAGCAGCAGGCGGTGGACCGCGCCGGCCTGCCCGGCTCCACCGAGGACAAGGGCCACGAGGCGGTCACCGCGGCCGTCGCGACCGCCCTCGCGCTGCGCGCCCTCTAGAGGGCCGGTCTCCGGCCGATCGGCCGGAGCGCCACCCGGACCGTGGACGTCCACCGGACTGTCCACGGTCCGGAACTGTTTACCGCCGGTCCGCCCGCACGCCGTATGGTGAGTCCCATCATGGCTTCGAAGACATTCGAGGAGCTCTTCACCGAGCTCCAGCAGAAGGCCGCCACCGGCGACCCCTCGTCCTCCCGTACCGCGCAGCTCGTCCAGCAGGGCGTCCATGCGATCGGCAAGAAGGTCGTCGAGGAGGCCGCCGAGGTCTGGATGGCCGCCGAGTTCCAGTCCGACGAGCAGACCGCCGAGGAGATCTCGCAACTCCTCTACCACCTTCAGGTGATGATGGTCGCCCGCGGGCTGACGCTCGACGACGTCTACAAGTACCTCTAGACCGCCGGACCTCCGACCGGCCGCCGGACCCCCGGTCCGCCCCGGCCGCCCGGAAACCCCACCCACACCGAACAGGTAAGGAACTGACCTCCATGCTGCGCATCGCCGTGCCCAACAAGGGTTCGCTCTCGGGTCCCGCGGCGGAGATGCTCCATGAGGCCGGCTACCGGCAGCGCAAGGACTCCAAGGAACTGGTGCTGGTCGACCCGGGCAACCAGGTCGAGTTCTTCTTCCTGCGCCCGCGCGACATCGCCGTCTACGTCGGCTCCGGCCGCCTGGACGTCGGCATCACCGGCCGGGACCTGCTGCTGGACTCGCACTCCAACGCCGAGGAGGTGCTCGCGCTCGGCTTCGCCGGCTCGACCTTCCGGTTCGCCCGCCCGGTCGGCGCGGCGGTCGAGGACGTCGCGGACCTCGAGGGCCTGCGGATCGCCACCTCCTACACCGGCCTGGTCGAGCAGCACCTGGCCGACCGCGGTGTGAAGGCCACCGTCACCAAGCTGGACGGCGCGGTGGAGACCGCGGTGCAGCTGGGCGTCGCCGATGTGATCGCCGACGTGGTGGAGACCGGCACCAGCCTGCGCAACGCCGGTCTGGAGGTGTTCGGAGAGCCGATCCTGATCTCCGACTCCGTGGTGATCCGCCCCAAGGGCGCCGGCGAGGACCCCCGCGTCGACCAGTTCCTGCGCCGGCTGCAGGGCGTGCTGGTGGCCCGCCGCTACGTGCTGATGGACTACGACATCCGCGCCGAGAACGTCGGCGCCGCCGTCGCCCTGACCCCGGGCCTGGAGTCGCCGACCGTCTCCCCGCTGCACACCGAGGGCTGGGTGGCCGTCCGCTCGATGGTGCTCCGCAAGGAGGCCCAGCAGATCATGGACGACCTGTGGGGCATCGGCGCCCGGGCGATCCTGGTCACCAACATCCACGCCTGCCGCCTCTGAGCGGCGCCGGCATAAGCACCGGTTGAATGGGGTGGGGCCGCCGTCGGCGCCCCACCCCGTTTCCGTGGTCCGACCCGTTCGCCGTCCGACCGCCCCACCCCTCGAACCACCCCGGAGCCCCTCGTGTCCACCCCCGCCGAGTTCCCCGTCACCTGGGCCCCGCGCCGCACCCGCGCCGTGCTGCTGCCGGTCTGCGTCGTGCTGGTCGTGCTGTTCGCCGTGATCGCGGTCGCCCTCCCGGCCAACTGGCAGCTCAACGACCGGATCATGATGGCGCTCAGCGGGCTGCTCTTCGCCTCCGTCGGCCTGATGCTGGCGCGGCCGCGGGTCAGCGCCGACGCCGAGGGCGTGACCGTGGTCAACTTCGTCCGCAGCCGTCGGCTGGCCTGGGCGGAGATCGTCGGTGTGAACTTCCGCCAGGGCGACCCGTGGGCCTCCCTCGACCTCGCCGACGGCACCTCGCTGGCCGCCGTCGGCATCCAGCCCGGCGTGGGCCGGAACCAGGCGATCGCCGACGCCCGCGCCCTGCGCGACCTGGTCGCGCGGCACGGCGGCTGAACAGCCGCCGACCGACGCCCGTCGGCGGAGGCCCGGTGACCGGCGCCCGGTGACCGGAATCCGACGTCCGGCCGCGCCCGAACGTGAATCCGACCCTCGCACGGGTATGGTCTACGCTGGCAAAAGCGGGGCAAAGGCATTGCCCTGCCCGAAATCGACCTGAGGAGTGACACTCCCCGTCCATGGACGATCCGTCCGGTAGTACCTGCGCCGCCCACCCTCCGACCGACGGACGGCAGGCGGCACTGTGATCACGGCCTGGTTGCTGCTTCTCGCAGCCCTCCTGCTCATCCTCGCCAACGGCCTCTTCGTGGCCGCCGAGTTCGCCTTCGTGACCGTGGAGCGCGGCGCCGTCGAGCGCGCCACCGCCACGGGGGACGCCAAGGCCCGCCGGGTCTCCCGGGCCCTGCGCCACCTCTCCTTCGAACTCTCCGGCGCCCAGCTGGGCATCACCGTCACCTCGCTGGTCGTCGGCATGCTCGCCGAGCCCGCGCTGTCGACCCTGCTGAAGCCCCTGTTCGAAGCCGTCGGCCTCTCCGCCGGCGCCTCCCGCGGCGTCTCCGTGGTGCTCGGCATGCTGCTCGCCACCGTCGTCCAGATGGTGATCGGCGAGCTCGTCCCGAAGAACTGGGCGATCTCCCGCCCGCTCCAGGTGGCCCGCGCGGTCGCCGCCCCGCACATGGCGTTCTCCCGGGCCTGCCGCCCGCTGATCCGGGTCCTCAACGGCTCGGCCGACCGCACCGTGCGCGCCTTCGGCATCGAGCCGCAGGAGGAGCTGGACCACGCCCGCACGCCCGCCGAGCTGGTCTCGCTCGCCCGGCACTCCGCCCGGGCCGGCGCCATAGACGAGGAGTCGGCCACTCTGTTCGTGCGGACCCTCGGCCTCGGCGACCTCACCGCCGAGTCCGTGATGACCCCCCGCGTGGACGTCTCCGCGCTCCAGCGGGACGCCAGCGCCGCGGACGTCCTCAACCTCACCCGGGCCACCGGCCTGTCCCGCTTCCCGGTGTACACCGACACCCTGGACGAGGTCACCGGCACCGTCACCCTCAAGGACGCGCTCGCCGTCCCCGCCGCCCGGCGCGGCACCGTCCGGGTCGGCGACCTCGCCGTCCCGCCGCTGCTGGTGCCCGAGAGCCTCCCCGCCGAGCGGCTGCTCGACCAGCTGCGCCGCCTCCAGCCGATGGCCATCGTGGTCGACGAGTACGGCGGCACCGCCGGCGTGGTCACCGTCGAGGACATCGTCGAGGAGATCGTCGGCGAGGTGCAGGACGAGCACGACCCGGCCGACCGCCCCGAACTGCTGCCGCTGCCCCCGGTCGACGGACAGCCCGTCTGGGCGGCCGACGGCCGGGCCCGGCTCGACCAGCTGGAGGCCATCGGCCTGCACGCCCCGGAGGGCCCCTACGAGACGCTGGCCGGCCTGGTCACCGACCTGCTCGGCCGGCTGCCCGCCCCCGGCGACCGGGCCGAACTGCCCGGCTGGCGGTTCACCGTCGAGGCCGTGGACCGCCACCGGACCAGCAGGGTCCGGGTGGAACGCACCGCCGGGCACGACCACCCGCACAGCACCGAGGACGAGGGCCGCACCCGATGACCGCGCTCCAACTCGCCGTCGCCCTCGTCCTGCTGCTCGGCAACGCCTTCTTCGTGGGCGCCGAGTTCGCCGTGGTCTCGGTGCGACGCAGCCAGATCGAACCGCTCGCCGAGGCCGGCAACAAGCGCGCCCGCACCGTGCTGCACGCGCTGTCCAACGTCTCCGCGATGCTCGCCGCCGCGCAACTCGGCATCACCGTCTGCTCGCTGGGCCTGGGCGCGCTCGCCGAACCGACCATCGCCCACCTGCTGGAGGGGCCGTTCCACGCGCTCGGCGTCCCGGCCGGCCTGATGCACCCGCTCTCCTACGGGATCGCGCTGGCCGTCGTGGTCTACCTGCACATGGTCATGGGCGAGATGGTGCCCAAGAACATGGCGCTGGCCGGCCCGGAGAAGGCCGCGCTCTGGCTCGGCCCGCCGCTGGACCGGCTGGCCCGCTGGCTGGCCCCGGTGATCGCCTTCCTCAACGCCTTCGCCAACGGCGTGCTGAGGCTGTTCAAGGTCGAGGGCAAGGACGAGGTCGAGTCGGTCTTCACCACCGAGCAGCTGATCTACCTGCTCGCCGACTCCGGCGACGCCGGACTGCTGGCGAAGGACCGCCAGGAGCGGCTGGAGGACGCCCTCGAACTGGGCCGCCGCCCGCTGACCGAGGTGCTGCTCACCCCCGAGCAGCTGGTCACCGTGGACACCAAGGTGACCGCCGCCCAGGTCGAGGAGCTGGCGCTGCGCACCGGCTTCTCGCGCTTCCCGGTCACCGACGGGGACCCGGCCGGCCACGGCTACCTGGGGTACCTGCACCTCAAGGACATCCTGGAGGTCGACGACCCGTCGGTGCCCGTCCCGGCCCGGCTGTGGCGGCCGATCACCGTGCTCCGCGGCACCCTGCCGCTGGACGACGCGCTCGGCGCGATGCGCCGGGCCACCTGCCACCTCGCGGCCGTGCTCGACCAGGACGGGCGGACGCTCGGCGTGGTGATGCTGGAGGACGTGCTGGAGGAGCTGGTCGGCGAGGTGCACGACCCGGACCACCGCTCGGCCGCGTAGGCCGCCCGGGCCGCCCGCGCGGCCCCGCGCACACCCCGGGAGGCCCCGGGAACCCCGGTTCCGCCCGGGGTTCCCGGGGCCGCTTCGCTCTCGGCGATTCCGCTCTGAGCGTGGGGGCGTTCCGCTGCGGACCCTCGCCGGGCAGGGTGGTCGGCATGAGACTTCTCCTGCTGGGTGGGACGGAATTCGTGGGGCGGGCCGTCGCGGAGGCGGCACTGGAGCGGGGCTGGGAGGTGACGGTCTTCCACCGGGGCACGCACGCCGCGCCGGCGGGCGCCCGGGTACTGCACGGGGACCGGACGGCCGAGGGCGGGCTCGCGGCCCTGGCCGAGGGGGAGTGGGACGCGGTGGTGGACACCTGGTCCGCCGCCCCGTCGGCGGTGCGCGACAGCGCCCGCCTGCTGGCCGGCCGGGTCGGCCGCTACGCGTACGTCTCCAGCCGGTCGGTGTACGCGTACCCGACGCCGGCCGGCGCGGACGAGAGCGCGCCGCTGGTCGAGGGCTCGCCGGACGACGGCGAGATGCCCTACGCGGAGTCCAAGCGCGGCGGCGAGCTGGCGGCCCTGGACGCCTTCGGCGACCGGGCGCTGCTGGTCCGGGCCGGGCTGATCGTCGGACCGTACGAGAACATCGGCCGGCTGCCCTGGTGGCTCGGCCGGATCGCCCGCGGCGGCCCGGTGCTCGCCCCCGGTCCGCGCGACCTCGCGGTGCAGTTCATCGACGTCCGCGACCTCGCGATCTGGACCCTGGACGCGGTCGCGGCCGGCCTCGGCGGCCCGTACGACCTGGTCGGCCCGCGCGGGCACAGCACCATGGGCGAGCTGCTGGAGGCCTGCGCGAAGGCCACCGGCGCCGAGCCCGAGCTGCGCTGGACGGCGCCGGAGGCGATCGCCGAGGCCGGTATCGCCCCGTGGGTCCAGCTGCCGTTCTGGGTCCCGCCGGGCGAGCTGTACGACACCGTGCACGGCGCGGACGTGAGCAAGGCGCTGGCCGCCGGGCTGCGCTGCCGACCGGCGGCGGAGACGGTGGCCGACACCTGGGCGTGGCTGCGGTCGATCGGCGGGGCCGCGCCGCAGCGCCCGGACCGGCCGACCGTCGGCCTGGACCCGGAGCTGGAGGCCGCGGCGCTGGGCGGCTGACGACCGACGCCGCAACCCATGGCCGCGCCCGTGCCCGTGCCCGAGCCCGACGAGCGGGCCGGGCCGGGCGGGGCGGGGCCGGGTCCGGCCCGGCCCGGCCCGGCCTCAGCCCCGGCCGTCGATCAGCTCGCCGTACGCCTGCAGCAGGTCCGGCAGCCGCAGCGTGGCGAGGTCCTCCCGGCCGGGCGGCTCGCGCAGCAGGGTGAGCCGCAGGTCCCGGTAGGCGCAGGACTTCTCGTACAGGGTGCGGATGAAGCGGCCGTTGCCGAGATCGTCGATCCAGCCCTCACGGACCACATGGGTGCAGATCGAGGCCAGCTCCTCGGCCGCGTCCTCGTCCCACCCGTCGCCGTCCTGCCCGGCGAGCGCCGCGCCGATCGCGGTCAGCTCGCCGGGGCGGTAGCTGGGGAAGTCGACCCGGGTGGTGAAGCGGGAGTTGAGCCCGGGATTGGTGGCCAGCAGCCGGTTCATGCCCTCCGGGTAGCCGGCCAGGATCACCACCAGCCGGTCCCGGTTGTCCTCGGCCCGCTTGAGCAGCACCTGCAGGGCCTCGTCGCCGTACGCGTCGCCCTTGCTGTAACCGGAGTTGGAGAGGCTGTAGGCCTCGTCGATGAAGAGCACGCCGTCCAGCGCGGAGTCGATCAGCTCGTTCGCCTTCACCGCCGTCTGGCCGAGGAACTCCCCGACCAGGTCGGCCCGTTGGGCCTCCACCAGGTGGTCGCCGGAGAGCAGGCCGAGGGCGTGGAAGACCCGGCCGAGGATCCGGGCGACGGTGGTCTTGCCGGTGCCGGACGGGCCGGAGAAGACGAAGTGCCGCTTGGGCGGCTGGACCGGCAGGCCCTGCTCGGCGCGCAGCCGGGCCATCCGCAGCTGCGCCGAGAGTGCCCGGACCTGCCGCTTGACCGGCTCCAGGCCGACCATCCGGGAGAGTTCGGCCAGCGCGGCGTCCAACTCGGCCCGGTGGTCGTCGCATTCGGACATCGCGCTGGTGCTCGCCGCCTGGGCCAGCGCCGTCTCGCCGCGTGCCGCCGCGGCGGCCGGGGAGGCGGCGGCGGGCTGCGGGGCGGTCGAGCCGGAGCGCCCGTTGCCGACCAGCGGGGGCGGTGCGCCCGCTCCGCCGCCGGGCCTGTTCCCCGTACCGCCCGTACCGCCGGTGCCGGTGCCGCTGCCCGGTCCGGCCGAGGTGGGCAGGGCCGGGTGGCCGTCGTCCGCCTCGTCGTTGTCGGCCTCGACCGGCCCGCCGGGAGACGGACTTCCGAACGGGTCCGCGAACCCCGGCCCGCCGAACGCACCGGCTCCCGGCAGCTCGCCACCCGACAGCTCGGCACCCGGTGGTTCGGCGCCCGGCGGCAACTCCGGACCGGACAGCTCGGCGCCCGCGAAGGCCGTCGCCTGCTCCGACTCCGCCTGCTCCGTCCCGAACTCCGCACCCGTCCCGAACTCCGCGCTCGCGCCGAACTCCGAGCCCGCACCGAGCGCCTCGAAGCCGGCCTGCTCCAGGACGGCCGCGTCCAGCAGCGCCGCGTCGATCGCGTCGTCCTCCGCCCCGCGCCCCGCGTCCCGGCCGCCGATCCCGGCGCCGTCCAGCAGGGCGTCCGCGAGGCCGTCCTCCGCCGAGATCGCCGCGAGCCGGGCGGCGGTGTCCATGAACGCCGGGTCGGCCCGGTGCACGGCCCGGTACAGCGGCAGCGCGGCCGCGCTGCGCCCGGCGCCCTCGTAGGCGCGGGCCAGCCAGTAGCGCAGCTCCTTGCGCTGCGGCTGCTCGGAGCGGCAGCGGGCGAGCGAGGCGGCGAGCGGCGGCTGGGCCTGCGCGCACATGTCCAGCCGGACCCGGGCCATACCGGCGAACAGCCCGGCCTCGATGCCGAGCAGCGGGTCGTCGAGCAGCCGGTCGGTGTCCCGGATCAGCTGCTCCCAGTCCTTGAGGAGGTAGGAGCGGCAGGCGTGCAGGAAGCGCGCGGACGGGTCCTCGGCGGGGGCCGGGCACTGCTCCAGGGCGTGGTCCAGCTCGGTGAGGTGGCGTCCGTCCAGCCAGTGCGAGGCGTGCGCGAGGGCCAGGTCCCGGCCGGTCTCCAGTACCGGCTGCACCCACCAGCCCAGCCAGTACCAGGAACTGAGCGGGCGTCCGTGCCGCCGCCGCTGCTCGCCGAAGCGTTCCCGGTGCCGGTGCATCGCGAGCAGCGCGCCGGAGGTGTCGCTGCGCAGCGCGTGCAGGCCGAGCCAGGCGTCGGCCATGCCGGGGTCGAGCCGGACGGCGGCGCGGAACTCCTCCTCGGCCCGGGTGTACGCCCCGGCCGTGTAGGCGTCCATGGCACGCAGCCAGGCGCGGTCGGCGAGCCGGTTCGGAGCCGGGCCGCCCGCGGTGTTGCTGTCGGAACTCTCCACTCAACGCCCCCCGCGATGTGGCTCGGGGCCCGGCCGGTGCGGCGGTGTGCGGACCCGCCGGTGGTCGTCTGCCCACGGGGCGCATATGCGCCTGCCTGGAATCGTACCGGCGCGGCGCTGATCCGGAAGGGTGCCGCACGATGTCAAAAGCGATCGGGCGGAGGGCCGTTGAGGGGTGGCCGGCCCCGGGGCGGGGGAGTCGGACGGCACCCCCGGCTCACGGGGGAACAAGCCGGGGATGCCGGGTCCGAAGTTGCGGAATCAACAATTCCGCGAACGAGGGAGAACTTATTTCCTGGCGACGTCGCAGGTCAAGGGCATGGTTGAAGGTTCACCGACGGTGCCCGGCGCGATCCGCCCGGTCACCCCGTCGACCAGGGTGCCGGCGTGCGGGCGGCTCGGGTCCGCGGCGAAATGCGCCGATTCGGCGAGCGCCCAGCCGGCCCAGAACTCCGCCAGCCCCGGACCGTCCCGCCGCTCGCCCCGCCGCCGGGCCGCCGCAGCGTCCAGCTCCATCCACACCAGGCGGGCCAGCTCCGGCCGCACCGCGCGCCGCCCGGCGCCGACCCCCTCGACCAGGACCACCGGCGCGAGCGGCACCGCGGCCGTCCCGGCGAACCGGCGCAGCGTCCAGTCGTAGACCTCGTACTCCGCGTCCCGGCCCGACGCGAGCGGCTCCAGCACCTGGCCGCGCAGCCGTTCGGTCCAGCCGAACGGCTCGGCGTGGGTCGCCAGGTCGTCCAGGTGCACCACCGGGGCGCCGCCGAGCGCGGCCGCCAGCCGGGCGGCGAAGGTGGTCTTGCCCGAGCCCGCGTGGCCGTCCACCGCGACCAGCCGCACCGGACCGCAGGACGGCGGCAGCGCCCGCAGCTCGGCGGCGAGGGCGGCCAGCTGGTCGGGGGCCGCCGGGGCGTCGGAGGCCGCCGGGGACGCCGCGGGTCCGCCCGGGCCGGGCCGCACCACGGGCCGCGCGCCGGGCCGCACGACGGACCGGGCGACGGACCGGGTGACGGGCCCCATTACCGGGGCGGCGGAAGTCTCGGAAGAAGCCACAACGTCAACCCTACGGCGGACTCCGCGCCGGTCCGGACAGTGTTCGAGTCCTGCCCGTGACGGCGGCGCCCTGATCAGGCATACTCGCATCGCCATGCCTGTGAACGGCCGTTCACCGCGATCCGGTGCCGCCCGGCCGAGGCTGCCACACCCTGCGCGGGCCCGACCACACCCCGGGGCCCGGCGCACGACCGAGGAGGCGACCAGCCGCTATGACCACCTCCCCCGCGAAGTCCGTGGACCGCCAGCTGCCCAGCGAGGAGGCCCGCGAGCTCCTGAACCTCACCCGGGACCTCGTCCAGCGTGAGCTGAAGCCGCGCGCCGCGGAGGACGAGGCCGCCGGCCGCTTCCCGCGCGAGGTCTTCCGCACGCTCGGCGAGGCCGGCCTGCTCTCCCTCCCCTACGACGAGAAGTACGGCGGCGGCGAGCAGCCGTACGAGGTCTACCTCCAGGTGCTGGAGGAGCTGGCGTCCGGCTGGCTGGCCGTCGGCCTGGGCGTCAGCGTGCACACCCTCTCCTGCCACGCGCTCGCCACCTTCGGCACCGACGAGCAGCGCGAGCGCTGGCTGCCCGGGATGCTCTCCGGCGAGCAGCTCGGCGCCTACTGCCTGTCCGAGCCGCAGTCCGGCTCCGACGCCGCCGCCCTGCGCACCCGGGCCGACCTGGACGGCGAGGAGTACGTCGTCGGCGGCACCAAGGCCTGGATCACCCACGGCGGCCAGGCCGACTTCTACAGCGCCCTGGTGCGCACCGGCGAGGAGGGCGCCCGGGGGATCAGCTGCCTGCTGGTGCCCGGCACCCAGCCCGGCCTGTCGGCCGCCCCGCCCGAGCACAAGATGGGCATGAAGTCCTCGCCCACCGCCCAGCTGCACTTCGACGGCGCCAGGGTCTCCCGGGAGCGGCTGATCGGCAGCGAGGGCCAGGGCTTCCAGATCGCGCTCGCCGCGCTGGACTCCGGCCGGCTCGGCATCGCCGCCTGCGCGATCGGTGTCGCCCAGGCCGCGCTCGACACCGCCGTCGACTACGCGCGCGAGCGCCACCAGTTCGGCCGGCCGATCGCCGACTTCCAGGGCCTGTCCTTCATGCTCGCCGACATGGCCACCCAGATCGAGGCCGGCCGCGCGCTCTACCTGTCCGCCGCCCGCCGCCGCGACGCCGGCCAGGCGTTCTCCAAGGAGGCGGCGATGGCGAAGCTGTTCTGCACCGACGCCGCGATGCGGGTGACCACCGACGCCGTCCAGGTGCTCGGCGGCTACGGCTACACCCAGGACTTCCCGGCCGAGCGCTACATGCGCGAGGCCAAGGTGCTGCAGATCGTCGAGGGCACCAACCAGATCCAGCGCCTGGTGATCGGCCGCCACCTCACCAAGGGCTGACCGCCGACCGGCCG
The DNA here is from genome assembly GCF_000710405.2 of Kitasatospora sp. MBT66. Classification (NCBI taxonomy): domain Bacteria; kingdom Bacillati; phylum Actinomycetota; class Actinomycetes; order Kitasatosporales; family Streptomycetaceae; genus Kitasatospora; species Kitasatospora sp. MBT66. Next base: position 1,099,360 of record NZ_JAIY01000010.1, on the reverse strand, counting down.
CAGTCCCCTCCCGGGGGCCCGGCGGGCGGCACGCGAACGGCCCCCGGCGTCGCTCCTGGGTGCGGAGCGTGGCCGGGGGCCGTTCTGCCGATCATCGGGGCCGACGCGCGATGCCCGGGCGCGCGGCCGGCGCTCAGCGCCGGGAGAATCGGCCGCGCTGCTCCGGAATGACCGGCGCGGAGCCCGAGCGGACCGGGCGGTGCACCAGCGCGTGCGAGAACGGCTGGGTGCGCCAGTCGTGCTCGCCCGGCAGCGCGAGCAGCGCGGCCAGGCCGGCCGAGTCGGCCTCCTCGGCGCACTCCACCTCGGCCAGGTCGTCGGTCGGCGTGCCCGAGCCCGGGCACAGGGTGGGGGAGAAGGGGTGCCAGGCCCGGGGCAGCACGGCGTGCTGCGGCAGCCGCGCCTCGTCGCCCACCAGGGCGATCGGACGCCGGCAGGACGGGCAGTCGACCCGGACGGTCTCCCACGGCTCGGCCTCGCCCGGATCCACCCCCGGCGCGGCGTCGTAGGGGACCGCGAGGTCCTCGCGGTCGGTCGTATCGTGGGCGTCGTCCGCGCCCGTCGGGCGCTGGTCGGTAACGCGCATGGTGATCCCCCTCGGATCGGGCCCGGCGTGGTCGCCCGGGGCCACAACCAGCATTTCCCGCCGACGCGGACTCATAACCCTGCAGTTCGGCGCACTGTGATGCACCGGGTGTGTCCTTCGCCACATTCGTCCGGCATGTGCCCGTACGGCACTCCGGGGCGCGCCGGGTGCCGCTCCGCGCCCCCTCCCGGTCCCGCGTGCGCCCCCGGTCCGCCGCCGCCCGCGCCCCCCGCCGCCGCGATCCGCGCGCCCACGAGGGGGTAGGTTTGCGCCTTGTGGAGGATCTCGATCAACGCATCGTCCGACTGCTTCTCCAGGACGGCCGGATGAGCTACACGGACCTGGGCAAGGCCACCGGCCTGTCCACCTCGGCGGTGCACCAGCGGGTGCGCCGCCTCGAACAGCGCGGGGTGATCCGCGGCTACACCGCGATCATCGACCCCGACGCCGTCGACCTCGCGCTCACCGCGTTCATCTCGGTCAAACCCTTCGACCCCAGCGCCCCCGACGACACACCGGAGCGGCTGGCCGACCTGCCCGAGATCGAGGCCTGCCACAGCGTCGCCGGCGAGGAGAACTACATCCTCAAGGTCCGCGTCGGCGCCCCCGGCGACCTGGAGGACCTGCTGGCACGCATCCGCAGCGCCGCCGGCGTCTCCACCCGCACCACCGTCGTCCTCTCCACCCCCTACGAGGCCCGCCCCCCGAGGCTCTGACCGGCCCTCCGCGGGGTGCAGACTTGGCCCATGACCGAACGCACCTCACGGACCGTCCTGCTGCGCGGCGGCGCCGTCTACAGCCCCGCCGACCCCTTCGCCACCGCCATGCTCGTCGAGGGCGAGCACGTCGCCTGGGTCGGCAGCGACGGTGCCGCCGAGGCCTACGCGCGGACCGCCGACGAGATCGTCGAACTCGACGGCGCCCTGGTCACCCCGGCCTTCGTCGACGCCCACGCGCACGCCACCGCCACCGGCCTCGCGCTCACCGGCCTCGACCTCACCGGCACCCCCTCGCTGGCCGCCGCCCTGGCCGCCGTCACCGCCTTCACCGCCCGTCAGCAGCCCGGCGGAGTCCTCATCGGCCACGGCTGGGACGAGACCGGCTGGCCCGAGGGCCGCCCGCCGACCCTCGCCGAACTGGACGCCGCCGCCGGCGGCGCAGCCGTCTACCTCTCCCGCACCGACGTGCACTCCGCGCTCGCCACCACCGCGCTGCGCGACCTCACCGAGGGCCTCGCCGACCGGCCCGGCCACCACCCCGACGGCCCGCTCACCCGCGACGCCCACCACGCCGTCCGCGCGACCGCGCTCGCCCGCCTCACCCCCGCCCAGCGCCGCCACGCCCAGCGCGCCGCTCTCGCCCGCGCCGCCGAACTCGGCATCGGCGCCCTGCACGAGTGCGCCGGCCCCCAGATCTCCTCCGAGCAGGACCTCACGGCCCTGCTGGAGCTGGCCGCCGAGGGCGACGGCCCCGAGGTGTTCGGCTACTGGGGCGAGCTCGCCGAGCACGGCGGCGTCGAGACCGCCCGCCGGCTCGGCGCCGTCGGCGCCGGCGGCGACCTCTTCGTCGACGGCGCCCTCGGCTCGCACACCGCCTGCCTGCAGCACGACTACGCCGACGCCGCCCACACCGGCACCTCCTACCTGACCGCCGCCCAGGTCGCCGACCACGTCGCCGCCTGCACCGAGGCCGGCCTCCAGGCCGGCTTCCACGCCATCGGGGACGCCGCGGTCGCCGCCGTCCTGGACGGCGTGCGGGCGGCCGGCGACCGGGTCGGCGCCGACCGCGTCCGGGCGCTGCGCCACCGGGTCGAGCACGCCGAGGCCCTCGACGAGAAGACCGTCGCCGCCTTCGCCGAACTCGGCCTCACCGCCTCCGTGCAGCCCGCCTTCGACGCCGCCTGGGGCGGCCCGGACGGCATGTACGTGCAGCGCCTCGGTGCCGAGCGGGCCGCCGCGCTCAACCCGTTCGCCGCGCTGCTGCGCTCCGGCGTCCCGCTGGCCTTCGGCTCGGACGCCCCGGTCACCCCGCTCGACCCCTGGGGCACCGTCCGGGCCGCCGCCTTCCACCGCACCCCCGAGCACCGGATCTCGGTCCGGGCCGCGTTCACCGCCCACACCCGGGGCGGCTGGCGGGCGGTCGGCCGCGACCAGGACGGCGTGCTCGTCCCCGGCGCGGTCGCCAGCTACGCGATCTGGGCCGCCACCGACCTGGTCGTCCAGGCCCCGGACGACCGGGTGGCCGGCTGGTCCACCGACCCGCGCTCCGGCACCCCCGGCCTGCCCGACCTCACCCCGGGCCACCCGCTGCCCACCTGCCTGCGCACCGTGGTCCGGGGCCGCACCGTCCACCTCGCCGAGGCCGTGAGCAGCACGGACACCGGCACGGACACCGGCGCAGCCACCGGCACGGACACCGGCGCGTAGACCGGCACCGGAACCGGCGGAAAACCGGATGATCGGAGCGGGCCGGCCGCCGTAGGTTGGCGCCCATGACCGATCAGCCGTTCGTCCCCGCCGACTTCACCGTCCCCCGCGCCCTCGACGCCGAGGGGTTCCGCCTGGAACCCCTCGGCGAGCAGCACAACGAGGCCGACCACGCCGCCTGGACCGGCAGCGTCGCGCACATCCGGGCCACCCCCGGCTTCGGAGACGGCACCTGGCCGCCGGCCGAGGGCATGGACCTCGACCGCAACCTCGCCGACCTGCGCCGGCACGCCGCCGACTTCGAGGCCCGCCGGGGCTTCACCTACAGCGTCCTGGCCGTGCCCGGCGACGCCGTCGTCGGCTGCGTCTACCTCTACCCGGACCAGGAACGGCCCGGCGCCGCCGAGGCCAGCTCCTGGGTCCGCGCCGACCGGGCCGAGCTGGACGCCCCGCTCCACCGCGCGGTCTCCGACTGGCTCGCCACCGCCTGGCCGTTCGCCGAGGTGACGTACGCCCCGCGCTGACCGGGCCGGGGCGACGCCCGCCGTCCCGCCGCGCCGGCCCGGCGGGACGGCGCAAAGCGACCCTCACCTCACGGCGGGGTGTCCGGACGGGGTACCTTCTTCGGACAGCGTCCGAACAGCCGTCCCGGTACACCACAGCGGGACGGCGTCGAGAGAGATGGTGCGACGGTGGTCATGCCCGTCACCCAGGAGCGGTCCGGTACCGCACCCGAAACCCCCGACGAGGAACCCGGTCCCGGCCCCGGCCGCGGCGCCCGGGCCCTCGCCAGGATCCGGGCCGGCCTGCCCCGCACCGGACTGGCGGCGCTCGCCGGGCTGCTGCTCGCGCTGGCCTTCCCGCCGTTCGACCTGTGGCCGCTGTCCCTGCTCGGTGTCGCCGCGCTGTCCCTGCTCACCCGGGGCCGCACCGTCCGCCAGGCCGCCTGGACCGGCTTCGCCTTCGGCCTGCCGTTCTTCCTGATGCTGCTCAGCTGGCTGCGGGTGGTCGGCTGGGACGCCACGGTCGGCCTGTCCGTCGTCGAGGCGCTCTTCCTGGCCGCCCTGGGTTCCGGCCTCGCCGTCACCTCCCGGCTGCCCGGCTGGCCGCTCTGGGGCGCCTGCCTGTGGATCACCCAGGAGTGGGCCCGGGACCGGCTGCCGCTCGGCGGCTTCCCCTGGGGCCGGCTGGCCTTCGCCAACACCGCCACCCCGTTCACCCCGCTGGCCGCGCTCGGCGGCGCCCCGCTGGTGACCTTCGCCGTCGCCCTGTCCGGCACCCTGCTCGCCTGGGCCGCCGTGCGGGCCACCGGCCGCGGCACCGACCGCCGCCCGGTCGCGGCCGCGCTCGCCGCGCTCGGCGCCGTCGCCACCATGCTCGCCGGGTTCCTGGTGCCGGTGCCCACCGCGCCCGCCGACACCGTCAAGGTTGCCGTCATCCAGGGCAACGTGCCCAACCCCGGCATGGACTTCCTCGGCCGCCCGATGATGGTCCTCAACAACCACGCCGCCGCCACCGAGAAGCTCGCCGAGGACATCAGGGCCGGCCGGGCCGAGAAGCCGGACATCGTGATCTGGCCGGAGAACTCCTCCGACCTCGACCCGTTCTCCGACCCGCTGGCCTACCGACGGATCGACGAGGCCGTCCGCGCGATCGGCGTGCCCACCCTGGTCGGCACCCTCGTCGACGGCCCCGACGAGCAGCACGTGCAGAACGAGGGCATCGTCTGGGACCCGAAGACCGGCCCCGGCGCCTCCTACACCAAGCAGCACCCCGTGCCGTTCGGCGAGTACGTGCCCTTCCGTGACCAGCTGTCCAAGGTCATCACCCGCCTCCAGCGGGTCGCCCGCGACTTCTACCCCGGCGACCACAACGGCGTCATGCAGCTCGGCCCGGCCCGGATCGGCGACGTCATCTGCTTCGAGGTCGCCTACGACGAGATCGTCCGCGACACCGTCGACCAGGGCGCCCGGGTCCTCGTCGTGCAGACCAACAACGCCACCTACGCCAAGACCGGGCAGCCGGAGCAGCAGCTCGCGATGAGCCGGCTGCGCGCCGTCGAGCACGGCCGCGCGGTGCTGATCGCCGCGACCAGCGGCATCAGCGCGGTCATCGCCCCGGACGGCAAGGTCGTCCAGCGCACCGAGGAGCTGACCGCCGCCGAGCTGATCGCGACCGTCCCGCTGCGCGACGGCACCACCGTCGCCGACCGGGTCGGCGCCGCCCCCGAGTGGACGCTCGCGGTGGCCGGCCTGCTGGCCTGCGCCGGGGGCGTGCTGCTGACCCGCCGCCGCCGTACGACCGCTGCGGGGGACGCCGGCGCCACCACCGCCGGGGAGACCGGCACCACCGCCCGCGGCGGCGCGCCCACCCCCGGCGAGTGACCCGCTGTTCCACCGGGCCCGCGCCCGGTGGAACACCGGCCGCCGGCCGACCGTTGGACCAGGTGGTGCCGTAGCCGGCCCGGACCTCCCGTGCGGCGCGCAGAGCACCGCATGGAGTGGATTCGTACCGTGACCCGGCAAGACACCCCCACCCGTCCGGCCCCGCGCTCGAAGCTGCGGCGCGCGCTGCCGCTGCTGCTGACCGCCTGGCTGGTGCTGGAGATCTGGCTGCTGGTGCAGGTGGGCTCCTGGCTGGGCGGCCTGACCGTGGTGCTGCTGCTGATCGCGGGCGCGCTGATCGGCGGCTCGCTGATCAAGCGGGCCGGCGCGCGCGCCCTGTCGGCGGCCTTCGAGCAGACCCGCGACCCGCGACCGGAGCAGCCGCAGACCGGGACCAGCCTGACCGTGCTGGCCGGTCTGCTGCTGATCCTGCCCGGCTTCCTCTCGGACGGGCTGGCGCTGACCCTGCTGTTCCCGCCGACCCGCGCGCTGTGGCGGGCGGCCGGACGCCGGGCGGCCGACAAGGTGCTGCGCTCCGCCGCCACCGCGGGCACCGACCCGCTGGCGGACGCGATGCGGCTGCAGGAGCAGCTTCGGATCCACCGCCCGGACGGCAAGGTGATCCAGGGCGAGGTGGTCGAGCCGGGCGCCGGTCCGGCCGCCGGACCGCAGGGCCCGGACACCGGCTACCGTCCGCCCCTCAACGGCTGACCCCGCCCGTCGGCGCCCGCCCGCCGGTGCTCCTGTTCCGGAGCGCCGGCGGCGGCGTGCACCCGGCCGACGGTCACGTGCACCCGGTACGAGCAGCGGTCAGCTGTACCCGGTGCGAGTGGCTGACGGGCGCGAGGCGCCTGCCGGCGGAAACGCGAAAGGGACCCTGGTGACCAGGGTCCCTTTTCGCGTGCCCCCGCCGGTCGGCGGGAGCGGGGTCAGGCGCTCTTGCGGGTGTCCCGCGGGTGTACCGCGAGGTTCATCCCACCGGAGCGGAGCACGGCCAGCCGCTCGGCCAGCACCTCCTCCAACTCCTCACGGGTCCGGCGCTCCATCAGCATGTCCCAATGGGTACGCGTCGGCTTGGTCTTCTTCTCCTCGGGCTCGTCACCGTCGAGGAGTACCGCCTCCTGGCCGCAGAAGCGGCATTCCCAGGCGGAGGGGATCTCGGCTTCGACCGAGAAAGGAACCTCGAATCGGTGTCCGTTCTGACATGCGTACTCGACGGTCTGGCGGGGAGCCAGATCGATACCGCGGTCGGTCTCGTAGCTAGTGGCCCCGAGTCGCGTGCCGCGGAGAGCTCGCTCGCTCATGAATCGTGCCTCCCGGGCTTATGGCCCACAGGACTAGTGGTCGCTGTTCTTCGTCGTTCGGTCAACGCTCGGCTTCCGACGAAGATTCCCGTCCCGGGACATGCGTCGTCTGTTGTGCCGTCCCTGTTTGTACCCACCGGCGCCCGATTTGTCACATCTGGCCGGTGATATCACCCCAGGTGTCACCTATTTCACATCTGGTGATCGGTCGGCCTTTCCCCGACGAGCGTACCGGGCCGGGATTCGACGGCGGAAGCCGCCCCTCCCCTTCGGATGTACGGCCGCAGGTCAGGCGAGTGGGCGGAAGCGTAGCGCGGCCGGGCCCTTGGCGAGGTCCACCCCGGCGTGCGCGGCCGGATCGAGCTCCACCGCGACGGTCGGCAGGCCGTCCGGGTGCACCGGCAGCGGCTGCGCGGAGGGGACCGGCGCGGGTGCCTCGGTGCGGGTGTCGCGGTGCGGCAGCAGGGCGATCACGGCGTCCCGCAGCGCGGCCGGCGCCTCCTCGTCCAGGGGGTCGACGGTGGCCGGCAGCTGGAGCCGGACCGGGGCGCCGGTGCCGATCCGGGCGTAGCCGCGTCCGGCCGGGGCGTGCGCGGCGGGCACGATGTCCAGCGGCACCCCGAGGGCGGCGTGGCTCTCCTCCGGGCCGGCCGGGCCGAGCACTACCCGGGCCCGGGCGGTGGCCCGGACGCTCGGCGAGATCCGGTCCCGGGCCTCGATGTCGTCGGCGACCACCACGGTGACCCGGGCGGCGCGGCCGTGCCGCAGCGGCAGCTCCAGCAGGTCCTGCGGGTCCGGGCGGCCCTCGGCGTGGGCCAGCTCGGTCAGCTCGGTCGGGTGGTCCAGCAGCAGCCACAGCGGCCGGGTGACGTCGGCGGGCGGCGCGGCGCCCGCGTGCCGGGCGGCGTTCAGCGCGGTGAGCCGGCGCTCGGTCTCCTGGGCCGCCCAGTGCAGCGCGGCCAGCGCGCCGTGCAGGCTGGTCTCCACGGTGTGCACGCCGGGCCGGTTGACCAGGCAGGCGTGCTCGCCGGTGCCGGCGCCGTCGATCACCATCAGGTCGGCGTACGGCAGGACCTGGAGGGCGATCGAGCGGATCAGGCTGGAGGTGCCGTAGCCGCTGACGCCGAGCGCCAGCAGGTGCGGCTCGGCCGAGCGCGGGCCGGTGCGCCAGACCACCGGCGGCTGCTGGGCGGGCATGCCGCCCTGCTGCACCGGGATGGTCCTGGCGCTGCCGTCCTCGTCGGTGAAGCCGAGCACGATCTCGCCGGGCGCGGCCACGAAGCGCTGGGCGGCGATGTCCGTGGGCAGCGGCGCCAGGGCGGCGATCCGCAGCCGGTTGGTCTCCTCGTCCCAGTCGAAGCGGTACTCCCGGGCCCGGCCGGCCTTGCCCTGGACGACCTGCTCGATCCGGGCCCGGGCGGCCGGCTCGGTGTCGGTGAAGTACGCGGGGTAGGCGATCTCCAGCCGGGAGAGGCGGCCCTCGGCGTCGAACTCCCACCCGGTGAAGACGTTCTTCCAACTGCCCTCGTGGTGGTAGAGCGGTGCGAGCTCGTCCGGCCCGGCCAGGTACGGGGTGAGCGCCGCGTACAGGGCGGTGAGCTTGACCTCGGCGACGTCCGGCTCGGGCGGGGCCGCCGGGGCCTTGGGCGCGCGCCCGGCCCAGGCGGCGCTGGCCATCAGCGCGACCAGCGCGAACAGCAGGCCGTGCGGCAGCAGGAAGATGCCGACCAGCATCGCGGCGACCAGGAACACCGTCGGCCCGCGCCGCTCCTTCGGGGTGGCCTGCCAGCGGGCCTTGGCCCAGCCGACGTGGTGGCGCAGCCCCCGGCCGACGACGGTGAGCGGCGCGAACATGTCGGAGGCGTGGTCGCCGGCCGTGCGGGCGAGGTCGCGGCCCTTGTTGAGGTGGTGGCGGTTGAGCGGCATTCCTGGCTCCCCGGGCGAGTGGGACGGTCGGGTGGAACGGGGCTTGCGGCGACGGCCGGTCCGGTGGCGGCAGCGGCCGGTCCGCCGGCGGCTCCGGCGGGAACGACCGGGCCCGGGGCGGTGGGATCCGCGCCCGGGCCCGTAGGGCGGAAGAGCCCCGCTAGAACTTGATGCCGCCGAGCAGGCTGGCGAGGGTCGCGCCGCCCGCCGTGATGCTCGGCGCGATCGAGGAGCCGGCGATGTAGAAACCGAGAAGGGCGCAGACGATCGCATGGGAGACCTTGAGTCCGTCCCTGCGGAAGAAGAGGAATGTGATGGTGCCGAACAGGACGATGCCGGAAATCGAGAGGATCACGTTCTGCTCCTCGAAGGAGGGGACGGGGACAGTGTCACGGAAAGTGCCACAATCGTGACAAAAAGTAATAGATGATGGAACGGTGCAAATGGGTGGATCTCCGGAGATGCCCCACCTTGTGACCCGGACGGCGGTGTGCGAACCGACCCCGCCGGGGCCCGGGGGTGCCGCATTTCCGGCGCGCCGAGCCATTCCCGACCCCCGGGCGGGAAGCTTCCGGGGGTGGTGCAAAGTTCCCCCGAACGGGCGCGCAACCTTCCCGCCCGCGTGTCGTGCGCTACGGTGCGTCCGGCGCGACCACCGACCACACCGGCGCGGCCCCGATCCGGGCCGCGCCGCGGAGAAAGGCCGAGACATGACCGACACCCCCGACGCCGACGTGATCGCCCTGGCCGGAAAGCTCTTCGACGCCGCCCGGGCCGGGGACTCCGCCACCCTCGCCGCCTACGTCGACGCCGGTGCCCCGGCCGACCTCACCAACGACCGCGGCGACACCCTGCTGATGCTCGCCGCCTACCACGGCCACGCCGACGCGGTCACCGCCCTGCTGGAGCGCGGCGCCGACCCGAACCGGGCCAACGACCGGGGCCAGACCCCGCTCGCCGGCGCCGTCTTCAAGGGCAACGACGACGTCCTCGACGCCCTGCTCGCCGGTGGCGCCGACCCCGCCGCCGGCACCCCGTCCGCCGTGGACACCGCCCGGATGTTCGAGAAGGCGGCTCTGCTCGCCCGGTTCGAGGGGCGGGCGGAGGCGGGCTGAGCGAGAGCCGTAGGCTTGACGACCATGGAGAGCACCACCACCGGCGGAACCTTCGCACACGACCGTACGGGTGACCGCATCGAGCTGCGCGTCACCGGCTTCGGGCACCCCGACGCCCAGCTCCTCACGGCGGAGGTCCAGCAGGAGTACGTCGTCCGCTACGGCGAGGGCGACATCACCCAGTTGCACCCCGACCACTTCGAGCCGCCCGCCGGCCTCTTCGTCATCGCGTACCTCGACGACCGGCCGGTCGCCTGCGGCGGCTGGCGCGCCAAGTCGGCGGCGCCGTTCGGCATCCGCGACGGCGACGCCGAACTGAAGCGGATGTTCGTCCGACCCGAGGCGCGCGGCCGGGGCCTGGCCCGTACGCTGCTGCGCCACCTGGAGCGGACCGCCGCCGACGCCGGCCGGACCAGGTTCGTCCTGGAGACCGGCACCGAGCAGCCCGAGGCCATCGCCCTGTACGCCTCCGAGGGGTACGCGGCGATCGAGAAGTTCGGCATCTACCGCGAGCACCCGCAGAGCATCTGCCTGGGCAAGGAGTTCGACGGCGCGTCCACCGTCTGACCCGCGCCCGGGCCGGGTAGCCTCCCGAGGGGGACCGGTCGGTCCCCCTCGGGAGGGGCGCCGGCCGACGGCCGGCGACGGGCGGGGGAGAACCGCGGATGACCGGACCGGTACTGCCCTCCGAACGCGCCGGAACCACCGGAGACGGTGACCTCGGAGAACTCGCCGACCCCGACGGCCCATTGGCCCGCCTGGTGGCCGAGGGCCTGCGCACAGCCGGGACCGGCGGCGTCTGGTCGGTGGGCGACGCCGGCGGCGTCCGGGCCCGCGGCCGGACCGGCCCCCTCGGCCAAGGCGCCTGGGCCGCACAGGAGATGGACCACGACACCCTCTTCGACCTGGCCAGCATCACCAAGATCGTCGCCCTCTGGCCGTGCGCCGGAGCCCTCCGACAGGCCGGCCGGCTCCCGCTCGACCGCCCCCTCGCCGACCTCTGGGCCCCGACCGCCCGGCACCCCGTCGGCGCCGTGACGATCCGTCAACTCCTCACCCACACCGCCGGAATGCCGCTGCGCACCCGCTTCGCCGAACTCTACGGCGACGACCCGGCCGCGATCCGGGCCGGCGTGCTCGCCGCCCCGCTGCACCGCCCGCCCGGCGCCGCCGTCGAATACACCGACCGGGCCGCCGTCCTGCTCGGCCACCTCGTCGAGGACCTCGCCGGCGCACCGCTCGACCGGCTCGCCGCCCGGCAGGTCTGGCAGCCGCTCGGCATGACCGACACCCACTACGGCCCGCTCGGCCCGGACAACGCCCACCGCACCGCCCCCACCGAGTACGAGCGCACCGCCGGCGGCATCCTGTGCGGCACCGTGCACGACCCCTCGGCCCGGCTGCTCGGCGGCGTCTCCGGCAACGCCGGCGCCTTCTCCACCGCCCGCGACCTGGAACGCTTCCTCACCGCCCTGCTCGCCCCACCCGCCGGACTGCCCTGGGGCGAACCCTGGATCACCGAGTCCCTGCGCGTCCACACCGGCGGCCTCGCCCCCGCCCGCGGCCTGTCCTGGCTCTGCGCCGCCGGCACCGACCCCGCCGCCGGCACCTTCGTCCACTACGGCTTCACCGGCACCGGCATCTGGATCTCCCGCCGCCGCGGCCGCTGGGCACTGCTGCTCACCAACAAGGTCCACTACGACCGCGACTTCCGGCCGCTCACCGACCTGCGCAACGCCTTCCGCCGGGCCGTCCTCGGCTGACGGCCCGACGGGGCGTGCCTGCGGTGGCGCCGCAGGTCAGAGCAGCGTCGACCAGTACGACCAGAACCGGTTCAGGATCAGCAGCGCGATCACCGCCGCCCACAGCACCGGCAGCGCCCAGTGGTAGCGGGCCGCCTCCCGGACCACCGGCCGCAGCCGGGGCCCCACCGGGATCACCCCCGACCGCAGATTGTGCAGCGTCGTGTACCAGAACAGCGCCACCACCGTCACCCAGACCACCATGCAGTACGGGCACAGCGCGCCGATGTCGTACAGCGCCTGGACGATCAGCCAGTGGGTGAACCCCACCCCGAACAGCGTCCCGGCCTGCAGCCCCAGCCAGAACCAGCGCCGGTACGCGGCCCCCGCCAGCAGACCCGCGCCGACCGCCGCCAGCGCGCCGAACGCGGCCAGCCCCAGCAGCGGGTTCGGGAAGCCGAACACCTCGGCCTGCGCGGTGCGCATCACCGAACCGCAGCTGATCACCGGATTGATGTTGCAGCTCGGTATGTAGGAGGGATCCTCCAGGATCCGGAGCTTGTCGAAGGTCAGCACCGCCGAGGCGGCCAGCCCGACCAGGGCGCACAGCAGGACGAACAGCGAGAACGCGCGGCCCGCGCCGACCGGCCCCGGAGCGGGCACGGCCGGACCGGAGGCAGCGGGACGGGAGGAGGAGTGGGACGGCAGAGCGGTCGATGCGGTCATGGCAGAGCACTCCGTGGATGGGGAAGGGGCCGGCCCGGCCGGGAGATCGGCCGGGCCGGTGGTGCTCACTGCAAGCCCGCGGCCTGCTTCACCTGCGCGGTGAACTGCTCCGCCGTCAGCGCCTTGTTGCCGCTGAACAGCGTGAGCGGCTTGCCGTCCACCTTCACCGTCGGGGTACCGGTCACCCCGCTGTCGTTGAACGCGTCCGCGACCTTCTTCGCCCACGGCGCGTACGTCCGGTCCGTGACCGCCTTGACGAAGGCGTCCGACTTCAGACCCGGCACCTTGTCGGCCAGCTCCAGCAGGTGGTTGACGTCGCCGAAGCCGTCCTCGCGCTCGTCCGGCTGGTTGGCGTACAGCACGTCGTGGTACGCCTTGAACTTGTCCACGCCCTCGTTCACCGCGGCGCCGATCGCCGCCAGCGCGGTGCGCGAACCCTTGCCGCCGAGGTTCTTGTCCAGGAACGCGGCCAGGTGGTACTCGACCTTGACCGTGCCGTCCTCCGCCAGCTTGCGGACCGCGTCCCCGTTGGCCGCCTCGAAGTTCTTGCACACCGGGCAGCGGAAGTCCTCGAACACCTGCAGGGTGTGCGCGGCGTCCGCCTTGCCGTAGGTGATGACCGTGCCGTCCGCGCCCGAGGTGTTCGCCGGGACGACCATCGCGGTCGGCTCGACCGCGTCCGCCGCCGAGGACTTGCTGTCGCCGCCGGCCGTGCTGATCGCCAGCGCGGTGCCGCCGACCAGGGCGAGACCGACCACGAGCGAGACGCTGACGACTATCCGCCGGCGGCGCGCGTTCGCCTGCTTCTCCAGGCGCTGCGCCTCCTGGATGCGCTCACGGGCGCTGATCTTCTGGGCCTGCTTGCGGGAGGGCTTCTGGTTGGGGTGAGCCATGTCGGTTCAACTCCGTAATGGGGCGCGCCCAGGGGCGCGCGGAGGTGTCCCCACCCCGGCGCACGGCGCGGGCGCGCGGGGGCGCCGGCGCAGGTACGGGCCGGAGGGGACTACTGGACTGGAGGCGGAGTCGCGCACCGCCCGCCGGACACCCCGGACACCTGCGAGCCCGTCACGGGGCAGTCGTCAGGGAGTCGTCAGCGGGCGAGCGCCAGCAGCGGCGGGCCGCGGCGCGGCGCCGGACTCAGCACCACGTCCTCGCGGTGCGGGCGGCGGCGGTCCGGGACCGGCAGCGGCACCCGCAGCACCGGCCGGGCCGGTGCCGGGACCAGCAGCGCGACCAGCGCGCGCAGCGGCGCGGCGACCGCCTGGCGCAGCGCGCGCAGCGCCCGCACCAGGCCGGACAGGGCCGCGTCACCCAGCCGCAGCCAGGCAGCGGCGGCCAGCGCGATCACCAGGTGCACCAGCAGGAGCAGCAGTTGGGTGGCCGCGGGCGCCAACCGCCCGGAGTGCCCCAACTGGCCGTAGAGCAAGGACGACCCGTCCACCGAGCCGCCGCCGCAGACCAGCAGGTTCATGCCGCGGGCGGGGAGGTCGGCGCCGAGGACCGGACCGCAACTGGTCTGGCCCAGATTGAACGTCGTGTTGAGCAGCAGCTCGACCGGGACCAGCACGGCCGCGATCTGCGTCAACCGCCGCTCCCCGCCGGCCAGTACGGCCGCGACCAGGAAGACGACGGCGGTCGCGACCATCACCAGGGTGAGCGGCAGCGGGCGACCGGTGATCACCACCTGGCCCAGCGCGGACAGCGGCACGGCGAGCGCGGTGAACACCGCGGCCCGCAGGGCCCTCGTCGCGTGGGTGGAGGTCGTCACGATCGGGAGTATGTCACGGCCCTTACGCCGGGCACGAGGGTGCGTCGGGGCCGGCGGCCGGATCGGCGCACAGATTGTCCCGCATCGGTCGTCCGTTCGCGGTCCGGGGGCGGGGAGTTCACCGGGGCGATGGGTTTGACGGCCCGGCTGCGGGTGAGGGGCCGTCAGCCGCTGACGGGGTCGGTGGGACGGTCCGACAATCGGGCGATGGACTATGCCCATGGCCCGGGGCCGGGGGCGCCCGATGTGCCGGAGGTGCCCGCGGTGCCGTCACCGTCGTGGCCTTGGCCGCCGTGGCCGTGGTTCCCGCCGCATCCCCCGCACCCTTCGCACTCCCCGCACCCTTCGCACTCCGCGACGCCCTGCCCGTCGCCTTCGCCTTCACCGTCCTCCACGCCCTCGCCCGCGCCGTCCTCCTCGCCGTCGGCGCCCTCCGTGCCGTCGCCGACGCCGCCGCTGTCGCCGTCCGCCCAGCCGTCCGCTCCGGCTCCCGCCGCGCCGTCCGCTGCCACGTCCCCCGAGTCGGCCGCACCGTCGCCCGTGCGGACCGCGCCCACCACCGCCACCGTCCCGACCACCCCCACCACCCCGGCCGTCACCCGGCAGCCCGCG
>NZ_JAIY01000010.1:1059591-1084732 GCF_000710405.2 Kitasatospora sp. MBT66 | reverse complement strand
CCCTCCGGCCGGGACCCGAACCGTCCCCCTCGGCCCCGCAGCCGCAGACCGCGCCCAGTTGGACGGCGCAGCCCCCGCCCATGCCCCCGCCCCCCGCTCCGACCGCCACCCTCACCGCCGTCGCCGCCGCACCCCCGCCCCCGGCCGCACCCCCGGCCGCCGGCCTCGACCCCACCACCTGGACGACCGTCCTCCTCCTCACCGTCCTCGTCCCGGCCGCGCTCGCCGCGGCCCTCGGCCACCACCACACCAGCTCCCGGAGCCGCCGATGAACCCCGTCCCCCTGCTCAGCGCCGCCGCCTGCGTGACCCTCGCCGTCGGCGCCCTGGCCGTCGCCCACCGACTGCGCCCCGCCGTCCCCGAGGGCGAACTCCCGCCCGAGCCGCACCCCGTGCTCTCCAGCATCGGTTCCGGCCTGCTCTCCGGCTTCATACTGCTCACGGGTTTCCTCGTCGCCACCGGCTGGGCCGCCCGCAGCACCGGCATCCTCCCGCCCCGCGGCCTCTACCTCGCCGACGTCGCCGCCGGCACCGCCGTCCTCCTCTACCCCGCCCTCGCCGGCCTCCCCTTCACCGCCCGCTACACCACCGCCGTCACCTTCTTCGCCGCCCTCGTCGGCTACACCATGTGCCTCGCCATCCAGCTGCGCCCCTGAGCCCACCCGCGCCGCAGCGGTGCCGAACCGACGCCGCACCGGTGCACAGGACGTCGGATCCGCCGACTTCCTGCTCCGCGCGGCACGGGTAGGGGTGGCGGAAAGCTGCGCTGCCCAGGGCGGGGGTGCGGGCTAGCCTGGGAGGCGATTCCCGGACGCCCCGGAAGGGGGTGCAGGCGGATGGCCGGTGACATGGTCACCGTGGGTGAGGTGGTGCTCGGACGGATCCGGGCACAGGCAGAGGTGCTGGCCGAGCTGGACGAGGCCGTACGCGCCGACGAACCGGACGCGGTGCACCGGATGCGGGTCGCCTGCCGGCGCCTGCGCAGCGCGTTCCGGACCTACCGGCGGCTACTGGCCCCCGGAGCGACCGACGAACTGGTGGCCGAGCTGCGCTGGCTCGCGGCCGCGCTGGGCCGGGCCCGCGACCAGGAGGTCCTGGGCGAACGGCTCGCGGCGCGGGCCCGGGAACTGCCCGCGGAGTGCCGACCCGAGCAGGTCGCCGCCGAACTGGAACGCCGGGGCAAGGCCGAGTACCGCCGGGTCTGGCCCGAGGTCGTCGCCGCCCTGGACAGCCCGCGCCGCCGGGCACTCGCCGACGGACTCGCCGAGCTGCTCACCGACCCGCCGCTGCGCGGCCGGGCGGACCGGGCGGCCGGCCCGGAGCTGACCCGGGTCGCGGCCCGGGAACAGCGGCGCACCGCCGACCGGATCCGGACCGCGCTGGCCGACGGGGGCGAGGAACAGGACACCGCGCTGCACGAGGCCCGCAAGGCCGCCAAACGCGCCCGGTACGCGGGCGAGACGGCGCTGCCGGTCGCGGGCCGGGCGGCCGAGCGCTACGTCGCCCGGATGAAGGCCGTCCAGGAGGTGCTCGGCGAGCACCAGGACGCGGTGGTGGCCTCGACCGCGCTGCGCGAGCAGGCACGCGCCTCCAAGGAGCCGTTCGGCTACGGCGTGCTGTACGGGCAGCAGCTGGCGGAGGCGGAGCGGGCGCGGCTCGCGCTGCCGGAGGTGTGGGAGCGGGCGGCCCGGCCGGAGCTGACCCGGTTCGTCTGACGTCCGGGGGAGCGCGGCGCGGTCATCCCTCCGCGTCCCCGCTCCCCGCCGTCATGCCTCCGCCGTCACTCCTCCGCCGTCACTCCTCCGCCGGGTCGAGCCCGGCGGCCCGGGCGGCGGTGCGGAGCAGCTCGCGCAGCATCACGGTGCTGAGCCGGCCGGTGTTCGTGTTGCGCGGGCTGACGTGGTAGCAGCCGTACAGCTCCAGCGGCGGCCCCCCGTCGCGGGCCGGCAGGGTGACGTGCGCGCCGTGGCCGAACTGCGGCCGGGGGCGCGGGACGGTCCAGCCGGCCGCGTCGAGCACCGGGAGCAGCGTCTGCCAGGCGAAACCGCCGAGCGCCACCACGCTGCGCACGGTGGGGCGGAGCAGTTCGAACTCGCGGGCGATCCAGGGCCGGCAGGTGTCGCGCTCGACGGTGCTCGGCTTGTTGTCGGGCGGGGCGCAGCGCACCGGGTCGGTGATCCGCACGCCGTGCAGCGCGAGGCCGTCGCCGTGCCGGACGGAGAGCGCGCGGTTGGCGAGGCCCAGGCGGTGCAGGGCGGCGTAGAGCAGGTCGCCGGAGGGGTCGCCGGTGAAGATCCGGCCGGTGCGGTTGGCGCCGTGCGCGGCGGGGGCGAGGCCGACCAGGACGAGCGGGGCGTCGGGCGGGCCGAAACCGGGGATCGGACGGGCCCAGTAGTCCCAGTCCAGGTAGGCGCGGCGTTTGACGCGGGCCGTCTCCTCGCGCCACTCGACCAGCCGCGGGCAGGCCCGGCAGCCGGTGACGACACGGTCGAGCACGGTGAGGTCCGGGGCCCGGGCGGCGGCCGCGGCCGGGTGCTGCGGATGGTCCGGGGCGTCCGCGTGCTCGTGGGCGTCGGCCGGGGCCGGTTCCTCGGCGGGGGACTGCGGCATGGCGCCGATCCTAGGGCGTGTCCTGGGCTGCCGGAGGTTCGTTCCGGCCCGGACGGGGCAGACGTAGCGTGGAACCAGCTGTTCCGGCGGCCGTCGGCAGACTGGGTCGGCGACGGCCGGGGTTCGCTGCCGCGCGAGGAGGCCGTGATGGTCGTCGATGTGGTGATAGCGGTCGTGGTCGTGGTGCTGATGCTGACGGCCGTGGTGGCGGGGCTGAGCCTGCGCGTCGTGCAGCAGTTCCAGCAGGGCGTGGTGTTCCGGTTCGGCCGGGTGCGCGACGAGGTGCGCGGGCCGGGGCTGGTCGCACTCATGCCCGTCGCCGACAAGCTGCGCCGGGTGAACGTGCAGATCGTGACGCTGCCGATCCCGGCGCAGGAGGGCATCACCCGGGACAACGTGACCGTCCGGGTGGACGCCGTCGTGTACTTCCGGGTGGAGGACCCGGTGAAGGCGATCATCAATGTGCAGGACTACAACTTCGCCATCTCCCAGGTCGCGCAGACCTCGCTGCGGTCGATCATCGGCAAGAGCGAGCTGGACGACCTGCTGGCCAACCGCGAACCGATCAACCAGGGGCTGGAGCTGATGATCGACAGCCCGGCCCTGGGCTGGGGCATCGAGATCGACCGGGTGGAGATCAAGGACGTCGCCCTGCCGGAGTCGATGAAGCGCTCGATGTCCCGGCAGGCGGAGGCCGAGCGGGAGCGGCGGGCGCGGATCATCACGGCCGACGGCGAGTTCCAGGCGTCCGCGCGGCTGTCGGAGGCGGCGGCCGTGATGAGCGCGACCCCGGCGGCGCTGCAGCTGCGACTGCTGCAGACGGTGGTGGAGGTCGCGGCGGAGAAGAACTCGACCCTGGTGCTGCCGTTCCCGGTGGAGCTGCTGCGCTTCCTGGACAGTGCGGCGGAGACCCATCGGCGGGCGGCGGGCGAGGCCGACAGCCGGGCCGCGGCCGAGGACGCCGCATCGGCGCCGGGGGAGCCGGCCGAGGTGCCGGGTGCGGAGAGCGGGACGCCTCCGGTACGCGCTGCCGAGGTCCACGAACTCCCGCCGCTGGAAGAGCTGTTGGAGAGCCCGCCGCTCGATGTGCCGCCGGTCCCGCCCTTGGACCCGCCGACCGGCTCGTCGGAGGGTCCCGAAGGCGGGCGAAGCGCCGCCGCGTAGGCGGCCCGGTGGCGGGGCCCCGGCGGCCGGACCACGATGGAGTGACGGGAGTGGCAGGCAGGTCAGGAGGCCGATCATGACCAGTGCGGGCGACATCATGCATCAGGGGGCCGAGTGCGTGCGCGAGCACGAGACGCTCGCCACCGCGGCCCGGCTCATGAAGGAACGCGACGTCGGAGCGCTGCCGATCTGCGGTGAACGACAGAAGCTCCTGGGGATCCTCACCGACCGGGACATCGTGCTGAAGTGCGTCGCGGAGGGCCTCGACCCGGAGCAGGTGACCGCGGGCGAGGTGGCCCAGGGGCGGCCGATGACGGTGGAGGCGGACGAGGACGTCGAACAGGTGCTGCGGGTGATGGAGCAGTACCGGGTGCGGCGGCTGCCGGTGATCAACCACCCGGAGCACGAGCTGGTCGGCATGATCAGCGAGGCGGACATCGCGCGCGGCATGCCGCAGACGCGGCTGGCCGAGTTCGTGACGGCGGTCTGCGCCGAGGACTCGCCGCGCTCGAAGGAGGTGCTGGACACGCCGCAGGGCGTGTAACGGGGTTCCGTTCGGCTCGGCCCGGGGCATGCCCCGGGCCGAGCCGGTGGGGTGCGGTGTCTGTGACTTCGCTCGACTCACCCCCTTCCTCGACTTTGCAAAGTCGCACTTTGCAAAGTCGAGGAAGGGCAGAATGTGCGGAAATGGTCGGGATCTGCTGAAGGGATGGGACGGTCGCACACTTTGCAAAGTGTGCAGAGCAGAGGGCGGACGGGGAGCGGCAGGGCCGGGGGAGGGCCTGGCGGGAGGGTCAGGCGAGGGCGTAGACCGTGGTGGCGTGGGCGGCCGGCTCCTCCTCGCCCTCGGCGGTGAGGGTGATGTCCAGGAACGCGATCCGCCGGCCCAGCTTGGTGACTCGGGCGTGCACCAGGACGTCCTGTCCGACGACAGCACGCTGGAAGCTGGTGGACTGCTGGACGGTCGTCATCGGGCCGAAGCCGCCCCGGGCCGCGGACACCGCGATCACGCTCGCGGTGTCCGCCGCCGCCATCAGTGCCTGGCCGGAGAGTGCGCCGCCCTCCCGGGCGAGCTGGTCGGACCAGGGCAGCCGGAGTACGGCGTGGCGCTCTCCGGTCTCGGTCACCGACAGGCCGAGCGCCTGCACCCAGGGGGCGAAGTTGTCGGCCAGGATCTTGTCCGCCTCGGCGGTGCTGAGGGTCATGCCGTCATTGTGGCGGCCGCCGCGGACGGTGTCAGGGACTCGGCGCGCCCGGTCGTCGGGCGGCGAACCGGCTACCCGGCCGAGGGCCCGTCCGGTCGCTCCCGCAGGGCCCGGAGCATCAGTTCCGCCAGGTGCAGGGCCCGCCGCCCGTCGGCCAGTTGGGAGATCTGGGTGCGGCAGCTGAAGCCGTCCGCGAGGATCACGGTGTCCGGCCCGGCGGCCCGGACCTCCGGGAGCAGTACCCGCTCGGCGATCGCTGCCGAGATCTCGTAGTGCCCGCGTTCGAAGCCGAAGTTTCCCGCGAGTCCGCAGCACCCGGAGTCCAGGACCCGGTTCTCGACGCCCATCCGTCGCTCGATCCGGCGGTCCGCCGCGCTGCCGAGCACCGCGTGCTGGTGGCAGTGGGTCTGGGTGACGGCGTCCACCGGCAGCTGCGGCAGCGGCGTGTCCGGCGCGTACTCGTCGACGAACTCGGCGAAGGTGCGGGTGCGTTCGGCCAGCGGGCGGCCCTCGGCGCCGAGCAGGCGCGGCACTTCCTCGCGCAGGGTGGCGGTGCAGCTCGGGTCCATCCCGACGACGGGTGTACCGGCCGGCAGGCCGGTGGCGGCGAGCGCGGCCAGGCTGCGGCGCATCACCCTTCGGGCGCCCGGGAGTTGGCCGGTGGAGTACCAGGTCAGGCCGCAGCAGACCGGGCCGGCCGGCAGGCGGACGTCGAAGCCGAGGTGTTCCAGGACCTCGACGGCCGCGCGCAGGACCTCCGGCTGGAGGTGGTCGGAGAAGGTGTCCGGCCAGAGCAGCACGGGCTGCGCGCCCGCCGGGGCCGGGTGCCCGGCGCGGTGCCGCCGGTACCAGCGGGTGAAGGTCTCCGGGGGCAGCACCGGCAGTGCCCGGCGCCCGTCGATGCCGCCGAGCCGCTTGAGCAGCGGGGCGGCCGGTGAGCGGCCGATCGCGTTCACCAGGCCGGGCGCGAGCGCGGCGCCGCGCAGCCACAGCGGCAGCCGGCCCATCGCGTAGTGCGCGGCGGGCCGGAGCCGGTGCCGGTAGTGCTGGTACAGGAACTCGCTCCGGTAGGTGGCCATGTCGACCTGGACCGGGCAGTCGCTCGCGCAGCCCTTGCAGCCCAGGCAGAGGTCCAGCGCCTCGCGGACCTCGGCGGACCGCCAGCCGTCCGTGATCGCGGCCTCGGCACCGGGGCGCTCCCCGGAACCGGCGCCGCGCAGCATCTCGGCGAGCAGCCGGGCCCGCCCGCGGGTGGAGTGCCGTTCCTCGCCGGTGGCCATGTAGCTCGGGCACATCACGCCGGTGGTCGGGTCGACGCACTTGCCGACCCCGACGCAGCGGCGGACCGCCTTGGCGAGGCTGCCGTCGTCCCGCTCGTACGGCAGGGCGAGCGGCAGCTTGCGCACCGGCCGCCCGCCGAAGCGCAGGTCGGCGTCCAGTGGGCGCGGGTCGACCGCGGTACCGGGGTTGAGCAGGTTCTCCGGGTCCCAGAGGTTCTTGAACTCGCGGAACAGGCCGATGACTTCGGGTGGGTACATGCGCGGCAGCAGTTCGCCGCGGGCCTGCCCGTCGCCGTGCTCGCCGGAGAGCGAACCGCCGTGCGAGACCACCAGGTCGGCCGCCTGTTCCATGAACTCCCGGAACACCGGCAGCCCTTGCGGCCGGGTGAGCGGGAAGTCGATCCGCAGGTGGACGCAGCCCTCGCCGAAGTGCCCGTACGGCACGCCGCGCAGGCCGTGCCGGCGCAGCAGGGCGCGCAGTCCGCGCAGGTAGTCGCCGAGCCGTTCCGGCGGGACGGCCGAGTCCTCCCAGCCGGGCCAGGCCTCGCCGCCGTCGGGCAGCCGGGTCACGATCCCGGCACCGGCCTCCCGCACGGCCCAGAGCTGGCGCTGCTCGGCCGGGTCGGTGACCACGGCGGCGGTGGCGGTGCGTTCGCGCCGGACGGTGTCGGCGAGACGGTGGGCGGCGTCCAGGGCCTCGGCGGCGGTCGCGCCGCCGGTCTCCAGGAACAGCCAGCAGGCGCCGTCGGGCAGCCGGTCGAGGGCAGGCGGGCGCGGTCCGGCGGCGAGCAGGGCGGCGATCAGGTCGGCGGCCATGCCTTCGACGGTGAGCGGGCCGAGGGGCAGCAGCGCGGGCACGGCGTCGGCCGCGGCCGTCTCGTCGGGGTAGCCGGCCAGCACCAGGGCGCGGGCGGGCGGTTCCTCGACGAGTCGGACGGTGGCGCCGAGCAGCAGCGCGCAGGTGCCCTCGGTGCCGGTGAGGGCACGGGCCAGGTGGTGGCCGCGTTCGGGCAGCAGGGCGTCCAGCGGGTAGCCGGAGACCCGGCGCGGGAGTTCGGGCAGGCCCCGGCGGATGGTGGCGAGGTTCCGGTCGGTGAACTCCTGGAGCCGGTGGTGGAGTCGGCCCTCGGGGCCGGGCCGGGCGGCGAGGGCGGTCCGTTCGGCGGGGGTGAGCGGGCCGCCGACGGTCAGTTCGGTGCCGTCGGCGAGCAGCAGGTCCAGCGATTCGACGTTGTCGGCGGTGCGGCCCCAGGCGACGGAGTGCGCGCCGCAGGAGTCGTTGCCGATCATGCCGCCGAGCGTGCAGCGGCTGTGGGTGGACGGGTCCGGCCCGAACCGCAGGCCGTACGGGCGGGCGGCGCGCTGGAGGTCGTCGAGGACGGTGCCGGGCTGGACGCGGGCGGTGCGGCGCTCCGAGTCGATGCCGAGGACGGCGCCCAGGTGGCGGCGGAAGTCGAGCACCACCGCGCCGGGGCCGATCGCCTGTCCGCCGATGCTGGTCCCGGCGCCGCGCGCCACCACGGGCACCCGGTGGTCACGGCAGAGCGCGAGCGCGGTGCGCACGTCCTCGGCGTCGGCGGGCTTGACCACACCGAGCGGCAGGTGCCGGTAGTTGGAGGCGTCGTGGCTGTAGACGGTCCGTTCGGCGGCGTCGAACCGGACCTCGCCGCGCAGTGCGGCGGCCAGCTCGCGCGCGAGATCGCGTGAGGGCGTCGGCCCGCGTGACGGATCGGTGCCCGGGGTGGTGTCGGGGCGGCTCACGGGCGGTCCTCCCTGGCGGTGGCCAACGGTCCCCGCCGATCATCGCAGCCCGCCCCGGAGAACGACACGGAGCAAGGCCCGGAGCAGGGCACGGAGCAAGGCACGCAAGGGGGAGCGAGGCGAGGGCGCGGGGACAGCGCCGCGCCGGCCGGGCGGGGCGGGTACGGAGGAAAATCGCTGGCGGCGGTCCCGCGGAGTGTGGGACGGTCGGTCTCCGTGATCACCGAGAACCCCGACCCCCGCCGCTTCCTCGCCCATCTGCCGGTCGGCGAGCGGCTCCCGATACCGGAGGACGCGGCCCCCTCCTGGTCGATCTTCCCCTACGAGGGTGAGCTGACCGTCCGTCCGCTGGACGCCGCCGAGCTGCCCGAACCCGGCCGGCACGGCGAGGCCGGGGCGGCGGAGTGCCACGAGTGCCGCCGTCCGGACGAGGACTTCGTCTGGACCGACGAGCACTGGCGGCTGAAGGCCTTCGACGCGCCGCACGGCCTGCCCGCCGTGCTGTTCCTCGGCCCGCGCGAGCACCACGACCTGATGGACCTCCCGGCGGAGCGGGCGGTCGAGCTCGGCCCGATGCTCCAGCGGGCGGAGCGGGCGATCCTGGCGCTCGGTGGCATCGGGCGCGTCCATGTGAACCGCTGGGGCGACGGCGCGGCCCACCTCCACCTGTGGCTGATCGCCCGCCCCGAGGGCCAGCGCCAGCTGATCGGCTCCACCCTCGCGCTCTGGATGGACCTGCTCCCGCCGCTGCCGGACGAGCTCCGCGCCGACACCCTGCACCGCATCGCCACCGCCATGGCCGCCGACGGCGGCACGGCGCACGCCTGACCCGGCGGGCCGGGGCGGGGCGGCACGGACCCGCGCCGCCCCGCCCCCACCCTCCCCCCGCCCTCAGCGGCGGCGGGAGGCGCCGGTGAGGGTGCCGGCGGCGATGTGGGACAGCTTGGCCACCTCGAAGGCCGGGTAGGCGCCCCCGGCCAGCAGCGAGAACTTGACGCCCTCGCGCCCGCCCGGGCGGCGGTGGCCGGGGGGCTGGAAGCGCCGGTGGTGCTCGGCCGCGCGGTGGAAGAACTGCGGGCGCTCGGCGCGGGCGACGCAGCCGGCCAGGTCGAAGACGAACAGGTAGTGCCGGATCATCCGGGTGAACAGGGCGTCCCGGACGGCCGCGGGGACGTCCAGCTCGTCCAGCAGCGCGAAGGTCCGCTCGTACTGGTCGAAGAGGTCGAAGCTGCTGCTCCCCGGCGAGCCGGTCGGGTGGACGGTCTCGCGGCGGCGCAGCTGCACGCAGGCGCGCGGCAGGACGGCGATCCGCCGGGCCGTCAGCATCGCCCGGTGGACGACGGGGATCTCCTCGTAGCGGCCCTCGGGGAAGGCCAGCGCCTGCCCGCGCCAGTGCTCGTGCCGCACCAGGCGGTCCCAGATCAGCGGCGGCGCGCCGAGCAGTTCCGGACGGTCCGCCGGGCCGAACACCTCGGGCCCGGCCTCGGCCAGCAGGGTCTCGGCTCCGCCCGGCCAGTCCCGGCCGGCGTGCTGACGGGTGTGCCCGAACAGCAGCAGGTCGACCGGCCCGGTCCGCTCCAGGTGGTCGGCGAAGGAGCTGAGGGCGTCGCGGGCGAGCAGGTGGTCGGCGTCCAGGAACAGCAGGTACTCGCCTCCGGCCCGGGCCGCGCCCGCGTTGCGGGCGACGCCGACACCGACCGCCGCGTCGAGCTGGAGGACCGAGACCTGGGGGTGCCGGGCGGCGTAGCGCTCGACGAGCTGGGCCGGGCAGTCGGGGGACCGGTCGGCGACCACCAGCACCTCGAAGTCGCGGAAGGACTGGGCGAGCAGCGAGTCCAGGCAGTCCGCCAGCTGTTTCTGCTGGTCGTAGGCGGGGATCACGACGCTGATCAGGGGTGAGGGCATGACGCCGGAGCGTAGGAGCGCCTGCGAACGGTGGCAAAGCCCTGACGGTCCGTAAATCCGGTCAAGATCTGTCAAATCGTATGGACGTACGCCATATCTTCACCAGCCGCCCCGGTCGCGTCCACGTCAGGAACCCGGGCTCCGCCGACGCCCGAGGCCCGAGGCCCGACGCCCGCCGGTGTCCCCGTTCGCCCACGTCCGTCCGCCCCCGGTTCGGCGCGCGGCATCCGCCGGCGGCGGGCAGTCTGGAGGCGATGCCGCGGGGACGCCGCGGCGGTGCGCGGACGGAGGCGGGCATGGAGCAGCGGACGCGGCCGCCCCGGTGGGGCGAGCTCACCGCCTTCCTGACCCGGCTGACCTCCGTCCTGCTGCGCAACAGCGGCGAGGGCGTCCAGCAGCTGGAGCCGGAGGTGGAGGGCGCGGCGAGGGCCTTCGGCGGCGCGGCGCGCATGCTGGTCGTCCCGGACGGCGCGGTGCTGACCGTCACCGCCGAGGGCGAGACCGGCACGGTGACGGTCCGGGCGTTCCCCGAGGTGTTCCGGCTCGACCAGCTCGCCGCCGTGAAGCCGCTGCTCGCCGAGGTCCGGGCCGGCCGGCTCGACCTGCCCGCCGCGGCCGCCCGGCTCGCCGCCATCGACACCGCCCCGCCGCCGTACCCCTGGTGGGTGAAGGCGATCGGGATCGTGATGTTCGCGATCGGCTTCGCCCCGCTGATGCAGCCGACCTGGTGGGAGGTCGGCTCCACCGCCGTCCTCGGCCTGGCGACCGCGGCGCTCGCGGTCGGGGCGTCCCGGTGGCCCAGGCTGGGCGCGGTGCTGCCGTTCGTGGCGGCCGTCCTGGTGTCGGTGATCGCGCTGCTGGTGTTCGCCCGGACCCCGGAGCACGGCGGGCCGGTGCTGATCATGCTGCCCGCGCTGTTCTTCTTCGTCCCCGGCGACTATCTGAGCGCGGCCGCCGCCGAACTCGCCGCCGGGCACATCACCCCGGGCGCGGTCCGGCTGGTCTACGCGGGGTTCCTGCTGCTCCAGCTGTACGTCGGGGTGCTGGTCGGACTCGCCGTCACCGGGCGGGACCGGCACGCGCTGTTCGACGTGGCCGCCGCGCAGGACCTGCCGCGCTGGGCGCTGTTCACGGCCTGGATCGTCTTCACCACGGGCACCGTGCTGGCCTTCGCGATCCCGCTGCGGTTCGGGCCGCCGCTGCTGCTGCTGGTCTATCTGACGGTGGCGGTGCAGACGCTGTTCACCTGGCTGGCCGGCGAGGTCGCCGGGACCTTCGTCGCCGCCGCCGCGCTCAGCGCCGCCGCGACCCTGGTCGCCCTGCGCCCGTCCGCGCCGCCGCGGCTGATCCTGCTGCTGCCCGGATTCTTCACCCTGACCGTCGGCTCGCTCGGCATGCGCGGGCTGACCGACCTGGCCGGCGGTCACCCCATTGCCGGCTTCCGCGACCTGACGCAGCTGGTGACACTGGTGACGACGATCGCGGTGGGCCTGCTGGCGGGCGAGGTGCTGGTGGCCGTCCGGCGCGGGGACTGAGACGGCGGGGACCGAGGCGCGGGGCCGAGGCAGGGGGCAGGCCGTCAGACGGAGCAGCCGGCCGCCGGGACGGGGTGCTCCACCGGGGCGGCGGCCAGCTCGCGCAGGTACCAGTCGAGCCGGTTGCCGGTCGGTTCCCGCACCCGTTCGGAGTACCGGAACCCGGCCCGCCGGGCGACCGCCGCCGAGGCGGTGTTCTCCGGGTCGACCCGGATCACGCCCTCGGTCGCGCCCTCCTGCGCCGCGTACCGGCACACCAGGTGCACCGCCCGCGTCGCCAGGCCGCGTCCGCGCCAGGCGGGGTAGAGGCCGTAGGCGATGTTGACCTGCCCCGGGCCGAGGCGCGGCATCGCGAACCGCAGGTCGATCGTGCCGGCCAGCACCGGCTCCGGCCCGGTCCGGATGCCGAACACCCGGGCCGGCCCCCGGTACGACCAGTGCGCGGTGCACCGCCGCACGTACTCCTCGGTGCCCGCCCGGGTGCTCGGCCCGCCGTTCAGCCAGCGCACCAGCTGGTCGTCCTCGCCCGCCAGGTGCGCGTCGATGTCCGCCGCCCGGAACGGGGTGAGCGTGACCACCCCGTCGGAGAGCCTCACCTGATCCATGCGCCCACTCTGGCCCGGCGCGCGCTCGCCGGGCCACTGGGATTTCGGCCAGCCCGCACCCGAACGGACCGTCCGCGAAGCACCGCGAATCGTCCTCGAACGAGCCCCGGGCGATCCCCGAACGAGCGGTCGACGAGCGTCGGGCGAGCCATGAACGAGCCTCGGACCGCCCCCGGACGGTGCGGGGGCGGCCCGGAGGCGCCGCGTCCGGCCGGTGCGCTCAGCGGCCGGTCCGCGTCGTCGTGCCGCGCAGCAGCAGGGCCACCGCGACGGCGGCGAGGGCGACGACGCCGGCGGCGGTGAGGACGGTCAGGTGCATCCCGTGGACGAAGGCGTCGCGGGCCCGGTCGGCGACCGGCGGCCCGAACCGGGAGGCGGCGGCGAGCGAGGAGCGGGCGGCGTCGGCGAGCTGCGGCGGCAGCCCGGCGACGTCCACCCGGGCGCGGTAGCCGGCGGTCAGGACGCTGCCGAGCACGGCGATCCCGAGGGCGCCGCCCAGCTCCCGGGCCAGGTCGTTCATCGCCGAGCCGACGTTCTGCAGGGCGCTCGGCAGCGCCTCGGTGATGGCGGTGGTGGCGGGCGTCATGGCGAGCCCGGAGCCCAGGCCGAGCGGGAACAGGACGGCCGCCACCAGCCACCCGGAGCTGTCGGCGTCCAGCAGCCCGAGCGAGGCCAGCGCGCCCGCGACCAGCAGCAGGCCGGCGACCCAGGGGCCACGCGGGCCGAACCGGTCGGTCAGCCGGGGGCTGAGCCGGGCGCCGGGCGCCATCCCGAGCGCCATCGGCAGCAGCGCGACGGCCGCCGCCAGCGCGCTGCGCTCCCGGACCAGCTGGAGGTACTGCATGATCACGAAGAGGTAGCCGAAGAAGGCGAAGAACTGGCAGGTGATCGACAGCGTCCCGGCCGCGAACCGGCGCTCGCGGAACAGCCGGGGGTCCAGCAGCGGGTGCCGCCGCCGCAGCTCCCAGCGGACGAAGCCGGCCAGCAGCGCCAGCCCGGCGAGCGCGCCGCCGAGGGTCCACGGGTCGGCCCAGCCCCGGACCGGCGCCTCGATCACCGCGTAGACCAGGGAGCCGAGCCCGGCCACGGCCAGCAGCGCGCCGACGACGTCCAGCCGCGGCGCGTCAGGCTCGGCGGACTCCGGGACGAACAGCAGGGTGCCGGCCAGGGCCAGGACCGCGAGCACCACGTTCAGGACGAAGATCGACGGCCAGGACCACAGCTCCAGCAGGACGCCGGTGGCGAACAGGCCGAGCACCGCCGCCGCGCCCGCGACCGCCGCCCAGGCGGCCACGCCCCGGGCCCGCCGCTCCGGCGGGAAGGTGCTGGTGATCGTCGACAGGGTGGCCGGCATGACCAGCGCCGCGCCGACACCCAGCAGCGCGCGCAGCGCGATCAGGGCGCCGGGGTCGGTGGTCAGCGCGGCGAGCCCGGAACCGGCGCCGAACAGCGCCAGGCCCACCAGCAGGGCCCGCCGCCGCCCGAACCGGTCCCCGATGGCGCCGGCGGGCAGCAGCAGGGCGGCGAACACCAGGCTGTAGGCGTCGATGATCCAGGACAGCTGGGTCTGGCTGCCGCCGGTGGCGCGGGCGATGTCGGGCAGGGCCACGTTGAGCGAGGCCATCGCGGCGACCACGGTGGCCAGCGCGAGACAGGTGACGAGCAGGACGGTGCGGTGACGGCCGTCCGGGGCGGCGGGGGCGGCCGCCCGGTCCGGGCGCGCGGCGGTGGCGGACATGACGGGACTTCCTCACGCTGGTCGGTCGGTGCCCGACCAGCGTGGGCGCGCGGCGGCTAGCATTTCAACCATGATGAATTCCCCCGAGGCGCCAGACGGGGCCCGGACCGGGGAGCCGGCGCCCCGCCGGGGCCGGCGCACCGGGAACTCCGGGGCCAGGGAGCAGATCCTCGCCGTCGCCCGACGCCGCTTCCTGACCGAGGGGTACCACGCGGTCACGCTCCGGTCGGTGGCCGCCGAGGCGGGCGTGGACCTCGCCCTGGTCAGCTACTACTTCGGCAGCAAGAAGGGTCTGTTCGGGGCGGCCCTCGCGCTGACCGGGAACCCGGCGGTGCTGCTGGCCGGGGCGCTGGACGGCGAGCTGGAGACCTTCCCCGAGCGCGCCCTGCGGCTGCTGCTCGGAGTCTGGGACGCCCCCGACAGCGCGGGCCCGCTGCGCGCCATGATCGGCGGCTCGGCACTGGACCCGGCGGTCGCGCTGCTGGTCGGCGAGGTGGTGCAGCGCGAGATGGTGGACCTGGTCGCGGCCCGGCTCGGCGGCGCGGACGCCCGTCGGCGCGCCTGCCTGTTCGGCACCCAGCTGGCCGGGCTGATCATGGCCCGCTACGTACTGCGGCTCCAACCGCTCGCCGCGCTGCCGGCCGATGAAATCGCGCGCTCCTATCTGCCGCTGCTGCGCCAGGCGCTGTGGGGGCGTCCGGGCGGCCCGGGTGGCGCCGCCCGCCCCGCTGGGGCCGGTGCTCCGGCTGCCCCCGGTGCTCCCGGTGCCTCCGGTGCTACCGGCGGAGGGCGGGCGTCCGGGCGCCGGCGCTGAGGCGCGCGGACCGCCTCCCGAACGCGGCCGAGCCCGCAGGCGGGGCCTGCGGG
Source organism: Kitasatospora sp. MBT66 (assembly GCF_000710405.2). Lineage (NCBI taxonomy): Bacteria > Bacillati > Actinomycetota > Actinomycetes > Kitasatosporales > Streptomycetaceae > Kitasatospora > Kitasatospora sp. MBT66. Next base: position 1,070,063 of record NZ_JAIY01000010.1, on the reverse strand, counting down.
CTCGGTGACGTGCCGGGGTCGGCGGGATGCCGGGGTCGGCTCAGTACCAGTGGTGGGACTGCCAGAACGACCAGGCGCCGCACGGGCTGCCGTAGCGGGAGTTCATGTAGTCCAGGCCCCACTTGATCTGGGTGACCGGGTTGGTGCGCCAGTCGGAGCCCGCCGAGGCCATCTTGGAGCCGGGCAGGGCCTGGACCAGGCCGTAGGCGCCGGAGGAGGCGTTGGTGGCGGTGACGTTCCAGCTGCTCTCGCGGGACACGATGTTGTTGAAGCACTGGAGCTGGCCGGCCGGGACGATCTGGGCGGCGATCTCGCGCGGGCTGCCGGAGTAGGCCGGCTTGCTGTTCAGCGTGGAGCGCTCCTGCGACCGGGAGGCGGCGGCGTCCGACTTCGCCTTGGCGTCGGCCTGGGCCTTCGCCGCGGCCTGGGCGTCGGCCTGCGCCTGGGCGTCCGCCTGCGCCTGCGCGGCGGCGGCAGCGGCGGCGTCCGCCTCGGCCTGTGCCTGCGCGGCGGCCTGGGCGTCGGCCTGGGCCTTGGCGTCCGCCTCGGCCTGCGCCTGCGCGGCGGCCTGCGCGTCCGCCGAGATCCCGCCGGTGGTGGCGGCCACCGCGGCGACGGGCGCCTCGGCGACGGCGGTCCCGCTCTCCGGGATGGCGAGGGCGGCGGTGGCCGCGCTCGCCACGACGAGGGTGGCGACACCGGTGATCAGCGAGTTGCGGCGGGCATGGCTGAGCTGCATGGAGCGGACAATCCTTTTCCGTCGGGGTGCCGTCAGGGCCTGGGTGGCCGTCGGGGCGTGCCGGCCCCGGGCGGGGCGGCGGCGCGGGCGCCGGGCATCGCACGGGACCCGCTCGGGGGAGCGGCCCGTGGTGGCGTACGGGACGGCCGTGGTGTGCGTGCCGACCCCGGCGAAGGTGCGGGGCGGCGGGAGGCTGCGCGGCGGGGGGACCGGCCGCGCTGCCTGGCGACGGACCATTCTTGGCAGAGCGCGGCACGGGCGGCAAAGGCGCCGGCTACTACGGTCGGTAGTGGCACGAGGGCCCCGAAACGGCGAAGCGCCCGACCGATGGCGGGCGCTTCGACAGTATTTGTCCGTTTTGATGAATCGATGGGGCGAGCCCCGGGATCGTCGACGAACGATCGGCCCGAACCGGCCGACCGCCTGCGTTCTTCGGGTCCGTGACGGCCGGTCCACCGCCCCGGACGGTCGTCGGGCCGCCGGGCCCCGACCGGGGGAGGCGGACCGCCGTACGGGCCACCGCTATCGGCGGTAGTAGATCGCCGGAGCCCTGTGGGGGGCCTCACACGCGGGGGCGGCGATCCGCACACGGTGTGACCGTCCGGTCACGCGCCCCGGTACGGATTCGGCTCCGCGGGCCGGGGTGCGGCGGCGTAGGCGTCGCTCGCGTACGGGCTCCCGGCGGGCGGGTTCTCGGCGTACGGGTTCTGGGCGTACGGGTTGTCCGCGTAGGGGTTGGCCGCCGCGGGCTGCTGCGCCCGGTACTCCGGCACCTCCGGGACGGCCGCCGGGTCCGGGGACTCCCCTTCTTCCGGCTCCTCGTCCGTCGCGGGCTCCTCCTCGACCGGCACCAGGTCGCGGGCCAGCAGGGTCGCCCCGGCGACGGCGCCCGGCATGGCGACCACCGTCACCAGCGGGACCAGGAACCCCAGCACCAGCGGCACGCCGAAGCCGAAGGCCAGCCCGAGCCGCCCGCGCAGCAGCCGCAGCCGCTCCCGCTGCGGCACGCCGCGCCGCTGCAGGGCGACCGAGGTGAGCTCCAGGGTGAGGAAGAAGCCGGAGACCAGGAAGCCCAGTACCGGGACGACGGTCTGCCCGACCACCGGGACGAACCCGGCCGCGAACAGCAGCACACCGAACCCGCCCGCCCGCACCAGCACGAAGAGGCTGTCCCGGGCCGCCACCACCAGCTCGCGCCACAGCGGCACATCGGGCGGCGTCGGCGCGCCGCCCTCGGTCTCGTCGACCTTCTCGCAGAGCTCCTCGTAGAACGGCTGGCCGACCAGCAGGGTCACCGCGGTGAAGGTGAGCACGGAGAGCAGCAGCCCGCCGACGAGGACCAGCGCCGCGAGCGTGGTGCGCAGCAGGTCCTGCCAGAACGAGGCCCAGTGGTCGGCGAACGGGGTGGCCCAGGCGGCGATGTCCCCGGCCCAGCCGCCGAGGAGGAACAGTGCCACCACGTAACCGGCGAGGGTGATCAGTGCCGGGATCATCCCGAACGCCCACCAGCGGCCGTGCCGCGCCACCCACCTCTGGCCCTTGGCCAGGTACCCCAACCCCGCTGCAAGATCTCGCATGAGGGGAAGGGTAGGTGCTGACGGGTCGCCGGGTCATGTCCGTCCGGTCACGGAACGGAACCGGAGGTTCCCGGCCCGGGCGGGACGACCTGCATCGGAGGCGGGCAGGCGGGGCCGGCCGGCGGGCGGGTGGAACGGCACCGGGCCCGGGAGCCTCCGCAACGGCTCCCGGGCCCGGTGCCCGCGGACGGTACTGCGCCCCGGCTCAGGATGCCGGTGCCTCCACCGCGGCCCGCCGCCGACGGCCCACCACGGCCGACGCCGCCAGCACGACAACTGCGGCGACCAGCGACAGGTACATCTGCTTCCGACCGTCGGCGTCGGTGAACATGTACGCCATCACGAACCCGATCATGCCGATCGCGGCCCAGGTGAGGTACGGGTACAGCCACATCCGGACGGTCAGCCGCTCCGGCATCTCGCGCTCGATGATCCGGCGCATCCGGAGCTGGGAGAAGCAGATCACGAGCCACACGAAGAGCGCCACCGCGCCGGAGGAGTTCAGCAGGAAGGAGAAGACCGTGTCGGGGGAGGTGTAGTTGAAGAAGACGGCCACGAAGCCGAACACCACCGAGGACAGGATCGCCACCTGCGGCACGCCGCGCCGGTTCACCGTCGCGAAGGCCTTGGGTGCGTCGCCGCGCTGTCCGAGCGAGAAGGCCATCCGGGACGCGGTGTACATGCCCGAGTTGAGGCAGGAGAGCACGGCGGTGAGCACGATCACGTCCATCACCCGGCCGGCGCCCGGGATGCCCACGTGCTCCAGCACCGCGACGTAGGGGCTGCCCTTGACGGCGGCGGAGTCCCACGGCAGCAGGGTCACCACGAGCAGGATCGAGCCGAGGTAGAAGATGCCGATCCGCCAGATCACACTGTTGGTGGCCTTGCTGACCGCCTTCTCCGGGTCCTCGGACTCGCCGGCGGCCAGCGTGACGATCTCGCTGCCCATGAAGGCGAAGACGACGGTGAGCATGCCGGTGAAGACCGCGCCCACCCCGTGCGGCAGGAAGCCGCCGTGACCGGTCAGATTGGTCGTGCCGACGGCGTGGGTGCCGGGCAGCAGGCCGAACACGGCCAGCGTGGCGACCACCAGGAAGGCGGCGATGGCCACCACCTTGATGCCGGCGAACCAGAACTCGAACTCGCCGTAGGAGGCGACCGAGCCCAGGTTGGTCGCGGTCAGCACGGCCATCACGATCAGGGCGAACGCCCACTGCGGGACGCCCGGCATCCAGCCGTTGAGGATCTTCGCGCCGGCGGTGGCCTCGACGGCCAGCACCACCACCCAGAAGAACCAGTACAGCCAGCCGATGCTGAAGCCGGCCCAGCGGCCCAGCGCCCGGTCCGCGTACGCGGAGAAGGAGCCGCTCTGCGGGTCGGCCGCGGCCATCTCGCCGAGCATCCGCATCACCAGGACAACCAGCACACCGGCCAGCGCGTAGGAGAGCAGGATGCCGGGGCCGGTGGACGCGATGCCCGCGCCCGAGCCGACGAACAGGCCGGCGCCGATCACACCGCCGATGGCGATCATCGACAGGTGGCGGTTCTTGAGCCCGGCCTTGAGGTGGCCGTCGCCGCCGTGGCCCTGCCCGCCGTGCCCGGCGGGGGGCCGGCCGGCGGAGTCGCGGGGCGGAGGGGAGCCGGCCCGGGTGGTGGTGTCCGCACTCATCGTGAGGGTGCCCTGTGCCTTTCCGGCGCGGCCCGACCCTCGGCTCGATCACCGAAGGGTGGGGGACGGATCCGCGCATTGCGGTGCAACCTAACCTCTACCTCCGGGTATCGGAACAAGGCACCGGGAACTGTTCGCTCAGCGGACGTAAAAGCCCAGGTCAGGGCGGGTGAAGTGGTGGTCCGGAAAGCTCAGATCTGACGCATCGCCAGCAACTCGGGGCCCTCCCGGGGGGTTTGTCGGTCGGCCGTACATACTGGCGGCGTGATGATCGTCCTCGTGGTGCTCGGCGTCCTCCTCGTGCTCGCCCTGCTGACCCTCGTCCACTGGTACCTCTGGCGCCGGCTGGTGCGCGACGTCTCGGCGCCCGGCGGCCGCTGGCGCCGGACCGGCACCGTGCTCGCCTTCGTCCTGCCGCTGCTCTCGGTGGGGGCGCTGATCGGCGGGCGGGCGTTCCCGATAGCGGTCGAGCGCTGGTTCGCCTGGCCCGGCTACCTCTGGCTCGCGGTGCTGCTGTACCTGCTGCTCGGGCTCGCCGTCGGGGAGCTGGTCCGGCCGCTGCTGCTCCGGCTGCCGTCCGGGGCGTCCCGGGCGGCGCGGGCGGTGGTGGCGGACGCGCCCGCGCCGGAGGTGCCGACGGCGGACGAGCCCGTCCCGGACACGCCCGCGGTCCCCGTCGCCCCCGCCGCGCCCTCGCCGGAACGGCGGCTGTTCGTCGCCCGCGCGGTCGCGATCGGAGCCTCCGGCGCGGCGGCGGCCGTGGTCGGCAACGGCATGTACGGGGTGCTGCGCGGGCCGAGGCTCAAGCAGGTGACCGTCCCGCTCGCCAAGCTCCCGGCCGGCGCGGACGGCTACCGGATCGCGGTGGTCAGCGACATCCACCTCGGCCCGATCCTCGGCCGCGCCCACACCCAGCGGATCGTGGACACCATCAACGCCGCGAAGCCCGACCTGATCACGATCGTGGGCGACCTGGTCGACGGCACGGTCCCCGAGCTCGGACGGGACGCCGAGCCGCTGGCGCAGCTGCGGGCCCGCGACGGGGCCTACTTCGTCACCGGCAACCACGAGTACTTCTCCGGCGCGGCGCCCTGGGTGGACTTCGTCCGCGAGCTGGGCGTCCACCCGCTGCAGAACGCCCGGGTCGAGCTGGGCGGCTTCGACCTGGCCGGGGTCAACGACATCGCCGGTGAGCGCGAGGGCGACGGTCCCGACTTCGGCCGCGCGCTCGGGGACCGCGACCCGGCCCGCACCGCCGTGCTGCTCTCGCACCAGCCGGTCACCGTCCACGACGCGGTCCGGCACGGCGTCGACCTCCAGCTGTCCGGGCACACCCACGGCGGGCAGCTCTGGCCGGGCAACTACGTGGCGGAGCTGGCCAACCCGACCGTCGCCGGGCTGGAGCGCTACGGCGACACCCAGCTCTACGTCACCCGCGGCGCCGGCGCCTGGGGCCCGCCCGTGCGGGTCGGCGCCCCGTCCGACATCACCATCGTCACACTGGCCTCGCTCCGGGCCTGACCGGCGGCGGCCCGGGGGCGGCGGCCTCGGGGGCGGGCGGGTTCAGGCTTCGGTGACGTCGAGGAGGACGACCCGGCGGCCGTCCGGGTGGCGGTGGAGCCGGGCGTCCAGCAGGGCCGGGATGTCGCTCTCCCGGGAGTGGCCCGGGACGAGGGTGACCTCCGCGAGCCGTACGCCGGGGCTGCCGACCAGGGCGTAGCGGACGCGGTAGGTCGTGGTGTCCGGCGGCGGGGGCGGTCCGGGGTCGCGCACGGTGCGTTCACCTCCGTTCGCCGTCCATTGTCCGCCGGTCGGCGGCAGGTGGCCGATCGGGGCGAACCCGGGCAGAGTGGAATCCTCCGGGGCCGGGCGCCCCGGCCGGCGCGACCCGGCGCACGAACCACGGCGTGAACCGCCGGGACGGCTCCCGGCAGGCTCCGGGCAGGCTCCGGGAAGGAGCGACCCCATGCAGACCACCTGGAAGGGGACGATCAGCTTCGGCCTGGTCTCCATCCCCGTCCACCTGTACTCCGCCACCAAGGAGCACGACGTCCCGCTGCACCAGGTGCACGCCAAGGACGGCGGGCGGGTGCGGATGAAGCGGTACTGCGAGGAGGAGGAGAAGGAGGTCCCGTACGCGGAGATCGCCAAGGGCTACGAGTCCCCGGACGGCCGGACGGTCACGCTCACCGACGAGGACCTCGCCGACCTGCCGCTGCCCAGCAAGAAGATCATCGACGTACTGGCCTTCGTCGACGAGGGCGAGATCGACCCGCTGATGTTCTCCAAGGCCTACTACGTCGGCGTCGCCGACAAGGCCGCCTCTAAGCCCTACGCGCTGCTGCGCGACGCGCTGGTGGAGTCCGGGCAGATCGCCGTCACCAAGATCGCGCTGCGCAGCCGGGAGTCGCCGGCCGTGCTCCGGGTGCACGACGGCACGCTGGTGCTCCAGACCTGCATCTGGCCGGACGAGGTCCGCCCGGCGGCCGGGATCGCGCCCGAGGAGGACGTGACCGTCCGGCCGCAGGAGCTGCGGATGGCGCGTTCGCTGATGGAGACGCTCTCCGAGGACTTCGACCTGGAGCAGCTCCACGACGACTACCAGCAGGCGCTCCAGCAGGTGATCGAGGCTCGGTTGCAGGGGGTCGAGATCCCGCACGAGGAGGAGGCGGGGGAGGCGCCGGACAACGTCATCGACCTGATGGAGGCGCTGCGCAGCAGTCTGCGGCGGGCCAAGGACGCCCATCCGGACCGGTCCCGGGCCGAGGAGGCGGAGGAGACCGAGGCGGGGCAGGCCGAGGCGGGGGAGGCCGAGGAGCAGCCACCGCCGCGCCGACGTGCCGCCACGAAGAAGGCGACGGCCACGAAGGCGACGACGGCGACGAAGACGACGGCCTCGAAACCGTCGGCCGCCACGAGCAAGAAGTCCACGACCGCGAGGAAGTCCGCCACCGCGCAGAAGTCCGCGACCGACAAGAAGAGCACGGCCGCGACGAAGAGCACGACTGCCAGGAAGAGCACGACCGCGAAGAAGAGCACGACCACCACCACGACCCGGAAGCCCGCCACCCCCCGGAAGGCCTCGTGACCTCCCCCCTCACCCCCGGAGGCGATTCCCGATGGACCTGATCACCTACAAGGCGCAGGACACCGGTCCCGACGCGCCCGCCCACCCGAGCCCGGCGCACCGGGCCTGGCACTGGCTGTGCAGTCTCACCCCGACGGCCGTGGTCTTCCTGGTCGGCCTGTCGATCGGCCTGGGCGCCATCGGCACCCAGGCCTCGCTGACCTGGCTGATCGTCTTCAGCATCGTGTGGGGTGTGACCGTGCTGGCGCTGGTCGGCGTCGTCGCCCGCTGGGCCACGCCCGGCCGGGGCCGCCACCGGATGGCGACCTGACCGTCGGCCCGAGGGGTTCCCGTCCCCGGGCAGCGGCCCGGTCGGACGGGAACCCCGGGGTTCAGCCCTTGAAGAGGTTGTGGCCGACGTCGGACGGCACGATCTCCTTGACCGGCGTGCTGCTGTCGTCGGGGATCCGCGCGCCGGGCACCGGCTCGTCGCTCTCGCGGTGCAGCAGCACCACCCCGTGCTCGCCCCAGACCTGGCGGTAGCCGTGGGCCAGCAGCAGGTCGATCCGCTCGGCCTGCTCGGCCGTTGTCTGGAACGGGAAGGTCCGGGTGTCGGAGCGGATCAGGACGTAGTCGCGGCCGCGCGGCACGGCGTCCACAAGGACCACGTCGGTGCGGCCGACCAGCCGCGGCACCACCTGGTTGTCGGCCTCCACCAGGGCGCCGTCCGGGATCTGCGCGGCGCCCCGGACCAGGGCCGCGTTGCTCGCGGAGGGGCGCCAGAAGGCCGGGGTCAGCAGACTGATCCCGCCCAGCACCAGGCTGCTGACCAGGGAGATCGCGACCGCGGCGGTGCCCAGGCCGTAGCCGGTGCGCCGGTGGAGCCCGCCCCTGGCGTGCAGGCGGCCGAGCGCCTCCAGGGTGGCGGTGAGCAGCACCGGCCACAGGAAGGCGTCGTAGTGGTGGGCGATCGACCAGTGGTTGGGGTTGTCCGACAGGACGCGTTCGGCGAGCAGCGGCAGCAGGCAGAGCGTGGTGGCGGAGCGCAGCGGCAGCAGTAGCAGGGTGCCGAACAGCCAGAGCAGCAGCAGCGGCTTGACGGTGGCGTTGGTGGCGACCTGGACGAGCAGCAGCGGGTCGCCGAGCACATTGCCGAACGCCGTCCCGGCGTCCGGGCCGAGCGGGCCGTACACCCAGTAGTAGTCGGGCTGGCCGCCCATGGCGGGGATGAGTTCGACGATGGCGAGCGCGGAGGCCAGCGGGCCGCCGATCAGCAGGCCCGCTCCGTAGGCGAGGGCGCGCCGGTCCCCGGCCCGTTCGCCCTGCCGGTCGCCGCGCGGGCGGCCGCGCCAGAGCAGGACCAGGCCGTACATGCCGACCAGCAGACCGAGGTCCTCCTTGGTGAGGCAGAGCAGGGCGGCGGCGAGGGCGGCGGTGCCGTAGCGGCGGGCCAGGCCGCGTTCGAGCATCAGCAGGGTGAGCGGGACGGCGAAGGCGACTTCGTGGAAGCCGCCCCGGCCGGCGGCGAGCAGCGGCCAGCCGAGGCCGTAGACGAGGCCGGCCAGGTCGGCGACCAGGCGTACGGTGCGCAGTCGCGCGGGTTCGTCGGTCGCGGCGGGGGCCGCGGCCGCCCGGTCCGCGTCGCCGGCCCCGGTGCCGTCGGTCGGCGGGGTGAAGCAGCGCACCGCGATCCGGCGGATCAGCGGGACGCCGGCGGCGAGCAGGAGTGCCTGTCCGAGGATCAGGGTGCGCGGGTCCTCCCAGATCCAGTAGAGCGGGGCGAGCGCGGCCAGGATCGGCGAGAAGTGGTCGCCCAGCAGGGAGAAGGAGGGCGGGAACTCGTGGTGGTAGCTCTTGACCGGCGAGATCGGCAGTTCTAAGTGCGCGTAGCCGGCCACACCCTGGTGGAAGATGCCGAGGTCGAAGCCGCCCAGCAGGACCGCCGACCACTGCTGGAGCCCGCACGCCGCGGTGACGGCGAAGCAGAGCAGCGTCAGCACGGCCGTCCGGCGGCCGGAGAGCGCGGCGGCGCCGGGTGCGGGCGGGCGCACGACGCGCGGCAGCAGCGGGCGGTTCGGGCTGGTGGACGGGCTGAGCCCGGTTTCGACTGGCACGGGATCCCTGAGGTGGTCGGAGGCGGGGGCGAGGGTTGCTGTTCGGGCGAGCCGCCGGGCGGCGGGCGCCGGATCAGCCGGCTCCGGGGCTGGTGGGCGGCGGCGCGTCGGCCGGCGCCGGGGCGGCGGTGCCGGGTGCCCGCCGCAGCAGCGTGATGCCGTGGTCGCTGCGCACCACCTGGTAGCCGCTGTTCTTGACGGTGGCGAGCTCCTTCCGTTCGCGGTCGGGCGACATCGGCCAGCCCATCGGTTGTCCCTCGTCGACCACGATCCATTCGGCCGTCGACCAGTTCTGCGGCCAGCCGAACACGATGACCTCGCAGCGGTTGGTCAGCTGCGGCACCAGCCGGTTCGACGCGGCGACCCGGGCGTCGTCCGGGACGGTGGCGAGCACCGAGCGGGCGGCCTCGACCCGGGCCGGGGTCCGCCAGAGTTCGGTGGAGAAGAGCTGTCCGAACGCGAAGCCCGGCAGCAGGGCCAGGGTGACCGTCAGGCTGACCGGCAGCGCCGCGCGGGCGATCCAGCGGGGTACCGTGCCGCGCCAGCCGCGGGCCTTCACCAGGACGTCCACGAAGGCGGCGAAGACGATCGGCATCAGCACGGCGCTGTAGTGGTAATTGGTGCCCCAGTAGGCCGGGTTGTTGGAGAGCAGCCGCCAGCCGAGGGTGGGCAGGGCGACGATCATCAGCGGGGAGCGGGCGGCCAGCAGCACGGTCGGTGCCAGCAGCAGCAGGACGGTGGTGACCTTCTCGCCCGGGGTGATCAGGTCGAGCGGCAGGGTGAGCAGGTTCCGCCCGCCGGAGCCGCCGCTCAGGTTGTCCCAGTAGGCGAAGCTGCCGCCGGGGCTCATCGCCGGGAGCAGTACCAGGAGTTCGAGCAGCGAGGAGCCGATGCCGAGGAGGACGCCGGCCGCGCCGACGCGCCGGTCGCCGCGCCACAGGATGTAGGCGCCGACGGCGGCCACGGTGATGCCGAGGTCCTCCTTGACCAGGACCAGCGGCGCGGCCCAGGCGAGGGCGGCGATCCAGCGCCGTTCGCCGAGCGCGACGACGGAGAAGGCGATCAGCGGGACGGCGAAGGTGATCTCGTGGAAGTCGAAGCCGAGGGCGGAGGCCAGCCCCCAGGAGAGCCCGTAGCCGAGGCCGGTGATCCCGGCGGCGAGCGGACCGAGTTCGCGCAGCGCCCAGCGGGTGATCGGGACGGCGGCGACGGCGACCAGGGCGGACTGGGCCAGCAGCAGCACCTTCGCGGAGGGCCAGAGCCAGTAGAACGGGGCGAGGGCGGCGAGGGCGGGCGAGAAGTGGTC
>NZ_JAIY01000010.1:1049734-1058843 GCF_000710405.2 Kitasatospora sp. MBT66 | reverse complement strand
GCCGCCGTTGCCGCTCAGGGCGTACACATCGCCGTTCCCGTTGCTGTCCAGGTAGAGGCCGGTCGCGAGGTTCCGGTAGGTGTGCCCGTAGGGGCCGTTCCCCCGGACCCACTTCTGGTAGCTGCCGCCGTTGCAGTTCAGCGTGTAGACGTTGCCGTTGCCGTTGGAGTCGAGGCAGAAACCGGTGGCCTTGTTGCGCAGGTTGAAGGTGGAGCCGCCCAGGTCGCTGGCGTACCAGCGCTGGTACGAGCCGCCGTTGCCGGGGAGGGTGTAGACGTTGCCGTTGCCGTTGCTGTCGAGGTAGCGGCTGGTGGCGACGTTCTGGAGGGTGATCTCGCTGGTGGCGGCGCTCGCCTGGCCGGCGGCCAGAACGGTCGCGCCGCCGGCCAGGACGGCGGTCGAGGCGACGAGGGCGACGGTGCGCTGGAGGAGATTCATCGCATTTCCTTCCCGTGGTGACCGGCCCTCCGGCCGGTCGTTGTGGAACTTATCCGGAAATGCGCTGCGGGGATATCACGGCCGGTCCGGCCTGCCGTTCTTCGGCCATCACGAATTATGTCGCCAAAATGTTCTGAATATTAGCTCAATAATTCACGTCTGTTCGTTGTCGAAGGGGTTTCTGTGGAGGGCGTGTCCGCCCCCTGTGAAGGGCGGCGGGTTCCCTTTCGGGTGGCGGACCCGGGGCAAACGGGCAAATCGGAGCAATCGACCGTGCCCGAACTTGGCCGGATCCGGCCGGGGCGCACGGCCCCGGCCGGGGGCGCGCAGGTCGCGCGGGGGGAGCGGACTCAGGCGATCCACACCGTGGTGACGTTGCAGAACTCCTTGATGCCGTGGCCGGACAGCTCGCGGCCGAAACCGGAGCGCTTCACACCGCCGAACGGCAGCGCCGGGTGCGAGGCGGTCATGCCGTTGAAGAACACCCCGCCCGCCTGGATGTCCCGGACGAACCGCTCCTGCTCCGCCGGGTCCTCGGTCCAGACGTTGGAGCTGAGCCCGAACGGGGTGTCGTTGGCCAGCGCCACCGCCTCGTCCAGATCGGCCGCCCGGTAGATCGTGGCCACCGGGCCGAAGGTCTCCTCCTGGTGGATCCGCATCCGCGGCGTGATGCCGGTCAGCACCGTCGGCTCGTAGAACCAGCCCGCGTCCAGGCCCTCCGGCCGCCGCCCGCCGCACTCCACCCGGGCCCCGTGCGCCCGGGCGTCCTCGACCAGCTCGGCGATCTCGTCCCGGCCCTGTCGGCTGGCCAGCGGGCCGACCTGGACCGCCTCGTCCATCGGGTCGCCGACCCGCAGCGCCCCCATGGCGGCGGTGAACGCGGCGGTGAACCGGTCGTAGACCTCGGTGTGCACGATGAACCGCTTGGCGGCGATGCAGGACTGCCCGTTGTTCTGCGCCCGCGCGGTGACGGCGGTGGCCGCGGCGGCGTCCACGTCCGCGCTCGGCATCACCACGAACGGGTCGCTGCCGCCCAGCTCCAGCACCGCCTTCTTCACCTCGTCGGCCGCCGCCGCCGCGACCGCCCGCCCGGCCGGCTCGCTGCCGGTCAGCGTCACGGCGGCCACCCGGGGATCACGGACCACCGCCTCCACCGCCCCCGAGCCGATCAGCAGCGTCTGGAAGCAGCCCTCGGGGAAGCCGGCCCGCCGGAACAGCTCCTCCAGCGCCACCGCCGTGCGCGGCACGTTGGACGCGTGCTTGAGCAGCCCGACGTTGCCCGCCATCAGCGCGGGCGCGGCGAACCGCACCACCTGCCAGAACGGGAAGTTCCACGGCATCACCGCCAGGACCGCGCCCAGCGGCCGGTAGCGCACATAGGCGCGGGCCGCCCCGGCGTCGGCCACGTCGGCCGGCTCCGGGTGCTCGTCGGCGAGCAGCGCCTCGGCGTTCTCGGCGTACCAGCGCATCGCCTTGGCGCACTTGGCGGCCTCGGCGCGGGCGGCGGCGATCGGCTTGCCCATCTCCTCGGTCATGGTCCGGGCGATGCTCTCGAGGTCCTCGTCGAGCAGTTCGGCGGCGCGGCGCAGCAGTCCGGCGCGCTGGGCGAAGGAGGTGGTGCGGTAGGTGCGGAAGGCCTCCTCGGCGCGGGCCAGCCGTTGTTCCAGGCCTGCCGCGTCCAGCGGTTCGAAGGTCTCCAGGGTCTCGCCGGTCGCCGGGTTCACGCTTGCGATGGGCATCGGGGCCCCTCCCAGGGGTGCGCGGGGGTGGAGGTGTCGGTCCTCCCACCCTGGCCCACCGCCCGCGCCCCGGGTACCACCCCCGCCCGGCGTGTCCCGGCGGACGGTCGCGGCCCGGCCGCTCGGCCGGGCGGTCCCGGCCTACTCCGGCAGCGCCTCCGCCCGGGCCGCCGCGTCGCGGGCCCGGGCACCGGCCCTGGTCCGCCCGGCGGTGACCAGGCGGTTGGGGAACCGGTGCAGGTACTCGGCCTCCAGCTGCCCGGTGCGCAGGGTGTGCCGCTTCAGGGCCTCCTCCGACCCGTACAGGAAGGTCTCGTGCCTGGTCCGGTGCAGCTGCTCCAGCTCGTGCAGCAGCGTGTCGTTGCCCAGGGCGTGCGGGGAGATGCCCTCGGGCCTGGCGTGCGCGGTGTCGGGGTGCGCCATGTCCACTCCTCCTCGGACGGGAAACCCCCCGCTTACCCGTTGCCCCGTCGGCCCCACCGGTACACCTGTTCGACGGTGGTGGGGTCGTGCGGGGGGCGTCCGGCTCGGGGCGGGGCGCGGAAACGTAGGATGAAACCTTCGTATCCGCACCGAAACCACCGGACAGGCGTCGATGGCAATTCCCAAGGCCGAACTCCACCTGCACATCGAAGGCACTCTGGAGCCCGAGCTGGCGTTCGCGCTCGCCCGGCGCAACGGCGTGGAGCTGCCGTTCGCGGACGCCGAGGAGCTGCGGCGGGCGTACGCGTTCGGCGACCTGCAGTCCTTCCTCGACCTGTACTACGCGCTGATGTCGGTGCTGCGGACCGAGGAGGACTTCGAGGAGCTCGCCGAGGCGTACCTGGCGCGGGCCGCGGCGCAGGGGGTGCGGCACGCGGAGATCTTCTTCGACCCGCAGGCGCACACCGCGCGCGGGATCCCGCTGCCGGTCGTCGTCGACGGGCTCGGGCGGGCGCTGGACCGGGCCGAGCAGCGCCACGGCATCAGCACCCGGCTGATCATGTGCTTCCTGCGGGACGAGTCCGCCGAGTCGGCGCTGGAGACCTTCGAGGCGGCCCGGCCCTGGTTCGGCGGGCGGATCACCGGTGTCGGCCTGGACTCCGCCGAGGTCGGCCACCCGCCGGCCAAGTTCCGCGAGGTCTACCGTCGGGCCGCCGATGCCGGGCTGCACCGGGTCGCGCACGCCGGGGAGGAGGGCCCGGCCTCGTACATCACCGAGGCGCTGGACGTGCTCGGCGTGGAGCGGATCGACCACGGCCTGCGCTGCCTGGAGGACCCGGCGCTGGTCGAGCGGCTGGTCCGGGAGCGGATCCCGCTCACCCTCTGCCCGCTCTCCAACGTGCGGCTGCGCTGCGTCGACACCCTGGCCGACCACCCGCTGCCCGCGATCCTCGCGGCCGGCCTGCTGGCCACCGTCAACTCCGACGACCCGGCCTACTTCGGCGGCTACGTCGGCGACAACTTCGACGCCCTCGCCGAGGCGCTCGGCCTGGACCAGGACACCCTGCGCCTGCTCGCCGCCAACTCCTTCCGGGCCTCCTTCCTGCCCGAGGAGCGCCGCGCCGCCCTCCTGGCCGAGGTCGCCGCCTACGAGTTCGGCGCCGCCTGAGACGCGCCGCGGCGCCGCCCCCGGCAACGGGGACGGCGCCGCGGGCGCCCAACACAGCGGGGATCAGAGCAGGGTCGACCAGTAGTACCAGAAGCGCTTCAGGATCAGCAGGGCGATCACCGCGTACCAGAGGGCCGGGACGGCCCAGTGGTAGCGGGCGGCCTCGCGGACGGCCGGGCGCAGGGTGCGGGGGACCGGGATGATGCCGGTGCGCAGGTTGTGCAGGGTGGTGTACCAGAACAGCGGGATCATCGCCGTCCAGACCACCATGCAGAACGGGCAGAGCGCGCCGATCCGGTACAGCGCCTGGTACATCAGCCAGGTCACGAAGCCGATCCCGAAGACCGTGCCGGCCTGGAGGCCGAGCCAGAACCAGCGGCGGTAGGTGGCGCCGGCCAGCAGGCCGGCGCCGATCGCGATCACCACGGCGAAGCCGACCAGGCCGAGCAGCGAGTTGGGGAAGCCGAAGGCCTCGGCCTGGTCGCTGCGCATGATCGAGCCGCAGCTGATGATCGGATTGATGTTGCAGTTCGGGACGTAGGACGGGTCCTTCAGCAGCCGGATCTTGTCCAGGGTGAGGACCGCCGAGGCGAACAGGCCCAGTGCGCCCCCGATCACCAGCAGCAGGGCGAACGGGCGGCTCGCGCCGTACCCGGGCCGGGTGCCCGCGGGGGCGGGGGCGGGGGAGGGGGCGGGGGCCGTCATCCGGTCACCTGCTTGACCATCGCGGTGAACTGCTCGGGCGAGACGGCCTTGCCGCCGGAGAACACGTCGAGCTTCTTGCCGTCCAGCCGGACGGTCGGGGTGCCGGTGACGCCGCTCTTGTCGAAGGCCTTGTTCACCTGGCCGGCCCAGGGCAGGTAGGTGCCCTCGCGGACCGCCTTGACGAAGCCGTCGGTCTTCAGGCCCGGCACCTTGTCGGCCAGGTCGAGCAGGTGGTTGACGTCGGCGAAGGCGTCGGTGCGCTCCTCCGGCTGGTTGGCGTAGAGCACGTCGTGGAACTGCTTGAACTTGTCCACGCCCTCGTTCAGCGCCGCGCCGGCGGCGGCCAGCGCGGTGCGCGAGCCCTTGCCGCCGAGGCCCTGGTCGAGGAAGGTCGCCAGGTGGTACTCGATCTTGTAGCTGCCCGCGTCGGCGAGCTGCTGGACGGTCGGGCCGGTGGTGGTCTCCAGCTGCTCGCAGAACGGGCAGCGGAAGTCCTCGTAGATCTCCAGCGTGTGCGGGGCGTCGGCCTTGCCGTAGGTGACCACGGTGCCGTCCGGGCCGCTCGCGTTCGCCGGCACGACCAGCGGGCCCGCGGTGTCGGCGGAGCCGGAGCCGCCGCCGGAACCGGTCGAGCCGCCGACGGCGAAGGCGACGCCCGCCGCGAGGGCCAGCAGGACGGCGGAGGCGGTGCCGACCACCGCCCGGCGGCGGATCCGGGCCGAGCGCTCGGCCTGCTCGCGCTCCTGGCGCATCCGCTCGGTGGCGGCCCGACGGGCGGCCTTCCGGTCGCCGGGGGTGGTGCTCTTCTTGGGGGAGGTGCTCATGGTGGAGGTCGTCCTGGTGCTCTTGGCGGGGCGTGCGGGCGCGTCGGGCGCACGGCCGGCCGGGACCGGGGGACCGGGAGGGTCCGCGGGTCGCCTAGCGGGCGGGCGCCGGCAACCGCGCGGGTGGGCCGCGCCGGACGGCGGGCCGGAGCCGGACGGACTCGGCGGGGACCAGCACCCGGCTGGCCCGGGGGAACGGCACCCGCGCCACCGGGCGGGCCGGCAGCGGCGCGGTCAGCAGCGCCAGCCAGTGGCCGGCCGCGGCGGGGAAGCGCCGGGCGAAGTCGCCGAGGATCCGCGCCGTGCGGGCCAGCCCGGAGAGCGCGGCGTCGGCGCTGCGCAGCCAGTACGCGGCGGCCAGCGCGAGCACGGTGTGCAGGAGCAGCAGCAGGCCGAGCCCGACCGGCCGGGAGAGCCCGTGGCCGAGCAGGAGGCCGCCGAGCGAGCCGCCGCCGCACAGCAGCGGTTCGAGACCGCGGGCGGCGCCGGGCGGCAGCGAGGGGCAGGTGGACTGGGCGAGGTCGAACAGGGCGCTCAGGCCCAGTTCCAGCGGCAGGAAGACCGCCGCGACGACCCGGTAGCCGCGTTCGCGGCCGGACAGGACGAAGGCCACCGCGAAGACGGCGGCCCCGGCCACCGCCAGCGTGCCGAGCGGCAGCGGGCGTCCGGTGACCAGTACCTGGCCGAGCCCGGCGAGCAGCACGAGCAGCGCGGCGAAGACCGCCGCGCGCAGCGTCCTGGTGTCCCGGGCACAGTTCATGAGTCCCGAGTGTGCCACAGGTCGACAGCCGGACGAGTGGCTCCGCGGCCCGCTGTGAAGATCCTCACCACCGTCCCTGAGCTGGGCTTATATGCCGTTTACGGTGACCGTGCCGGGTGCCTCCACGACCGGCTCGGGCGGTTTCGCGGCGGCCTCGACCCGGGCCTCGACCAGCTCCCGGAACGCCTCCAGGTCGGTCCGGACGGTCCGCTCGATCGCCCCCGCCAGCGCGAAGCCGCCGGGTCCGCCGAATGCCTCCCGGACCGCCCCCGGGTCGTACTCCACCCGGACCTGCACCCGGGTGTGCGCCGGGTCGAGCGGGCGCAGCGCGAAGGCGCCGTGCAGCTCCGGACCGTCCAGGGTGCGCCAGGCCATCACCCGGCCCCGGCCCCGGTCGGTGATCTCGGTCTCGACGTCCCGTTCGGCGCCGGCGATCTCCACCGCGAGGTGGGCCAGGTTGCGGCCGTGCGGTTGGGCGGTGCGGACGCCGTCGACGAACTGCGGGTACTCGTGGACGCGGTGCAGCTGCTCCCAGGCCGCCAGGACGGGGGCGTCGATGTCGATCTGTTCCTCCAGCGTGCTCATGGCCGGCCGGACCTCCTCGGGTTGGCGCGCGGGCCGCCCCTCCAGACTGCGCCGCGGGGCGGCCCGGGGCAAAGGGCGGGGCAGCCCGGAGGGGCGGCGGGACGGGAGGCGGAGGAGGCGGACGGCGGGCGGTCGGGCGAGACTGGGCACATGCCGGAGCTGCCAGAGGTCGAGGCCCTGACCGCCTTCCTGTCCGAACGGCTGACCGGGCGGGTGGTCGCCGAGGTGCGGCCGGTGGCGATCAGCGCGCTCAAGACCTACGACCCGCCGGTGACGGCGCTGGCCGGGCGGACGGTCGGCCCGGTGGTCCGGCACGGGAAGTTCCTGGACATCGGGCTCGTGGCCACCGGGTCGGCGGACACCGGGGCGGACGGGCTGCACCTGGTGGTCCACCTGGCCAGGGCGGGCTGGCTGCGCTGGCGGGAGCAGCTGCCGGCGGAGCCGCCGAAGCCGGGCGGGCGCAATCCGCTGGCGCTGCGGGTGCGGCTGGAGGGCCCGGACGGGGACGGCTTCGACCTGACCGAGGCGGGCACCAAGAAGGGGCTCGCGGTGTACGTGGTGCGGGACGCCGAGGAGGTCCCGGGGGTGGCCCGGCTGGGCCCGGACCCGTTCGACCCGGACTTCGACCTGGCGCGCTTCCGGGCGCTGCTGGCCGGTGAGCGCCGCCGGATCAAGGGGGTGCTGCGGGACCAGACCGTGCTGGCCGGGGTGGGCAACGCCTACTCGGACGAGGTGCTGCACGTGGCCCGGATGTCCCCGTACAAGCTGGCGGCCGATCTGTCGGAGGAGGAGACGGAGCGGCTGTTCGAGGCGCTCGGTTCGACCCTGCGCGAGGCGGTGGAGCGTTCGCGCGGACTGGCGGCGGGGGAGCTGAAGGCGGAGAAGAAGCTGGGGATGCGGGTGCACGGGCGGACCGGGCAGCCCTGTCCGGTCTGCGGGGACACCGTGCGGGAGGTGTCGTTCGCGGACTCCTCGCTGCAGTACTGCCCGACCTGCCAGACCGGGGGGAAGCCGCTCGCGGACCGGCGGCTCTCCCGGCTGCTCAAGTAGCGCCGCCGCCGGAGTGGCGCGGCCGTCGAAGCGGTGCGGCCGCTGACAGGTGCGGCCGCCGAACCGGCCCGCGCCGTCGGCCGGCCCCGTTCCGCGGTGGGAGGCGGGGCCGGCGGGACGTCGGGGATGCCGTGGAGGGCCTACGGCTTGCGGGCGAGGCCGCCCCAGTAGTACGCCGCGTACGGGTCGGCCGGCTGCTCGCCGTCCGGGTGCCAGGACATCACCGGGGCGACGCCGGGCTCGATCAGCTCCCAGCCGTCGAAGAACCGGGTGACCTCCTCCTTGCTGCGCGGCACCAGGGTCATCCCGGCGGCGCGGGCGGAGGCGGTCACCTGGGCGACGGCGGCCTCGTTGAAGTCCTGGGTCGGGTGGGTGAGCGCGAGGTAGCTGCCGGAGGGGAGCGCGTCGCGCAGCGCGGCGACCTTGCCCCACGGGTCGTCCTCGTCGGCGATCAGCATCAGTACGGCGATCATCAGCATGCCGACCGGCTGGTCGAGGTCCAGCGTGCTGTTGAGGGCCGGGTCGGCCAGCAGCTCGGCGGGCTTGCCCAGGTCGGCGTGGATGTAGGTGGTGCGGCTGGCCGGGGTGGAGACCATCAGCGCGCGGGCGTGGGCCAGCACGATCGGGTCGTTGTCCACGTAGACGACCCGGGTGCCGGGGCTGACCGACTCGGCGATCTCGTGGGTGTTCGGCGAGGTGGGGATGCCGGTGCCGAGGTCGAGGAACTGGCGGATGCCGTAGCGCTCGGCGAGGTGGCGCACGGCGCGCTTCTGGAAGCCGCGGTTCTCCTTGGCCTGCGCCTTCATGGTGGGCACGGCCTGCTCGATGGCCTGGCCCATCGCGCGGTCGGGCGGGAAGTTGGTCTTCCCGCCCAGCCAGTAGTCGTAGACGCGGGCTGAGTGCGGGGTGCTGGTGTCGACCCCGTACTTCTCCCACTGGCTGAGTTCGGCGGCATCGTTCTCGGACCGGTCGGCGAAGTCCTGACTCGTCGTCATGGCCACGTCCTTTTAAGACAGATCATCACACTGGGAGAGGTCAGATTAGCGGGCCCGGCGGGGATCCGGTCACGGGGTGGGCGAACAGCCGGTGCACAGGGCCCGCCTTGGGCCGTTGGGGTGGTGATCGAACCTGTCGGGGTGGCCGCTGGGAGACGGGCCGATGAACGGGGGACAGATCCGTCATGCTGTCTGATCGTCAGATTACTTCGCGAAGGTTGCTGCTGGTCGCGGCGGGGATGTCGCTGCTCGGGGTCGCCGGGTGCGGCCGGGCCGAGGAGGTGGCCAGGGCCGCCGCCGCGGCCCGTTCGGCGGGCCCGGACCCGGTCCCGGGGGACTCGCCCACCGAAGGGCCGCCCCCGACCGAGGCCACGACTCCGGCCGCCGAGCAGGCCGCCGGGCCGTCCGCGGGCCCGTCCGCC
>NZ_JAIY01000010.1:1049205-1049573 GCF_000710405.2 Kitasatospora sp. MBT66 | reverse complement strand
GACGACGGCCCCGACCCCCGGCACACCCCGACCGTGCTGGCCCTGCTGGAGCAGCACGGCATCCGGGCCACCTTCTTCCTGATCGGCGAGAACGCCGTCGAGCACGCCGACCTGGTCCGGGAGATCGCCGCCCGGGGCCACCACATCGCCAACCACACCTGGACCCACCCCGACCTGCGCCACCTCTCCGAGGCCAAGGTCCGCGAGGAGCTGGAGCGCACCTCCGAGCTGCTGCACCGGACCACCGGGAAGGCGCCCACCTGGTTCCGGGCGCCCGGCGGCGACTGGTCCCCGGCCTCGCTGAAGGTGAGCGCCGAGCTGGGTATGCGTCCGATGGCCTGGTCGGTCGACCCCCGGGACTGGGCCCG
>NZ_JAIY01000010.1:1033306-1048794 GCF_000710405.2 Kitasatospora sp. MBT66 | reverse complement strand
GCCGCCGACGGCGTGTTCCGCTACACCTACCGGGCCGACGGCTCCGAACACCGCGGCGAACTGGTCGACCCCAAGGCCGAGGAGTGCGTCGACGTCAAGGGAGCCACCGACCAGGACGCTGCCTACGCACCCGTCAACCGCACCAACGGGAGCGCCGTCGCCTTCCTGGACTTCGGCTGCGTCGGGGACGTCTACCGGGTGCTGGACCCGGGCGCCTCGGCCGGCCGGCGGCTCCACTTCCGCTCGGTCCTCTTCTCCTGAGGCGGCCGATTTCGGCGCAACTACGGGACAGTTCGGCGATTGGTTGAGACCATTCCGGTGAACCGACACCGGGAGCCGCAGTGCCGAGACCGATCGCCGGGCTGTCCGCCCGGAGCCGCGTACTTCTGACCGTCCTTTGCGTCCTCGCCCTGACCGCCGCCGGTCTCGGCCTCCAGCGCGTGCTCGGCTCCCGGGACGGCACCGCCGCCCGGCCCGTCCCCGCCGGACCGCGCACCGCCGACCGGATCGTCCCGGTGCCGCTCTCCGTCACCCCCGGCGCCGGTGCCGGCTACCGGCTCACCGACCGCACCGTGATCCGGACCGCCCCCGGCGCGGAGGCGGTGGAACGACAGGCCGGGGAGGTGCGGGCGATCGCCGAGCGGCTCGCCGAAGCCCTTCGCCGCCCCACCGGACTGCCCCTCCCGGTGGTGGAACCCGCTGCCGGCGAGGGCATCGCCCTGGCACTCGACCCCGCGCTCCCCGAGGCCACCGGCACCGAGGGCTACCGGCTGACCGCCGACGCCGACGGGGTGCGGATCACCGCCCGCAGCGCCGAGGGCCTGTTCCGGGGAACCCAGACCCTCCGGCAGCTGCTGCCGCCGCGGATCGAGAGCCCGACCCCGGTCGCCGACGGCACGGAGTGGACGCTCGCCCCGGTCACCGTCGAGGACCGCCCGCGCTACGCCTACCGGGGCGCGATGCTCGACGTCGCCCGGCACTTCTTCACCCCGGCCGAGGTCAAGGGCTTCATCGACCGCCTCGCGCTGTACAAGCTCAACCACCTGCATCTGCACCTGACCGACGACCAGGGCTGGCGGATCGAGGTACCGGCCCGGCCCGCCCTGACGGCGGTGGGCGCGACCAGCGAGGTCGGCGGCACCCCCGGCGGGTTCTACGCCGCGGCCGACTACCAGGAGATCGTCCGCTACGCGCAGGAGCGCTACCTGACCGTCGTCCCGGAGATCGACCTGCCGGGCCACAGCAACGCGGCCCTCGCCGCCTACCCCGAGCTGGACTGCACGGGCAGCGCCCGCCCCTGGCCGTACACCGGGATCGAGGTCGGCTTCTCCACGCTCTGCCCGACCGGTGACGCGGTGTTCTCCTTCACCCGGGACGTGGTCACCGAGCTGGCCCGGCTCACCCCGGGGCCCTATCTGCACCTCGGCGGCGACGAGGTGAAGGGGGTCGCCCCGGCCGAGTACGCGGAGTTCGTCCGGCGGGTCGGCGAGCAGGTGCGCGCGGCCGGGAAGACCCCGGTGGGCTGGAACCAGACCGCGCCGGGCGGGATCGGGCTGCTGCAGTTCTGGGACGGCCGGGCCGGGCGCGACACCGAACTGCGGGAGGCCGCCGAACGCGGCGCCGAGGTGATCATGTCGCCGTCCGGCCGCAGCTACCTGGACATGAAGTACGAGGCGACCTATCCGCTCGGCCTGGTCTGGGCCGGAACCGTCGACGTCAGGACCGCGTACGACTGGGACCCGGACACCCTGCTGCCGCTGCGGGCGGGCTCGGTCGTCGGCGTCGAGGCGCCGCTGTGGACCGAGACCCTGGACACCCCCGGCGAGCTCGACCTGATGCTGCTGCCCCGGCTGCCCGCGCTCGCCGAACTCGGTTGGTCGCCCCGGGCGAGCCACGACTGGGGGCGCTTCAAAGCCCGGCTCGCCGAGGAGGGCGCCCGCTGGGAGGCGGCCGGCTACGCCTACGAGCGCCGGCACGAGGTGCCCTGGCCCGCCCGGTAGCGGCCGTCGGTTGCGCCGCGGATGGGGGATCGCGCACGAACGGCGTAGCGTGGCCGGGGGAGGGGTTCGCGCAGGTCCCGACACGGCGCAGGAGGAACGATGTCCGAACGGGAACCGGACCCGGTCGAGCAGGAGGAGTTCGCGGGTCGCGTTTTGCAGGTGCTCAACGACGCCTGCCTGGGATTCATGGCCAGTGTCGGCCACCGGACCGGCCTCTTCGACACCATGGCCGGCCTTCCGCCCTCGACGGTCGAGGAGGTCGCCGGTGCGGCCGGGCTGGACGGGCGCTACGTCCGGGAGTGGCTGGGCGCGATGGTGGTCGGCGGCTTCGTCGAGTACGAGCCGCGGGACCGTACCTACCGGCTGCCGCCGGAGCACGCCTCCTCGCTGACCCGGGCCGGCGGTCCGGAGAACCTGGCCGGGATGATGCAGTACCTCGCCCTGTTCGGCGAGGTCGAGGACCGGATCGTCGAGGCGTTCCGCACCGGCGGTGGCCTGCCGTACTCGGCCTACCCGCGCTTCCAGGAGCTCCAGGCCGAGGAGAGCGCGGCCGGCTACGACCTGGCGCTGGTGGACGCCGTGGTGCCGCTGGTGCCCGGGCTCGCCGAGCGGCTGCGGGCCGGGATCGACGCGGTCGACATCGGCACCGGGCAGGGCCACGCCGTGAACGTGCTGGCCAGTGCCTTCCCGGCCAGCCGGTTCACCGGGGTGGACATCTCCGAGCAGGGCATCGGCGCGGCCAAGGCCGAGGCCGCCGTGCACGGTCTGGACAACGCCCGCTTCGTGCTCGCCGACTCGGCCGACCTGACCGGCGGGTACGACCTGGTGACCGCCTTCGACGTGGTCCACGACCTGGCCCGCCCCGACCGCACCCTGCGGGCCGTCGCCGGGGTGCTGCGGCCCGAGGGCGTCTTCCTGATGGGCGACATCGCCGCCAGCAGCCTGCTGGAGGAGAACATCGACCATCCGCTCGCCCCGGCGCTGTACACCTTCTCGACCTTCTACTGCATGACGGTCTCGCTCGGCGAGGGCGGCGCCGGGCTGGGCACCGTCTGGGGCGAGCAGACCGCGCGCCGGATGCTCGCCGAGGCCGGCTTCGGCTCGGTGGACGTGTCGCGGATCGAGGGCGATCCGCTCAACCAGTACTACGTGGCGCGGCTGGCCGTCGCGGCGTAGCGCCCGCCCCGGCGGGGACAGGCCCGGCGGGTACAGGCCCGGCGGGTACAAGCTCCGAGGCCCGAGCGAAGGAGGGCGTCGATGACCGGCAACGGCTACGCACACCCCGAGGCACTGGTCGGCACCGAGTGGCTCGCCCGGCACCTCGACGACGGCACGCTCCGCGTGGTCGAGGTGGACGAGGACAACGGCGCCTACGAGCGCGGCCACCTGCCCGGCGCGATCGGCTGGAACTGGGCCACCGATCTGCACAGCCCGGTCGGGCGCGACTACGTGGACCGCGCGGGCGTCGAGCACCTGCTGCGCGCGGCCGGGGTCGAGGAGGACACCACCGTCGTGCTGTACGGCGGCAACAACAACTGGTTCGCCGCCTACGCCTACTGGCTGCTGCGGCTGCGCGGCTTCGGCCCGGTGCGGCTGCTGGACGGCGGGCGCAAGAAGTGGGAGCTGGAGGGGCGGGAGCTGACCGCGGAGGTGCTGGACCACCAGCACAGCCCGTACCGGATCACCGGGCCCGAGCACCCGGAGGTGCGGGCGATGCGGGACGAGGTGCTGGCCAAGGCGGAGGTCTTCGCCAAGCCCGGCTCGGACGCGGTACTGGTGGACGTCCGCTCGCCGGCCGAGTTCCGGGGCGAGGCACTGGCCCCGGCGCACCTGCCGCAGGAGCAGGCCCAGGTGCCCGGGCACATCCCGGGCGCCGTCAACATCCCCTGGTCGCAGGCGACCAGGGAGGACGGGACGTTCCGCCCGGCCGAGGAGCTGCGGGAGCTGTACGGCGGCCGGGGCATCGGGCCGGAGCAGGAGGTGATCGCCTACTGCCGGATCGGGGAGCGTTCGGCGCACACCTGGTTCGCGCTGACCGAGCTGCTCGGCTTCGAGCACGTCAAGAACTACGACGGGTCGTGGACCGAGTACGGCTCGCTGGTCCGGGCGCCGGTGGCACTGGGAGCCTGACGGGGTGGCAGCAGGCGGCCGGTGGACGGGCCGTGACGTCGTGTCACGGTTCGGCCGCCCGGCCATTTCGGCCTGTTTCTTCTCATGAACATTTCATCGTTCAGGCGTAGGACCGGGTTCGTTGGGACAAGGATCGATCCGACCCGTTGTCCCAGTGATCCTGTGGAGGACCCCTGTGCGCAAGAGGCTGATCGTCTCTGCCGCTGCCGGCGCGCTCGCCCTGCTGCTGTCCGTCCCCGCCTCCGCCGCCCAGGCCGGCCCGGGTGCGGCGGGCATCGGCGATCCCTACTACCCGAACGCCGGCAACGGCGGCTACGACGTCTCGCACTACGACATCCGGCTCAAATACCAGCCCGCCACCGACGAGCTGGAGGGCACCACCACCGTCCTGGCCACCGCCACCCAGGACCTCACCCGCTTCAACCTCGACTTCGTGCTCAGCGTGAAGGAGGTGCTGGTCAACGGCCGGGCCGCCAAGTTCACCACCAGCGGCGAGCAGGAGCTGGTGATCACCCCCTCCCGCACCGTCGCCAAGGGCAGCCCGCTCACCGTGGTAGTCCGCTACGCCGACAAGCCGGGCGAGGTCGAGCGCGGCGGGTACTCCGCCTGGCTGCGCACCCCCGACGGCGGGGTGGCCGCCAACGAGCCCGAGGGCGCCGCCTGGTGGTTCCCGGCCAACGACCACCCGACCGACAAGGCCACCTTCGACGTCTCGGTGCTGGTGCCGGAAGGCACCCAGGTGGTCAGCAACGGCACCCAGACCACCAGCTCCCGGCCCGGCTGGACCCGCTACAACTACCGGCAGACCAAGCCGCAGGCCACCTATCTGGCCACGCTGGCGATCGGGAAGTTCGACATCCGCAAGGACACCACCGAGGGCGGGCTGCCGGTCATCACCGCCTACAGCCCCGACCTCGGCGTCAACCTCGGCGCCGCGCAGGCCAGCGTCGAGCGGACCGGCGAACTGACCGACTGGCTCAGCACGGTGTTCGGCCCGTACCCGTTCGAGACCGTCGGCGGCTACGTGCCCAATGTGCCGACCGGCTACGCGCTGGAGACCCAGGGGCAGGTCTTCTACAGCCCCGCGCAGTTCGCGCGCGGCGCCAACACCTCCGTGGTGGCGCACGAGCTGGCCCACCAGTGGTACGGCGACAGCGTCTCGGTGCAGCGCTGGAGCGACATCTGGCTCAACGAGGGCTTCGCCCGGTACGCGCAGTGGCTCTGGTCGGAGCACGAGAACGAGGGCACGGCGCAGGAGCTGGCCGACTACGTCTACAACAACTACGCGGCCGACAACGCGTTCTGGTCCGTGCGGCCGGGGGACCCGGGCCCGGACCACCAGTTCGCCGGCGCCGTCTACGACCGCGGCGCGATCGCCATCCAGGCGCTGCGCAACACGGTCGGGGACGACAAGTTCTTCGCGATCCTGAAGGGGTGGCCGACCGAGCGCAAGTACGGCAACGCCACCATCCCGCAGTTCCAGGCCTACGCGGAGAAGGTCTCCGGCAAGCCGCTGGGCGCGCTGTTCAACACCTGGCTGTTCACGGCCGGCAAGCCGGCGGTGGGTTCGGCCGGCGCTCCGGCCGGCTCGGCGCTCGCGGCGGCGCCCGGGGTCGCGGGCCTCGCCCCGGGGGCGTCGGCGGCGGCGCCGGCGCAGCCGAAGTCCTGGCAGAAGATCCAGGACACCAACGCGGTGCACGAGCACCGGGGCTGACGCTCCCTCGCCCGCGTGCGAGCGGGAGTTGCCGGGGCCCGGTCGGCCGCCCACATGGGCGGCCGACCGGGCCTCCGGTCCTTCAGGGGCGCAGCGCGCGCTCCTCGGTGAGGACCAGCTCCTCGATGCCGCGCAGGAAGCGCTCCATCGCGGGCCGGGGCAGCAGCGCGGGGTCGGCCGTCATGGCGAGCTGCAGGGCGGTCGGGGTGCGCTGCGCGTCCAGGGCGTAGGTGAGCCCGGGACGCGGGTCGAAGTCGACCGGCCAGTCCAGGGTGGTGGCCCCGTCGGCCCCGGCGCCCGCGACGGCCGGGTCCGGGGCGGTGAGGCCGCCGGGGAGCAGGTCGCGGGTGTCGTTGAAGACGCAGGAGCGGTCGGCGAGCGGTACCCGGTCGGCGGTGAGGCGCTCGATCTCGGCGTCCAGCAGGCGGCGGTCGTAGTAGGCGTGCCGGTAGGCGGCGATCGACGCGGCGTGGGTGCGGCGCACGGCCGCGCCGAACTCGCCGTCGGCGTCCTGGAGGTGCAGCAGGGCGTCGCCGGCGATCACGCTCACCGCGTCGGTGAGGCCGGACAGGAAGCGGTTGTTGACCACCACCTGGAGCACCGCGTCCGGGCGGCCGGCCAGCCGGGCCGTCATGGCGGCGGTGGCGGCCAGCAGGACGGCGGAGGAGCCGGCCCGGTGCGCGGCGGCCACCGTGTCGACCGCGCGGAGCAGGGCGGGCGAGCTGAGGACGGCGTTCGGGAACCGGGCGGCGGGATCGGCCGCCGGGGCGGGCGGGAACAGCCGGTCCGGGGCGGCGCGCAGTTTGCGCAGGGTGTGCGCTCGGGCGTTGGCGTCGCGCTTGCGGCCGCGCTCCGAGGTCTGGAACCCGGCCTCCTCCAGGGGCTGCTGGGTGGTCCGGCCGGCCCGGACCGCGGCCGGGTCGGCGCCCAGGGCGAGGGCGGTGAGGTCGCGGACCAGCAGGCCCATCCCGGTGCCGTCCACGGCGGTGTGGGAGAGCACCAGGGAGATGTGCCGCACCAGGCCGTCGGCCACGACCAGGCCGACCCGGACCGGCCACTCGGTGCCGCAGTCGAAGGCACGGTCCGTCAGTTCCCGGTGCAGCGCGGCTCCGGCGGCGCCGAGCCCGGCCCGGTCGGTGTCGGCGGGGAGGTCCCGGACCGGGACGGGCAGGGTGCCCGCCGGGTCGACGGTCTGGCGCAGTCCGCTGCCGTCCGGCTCGGGGAGCAGCCGGGTGTGCAGGGAGTCGTGCAGGTGCAGCAGGTGCCCGAGGGCGGCCAGGACCACCGGGAGCGGCAGGCCGGGGTCGAGCGGGGTGGCGGTGCCGATGTTGTAGCGGGGGCGGTCGGCGGGGGCCAGGCGGTTGACGACGTCCCAGATGGCTCGCTGGCCCCAGGTGGCGGGGCCGCTGCCGGAGCGGCCGTCGGCGAAGGGTATCTCCAGTTGTCGACTCGTGGTCACCGTGGGGGTTCTCCGATGCGCTGGTGCGGATGCGGGGTGGTGGTACGGGCGGGTGCGGTGGGAGCCGTCCCGGAGAGTCTGCGGCACGGCCGCGAAATCGCGCCAGAAGAAGGTCAAATCCGGTAAGGATCTTCGGAACCCGGGCTACCGGGCGGTACATCCGGGGTCGGCGTGGCAGCATCTCGCATGTGAGGCGTGACATTGCACATGTGACGTGCAATCAGAGGTGATGTGCGACCACCCGGGACGTGCAGTCACCCGCGATGCCCGCCTCGCGAACGAACCCACCCTCCGTTCGTCCGAAGGAGAAGTACCGAGATGAAGCGATTCGCCGCGCTCCTCGCCACCGGCGCCGCGCTCTCCGCGCTGGCCGTCACCGGGGCCACCCAGGCCTCCGCGCAGACCACCGGCGGCCCCACCGGCCCCACCAAGAACTGCGTCGACGGGTTCCCGGGCGTCGTCAACCTGCGGCTCTGCGCCTCGGTGACCGGCGACCAGGTCGTGTTCTCCGGTTACGCGACCCCCGCCAGCGTCGCCTGGAACCCGCAGAAGGTGTCCTTCAACCTGACCGCGAGCGTCGTCGGCGGCGCCCTGATCGGGAGCGACTCGCCCTACGTGCTCATCCCCGGCGGCGGTATCCCGGTCGGCAACGTCTCCGGCACCGCGCCGTGCGGCTCCAGCGTCCAGGCCACGTTCAACGTGACCCAGTGGGGCTGGCCGCCGTCGACCGCCACCGTCACCGTGCCGGTCACCTGCTGACGAAGCACTGACCGGGGCCGGTCCCGCGGATCCTTCCGGGGCCGCGGCGAAATCGGCGGGACCGGCCCCGGTCGCCGGCACCTCGTGCCGCAGTGGCTCAGCGGTGCCGCAGCGGCTCAGCGGTGCGGCGGTGCAGCGGTACAGCGGTGCAGCGGTGCAGTCGTGCGGCGGCGCAACCAGGGTCTGCCGGACCCAGGGTCCGCCGGACCCGGGTGGAACAGGGCCCTGGGTGGCGCGCGGCGGTGCGACCAGAGTGGTCCCGTCAGGCCGTCCGCGCCCAACGAACCGCACCGGAGCAGAACATGAACCACCCCACGTACCCCTCGCTCGCCACCCGCACCGCCGTCGTCACCGGAGCCGCCAGCGGCATGGGCGAGGCCACCGCCCGGCTGCTCGCCGCCGACGGGGCCCGGGTCGCCCTGCTGGCCCGCCGGGCCGAGCGGCTGGACGCCCTCGCCGCCGCGATCACCGCCGCCGGCGGCCGGGCCCTCGCCGTCACCGCCGACGTCACCGACCAGTCCTCGGTCGACGCCGCCGTCCGGACCGTGCACGACACCTGGGGCCCGGTCGACCTGGTGGTCAACAACGCCGGGGTGATGCTGCCCAATCCGCTCGCGGACGGGCGGATCGACGAGTGGACCCGGATGATCGACACCAATCTGACCGGCGCGCTGCGGATCGTCCGCGCCTTCTCCGCCGACCTCGTCGCGGCCGCCGCCGAGGGTCGCCCCGCCGACCTGGTCAACGTCTCCTCCATCGCCTCCCACGTGCTGTTCCCCGACTACGCCGTCTACGGGGCCACCAAGGCGGCGCTCACCCAGCTGTCCGCCGCGCTGCGCACCGAACTCGGCCCCCGGGACGTGCGGGTCGCCGCGATCGAGCCCGGGCTCACCGACACCGAACTCGGCGGGCACATCGACAACCCGGTGCTGCGCGAGCAGCTCGACGGGATGTTCGACGCGATGCCGGCGCTGACCGCCCAGGACATCGCCGAGCTGATCGCCTTCACCGTCACCCGCCCGCGCCATGTGAACCTCCGTCACCTGGTCGCCCTGCCGACCCGGCAGGCCTGAGCGTCAAGGCGGGGCGCGCGGTGCCACGCGATCGGGTGGTGGATACCTCCCGTCCGGGTGACTGTGGTTCCGTCGGGCCGTTCGTGCGCCAAGAGTGGTGCGCCATGACCACTGAAGACTTGGACGTTCCCCGCCCGGACACGCCCGGCGTCGTGCCCGGACCGGCCCGGCGGTCGGTCGTCGCGGTGACCGGCGCGTCGGTGCTCGCCGCCGGTCTCACCGCCGCCGCCGTTCCCGCCGCCGCGCTCGCCCCCGCCGCCCCGCCGACCGTCCCGCCCGCGGCCGACCCGCCGACCGCAGTGCCCCCGACCGCCGTGCCGCCCGGGACCGACGAGCGGGCGTACACCATGGTCGCCCGCGCCATCGCCGTCCACGACGAGCTCGACCGGCCGCTCGCCCCGGGCTATCTGGAGATCGTCCGGAACGGCCTGCCGCCGGGCCGCGCCCGGGGGACCAAGCGGGTGCTGGTCGTCGGGGCCGGACCGGCCGGACTGCTCGCCGCCGACCTGCTCAACCGGGCGGGGCACGACGTCGTCGTGATCGAGGCCAACGGCAACCGCGTCGGCGGCCGGATCAAGACCTTCCGCAAGGGCGGCCACGAGAACGCCGCCCAGCCCTTCGCCGACCCCCTGCTCTACGCCGAGGCGGGGGCGATGCGGCTGCCCGAGAGCCACCCGCTGGTGATGGCGCTGCTCGACAAGTACCGGCTGCCGCGGCAGGAGTTCCTGCTGGTGGACGTCGACCCGCAGAACCCCTCGCAGCGGACCAACCGCACCTGGATCCATGTCAACGGGCTGCACGTCCGGCGGGCCGACTACGAGCGGGACCCCTCGGCGGTCAACGGGTCCTTCGGCGTCACCGGGCCCAACCGCGGCCGGACCGCCGCCGTGATCTACGCCGAGGCGCTGGAGAGCGCGCTGGCACTGGTCCGGGGCAAGGAGGGAACGGCCCTGGTGGAGGGCTGGGTCACCGTGCTGCGGCGGTACGGGCACTGGTCGATGTACCGGTACCTCACCGAGCAGGGCGGGCTCGACACCAGGACGATCGACCTGATCGGCACCGTCCAGAACGTGACCTCGCGGCTGCACCTCTCCTTCGTGCACAGCTTCCTGTCCGCCGCTCTGATCGACCCGAGGACGAGGTTCTGGGAGATCGAGGGCGGCACGGCGAAGCTCGTCGACGCCCTGTACGCGGCGGTGAAGGGGAAGGTGCGCTTCGACCGGCGCGCGGTGCGGATCGACCGGCAGGGCGGCAAGGTCCGGGTGCACACCGTCTCCGAGGACGGCGGGACCGGCCGGGGAGGGGTCGCCGAGGTCTTCGAGGGGGACGAGGCGATCGTCACCGTGCCCTTCGCCGGGCTGCGGCACGTCACCTTCGACCCGCCGCTCGGCTACGGCAAGCGGCGGGCGGTCACCGAACTCCACTACGACGCCGCGACCAAGGTGCTGCTGGAGTTCTCCCGCCGCTGGTGGGAGTTCACCGAGGAGGACTGGCGGGCCGCGCTGGACTCGGTGGAGCCCGGCCTCTACCGGAAGTACCAGCAGGGCAAGGTCACCGACGGGCGGTACCTCGGGGCGCACGGTTCGGTGAAGGCGCTCGGGGTGAGCGTGCCCGGCGAGCTGCGGGAGTGCTTCGCGGCCTTCCGCCCGGTCGGCGGCGACCCGGAGGCCGCCCGTGTGCGCGGCGGCGGCGCGGTGACCGACCACGCCAACCGGTTCGTCTACTTCCAGCCCGACCACCCGGTGAAGGGCAGCGAGGGCGGCGTGGTGCTGGCCTCCTACAGCTGGGCGGACGACGCGCTGAAGTGGGACGCCTACGCCGACGAGGAGCGCTACCTGCGGGCGCTGGCCGGGGTGCAGGCCGTCTTCGGCCGCCGCTGCGAGGTCTTCTTCACCACGAAGGGCAGGACGCAGTCGTGGATGCGTGACCACTACGCCTACGGGGAGGCCTCGGTGCTGCTGCCGGGTCAGCACACCGAGCTGTTCCCCGACATCCCCGGCTCCGAGGGGCCGCTGCACTTCGCGGGGGACCACACCTCGACCAAGCCGGCCTGGATCGAGGGCGCGCTGGAGTCGGCCGTCCGGAGCGCGCTGCTGGTGCACACGGGCTGACCGGTCCACTGGCCGACCGGGTCAGGGACTGACCGGCCCACGGGCCCGACCGGGTCAGGCGATCCCCGCGGCGTGCGGGGATCGCTCGGGTGCTGGACGGCGGGGGGTCGGCGAGGGCCGGGGTCAGCGGGTCGCGGTGAGCAGGTAGTAGTCGAGCAGGCCGTCCCGCCAGGCGGGGAGGAAGTTGCGGGTCCAGTGGCCGGGCGGGACGGTGCCCTCGAGATAGCGGTCGAGGCCGGGCCAGACGTCCGGGCCGATGGACTCCGCGGTGACCTCGGCGAAGCCGGCCGCCCCGAGGTCGGACGTGAAGCCGGCCAGCGGGTGGGCGACGTCCAGCCCGTTGGCGAAGCTGCCGAGCAGGATGCTCAGCCGCTCGACCACATCGGCCCCCTCGGCGGAGAAGAAGGTGGTCACCACCAGGCGCCCGCCTGGGCGCAGCACCCGGGCCGCCTCGTGGGCGAAACCGGTCAGCTCGCGGAAGTGCTGGGCCGCCTCGACCGAGTACAGGCCGTCCAGTGAGGCGTCCGCGAAGGGCAGGTCGTCGGCGGAGCCCAGGGTGTAGCCGAGCCGGTCCGGGAAGGTCGCCAGCGCCTTGGCGTTGACGGCGCGGGCGCGCTCGATCTGGTCGGGGTGGATGTCGACCCCGGTGACGGCGGCGAACCGGAACTCGCAGAGCGCGAGCGCCGCGCCCAGTCCGCGTCCGCAGCCCACCTCGCCGAGCCGCAGCGACTCGGCGGGCCCGGGGAAGGCGCGCAGCACCCGGCGGTAGAGGTTCTCCTGGCTGCGGACGCGGTCCTCGGTCGTCGGGTCGGTGGTGCGAATGCCGCTCCAGTCGCCGAAGTTGATGAATCCGCCCGCGAAGGAGGCGGCCTGTGAGAGGTCGTCGGCGCCGTAGGTCCGGCGTACCGGTCCTGGGATGCGGTCCTGGTTCATGGCTCGCTCGAGCTCCTCGTGTGTCGTGGCGACGGCCGGGTGAAGGCGGTGGCCGGGGTGACGGCGCGGGCGGGGAAGGGCCGGTGGGCCGGGCCTCCCGCGGGCGCGCGCCGCAGTACGTACCCAAACCGGCCGGTGGTGGAACTACCCGAAGGAAGTGGTTTCGGGAGGGGAGGAGCAGGTCAGGAGGGACGGGTGGGAAATGGGTGGGCGGAAGAGGAGCGGGCTGGGAGACTGGGCGCCGATCGTTCGGGTCCGACGGAAACGGGGAGTGCCATGGGGATGGGGACGGGCGCGGGGGACGGCGCGGGGGACGGGCGGACCGCCCCGCCGCTGACCGGGGGCGAGCGCGAGACGCTGCGGGCGTTCCTGGACTTCCACCGGGCCACCCTGGCGATGAAGTGCGCCGGGTTGACGGACGAGCAGCTGCGGCTGAGGTCGAGCCCGCCGTCCACGCTGACCCTGCTCGGGCTGGTGCGCCACATGGCGGAGGTCGAGCGGACCTGGTTCCGGCGGGTCATCGACGCGCAGGACATCCCGCTGGTGTGGTCAGCCGAGGGCGACTTCCAGGCCGCCTACGACGCGGACGGCGCGGACCGGGCCGAGGCCTTCGCGGCCTGGGAGGCGGAGGTGGAGCACGCCCGGCGGATCGAGCGCGAGGCGGAGTCGCTGGACGTCACCGGGTACCAGGCGCGCTGGCAGGCGGAGGTCTCGCTGCGGCTGGTGATGCTCCACCTGATCCACGAGTACGCGCGGCACAACGGGCACGCGGACTTCCTGCGGGAGGCGATCGACGGGGAGGTCGGCGCGTAGGCCGGACGCCGGGTCGGGGCGTAGCGGGGTGGCCCCGCCGGGCCGGTCGGGGAGCCCGGTGAACGCGCGGCGGGGTGCGGGCCGTATCCGTCACCGTGACAGTGATGACCTCGGGACGCGGTCCTGGCAAGCTGGCCGCCATGGCGGAAGCGGTGGGTGAGGCGGGAGTCCGGGAGCTGGTCGCGGGGTGGCTCGCGGCGGAGCGGCCCGGCGAGGACGGGTCCGGCGGCGGGGAACCTGCCGACGGCGGATGGGCGGTGCCCCCGGCCGCCGGGGCGGTGGTGGTCGCGGCCGCCCGGCGGTTGGCCGGGGCTGGTTCGGAGCCGGACGGTCCGCCGCCGGCGGCGCCGGAGGGGCTGCGGCTGATCGCCGAGGCCCTGGTGGTGGACGAGCACCCGTCGGCGGGAGCGTGGACGGCGCGGGAACGGGCCGAGGCCGTGGAGTGGGTGGCGCTGCTGCTGCACCGCTTCGGTGAGGACGGCGTCACGATGCTGACGGCCGAGCTGACCGCCGGGCCGAGGGGGGAGGCGGAGTCGACGGGGGAGTCCGGGGTGGGGGACCCGGAGTCCGGACGCGCCTCAGCCGGCTAACACCGCCAGCCGCCGGTCCAGCTCGCTGACGACCGCGGTGTCGCCGAGCCGCCCGTACAGGCCACGCGCCGCCCGCAGGGTGCCGACGGCCTCCGGGGTGCGGCCGGTCGCCAGCAGGAAGTCGGCGAAGTGGCGTTCGGCCACCGCGTGCAGATGGACGGCGCCGGCGAACCGGCAGCGCTCCACCGTCTGCCGCCAGGCCTCCTCCGCGTCGCCGTGGCGGCCGAGCAGTTGCAGGGCGTGCGCCTCGTTGATCATCGCGGAGAGGTGGAACACGGCCAGCGGGTGCTCGACGAGCAGGGACCTGGCCTCCCGGGCCCGGCGCAGCGCCTGGGCCGGATCGCCGGCCAGGCCGTACAGGCCGGCGGTGTTGCTGAGCGCGTAGGGTGCGTGCTCGGCGTGGCCGTGCGTCTCGGCGAGGGCGATCGCCCGCTCGCCGAGCCGGACCGCCTCGTCGGGTCGGCCGCCGGCCGCCGTGGTCACGGCCAGCACGGTGAGCGCCTGCACCCGGACCGCGTCGTCGGTGCCGGAACTGCGGTCGACCGCCCGGAGGGCCAGCCGGTGCGCCTCCACCGTCCGGCCCCGGCCGCTCAGGGCGCGGGCCGTGACGGCCTCCATCGCGGCCACCGCCGCCGGATCGCCGGTGCGGCCGGCCGCGTCGAGTCCGGTCCGCAGGCAGGCCAGCCGGTCCGGGCGGCGCCCGACGCTGTAGTAGAGGCCGTCGGCGCGGTAGGCGAGCCGCCAGGCGCGGTCGTGGTCGCCGCTCTCGGAGGCGGCGGAGACCAGGCCCCGGACGGCGGGCTCCTCGGCCTGGAACCAGTCCAGGATCGAGCGGACGGTGGGCAGATGGGGCCGGGCGGCGCGGCGGCCGCCGGACCTCGGCGGCGGGCCACCGAGGCCGACGGGGCCGCCGGGGCCGGTGCCGGTGGGACCGGCGGCGCCCGGGGCGGGCTGGAGCAGGGCGGCGCCGTGCGCCACCGTCGCCAGGTAGTGGTCGGCCAGCGCGGCGGTGGCGGTGGCGTGCTCGGACGCGTGCCGCTCGTCGAGGAGTTCGGCCCCGTAGAGCCGGACCAGGTCGCAGCGGCGGTAGCGGCCGGGCGCGATCTCGGTGAGCAGGTGGTGCGCGGCCAGGGCGGCCAGCGCGTCCCGGGCCTCGTCCGGGCCGGCGCCGAGCAGCGCGGCCGCGGCGGGCACGTCGGTCTCCCGGCCGGGGTGGACGGCGAGCAGGGCCAGCAGGTGGGCCGCTGTACCTGTCAGGTGGCGCAGCGTCCGGTCCAGCGCGGCGCGCAGGCTGCTGCTGCCCCGGGTGTCCAGGGCGTGCAGCCTGGTCCGCTCGTCGTCGAGTTCGGGCAGCAGGTCGGCGACCGCCCAGGCGGGGTGGGTGGCCAGCCGGGCGGCGACGATCCGCAGGGCGAGCGGCAGCCGTCCGCAGAGCTCGGCGAGCCGGGCGGCGGCCTCCGGTTCGGCGGCCACCCGGGGGCGGCCGAGCAGGTGCTCCAGCAGGTGCCCGGCCTCCTCGGCGGGCAGCGGGCCGAGGCGCAGCAGGGCGGCGCCCTCGGTGACCACGAGGTCCGCCAGGGTGCTGCGGCTGGTGACCACGGTCGCGCAGCCGGGACCGGCGGGCAGCAGGTCGGTGAGGTCCCCGGCGTCCGCGACGTCGTCCAGGACCACCAGCAGGCGGCGGTCGCGGCTGAGCGAGCGGTACAGCGCGGCGCGGGCCGGGCGGTCCGCGGGCAGTTCGGACTCCGGTACGCCCAGGGCGTGCAGGAACCGGCCGAGGACGGCGGCGGGGTCGGCGGGGCGTCCGGGACCGAAGGCGTTGAGGTCGGCGTGGAGCCGTCCGTCGGGGTAGGCGGCGGCCGCGTCGTGCGCCCAGCGGAGGGCGGTGGCGGTCTTGCCGGTGCCG
>NZ_JAIY01000010.1:1030916-1033021 GCF_000710405.2 Kitasatospora sp. MBT66 | reverse complement strand
CGTCCGCCGCCGGAGGGGCGGGGGGTCGACTTGCAGCTCGCGAACGGCACCGCCGTCGGCGGCCGGACGACCGGGGCGGTGGTGGGCCGGGCGGCGGTTGTCGGGGCGACAGCGGCCGGGCGGGTGGTCGCCGGTGCGGTGCCGGGGCGGGGCCGGCCGAGGATGCGGACCGGCCCGGGAGTCGTTGTCGTCGCCGGGCGTCGCGCCGGGTCCTCGGACAGCACCCCCGACACCGCCGACCGCAGCGCGCTGCCCGGCCCGACGCCGAGGTCCGCGGCGAGACGGCGGCGGGTGCGGTGATAGGCGTTCAGGGCGTCCCACGAGCGACCGGACTGCTGCAGACAGAGCACCAGCCGCGCGGCCAGCGCCTCGTTCCACGGGTCGGCCTCGGCGGCGCGGTCCAGCTCGGGCACGGCGTCCGCGCCCAGCCCGAGCCGGAGCAGCCGGTCGGCCCAGGCCTCCAGCGCGAGAGTGCGGTCCTTCCGCAGCCGGTCGGCGAGCGCGTCCCGCAGGTCGGTCTCGGGCAGGTCGGCGAGCGCGGCGGGCCCCTGCCACAGGGAGAGCGCCCGGCGCAGCAGCCCGGCCGCCGCCTCGTCGCCGTCCGGGGCGCTCCGGTCGGCGGCGTCGGCGACCAGCCGCTCGAACAGCAG
The DNA here is from genome assembly GCF_000710405.2 of Kitasatospora sp. MBT66. Lineage (NCBI taxonomy): Bacteria > Bacillati > Actinomycetota > Actinomycetes > Kitasatosporales > Streptomycetaceae > Kitasatospora > Kitasatospora sp. MBT66. Next base: position 1,032,371 of record NZ_JAIY01000010.1, on the reverse strand, counting down.
CGAGTCCACCGCGTCCGCCGGCCCGTCCAGCCGGTAGCCCGGCGGACGGGTAGACAGGACGAGGCCCGAACCGGCGATCAGCTTGCGCAGCGCGGCGATGTGGCCCTGCAGCGCGGCCCGGGCCCGGGCCGGCGGCGCGTCACCCCAGAGCAGTTCGAAGAAGCGTCCGACCGGGACGGTGCGGCCGAGTTCGAGCGCCAGCAGGGCCAGCGTGGCGCGCCGCTTGGCGGCGGCGGGCTCGACGGACCGGCCGTCGGCGGTCCGCAGTTCCACCGGGCCCAGCAGCCGAACGAACACGGATCCTCCCTGGTGAGAGCGGGTGGACGAGGGTTTCCATCCCTGTGCGGGGCGCAGTCTAGCCACGCTGGAGGTTCGTCTTGTGACGTTCGGTGTGCGATTTCGGGAATGGTGGGTATCTGTCCGACCGGGGGGTTGACGGCAGCCGGTTCGTGGTCCCCGCGGGCGCGCGCGGGGGCGTCCCCCGGTCGGCGGCGGACGGTGTGTCCGCCCGTCGCGCCGCCGGGGTCCGCCGTCGCGCCGCCGGTGAGGCACTGTCGTCCGCGTGCTGACGAAGGGGCCGCCGGGCGGGTCGGGTGCCGCGGCGGCGGGCGCGGGCGGCGCTGCGCGAGGGTCCGGCGGCGGCGGCCGGGACCTTCGGCCCGGGAGCGGGATCCCAGTGGCGCGGACCGTCAGGGCGGAGCGCGTGCCCGGCGGTTCGGCAGGTGTGCGCGATCGCGCCTGCCGGGCTGCCCGAACGGGAACGCCCGAGCGGGGCCCCCGGACCGGCCGCGGGGCCCCGGGGCGAAATCCGGACGACCCGTCTCCCGAGTTCAACGGACGGACGTCCACCCGGGGTTCATCTGTCGTCGGGAGGTGAACCCGGGCCTCCGGGTGCCCCGTCGATCAGAGTGCGGGGCCGTCGCGGTTCCGAGAGTTTCGACCGCCGGGAAGGGCCACCATGCTGCGAATGAACGGGCCGCTGCGGATCACCGTGCTCGACAAGGACGCCTACTACGAGCAGCGCGCGGTGGTGCGCACCCCGTACGGCACGTTCGTGCTGGAGGGGAGGCCCGGGGCCTCGCTGGACGTGCAGGCCGAGGAGTGGGAGCTGGAGCTGCAGCACTGCGTCCCGGGCGTGGGCTGGCGGCCCAACGTCCGGGTGCTGCCGTACCCGTGGCAGACCTCCGGCGGCCTGCGCAGCCGGATCCTGCGCAGCAAGGACTGCGACTGGCCGAACGGCGACCCGACCGAGCGGAACTTCGTGCTGCGGCTCTCCGCGACGGTGGCCGAGCGTCCGGGCGCGGCCCCGGCCGCCGCCGAGGCGGTGGGCCCGGCGGTCCGCGGCGGGATGCGGACCAGCTCCGGCGCGGGCCTCGGCACGGTCGGCGGGGCGGTGCCCGGCGTGCCCGCGATGCCGGGTGTGCCCGCGATGCCCGCGATGCCCGCGGTGTCCCC
>NZ_JAIY01000010.1:1028029-1030823 GCF_000710405.2 Kitasatospora sp. MBT66 | reverse complement strand
CTGCCGACCGGCCGGGTGGCCCCGGCGGTGTGGCCCGCGCCGACCGCCCGGGAGGTGCAGGGGCGGGCGCTGGAGGCCAGGCCGCTGGAGGCCAGGCCGCTGCAGGCCCGGCCGGTGGAGGCCGAGCGGGCGGCGCCGGTGGCGGGTGCCGAGGCATGGGGGAGCGGCCGCTAGATGTCGCCGACCACGACGTCGGTGACGCCCGCACGGAGGCGTGGGACGGGAGGACGGTCCCCGGCGGCGGAGTGACGCCCGACGGGGCGTCGGCGGGCGGTCACCGGAGCACCTCGCTGCTCCGGTCCGCTGCGATCACACCGCGCAGGGGGAACGCGACCAGCAGCGCGACCAGGACCAGGAGTCCGCTGGCCCACAGCGGCCCGAGCTCCCCGGCCGCTGTGCCGAGGGTTGTCGCGGCGACGAGGGGCCCGACGACAGCGCCCGCGTTGAGCGCGGCGGTCGCGTAGGCGCCGGCCATGGTGGGCGCCGCCGCCGCCTCGTAGAGCACCCGCGTGATCAGCGTGCTTCCGAGCGCGAACGACAGTGCGCCCTGGACGAAGACGAGGGCGAGCAGCGCGGCCGGCCTGTCGGCCAGCAGGGCCAGGGCCGGCCAGCCGACGAGCAGCAGCGCACCGCCGACCGCGACGACCGGACCGGGGTGACGGTCGGACAACCGGCCGGCGACGGTGACCCCGGCGAAGGAACCGGCGCCGAAGAGCGCCAGCACGACCGGGATCCACAGCTCGCCCAGCCCGGCGGTGTCGGTCACGACGGGCGCGAGGAAGGTGAAGCCGGCGAAGGTCGCCGCGTTCACCACGGCGCCGAGCAGCATGACCAGGAGCAGCCGAGGCCTTTTGAGCTGCGCGAGTTCCGATCGCAGGGCCGGGCCGTCGGCGGCGGCCGTCCGCACACGTCGCGCCGGGATCCCGGTGGCGATGCCGATGACCGCGGGCAGGCAGACGGCGGCGACGGCCCAGAACGTGGCACGCCAGCCGAACAGGGTGCCGAGCACCGCCCCGCCGGGGACACCGGCGACCGCGGCCACCGTGGTTCCCGACAGCAGGACGGCGAGTGCGCGTCCCTTCCGGTCGGGCGGGACCAGCGTGGTGGCGGTCGTCAGGGCCACGGCGAGGAACCCCGCGTAGGCGAGTGCCGCGGCCACCCTGGTCGCCACCAGGAGCGGGAAGCTCGACGTGGCGGCGCCCACGACGTGGGCGGTCAGGAACACCAGGACGAACCCCGCGAGGCCGGAACGTCCGGGCCGGTTGCGGGCGAGCCCGGCCACGAGCGGGGCACCGACGACCATGCCGATCGCGAATGCCGAGGTGAGCGCGCCTGCTGTCCCGACCGTCACGTCGAGGTCGGGGGCGATGTCCGGCAGGAGGCCGGCGAGCATGAATTCCGAGGTGCCCATGGCGAAGGCGGCCAGGGCGAGCAGATACAGCGGGAGGGGCATCGAAGGGCTCCGAGGTGAGGAGAAGCACGGGAAGGTCAACCCGTCACCGCGGTCAGCACCCAGGGGCGCGCTCGTCCGGCCGCGGAACGCGGCGGGACGGCAGGACTACGAACTCAGTGGTTCAGGGGGCTGACGGCGTGACCGAAAGCCCCCACCGTGTCCGACTCGGGACTCGACATGGCCCGCACGGTACCCGACCGCGGCCCTCGGGGCACCCCGGTTTTCACAGCTGTCGGGGTGTCGTCGACGCCGTGGCCCGTGGCGGTCGGGCCCGGGCCGCTCGTCGGCCGGGCCCGGGCCGAGCGGTGGGCGCTCAGGCGGCCGGGGCGGTGCCCGGGGCGTCGGGGTTCTCGGGGTTCTCAGGGTGCTCGGGATCCTCCGGGGCCTCGGGGGCGGGGTCCGGCGGTTCGGGGGTGTCGAGGTGGACGCCCGGGGTGAGGTGGAAGCGCTCGGGGGACTCGGCCCGGGGGCGTTCGGCCGGGGGCATCGCCGCCCGCCGCTCCAGCCACGCGCGCAGCCGGGTCAGCGAGTTGCGGTTGCGCTCGGACGGATCGCCGCCCGATTCGCGCAGCAGGACGCAGGCCGGGCGGTCGCCGTCGGCCGGCACCTGGCCGACCACGGTGAACGCCGTGCCCGGCGGGAACGCCGCCTGGGCCGGGCCGTCGGTCGGGTCGAAGACGGAGGTGCGTCGGCCGGTGGCCGACCAGACGAGGAACTCCACGGAAGAGCCCGGGAGTTCGGCGCCCGGCGCGGTCAGCCCGGCTAGCGGTGCCGGTTCCCGGAACTGTCGGCCGGTCGGGTAGTGCGCCAGTACGGACTCCGGGTCGAGACCGGCCCCGGCGCCGAGCAGCACCGCGCCGTGGTGGCTCGGCAGCCGGCGCAGACCGGAGCCGAGGCAGCGCAGGAACGGCCGCAGCTCCGGGTCCCCGGACCGCGCGGCCGCGATCAGGGCGGCACGGGTCGCGGGCACACCGGCGTCGGTGTGGTGGAGCAGGACGGCGGCCAGGTCGGGCTTGAAGTCGTCCTGCGAGGTGGAGCGCAGACCGGGGAGCCGGGTGGCGAGCTGGTCCAGCCGCCCGGTGCAGCGGTGGTAGTGGTCGCCGAGCAGGGCGCGGACGGCGTCGCGCTCGGTGGCGGTGCTCGCGGTCACCGGGGGCGGGCTGTCGTCCAGGCCGAAGTACCGGGCCGGGGCCGGTTCCGGTGCGGGTTCCGGGACGGCCGCCGGTGCCTCGGCGGCCGTCCCGGGCGGTGCGGCCGCGACCGGCGGTGCGACCGCAGGCTCGGAGGCCGGCTCGGACGGCGGCGCGGGTTCGGGCTCCGGTCCGGCGGTCGGTGCGGTCG
>NZ_JAIY01000010.1:1027543-1027934 GCF_000710405.2 Kitasatospora sp. MBT66 | reverse complement strand
GGCTCGCCCGGCGCACCCGTCCGGCCGCCGGGGGCGGAGCCGGACGGGCCGGCCCCTGATCCGGCGGTGGCGCTCCCGGCTGAGGACGGTGCGCCCGCGCCGGTGGCGGGGTCGGTGGCCGGGCCGGCGCTCGCCAGGGGGACCCGCCGGGGCGGCGCTCCCGTCCCGGCGAGGCTGCCGGTGGCGGGCGCACCGGTGGCCCGGACGGGCGTGGGCAGGGGGACCGGCGCCGGTTCGGCCTCGGGTCCGGGCTCCTGACCGGAGGCGGTCCCGGGCTCGGCGGGGACCCGGTGCCGGGCCCGGGGGTCGGCCTGGGACGCGAACGGGCTCTCCACCCCGGCCCCGGTCTCCGCTTCGGTCCCGGCTTCGGTCCCGGCTTCGGGAACGGGCG
>NZ_JAIY01000010.1:1025765-1027128 GCF_000710405.2 Kitasatospora sp. MBT66 | reverse complement strand
GCTGCTCGGCGCCGAGCCACTCCAGCTCGTACGTCCGGGCGACGAACCGCCCGACGGTCTCGGCGTCGGGCTCCAGCAGCCCGTGGACGAGCAGGCCGAAGCCCTCGGCGCCGACCGCGGGCAGCCGGCCCAGGAGGGCGCCCAGCTCCTCGAAGGCGTCGGCGGGCACCGGGCGGTCCCGCTCCCCGACGATCAGCAGCGGGCGGCTCGGCTCGGGCCGGCGGAAGCGCGGGGTGAGCACGTGCGGCGGTTCGGGGCGGAGCCACAGCCCGGCCGGGACGGCCTCCAGCGCCCAGTACGGGAACGCCTGGAACACCCCGGGCCCGGCGGTCCGCCAGTCGGCGCCGCCGTTGCGCCAGGCGGCGGGCGTGGTCGGGCAGCCGGGGGCGGAGGAGAGGCGCAGCAGGAACGGCTCCCACCCGATCCGGCCCTCGCGGTCCAGCACCCGCGAGGTGGGGCCGCCGTGGCCGAGGACGGGCAGGCCGATCGCGGCCTGCACCGGCCGGGCGGTACGGGCGGTCAGCGCGCCGGTGAGCGCGGAGAGTTCGTCGGGGGCCGCCCACGGGGCGCTGATCAGGGGGCGGTCGGAGCCGAGCGGCAGGGAGAGCACGGTCTCGGCGACGTCCTCGGGCAGCAGGACGGGCCGGGTCGGGGTGCCGATCACGATGACGGCGGTGCCGGGTGCGGCGGCCGCCAGCCGCAGGTCGGGCAGCGGGGTGGTGGCCGGGTCGGTCGGGTCGGTGAGCCAGAAGCCGGCCGGCAGCCGCAGGACGCGGACGGCGTTCGCCCGGCCCCGGACGGCGGCGGGGGCCGGAACGGCGGGCGGTTCGACGAAGGCGGTCGGTCGGGTGCGCCGCGATTCCACGGGGGCGACGGCGCCGATCGTGCCCGCCACCCGCCGGGGCTGCTCGCCGGGTTCGCACCGCCACCAGGAGGAGCGTGCGACCGCGCCCTCGGGGTCGTTGACGGTGAGGTGGCCGGCCGGGGTGATCTCCACCAAGCCGTCCGGGGCGACGACCGGGACCCCGGAGCGTTCGGCGACGACCTCGGCCGGGCGGCGGCCGTTGGGGGCGAGGGCGGCCAGTCCGGAGGCGGCGAGCACCAGGTGGGTGGCGCCCCGGGCGCGGGTGATCACCCCGAGGTCGGTCATCCGGTCGCGCAGGACCTTGGCCGAGTCCGGCGCGGAGGCGATCACCACGACGGCGTCGGGGACGGGCCGCAGGGCGCCGATGGCAGCCTTCAGCTCGCTCGGGTGGGCGGTGGCGGAGGCGATCACGAAGTGCGGGCCGACCTCGCGGAGCACCGACGGGCCCGGTTCCGCGGCGCGGGCGGGGGCCGGCACCGGGAGGGTCGCGGCGGGGCC
>NZ_JAIY01000010.1:1020788-1025731 GCF_000710405.2 Kitasatospora sp. MBT66 | reverse complement strand
TCCCCGGCGGGCAGCGTGCGCTGCGCCCCGCGCCGCAGTCCGAAGCGGCGGCGGGGCTCGGCCGGGGGTGCGGGGTCGCCGGAGCGCGCACCGGTGCGGGAGAGGCTCATCGTCCAGGACTACGGCCCCGGCCGGGCGCCCGGTTCACCCGGGGGTCCGGCGGGGGCCGCGGCCGCTCCGTCCGGGGGCCGTCAGGCCCGCGCCGACGGCTCCGCCGCCCCGGCGGGGTCCGGCTCCGGATCGGGCATCAGACCGGTCTGCACCTGGACCGTCCGACGCCGGGTGATGTGCAGACCCCGGCCGGGCGGCAGCACCCGGGGCTTGATGCTGCCGAAGAGCGTGCCCTCGCTGGGCGGGCAGGAGAGCAGGGTGACGGGCGTGTTGACGTCCTGGAGCCGGCGCAGCAGCTGGTCGCTGTAGGCGCGGCCGATGCCGTTGGCGGAGCGGGCGACGATCAGGTGCAGGCCGAGTTCGGTGCCCTGCGCCAGGTGTTCGAGGAGCGGGCCGAACGGGCCGGCGCCCATCTGGCCGGGGATCAGGTCGTAGTCGTCGACGATCACGAACAGCTCCGGTCCGGTCCACCAGTCGCGCAGCCGCATCCGGGCCGGGCTGATCTCCTCGCCGGGCAGCCGGGCCTCCATGGCCCGGGCCGCGCCGGTGACGACCTGCTTGAGGATGTCCACCGAGACGGCGTAGCCGAGCCGGTACTCCTCCGGGACGCTCTCGTAGAGCCCGCGCCGGAAGTCGACCAGCATGATCCGGGCCTCGGCGGGGGTGTAGGCGGAGGTGATGCCGTCGACCAGCAGGCGCAGCAGGTTGGTCTTGCCGCTCTCGCTGTCGCCGACCACCAGCAGGTGCGGCGCCTCCTCGAAGTCGTGCCAGAGCGGCGAGATCGCGGTGTCCTCCAGGCCGAGGGCGATCCGCAGCCGGCCCTCGGGCGCGGGCAGGGAGGAGGCGTCCAGCAGCAGCGGCAGCATCCGCACCTCGGGCGCGCGGGGGCCGCTCCAGTGCTCGTTGAGGGCGTCGACGAGGTCGGCGATGCCGTCGGAGAGGTCGTCGGAGCTGCCCCGGCCGTCGATCCGGGGGAGGGCGCCGAGGAAGTGCAGCCGCTCCTTGGTGAGGCCCCGGCCGGGGCTGTGCGGGACGGTCTCGGCGGCCCGCATATTGATCATGGAGTCGATGGGGTCGCCGAGCCGCAGCTCGAACCGGGTGCCGAACTGGTCCCGCACGCCGGTGGTGATCTCGCCCCAGCGGGAGGCCGCGACGACCAGGTGCACGCCGTAGTTGAGGCCGCGGGCGGCGATCGGGGCCAGGGCGGGCACCAGGTCCGCGAACTCCTGGCGCAGGGTGCCCCAGCCGTCGACGACCAGGAACACGTCGCCGTGCCGGTCGTCGGCGAGCTCCGGGTCGCCGGCGGCCCGGCGGCGGCGGTAGGTCGCCATGGAGTCGATGCCCAGCTGGGCGAACCGCAGTTCGCGACGCGCGATGACGGCGTTGACCTCGGCGACGGTGCGGCCGACCCGCTCCGGGTCGTGGCGCCCGGTGACACCGCCGACGTGCGGCAGGCCGCGGAGCGAGGAGAGCGTGCCGCCGCCGAAGTCCAGGCAGTAGAACTGGACCTCCTGCGGGGTGTGGGTGAGCGCCAGTCCGGCGATCAGGGTGCGCAGCAGGGTGCTCTTGCCGCTCTGCGGGCCGCCGGCGACGCCGACGTGCCCGCCGGCGGCCGACAGGTCGGCGGTGAGCAGCTCGCGCATCTGCTGGAACGGGCGGTCCACCACGCCCACCGGCACGGTCAGGGTGCCGACGGCGGGGCGGCCGTCGGGGGCCAGTCCGTGCCGGGTGCTGGGGGTGAGCGGCGGCAGCAGCTCGTCCAGGGTGGGCGGGGTGTCCAGCGGCGGCAGCCAGACCTGGTGGGCGGGCGGGCCGGCGTCGAGCATCCGCGCGGCCGCCAGGTCCAGCAGGTTCGGGGCGTCCTCCTCGGCCGCCTCCCGGGCCTCCTCGGCGGCGAGCACCTCGGGGTCGGGGTCGCGCGGGGCGACGTACTCGGTGCCGTAGGCCACGATCTGGCCGGCCACGGCGGCCTGCTGGACGGCGCCGCGCCGGCGGCGGTAGGGCCCGGAGACGTATGCGGCCTTGAACCGGGTGAGGGTGGCGATGTCGCTGCGCAGGATGCCGTTGCCGGGCTGGGAGGGCAGCTGGTAGGCGTCGGGCACGCCGAGCACGCCGCGGCTCTCCATGGCGGAGAAGGTGCGCAGGCCGACCCGGTAGGACAGGTGGGACTCCAGCGCGTGCATCCGGCCCTCGTCGAGCCGCTGCGAGGCGAGCAGCAGATGGACGCCGAGGGAGCGGCCGAGCCGGCCGATCATGATGAACAGGTCCATGAAGTCGCGGTGCGCGGAGAGCAGTTCGCTGAACTCGTCGACCACGACGAAGAGCGTCGGCAGCGGGTCGAGCTGGGTGCCGGCGGCCCGCGCGGTCTCGTAGTCGAGCAGCGAGCTGTAGTTGCCGGCCGAGCGGAGCAGCTCCTGGCGGCGGTTCATCTCGCCGTGCAGGGCGTCGCGCATCCGGTCGACCAGGGCCGCCTCGTCGGCCAGGTTGGTGATCACCGCCGAGGTGTGCGGCAGCTGGTCCAGGCCGAGGAAGGTCGCGCCGCCCTTGAAGTCGACCAGGACGAAGTTGAGTGTCTCGGAGGAGTGGGTGAGTGCGAGGGCCAGCACCAGGGTGCGCAGCAGCTCCGACTTGCCGGAGCCGGTGGCGCCGATCAGCATGCCGTGCGGGCCCATCCCGCCCTGCGCGGACTCCTTGATGTCGAGCTCCACCGGCTTGCCGTCCGCGCCGACGCCGATCGGCACCCGCAGGCGCTTGCCGCGCGGGCGCTCCGCCCAGCTGCGGGCGATGTCGTGCTGGTACAGGTCGTTGACGCCCAGCAGCGAGGTGAGGTCGAAGTCGGTGCTGAGCGGCTCGGAGACGTCCATCGCGTCGCCCAGCCGGTACGGGGAGATCGTGGTGGCGTAGCGGCGGGCGGCGGCGGCGCCGAGGGCGTCCGGGCGGCCGAGCGCGGTGACCTCGTCGCGCCGGTTGCGGTCGGCGGTGACGAGGTCCAGCCGGTCGCCGGTGATCCGCAGCCGCATCCGGAACGGCGCGTGCTTCCACTCCACCGCCCCGGAGACGTCCAGCAGCACGGCGTTGCGGTAGCCGGCCAGCAGGGCGCGGCTGCCGCTGGGCAGCTTCACGCCGTCCAGGACGATCAGGGTGAACGGCTCGTCCCGGCCGGGCTGGGTCTCCGGCTCGAACGGCGGCCGGTCGGCGAACTCCGGGCCCAGGAGCTGTTCCAGCTCCAGCAGCGAGTCGGCGACCAGGCGCACCGGCCCGGCGCCGTCCGTCTCGGTGGGGTGCAGGGAGTGCGGCAGCCACTTCAGCCAGGCCCACTCCGCGCGCTGCCCGGGGGAGACGGCGGCCGCGATCCGCAGCTCGTCCGGGGCGTGGAAGAACGCGAGCTGGGCGATCATCGCCCGGGCCAGCGCCCGGGCCGGAGCGGGGTCGGCGGCCTCGGCGGGCTCCGTGCCGGCGGGCGCGGGGAGGACGAGCTCCTCGCCCTCGTCCGGGTCGGTCTCCGGTTCCGGCGCCGGGTGCTCGCAGCGCAGCAGGACATGGGCGTAGCCGCGCACGTGGACGGCGATCGGCTGGTCGGCGATCGAGCCGTAGGCGTGGATGAAGCGGCGCAGCGCGTGCGCGCAGAGCGGTTCGAGGTCCTCCACCGGCTGGGTGGCCAGCGGGGCGAGCTTGACCGCCAGCCGCTGGGAGCCGGTGGCGATCCGCACATCGCCGAAGTCGGGGTGGGCGGCGCGCCGCTCCCACAGCCGCGAGGTGCGCACCAGGGAGGTGAGCGCGGCCGGGTCGGGGTGGCGCCAGGCCAGGGCGAGGCGCTGGTTGACGATGTGGCGGCGGACCTGGCGGCGCACCTGGGAGAGGTAGCGCAGGTAGTCCCGGCGCTCGCCGCGCAGCTGGCGCTTGCGGTCGCTGGCGCCGCGGATCAGCTGGGTCACCAGCATGCCGACGGCGGACAGGCCCATCATGCCCATCGCCACGTAGGTGAGCGGCCCGCCGCTGGACTGCGGGTTGAGGAAGATCATCACCATCGAGAGCGAGCTGAGCGCCATCGGCGCCATGGCGATCATGTTGGACATGCCGCTCTGCTGCTCCGGAAGGACCGGCGGCTCCTGCAACTGGAGCTCGCCGTCCGGCATCGCCGGTCCGGGGCGCCGGGGCGGACGATCGACCAGGACCACGCTCAACGGGGCTCTCCTCTCGCGGCGCCCGGGGCGCCGCCGGTGACCGGGGGTCCGGCGGCCCGGGCCGTGCCGCCCGCGGACCACGCCGCACTCGGGCCTACGGCCCGCGGGGCCCCGCCGGTTCACCGCGCCCGCCGGGCCGGGGGTCCACCGGGCGGGCGCCGTGACCTGCCCGGTGAACCGTCCGGCCACCGCCGTCCGTACCTGTGACGGGAGAGCGGGCAGGCAGATTCCACGGGAGGACGCGACAGGTGAGCAGCAGCACGGTGGCGACGGGGCTGGTCCGGCTGAGGTTCCGCGCCCCCGGGACCGCCTTCGAACTCGCCCTCCCCGGCGACGTCGTCCTCGCCGACCTGCTGCCGGCGGTGCTCGGCTACGCCGGTACCGACGTCACGGAGAGCGGCACCGAGCACTCCGGCTGGATCCTCCAGCGCCTCGGCGGCGCGCCCCTCGACGAGGAGCGCACCCTGGAGGAGCTCGGACTCGCCGACGGCGAGGAGCTCTTCCTGCGCCCGGGCCAGGACGCGCTGCCCGAGGTGCACTTCGACGACCTGGTGGACGGCGTCCGCACCGGCACCGCCGCCCGCGGCGACTCCTGGCGGCCCGCCGTCACCCGCCGGCTCGCGCTCGTGCTCGCCCTGGTCACCCTGG
>NZ_JAIY01000010.1:1014744-1020175 GCF_000710405.2 Kitasatospora sp. MBT66 | reverse complement strand
GGCTGGGGCCCGACGGCGATGGCGGCGGACCTGGCGGTGCTGCTCCTGCTGCACGCCCGCGACATCGGCGGGCTGCGCCAGCGGCTCGCCCTGCTGCTGCCGGGCGCGCTGGGCCTCGGGCTGCTGGCCGCCCGCACGGGCTGGGACGCGGCGCCGGGCGCGCGGCTGGTCGTGTTCGTCGTGCTGCTGCTCGTCGCGACCGGCCTCTGCGCGACGGCGTGGACGGTGCCGGGCCGCCGGCTGCTGCCCTACTGGGGCCGGGCCGGTGACCTGCTGCACTCGCTCGCGGCGCTCGCGCTGCTGCCGCTGGCGCTCCAGGTGTTCGGCTTCTACGGGGCGATGCGCGGCCTGGCGGGCTGACCCGCCCACGCCGCACCCGCCCGCCGCCGACCACCCGCCCGTACGCCACAGCCGCCGCACCGAGGAGGACCACCGCATGCAGTCCCGACGGGACCAGGTGCAGGCCCACCTGTTCGTGATGAGCCGGGTCGCCGCCGGCGTCCTGCGCGCCGAGCCGGACGCCCCCGACACCCCCGTGGGCCGGACCAACCGGGGCGCCGCGATCGGGCTGGCCGTCGCGCTGCTGATCGGTGCCGGGGCCGGCGTCTACGGCCTGATCAAACCCGGTGGCGCGACCGGCTGGAAGCAGCCCGGCACCCTGGTGGTGGTCAAGGAGTCCGGCGCCCGATACGTCTTCGCGGGCGGCCTGCTCCACCCGGTGCTCAACGAGGCCAGCGCGCGGCTGCTCGCCGGTGACCAGCTGAAGGTCGACCAGGTGTCGGCCCGTTCGCTGGACGGCGCCCCGCGCGGCACGCCGGTCGGCATCGTCGGCGCGCCGGACGGCCTGCCCGCACCGGCCGCCGCGGCCGGCGCCGACTGGCTGCTCTGCACGATGCGCACCGCGACCGCCGGGACGGCGGCGGCCAAGGCCGCCCCGCAGCTCTCGGTCGCGATCGGCACCCGGCAGACCGGCCGCCCGGCCGGTGAGCAGGGCGTCCTGGTCACCGGTCCGGACGGCGCCGTGCACCTGCTCTGGCACGGCCGCCGGTTCGCGGTGGACGCCGCGGGCGGCGCCGCCCGGGCGCTCGGCTGGTCCGCCGCCGTGCCCGTCCCGGTCACCGCCTCCTTCCTGGCCGCGTTCCCGGCCGGTCCGGAGCTGCGGGCCCCGGAGGTGCCGGGCCGGGGCAAGGACGGCCCGGTGCTCTCCGGCCGTCCCACCAAGGTCGGGCAGCTGTTCACCGGTACCGGCGAGGAGCGCTACGTGCTGGCCGAACAGGGCCTGGTGGCCGTCACCGCCACCCAGTTCGCCCTGCTGCAGGGCGAACCCCGGACCCAGCAGGAGGCGTACGGCAACGGCCAGGTGGCACCCGCCCCGGCCGGGGCGGCCGACCTCGTCGCGCACACCGCGCCCGCCTCCGCCGCGGCGGCCTTCGCCCCCGAGGGCCTGCCGGGCCGCCCCCCGGCGCTGCTGCCGCCCCGGGCCGAGCAGGCCCTGTGCGCGGCGCTGCGGCCGGCCGCCGACGGTGGGGACCTCGACGTGGCCGTGTTGGACGCCTCGCCGGTGCTCGGCCTGCCGCCGGTGCTCCAGCCCGGGGTGCTGCCCAGCTGCACCCCGGCGGACCGGATCGCGGTGCGCCCCGGCGGCGGCGCCCTGGTCCGGGCGGTGTCCGGGGCGGGCTTCGGCGGCACCCTGTACCTGGTCACGGACACCGGCGTGAAGTACCCGCTGGCCTCGCCGGCGGTGGCCGAGCGGCTCGGTTACGCGAAGGCCGCGCCGACGGCGGTGCCGGGGCGGGTGCTGTCCCTGCTGCCCACCGGTCCCAGCCTCGACCCGGGGCCGCTCGCGGGCGGCATCGTCCAGCCCGCGGTGGGCGGCGAGGGGCGCTGCACGCGCTGAGCCGAGGCGTCGGCCGCCGGTGTTGAACCGCCGGGCCGGGTGCTCCCGTTCACCCTGACGGGCCGGTCCGACCGGCCCGCGGCGAATCCCGCCGGTCGGGAGCGGCCGGCGGCACCGGAGGAGGGACGCACGTGGCTCAGCAGACGACGGTCAGTCAGCAGGTCCTGCAGGACATCAGGACCCAGGTCGAGTCGAAGTACGCGGCGATGAAGCAGACCGCCATGTACATCGAGGACATCAACTCGGCCATCCGGGACAGCTTCGAGGGCGCGGCCAGCACGACCTTCCAGAACAACATCAACGACTGGCTGACGCAGTACGCGGCCGTCAGCCGGGACTACGACGCCTTCCACGGCAAGTTCGGCGACACCAGCCAGATCTTCGCCGCGACCGGCGACCACACCCAGACGCTCGCGAACAACAGCCTGGGCGGCGACCCGGGCCGGGCCGGCTACATCGAGGGCGTCCTGAACCCCAAGTGACCGGCTGACCTCCGCACCGACCGTTTCGACCCGAAGGGAACCATCATGACCGACGGCCACATGTCACTCCACTACGCCGGTGTCGACACCGCGATCAACGATCTGGAGGCGCATGCAGCGACCATGCACCGTCAGATGGAGGAGCTCAAGAACTACCTCAACAGCAAGATCAACGTCGAGCTGGTCGGTGACTTCTCGGTGGCCGCCGGCACCCTGGCGACCACGCTCCAGAACGCGGACCTGGCGATGGGCGGCAAGATCGTCAACGCCCACAACGCGCTCACCGAGATCCGCACCGCCATCAGGGACGCGGACATGCGGGCCAGCACGCACTTCGACCACGTCCAGGGCTGACCGGCATGGCGGACGAGGAGGACAAGGGTGACGGCGGCACCGTCAAGGTCACCGACAACTTCCTGAAGAACTTCTCCGAGACGGCCATCAAGAAGTTCCTCGACGACGTCAAGGTGTCGCAGCCGGTGCGGGAGCTCAGGGCCTACGCCGACGGCAGCACGCCGTTCCTGACCGGCAACAACTCGGGGAACTTCACCGCGCCGGGCACGCTGGCCACCACGCTGAAGGCGTACGACGACTCGGTCGCCAAGCTGCTGCAGGCCGTCGTCGACCAGTTCGGGACCCTGGTCATCGACCTCCAACTCGCCGACCGCTGGCTGAACAACGCGCTGGACGAGTCCCTGGACTACGCGCAGTTCATGAAGCTGGCCGGGCGGACCCTGAACCCCGGTAAGTAGATCCGGCGGGGGACCCCCCCGCCACCACGGCGGAGCCGGCCCGGGCACGGGCCGGCCCCGCGACACGTCCGGTCGGGCTCGGCCGCGAGAGGGGATGCCATGGGGCACATCTGGGAGGACGCGCTGACCTTCATCGGGTCGTCGGCGGACGCGAAGCCGGCCACCCGTGAGTCGGTGCGCGACGACGAGAAGCCGTGGGTCAACACCGACGTCCGCAAGCTGGTGGTCCACTACGGCTGGCAGGGCGCCAAGGAAGCCGGCTATCCCGATGTCGCCCTCGACAGCTGGGTGGCCTGGTACTTCACCTACACCGTGGGTATCACCACCACCGAGAAGCACGCCAGCTTCGTCGTCGGCACCAACGTGAACTACGCGAACATCGACGGCGCCGGCGCCAAGTTCGCGGCCTGGACGGCCAGCAGGGCGCCGCTGGAGCGCTTCATCGACGGCACGACGAAGGCGAACGACCGGCTCGACCCGGCCGGCTTCACCAAGGCGGCGAACAACCTCCGGGACTTCACGTACTTCCTCGACGGCTGGATCACCAAGATCGGGACGGACTGGGTGAAGGGCATCGGGGAGGAGGACGGCGATTGGCAGGGCAGCTCGGCGAACGCCCTGCGGGCCCTGCTGCTGGCGTTCCGCAACGAGATCGACGCGGACAACCGGATGATCCGGCTGGCCGACGTGGGCTCCTTCCTGACACCGATCAAGGGCATCCTCGACACGCAGATCGCGGCGCTGTGGGCGGGTTTCCAGGCCTGGTGGAAGACGGCCCAGGCCTGGCCGACGAACACGGTCACCGCCGCGCTCATGGAGGGGCTCAAGGGCGCGACGCTGAAGATCGAGAAGGCGGCCGACCGGACCCCGACCTGGCACAGCCGGGAGGACCCGGCCAACGGCGCGTACGACCAGTACGGCAGGCAGGACCTGCTCACCGACCTGAAGGTGACCGTGACCGGGGCGCCGTTCGGCGACCCCACGACGGTCGAGTTCTGGAAGCAGGTCGACAAGAAGGCCCGGGAGATCTGGGTCGCCAATGTCGTGAAGGTCCTCGACGCGGCCGCCGACGCCGCGCTGAGCGCGATCGGCACGGCGTACGGCAACGCCGGCAACGCCGCCGTGCCGCTGAAGCCGTTCCCGCTGATGATGCCCGACGCGAAGACCCCCTCGCCGGACGATCCGACCAAGGACCCGACGAAGGACGGCGCCCCCGACATCAAGGACATCGGCGGCGGTCCGGACACCAAGAACCTCGGCGGGGGGCCCGACACCAAGGACCTCGGCGGCGGGCCCGACATCAAGGACATCAAGGGCGCCGGCGGTGGCGGCGGTGGCACCGGTGGCTCCGGGGACCTCGGCGGTGGCGGCAGCAACAAGCCGAACCTCAACCTCGGTGACATCGGGGGCAACAGCGGCGGCAACAACCCGAACCTGAACCTCGGCGGAGGCAGCGGCAATCTGCCGAACCTCAACCTCGGCAACGGCGGCTCGGGCAACTCCGGCAGCAACTCCGGCACCGGCCCCAGCCTCATCACCAATCCGTTCCCCGACCTCAACACCGGACCGCTGCCCGACTACCTGCTCCCCGGCTCCTCCGGCTCGAGCCGGCCGGTGGTGGTCCCCCCGACCTCCGTCATCACCAAGGACGGGCGGATCGTCGACGAGAACGGCAACCCCGTCCTGGACTCGGCCGGCAATCCGATGGTGGCCGGCCCGGGCTACACCATCGGCCCGGACGGCGTCCTGCGCGACGGCAAGGGCGAGACCGTCTCGCAGTACCGGCAGCTGCTCGCCGACCGCTATTCCGCGGCGGGCGACGACAGCGGCGGCGACAACCTGCTGTCGCCCAACATGTTCGGCTCCGGCGGCTTCTCCTACAACACGATGGGCCTCGGCTCCGGCGGCTCGGGTGGCGGGAGCTCGCTCGGCCTCGGCGGCGGCCCGATGATCAGCGGCATGGGCGGCGGCCTCAGCAGCCGGGCGCTGGCCGCCGGCGGCGACCCGTCCGTCACCAAGGCCGCGGTCGACCAGGCCAACGCGGAGCGCGTCGCGGCCGAGCGGGCGGCCCGCGCCGCGGCCCAGGAACAGGCCGCCCTGACCGGCCAGCGGACCGCGACCTCCTCCGGCGGGATGCCGATGATGCCGCCGGGCGGTGGCATGGGCGGCGGCGCGGGCGGTCCCGGCAACGAGAAGGACCGCCGCCGCACCACCTGGCTGGCGGAGGACGAAGAGGTCTGGGGCACCGACTCCGGCGCCGTGAGCGGCGTCATCGGACGCTGAGGGCGCCGAGCACGCCG
>NZ_JAIY01000010.1:987053-1014694 GCF_000710405.2 Kitasatospora sp. MBT66 | reverse complement strand
CACGAGGAAACGAGGAAAGAGCACATGAGCAACCCGTTCGCGGAGCAGATCGCCCAGGCGATGGCCGAGATGCAGACCGAGCTGGCCAGGGCCGAGGAGATGCAGCAGGAGATGAACGAGCTCACCGGCTCGGTCACCTCCAAGGACCGGATGGTCACCGCGAAGGTCGGTTCCCAGGGCCAGGTCGTCTCGCTCACCTTCCACACCAACGACTACCGCGACATGGCCCCCGCCGAGCTCGCCAAGATCCTCACCGATGTGCTCAACGAGGCCCGGGCCGATGTCGGCAAGCAGGTCGCCGAGCGGATCTCCCGCTTCGACGGGATCGGCGAGACGCTGCGGCTCTCGATGTCCGGCGGCAGCGAGCTGGACGAGATCCTCGAACCTCTCTGGGCGATGCGTCCGGGCTTCGACGCCGACGAGAAGAAGAAGAAGGAGAAGGCCGGCCGGCAGGAGGAGTTCCGTGGTTAGCCCGAACACCACCTCCAAGACGGCGATGCTCAAGAAGAGCTTCGCCGAGTTCTTCGAGCTCAAGGACTACGTGGCCAAGCTCACCCACGAGGCCGAGCACATCAACTCGATCAACCTCAAGGTGGGCGGGAACGACGAGATCGGCAAGCAGTACCACACCCAGGTCGACGACGGCACCAAGAACCTGTACGAGCTGCTCCTGAAGATCGGTTCCACGGTGGGCTCGGTCGGGGAGAACGGGGAACTGCTCGCCGTCACCCTCGACAAGGCCGGCGACCACGCCAACGACCTCGCCAACGGCTTCTGACCCACCCGTCGCCGACGGCCCTACCCCTCGCACAACCGGAAACGGCAGGCAGTCCCCGTGGCCCACTCCTCGATCGAGGTCAACGAATCGACCGCGCGGTTCTTCACGATCATCACCGGCATGCCCTGGCCGGAGATCCGTGAGGGTGACCTGCGGGAGGTCCGGGACGCCTACGAGCAGTTGGCCGAGGAGCTGCCCGAACTGCGGGCGCTGATCGAGAAGGTGGCGGTCTCCTGCGCCCGGCAGTTCAAGGGCCAGGCCGCGCTCACCTTCGCCCACCAGATGAACTCGTTCATCGGCCGGTCCAGCACCGGCGCCAAGTCCGGCGAGGACTACGTCTCGGCGGCGGCAAAGACCGCCAAGGCGCTGGCGAACTGCGCCGGCGACGTGGCCAACACGGTCGAGTACACCAAGTGGATGGCCATCGCCCAGCTGGTGCAGCTGATGATCGAGATCGCGCTGGCGATCCTCTGGGCACCGTTCAGCTTCGGCACCAGCCTGTCCGGGCTGGTGCTCAAGAAGCTGCTCACCAAGGCCGCGCTCACGGCCCTGATGAAGTACCTGCTCAAGACGATCGCGATGCACACCTTCTCGGGCATCGTGGGCGGTCTGCTGATGGACGGCATCATCCAGAACCTCCAGATCGGCCAGGGCAACCGCAAGGAGATCGACAAGGAGCTCCAGAAGCAGGCGGTGCTGTTCGGCGTCATCGGAGGCGTCCTCGGCGGCCCGCTCGACCTGCTGGGCCTGGGTCTGGGCAAGCTGCTGGGCCGGCTGCTCGGCAGGAGCGGCGGCCGGCTGCTCGCCGACAAGCTCAGCGACTACCTGGTCGGCGGCGAGCTCAAGAGCCTCAAGGGCACACTGAAGATCGCCGCCGAGGCCGCCGCCAAGGCCGGGGAGAAGGGCCCGCTCGGCACGATCGGCAAGGAGACCTCGAAGGGGCTCGCCGACCAGGCGCTGAAGAAGGCGGAGGCCAGGGCGTTCGCCCGGGACCTCGGCAGCCTGATCGAGGCGTCCACCGAGCAGTTGCAGGCGGGCTTCGGGAAGACCACGCAGGGCTCGCTCTCCTCGACCTTCGTCAAGGAGATGGAGAAGACCTTCGTCAAGCACCTCGGCGAGCAGCTCGGGAAGAAGGAGGCCGGGGCGCTCGGCCGCGAGCTGGGCGAGAAGTTCGCCGAGAAGTGGGTGGGCAAGTCGCAGCAGACCGTCGTGGCCCGGGGCGCGGCCAGCGAGGGCCTCAAGGACGCGCTGGGCGCCGTCCTGGAGGGCAATGCCGGAAAGGGTCTGACGTCACATCAGATCAGCGCGCTGGGCAAGCACCTGCCGGACCTCGCCGACGGTCTGACCCAGGGCAACAAGATGTTCCAGCTCGGACTGGCGCTCGGCAACTACGTCCAGTCCGGCACCCAGAACGTGCTCAGCGAGGGCTTCTACAACCTCATCTTCGGCGAGAACCACGAGTTCACCGTCACCGCGGGCAGCTTCGTCGGCGGCATGATGACCGCGATGATGGGCCACGTCATGCATCTCGGCTCGGCGCCGCTGATGCACCGCTACGCCGACTGGGTCCAGCAGACCCAGTTCCAGGCGGTCAAGGAGGGGGAGGGCAAGTACTTCCCGCTCTACCACCCGATCACCTTCGCCGCGCTCGCCACCATGGCGTCCGGCAAGATCGTGCCCTTCCCGGTGCCCCGGATGGGCCACCCGGAGGCCTTCGAGTTCGCCAAGAGCTTCCGGATCAACTCGCTGGACGACGTCGCGAAGGGCATGTCGCACGCCTCGGGCATGGACATCAGGACCCCGGCGGCCGACCACGAGGTGGCCGAGTGGATGCAGCAACTGCTGCCCTACGTCGACTTCCTGGCGGAGGAGCGGGCTGACCACTCGCTGTCCCTGCTGGAGACCCTGACCCGGACCGTCGGCGGCAATGCCGACACCCTGGTGCCGGTCCACGACGAGTCCTCGGCCCCGCCCAGGGCGGGTGCGGAGAAGGCCGGCGAGGAGCATGCCGCCGCGACGCCGGTCAAGGTCCAGTCGGAGGACGCCCCGGCCGTCGCGCCGGCGCAGCGGACGCCGGACGTCGAGCAGCGGGCCTCCGAGCAGCGTGCCCCGGAGCACAAGGCAGGGGAGCAGAAGGCAGGGGAGCAGAAGGCGACCGAGCCCAAGGCGCCCGAGCGCAAGCCCGGGGAGGCGCCGGGCCAGGAGCCGCCGAGGAAGAGCACCCCGGGCCGGCAGCGGCCGGTGGCCCCGGTGTCGACCGAGTCGTCGGGCGACGGGCTGACGGCCCCCCGGAACCGGACCGGAGCCGGGAGCGAGACCGTCGCCCCCGGCGCGGCCGCGACCGCGACCGCCAACGCCGTTTCCGGCGCGGGCCGTTCGACGACCGGCTCGGTGCCGGGCGGCGACCGGACCGTCCCGAACCACGTCCCCGAGCAGGACCCGAAGCCGCCCGTCGCCCCGCGGCGGACCACGAGCGCCGCCCCGACGCTGCTGGGCCAGGACTCCACCGTCACCCGCGACTCCGACCGGACCGAGGCACCGGCGCCGCCCCGGACCGGGGCCTTCGACCTCCCCACGCAGCCCCGCACCCTCGGCCGGGACGAGAACGACCAGCCCCGTACGCCCGGCCGGGACGAGACCGACCCGCCGCTCGCCCCGACGGTCCCCGTGCCGGTCGCCGACTCCCTCACCGAGCTGCGCCCGAACCCGGCCACCCGGCGGGTCGAGCCGCTCGCCTACCTCCGGATCGAGGGCGCGCCCGAGCCGCCGCCGCTGCGCCCGTACGAGGTGCGGCGCGGCCGCTCGCTGAACGGCGACCCGGTCACCGAACTCGTCCTGCGGCTGCACCTCGACCACACCGACGTGCCGCCGGGCCAGGCCGGCTGGGTCACCGTGCTGCGCGAGCGCGTCGGCCTGGCCGTGAACGCCGCCTACAACGGCGGGCACCGGCTGCCCGACGGCAGCCGGCTCCAGGTGCGGGTCGAGTTCGCCGACTCGGCGGCCAAGGCCGACCACACGGTGCGGGTGCACCGGGGTTCCGTCGAGCAGGACGAGGCCAACTGGGGCCTGCGGGCGGGCCGGGAGGTGATCGGGCACGAGCTGGGCCGCGTCCTCGGCCTGGTCGAGGGCCCGCGCGGACTCCACCGCGCCCCGGGCGCCGACCTCACCACCGTCGACTGGCCGCGCCGCCTGCGCACCGTCGGCGACACCGTCGACGAGGCCTTCGCCCCCGAGCACGCCTCCGCCGACCACACCCCCGCCCCGGCGCCGCGCATCACGGGCCGGGTCCGCGACACCGCGCTGTACGGCGAGGACGGGGGTACCGGCACCGGCGGCTCGCTGCTGCGCCCCTCCGTGGACGCCGCGTACGCCGGACAGCTCCGCACGAACACCAACGACACCGTCCGGCTTCCGGGCCCCGACGGCTCCGGTACGGAGTCGCGGACGTTCTTCCCCAGGCACTGGACCGTCGACGAGATCGTGTACGCCGTCGAGCAGGCGCACCTGGACTCCCGGCGCCGCGGCACCGACGACTCCTCGCCGGTGTGGACGGGAGAGTACGCCGGTGTGACGATCACGGGCACCCAGCGGGACGGTGCGGTCACCGGCTTCCGGCCGCACCACGACCAGGTCGACGCACCGCCGCCGCCGTACGCCCCGCAGCGGCCGCTCCCGCCGCACCCGGGCGACCTGCCGCCCCTCCGCGACACGTTGCTCGACGACACCGGGCCCGTCGTGTTGTCGGCGCCCGTGCACCCCGGTGGGGACGACCTCCCGACGGTCCTGCAACCGGCGACGGACAGCACCGCGGACCACGACACCACGACGCTCCCGACGAACGACACGGCCCCCGCGCACCACCCGCTCTCCACCTGGCAGTCCGCGGGCCCGGGCGGCAGCATCACGGACCCGCTCCGTCCGCCCCGCGTCTCGGGCGACCTGCGGCAGACGGTGCTCACCAACGGCACGGTCCGGGTCTTCTCCGGCCAGCGGTCCCCGGGGGTCGAGCCGGGTGCGCCGATCGAGGCGTTCCCCTCGCGCTGGCACCGTGCCCTGGGGGACACCGGCGCGCTGTACTACCCGGAGTCCTGGAGCGCCGCCGACGTGGCCACCCACGTGGACGCGGCGGTGCGCACCTCGCAGCAGAGGTATCCGCAGCCCGACGGCTCCATTCTGCTGGTCGGCCAGTCGGACGGCGTCTGGATCGAGGCGGTGTTCCAGCCGGACGGCATGCTGCAGTCCCACCGCCCGTCCCCGTGGCAGACGGACGCCCAGCACACCGAGGGAGCCGAGGTCCAGGCGCCGGAGCTCGGACATGTCCGGATGGGCTGGGTCCGGACGGCCGACGGGACGCCCGACGGGGCGGAGTTCCTGCGGGTTACCGCCCGGGTCCGGCTGGTGGGCGACGCATCGACAGGCCCGGCGGACCTCCGGCAGGCCCGGCAGGCCCTGGAGGGCGATGCCGCCGGCTATCTGGTCGGCCATCAGGCGATGAGCGAGCGGCCGCTCGACTTCCGACTGGAGTTCACCACCGACCAGGACGCCACCGAGGTCCGGACCGGCCCCGGTGCGGACCTCACCGTCCTGGGCGCCCTGCCCCGGCTGCGTGCCGCCGCAGGCCGTCACGACCTCGACATGGTCCTGGCGCGGATGCCCGAGCAGCCGCCGGAGGCGCCGTGGACGGTGTCGGGCGCGGCGCTGGTCGAGGTGCCGCGACAGCACTTCGCGGACGCGGTGTGGGACCGCCCGACACAGGGCCGCAACCTGCCGGGCGAGTGGACCGCCGAGGAGGCCCGCTACGCCGCGCACCGGGTCCGGGCCACGGGCCGGGCCGTCGACGCCGGCCCGGTGCCGCCCGGTGGCACGAGCGCGCCGCAGCTGCACCATGGCGAGTTCGCCGGGGTGAAGCTCACCGTGCGGGAGGAGGACGGCCGGATCACGGATTTCTGGGGCCAGCCGGACCAGCGGATGCCGCGCCAGCTGACCGCGCCGGTGGCCGAGCTGCGCCAGGTGATCGGGACCCGCGAGGTCGTTCCTCCGACGGACGCCTTCGACCGCGCCCTGGAGGCGCGGAGGGTCCAGGGGTTCGAGGTGAGCCGGATCCGGCTTCCCGACGGCGACACCGAGGCGTTGGTCACCGTCCGGGTGCGTCTGGACACCACGGACCTGCCCCTGGTGGAGCTGCGCACCGCCGAGAGGTTCGGAGAGCTGCTCGACCGGGCCCGTGCCGGGGTGGCCGCCACCTACGACGTCGGCCAGCGGTTGCCCAACGGTGACCGGCTGCGGGCGCGGATCGAATTCGTGAGCGATCCCGCCACCGCGCACCACACCGTGAAGATCAACCCGACCGCGGGGCGGGACAACCACCGCACCTGGAGTCTCGACACCAAGGCCGATGTCGTCGCCCACGAGGTCGGCCACCTCTTCGGCCTGCCGGACGAGTACCGCGAGGCGGCGTGGAGCAGCCGTCCGGTCTACCTCGACGGCGGACTGATGGCGTCCCGGGCCCGGGACGCGGACCACGGCCTGATCGCGGTCGACCAGGACCACCAGTCCAGGGGCAACTACTCCGTCGACCCGCACCAGGTCCTGCCCGCCCGCAACCTGCGGCAACTGGGCGCGGTCATCGACCTCGCCTTCGGCGCCGACCGCGGACCCGCCCCGGACGCCACCCACCCGCCGCGGCCGCAGGTGAACGAGGACGCCCGGCGCACCGCGCTGTACGGCGACGGGCGCGACGGCGGCCACCTGTTCCCGCCGACCGGTTCCGACCGGCCGCGGCCGACCCGGGTCCCGGGCTCCGAGAACAGCAACGGCACCTTCCGGGTGCTCGACGCCCCGGCCGCCGAGGTGACGACGGACCGTCGGGCGACGGTGAACGAGCGGCAGGCCGGGGACCTGGCGACCGGCCGGGCCCCCCGGACCGCCGACTTCACCGCCGAGCTGCCGCCCCGCCCCGGCGCCCCCGTGCCCGTTCCCGTTCCCCCGGCCGGTGACCGCCACCGCACCATGTTCCCGGAGCACTGGACGTCCGACGACGCGGTGTACGCGGCGGAGCAGGCGTACCAGCACGCGCTGCGCCGCGGCGACGGGGCGTTCACCGAGGTCGCCCCGGGCGTCCGGACGTTCACCGGCGAGTACGGCGGCGTCCGGATCGAGGGCCGGGTCGAGAACCGGACCGAGTTCCGGCCGGAGAACCCGGCCGAGAACCGGCGCGGCGGCCAGGTCGCGGTGGTGGAGATCGTCTCCTTCCGCCCGTCGGACGACCAGAGCGGCCTGGGCGCGGCCGCCCACCTGCCATGGCGCCCCTCCGAGGGGGCCTTCGGCCGGCGGGTCGAGGACCTGGTGCGCTACGGCGACCGGAACAGCCTCACCGGCCTGCACCACCAGCCGGTGGACGCGGCCAACGCGGTGCACGGGATCGACATCGGGCAACCGGTGCACACCAACCCCAACGGGACCTACCGCGCCCCGGTCTGGTTCCTCGACCCCGTAGCCTCCCCGGGCTCCAGGCTGGCGGAGTTCGACTCCCGCTGGCACCGGCGCGCGGACGCGCCGGACCACATGTTCTACCCCCGGAGCTGGGACCCGCTACGGGTCCTCGACGCCGTGGAATCGGCCCACCGGAACGCGACCGACCGGCGCACCGTGAACGGTGCCGTCCACTGGACCGGTGTGGCCGACGGCGTCCGGATCGAGGGCATCACCCGGGACGGCCGCCACCTGATCCACCGCCCGGCGGACGACCAGCCCGGTTCTCCGGCGGCCGACGGGCACCGCTCCTACCCGCTCACCGAGCCGGCGCCGCCCGGTACCGGAGCACGCCCGGCGACGGTGTCCCGGCCGCCTTCCGACCCGGTGGCGGCCGACGTGGTCAGCCCGTCCCTGCGGCCCGACGCGGGCCGGGGCCTGCCGCCGCAGTGGACGCGGGAGGAGATGATCCGCGCGGCCGTCCGCGGCGAGCAGATCGGATCCGAGCGGCGGGTGGGGGCCGAGCTGGTCCGGCAGGTGCGGTTCGGCGACGTCCTGATCACCGTGGTCCGGGACTGGAACAGCTACCAGATCATCGACTTCCGGGCCGCGGACGGGCACACCCCGCCGCCCCAGGGCTCCCGGCCGCTGCCGGCACGCGGTGCCGGGCGTCCGCCCGCCGCGGGCGGCGAGGGCTTGCTGCTGCACCGTCCCGGCTCCGACGAGGGCTCCGAGCAGGATCTCGGCTCGCCGGGCGGCCACCGCCGCTCCGACGAGGACGAGGACATGGAGTCGTACCCGGACACGGACGACGAGACCTCCTCCCGGGCCGACACCCTGGACCTGATCTCCGACGACGAGCCGATGGACTGGGAGGACGGCTCCGACGACGGCTCCGACGCCGGTTCCCGCCGCCGCTCCGAGGACATGGACGCGGAGCAGTACGCGGACATGCTGATGGACCTGGACGAAATACTGCCGGTGCGGCCGGTCCGCCCGGCCCACGAGGCGCCCGCGCCGGACCTCGGCCTCTCCGCAGTCCTCGACCCGGTCGAGGTCACGGCGCCCGCGAACCGGGCGCTGCACAGCAGCGACGCCACGTGGCAGCGCCGCTTCCAGGCCGCCCGCGCCTTCCTGCTGGACGGCTCACCGGCGGTCGAGGCCGTGGTCCGGATCCACCTCGACACCTCCGCGCTGCCCGCGGACCGGGACCACACCGCGGCGCTGGACGCCCTGCGCGGGCGCGCCCGGCTCGGCCTCGGCGAGTACTACAACACCGGCCACCGGCTGCCCGGCGGCGATGCCCTGGTGGTGCGGGTCGAGTTCGTCGACGATCCCGCCGTCGCCCACCACCGGGTCCGGATCGAGGAGGGGGATGTCCGTGAGCACAGCGACCTCTGGGGTCTGGACACGGACCGCGCCACCCTCGCCCACGAGATCGGGCACCTCTTCGGCCTGCCCGACGAGTACCGCGAGCGCCGACTGTTCGAGGAGACGCTCGACGAGAACGCCGACCTCGTGGTGGTCTCGCACGAGGTCCGGCCCCGGGCGGTGTACACCGACGCCGGGCTGATGGCCGGCGCCCTGGCGGCCCGGGGCCGGGCCCGCGTCGACATGGACGCGGGCATCAACCCGGACGGCACCCCGATGCGGTTCGCCCTGATGCCGCGCAATCTGCGGGAGCTGGGGGCGGTGATCGAGCAGGCACTCGGTCCGGTGCAGCCGGTGCCGAACGCTCACGACCTGCCGTACCGTGCGTCCTTCGACCTGGACGCCCGGCAGGCCTCGCTGTTCGGCGGCGCCCGCAACCCGGGCGGGCACCTGCTGCCGCCGACCGGCTCGGACCGGCCGGGCCCGGAGCGGGTGGTGCGGGTGGAGCGCAACGGCGTCGTGGTCGCCGACTTCCCCTCGGACGCGGCGCTGCCGCCGTCCCGGCGGCCGGCCACCTCCTCCGCCGCCGGTGACCTGCTGGGCGAGGGCGGCCTGCTCGGTGTCGGGCCGGCGTTCCGCCGGATGTTCCCGCGCAACTGGACCAGCGAGGACGCGGTGTACGCGGCCGAGCAGGCGTACCTGCACGCGCTGGCCAACGACGGGGTGGTCCCGCTGGGCGGTGCCCGCCGCCGCTGGACCGGCGAGTACGCCGGGGTGCGGATCGAGGGCGAGGTCCGCGGCGACCAGTTCCTGTCCTTCCGCCCCGCCGACACCCAGCCCGACATCGACCCGCCCCTGAACGCCCCGCACCGGCCCGCCCCCGACGACCCGGCCCAGGGCTTCGGCGCCTTCGGCCAGCGCGCCGAGGACATCGCCCGCTACGGCGACCGGCAGCACCTCACCGGCCTTCACCACGAACTGAACCCCGGACACGTCACCGATCCGGCGAACACCCTCCGGGCCCACGGCGTCCGGGTGGTCGAGACCAGCCCGCCGATCCACAACGGCACCTACCGGGCCCGGGTCGCCTTCCTCGACCCCAACGTCGCCCCGAACTCCCCGCTCGCCGAGCTCCCGACCCGCTGGCGCTTCCGCCACAACGCCGACGGCGGCAGCGGCCGCACCATGTACCCGCAGGCCTGGCGGTCCGAGGAGCTGCTGACCCGGGTCGACGAGGCGCACGACAGTGTCCCGGCCGAGCGCCGGGTCTACCTGGACGACGGCCGGACGTACTACTGGACCGGCGAGGCCGACGGCGTCCGGATCGAGGGGCTCTCCCGCGACGGCGCCCACCTGGCCCACCGCCCGGCCGACGCCCAGCCGATGACCGACTGGAACCAGCGGCGGGTGCTGCGCACCTCCGAGGACACCGCGACCTGGCTGGGCGACCGTCCGCTGTCGGTCTCCCGGGTGCTGTTCGACTCCGGGCAGGAGGGCCTGCGGATCACCGTGCCCGTGCGCACCGTCGTCGAGGGCCCGGTGACGCCCGAGTACCGGGCGTTCGCCGAGGAGCAGGTCCAGCAGCGGGTGAACGACTACGTCCGGGACCGGACGCTGGAGACGGCGGGCCCGGACGGCGTGCCGCCGAGGCTGGTCGCCGTCGTCCTGGACTTCACCCCCGGCCGTCCGGACGTCTTCTCCGGCGTGCTGGTGCGCCCCGGCTCGGCGTCGGACGTGTCGGACGTCCTGGGCCCGCTGGCCTTCCAGGGCCAGGACCAGGTGTTCAACTCGCTGGTCGCCGCCCTGGACGGCCTCGCCACCCCGCACGCCGACCTGGTCGCCCAGCAGGGCGCCCCCCGCGTCCCGGCCGACCTGCGCGAACCCGGCCCGCTGCGGCCGGGCGAGCGCCGGCCCGCCACGCTGCCCGGCTGGGACCAGCAGACCGCGACCCGACTGCGCGGCCTGGATGTGCGGTTCAGCCAGGAGGCGATAGCCGCCGAACCGCGGAACCTGCCCGTCACGCACAGCCTTCCCCGGGAGTGGACCGCCCTCGACACGCGCTGGGTCGCGCTGCAGGTCCTCGACGAGCACGAGA
Source organism: Kitasatospora sp. MBT66 (assembly GCF_000710405.2). Lineage (NCBI taxonomy): Bacteria > Bacillati > Actinomycetota > Actinomycetes > Kitasatosporales > Streptomycetaceae > Kitasatospora > Kitasatospora sp. MBT66. The sequence goes on along the minus strand of NZ_JAIY01000010.1, from coordinate 1,003,979 downwards.
TGCTGAACGGCTCGACCCTGACCGAGGTCGTCCACGGTTCCTACGACGGTGTGGACCTCGCGGTCCACGTCGAGGACGGGCAGATCGTCCTGGTCACCGGTGTCGGCGACCAGCGCGACCTCCCCCAGCTGCACGTTCCGCCGCTCGGCGGGGAGGCCGCGGCCCACCCCGCCCCCGTCGCGCAGCGCCGGGCCGTCTCCGCCTGGCAGTCGGCCGACCTGGACGGCACGGTGACCGGCACCCCGCGCCGCCCCCCGGCCGCCGCCCCCGGTGAGATGCGGGTGACCCTGCCCAACGGCACCGTCCGGGTCTTCGCGGCCCACCTCGACCCCGCGGTCGCCCACGGCGCCCCGGCCATGCAGTTCCCCTCCCGCTGGCACCGCTCCGCGCTCGACCCCGGGACGGTGTACTACCCGGAACACTGGAGCGAGGCGCAGCTCACCGCGCACGTCACCACCGCGCTCGACCACCCGCTCCTCACCCGCCAGGAGGCCGACGGCTCCCGGGTCGTGCTCGGCCGGGCCGACGGGGTGTGGATCGAGGGCCGGTTCGGACCGGACGGCGAGCTCTACTACCACCGCCCCGCCCCGCACCAGAGCTTCGACAACCCGGACTACCGGGACCCCGCCTCGACGACGGCCCGCCGGGGCACCGAGGTGCCGCTGACCGGCCTCGGTCCGGTCCGGGTCCGTCGGGACCTCGTGTTCGACGGCTCGGAGATCGTCCGGGTCACCGCCCGGGTGCGGCTGGTGGGCGGCGAGCACACCACCCCGGCCGACCTGCGGCAGGCCGAGACGACGTTGCACCGCGCCGCCGTGGAGTACCTGGAGGGCCATCAGGGCGGCGGCGCCACCCGGCTGGACCTCCGGCTGGAGTTCACCGGCGATGCCGACGCCACCGAGGTCCGGCTCGTCCCCGGGCAGGACCCCACGATCGAGCAGGCGCTGCCGAGGCTGCACGAGGCGGCCGGCGCGGACCGGCTGGCCGAGGTCCTGGCCGCCGAGCAGCAGCCGCAGGCGCCGTCGGCCCCGCACACGGTCTCCGGCGAGACGATGCTCGGCGGCCGGCGGCGGCTCTTCACGGCCGCCGTGTGGGACCACCCGACCGAGGGCCGCAACCTGCCCCGCGAGTGGACCCCCGACGAGGCCCGCTACGCCGCCAGCGTGGTCGCCGGTTCGCGGCGCCGCGTCCCGGCCGGCCCGGTGCCGCCCGGCGGCACGACCGCGCCCGAACTGGTCCACGGCACCTTCGCCGGGGTGCGGCTGACGGTGCGCGTGGAGAACGACCGGATCAGCGACTTCTGGGGCCAGCCGGACCAGCGGGTGCCCGAGCAGTTGACCAGGAGGGGGCCCGAGCGGATCCAGGTGCTCGGCACCCGCGAGGTCCACCCGCCGACGGACCGCCTCGAACAGGCCATGGAATCCCGCAACCTGCAGCGGTTCACGGTGAGCCGGATCCGCTTCGCCGACGGGGACACCGAATCCCTCGTGACCGTCCGGGTACACCTGGACACCGCCGCGCTGGACCTGGCGGACCCCGCCACCGCGCGCGGCCTCGACGACCTGGCCGACCGGGCCCGCGCCGGGATGGCGGCCACCTACGGCGGCACCCAGCGGCTGCCCGGCGGCGACCGGCTTCGGGTCCGGATCGAGTTCGTGCACGACCCCGCCGCCGCCCACCACACCGTGGTCGTCCACCCGGTCCAGAACCGGGCCAACCACCGCAACTGGGGCCTGAACACCGGGGCCGAGGTCATCGCCCACGAGATCGGCCACACGCTCGGGCTGCCGGACGAGTACCGCGAGGGTTCCTACGACGGTCGGGCCCGTCCGATCCACACCGACGGCGGCCTGATGGGCGCCCCCGTGCGGGACCGCTTCCACCGGCCCTTGGTCGACTCCGACAACATGACCGACGGCCCGACCTACGCCGACGCGCGGCCCGTGCTGCAGGCCCGCAACCTGCGGCAGCTGGGCGCCGTGATCGACAGCGCCTTCGGTGCCGACCGCGGCCCCGCCCCGGACGGGACCCACCCGCCGCGGCCGCGGGTGAACGAGGACGCCCGCCGCAACGCCCTGTACGGCGACCTCCACGGGACCGGCCGGCAGATGTCGAGCGGCGGGCGCGACGGCGGCGGCCACCTGTTCCCGCCGCCCGGTTCGGACCGGCCGCAGCCCACCCGGATCCCGGGCTCGGAGAACCGAAACGGCACCTTCCGGGTGTTCGACAACCAGGCCGACGGCGGGGCGGCCCCGCCCCACCGGTCGGCGGCCGGCGACCTGGCGACCGGGCCGGCGGTCCGGGAGCGCGGCCGCACGATGTTCCCGGAGCACTGGTCCTCCGAGGACGCGGTGTACGCGGCGGAGCAGGCGTACCAGCACGCGCTGCGCCGGGGCGACGCGGCGTTCACCGAGCTCGGCACCGGCACCTGGACGTTCACCGGTGAGTACGGCGGGGTGCGGATCGAGGGCCGGGTCGAGGCGCGGACCGAGTTCCGGCCGGAGAACCCGGCCGAGAACCGGCGCGGCGGCCGGGTCGAGGTCGCGGAGATCACCTCCTTCCGCCCGTCCGACGACCAGAGCGGGCTCGGCGCGGCGGCGGACCTGCCGTGGCACCCCTTCCCGGACGGCTTCGGCCAGCGGGTCGAGGACCTGGTGCGCTACGGCGACCGGCACGCCATGACCGGCGTCCACCACCAGCCGCCGGAGCCGCCCTCGCACCGGGCGGGGGAGCCCTCCGCCGTGGAACTGGCCGGCCAGCGCCGGGGCGTCCGGATCGGCGGCCCCTTCGCCGAACACCCCAACGGGACCTACCGCGCGCCCGTGTGGTTCCTCGACCCGGTGGCCTCGCCGAACTCCTGGATCACGGACTTCCCGTCCCGCTGGCACCTGCGGGCGGACCACCCGACCAACGCCTTCTATCCGCGCGGCTGGACCGCGGGCCGGGTCCTGGAGACGGTCCGGTCGGCGTACGAGAACCGGAACCGGGCGGACGACCGCACCGTCAACGGCGCCGTCCACTGGACCGGCGTCGCCGACGGGGTCCGGATCGAGGGCATCACCCGCGACGGGCAGCACCTGGTCCACCGCCCGGCGGACGAGCAGCCCGGCGTCGTCCTGCCGCCGGACGCGCACCGCTCCGCCCCGCTCACCGAGCCCGGGGCGCCCGCCACCGGCCGCCGTCCGGCGACCACCCACTCGATGGCGCCCGACGCGGTGCCCGCCGACCGGGTCTCCCCGAACCTGAGCGGCACCGCCGGCCGGGGCCTGCCCCGGGAGTGGACGGCGGCGGAGCGCCTCTACGCGGCCCACCACGGGCGGCCGACCGGGACCGAGGAACTGCTCCCGGACGGGTTCCGGAGCCGGGTCCGGTTCGCCGGGGTCGAGATCACGGTGCTGCGCGACGCGGACTACCGGATCGTCGACTTCACGGTCGCGGACGGCCACACCCCGCCGCGCCAGACCTCCGACGCGGTCCCCGAGCGCGGCCCCGTCCGGCCGACGGCCCCCGGCGACGCGGCTCCGGCACCGGTGGCGGTGGCGCGCGCGCCGCGCACCCCCGGTTCGGACGGCGGTTCCCCGCCCAGGACGCCCGGCCACGACGACGGAGACTCCCGGCCCACCACGCCGGGCGACGAGGAGTTCGTCCTGCCCTCCACCCCGGGCTACGACGAGTCCGCCCTGCCCACCACCCCGGGCCGGGACATGGACATGGACGTGGACACGGAGCTCCACCGGGACTCCGACGAGGAGATGGACCACTACCCGGACTCCACGCTCGACCACCTCTCCTCCGACGACGACATGGAGTCGGTGCACGGCTCCGACTCCGGCCGCCGCTCGATGGACACGGACTCGGTCCGGAGCTCCGACGACGACAGCGGCACCGGCACCGACGGCGACGACTTCCGGGTCCGCGCCGCGCACGAGGCAGCGGAACCCGAACTGACGGTCTCCCAGGTGCTCCGGACGGTCGAGGTCACCGCGCCCGCGAACCGGGCCCTGCACACCAGCCACGCCACCTGGGAGCGCCGCTTCCGGGCCGACCGGGTCCTCCTGGAGGACGGCACCCCGGCCGTCCGGGTCGTGATCCGGATCCACCTCGACACCTCGGGTCTGCCGACCGACCGGGACCACACCGCGGCGCTCTCGCGCCTGCGCGAGCGTGCCCGGCGCGGCGTCGGCGAGTACTTCAACAGCGGCCACCGACTGCCCTCGGGCGACGTGCTGGTGGTGCGGGTCGACTACGTCGACGACCCCGCCGCGGCCCACCGCCGGGTCGAGGTCCGGACCCCGGAGCCGGGGACCTCCGTCCGGGAGAACTCCAGCCTCTGGAGCCTGGACACGGACCGCACCGTGCTCGCCCACGAGCTGGGCCACCTGCTCGGCCTGCCCGACGAGTACCGGGAACGGCGCGTCCACGAGAACACCGTCGACGGGAACGGCAACCGCACCGTCACGGACGAGATCCGGCCCCGCCCCACGTACACCGACGGCGGGCTGATGGGCAGCACCCACGCCGGCCACAACCGGATCCGCTTCGACCAGGACGCCGGGATCCGCACCGACAACACCGACTTCCGGTTCGCCCTCCAGCCGCGCAACCTGCGCGAGCTCGGCGCGGTGATCGAGCGGGCGCTCGGTCCGGTGCCACCGGCGCAGAACCCGCACGAGCTGCCGCACCGGGCCGTCTTCGACCTGGACGCCCGCCGGACCGCGCTGTTCGGCGATCCCCGCACTCCGGGCGGGCATCTGCTGCCGCCCGTCGGCTCCGACCGGACGGCACCGGACCGCGTGGCGCGGGTGGAGCGCAACGGTGTCGTGGTGGCGGACTTCGCCGCCGGCACGGCGCTGCCGCGGCCGAGGCGGGTGGACACCCTGCCCGTCGCCGGCGACCTGCGGACCGTCGGCGACGCGACGGCCGGCCCGTCGGCGCAGCGCCGGATGTTCCCGCGCAACTGGACCGGCGAGGACGCGGTGTACGCGGCCGAGCAGGCCTACCTCGACGCGCTGCGCCACAGCGCCGTCACCCCGGAGGGCCCCGGCCGGTACCGCTGGACCGGCGAGTACGCGGGGGTGCGGATCGAGGGCGAGGTCCACGCCGACCGGTTCCTCTCCTTCCGCCCCGCCGACACCCAGCCCGACACCGACCCGCCGCGCAACGCCCCGCACCGGCCCGACCCGCTGGACCTCACCGACCACGACCCGCACCGGAGCGACGACCCGGCCCAGGGCTTCGGCGCCTTCGGCCAGCGCGCCGAGGACGTCGTCCACTACGGCGACCGGCAGCACCTCACCGGCCTCCACCACGTACTGGACCTGTCCCCCTCCGAGCGGGAGAACGCGCTCCGGGCCCACGGCGCCCGGGTCGTCGAGAGCGAGGCCCCGGCCCACAACGGCACCTACCGGGCCCGGGTCGCCTTCCTCGACCCGACCGTCGCGCCGAACTCCCCGCTCGCCGAGTTCCCGACCCGCTGGCGGGTCCGGGACTCCGACGACGGCCTGCGCACCATGTACCCGCGGGACTGGTCGTCGCTGGAGCTGCTGCGCCGCGTCGACGAGGCGCACGACGGTGTCCCGGCCGAGCGCCGGGTCTTCCTGGACGACGGCCGGACGTACTACTGGACCGGCGAGGCCGACGGCGTCCGGATCGAAGGACTCTCCCGCGACGGCGCCCACCTGGCCCACCGTCCGACCGAGGACCAGCCGACCGCGCCGCTCCGGGCCTGGGACGACCGCCGGGTGCGGCACACCGTCCGCGGCGAGGACATCGAGCTGGACGGCCGCACCCTCACCGTCTCCCGGGTGCTGTTCGACTCCGGGCAGCTCGGTCTGGAGGTCACCCTCCGGGTCCAGGTGTCCACCGAGGGCGGACTGACCCGCCGGGAGCAGCAGGCGGCCGAGGGCGAACTCCAGCGCCGGGTGGACGCCTACGTCCGCGAGCGGGTCCGCGACACCGCGGACCCGGACGGCCTGCCGGAGACGCTGGTCGCCGTCCGCCTCGACTTCGCCGACGAGCACCGGGACCCCTACGCCCGGGTGATCGTCGACCGCGACTCGCTGCCCGACCCGGAGGACCTGGCGCTGGTCGACACCGCCGAGAACCTCCAGCACCTGCTCGGCCCGCTGGCCCACTTCGACGGCGCGGACGTGTTCCACGAGACGGCCGTCCGGCTGGAGGAGGAGGCACCCACCCGGGTCGACCTCCTCACCGATCTGCACACCGTCGGGGGCACCTCCCGGATCCCCGCCGACCTGCGCGAACCCGGCCCGCTGCGGCCGGGCGAACAGCGGCCCGCGGTGACCGTTGGCGCCGACCGGGACACGCAACGGGCGGTGGCGGCGATGGACTTCCGGTTCACCCGGAGGGCGGTCGACCTCGACCCGCACACCTTCCCCGCCGACCGGAGCCTGCCCCGCGAGTGGACCGCCCGCGACGCGCGCTGGGCCGTCACCCGGCTCGTCGAGCAGCACCAGGTCGGCCCGAGGGAGAGGAGCGTCGTCATCGGCGACTTCCGCGGCGTCCTGCTGGAGGTCTCCGTCGTGAACGGCCGGATCACCGACTACCGGGGCATCGGCGACCAGCGGGAGCTGCCGCAGCTGCACGTCCCGGCGCTCGGCGAGCAGGCTCCCTCCCACACCTCCGCCCCCGTCCCCGCCGCTCCCGCCGCCCCGCCGCACCTCGCGCCGCCGGACGGCCACCCGCTGCTGGACGCCGTCGCGGACGCCTCGCCCGAACTCGTCGGCGCCCTGCTGGGGCACCACGGCCTCCCCCCGGACACCGGGCGGCCCGAGTTGCGCCGACTGATGACCACCGAGGTGGCCGAGTTCCTCCAGCGGACCCGGCCCGCGGACCTGCCCGTGGAGGCCCTGACCGCCTTCCGCCCCCACCGGGCGCCGAGCCTGGACACCGCCCTGGAACTGCACGCCCTCCGGCACGATCTGGCGGCCTCCGACGGCACCCACGACGCCGGGCTCGGCGGAGCGCTCGCCCCGCTGCTGGCCCACGCCCTGCACATCCGGCTGCAGGTGACCGACCAGCAGGGGAACACCGCGCACCACGGCCCCGACAGCGAGACCGTCGTCCGGATCACCGACGAGCACCCGGAGCGGGACACCGCGGACGGCGACACCGAGATGCGGTCCCAGCGGGAGTCCTCCCCGGCCGGGACCGACCACGGCGACGACCTCACCATGCTGGTCGACCCCGCCGAGACCGAGCTCGTCCACATCACCGGGGCCCGTGAGGTCCGGGCCCCCGTGGACGCCTTCGGCCGGTCCGTCTCGGCCGCCCGCCTGCGCGGGTACGAGGCGCGGCGCGGCTTCCTGGAGGACGGCGAGCCCGCCACCGAGATCGTGGTGCGCATCCACATCCGCCGCGAACAGGGCGAGATGGACAGTGACCTCGACAGCGAGGACGGCTACCTCTACGACGCCCCCGTGGAGCAGTTCACCGACCAGCAGATCGGGGAGGTGATCGACCGGACCTGGGAGGGCGTCAACGCGGCCTACAACACCGGCCACCGGCTCCCCAACGGCGACCTGCTGCGGGTCCGGCCCGAGTTCGTCGAGCACTCGGCCGACGTCAACCACCACGTCCACATCGTCGACCTCTTCAGCCGCCCGCTGCACGAGAACAACGAGACCTGGTCCCTCGAATCCACCCCGGACACCCTCGCCCATGAGATCGGCCACCTGCTCGGCCTCACCGACGAGTACCGCCGCCATCAGCAGCGGCAGGCCGTCTACACCGACGCCGGGATGATGGGCTCCTACCGCGTCGAGCACGGCCGGATCTCCGCCGACCAGCTCGCCGGCATCGGCCCGCAGCGGGTCGAGGGCGTGCCGACCCTGGCCGCGCGCAACCTGCGCGAACTGGGCGCCGCCATCGACGAGGTGTTCGGCACCCAGCCGGCCCGGCTCACCGCCACCCACCACGCCCCCGACGGCCACCCGCTGCCGCCCCGGGCCGCGTTCGACCTGGACTCCCGGCAGAGCTCCCTGTTCGGAGACCGCCGCACCGAGGGCGGCCACCTGCTCCCGGCACCCGGCTCCGACCGCCGTCGGCCCACCGGCATCGTCGAGCAGCACCCCAACGGCGTCCTGCACGTCGAGTACGGTGCGGCACCGGACGGCCCGCGCCGTACCGTCACCGAGGTCCGCACCAGCGCCTCCGCCGGGGACCTGATCACCAGCGGGCCCGCGCCCGCCGCCGGGCCCACGCGGCGGAGGCTGTTCCCGCGCAACTGGACCGAGGACGAGGCGGTCTACGCCGCCGAGCAGGCCTACCTCGACGCGCTGCGCCACAGTGCCGTCACCCCGGCCGGCCCCGGCCGGTACCGCTGGACCGGCGAGTACGCGGGGGTGCGGATCGAGGGCGAGATCCACGGCGAGGTCCAGGGCGACCGGTTCGCGTCCTTCCGGCCCGCCGACACCCAGCCGGACCCGCAGGGGGTGCCGGCCCCGGCCCGCCGGGCCGACCCGTCGGTCGGCCCCCGCCGGGCCGCCCCCTGGGACGGTCTGTCCGACATCGGCCCGCTGCCGCCGCGCGGCGAGGACCTCGACCACGCGCCCTCGCGGCCCCTCGGCCTGCTCCGCTACGGGCAGCGGGCGCAGGACGTCTCCCGCTACGGAGACCGGCAGTCCCTCACCGGACTGCACCAGGAGTTCACCCCCACCGGGGAGGACGTGGACCTCGCCGCCTGGCACCGGCAGCGCGGCGTCGAGGTGATCGAGCGCGGCGCCGTCCACGCCAACGGCACCTACCCCGCCCGGGTGCGGTTCCTGGACGCGACCGTCGCGCCCGACGCGCCGCTCGCGGAGTTCCGCAACCACTGGTTCGAACCCCGGGGCACCTCCGTCCGGACGATGTTCCCGCGCGCGTGGGGGCGGACGGACGTGCTGCAGGCGGTCGAGGCCGCGCACGCCCGGCCGCTCCACCGGGTCCGGATCGACGAGCGGACCTACCGCTGGATCGGCGAGGTCAACGGCGTCCGGATCGAGGGCCTCAGCCGCAACGGTCAGCACCTCGCGTACCGGCCCACCGGGATCCAGCCCGGCGCCCACACCGAGGTCTGGAACCGGCAGCAGGTGATCGCCACCGGCCCCACCCGGCCGGTCGCCGCCGGTACGGGGCAGATCCAGGTCCAGCGGGTGCTCTTCAACTCCGGACAGCAGGGCGTCGACATCGTCGTCCCGCTCCACATCGGTCTGACGGGCGGGGTGACGGAACAGCAGGTCCGCGCCTTCACCGACCAGGTGACCCAGCAGGCCCAGCAGGTCTGGGGCCAGGCCAACGCGGGCCGGCAGCCCTGGCTGGTCAACGTCACCGTGGTGCCGACGGCCGGGCCCGAGGGGGCCTTCCGCAGCCTCGGCGCGCAGGAGGCCGGCGGCATCTCCGCCCCGGCGCTGCTGGGCGGTCTGCTGCCCGGCTTCGGCTGGAACGGGGCCGGCAGCCCGCTGCGGCAGCTGTTCGACCTGGCCCCTCAGGTCACCACCTTCTCCGACCAGGTCCTGCCGACCGGCGGTCCCGAGGCGCTGCGCGAGCCCGGCCCGCGCCGGCCGGGGGAGCAGTTCCCGCCCGCCGTGCCGCAGTTCGACGTCCGCACACTCCGACCGGAGTTCACCGAGGCCGCCTGGCGGGACCCGCGCGGCCCCGGCCTGCCGCGCGAGTGGTCGGCCGACGACATCCGCTCCGCGGCCGGCATGGTGCTCGACCACACCCGGCGGAGCACCGGGCAGCAGCCTCCGGCCGACGGCGTCGTGACCGGCACCGCCGGCGGCGTCACCGTGCACGTCCGGCGTGAGGGCGGCCGGATCGCCGAGGTCTGGGGCGAGCCGGGCCAGGAGCACTCGCGGCAGCACTCCACCCCGGTCGGCGAGGGCGTCACCGTCCCGCTCAACACCGTCCGGCCGGAGCAGGAGCCGGGCGGCTCGCAGCTGCTGCGCGCGCTCGTCGAGGACGACCCGCGGCTGCTGCGGCAGCTGTTCGGCGAGGAGGAGGGCGGGCGGCTCGCCGCCGACCCGGCCTCCGCCGAGCGGGCGCTGCGCCAGCTGGTCCAGCAGCGGTTCCGGGACAACCCGGAGCTGGCGCGGGAGGCGCACGAGCTCTACACCGTCTGGGCCCGCGGGCTGGGGAACGAGCCGGCGGACTGGCAGCCCTTCGTCGAGGACCTCCAGCGGGAGATCACCGCCTGGCACGAGGACGGGGGCGGTGCGATCGATCCGCGCGCCGTCCGCGACGCCTTCGCCGTGCTCACCGCCACCGCGCTGGACCTCCGGGTCACGCTGGTGGACGTCGGCGACAACCGGGCGCCGATCGCCGAGTTCGGCCCCGTCGGCGGCCGCCGGACCGTGCTCGACCACACCGAGCAGGAGGGCTACTCGACCGTCGCCGCCGCCGAGCGGCGGCACGAGCAGGAGCGCCTCGACCGGCAGCGGCGGGACGCCGAGGAGGAGCTGGCGCGGCAGCGGCGGGAAGCCGAGCAGGAGCTGACCGAGGAGGACCTGCGGCGGATCCGCACGAACGCCGCGGGCAAGGCCAAGGCTCCCACGACGGTCGACGAGAGCGACGGCTCCGCCAGCAACGCCGTGCAGGAGAACCCCGCACACGGCAAGCGGACGGCCGACGACGACGACATGCCCGAGATCCGCCGACGGATCAAGGCGATGGAGGACGCCGAGACCGCGAAGCAGGCGGAGACGAAGGGGGAGAGCTCGGGCAGCAAGCCGTCGAAGCCCCCGCTCACGGACGAGGAGAAGCAGCAGAAGGCCCCCTCCGAGGACAAGGAGCAGCAGAAGGCCCCGTCCAAGAGCGAGATCGAGGAGCTGCCCCCGCCGAAGGTCGAGCCCGTCGTGGTGGCGTCCTCCTCCAGGACCGACGAGCGGACACCGGTGCTGCCGCCGCGGACCGTCACCGAGTCCGGCGTGCTCTCCGGCTCGCACATGGTGACCGGCATCGGCGAGCCCAGCAGCACGCTGGTCGTCAACCTCGCCGCGCGGATCGCCCACGTCCTCCCCGAGGGGACCCCCAACCGGCAGGCCCTGGCCAGGTCGCTCGCGGAGACCCTGTTCAGCGACTCCGGCCTGCGCGCCCAGGTGTCCTCGCTCTCCCGGGGAGAGGTCCTGCACATCCCGGTCGGGACCGACGCCCGGCAGGGCACCGTCACCGTCCGCGGCGAGGTCGCGGACCTGGTGCACCGGGGCAAGGACAAGACGAAGGAGAAGTTCGAGTACGAGGGCGGCAGCGACCGCGTCGTGACGCTCGGCACGACCACGGGCGGCCGCAAGCGGCTCGGGCTCGGACTGCAGGGGCGGTTCGACTTCTTCAAGCTGCTCCGGGCCCAGGCCTCCGGCGGGGTCCAGGGCGACCTGATGTCCTGGGAGGGCCTGACCACCCGGGCGCGGTTCTTCTCCCGGTCCAAGACCACCGAGCGGACCGAGATGTTCGACGGCCAACTGCGCCTGGAGGTCGGCTACCAGCCGGCCGGCCGGCGGGGGACGGAGGACCTGTCGGTCCGCGTGGACCCGGCGGCCGCGAACGTCGTGACGACGCCGATCGAGGTCGGCATCCCGCAGCGCGAGACCCGGGCCTCCGCCGACGACCTCGACGCCGCGCACCTCGCCTGGCCGGACACCTTCGACCAGGCCCGCCGGACCCAGCCGCGGCTGCACCTGTCCCACGTCATGCTGGACGTCCACGCCAAGGGCCTGCCGCGGCTGCGCGCCACGCCGGGCGAGGACGCGGGCGGCAGTGTGGAGATGCAGGACCTGAGCACCCCGCCCGGCCGGCCGCTGCCGCGGCAGGTCATGGCGGGCGTGGTCGACATGCTCGCCGGGAACGCCGAGGTCAGGGCGGCGCTCGGGAGCGACCGCAGGTCGCTGTCCGACCGGCTCGTGGCGGAGTTCGGCTACCAGCGCCTCCAGCAGGACTTCAAGGGCATGACCAACGGCGAGTCCGTCGTCCTCCGGATCCCCGGCAGCGACGTCCGGATCGAGGTGAAGGCCGCCAACCGCGAACTCAACGTCCTGGCCCTCACCAAGGAGACCGAGTTCAACACCGGCGCGGGCGACATGGTCACCAGGCTCCGGCGGAAGGTCGTGAGCGGGCTCCGGCAGCTCCAGGGCGGCGGCCGGATCGGCCTCGACGACCGCAATGTCAACGCCTCCTACGGCGGCCGGAAGGGGTCGGACACGATCCACATCTCCGGCCGGACGCTGGAGACCGCGGTCACCACCAAGACCAAGGAACCCGGCGCGATCCTCGACGGCGACGGCTACCTGGAGGTCGCGGTCCACCAGGGCGACCGGCAGCTCGGCGACGCCGTCGAGATCCCGGTCGGGTTCCGCACGGTCATGCCGCAGTCCGACCTGCTGACGCCGCCGCAGCACGACTCGGACACGGCCAGGGCCGCGGTGGCCAGGCTCGTCGAGAACCGTCTGCCGGAGTCCACGGTCGTCCGCGACATCGGCTCCGTCGACAAGCTGCGGACCGACCTGGAGGTGGCCGGCAAGGACTACTACGGGAGCCTCTGGCCGACCGTGCGGGACGAGGTGATGCAGCTCGTCACCCAGCCCGCGCTGGCGTCCCGGCTCAGCGCGATGACCCGCGGGGACCGGTTCGAGCTGAACTCCTTCGACCAGAGCAAGCCGGGCGTCCTCAGGGACACGGTGCTGGGACGCAACCTCAAGGTGACCGTCACCGCCACGCTCGTGGATCCGGCGTACCTCAGGCAGAGCGCCAGCGCCGACCTCAGCCGGCAGAACGAGACCAGCACCTTCAGCTCGGAGCGCCGGCAGACCGGGAAGCACAAGGTCACGCAGGGCGGCATCGGCTTCCCCATGGTCGCCGACCAGCCCTACGGCAACGCGGACCTCAGCTGGCAGGAGCGGGTCCGGGTCGGCACCCGCGACTCCGCCGGGGACAAGCTCTACGCGAACAGCAAGATCCGCGACGCGCAGGACATCTTCGGCGGCCGGGTGGTACTGACCGTGACCCTGGAGGGCAGGGGCGCTCCACGCCCTGTGGAGGGGGACTTCAGTACCGAGTTCAGCGTGCGCGCCCCGAAGGCCGAACTGCCGCAGGAGCCGCACCTGCGGACCCACACCGTCCTGCCGCGCAACCAGCTCAGCGCCTCCTCGGTGGTCTCGTTCAAGGACCTGCCCGACGGGCGGAGCGGTGGCGGCCAGGTGCTCACCGACGTCCGCGCCGCCCTGCAGAAGCGCTTCGCCGCGCGCGGGGGCGTCTCCCGTCAGCTGGAGCGCGTCCTCGCCGAGGAACTCGGGCCGCGGACGCTCCAGGCCAACCTGTCCCAGCTCACCCGGGGCGGGGTGCTCAAGGTGCCGGTCGGCGGCGCCGGCTGGTCGGCCGAGGTGATCGTCCGGGCCAGGCTGCGGGAAGCCCCCGTGCTGCGCCGCGAGGTGAACGACGCCGAGATCGAGGTCGGCACGCAGAACCGGACCGGTCACGGCGTCTCCTACGACCAGCGGGACCGCATCACCGGCACCGTCGGCCTGAGCGGCAAGCCCGGCTCGGACGGCAAGCGCGTGCTGACGGTCGACTACTCCTACCGGCACGACTCGGCGACCGGCATCGCCCTGGAGACCGCGGGCAGCACCGTGAACCGGGCGAAGAACGTGTCGCGGGCCTCCGTGTCCGACGCCGACACCGTGTTCGAGGTGGAGATCCGGGGCTGGACGGGCGGTCTGATCCCCAGCACGACGAAGCTCCACGAGATCCGGGCGGCGGCCGAGGTCATCACCCCGCAGTACAGCCCGGTGGAAGCGCCGCGCGCCGTCCCGGACCGCATCTGGCAGACGCACCGGCTCGGGTCCTCGGACGTCGTCACCAATGTGTTCGTGCCGGAGGCGGTGAACAACGGCCCGGCGTCGTCCCGCGGGAGCACCGGACCGGTGCCCTCCGACCGGAACTCCGGCGCGGGGCACGTCAACGAGAACAGCGCCGGCGGGAACAGCCTCGGCGCGGACAGCCTGGGGACGAACAACACCAGCACGAACACCATCGTCGCCAACAGCGCCGTCGCGAACAGCGCCGGGACGAACGGCGGCAACGGGAACACCGGCGCCAGGACCCGCGACTTCGCCGAGGCCCTGCTGCGCTCGGCGGGCGACCCGGGGGAGTTCGGCGGGCGGAACATCACCAAGTGGCTGGACGGCGTGGGCCGGTCCGGCCTCCGGCAGAAGCTCTACGACACCCTCACCCCGAACACCCTGCACGACCAGCTCAAGGCCATGATGTCGGGCCGGGAGCTCGTGGTCTCCGACGGCGGCGTGACCGTCCGGATCGGCGCGTCCGTCCGCCGGCTGGCCCACACCGGCAGCACCACGACCACCGAGTTCAACACCGGTACGCAGACCGAGCAAACCCACTCGGCGGCCGACGGAGCGACCGGCGGCGGGGCGGGCTCCGGCCACCAGCTGCGCACCACGCTGGGCGTCAACGGCGGTGCCTGGTACGCGGGCGGGGCGCTGACCGCGTCCACCGGCCACGACACCCAGGAGACCTGGTCCAACCGCGCGGGCTCCGGCAACACCACCAAGGTGAAGCCCAAGAACGCGAGCATCTTCTCCGGTGAGGCGGACCTGCACTTCAGGGTCGAGTGGAAGGAACCGGTCGGCACGACGCCCCCGTTCGTGATGGCCACCAAGCACGCGTACTTCCGGCGGCCGCTCGGCATGGAGGTGGTCGTCGACATCGCCGAGACGAGGGCGCAGGCGCCGGTCGGCGCCCAGGCCAACCCGGGCAACGTCTTCGACTCCGCGACCGCGCCGCGCGGGGCCGAACTGCGCGGACTCACCGACCACACGGCGGCGGACAATGTGGTCCGGATCCCGCCGGACCGGGTGTGGACGCACGGGCTGGTCGACACGGACGTGGTGCGGACGGCCGACATGGGGCCGGACGCGCGGCAGCAACTGACGGCCGGGGCCAAGGAGTTCCTGGGCGCGGACGCCTGGGACCGGATCCGGGGCATGGTGGACCGGATGATCGACCCGGTGGCGCTGGCGAGCCGCCTCAGCACCCCGCTCACCCCGCACACTCCGCCCACCCCGCCCACCCCGCACGCTTCGGGCGAGAACGAGGGCCGGGCCCCCGTGCAGGGGGAACCGACGGTCACCCACGGCCCCGGGAACTCCACCCTGCGGATCGGCCCGCCCGATCTGGCCGGCGACGTGCGGGTGGAGGTGCGGGTGAAGGTCAAGCAGCTGGAGTTCGTCCGGACCGACGCGGAGTCGGAGTCCAACCCGACCAACACGACCTCGGTCACCGACGGGGCCAACTCCCAGCGCACGGTCCAGGCGGCGCTGCGCGTCACCGGCGGTGCAAAGGGAGAGATCAACGAGTACGTCGGCGGGCGCGGCGGCGCCTACGCCGACGGCGCCTACCAGTACCGGACCGACCTCGCGACCGGCGAGGGCGGCCAGGTCGTGAACAACGCCAAGATCAAGACCGACACCGCGCGGTACCGGGGCTTCGCCGAGGTGGAGGTGCTCTACCACAAGGACGGGGAGGTGCTCCCGCGCAAGGAGCTCATGGCGATCGAGATCGACATCCCCGTCGACAACGTCAAGGGCAGCACCGACGTCCCGTCCGGCGGCTACCTGCGGTTCGACGAGGGCACGACCGACGGTGAGCTCCTGCTGCACGGCGCGCCGACCACGGCGGTGCGGTCGGTCGCGGACGCGCTGGGGTTGGACCCGGCCGCCCCGGCCGACCGCGCCCGGATCCTGGGCGTCGGCCACGTCGCCCGGGAACTGCTCGCCGGGTCCCTCACCACCGAGGGCGACCGGGCCGTGCGGTGGCTGCGGGGCCTGGACCGGATGCTCGTCCTCGCCGGGGACGAGTCGAACGGCGGGGCCTTCGAGCACCTCCGCCGGGTGCGGGACGGCGGGACGGTGACGGCGGAGGAACGGCGCCGGCTCCAGGACCTGACCGAGCAGTCCGGCGAGGACCCCGACCTGTCGGCGGCGGACCTCAACGCCCGCTGGAACACCGAAGGCACGCACCAGCCCGGGGACCTGAGCCTGCGGGAGCCGTCGGCCGGCCCGGATCCGACGATCCGGCTGGCGGCCGACGCCCGCAGTACCGGCGAGATGAACAGGCTGCTGGAGGAGGTCCGGCAGCGGGTCCTCGGTGCCGAGGGCGACGCGCCGCAGCGGGTGGAGGTCACCCTGGACGTCCCGGCCGACCGGGCCACCAGGGAGGCCGACCGCTTGGAGCGGCGGCTGCGCGGGGTGCTCCGGACGACGCCGCGCGAGGTGGACGTGGTCATCGTGACCACCACCGCCCAGGTCCGGCGTCCGGCGCCGGACGGCTCGGAGCCCGAGGGCGGGCCCGGGCCCGTGGGCGGCGTCCGGAGCTTCCGGGTCGGCCCGCCGTCGCGGGACGCGGGGGAGCAGGTGCAGCACGAGCAGGTGCAGCAGGTGGAGCAGGTACAGGTACAGCAGGAGCAGGTACAGCACGAGCAGCAGGTGCAGCAGGAGCAGGTACAGGTACAGCACGAGCAGCAGGTGCAGCAGGAGCAGGCACAGCAGGAGCAGGCACAGGTGGAGCAGATTCCGCCGGTCGTCCAGGTCCCGTCCGGGCAGGTTCCGTTGCTGCAGACTCCGCCCCCGCCCCCGCCGCGTCGCGCGTCGGCGGAGGAACTGCCGCACACCTCGGAGGACGAGCACCTGACCTCGGAGTCGGAGTCCGACACGTCGTCGCTGAACAGTTCGAACGACGACACGCCGGACCTGGGACCGGTTGCCGACGAGTGGATGCCCGGCTTCGGGGCATCGGCGTTGCGCAACCTTCCCCGGCCTTCGAACCAGTCGGCCGAGCCGCCGCGGAACCTCGGGTCGGACGAGACGCGGCCGTTCGACAACTTGCAGGTCGCTGTCCCGGAGGGTCTGACGCACGAGCGTG
>NZ_JAIY01000010.1:985335-986333 GCF_000710405.2 Kitasatospora sp. MBT66 | reverse complement strand
CCGGCCGTAGGAACGGAGTAGGAGCACCCGAAGTCCAGTCGACGGGGTGGTCCTGTCGACTGGGACTGCATGCGAGGCCGGAGGGGCTGCGGTGAGCACGAGTACGGGCGGGAACGGGGCTCGGGGCGGGGCGGCGGGGATCCAGCTGCCGTCGATGGACTGGGAGATGGAGGAGGAGCCGGCCGGGGCACCGGCGGGTGCCGCCGCCTCGGCCGGAGGAGCCGCCGCCGCTGCCGCGGTGGCCGCCCCGGCGACGGCGGAGGCGCCGACCGAGCAGGTCGCCGTGCCGCAGTACGGGCCGGTCACGCCGGTGGTGACCGCCGCGGCGGTGCCGCCGGTCGCGGTCGTCCCCTCGGCCGCGGCCGGGTTCGGCCCGGGCGAGGAGCCCGGGGCGCCGGTCCCCGTCGGGTCTGAGGGCGCGGACGGCGAGGAGCCGGACGAGACGTCCCGTCGGCCCCGGTTCCGGCGGCCCGCGCTGGTCGCCGCCGCCACGGCGGGAGTGGTGCTGATGGGCCTGCCGTTCCTGATCACCGACGGCGCGGACAAGCACGGCGACAACCGGGGCGTGAACCGGGCGGACCCCCAGCTGGTCGACGGACCGGAGATCGACGACGTCCAGCCGCCCGCGCCGACCGACCCGCCCACGACCGGACTCCCGCTCCCGGCGCCCGTCGACCCTCCCGCCACCGGCGACCCCGGAGCGCTCACAGCGCCGCCCGTCGACGGCTCGGGCACCGTTCCCGGGCTCGCCCTCGGCGGTGGCACCGTCGGCACCCCGGCGGTGCCGGGCGGCCAGCCCGCCGGCACGAACGTCCCGGCGGGCAAGGCACCGCAGAGCGGGACCCAGAACGGCACCGGCGGCACCGGTGGCAGTAGCACCGGTGGCAGCAACAGCAAGACGACGCAGCCCGCCGCGGGCCAGCCCGCCGCGCAGCAGCCCGGCGCCGGTCAGCCCGCGCCCCAGCAGCCGGCCCCGGGTCAGCCCGCCCCGCAGCAGC
>NZ_JAIY01000010.1:984460-985130 GCF_000710405.2 Kitasatospora sp. MBT66 | reverse complement strand
CTACTGGGAGCAGGGCTCCACCGGCTGGCTCAGCAGCTCGACCGGCGGGTACACCGGTTCGGGCTGCAACGGCAAGTACGTGTCGATGCCGATGTCCGGCTCGGACAGCAAGGACGACAACGACAACTCGGTGGTCTGGACGTTCTCCACCGCGCCGGTCACGAGCGGCAGTTGCACGATCGCCGTCTACGTGCCCAACAACAGCGACTACAAGCTGGTCGGCGGCAAGCCCGCGTACTACACCGTCCACAACTCCCCGGGCTCCGGCGTCATCGGCGACTTCTCGGTCAACCAGACCACCAGCCGGGGGAACTGGGTGACCAGCAAGGGGTTCGCGGTCTCCGGCGGCAAGATCTCGGTGATGCTGCACTCCCGCGGCCTCGACTGGGCCGGCACCGCCACCGACAAGGCGCACATCGCCGCCTCCGCCGTCAGGGCCGACTGCACGGCCTCCTGACCGGGCCCGCCCCGTGGCCCGCCCCGGGCCCCGCACCGTCCCGACCCGCCCGACCCCGTCCGACCCCGACGACGTACCCATGAAGACCCAGGAGAGGACGGCCATGTCGCGCCATGTGCTGACGGTGTGCCCGGAACAGCGGGGCGGCCCGTACCGCACGATCGGCGACGCGCTCGCGGCGGCCCGCAGCGGAGCGGTGATCTCCGTCCGCCC
>NZ_JAIY01000010.1:982933-984439 GCF_000710405.2 Kitasatospora sp. MBT66 | reverse complement strand
GGAGAACCTGGTCATCACCAAGATGGTCACCATCACCGCCGAGGAGCCGCGCGGCAGCGTCCGGATCACCGCCCGGCGGGGCTGCGTCGTCCAGGTGGTGGCCGAGGCCGTCCAGCTCACCGGCCTGGTCGTGCAGGGTCAGGACGAGGAACTCCCCGCCGTCGACGTGCCCCGGGGGCAGGCCGCGATGTCGGACTGCGAGGTGGTCGGCGCCTCCTGGACGGCCGTCCTGACCCGCCAGCAGGGCTCGCTCGCGATGCGCGACTGCCGGGTCACCAACCCGGCCGGCGCCGGCATCGTCGAGACCTCCACCGGCACCAGCGTGATCGAGGACTGCGTCATCGAGCACCTCGGCACCTCCGCCGTGGTGGTCGGCGAGCGGGCCAACCCGCTGCTGCGCAACTGCGTGCTGCGCGACGCCCGCGGCAACGGCATCTGCGCCAACGGCGAGGCCCGCGGCACCTTCGAGGACTGCGAGATCTCCGTCACCGACAAGCCCGCCGTCGCCCTGGAGGAGCGCTCCACCACCCGGCTGGTGCGCACCGCCGTCCGGGACACCGCGATCGGCGTGTACATCAGCTCCGCGGCCCGGGTGGTGCTGGAGGACTGTGTGGTCAGCGCCACCACCGGCCACGGCATCGCGCTCGCCGCCGGCACCGACCCGGAGCTGCGCCGCTGCTCCACCGCCCGCACCGCCGGGCACGGCATCCACATCACCGGCCGTTCGCGCGGCCACTTCGAGAACTGCGAGGTCGCCGACGCCGAGGGCACCGGCATCTGGGTCGGCGAGCACGCCGGTCCGGTGCTCAAGGGCACGGTGGTGCGCGGCTGCGGCGGGGCCGGTGTCGAACTGGCCGAGGAGAGCGCCGCCGACATCGACCGGCTGGAGATCCGGGACGTCACCGGCCCGGGCCTGTCGATCGGCGGCGGCGCCAACCCCCGGGTGCGGCACCTGACCGTCACCGGCGCGGGCGCCGACGGCGTCGAGGTGCTGCGGGACGGCCGGGGCCGGCTGGAGGGCGTCGAGGTGACCGACGCCGGGCGGGCCGGACTGCGGATCACCGACGGCGCGGACACCTTCGTCGGCGCCGGGGTGGTGCGCGGCGCCAAGGGCTCCGGCGTGGTGGTCGGCAAGGTCGGCCGGGCCGCGCTGCGCGACTGCGAGGTGAGCGGCTCGGGCGAGGACGGCCTGTCGGTCGAGGACGGCGGCGACCTGACCTGCACCCGGGTCCGCAGCCACGGCAACCGCCGCCACGGTGTGCGGATCGGCGCGGGCGGGCGGGCCGCCCTGGCCCAGGTCGACGCGGTGGAGAACATCGGCGACGGGGTGCGGCTCGACTCGGTGGAGGCGGTCCGGCTGACCGGCTGCAAGCTGTCCCGCAACCGGGGCTCCGGCCTGCGGCAGACGGCTGCCAGCGAGCGGCTCGCGGTGGAGCAGCTGACCAGCGAGGAGAACGGCCTGCCGGACGCCCACGGCACCGCCGCGGCCGCCGTCGGCAGCCCGCG
>NZ_JAIY01000010.1:981543-982685 GCF_000710405.2 Kitasatospora sp. MBT66 | reverse complement strand
TTCGCCGGTCCGCCCGGCACCGGCAAGACCACGGTTGCCCGGCTCTACGGCGCCATCCTCGCGGAGCTGGGCGTGCTGCGCAGCGGGCACCTGACCGAGGTGGCCCGGGCCGACCTGGTCGCCTCGATCATCGGCGGCACCGCGATCAAGACCACCGAGGTGTTCCAGCAGGCGCTCGGCGGCGTGCTGTTCATCGACGAGGCGTACACCCTGTCGGCCGGTTCCGGCGGCTCCGGTCCGGACTTCGGGCGGGAGGCGATCGACACCCTGGTCAAGCTGATGGAGGACCACCGCGAGGACGTGGTGGTGATCGTGGCCGGCTACTCCGCCGAGATCACCGAGTTCCTGGCCTCCAACCCCGGTCTCGCCTCCCGGTTCAGCCGGACCGTCGAGTTCGCCAACTACGAGGTCGACGAGCTGGTCACCATCGTCGAGCGGGCCGCCACGAGCCACGGCTACGAGCTCGCCGCGGGCACCGGCGACGCGCTGACGCTGCTCTTCGAGCGGATGCCGCGCGGCGAGGACTTCGGCAACGGCCGCGCGGCCCGCAAGGTCTTCGAGGAGATGGTCGACCGGCAGGCGACCCGGCTGGCGGAGCAGGCCGAGATCAGCGACCAGGACCTCGCCCTGCTCGTCCCCGGGGACGTGGGCGTCGAACTCGAACCGCCGGTGAAGGAGAGCGACGGCACCGAGCCGCTGGCCGAGCTCCAGGCCCTGGTGGGCCTGCCCGCCGCCAAGGAGCAGGTCGAGGACCTGGTGAACCTGATCCGGCAGGTCCGCCGCCGGGAGGAGGCCGGGCTGGCGACCGCCACCATCAGCCACCACCTGGTCTTCGCCGGTCCGCCCGGTACCGGCAAGACCACGGTCGCCCGGCTCTACGGGCGGCTGCTGTCCGAGCTGGGCGTGCTGCCCGGCGGCCAGCTGATCGAGACCGCCCGCTCCGACCTGGTCGGCCGCTACGTCGGCCACACCGCCCAGCTCACCAAGGAGGCCTTCGACCGGGCCCGGGGCGGTGTGCTGTTCGTCGACGAGGCGTACACCCTGACGCCCCGGCACGGGGGCGGCGGGGACTTCGGCCAGGAGGCCGTGGACACCCTGATGAAGCTGATGGAGGACCACCGGGACGAGGTGGTGGTGATCGT
>NZ_JAIY01000010.1:981094-981480 GCF_000710405.2 Kitasatospora sp. MBT66 | reverse complement strand
TTCTCCCGCCAGATCGACTTCGGCCACTACTCCGACGCGGAGATGGTCACCATCGTGCGCAACCACGCGGTCAAGGCCGGGTACGAGTGCGCGCCGCACACGCTGGCCGCGCTGGAGCAGCTGTTCGCGGGAGTCCCGCGCGACCGCACCTTCGGTAACGGCCGCTTCGCGCGGCAGACCCTGGAGGGCATGATCACCCGCCAGGCGGGCCGGCTCAGCCGGCTGGACGTCGCCGACCTCTCGGAGCTGAGCCTGCTGCTGCCCGAGGACATCGCCGCGGACCGCTCCGGCAGCCCGGTGTGAGCACCGGCCGAGGCCGAGACCGAGGCCCCGGGCGGCTGGCCCGCCCCGCCGCCGCGGTGGCGGGCGGCCTGGCGGCGCTCGCC
>NZ_JAIY01000010.1:975644-979625 GCF_000710405.2 Kitasatospora sp. MBT66 | reverse complement strand
GCCGCCGCCAGGGTCGGCCGCAACCGGGCGGCCGCGCGGGCCGGGAGAGACGGGCGGGACGGAGCGGGGACGCAGACGGCGGAGTGACCCCGCGGTGGATCGACCCGCGGGCGGCCCGCCAACGTCCCGCCAACGCGGGCGGCCGCGGCCGCGTTGGCCGCGCGTTGGCGGGGGCTGCCAGCGTGGCACCGCCCGGGGAGCCGTCCGATCGCGGTGGCCTGCCCCGGTGCACCGAGACAGCGATCGACCCCGGTACCGACCGACCGAGGTACCGATGAATGGTGTGAGGGGCTCAACAGCCGTGGCCATCGACGCAACCGCCCTGGCCGGGACGACCACCGGGGACGCCCGGGTACCCGCCGTGCCCGCCGTGCCTGCCGCGCCCGCCGCCCGGCCCACCCTGGACCAGGACGTCCTCGCCGAGCTGTACCGCCTGCACGGCGGCTACCTGCTGCGCGCGATGCTCCGGGTGACCAGCGGCGACCGGGGCAAGGCGGAGGACATCGTCCAGGAGACCCTGCTGCGCGCCTGGCAGAACCCGGCGGCCGTGCAGCGCGGCCCCGAGCACAGCCGTCCCTGGCTGTTCACGGTGGCGCGCCGGATCGCCATCGACCACTACCGGATGCAGGCCGCCCGCGCCCAGGAGGTCGCCGACGAGACCCCGGAGGACCACGCCGGCGCCCACGACCCCTACGACGAGGTGCTCGTCGCCCAGGACGTGGCGGTGGCGATGGCCGAGCTCCAGCCGCACCACCGGGACGTCCTGGTCCAGCTGCACATGAAGGGCCGGTCGATGGTCGAGGTGGCGCAGGTGCTGGGGGTGCCGGTCGGCACGGTGAAGTCCCGCAGCTTCTACGCGGTCCGCGCGCTGCGGCCGATCCTGGAGGCCCGCGGGATGGCCTGGGCCGGCTGACCGGGCCGTTGCTCGGGGCCGTCGATCGGGCGGGGACCGGACGGGGGACCGCCCGGGATCGCTGCCCTTTCGGGAAACCGGGGCCGGTCCGGGCGGACCCGAACCGGAAGGCCGTGAACCGCTTCCGGGCCGCGGCCCGTTGACCATTGTGGCGGCACCGCCACCGGCGCCTGTACCCCCGTTCGGGCGCCGGGTCCGCGGCCGCCCCGGCGTTCGCTCTTGTGGGAGAGCGGACGCCGGGGCGTCGTCGCTCGTGACGCCGTGCCGCGGGCGGTCGGTCGGTCCCCCCAGAACCGACCGGCCGCCCCTTCTCCGTTCGCGGCCGCCGTTCGCCGCCGTCCCGTTCCGCCGCCGCCCCGGTCTCCCCCCGGGGCGGCGGCAGGCTCACCAGCCGAGCAGGTACGCCCCCCGGCGCAGCCCCGCCAGCACCGTGTCCGCCGTGGCCTCGGCCGCGTCCGCCGCCGGGCCGTCGGCCTGCGCCGCACCGTCGGCCGCGGCAGTGCCGGCCGCCGTACCGCCGGTCGTACCCCCGTTGAGCACCACGTAGTGCAGCGCCGCGCCCGTGGCCCGGCTCTCCCGCCGGAAGGCGTCCAGCGCGGTCGGGGCGACCGAGCCCTCCACCACCACCTGGTAGCCGCCCGAGGCGAAGGCGAAGGCCGCCTGGGCGGTGGCCGCCAGCGCGGTCACGTTCTGCCGCCGCGCCTCCGGCCGGTCCGGGGCGACATAGCCCTGCCGGACCGCCCGCCGGAAGTCCTCCGCGCGCAGGTGGACGCTGGGGAAGAGCGCGTCCGCGACCAGGGGGGCCACCGCGCCGCTCCCGGCGCCGGCGGCCGGGTCGGAGAGGACGACCACGCTGCCCGCCCCCCGTCCGCCTCCGAGCTCCGGCCCACCTGTGGTCGTACGGTTCACGGCTGCTGATCCCTTCGCGGGCCTGGACGGACGGGGCCGGGGCGGGACGGGCGGAACACGCGGGGGCCAGCCGGGGTCGGAACACGAACCGGCCGAATCCGGCAAGGCGGACAGCCGACCGCCTCGTCCCTACGAGTGACTGCTGTCGGGGATCAACCTAGTCCACGGTGCGCCCCAGAGTCCTCCCCTCCCCGGACCTCCCGCCTACCCCCCGCAGGCCCCTCGCCGTCCGTTCGCCTTCCCGCTACGCCCGCGCCGATCTCTACGCCCGGGCCCGCAGCACGATCGGGTTGGTGAGCGCGGCCATCGGGCCCCAGGGGAGGTCCGGGCCCATCGCGTTGCCCCGGCCCGGGGTGCCGTCGGCCCTCGGGTGCCGCACCTCGGCCCGGACGAACGCGGCGAGCGAGGCCGTCGTCCGCCAGACCACCGTGCCCGCGCCGTCGGCGGGCAGCGACTCCTGGTGCAGCTGGCCCTCGTCGGTCAGGAACCGCACCGTGCCGTTCGGCACCCCGGAGACGTCCAGCCGGACGTCCACCGGAGCGTCCGCGGGAACCGCCAGCTCCTCGCCGATCCCGGCCTGCCGACCGTGCCCGGTCGCCGTGAACTCCAGCCGGACGGCCGCCGATTCGGCCAGCCAGCTGCGGCCGGCCCGCAGCCCGTCGAGGACGTCGTCGCGGGTGAGGTCCTCGGCGAGCACCACGGTGTGCGGCGAGCCGATCACCTGCGGGGCGCTGTGCGCGTCGCTGTTGCCGATCGCGGGCAGCCAGGAGCGCCCGTCGCGCAGCGCCACCGCCAGCTGGGCGTCCCAGCCGTCCACGGCCGACTCGTCGTCGTACGTCCACGGGCCGTTCCACACCTCGACGGCGTCGGCGTACTCGTACCCGAACTTCCACTGGCAGGCGACGTACGGGCAGTACGGGTGCGCCGGGACCACCAGGCCGCCCTGGCGCTTCACCTGGCGGGCGAACCGGGGGAGGGCCTCGTCGCGGGAGCGGTAGCGCCAGTCGACGAACTCGCCCGGGCGCAGGCCCAGCGCCAGCCAGTGGCCGTTGCGGGTGGTGACCTCCTCGCCGGGCAGGATCAGCAGGTCCGGGCCGGCCAGCGGGCCCCAGACGCCGTGGGCGGAGGAGGTGTTGTGGTCGGTGGACACGATGAAGTCCAGCCCGGCCGCGCGCGCCCCGGCGGCCACCTCGGCGGGCTCGCGGCGCCCGTCGGAGTGCACGGTGTGCAGGTGGCAGTCGCCCCGGTACCAGGCGCGGCCGCGCCCCCGGGCGCGCTCCGGCGGGTAGGCGGGGGTGAACTCCCGGCCGGGCGCGCCGAACCGCAGGGTGACGTCGACCCGGTACTCCAGCCCCTGCGGGGCGACCTGGTACGGCCCGAGGACGATGTTCCAGCGCCCCGGGCGGACCGGCCCCGGCAGGTAGCCGGGCGTGGCCTGCTCCCGGCCCACCGTGAACTCGGTCCGGAAGCCGCCCGACCAGCCGCGGAAGCCCCGGCCGCCGAGTTCGGTGCCGCGCTCGTCGAACAGCCCGATGTCGCAGGAGTTGCCCGGGGTGCCGGGCGGCACGGTCGGCTTGTCGTAGCGGTAGGAGACGGCGAGTTCGCGGACGCCGGACGGGACGTCGAAGGGCAGGTACACGAAGTCGGGTGCGCCGGTCGGCAGCTTCCCGGTCAGGGTGATCGTCCGGTCCTGGGGTGCGGCCGGGGCCGCGGCTCCTTCGGCCCGGGCGGTGCCCGCGCCCGTCACCACCGCGCCGAGCGCGCCCGCCGCGCCCGCGGCCAGTAGCCCGCGCCGGCCCGGCCGGGCCTGCTCCTCGTGCACGTCGTCCGCCATCGGGTGCCTCCGCTCTCGCCGGGATGCTCGCGGCCCGTACCTACCCGCTGTCCGCTCGTCCGGGTGAACCCCCGGTGAGCCGGGCCCCACCACCGGGCGGAGGCCCCGTGAAGGCGGACCCGGGTTGCGCCGGGGGGTGGGGCGGGCCCTGAATAGGAGGTAGTCAGATCATCTGACAGTCAGGCAGATTCGGAGCGCATTCATGTCACTCAGTCGGCGGACCCTCCTGGTGGCCGCGGCCGGGACCACCCTGGCCGCCTGCGCGCCGACGACGAGCCCCGCGCCGCCCGTCCCGACCGCGGCGCCCGTTCCCACCGCTGCGTCC
>NZ_JAIY01000010.1:975100-975470 GCF_000710405.2 Kitasatospora sp. MBT66 | reverse complement strand
CGTTCGTCACCGCCCGCTACGCCGACGCCGTCCCCGCCGCCTGGGGCCTCGACGTCCCCGGCGTGCTCACCGCCCTCCCCAGGTCCGCCGCCCCCGCGATCGCCCTCACCTTCGACGCCTGCGGCGGCCCGGGCGGCTCCGGCTACGACGCGGCCCTGGTCGCCACCCTGCGCACCCACGGCGTCCCCGCCACCCTCTTCCTGAACGCCCGCTGGATCGACGCCAACCCCGACACCTTCGAGAGCCTCGCCGCCGACCCGCTCTTCGAGATCGCCAACCACGGCACCGCCCACCGCCCCCTCTCCGTCACCGGCCGCTCGGCCTACGGCATCGCCGGCACCCGCGACCCCGGCGAGGTCCACGACGAGAT
>NZ_JAIY01000010.1:957194-974977 GCF_000710405.2 Kitasatospora sp. MBT66 | reverse complement strand
CGCCGACCTCGGCCAGCGGATCGCCGGGTTCAGCACCAACGCCGACGGCGGCGCCACCCTCCCCGCCGCCCAGGTCCGCCGGCAACTGCTGGACGCCGCCCCCGGGGCCGTCGTGATCGCCCACATGAACCACCCCGACGGCGGCACCGCCCCCGGCCTGGCCGCCGCCCTCCCCACCCTCCTCGCCGACGGCCGGACCTTCACCCGCCTCTCCGACGCCTTCCGCTGACCCCCTCGGCCGGCCGCCCACCGTCGGTGCCCGCGGTCGGCCGGGCACCGACGGCCGCGGACACCGGCAGTGCCGCCGCCACCCGGTACCCGGGCCCGTACGGGGCCGCGCTCAGCAGCCCGCCGTACAGCGCCACCCGTTCGCGCAGCCCGAGCAGCCCGTGCCCGGTCGACAGCTCCTGCCGGTCGTCCGGCGGCCGCCCGGCGCCGTCGTCGACCACCTCGATCAGCAGCGCCCGGTCCCAGGTGATCCGCACCACCGCCCTGGTCCCCGGACCGGCGTGCTTGGTGATGTTGGTGGCGGCCTCCTGGACCAGCCGGTAGGCGGTCTGGCTGACGCTGTCGTCGATCCGCAGCGGCGCACCCCGGGTCTCCACCGAGATCCGGACCCCGGCCTTGCGGACGTCCGCCAGCAACCGGTCCAGATCGCCCAGGCCGTGGCTGTACCCCTCCTCGACCGCCGCCTCGGAACTGCGGAGCAGCCGCAGCATGTGCCGCAGCTCGGCCATCGTCGACCGGCCGAGGTCCTCGATGTGCCCGAACGCCTCCCCGCGTGCCGGATCCTCCAGGGCCGTGACCCGCGCCGTCTCCGCCCGCATGACGATCACCGCGACGGCGTTCGCGACGATGTCGTGCAGCTCCCGGGCGATCCGCACCCGCTCCCGGGTGACCCGCAGCCGTGCGTCGGCGACCTCCTGCCGGTGCCGTTCGGCGGCCTCCTCGGCGGACCGGCTCCACCGCGCGAAGCCCCAGACCACCAGCGTCACCGGGACGTAGAAGGCGAGGTTCGCGACGAGTACGGAGGCGAGCTGCGGGCCCTGGTAGTTGCCGATCGTCTCGGCGATCGCCAGCCCGAGCGGCACCAGGGTGAGGAACAGGGCCGCGTACGCGACCGGCCGTCGGCACATCGAGGCGACGGTGTAGAGGGCGATCATCAGCCCGAAGCAGGGCACGTAGTCGAGCGCGTTCGCCCAGGAGAGCAGGTCGGCGCCGGCCGAGACCGCCCAGACGGCGCCGAAGACCGCCACCGGCCACCGGCGGCGCACCACCAGGGCGGCGGCCTCGCCCAGGGCGAGCAGGACCATCCACACCTGCTGCTCCCGGCTGGTCCAGGGCGCGAGCACGGTGCCGAAGTAGAACAGCTCCGGGACGACCGCCGCGAGCGCCAGCGCGACGTCCTGCCAGCAGACCGGCGGGGGGAGGCCCGGTCCGGTGTCCCGGGCCTCCCGCGGCCGTTGCGGCGCTGTCGCCGTGATCATCGGGACCACCCCGCGGCCCGGTCAGGCCGCTTCGGTGGCCGGGGCCGCGGACGCCGCGCCGGGGCGGTGGCAGCAGTTGGGACTGCTGCCGCAGGTGCCGCAGCCGAAGTCCTCGGCGCTGGAGTGCACGTACCGCTCGTACGCCGGGCCGAGCCACCACTCGTCGGTCGGGCCCGGTTTCCGGGCCGGGCGCACCACCCGAAGGCCGAGTTCGGCGTAGACCGCCCACTGGTCGCCGTGGTGGCGGACCAGGAGCTCGGCGACCCGTTCCGGGGTGGAGGTCACGGTGGGGACCGCGAACCGGGTCGGCCAGACCAGCGACAGCAGGGCCGCCGCGGTGCTGATCCCCTCCCCGCGGACCGCCGCCAGGCCGATGCCGGCGACGGGCAGCACCTCGGTGGTGCCGTCGTGCCCCGGTGACCGGGAGATCCGGAGGATGTATCTGCGCCACGGGCTCGCGAGCGCCTCCGGCGGATCCGGGACCAGCACGGTCGAGCCGCTGGTCATGAAGCCGTGCGCCAGCAGCTTGCCGGGCACTCCGTCCCGTACCTGGTCGTGCACGGTGACGAGCAGGGCGGGCACATTGGTGACGGAGCCACTACTCATGGTGACACCTCGTAGTCGTCCTGGCCCGCTCCGATCCTGCGGGCGCTGTACCTCCACCCTCCTCCCGGTCCTGTCCCAGGAACATGAGTCCCCGGCCCCACCCGCGCCCCGACCTCGCCACGCCCCGACCTCGCCGCGCCGCGACCTCGCCACGCCCTGTCCGGTGGCCGTTCCGACGGTCCTCACGACGCGCCGGCGGAAGTCCTAGGGGCGCGGTGTGACGAAGACGTCGTTCACGACGTACCCGTCCAGTCCGTGCAGCTCGCCGTAGGCGATCAGGTCGCTGCTCCGGTTGATGAACCCGCGTCCCGAATAGTTGAGCGACGTGTTGCAGAGCACGCTGAATCCGGTGAGTTCGCCGAAGGCGGTCAGCAGTTCACCCATGGCCGGGTTCGCGGCCGGGTCGACGGTCTGGGTGCGGGCCGTTCCGTCGACGTGTGTCACCGCGCGCAGGTCGGCGGACTCGACCCGGCTGAAGTACAGCATGTAGGGGTCGGGGAGGCCGCCGCCGAACCAGCGGCCCGCTTCCTGCTCCAGGCAGATCGGGGCGATGGGGCGGTAGCTCTCGCGCTGTTTGATCCTGTTGAGCCTGGCCGTGGTCTCCTCGGTGAAGGGAGCGGCCAGGATCGACCGGTTCCCGAGGGCGCGGGGGCCGATCTCCCAGCGGCCCCGCGCCCAGCCGATGATCCTCCCGTCGCGGAGGTGGCGGGCGACCTCGCGGTGGTCCAGCGGGCGGATCTCGTAGTGCTGCGGATCGAACTCGATGTCCTCCACGAATTCGCCGCCCGCGTAGACGTCCCACTCCAGGTCGGCCGACCCGGTGTAGAAGTGCTGGGCGTCGATGGCGGTGCCGATCGCGGAGCCGCTGTCGTTGGGGCACGGCGGAACGAAGACCGCGGGGAAGAGCCCGCACTCGCGCCAGCGCCGGTTCCACTCGCAGTTGAGCCCGCAGCCCCCGGAGACGAGCAGCGGGAATCCCTCGGTCAGGTGCTCCCGGGCGTAGGCGTGGAAGCGCTCGAAGATGGCGTCCGAGAGCCGGGCCGCCAGGTTCTTGTACGCGCTCGACTCCACACCGACGTTGTGGAAGGGGGAATCGGTCATCCGGTCCTTCAGGCTTCCGGTGATGACCTCCTTCTGGCCGAGGACGAAGTCGATGACGTCCTGTTCCGCCCGGGTCGCCGGCCGGTTCTCGGCGAATCCGGCCAGGGCCATCTGCTTCCCCGCGTCCTGGAACCGGACGAACTCCTGGTGCGGACTGAACTTCGGGTCGGCGAGCGCGAAGCCGTAGGAGTACTTGTTGCCCGGGTAGTTGAGCACCTCCTTGAGGTGGGTCACCTGCCCGTGCCGGTCGATCCGGTAGAACGAGCCGATGTTCCCCTCCCACACCAGGCTGTAGAAGGGCTGGTCCCGGCGGAGTGCCGACATGCCGTAGGACGTCATGATGTGGGAGCGCTCATGGGTGGACGAGAAGACGCGCACGGCCTTGCCGAAGAACCGGCCGGCCTCGTCCGTGATCGCGGCCGCGCCCACACCGAAGTACCCGGCGCGCGAAGGCTGGTCGGTGCACTGGGTGCCCTTGATCCAGCCGCTCACGGCGACGACGTCGGGCTGCCTGTCCAGCCGGTCCGCCGCCGTCGCGAACAGTTCGGCCGTCGGATTGCTGTAGCGGAGGAACGAGTCCTTCTCCGCTTCCAGGGAGAAGAGCAGCCTGCCGTCGTCGACGGCCGCGATCGCCCCGTCATGGCCTTCCTTGAGGGAAAGAATCAGCATGATGGTCCGTTTCTCGGTTGGTTCCGCGTCCGACGGTTCGGGGCGGGCTCAGGGTCCGGTCGGCCCGGGTGCTGCGGGCGGCGCCGAGAGGGCCTCCACGGCGAGCCGGTGCAACCGCGGATTGGCGGACAGGGCGCCGGTGCCGTTCCGGGGCGAGGCGCCCCGGAGGTCGGTGCAGCGGCCGCCGGCCTCCTCCACGAGCACCTGTACCGCGGCGATGTCCCAGGGGTTGACGACCGGCTCGGCCGCGATGTCGAGCGTTCCCTCGGCGACCATGCAGTGCTGGAGGAAGTCGCCGAAGGCACGGTCCTCCCAGCAGGCTTCGGCCAGGCGCAGATAGGCCGCACGGGAGTGGAAGACGTCCCAGGTCCGGGTGCTGGTGGTGGAGAGGTACGCCTGGTCGAGGCGGGTGCGGCCGGAGACCCCCAGGCGCACGGGGGTGGTGCCGGCCGGTCCCCGGCGCAGCCAGGCGCCCCGGTCCGCCGCCGCCCACCAGCGGCTGTGCAGGGCGGGGGCGCTGATCACGCCGACGGTGGGGCGGTCGTCCACCAGCAGGGCGATCAGCGTGGCCCAGACCGGTACGCCGCGCAGGAAGTTCTTGGTGCCGTCGATGGGGTCGACCAGCCAGGTGCGCCCGGAGGTGACGGAGCCGCCGGTCTCCTCCCCGGCGAACGCGTCATCGGGGCGGGCGGACCGCAGTTCCTCGCGGACGGCCGTCTCGACGGCGGTGTCCGCGTCGGTCACGGGTGTACGGTCCGGCTTCTCCCGGACCCGCAGGTCGAGGGCGTGGAAGCGGCGGACGGTGAGCCCGTCGGCGAGGTCGCCCAGACGGAGGGCCAGTTCGAGGTCGTCCTCCGGTGGTACGGGCGGCGTCACCGGATCACCTCGTCCGCAGTTCGAGCAGGTGGTACTCCATGACGCCCACTTCCTCGATCCGGCGGACCTTGCACAGCATGTCGATCCGCAGGCCGGCCTCACCGGCAAGCACGTCGAGCCGTTCACGGTCCCCGAGGTGGGCGGTGCCCAGCAGCAGCCGGCCGCCGTCGGTCAGGTACTCGTGCGCCCCGGCGAGGTAGCGGGCCTGGCCCCGGTAGCCCGGGTCGAAGACGGCGGTGTGGATGTCGCTGGAGAGGGCGAAGCCGTCCTCCACGTAGGTCCAGGGCACGTTCCAGAAGATCGTGTCGAAGCGGCTCAGGGGATCGAGCGCCGTGTACATGTCGCTGTGGAGGACGCGGACCCGGTCGCCCACACCGTGCCGCTCGGCGTTGGCGACGGTATTGGCCACGGCCTTCTCGTTGATGTCCAGCGCGGTGACGGAGGCACAGCCGCTGAGTGCGGCGGTGACGGCGATGACACCCGTACCGCAGCCGACCTCCAGGAACGAGCCGTCCCGGGGATAGGGCACCATCGAGGCCATCACCTCGGTGGCCGCGCTCAGCGTGCTGGGCCAGACACCCCGGTGCAGGCTCCACTCCCGTCCCAGCAGGGTGAAGGTGTCCGGCAGGTCGTCACCGGCGAGAGCGTGCTGCAGGGCCCTCGCCACGTCCTCCGGCGACTCTTCGACAGTCATGCCCACTCCCTCTTCGGTGGTGCGGTTCCGGTCATCGGGGCAGCTCGGCGGCGTACCGGACCAGCGCTTCGCGGTGCCGGCCGATCTTGCGGAACGCCTCGGCGTACTGGTCGATGAGCACCGTGTCGTCGGGCCAGGCGGTGAAGGTCGGCAAGGAGAGCGCGTGCTGCTCGACGTGCTCGGCCTGCGAGTCGGCCCCCGGCGTGGTGGCCTTCTTCGGAACTCCGGGGAAGAGGGGGTTCTCGGTGCGGGCGTAGAGCGGCAGGGTGGACAGCCGGGGGCCGGAGGGGGCGCCGACCTCCATGCCCTCGGCGCGCAGCGCCCGGATGAGCACCGAACGCGGCACGCCGCCCAGTGCCCGGGGCAGGTAGAGCGGCTTGTAGCCGTACCAGGCGCCCATGTCGACGTGGTCGGCGACGTGGACCTGCTGCAGGTACTCCACGTCGGCGAGTTGCTCGCCGAGGTGCCGCAGGCACCGGTGCC
Organism: Kitasatospora sp. MBT66; assembly: GCF_000710405.2. Taxonomy (NCBI): domain Bacteria; kingdom Bacillati; phylum Actinomycetota; class Actinomycetes; order Kitasatosporales; family Streptomycetaceae; genus Kitasatospora; species Kitasatospora sp. MBT66. The sequence continues at coordinate 969,061 of NZ_JAIY01000010.1, read as the reverse complement.
GGGCCTCCTTGCGTGCGGGGAAGGCGGCGAGGGCGTGCCGGGCGACGATGGCGTTGAACGGCGACATGCGCAGCTTGAGTCCGAAGCCCGTGACCCAGTGGGCCCGCAGGTCCTCGTCGAGGACGGAGTCCCGGGAGCGGTCCCGGTAGTGCCCGAGGAGGGTGGCGCGGTCCTGGACCCCGGGGTCGCTGGTGACGAGGATGCCGCCTTCTCCGGCGTAGACGGCCTTGTTGGCCTGGAGGGAGAAGACGGCGGCGTCGCCGAAGGTGCCGACCGGCCGGCCCTTGTAGCGGCTGCCGTGGGCGTGGGAGCAGTCCTCCAGGACGCGCAGCCCGTGCCGTTCGGCGATGGCCAGGATCGCGTCCATGTCGCAGGGGTGGCCCCACTGGTGGACGACGGTGACGACCTTGGTGTGTTCGGTCAGCGCGGACTGGAGTGCCTTGGGGTCCAGGCCGCGGGTGTCGGGGTCGATGTCGGCGAGGACCACGTCACCGCGCAGCGCGAAGACGGGGCTCAGCGCGGCGTGGTAGGTGAGCGCCGGTCCCACGACATCCACCCCCTCGCGCACGCCGAGGGCGAAGTAGGCGGCGAGGAGCGCGCTGGTGCCGGAGTTGAAGGTGACCGCGTAGCGGGCGCCGCCGTCCAGGAAGGCGAGGAAGTCGGCTTCGAGCCGGCCGATGGGGCCGCTGTTGCCCTTGATGGAGATGTCGGTGTTCCGCTGCGCGGCCAGCTCGGACAGCTCCGCCTCGTCGGCGGGGGGCGGCCACACCTCGTGGGGCAGTGGCCGCGAGATGGCGGGTGCGCCCCCGAGGAGGGCGAGCCGTTCGTCGGTGCTCATGTGCTCTCTTCCTGTCCTTGCGGAGTGGGCTTCCTGTCCTTGCGGGGTGGGTCAGGCGCATCGGTCGGTGAGTCCGCTCGTCCCGCCCGATCGGGCCCGGTAGATTCCGTCGATCGTGCGCACGGTGGCGAGTTGACGCAGGAGGTGGTCCCGGCGGTAGTCGCGGTCCTCCAGGCGGTCCAGGTAGTGGAGGAACATGGAGCGCGTGATGTCGGTCCGGGATCCTTCCGGGGCGTAGCGTTCCAACGGGGCCCCTCCGACGGCATGCAGGGTGGCCGCCCCGGGGGAGACGGTCAACGCGCCTTCCGAACCGAGCACGCAGAGCTGTTCGGTCTTCGCGAGGCTGTGGCGCGAGATGCGCAGCGAGCCCGCCAGTCCCCTCGACGGGTAGCTGCACAGGAGGGCGACCAGGTCCTCCAGCCGGCGGTCCCGGGTCTCCTGGTACTGGTGCACGAAGGCCGAGTGCACCCGGGGGGCTTCGGGGAACATCCCGTTGAGCACGTCGACGAGGTGGTAGCCCATGTCGAGGAGCACACCGCCCCTCGCCTGCTCCCGGGACGCGCGCCAACCCGTGGTCGGACGGGCCAGGTTGAAGTGGTAGTCGTAGGAGAACCAGTAGGGCCTCCCGATCCGCGCGAGGTTGTCCCGGGCGAACCGGAACACCGGGTCGAAGTTCCGTTGCAGCAGTGTGAAGACGCTGCGGTCGGCCTGCTGCGCGAGATGTATCAGTTGGCGCGCTTCGGGTTCGGTGACCGCGAACGGCTTCTCCTTGATGACGTGCCGGCCGTGCGCCAGCAGCCGCGTACAGACCGGGAAATGCTCGCCGTGCGGCACGGTGACCACCGCGGCGTCGAAGTCGACGGCTTTCAGTGCGTCGTCGAGGCTCCCGTAGTACGGGAATCCCCATTCGTCGGCGAGTGGCACGGCGGGCGGGGCGGAGTCGACGCCGCCGACGATATCGGCGCTCTCCTGCACGATCGGCAGGTACTCCTTTCCTTGATGCCCGGCAAATCCGATCATCAGGACTCGTGGTCGCGGACGGGTGTTCTTCAGCCTGTCGCCGGGCATGCAGAATATTCCCCTCGCAGAACACCGCTCGACGATGACGTGGGAAGTCGGGAAAGGGTTGTGCAGCCCGGATCGGACTTGTGTGTCCGCAGACGGTTCAGAGAGCCGTGCGGCTCCCCGAAGGGTCGGGGCGCCAAGCGTGTGCCGCGGTCACGACGTCCTTGATGAAGGTGCTGCCGCTGCGCAGGGTGTTCTCGTCGAGCAGCGTGACGTCCTCGGCGGCCAGCCAGGCGAACTCGGTGTGCTTGTCCGGTTCGAGTGCGGGCGAGGAGAGGTCCCCGTCCACCTCGACGAGGTAGTCCGACTCGATGTGCCGGATGCCGTCCCCCGTCCACTCCGTGTGTGCGACCCGGGCGAGAACGCGGCGCAACCGCCACCCCGTCTCTTCCGAGATCTCCCTGCGGAGCGCTTCCAGGAGGGATTCCCCCGGTTCGACGGCTCCACCGACCACGTCCCAGCAGCCGGGGAAGAGGGAGCGGTCGGCCGAGCGGCGTTGGACGAAGATCCGGCCGGCCGGATCACGGATCAGCGCGCCCACCACCGGTCGGGGCCGGGCTGCCCCGGTCATGAGGGTCCCCCGTCGCGCTGGGACGGGCACGGGGGTACGGAATCAGTATTCCCGTACAAAGGGTCGAACGGGCGGGGGGTCGAGGGGTCCGAACGGCGGGGTCGGGGCGGGACGAAGCGGTCCGGATTCGAACTGGAGAATGAACGACCTGAAGCTTGCATCTCCACTCCGCGAGGTTAGCCGAATCCCGAGGAAGAGGTGCGAGGACGAACTTCTTCGGGGCGCCCCGAGTTCTACTTGACACGGCGAACGGTCGCGTGCTGAGGGATTGCCTCCCGGCGTGTGCCGCGGATCCGCCCCGGCGGAATCGCCGGGGCCGGGCCTTGTCCGCGCACGGTCCGGTATCGGTCCGGTATTGGCCCGGTGCGCCTGCTCCGTGGCGGCGGGGCTCCGGCGGCGGATTCTTGAGCGATTCTTTCCTGCCACCACTGACGGTTCGTGAGGGAACTCTATTGGCCGGATCGGCCTCCCTCCGCGTCCCGGCGACGCCGTCCTCCGGCCCCGCCGACCCGGCCGGCGCCTCCGTTCACCGGCGGCGCGCGACCACGAAGGCGTAGCCGATCTCCGCGAGGGCGCCGAACCGGGGGAGGGAACGGGCGAAGTCGAAGAACTCGTAGTGCGGGTCGTCCGCGGAGGGGGTGACATCCGCGAAGGCATCGGCGAACGCCTGGTAGGTGGGCCGGACGTGCTCCCCGATGTCCTGGAACTCCAGCACCTCCAGACCGGCGCGGTCGAGGGCCGTGCGGAGCTCCGCCGGCTCGGGGAGCGCGGGGGACCCGAACGCCCGGCAGGTCCGGCGGACCGTCTCCGCGGCCTCACCGGTCACCGGCGACCGGAGCAGCACGTCGGTGACGACCAGCGTGCTGCCGGGCCGCAGGGTCCGGGCGATCTCGGTGAGGGCGGCGGTCCGGTCGGGAATGTGCATCATGGACTCGATCGCCCAGGCACCGTCGAAGGACGCGGACTCGAAGGGCAGTGCGCAGGCGTCCGCGTACCGGAAGTCCACCCGGTCGGCGAGCCCGGCGGCATCCGCCCTGGTCCGTGCGAGGGCGATGTCCTCGGCGCTGACCGAGATTCCCGACACCCGGCCACCGGTGGCCCGGGCGATGCGCAGCGCGGGCCGTCCCGTTCCGCAGCCGACATCCAGCAGACTGCGGCCGGGTGCGGCGGCCAGCCGCCCCGCCACGAGGTCGGTGAGCCGGTCGGTGGCCCGGTCGAGCGACCGTCCGTCCGCCGGGTCGTCCCAGTAGCCGACATGGATGTTCCCGTCGACGGACGCGCCGTCCACGGTCTCGGTGTGCTCGTCACGGAGCGGGTCAGGGTCGAGTGAGGACGGGGCGCCGTGCTGCGCGGACGGGTTGTCGGTCATCGCGATCTCCCGGGTACGAGGGGTGAGTCGGCGGGTGACGAGGGGCGTCGGCGTTCGCCGGGGAACGGGCAAGGGTGTTCCCCGGCGAACGCGACGCCGTTCCGCATCTCCTGAAGGACTTCCCGTGCGACCGGTGGTGGGAACCGCAGCTCCGTGACCGGTTACCGCAGGACGGTGATGGCGGTGGCGAGGTGGCCGTCGTGGACGTGCCAGTGGCCGTCCAGGGTGGGCAGCGGGGAGGGGACGAGGAGGACGGCGGTGAAGGTGCCGTCCGGGCGGAGGGTGAGGTCGGCCTCGGAGAAGTCGAGGAAGGTGTGGGTGAGCGGGAACCAGGTCTTGTAGACGGACTCCTTGGCGCTGAAGAGGATGCGGTCCCAGGGCGTGCCGGGGTGGGTGCCGGAGAGGGCGGTGTTGCGCTGCTGCTCGGCGGGGAGGGCGATCGCGTCGAGCACGCCCTCGGGGAGCGGGAGGGCGGGTTCGGCGTCGATGCCGAGGGAGAGCACGTCCTCGGCGCGGGCCACGGCGGCGGCGCGGAAGCCGGCGCAGTGGGTGAGCGAGCCGACCACGCCCTCGGGCCAGCCCGGCGCCCCGCGCAGGCCCGGGACCAGCGGGCGGTACGGGACGCCGAGGCGGCCGAGGGCGAGCCGGGCGCAGTGGCGCACGGTGGTGAACTCGCGGCGCCGGGATTCGACGGCGCGGGCGATGACCGCCTCCTCCTCGGGCTCCAGGCGGGCCTGGGGCGGGTCGGAGTAGGCGGTCTCGACGACGACGGGCGCGGGCAGGAGTGCGCTGATCACTGTTCCCCCGGGACAGGACGGACGACAAGGTTCTGCGGGGACAGGCTATTCGAACGCGGCGGCGGCCTCCCGCAGGGCGCGGGCGACGGTCTCCGGGTCGTCGGGGGCGGGGTCGCCGGGCCGGTAGGTGACGGCGCGCAGCTCGCCGCTGTAGCGGAACGAGCGGTGGCGCTCGTACACCGGCCAGGAGACCGGGGACTTGCGGTCGACGCCGACGCTGATGCCCTGGAACGGGGCCATCCCGATGAGCTGGTGGACGGGGCCCAGTTGCCCGCTCCCGGCGCCGTCGACCAGCACCCGGAACTCCCAGCGCAGGCCCGGGACGGCGGTGGCCTCGACGGTGACCAGGTGGGGGCCGGGGGCGAGCGGTCCGGCGTCGGCCTCGAAGAGTTCGCCGTACTGGTTGTAGGCGAGGCGCAGTCGGCCGTCCTCGACGTAGAGGCTGTAGCCGCCGCCCTGGTCGCCGTGCGAGACCAGTACGCCGGCGTCCCCGGCGCCGTGGTGGGCGAGTTCGACCTCGACGGTGAAGGAGCGGAAGGAGATCAGCCGGGACGAGCGGTAGCGTTCGAGCTCGGGGGTGCCGGCCAGCAGGCGCACAGGGCGGCGCAGCCGGGCGTCGTCGGGGTGGCGGCGGGCGAGCGCGCCGCTGCCGTCGGTGAGCGGGAAGACCCCGTTGTCCCGGGCGGCGAGCTCCCAGGCCTCGGACAACTCCTTGACCAGTTCGGGGTGTTCGGCGGAGAGGTCGTGGATCTCGGTGGGGTCGGTGCGCAGGTCGTGCAGGGCCCACTCGCCGTCCTCGTACGGGGTGCCGGGACGGTGCAGGGTGACCAGCTTCCAGCCGTCGCGGTAGTAGCTGCGGTTGCCGGTCATCTCGCAGTACTGCTCGTGGTGGGTGGAGCCGGCGGCGGGGTCGCGCAGGACGCCGGTGAAGGGGAAGCCGTCGAGGGACTGCACGGGCTGTCCGGCGCGGTGGGCGGGCCGTTCGACGCCGGCCAGGTCCAGCAGGGTGGGCAGCAGGTCGGTGACGTACTGGTACTGGGTGCGGACGCCGGGGTCGCCCTCGGCGCGCGGGAGGCCGGCCGGCCAGGACAGCACGAACGGGACCCGCACGCCGCCGGCGTGGGTCTGGCCCTTGTAGAGGCGGAACGGCGTGTTGGAGGCCATCCCCCAGCCGCGCGGGTAGTGGACCAGCGAGCGGGGGCCGCCGATGAGTTCGACCTCGCGCTCGACGTCGGGGTTCCAGTCGGCGGGCAGGTTCGGGTGGTGGACGAAGCGGCTGAAGTAGCTGCGGGTGCCCTCGGCGCCGCCCTCGCCGGTGCCGCCGTTGTCGGAGGTGAACACCACGATGGTGTTGTCGAGTTCGCCGAGCTCGGTGAGGGTGTCGAGCAGCCGACCGAGGTTCTGGTCGACGTTGTCGACCATGGCCGCGTAGACCTCCATGTACCGGGCGTACAACCGCCGCTCGGGTTCGGTGAGTTCGCTCCAGGGGCCGACCTCGTGGCCGGCCTCGGCGTTGCGGTCGGGCAGTTCGGTGCCGGGCGGGAAGTGGCCGGCGGCGAGCTGGCGGGCGAAGCGGGCGGCGCGCAGTTCGTCCCAGCCGCCGTCGTAGCGGCCGCGGTGGCGGGCGAGGTCGGCGGGTTTGGCCTGCAGCGGGCCGTGCACGGCGTTGTGGGCGAGGTAGAGGAAGAACGGCTTGTCGGCGTCGTGGGCGCGCAGCGACTTGACCATGTCGATGGCGCGATCGGTGATGTCGTCGGTGTAGTAGTAGTCCTCGGGGAACTCGTCGATGTCCAGCGGGCTGTTGTCGCGGACGAGTTGGTGCGGGTGGAAGAGGCTGGTCAGGCCCTCCAGCACGCCGTAGTACTGGTCGAAGCCCTTCTGCAGCGGCCAGTTGGCGCGGTTGTCGGCGGCGTTGGAGGCGGAGTCGCGGGTGAGGTGCCACTTGCCGACGGCCCAGGTGGCGTATCCGGCGTCGTGCAGCAGTTCGGCGAGGGTGGGGATGTCCCCGGCGACCTCCATGCCGTAGCCGGGGAAGCCGGGGTCGGCGTTGGCGACGAAGGAGTAGCCGACCCGGTGCGGGTTGAGGCCGGTGAGCAGTGCCGCCCGGGCGGGCGAGCAGAGCGGCATGGTGTGGTAGTTGGCCAGTTTGACGCCGCGCTCGGCCAGGCCGTCCAGGACGGGGGTGGGGACTTCGGCGCCGAACGGGCCGATGTCGCTGTAGCCGAGGTCGTCGACCAGGACGACGACGATGTTGGGCGCGCCCTCGCGCGGGCGGACCCGGTCGGGCCAGGCGGGCGTGGACTCGGCGAAGGTGCGGCCGACGGTGCCGGGGAAGCCTTCGTAGGGGTCGCGGCGGTGGGCCTGCCGCGGGTCCTGGGGGGTGGTGCTCATACGGTGCTCCGGGAGGTGAGGGCGGGGACCGGCACGGGGTCCAGGCGGGGGACGGCGGCGAGGAGTTCGGCGGTGTACGGGTGCTCGGGGTCGGTGACGACCCGGTCGGCGGGGCCGGTCTCGACGATCCGGCCGCCGTGCAGCACGGCGATCCGGTGGCTCACCTGCCGTACCACCGCGAGGTCGTGGGCGATGAAGAGGATGGCGAGGCCGAGGTCGCGCTGGAGCCGGGCCAGCAGGTCGAGCACCTGCGCCTGCACCGAGACGTCGAGCGCGGAGACCGGTTCGTCGCAGATCAGCACGCTCGGTTCGGGGGCCAGCGCCCGGGCGATGCCGATGCGTTGGCGCTGCCCGCCGGAGAAGGCGCGGGGGTGCCGGTCGGCGCTCGCCGGGTCGAGGCCGACCTGCTCCAGGAGTTCGGCGACCCGCTTCGCCCGCGCGGCCCGGTCGCCCAGGCCGTGGGCGATCAGCGGCTCGGCGACGATCTGCCCGGCGGTCATCCGGGGGTTGAGCGAGGAGTACGGGTCCTGGAAGACGAGTTGCACCTCGCGCCGGGCGGTGCGCTCGCCGCCCAGGCCGAACTCCTCGCCCCGGAACCGGATCGCGCCGCCGCTCGGGGCGTGGACCTGGACCAGCGCGCGGGCCAGGGTGGACTTGCCGGAGCCGGACTCGCCGACCAGGCCGAGGGTCTCGCCGGGGTGCAGCTCCAGGTCGACGCCGTCCAGCGCGGTGACGGCGCGCCGGCGCGAGCCGTAGGTCTTGCGCAGACCGGTGACGGTGAGCAGCGGTTCCGGGCCGGGGACGCTGTTGGCGGCCGCCCCGGAGGGGGTCTCCAGGCGCGGGACGGCGGCCAGCAGCTGCCGGGTGTAGGGGTGCTGGGGTGCGCCGAGGAGTTCGGCGGTGGTCCCGGACTCGACCACCTTGCCGTGCCGCATGACCAGCAGCCGGCGGCAGGTCCGGGCGATCACGCCGAGGTCGTGGCTGATCACCACGAGCGCGGTGCCGGTCCGCCGGTTGATCCGGGTGAGCAGGTCCAGGATCTGCCGCTGGACGGTCGGGTCGAGGGCGGTGGTGGGTTCGTCGGCGACCAGGACCTCGGCGTCGTTGGCGAGCGCGAGGGCGATCATGATGCGCTGGCGCTGTCCGCCGGAGAACCGGTGCGGGTGGTCGCGCAGCCGTCCGGCGGCGTCCGGGATGCCCACCAGGTCGAGCAGCTCGACCGCGCGGGCGGCGCGTTCGCGGCGGTCGGGGTGGGCGCCGTGGGCGCGCAGGGCCTCGTCGAGCTGGCGGCCGACGGTGAGCACCGGGTTGAGCGAGGACATCGGGTCCTGGAAGACCATGGCGATCCGGCGGCCGCGCAGGGCGCGCAGGGCCGGTTCGGGGAGGGCGGCGAGGTCCTGGCCGTCCAGTTCCACCGAGCCGCCGGTGATCCGGCCGCCGGCCGGGAGCATCCGGAGCAGGGCGAGGGCGGTGGTGGACTTGCCGGAGCCGGACTCGCCGACCAGGCCGAGGGTGTCGCCGGCGGCGAGCTCGAAGCCGACGCCGTCGACGGCGGTGGTGCCGTCGAACTCGACGGTGAGGTCGGTGACCTTCAGGACGGTGCGGGGCGGGGCGCCCGTGCCGGGGTGCCCGGCGGCGGCCGCGGCGGGCGTGGCGGCCGCGGTGGTCGCGGCGGTCGCCGTGGTGGCGGACGGCGGCGGGGTGCTGGCGGTCATCGGCGGATCCCCCGGTTCAGGGCCTCGGCGATCAGCGTGAAGCCGAGCACCAGCGCGGTGGTGGCGGCCAGCGGGGCGGCCGCGAAGGTCGGACGGGTGGCGAGGTAGCCGACGGACTGGCTGAGGATCGAGCCGAGGGTGGGCTCCGGCGGGCGCACACCGAGTCCGAGGAAGCTCATCGCGCCCTCGATGAAGACGCCGACGGACAGGGCCACCGCCGCCTGCACGATCAGCGGATCGACCGCGTTCGGCAGGACGTGGCGCAGCAGCACCCGGCGCTGGGAGGCGCCGCCGACCCGGGCCGCGAGCGCGTACTCGCGCTCCCGCTGGACCAGGATCCCGGACCTCAACTGGCGTCCGAACAGCGGGATCTCGGCCAGTGCGATGACGATGAAAACCGGCCAGCGGCCGGGCCCGAGCACGGCGGTGACGGCCAGCGCCAGGATCAGTCCGGGGAAGGCGAGGACCAGGTCGAACACCCGCTGGACGGCGGTGTCGGCCCAGCGGTGGCCGGCTGCGAGCAGGGCGAGCGAGCAGCCGGCCAGCGCGCCGACCGGCACGGCGGACAGGATCAGCGCGAGGTCGGTGGTGATGCCGTGCAGCACCCGGCTGAAGAGGTCCCGGCCGAGGTCGTCGGTGCCGAACGGGTGCGCGGCGCTCGGGCCGGCCAGCGCCAGCGGGCCCTGGGCGTCCGGGTCCTGGCCGGTGAGCAGCGGGGCGAGCAGTCCGGCCAGGGCGACGGTGCCGACCAGGGCGAGCCCGGTCAGGCCGCGTCCGGTGAGCAGCCCGGCGAGGTAGCGGTTGCGGGCGCGGGCCGGGAGGGCGCGCGCGGGGGCGGCGAGGGCGGTCATGGGTTACTCCCACCGGATCCGGGGGTCCAGCCAGGCGTACACCAGGTCGGTGAGCAGCTGGACGGTGACGTAGACGGCGACGATCAGCAGCAGGAGGTCCTGCACCACGGGGTAGTCGCGGCGCAGCACACCCTGCTCGACGAGCTGGCCGAGCCCGGGCCAGGCGAAGATCCGCTCGACCAGTACGGCCCCGGCCACCAGGTGGCCGATCTGCAGGCCGAGCACGGTGACGGCGGAGGGCAGCGCGTTGGGCAGGGCGTGCCGCCAGACGATCCGGCGGCGGGAGACGCCGACGGCGGTGGCGGTGCGCACGTAGTCCTCGGCGAGGGCGCGTTCGATGCCGTCGGTGAGGTAGCGGGCGAGCACGGCGGCGCTGGGCAGGGCGAGGCAGACGGCGGGCAGCAGCAGGTACTGCAGGGCCAGGTCGGGGGCGTCGAGCAGGGACTCGTGGCCGCCCGCCGGCAGCAGGCCGAGGGTGACCGCGAACAGCAGGACCAGCAGTACGCCGGTGACGAACGGCGGTACGGCGAGCACGGCGGTGGTGAAGGCGCGGACGGCGGCGCCGACCGGCCGGCGCCGGGCGGTGGCGCCGAGGACGCCGAGCGGCAGGGCGATCAGCACGACCAGCAGCAGGGCGGCGGCGGTGAGTTGGGCGGTCGCCCCGAGTCCGTCGGTGATCAGGTCGGCGACCTGGCCGCCGATCGCGTAGCTGGGCCCGAGGTCACCGGTCAGCAGCTGGCCGAGCCAGTGCAGGTACTGGCCGAACAGCGGCCGGTCCAGGCCGAGTTGCGCCCGGATCGCGGCCACGGCCGCCGGTCCGGCGTCCGGTCCGGCCAGCGAGGTGGCCGGGTCGCCGGGGATGAGGCGGAGGATCAGGAAGACCAGGAAGGAGGCGAGGAGGAGGACGAGCAGGGCGGAGGGGAGCCGCTTGAGGAGGAAGGTGCGCATCGGGGTCCGGGCCCTCCGGTCAGGCCGTGAGGTAGGCGTCGTCGAGGTTGAGGTAGCCGAACTTGTTGAGGGTGGCGCCGCGTGCCTTGCCGACGGCGACCTCGGTGAGTCCGGCGATGGCGAGGTCGATCACGAACTGCTCGTCCAGCAGGACGTCGGTGATCCGCCCGTAGAGCGCCTTGGCCTCGGGGCTGTCGCTGTCCGGCCGCTGCCAGGCGCGCTGGACGATGTCGGTGTAGGCGGGCGAGCTGAAGCGCGAGCTGTTCTTCGCCTCGTTGAACGGGTAGGCGCTCACCGCCAGGGTGGCGGGGTGGAGTTGGGCGAAGCCGTGGCTCAGTGTCCACAGCGCGGGCATGCTCTGCGCGATCAGCTGCTTCTGCATGGTCGGCGAGTCGGTGGGCTGGAGCACGGTCTCGATGCCGACCTGCTTCAGGTCGTACTGGAGGATCTGGGCGACGGCGGTGTTGCCGGGGTCGTTGCTGTGGGCGAACGGCAGGCTGATGCCGGTGAGTCCGGCGTCCTTGAGCAACTGCCGGGCCCGCTCCGGGTCGTGGCGGTAGTGGCCGGCGGCCTCCGCGCTGTACGCGGGAGAGGACTTGGGCCACGGGGTGGCGGAGACGGTGCCGTAGCCGCCGAGGGCCTGCTCGACCAGCCGCTCGCGGTCGACCGCCCAGGCGATGGCCTGCCGCACCCGCTTGTCGGACACGTGCTCGGCGGTGAGGTTGGCGCCGATGTAGTAGGCGCCGGAGCCGGTGTCGTAGGGCGTGATGCGGAACTGCGGGTCGCTGCGGAGGGTGGCGATGTCCTTGCCGCGGATGCTGTAGGAGAGGTGGGTCTGACCGGTCTTCAGGGAGGAGAGCAGCGACTCCGCCTGCGGGACCACCCGGATCTCGACGCCGTCCAGGTAGGGGCGGCCCGGGTTCCAGTACTTCTCGTTGCGGGCGAAGGTGATCGAGCTGCCGGGCTTGCGCTCGGTGAAGGTGTAGGGGCCGGTGCCGATCAGCTTCGTCCCGGCGAAGGCCTCCTCGACGGTTTCCGAGTCCGGGACGATCATGAACTCGAAGAGGTCGAAGAGATTGCTCACCGGATGGGCGAGGACGAGGGTGAGCTCGAAGTCGCCGTTCTTGCGGAAGTCGGTGACGGCGGCCGCGGTCGACCTCAACTGGGCCGAACGGGCCGGGTTCTGGAGGTTCTTGACCGCGAACACGACGTCGTCGGCGGTGAACCGGCGGCCGCTGTGGAAGGTCACGTCCTCGCGCAGCTTCAGCGTGACGCTCGCGCCGTCCGCGGCGACCTGCCAGGAGGTGGCGAGCTCGGGCTGC
>NZ_JAIY01000010.1:935518-956650 GCF_000710405.2 Kitasatospora sp. MBT66 | reverse complement strand
CTCCGTGCGCACCACGTCCAGATAGGCCGGGTCGATCAGGGCGAAGGTCTCGGTCAGGACGAGCAGGTCGGGGTTGACCACGTCGGCCAGCAGGGCGAGCGCGCGGCCGATGATCTCCGCCCGCCGCCGCACCAGCCGGTCGGCGCGCGGGTCGCCGGCCTGGACGGCGGCCAGGAAGGCCGCCCGGTCCGGCTGTTCGGTGATCCCCTCGGCGGCCGCCGCCTCGAACAGCGTGGTGTCCGAGGCGGCGACCGCCAGACAGCCGGTCCGGCCGCAGTGGCAGAGCAGGTCGCTGTCCGGCACCGGCAGATGGGCGACGTCCCCGGTCGGCGAGGCCGGGCCGACGTGCACGGTGCCGGCGACCGCCAGGGCCGCGTCCACCACGTGGCCGACGAACAGGTGCACCATCGAGCGCCGGGCCGCCGGGTGTCCGAACAGGATCTCCGCCTGGGTCAGCGCCCGGGCGTGGTTGTCGACCTGGACGGGCAGTCCGGAGGCGTCCGAGAGCAGTGCGGCGAGCGGCAGGTCCCGCCACCGCAACGGGTCGTGACGGACAATCAGTCCGCGCTCCCGGTCGACCGAGCCGCCGGTGACCGCGCCGAGGCCGACCACGGTCCGGCCGTCCGGCGCGGCGGCCAGCAGCCGGGGCAGCCGCTCCAGCAGTGGCCGCAGCACGGCCCGGCCGGTTCGGCCGCGATTGCTCAACTCCCGCCGGTGCAGCACGTTCCCGCGCGGATCGAGGAAGGCGAAGGTGGTGTACGGCAGGCCGATGTGCAGCCCGGCCACGGCGATCCGGCCGGTGTCGATGTCGACCGGGAGCTGCGGTCGGCCCACGGACCCGGCGCCGGGGGCGGTCAACCCGGGCCGCTCGCGGAGCAGTCCGAGCCGGACCAGGTCGACCACCTGGCGGGAGACCGCGGCCGGGCTGAGGCCGGTGAGCGCGGCCACCCGGCCGCGGGCCACCGGCCCGTGGTCCAGCACCGCCCGCAGGACGGCGGCGGCGTTGACGTCCCGCCGGGCGTCCCCGGTGCGCGGCCCGCCGACGGGCGTGGCGGGGGCGGTCTCCGTGGTCATGCTTCGCCTTCCTCGGTTCCGGTTCCTTCCGCTCAGCCCCGGTCGGCGCTCGGGGTCACCGCACCCGGGGCCACCGCGGCGCCGGCCCCGGCGGCCTCGGCGGCGGCGACCTTCGCGGCCTCGGCGGCCGCGGTCTCCAGCTCCTCGGCCGGCACCAGCCCGGCCACCCGCGGCGGCTCGGCGGGCTCCAGCAGCCGGCTCGGCGCGCCGTCCACGCCCACCGGCAGGTCGCCGTCCAGGGTGATCCGGCGGACCAGGCGCGGCTCGTCGCCGTAGTCGTTGACGGCGTAGTGCTGGGTGGCGCGGTTGTCCCAGATCGCGACGTCGCCGACCTGCCAGTCCCAGCGCACGGTGTTCTCCAGCCGCTCCACGTAGCGCTGGAAGAGCGCCAGCAGGGCCCGGCTGTCGGCGCCGGAGACGCCCTGGATCCGCTGGGCGAAGGCGCCGAGCAGCAGGTTCTTCTCGCCGGTCACCGGGTGGACCCGGACCACCGGGTGCTCGGTCTTGAACGCGGTGGAGACGAAGACCTGCCGGAACAGGTTGGCGATCTCGGCGTTGTCCGCCAGCTCGGGGCGCAGGGCCAGGCTCGCCGCGTAGTCGTAGTCGTTGGTGTGCACGGCGCGCAGCGACTCGGCCAGCACCTTCAGCGGCTCCGGCAGGTCCTGGTACGCGGCGGCGGTGTTGGCCCACACGGTCGAGCCGCCGGCCGGCGGCAGCTCCAGGGCGCGGAGGATCGAGGCCTTGGGGTAGGAGGGGACGAAGGTGACGTCGGTGTGCCAGTTGTTGGCGCGCACGCCCTTGGTGGCGTCCAGCTCGAAGACGTAGCGGCCGTCCGCGCTGGGGACGGTGGGGTGGCCGACCGGGTGGCCCAGCAGGCGGGCGAAGGCCTCGTGCTCGGCGTCGTCCAGGTGCTGCTGGCCGCGGAAGAACAGCACCTTGTGCTCGTACAGGGCGGCCTCGATCGCGGCGACGGTCTCGGCGGGCAGCTCGCCGCCGAGGCGGACGTCGTGGACGATCGCGCCGATCCGGCCGGCGGCCGGGGTGAGGCGGAGTGCGGTGGTGGTGGCGGTGGACATGGCGGATCCTCGACTCTCGTGCGGAGGTGGATGCGGTGAAGGGGCGAGCGGTGAAGGGACGTGCGGTGGAGGCGGGTTCGCCGACAGGGCCCGGCCGGCGCGGACGACGACGTGGACGCGGGCAGGGCACGGCGGGGCGCGGCGGGGCAGGAAGGGGTGCGGCGGGGCGGGGTGCGACGGAGGGCGCACGGGTGCCGCGGTGAGGAAGGACGGCCGGAGTGCGGCCGGGCGTCAGCGGGCGAGCGTCCCGCGACAACAACAGCGGCGGCGGGCCGGGGCGACACGGTGAACGGTGCGGGTGATCATCGGCCCTCCTTCCGCTGTCTCGGGGTGCTGCGACTGGGCTCGGCGCTCATCGTGCTGAAGCCCGCGCACCCCTGTCAATCACCCGTTCCGCCTGCTGGGAACGGGTGTTGCGGCCGTGTGACGTCGCGTTGCGGGAGGCGTTCGGATGATGACGCGGCTGCTGCGAGGGCGTGTTCCCGCCTGTCGCGGGCGTGTCGGGAGGACTAACTTTCGCAGCGGAAATAACCGTGGGCAGTCGAAGGGCCCGCCCGGACAGTGTCCGGACGGGCCCGAGTACGGCGAGGGCTGCCTCCGGAGATCGTCTTCGAGGATCGGATCCGGAGGAGATCGGGTCCCCGCGCAGGTGGGACCGGTGGCGGTGGTGGGCCGCACTGCCCGTGCGGCCCACCGTCAGCGTGCTCCGACGGCTCAGTAGAGGACGGCGGAGAGCCGCGCCGGGCCCGTCTCGGTGGTGGTGTCACAGAAGTAGACGATGGCCTGGTGGTTGTTCACGTACGACTGGCCGGCCGCGTGGCAGGCGGCGGCGGTCGGGTAGATGCCGATGTAGGTCCAGGTGGACGCCTGGGCGCTCGGGGCGGCGATCAGGGCGCCACCGGCCATGAGTCCGGCCACGGCGACGGCGGAGAAGGCCTTGCGAATCGACATGAGTGGTCTTCCTCCCATTGGTGAGCGCCGGGGTCCCTGCCCCTGCGCTTCGCCGAGGAGCCTCCTCCGAATGTGAACGCGGGGCAATGGTAGAGACCAATTGCGACCGGAATCGATGTGGTGTTTCTGTGACGGTGCAGGTCACTGGCTCGCCTGACAGGCTGACGATCATCTTCCGGACAGTTCTTGCACTGTCCGGCACCTGACAGGCGGTCACCGGCGCCTCCTGGTCGCTAGGCCCCCAGGAGTCGGGCGAAGTCCAGGCCGAGGCTGCCGAGCACGGGGAGCGCGCCGAGGTCGGTGACGGCGCCGACCGGGATGCTGTAGCCCTGGTTGACCTCCCGGGGCTTCGGCGCGGCGGCGGCCGGGCCGGCGAGGGTGCCGGTGAGCACGGCGGTGAGGGTGGCGAGCAGGGCGAAGGTGCGCAACGGGGCCTCCGGGGGCGCGGGAACGGGCGTCCTGCTGAACGCGCGCGGGAGTCGTGCGGTCACGCATCGTCCCCCCGTCGGCCGAGCGAGTAAAGTCTCCTTACTTGTGTTCATGACAACATGTCAGATGTCTGTACCAGTTGTGGATGCTCTGCCTACTGTCCTTCCCAACCACCGAACTGGGAGGGTGCAAATGCGAGTTGTCCCGAACCTCCGGATCCTGGCGGGTGTCCCGCTGGCCGCCGCCGCGCTGGTCGCGCTCACCGCCGGCACCGCGAGCGCCGCGATACCGATCAACAAGCCCATGAACGGCAAGGCCACCTACTACAACGACGCCGGCTACGGCGCCTGCGGCACCCAGATCAACGCCGGCAACCAGATGCTGGTCGCCGTCTCGCACACCTGGTGGACCAGCGCCAACCCCAACAACGACCCGCTCTGCAAGGGCATCTCGGTCAAGGTCAGCTACCAGGGCAAGACCGTCACCGTGCCGGTCCGGGACAAGTGTCCGTCCTGCGACTCCACCCACATCGACCTCAGCCAGCCGGCCTTCGCCCGGCTCGCGCCCCTCGGCCAGGGCGTGATCAACGGCCTGACCTGGCAGTTCGTCAAGGCCGGGTTCGCCGGTGAGAGCATCCCGCTCTCCGAGCCGGTCACCGGCTCCACCATCGGCTGAGCCGGCACCCCCGACGCCCGCCCCCGCCGCGGCCCCCACTGTCGGCGGGTGCGGGCACAATCGGCACCGTCCAGAGCCGGTGCGGCGAGCGCGGCCGGCGCGAAAACGGAGGAGCGGCGGACATGGCGCGGTACATCACGGTCACGGCGGCGGTCACCGTCGCCGAACCCCGCCTGCGGGCCTATCTGCGCGCGCCGCTCGCCCCGGCCTCCGCCTGGCCGGAGTCCGACTGGACCGGCCTCTGTACCCCCTGGACCGACCGGGCCCTGCGCGACCGGTACCTCGCCGAACTCCCGGCCGCCGTCGCCGAGTGCGACAGCTGGCTCGACGGCGACCACGCCGACCACCTCCTCGAACTGGCCGAGAACGACGATCTCGGCCTGCGCCACGACGGCGCCACCGGCACCCTCGTGCTCGACCTCGACACCCGGGTCGACTTCGAACTTCCCGGCATGATCTGGGCGTTCACCCTGCTGCGCGGCCTGGCGGAGGTGATGGCCGAGGGCGACGGCGGACTCGTCGAACTCACCCCCGACTGGACCGGAGGCACCGTGCCGATGCTCCTTGCACCGCGGCGCTCCGCCTTCCTCGACCCGGCCCGCGATGCCGCCGCCCTGGCCCGCGCCCGCGACGCGGCCTTCGACGTGCGCTGCGCCGTCCCCGAGCCGGGGGAGGACGAGCCGACCGCAGGGCTGCTCGAACGCCTCCTCGGAGCCTGACCCCGTTCCGGCCCCCGCGGCGCAGGACCCGCTCCCACCCCTGCCGCGCACCTGACAGGGTGCAGCGAGCGGGTACCGGATTCTTCCAGGCTGGCGGTGGTTCGCACCCGGGCGGCAGGCGTAGCGTCCGGGAAACTGTCGGCGTGAGAGCGAGGTCGGGTTCCGTGGGGTCCGGTGGCACGGGTGTGAACGGCGGAGTGTCCTTCTGGTGGAGCCGGCTCGGGATTCCCGAGGCCCGGCCCGCACTGCCCGGCAACCGGGAGGTCGACGTCTGCGTGGTCGGCGGCGGCTACACCGGCCTGTGGACGGCCTACTACCTCAAGAAGGCCGACCCGGGCCTGCGGATCGCCGTCCTGGAACAGCGCTTCTGCGGCTACGGCGCCTCCGGGCGCAACGGCGGCTGGCTGTACAACGGCTTCGCCGGCCGCGGCGCCTTCGCCCGCCGCTACGGGCAGGAGCGGGCCGCCGCGATGCAGCGGGTGATGGACCGGGCGGTCGGCGAGGTCGCCGACACCCTCGCCGCCGAGAACATCGACGCCGACCTGGTGCGCGGCGGCGTCCTGGAGGTCGCTCGCACCCCCGCCCAACTGGCCCGGCTGCGCGCCTTCACCGAGGCCGAACGCGCCTACGGCGCCGACCGCGTCCAGGAGCTCGACGCCACCGAGGCCGCGCACCGCCTGAACGTCGCCGGGACCCTCGGCGCCGTCTGGAGCCCGTACGGCGCCCGCCTCCAGCCCGCCAAGCTCGCCGCCGGCCTCGCCGACGTGGTCGAACGCCTCGGCGTCGACCTGTACGAGGGCACCCGGGTGACCGGGATCCGCGGCGGCCGCAAGGCCCGGGCCGTCACCCCGCACGGCACCGTCACCGCCCGCTTCGTACTGCGCGCCACCGAGGGCTTCACCTCGGGCCTCGCGGGCGAGCGCCGCACCTGGCTGCCGATGAACTCGGCGATGATCGCCACCGAACCGCTGCCCGCCTCCTTCTGGGAGGAGACCGGCTGGGAGGGCCGCGAGGTGCTCGGCGACTTCGCCCACGCCTACATGTACGCGCAGCGCACCGCGGACGACCGGATCGCCCTCGGCGGGCGCGGCGTCCCCTACCGCTTCGGCTCCCGCACCGACACCGACGGCACCACCCAGCCCGCGACCGTCCGCCAACTGCGGGAGATCCTGCACGAGTTCTTCCCCGCCGCCCGCACCGCCAGGATCGAGCACGCCTGGGCCGGGGTCCTCGGCGTGCCCCGCGACTGGTGCGCCACCGTCGACCTGGACCGCCGCACCGGCCTGGGCTGGGCCGGCGGCTACGTCGGCAGCGGCGTCACCACCACCAACCTGGCCGGCCGTACCCTGCGCGACCTCGTCCTGGGCCACGACACCGAACTCACCCGGCTGCCCTGGGTCGGCCACAACGTCCGCCGCTGGGAACCCGAACCCTTCCGCTGGCTCGGCGTCCACGCCCTCTACGCCGCCTACCACCTCGCCGACCGCCGGGAAGCCACCGGCCGCCGCCCCACCACCTCCCCCCTCGCCCGGCTCGCCGACACCATCGCCGGCCGGTAGCGGGAGGGGCGTGGGGCCCCGGGCGCGCCCGGGGCCCCACGCCTCGGCTCAGGCGCCCACGTAGGCCGCAAGGTGTTCGGCGGTGAGGGTGGAGCGGGCGGCGACCAGCTCGGCCGGGGTGCCTTCGAAGACGATGCGCCCGCCGTCGTGGCCGGCGCCGGGGCCCAGGTCGATGATCCAGTCCGCGTGTGCCATCACGGCCTGGTGGTGCTCGACCACGATGACGGACTTGCCGGACTCGACCAGGCGGTCCAGCAGGCCGAGCAGCTGCTCGACGTCGGCCAGGTGCAGGCCGGTGGTCGGCTCGTCGAGGACGTAGATGCCGCCCTTGTCTCCCATGTGGGTGGCCAGCTTGAGGCGCTGCCGCTCGCCGCCGGAGAGGGTGGTGAGGGGCTGGCCGAGGCTGATGTACCCGAGGCCGACATCGGCCAGGCGGGTGAGGATGCGGTGGGCGGCGGGGGTGCGGGCCTCGCCGGCGGCGAAGAAGGCCTCCGCCTCCGTCACCGGCATCGCCAGGACCTCGCTGATGTCCTTGCCGCCGAAGCGGTACTCCAGCACCGAGGCGTCGAAGCGCCGCCCCTCGCAGTCCTCGCAGGTGGTGGCCACACCGGCCATCATCGCGAGGTCGGTGTAGACCACGCCGGCGCCGTTGCACGTCGGGCAGGCGCCCTCGGAGTTCGGGCTGAACAGGGCCGGCTTCACCCCGTTGGCCTTCGCGAAGGCCTTCCGGATCGGCTCCAGCAGACCGGTGTAGGTGGCCGGGTTGCTGCGCCGGGAGCCGCGGATCGGGCTCTGGTCGACCGACACCACGTCCTCGCCGGGCGGGACCGAGCCGTGCACCAGGGAGCTCTTGCCGGAGCCGGCCACACCGGTGACCACGACCAGGACGCCGAGCGGGACGTCCACGTCGACGTCGCGCAGGTTGTGGGCGGTGGCGCCGCGGATCGGCAGCTTGCCCGTCGGCGTGCGGACGGTCGGCTTCACCGCCGCCCGGTCGTCCAGATGACGGCCGGTCACCGTGCCCGCCGCGCGCAGGCCCGTCAGCGGACCCTCGTAGCAGACCGTGCCGCCGGCCGAGCCCGCGCCCGGGCCGAGGTCCACCACATGGTCGGCGATCGCGATCACCTCGGGCTTGTGCTCCACCACCAGCACCGTGTTGCCCTTGTCCCGCAGCTGGAGCAGCAGGCCGTTCATCCGCTGGATGTCGTGCGGGTGCAGACCGGTGCTGGGCTCGTCGAAGACGTAGGTGACGTCGGTGAGCGAGGAGCCGAGGTGGCGGATCATCTTCACCCGCTGCGCCTCGCCGCCCGACAGGGTGCCGGCCGGCCGCTCCAGCGAGAGGTAGCCGAGGCCGATCTCCACGAAGGAGTCCAGGGTCTGCCGGAGCGCGGCCAGCAGCGGCGCCACCGAGGGCTCGTCCAGGCCGCGCACCCACTCCGCGAGGTCGCTGATCTGCATCGCGCAGGCGTCGGCGATGCTGATCCCGCCGATCTTCGAGGATCGGGCGGCCGCGGTGAGCCGGGTGCCCCCGCAGTCGGGGCAGGCGGTGAAGGTGACCGCGCGGTCCACGAACGCCCGGACGTGCGGCTGCATCGCCTCCCGGTCCTTGGCCAGCATGGACTTCTGGACCTTGGGGATCAGCCCCTCGTAGGTGAGGTTGATGCCGTTGACCTTGACCTTGGTCGGCTCGCGGTGCAGGAAGTCCCGCAGCTCCTGCTCGCTGTAGTCGCGGATCGGCTTGTCCGGGTCGAGGAAGCCGGAACCGGCGTAGATCCTGGTCATCCAGCCGTCACCGGTGAAGCCGGGGACGGTGATCGCGCCCTCCGCGAGCGACTTGGAGTCGTCGTAGAGCTGGGTGAGGTCGATGTCGGAGACCGAGCCCCGGCCCTCGCAGCGCGGGCACATGCCGCCGGTGATGCTGAAGCTGCGCTTCTCCTTGACGGTCTTCCCGGCGCGCTCGACGGTGACCGCGCCGGCCCCGCTGATCGAGGCGACGTTGAAGGAGAAGGCCTTGGCCGAGCCGATGTGCGGCTGCCCCAGCCGGCTGAACAGGATCCGCAGCATCGCGTTGGTGTCGGTGGCGGTGCCGACGGTGGAGCGCGGATCGGCGCCCATCCGCTGCTGGTCGACGATGATCGCGGTGGTCAGGCCGTCCAGCACGTCCACGTCGGGCCGGGCCACGGACGGCATGAAGCCCTGGACGAAGGCGCTGTAGGTCTCGTTGATCAGCCGCTGCGACTCGGCCGCGACGGTGTCGAACACCAGGGAGCTCTTGCCCGAGCCGGAGACGCCCGTGAACACCGTGAGCCGGCGCTTCGGGATCTCGATACTGACGTCCTTGAGGTTGTTCTCCCGCGCCCCGTGCACGCGGATCAGGTCGTGGCTGTCGGCGGCGTGCGGCTCGGTGGCCTGCGCGCCGGTGCTCCTGGCCGTGCTCATCGTGTCTCCGGTTCCTCTGGCGATGCCCTCGGTTCCGATCCAACCACCCGGGTACGACAAACGGTGTTCGGGGACTGCCCCGTCGAGGGGACAGTCACTGGGCCGGTCGGCGCCCGTGCGCTGGCGGCCGGCGGGGGCGCGCCGCACGGTGGTGGCGGGGGCAGGACAGCGGGAGCCGGACAGCGGGAGGCGGCCAGGTGCGGGCGAGGCGGTTGTGGCGGGCACGGCGGGCGTGGCGGGCGGCGGCGGGGGCGACCGCCCTCGTGCTGGGGATCGGCGCGGCCCCGGCCGCGGCCGCCGGGCTGCGGCCCACCTGGACGGTGGCCGTGGTCGACCAGGCCTCCCGGCGGGTGCTGCTGCTGGGCGCCGAGCGGTCGGCCGCGCTGTCCGTACCCGGCGGGCCGCTCCGGCGGCAGGTGCTCTGGTCGTGGTCCGCGGACGCCGCCCCCGACCTGGCCGACCTCGACCCGGGCCGGACCTGGGCGATGCCGGACGAGGCCAAGAGCCGGGTCCGGCACGGCCGTCGCTACCTGGTCACCACCGCCTCCGGCGGTCTGGCGGCCGTCGTCGACACCACGACCGGCGCCACCGCCTGGGCCGTCGACACCGGGTCGGCCAATCCGCACAGCGCCGAACTGCTCCCGGACGGCAACGTCGCCGTCGCCGCCTCGGGCGGCGGCTGGGTCCGGCTGTACGCGGCCTCGCTGGGGCCGCGCAGCACCGCGCACGCCGAGTACCGGCTGCCGGGCGCGCACGGCGTCCAGTGGGACGCACGCACCCGGCTGCTCTGGGCGCTCGGCGACGACACCCTGACGGCGCTGCGGGTGGGCGGTTCGGCGGCCGCGCCGACGCTCACCGTCGAACGGTCGGTGCCGCTGCCCGAACGCGGCGGCCACGACCTGGCCCCGGTGCTCGCCTCGCCGGGCCGGTTCTGGGTCAGCACGACGGCCCACCTGTGGCGGTTCGACCCGCCGACGGACCGCTTCACCCGGATCCGGTTGGCGGACGAACGGGCCGAGCGGGACATCAAGAGCGTGGGTGACGAGCCCGGCTCCGGGCGGCTGCTCACGGCCGCCCCGGACCATGCGGGCCCGTGCACCTGGTGCACCTCGGTGCTCACCCTGCACCGCCCCGACGGCGTCCGGTACCTGCCCGGCGCCCAGCTCTACAAGGCGCGCTGGTGGACCAGTTGGGGGAGCGGGGCATGACCGGCCGACCGAAGGCCCGGGCGCGGGGAGTGGCCGGACGGGGTGGCATTCGGAGGATGCGGCTGATTTTATGCAACGTCAAACTACTCCAATGGTGGTCAGTTTCCGCTCCTGTTCCGAATACCTTCCCGTAGCGCCCCGGGCTGGGATAGCGTCCATGGCGCCGGGGGGAACACGAACCCGATCCGGGGTTCGAACATCCAGAAACGCGCATCCAGAAATGCCGTAACCGTTTAGGGAGAGAACTGTGCGCAATTTCGTTTCCGAATCCAGGTCCGAGAACGTCGACGAACTGCGGCTCGCGGTCGACTCGCTCGCGGCCTTCCCGGCCGGCGGCGCGGCCGGCGGGTCGGACGTCCCCGAGCGCCTGGCGGCGGTCGCCGAGCTGTGCCGGGCGGTCGACGGCGTGCTCGACAGCCTGGTCGTCCAGGCCGCCGCCGAAGCAGCCGAGGAGGGCTGGACCGCCGCTCGGATGGCCTCCGAACACGCGGTGTACTACGCGCGGTTGCAGCGGGCGCTGCTGCCCACCGGTGCCGCGGCCGAACACCGGTGAGCGCGGCACGGAACCACGTGGAGGACGCCAACGCGCACGTCCTGGCCTGCCCCACCCGGTGGAGCGACGTCGATGAGAACGGGCACATCAACAACGCCCGGCTGGTCTCCTACGTGCAGGAGGGAATTTACGACCTCTTCTGCCACCACTCGACCGCAGTAAGGGAATCCCTGTTTCCGTCGGGATTCCTGATCGCCCGGCACGAGATCGATTATCTGGAACAGCTGTACCACCGGCCGGAGCCATTGCTGGTGCGGCTGACCGTGGAACGGCTCGGACGCAGTTCCGCACATGTCGTGGTGAATGTGTGCCGGGACCCGCACACATTTATGCGGGCGCGGACCGTGGTGGTCGCCCGGGACGAGGCCTCCGGCCGTTCCCGTACGCTCAGCCCGTCGGAGCGGCGGTTCCTCTCCGGCTTCCTGGCCGACGAGGTGGCCGTCGCGGCGCCGCCCCGGCCGGGAGTGAAGTCCCCGCGCGGGGCCCTGGTCGCGGCCTCCGCCGGACACCACCAGCCCCGCCGGCGCCTGCCCGGCCTGAGCGCGCTGACCCGGGGCGTCCCCGTGGGGTCGTACCGGCACCGCGCGCGCTGACCCTCAGGTAGACCGGGCCGGCCGACGCCCGGCACAGGAAGTCGACTGGGGCTTCTTCCTGTGCGGGGGCGGACGGGCGGACGGACGCGACGAGGGCGGGCCGGGGCAGCCGGGAGGACGGCCGGCAGGACGACCGGAGGGACGACCGGAAGGACCGGGCGGCGGGTCAGCCGACGGTCGCGCGGTGGAGTTCCGCGCCCGGGCCGTCGAGCCGGACCGGGACGGTGGTGGGCGGCAGGTAGGCGGAGCCGCCCCGGGCGAGGCGCAGGGACGGGCCGTCGGGGGCGGACAGCCGGGCCTCGCCGGCGGTGCACAGCAGGATCTGCGGGGCGTCCGCCCGGTCGATCCGCACGCCGGTGTCGCCGGGGCGGAGCCGGGAGAGGCGGAACTCGGCCGCGAGGGAGGGGAAGCAGGATTCCGAGGGATCGCCGCCGGCCGTCAGCGCGGCGGTCAGTACGGCCGGTTCGACGGCCTCGAAGACGGTCACCGCGAGCAGGCCCGGGACATCGATGTGCTTGGCGGTCAGACCGCACCGCAGCACGTTGTCCGAGTTGGCCATCAGCTCGACGCCCAGGCCGCGGAGGTAGGCGTGCGGCACACCGGCGTCCAGGTGCAGTGCCTGGCCGGTCCGCAGCCGGACGTGGTTCAGCAGCAGCGCGGCGAGCAGGCCCGGGTCGCCGGGGTAGTCGCGGGCGGCGCGGGCGTAGGCCGCGCAGGCGGCGGCGTCGGGGCCGTCGGAGGCCGCGAGGCGCTCCAGTGCGGCGGTGACCTCCTTGAGCACGGCAGCACTGCCCGGGCCGCCTGTAGCGTCGCCACCGTCGCCGAGGGCCTGTCGGAGCAGGGCGGGCAGCACCTCCGCGGCGGGCCGCAGGCGCAGCGCCGACACCCAACCGGCCAGCGCCGGGACTGCCAGCCGGTCCAGCAGCGCGGCCGTGGCGGCGGTCGGGCGGAAGCCGCACAGGGCCTCGAAGTCGCCCAGCGCACACAGGAGTTCCGGCTTGTGGTCGCGGTCCTTGTACACCCGCTCCGGGGCGTCCGGCGGCACCCCGAGCGCCTCCTCGGCGGCGAACCCCGCCTCGGCCTGCGCCCGGGTCGGGTGGACCTGGAGCGACAGCGCCCGTTCGGCGGCCAGCACCTTGAACAGGAACGGCAGCCGGGGGCCGAACCGCCGGACGGTGGCCTCGCCGAGGAACTCCTCCGGGGCCTCGGCGATCAGCCGGTCCAGCGGGCGCGGCCCGTGCCCGTCGTCGAGCAGCGAGGGCGCGGACGGGTGGGCGCCCAGCCACAGTTCGGCCTGCGGCCCGCCGGTGGGCGCGGCGCCGGTCAGCGCGGGGATCGCGGTGACGGACCCCCAGGCGTACGGGCGCACCGGGTTGGTGAGCGGGGCGAACAGCGGCATGCGGACGGTCTCCCGGAGACGGTGGCGCGGGAACGGGAACGGGAACGGGCGGAGGGTGCGGGACGGGCAGGGGCGGGGGACGGGCGCCCGGTGCTCAGCGGCAGAGCGCGGCGGCGCCGATCAGCCCGGCGTCGTTCCCCAGCTCGGCCCGGCGCACGTCCAGCCCGCGCACGTACGGCAGCGCCGCGTAGCGGTCCAGGTGCCGGGCGAGCGGCTCGAACAGCACCGGACCGGCCGCCGCCACCCCGCCGCCGACCACCACCCGCCGCAGGTCGACCAGGGTGGCGGTGGCGGCGATCCCGGCCGCCAGCGCCTGTGCGGCCCGGTCGAAGGCGGCCAGCGCCACCGGGTGCCCGGTCAGCGCGTCCTCGGCCACCGCGCGCGCCGAGCGGTCCCCGCCCCGGGGCTCCCAGCCCCCGGCGAGCGCCCGCCTGGCGATGGCGGTGCCGCTGGCGATGTTCTCCAGGCAGCCGTACGAGCCGCACGGGCACCGCTCGCCGTCCAGGTCCACGCTGATGTGGCCGAGGTGGCCGGCGTTGCCGCTGGGTCCGGGGTGCACCGCGCCGTTGAGCACCAGTCCCGCGCCGACGCCGGTGGAGACCACCAGGCAGAGCGCGTTGTCGGCGCCCCGGGCGGCGCCGCGCCAGTGCTCCGCGGCGGCCATCGCGACCCCGTCCCCGGCCAGCGCCACCGGGCGGCCGGCCACGGCGGGGTGGGCGGCGACCTCGACGGTGAGCGGGAACTCGCGCCAGCCGGGGATGTTGACCGGGCTGACCGTGCCGCCGACGAGGTCCACCGGTCCGGCGCTGCCGATGCCGACGGCGGTGACCGCCGCCCAGTCGGGGGAGGCGGCGAGGTGGTCCAGTACCCGGTGCACCACGGCCAGCACCTCGGCGCCGGACTCCTTCGCCGGGGTCGGCAGCTGGACGCGGTGGGCGAGCGTCCCGGCGGAGTCGACGAGCGCCCCGGCGATCTTGGTGCCGCCGATGTCGACGGCTGCCCACACCGGACCGACGAGCAGGGGGTCGGCGAACTGCGGGGTGGTGGACGGCGAGGGCGCGGTCATGGCGGAGGGCTCCGGTGGGGTGGACGCACGGACGGACGGGCAGCCGGCCCGCCGCCCCCGGAGGACCGGGGCGGCGGGCCGGACAGGACGTAGCAGGAGGTAGCAGGACGAGCAGGACGAGCAGGACGAGCAGGACGAGCGGGACGAGCACGAGGGCAGGACGAGCAGGACGACAGGGACAGCAAACAGGATCAGCGCGCCGGCGTCAGCCGCAGGGTCACCAGTTCGAACGGCCGCAGCGCCAGCCGCACCCCGTCGCCGTCCGCCACGACCTCGCCGCGGGTGCCGTCCCACGGCCGCTCCAGCAGGTCGCAGGGCACCGCGGCGGCCAGCGCGAAGGAGGTCGCCAGCCGCCCCCGGGCCCGGCCGCCGCCCGACTCGTAGACCCGTACCACCAGGTCCCCGCTGCCGTCGTCGGCCAGCTTGACGGCGCTCACCACCAGCGCGTCCTGGTCCAGCTCGACCAGCGGCCGCACCGCCTCCGCCGAACCGGTCACCCGGCGCTCGGGCAGGCCCACCGCGTAGCCCTCGCGGACGGCGTCGCCGATCTCCGCGCCCGGCACCAGCGCGTGCCGGAACCGGTGCCGCCCCTGGTCGGTGCGCGGGTCGGGGAAGCGCGGCGCGCGCAGCAGCGAGAACCGGACCGTGGTGGTGGTGCCGCCGTCCTCCGCGCGCACCGCCCGGGTCACGTCGTGCCCGTAGGTCGAGGGGGTGACCAGCGCGACGCCCCAGCCCGGTTCGGCCAGGTGCACGAAGCGGTGGTTGCAGGCCTCGAACTTGGCCGCGTCCCAGCTGGTGTTGGTGTGAGTGGGCCGGAACTGGTGGCCGAACTGGGTCTCGGCCGCGTACCGCTCGGTGTGCACGTCCAGCGGGAACGCGAGCTTCAGGAACTTCTCCGCCTCGTGCCAGTCCACCTCGGTGTCGATGTCCAGCCGGCCCGATCCCGCGCGCAGGGTCAGCGTCTGGGTCACGGTGGAGGAGCCGAACGAGCGGGCGACCCGCACCGCGACCTCCGCCGGGCCCTCGGCGTGCACCGCGACCTCGTCGGCTGCGACCAGGTCGGTGACCGTGTTGCGGTAGAACTGGTCGACGTCCCAGGCGTCCCACATGTTCGGGAAGTCGGGGTGCAGTTGGAGCAGGTTGGCCCGGGTGCCCGGGGCGACGGCCTCCCGGCCGCTCGCCGCGTCCACCGCCGACACCACCAGGCCGTCGCCGTCCACCACCACCCGCAGCAGCCCGTTGTCGAGCACGAAGCCGCCGCCCTCGCGCGCGGTCACCGCGCAGTCGCCCGGACCGGCCACCGCCACCGCCGCGCCGCCGGCCGGCACCGCCGAGCGTCCGTGCGGGGCGCCGTTGAACACCAGCTCGCGCCCGCCCGCCGGATCGCCCGCCAGGGCCCGCTGGGCGGCGCCGATCAGCTCCTCCAGCTCGGCCGCCAGGCCCGCGTACGTCGCCTCCGCCTCCCGGTGCACCCAGGCGATCGAGGAGCCCGGCAGGATGTCGTGGAACTGGTGCAGCAGCACGGTCTTCCAGATCCGGTCCAGCCGCTCGTACGGGTAGGCCAGGCCGGTGCGCAACGCGGCCGTGGCACACCAGAGTTCGGCCTCCCGCAGCAGGTTCTCGCTGCGCCGGTTGCCCTGCTTGGTCCGGGCCTGGCTGGTCAGGGTGGCCCGGTGCAGCTCCAGGTACAGCTCGCCCACCCAGACCGGCGGCTTCGGGTACTCGGCCTCGGCCTCGGCGAAGAACTCGGCCGGGCGCTGCCACCGCACCGTGGCCGAGCCCTCCAGGTCGCGCAGCCGGGCGGCCTTGCCGACCATCTCGCGGGTGGTGCCGCCGCCGCCGTCGCCCCAGCCGGTCGGCGCCAGCGAGTGCCGGGCCACCCCCTTGTCCTTGAAGTTCCGTGCCGCGTGGGCGATCTCGGAGCCCTTCATGGAGCAGTTGTAGGTGTCCACGGGCGGGAAGTGGGTGAAGATCCGGGTGCCGTCGATGCCCTCCCAGAGGAAGGTGTGGTGCGGGAACTTGTTGATCTGGCTCCAGGAGATCTTCTGGGTCAGCAGCCACTTGGAGCCCGCGTTGCGGATGATCTGCGGCAGGCCGCCGGTGAAGCCGAAGGTGTCCGGCAGCCAGGCCTCCTCGTTCTCGATCCCGAACTCGGCCAGGAAGAACCGCTTGCCGTGGACAAACTGACGGGCCATCGCCTCCGAGGAGGGCATGTTGGTGTCGGACTCCACCCACATGCCGCCGGCCGGGACGAAGCGGCCGTCCGCCACCGCCTTCTTCACCCGGGCGTACACCTCCGGGCGGTGCTCCTTGATCCACGCGAACTGCTGTGCCTGGGACATGGTGTAGAGGAAGTCCGGCTCGTCCTCCAGCAGCGCGGTCATGTTGGCGGCGGTCCGGGCGACCTTGCGGACCGTCTCCCGCAGCGGCCACAGCCAGGCCGAGTCGATGTGGGCGTGGCCGATCGCGCCCATCCGGTGCGCGGACGGCGCGGCGGGCGGGCCCGGCGCGGGGACGTGCGTGCCTCGCTGCTGGCGCTGCTCAAGGAGCGGCCGATGCACGGCTACGAGATGATCGCCGAGATCGCCGAGCGCTCGGGCGGGGCCTGGCGGCCCAGCCCCGGTTCGGTCTACCCCACCCTCCAGCTGCTGGAGGAGGAGGGCCTGGTCACGGCGGAGGAGGTCGGCGGCAAGCGGCTGGTCCAGCTCACCGAGGCGGGCCGGACCGAGGCCGAGGCCGGACCGGACGAGCCGTGGGCCGAGGCCGGCCAGGAGGTCGACTGGGCCGCGGTCCAGGAGGTCGGCCAGGCGCTGGGCGCGGTGGAGCAGGCCGTCCGCCAGGTCATGGCGACGGGCACCGAGGCGCAGCGCGCCAAGGGCCTGGAGGTGCTCAACGAGGCCCGCAAGAAGCTGTACCTGATCCTGGCCGAGGACGCCTGACCGGTACGGGTCCCGGCACCGCTGCCGGGAGGGACGGTGCGGCTGCTCAGGAGCGGACGGCGAACAGTGCCACGCACGCGAGCAGCAGCACCGTCCAGCCGAACCAGAGCCAGCCGTTGGATCCCAGCACCGCGCTGTAGACACTGATCGCCACCAGCAGGCCGACCGTGACCCCGGCCGCCTGCCGATTGTGCAGCGCCACCGACCGGGAGCGGTTCCTCGGGTGCCGTTCGGTTCTCGCCATGGCCGTCCTCCCGCGAGGGGAGGCGGCCGTCACCCGGAAGCGCGGGCGGTGGCCGCCTCGTCGTACTCGTAGCGCCAGAACCAGCGGGTGCCCCGCTGCTGCTTGGCCCGGACGTACACCAGTGTGCGCGCCGGAGTGTCCCCGTGCGAAGGGACCGGCACGGTGTACTTCTTGGGCACCCCGTACATCGGGCCCAGCGGGATGGGGAGGGTCCGGCCGTCCAGGGGGCCGCCGACGAATTCGGTGTCCGCGCTCTTCACCCCACCAGGGTCTCACCCCGGCGGGGGTTCCCGGCGGGCCGGGCGCAGGGGGCCGACCCGGCCGCCGCGGGCGCCCCGGCGGAGGCCGTGTGAGGGCCGGGTGCCGGGAGTGTGACCGGAGAGGCACCGCCCCCGGTCATCCGAAGGGCCCGCGCACCCTTATCCTTCCTGTTACGCCCTCGGGGTCCACCCGGGTCAGCGGGCCCGTACGGGCCGGGCGAGGCGCATCTCATCGTGCCCGCCGGGCCGCCGAGCCGCAGCCGTCGTGCCGCCTTGACTCCGTACCGTGACCCCGGGCGTCGACCGTCCGGCAACCCCGGCTCCGGCCGGCGGGGCGCGGGACCGCAGTGCCGAGCACCACCCGGGGAAGCAGCGGGGGGCGCCGTGCGTTGCGTCGGAGTGGTACGTCGAACGCTGTGTCACACCAGGCACGGCAATGCGCGGAAGGGGCCCGATGGAATCCGGCGGCAGGTGGACGGCCTGGTGGCAGAAGCGGGATCGTGAGCGGGCCCGGTCGGCGGCACCCGACACCCCCGCGGCCAGACTGGACCAACTGCTCGGCGCCGTGCGCGCCGGCTTCCCGCTCGCTCCCGCCGCGCATCCGGCCGGGTACCGCTGTTCCTGCGACCGGGTGGCCTGTCCGGCCCCGGCCCAGCACCCGGTCTCCTTCGCCTGGCAGACGCAGGCCACCACCGACCCGGAGCAGCTGGCCCGCTGGCTCTCCCGTGACCCGCTGGCCAACTTCGTCACCGCCACCGGCCGCGCCCACGACGTGCTGGACGTCCCGGCCGAGGCCGGCCGGCTCGCCCTGGAGCGCCTGACCGCGCTCGGCGTCGAGGGCCCGGTGGCCGCGGTCGGCGAGGACCGCTATCTGTTCTTCACCGCCACCAGGGGCACCCCGGTGGACGAGGACGAGTGGTGGCCGAGCGCCCTGGACTCCACGCCCGACACCATGTCCGAGCACCCCGGCCTGCGCTGGCACTGCCGCGGCTCGTACACCCTGCTGCCGCCGGCCGCGCTGCCGGACGGCTCCGAGGTGCGCTGGCTGCGCGGGCCCGAGCAGCCGCTGCCGGACCCGCTGCGCGTCCTGGACGTGCTGACCGACGCCTGCACCGAGGTGGGCGCGGTGGCCGAGGAGCAGTGGCTGATCGGCTGACGAGCCGTCCGCCGACGTGGGCCGGCCCGACGGGTCGGCCCACGTCGTCCGGCGCTACGGCAGGGTGAGGACCTCCGCGCCGTCCGCCGTGACCACCAGGGTGTGCTCGAACTGGGCGGTGCGCTTGCGGTCCTTGGTGACGACGGTCCAGCCGTCCGGCCAGATCTCGTAGTCGTAGGTGCCCAGGGTGAGCATCGGCTCGATGGTGAAGGTCATGCCCGGCTTGATGACCTCGGTGGCCCGCTCGCTGTCGTAGTGCGGGACGATCAGGCCGGAGTGGAACGACGTGTTGATGCCGTGTCCGGTGAAGTCCCGGACCACGCCGTAGTCGAAGCGCTTGGCGTAGGACTCGATGACCCGTCCGATCACGTTGATCAGACGGCCCGGCTTGACCGCCTTGATGGCCCGGTCCAGCGACTCCCTGGTCCGCTCGACCAGCAGCCGGGACTCCTCGTCCACGTCGCCGACCAGGTAGGTGGCGTTGAGGTCGCCGTGCACCCCGTGGATGTACGCGGTGGCGTCGATGTTGACGATGTCGCCGTCCTGGAGGACGGTCGAGTCGGGGATGCCGTGGCAGATGACCTCGTTGATCGAGGTGCAGACCGACTTGGGGAAGCCCCGGTAGCCGAGGTCGGACGGGTAGGCCCCGTGGTCGCACATGTACGCGTGCGCGACCGCGTCCAGCGCGTCCGTGGTGACACCGGGGGCGATCAGCTTCGCCGCCTCGGCCATCGCCCGGGCGGCGATCCCGCCGGCGATCCGCATCTTCTCGATCGTCTCGGCGGTCTGCACCTCGGGCCCGGTGTACGGCGTCGGGGCGGGCTTCCCGACGTACTCGGGGCGCGGGATGTGCGCCGGGACCTTGCGGATGGGTGACTGGATGCCGGGTACGAGTGCCATGGCGCCGATTCTAAGTGTCGGGCCCTCCGCTCCGGGGGCGGGCACCGGGTGTGCGGACGGCGCCGGGGCGGGGAATGATCAGGACGACGCGACGCCACGGCGGGGACACGACCGCCGATACGGAGGTGACCACCATGGCCCTGGGATTCCGCCGGAACAAGCCGACCGGCCGGCCCGGCGAATGGTTCTACTGCATCAAGCACGGCAAGGTCGAGGAGGGGCCGGAGTGCCCGGCCAAGGACCGCCTCGGCCCGTACGCCACCCAGCAGGAGGCGGCGCACGCGCTGGAGACCGCGGAGCTGCGCAACCGCGAGTGGAAGAACGACCCCCAGTGGAACGACCGGCCGCAGGACGGCGCGGGGGAGTAGCCCTGCTCTGCTAGCCCGCGGCGGCGGGGCTCTCCTCGGCCGAGGCGGGTCCCGCCGCCCGTTCCGACGCCGCCCGTTCCGCCGCCGCGCGCTCGTGCTCGGCGCGGACGGCGGCGGCGTGCGGGTCGGTGCGGTCGTCGTAGGACAGCAGCCGGGGCAGCGCGGTGGCCAGCGCGAGCACGCCCACCACGCAGGCCACGCCGCCGACCCACACCGAGGCCCGGACGCCGACCAGTCCGGCCATGCCGCCCGCCCGGACCTGGCCGAGCTGCGGCCCGACCGAGTAGCTGAGCAGCTCGACCCCGGCCATCCGGCCGCGCACCGAGTCCGGGATCGACTGGTTCCACAGCGTGGAGCGCGCGATCCCGCTGATCTGGTCGGCGCCGCCGGCCAGCGCCAGGAACAGCAGCACCAGCCAGACCGAGCCGGACAGGCCGGCCAGCGCGATCGCCACGCCCCAGCCGAGCGCCGCGACCAGCAGCAGCCGGCCGTGCCGGTGGATCCGGGACGTCCAGCCGCCGGTCACCGAGACCAGCAGGGCACCGACCGCCGAGGCGGCGTACATCGGGCCGAGCGCCCAGCCGGCGTCCAGGTCCGCGGCCAGGAACGGGAAGATCGCCACCGGGAAGGCGAACAGCATCGCGCACAGGTCGATCGCGTAGGTGCCGAGCAGGTCCTTGCGGCTCCACGCGTAGCGGACGCCGGTGAGCACCGCCCGCACCGAGGGTTTCTCGGCGCCGGTGGGCGGCGGCACCGCCCGGATCCGGGAGAGCAGCAGCAGCGAGGCGGCGAAGGTGACCACGTCCAGGGCGAACGCGGTCTGCACCCCGGCGAAGGTGACCACGATGCCGGCCAGGGTCGGACCGGCGACCGAGGCGGCGTTGCGGTAGAGGGAGTTCAGCGCGAAGGCGGCGGTCAGCTGGTCGTGCGGGACCAGCCGCGGGGTGAGCGAGTCCAGGGCCGGGCGCTGCAGGCCGTCGGCGGCGGCGACCAGCGCGGCCACCAGGTAGATCGGCCACAGCACGGGGGTCGGCAGCAGCGCGTTGACCAGCAGCAGGGCGCTGAGCAGGCCGAGGCCCGCCTCGGCGAACAGCACCAGTCGGCGCCGGTCGAGCGCGTCGGCGAGGGCGCCGCCCCAGAGGCCGAAGACGATCAGCGGGACCAGCTCGAAGGCGCCGATCAGGCCGACCGCGACCGAGGAGTCGGTCAACTCCTTGATCTGCATCGGCACGGCGACATAGGTGAGGAAGCTGCCGAACCCGGTGACACAGCCGGAGAGCCACAGCAGGCGGAACTCCCGGGAGGAACGCCAGGGGGTCAGGTCGGGGGCGACCGTGCGCAGCAGGGACTTCACCCGACCGCTCGGAGACGGGGCGGCTTCGTTCACGAGCGACCATCCTCGGCGGGGGCCGGGCCCGGCCGCAACGGATTTTCCGGCCGCCGCCGCACAGGCCGCCGTCCCGGCCGTCGTCCCCGCCCGCCGCCCTACCCGCCTGCCGTCCGGCCCCCGCCCGTCGCCCCGCC